>JAZDHI010000046.1:0-70831 GCA_043806115.1 Bacteroidota bacterium
GCTACTTTCCGTTTCTCGTATTCGTCCATTTTTTATTTGAACAATACGAAAAAATATGTCAAAGAACGTTTTTAATAAAAAGTGTCAACGATGTTATGCTACGAAAAAAAGTGTCAACGATGTTGTGCTATTTATCAGTTAACAGTTAATAGTTAACAACAAAAAACTAATAGTTAACAGTTAACCGGTTTAAATCAGAATTGCCCATTAAGTAATTAAATCTTAAACCCTGACTTCCGTCAGGCAGGCCGCAACGGCGGGCAGGCCGTAAACCGTAAACCCGCCAAGGCGGGCAGGCCGTAAACCCTAAATCGTAAATCGTAAATCGTAAACCGTAAAATTCTTTATACTTTGTCACCCTGAGCGGCGGAGGTCGAGCGAAGCCGAGACCAGCCGAAGGGCGTCATTCCCCACCTACGCTGCGCTTCTGCGGGTCAGGCGTAATTCTAATGTTTCTCTCGCAGTTTGCACCAATGAATGCAGAAATTTTCACATTCCCGGATTTTCAAATTCTCCGATCGTAAACCGTAAATCTGAAATCGAAAATTACTTCAGGCTTTCCCAGAATACCTCTACCGGATGAAGCGCCTTCCGTCCGGTTCCGTCCATGATCTGGTGACGGCAACTGGTACCGGGTGCGGCGATGGTGGTTTTGATATCGGTTTCCCTGATTTCCGGAAAGAGTACCAGTTCACCTATTTTCATCGAAATATCATAATGTTCTGCTTCATAGCCAAATGATCCCGCCATGCCGCAGCAACCCGATTTTATCTCATCAACCTTGTAATTGACCGGAAGTGTAAGCATCTGCATTGTTGAAGCCGTTGATGCAATTGATTTCTGGTGGCAATGACCATGCAGCCTGATGTGCCTGGGTTCTTTGGTAAACCTGTCGCTGGTGATATGTCCGGCAGCGACCTCACGCATGATGAAATCGTCGATCAACAGGCAGTTCTTTGAAAGCAGCACTGCTTTTTCTTTCATTGCACCCCTGGTAAGATCAGGGTATTCATCACGGAATGTGAGGATAGCCGATGGCTCAATTCCGATGAGCGGACTGTCGGCTGTGATAAGTGGTGACAGCAGGCTAATGTTGTTTTCTGCAATTTTTTTTGCTTTCCTGATCAGCCCTTTACTCAGGAATGTCCGTCCGCTTTCTGTGGTATCCGGGATTTCAACCCGGTAGCCCAGCTTGTTCAGAGCACTGATGGCGCTGATCCCTGCTTCAACATCGTTAAAATTGGTAAACTCGTCAGCGAAGAGATAAACCAGTTGTCCCCCGGAAGGATTTTGCCTGTTCTTCTGATGCCATGACCTGAGTGTTGTCTTGTAAATCAATGGTATTGAACGTTTTGTGGCAAATCCAAGCGTTTTTTTTATCACTCCTGAAAAGAAACTGTTCTTAAGGAAGAAGTTATAAAAGCCAGGGAAAAGGCTTCCTATCCTGTTGAAACCGGTAATGTAGGCAATCATCCTGGTCCGCAATGGCACACCGTTGGCATCGTAATAATGCTGCAGAAACTCAGCTTTGTATTTTGCCATATCAACATTCGACGGACATTCCGATTTACATCCTTTACACGAAAGGCAAAGGTCCATGATTTCATAAATCTCCCTGTGATTGAACGGATTGGCTTTGTCAGACCGTGTCAGGAACTCCCGCAGGATATTGGCTCTGGCGCGGGTGGTGGTGTTTTCATCACGGGTGGCTTGAAAACTGGGGCACATGGTTCCGGCAAACTGTTCCGATTTCCGGCAGTCGCCCGATCCGTTGCATTGCTCGGCTGCTCTCAGAATACCAAGGCTTTCGGAGAAATCAAAAACCGTATCTATTTCCCTGGTTACCTGCCCCGGTTCGTAACGGAGACTGTCATTCATTTTTGGGGTATCGGTAATTTTTCCCGGGTTAAATATACCCTCAGGGTCCCATACATTCTTGATCTCTTTCAGGAGGGCAAAATTATGATCGCCCAGCATCAAAGGAATAAACTCCCCTCGTAACCGGCCATCGCCGTGCTCTCCGCTGAGGGAACCGCGATATTTCTTGACAAGCCTGGCGGTCTCAAGCGCAACGGTGTGGAAAAGCTCAACATCGCCCGGATCTTTCAGATCCAGCACCGGACGCAGATGAATCTCTCCGGTAGCTATGTGTGCGTAATAAACGCAGTCTAATCCCAGTCTGACCAGCATTTTTCTGAAATCAACCATATAGGCCGGCAAAACAAGGGGATTTACTGCGGTATCTTCTATCACAGCCACTGGTTTTTTATCACCGGGGACGTTGGAGAGCAGACCCAGTCCTGCTTTGCGTAATGCCCATACTTTATTGATATCACTTCCGTAGATGACCGGGAAATGGTAGCCATAACCGTTGTTCCGCATTTCGGCTTCGAGACCGGCAGCAAGTTTATCAATAGCCTCACGGCTCTCAAGGGCCAGCTCAACTACAAGAATGGCTGCCGGCTCCCCCTGGATAAAGAACCGGTTTTTCCGTTGTTCGATGTTTCCCTTGGTGCGTTCAAGAATATAATTGTCGATCAGTTCAATAGCAGCAGGCTTATGCCTGAGGGCAATCAGGTTTCCGTTAAAGGCATCCTCGAGTGTTTCGCAGTGAATGCAGATCAATGCCTTTTCTTTGGGTGGCAGAGGCACCAGGTTGAGCTTGATTTCCGTACTGAAAGCGAGGGTGCCTTCGGATCCTGCCAACAAGCGGCAGAAATTAAAGGCAGGCATTCCTGAAGTGAAAGGCTCAGATTCCAGCAATAAGTCAAGTGCATAACCGGTGTTTCTCCGTTCAACCACCGGGTCAGGGAATTCGGCCCTGATTTCAGCCTGGTTGGCCGGATCGCTCAGCATATCTTTCAGCGACCGGTATAATTTACCTTCAAGGTTCCCCAGGGCGCATTTCTTCCCGAAAGCATTGTTGTCAAGCGGCCCGAACACGGCTTCAGATCCGTCGCTCAGCAATGCTTTTATCTCAAGGGTATGTTCACGCGTGCTTCCGTAAACAAGTGAATGCGACCCGCAGGAGTTGTTGCCCACCATTCCGCCGATCATGCAGCGGTTTGAAGTGGAAGTCTCCGGTCCGAAAAACAGACCATGTGGCTCCAGCAGTTTATTCAGTTCGTCCAGCACGACACCCGGCTGAACTTTCACCCAGTGCTCTTCCGCATTGAGTTCGATCACCCGGGTCATGTATTTTGAAACATCGGCAATGATCCCGGATCCGACAACCTGTCCGGCCAATGAAGTGCCGGCAGTCCTGGGAATCAGGGGAACCTTCATTTTTGAGGCAAAAGCAATCAATGTCCTGATATCATCATCATCTTTTGGCCGGCAGACAGCAGCCGGCATTTCGCGGTAAGCCGAGGCATCGGTCGCGTAAAGCAGGCGCATGCTGTCGCCGGTATATAAGTCTCCTTTGAGTCCGGAACGTAGTTCATTCCATTTATTTATGGGGATCATGCAGATTCTCCGGGGTTTATGGTTTGTTGGTAAAGACCGATATATTCCATGAAATGGTTATCAAAAGTATGCTTTTTATGGTGTTTAGGTTGAATGAGAATGTAATTGCAAACTTTTTTTATACAAGCCTTTGAAACAGAAATTGCTGAACAGCTTTGCTGCAAGGCAAAAACTCCCTTACTGAGCCGGTTATCCTTGATGAATTTCGAAGTGGAATCAGCTTTAATTTCTGAAAATTCATTCTCACCATAGTCCGGACATTTGGAAACCAGGAAATGAACATGGTCAGGCTTGGTATAAATTGCAAATAATTTACTGTTGTGATTTTTGACTACACCGGTAATATATTTCCCAAATCTTTCCCTAGGGTTTGTCTGTAAAAGTGGTATCCTTCTGCTTGTGGTTAAGATAAAAGGAATATATAAATTATTATACTCAACTTTCACAGCTTTTTGTTTTAATAGTATTAAAGTACATATTTGCTTACTACAACAAAGATATTGAAAGAATCAGCCAGGTAGGAACTCCGGTGGAATATATTATTTAAGGAACTGATAATCATGATATGAAAGAATAATAAGGTTGAAGTCTGAAGGGGCCAGGTTAGTTACTGAGGTTCAGCAGGGTGAATAAGGTCAGATTGGGTAATGCCTGACCAACCTGTTTACTTCGGGGGAAATTTCAACACATTTAATGCCCGGATCAAGCTTATTTTTTCTTCTCAACCTCAGTATCCTGGAACGTTACACAAGATCATCCACCTTATTTTTTCTTCTGAAACTTATTAACAGGATAAAAAAAATCCCGGCAACAATTGACGGGATTTTTTTCTCTGATATAAAGTGCTCATTTCTTGTAAAAGTCAGTACTCTCAAAAATTTTATCTGCGGATTTTGCGATAAAACCTGAGTAAAGTTTCCCATCAGCATCAGGATACCTCATGGCAAATTCATAATAACAGGAAGGAATTTCGAACGTTCCCTCTTTGAACTTAACCGGAAGGATGCCGGCCATAATGCTTGATTGTTCAAGCAGTTCGCCGGGAGTTCCTTTAACCTCTCCGCCTGAACTGTTGATGATAAATCCACTGTCTTTCAGGAATTGGTTAACTTTCAGAATATTATCGTACTTGTTCAGGCCATTGATGCTTACGGTGAAGTGATTTGCTCTGAAGCCGTAAACATAAACCCAGGCAGCATATTCCGACTCCTTGCGCAGGGTCTCATACACCTCATAGGAGGGGGTTCCCCAGAGGTTTCCGGCGTAGATAAGCTCACTCTTTCCGGTCCTACCCGAAGGGATATTATCTATAATTCCTTTGATGGTTTCCTGCAGGAAAGGAGTAAACTCCTCAACCAGCAGTTCGCTGATAAAAACACGTGGAGCGTCCTTAAAAGTTTTGTGCTCAAAATGTTTGGCATTCAGTTTTTTCTGCTCAAAATAATAGGAGCCTTTGTACTCATAACCAACTTTGAGGAACTCCTGCGACAATATATCAACACCGATGCGTGGGTCATTGAACGTTCGGAAAGCAATATGATCATTCAAAACTTCTTCACCTTCCGAAACGAAGAGGTCGTACACCCTTTTTGCAGCGGGATTCTGAGATATATAATCGGCCCATAGCCTGTCAAAAACCTGTTGAGCTTCCATCTGATTAAGTTGGTTTTAATATTAAGCCAGTGTTAAACAATACTGAATGCTGAATGTTCAAGCATTGAGCAAAGACTTTTAGAATAAGGCTGTCACCAGTTCTTCCTTTGTTACATTCAGAAAGTACTGTGTGATATCAAACCTGTCGAGGCGTTCCGAAACCGCTGTTTCAGAATGAACTGAACCTTCAAGTGCAGATTCAATATCTGCAGGATCAAGTTTATTAAAATAGTCGCCATAGAACCGGGCTTTTTCGATCATGCCATTTACCACTTCGAGCGCCACTTCCAGTTTTCCACCATTGGTTTTTACTGCTTTACGGAAGTTGTATTTCGGTGAATAGCCAAAGTTCCATTCCCAGGTGATGTATTTTTCGTCTTTCAGCCTGTTGATGGCCTGTATGTCCTTTTCATTGAAACTGTAAATCTCTGTATTTGCTGTTGTTCCCATGATATGGTTCATAATATGGTCCCGGAATTCCAGCACTGTCATCGGGCTTTTCAGGTGTTCACTGATGTTGGTAACCCTGCTTCTAACGGATTTTACAGCCTTGTCGGTAAATTTGTCAGGATCCACATTCAGGGCACCTGAAAGATCGGCCATTGCGGCTGAAAACAACAGTGTGCCATGATGAAGAACCCTGGATTTATATACATGTTCGGCATTGCCTGAAAACTTCCGTCCACCGATGGTCAGATCATTCCTGCCTTCAAATTTTGCTTCAATTCCAAGTTTTTCAAGCACTTCAAGGATGGGAAGGGTAAATTTCCTGAAATCAACCAGTTGGTGGTGTTCGCCGGAAGCGATAAAAGTAAAATTCAGATTCCCCAGATCGTGAAAAACTGCACCGCCTCCGGAAAGGCGACGGACAACCCTGATCTGGTTCTCTCTGACAAATGCGGCATTGATTTCTGCCAGGGTATTCTGGTGCTTCCCGACAATAATAGCAGGTTCATTGCGCCATAGCATAAAACAGTCCTGTTCAAAGTGTTTCAGCACATATTCCTCTGCAGCCAGGTTAAAGTAAGGGTCGGTTTCATGCCGGATGATACATAGCATAATCTGGTTTTTAAGCGTGCAAAAATAGCGTTTTGTCCCTGTAAACAGATTTTATGGTTAAAGGTTTGCGGCCTTCCTGAAACAAAAAAGGCTGCCGGTGCCGGCAACCTTGTTATTTTCTGCTCAGCCGGATTTCAGTTTTTCTGCCTTGCCTCCCTTTCTGCTGCTTTCCGGGCCCATTCCGGAACAACAGTGGTCAGAAATTCACTTTTCTTCTTGAGTAACTCAGGCATTTCAAGTCCGACGTATTTCTGGGCTTTCTCTTTGGTTGAGATGTCAGGCAATTCGACAGGGATCACAACACCTCTTTTTACGAAAATTTCCGTATGAAGAATTCTGGACTCCTGAACTTTCTGTATGGAGGTTCCGAGAACTCTGAGGGCTTCTACCGGTGAATGAAATCCGAGACCATTGGCTGCGGCAACCCAGTCCCAGCGCCATTGGGCATGACGGATCAACTGAAGGACAGGTTTCATTTCTGCTTCAGTGGCACCGTTGTCCCAGGCTGTTTTTGCCTCTATATGTACCCGGGCCAGGTTTTTTTCAGCCAGACGCCTCAATTCTTCTACCTTGCCCTGACGTTCTACAACATTGGCCATGAGTTTTGCTTCGCTTTCGCGATGGCATACCTGGCAGGAGCCTGAAATATTGGCCAACGGACTCTGGATCTTGTGATCGGTAAACTTCATCCCGCCTTCGCGTTTATAAGGCATATGGCAATCAGCACAGGCAACCCCGCGGTCGGCATGTACTCCGGTCATATACAATTCAAAATCCGGATGCTGAGCTTTCAGCATGGGAGCTCTGCTGAGTTTATGAACCCAGTCAACATGTTCAATCTCATCGTAATAGGCTTCCATCTCATCAGCACTGAATCCTTTATCCCATGGGAAAGTGAGGTATTTGCCTTCACCTTTGAAATAATATTCAACATGGCACTGGGCACATACCAGGGAGCGCATTTCCTGCAGGGTAGCTTTTTTTATGTCTTTTCCCCGGCGTTGATAGGCTTCTGCAAGAGCCGGACGCGAAATGCGGAGATTCATGGTTTTGGGATCATGGCAGTCCTGGCAGCCAATGTTGTTTACAACCTCATGACCCATTTCACTCCATTTGCCTTTATAAAATTCAGGTACCCCTATCTGTTCCATCAACCGGGGTACATCCGGACTTTTACAGGTCCAACAGGTAGCCGGTTGAGGAACGTCGGTCCTCAGGCTTTCACGGACATCTTTAATGGCATAGTAATGACCCCGTCCCTGGTTATATTCCCTTGAGAAAGCATAACCCGCCCACATTACAACCAGTTCCGGGTATTTTTCCAGATAATCAATAACGGCAGACCCCCCGTGCGGACTTTTAAATCCGGTATCGAGCGTGCTCAGGTAGGTCTCATATTCACGCGGATAATTCTGACCCCACACTTCATTCCGGGGCTCCCAGTCGGGAATTGCTTTCACTGTCTGGAAATAGAGCTTTGATTCTGTTCTTCGTTCAAGGATCGATGCTGCAAATATGCCGAGGACAAAAACAACCACAACTGTTAAGAAAAAAATCGTCCAATTGATCCAGGGCTTGCGTCCAGGTCTGTTAATCGTGTTTTCCATGATGCTGCTTTATTTATTTACTTCTGATACGTTGTTTTTCAATACTTTTTCCATCCATAAAGGTACAACCGACTCCATTCGCGGGATAATGGTATATGGCGCGGCTGATAAGCTGTTGACTGTTCCATGAGGAGTTTCCCTGTGACAATCCCAGCAACGGGCACCAGCGCCCTTATCATGGCCGTCAGCTGTTACCTGCACAGCCCCAACCATATCCACAAGATTCAGATGACAACGGATACAGTTTTCCTGCACCACATTGGCTCCGGCCTGCTTGATCCGGATAACCTGTGGCTCCCCACGGGCAGTAAATATGGTGGCATGCCGCATTCCATCCATGGCTTTAAAAAGATATTTCCTTACGACATTATCGTGTGGAACATGACAATCGTTACAACTGGCGACTTCACGATGACTGCTGTGCGTCCAGGAAGCATACTGGGAGTACATCACATGACAATTGATACATGTTTTCGGGTCATCCGATAAGTAGGAGTGGGCGTTGGATGCCCTGATGATCAGCAAGCCAATTCCTGTTAACATCCCGAGCAGGATAATTACCGGAATCTGCCAATTATCGGGTGGTTTCATTGATCCGAAAAATCTCTTCATAAGCTACCGATTGATGTCATGAAATGGATTTAATAAATAAGTAAACGAGTACTATAATTCGTATTTTTGAGCAAATTTATAATACTTTAAGATACCGGCAAAGTTTACCTGACAATTATTACTTTTTGTTCACCGATTTTGCCACCATCATGCATGAGCATAAATAAATAAGTTCCGGCATCAAGCTGACTGATATCAATGATCTGTTGTCCGTAAGATTTATCAATGATTAATTCCCTGACAATCTGACCGGAAACGGAGGTGATCCGGAGTTTCCCGTTTATCAAACCGTATTCGGAGAAATAATCGAGAATCACATAATCCTTTGCAGGGACTGGGAAAACCCCGAAACCTGCCCCGGAGAACTGAACAGGTGGAACAACAGGTGGCTTTATGACACCCGGGACACCCGGAAAGATATATGGCTCGCTGTAGCCGCCCTGATTGTAGTAATTCAGGGTGCTGTATGCATATATTCCTGTTTCAGCACCGGGTTTTAATTGTGAAAGAAGGTCAGATTCTGCCTGATCCAGGCTTGATCTGATCTTACCTTCAGGAAATAGACGGAGATTGATTCCGAGCAACTCAGTCCTTTGATTGTGCATATCTTGATCCAGCTGTGGAAATTTAGCCGGAATCCCTGACAGAATAAACTCAGCCTCATCCTTCTTGCCTTTGGCGGCATTCATAAAAGATGCAAGGTAATGGCTTTCAGGCCTGTCGTCATTCAACAGAAAGGGGATAATCTGATCAAGGCCGTCATTAATTGTATCCGGCATCTGTTGTGACCTTTTGATGAACAAGAGATCGCGTGCTGCCCGGGCAGCATTCAACTCAGATTCTGCAAGTTCAAGCAGGGAATATTGTGTATAAGCCGGAGCCAGCGAAGCAAGCATGTAATCCTTCAGGGGTGGTTTCATCTGTCCGATGGCTTCCATAACCTCCTTGCTTCTGACAAAATGGTTGTTTCCGGCAAGAATATCAAAGATGAGGGTATTGGGTATGGTTTTTTGATTTTCAATAAGCGCAATGAGCGTTTCAGAGGATAGAAAGGGTGAGAGTGAAGCCAATCCGGAAATGAGGTCAGTAACCTGATCCGGTGCACAGTGGCTGATTTCTGAAATCAGGTTTCCGGTATTACCACCATCAAGTTTGTCTTTAAAGGAATGGTCCAGCCCTTCATATAAATCATTGAAATGATTGAATTCATTTTCAATCCCGGTTCCTTCAGTCAAAAGGTAATCCGGTCTGTAAACACTGTCTGCCGGATAGGACTGCCCGACTGTCACGGGATAAATGCGGTACTGGTTGACAGGTTTCAGGTTTGTACTGTCTGTTTCACTAAAATAGTGATAATAGAGCATTTCCCCGGCATTGTGAACATCTGCATCGCGGTGCCATTTACTGTAGCTGAAACGGTTTCCGGCAGGAACAGCAGGATAATTACCCGATGCTCCCTGATGCAGCGCAATTCCGTTGTTTGGCGAGGTGCTGTCGTTTGTCAGACAGATGTCATATTCATTGCCGTCGAACCAGTTATAAAGTATCCGGAGCCCGCTGAATCCATCTGTACTACGGTTTGAATTCTGTGCCACCATTGCATAGTTCGTAAAGGTGATACTGTTTCCATAAACAGTATTGTTCAGCATGCCACAACGGTTAAATATCATTCCGGCAGATTTTGACTTGGGAACAATGGCTCCAAGCGGTCCCCGGATTACATTTGATGAAATATCAAAATAACTGCATTGGTCCATATAAATTGCCGTCGCTGCTGGTTTCAGCGTGTCGTTAACGTTGGGCGAACTTAGGTTGAAATTACAACTGTTGATTCTGCACAGGCTCATCCCGGCAATGTAGATCCCCGTGAGGTTCCGGTCGAAGTTCACGTTTGAAATGTCTGTAGAAAATGCCGGCGACGATGAGGTTGCCTTTATTCCGCTCCACAACTGCCTGAATACGGCATCGGCGTTCAAACCAAAGGGAACAGAATCAAGAGATGGTAGTTTCTCAACCAGGAAAGTTGAATTGAAGCTGTTGATTCCGATGCCCCGGCTATGGTAGGGGAGGCCCGATAACGGCAGGTTGTTCTCGAACTGGCAGCTGGTGAACCTGACGCCATGAGATCCCTTCAGACTTACCAGATCTCCTGCTATTGATCCGTTTGGTAGTTGCTTATTGGTAGCAAACTGACACAGGCTGAATACGGAGGGGTTCTTCCCTTCAGAAGCATTGATTTCTATTCCGAAGGTGTTGTTGATAAACTTTGCATTGTTGGCATAGATGATGCCACCTCCGGACCCGGATACCAGGCTGCCCTGACCGTCAATCGCTATGGTTTTTACTGCCGTATCGGCAAACAGGACTGATCCGCCATGCAGCAGGGTGAGTTTTCCCTGCGGAAGTGTTGGGTTATCATAGTCTGCTGAACCGTATAGCCTGATCCCGTCCCACATGCCTGCACAGTCGTTGGTCAGGGTTCCGCGGTCGATTAACAGCTCTGCCCCGGGCATTACTTTTATTTTACGGTCGAGTCCCATTTCTGCTACAGAACGCACAATGAGTTTTCCTCCCGGATTGATAACCACATCCTGGAGCACTTTTCGTTTTCCGGACCATTCTACGGTGTCGCTGATCGCCAGTTCACCTTCAGTCAGAGGCATGCACAGATCTGCTTCCCACAATCCCCGGCCAAATGTTCCGGCAATAATTTTCCGGCGGGAATAGCTTATCTTAATGTCTGCCACAATGGTATAGGGTAAGCCGTTTCCAAACCTTTCCCACCCGCTCATTTGCTCATCCCGGTAATAAACGCCGGCATCGGTAGCCGCGAGCAGTACATCGTAACCAGCGCCACTGACATAAGTAATGGTGTTCACAGGCAAAGCCGGCAAACCTTCAGAATAATTCTGCCAGGTTGCTCCGCCATCGGCAGTCATATATACCCGGTGGTTTTCCCATTCCCGGTCAAGTGAAAGCCAGAATTTCTGAGGCATTTCAGGATGAAAAGTAATATCAGAAATGCCTGCATAATCAACACTTAATGTACCCGTAGGTGTGATATTCAGCCAATGATTTCCTCCATCGGGAGTTATCCAGAGTTTGGCAGGATCCGGCATACCCCAGTTTGGATTTTCGAAGGCAGCAATAATTACTTTGTTGTTAGAAGGAGCAATGCGCAGCGAAATGAGTTTTTGCTCCCCAACAGCAGAAAAATCGCTGATTTTCTCCCAACTTACTGCGCCATCGGTTGTTTTCCACACATTCCTGACACCTACATACAGCGTCCCCGGTTCAACCGGATCCATAGCAAGGGGTTTATCATTTCTGCCCACTTCTGTTGAATCAGGAATGCCATAATAGTCAAAGAAGCCACCTGCATTGGTCGATTTGAGAATAAAAATATGTGGCCGGGTTACTTTGGGCGGAACGGTAATCATGTAAACGATATCAGGGTTCTGGTGATCTATGGCTGCTTCGTAAGCATCCGCGACTTTCGCATTTTTCGTCCAGATTCCGGTTTCGAAATTATAAAATGACAGGTTGGCATCCTGAGGGCCGGCATACATAAAATCACTGTTTTCGCCAATAGCTATATTGTGGAACTGTGTTATATTCAATCCGTTGCGCGTAATGTCCTGCCATGATTCCGCCCCGGTTTCTGATTTGCTGACACCACCGTCGTTGGCCATATACATCAGATCTTTTTCATATCCGGAGAAGATATGCAGGTCACGTACATCATGATGGTATTTATGATCACTGCAATAAATGTATTTTGCCGAGTCTCCTTCAATCCGGTATTTATAAAGCCAGACTCCACCAAGATAAAACTCATCATCATGCGCAGGAGAAATGGCAAATTCCAGTTTCCAGTAACCAGCCAATGGATTATACTCCAGATTTATTTTTGAATAGGTTTCCCCTCCATCGACTGATTTAAACAAATCGAGCCTGGCCGATAGATTGAAGCCTGTGGTGTCATACACTTCAGCCATCACATACAAAAGGTCGGAATTATGGGATGATTTTGCTACTTCCACACGGCTGAACACATAATTGGTATCCAGCGGAAGACTGGTTGAAAGATCAATCCAATGGAGTCCGGCATCGGTACTTTTTAGAAACCGGTTGCCGGTTGCATAAATCACATCCGGATTCACAGGATCGGATTTGATGGAGAACAACTCAGCGCCATCATCAGTATAAACTTCCTCCCAGGTTTGTGCACCGTCTGCCGACCGGTAAATATATCCTTTTAAACGAAACTCAGTATTTACCAATGCCAGCAGGGCATCAGGCTGTTGAGGAAGTAAAGCAATTCTCCTGACTGTAAAGTTGGATGTCAGGGTATGACTGTTCAGGCCTGTTTGTTCCCAGGTAATACCACCGTCGTTGCTTTTCATCACCCCATATCCATAAGCACGTCCAAAGCCCAGATGGCCGGTTCCGATAAATATCCTTTCCTTATGCTGAGGATCAACCTGAATGCTCAATACACCGGTTGTGAGATAATTGTCTGAAAGTGAACTCCAGTTATCTCCTCCATCGGTTGTTCTGAATATTCCTCCGGTGTTGCTTCCGGCATATATGGTCTGAAAATCGCTGGTGTCAATCCAGATGGAACTGACAAGCCCGAGTTGGGCGAGCACCGGATGGGTCGTTTTAAATGGCCCAAGCGGATACCATTGGGCAGACTGGTAATTTCCCGGTATTTCCCTGCCCCCGGATTTGTCCCGGAAGGAATTGAGGGCTTTCAGATAGTTTCCCATGCTACCTGAACTATCCGTCCTTGAGGATGTGAACCATTCTGACCTCATATACTGTTTGCTTTTCAATGCAGGATGATGAGCATTGTTTTTCTGAGCCCGGATAGAGAATGGCATTGAAAGGAACAGAAGTATCAGGATGAAAAGGAATGGATGAACTCCCGCGGCGTGTCTGTATGCAGAGTGATGAGTTTTCATGGTAGTTTGAATGAATCAGCGCCAATCACAAGTATAGATGCAATCAACCTGGCCCGTTGGTAAACAGTGATTATTCCTGTCTGGTCCGGAGCAGGCAAATGTTTCCATTTCAGAAACATCCATCCAAAGATAATTATAATGTGAATCGGAAGAAATGTATCCGGGTTTCAAATAAAAAGAAAAACTTATTCTTGCCTGTGGATATGCCCATGGTGGGCTGCCCGGATCAGAAAGGCCATAAGCAGTGCAGGAAAACTATTTTTTGGTATGATGCAGTTTTATTACCAGCAACCTGAAATCACCGACAGAAATATTTTCAATTCCGCGGTTCACACCGGCATCGATTACTATACTATGATCTTTCATTACCAGCACCCGTTCAAGGTCAGATTCAAGCATGGCTTTGCCTTCAAGAATATAAAAAATCACATCGAAAGGGTTGGTGTGTTTTTCAATCCGCTCCCCTGGTTTAAGATGCAGATGAATAATTTCTACATCGGCATGGTTGGCAAGAATGTGACCGTCGAGGTCAAAAGGTACTTTAGGTGCCTGATTTAATCTGGTGATATTCATGAATTTGTGTCTTATTTGTTTGATTTTTCTTTCGTCGCTTATTTGATTTATACCACATCAGGAATCCTGTGATAAGGATGAGTAAAGTAGTCAGTCCCATAAGTGGAACATAAAGAATGTAAAAACTTCCTAAAAATACGGAAAAAATCCTTCCGGTATGCACTTCAAGTCCCACATTCCACAATGAGACCGGCGATTTTTTAATTTTATCAGGCATTTCAGGCACATTCATACCCGGCTTTAGTGGAATCCATCCGCCATCATAGTCAATAAAAGCCAGTAATTCAGAATTTCTTCTGATAATTCCGGAAACAGCCGTAGCCCCGAATGGATTTCCCTGACTGAACTGAGTCACCAATTGACCCGTGATCATATTGATGATTGTTTCCTTTTCAGGATACCACCGATACAAACCGCTGAAGGAGCCAACCACAAATGATCCATCGGCAACCTGATCAAAAACGGTTATTCCCATCACACTTACCGGAGGTTGCACCCTGAATGGTCTGCAAAAATCCTCCCCCTTTACTCCGGTTTCAAAGAATCCTTCACTGGTTGATATAATTATCCGGCGATGATTGGAATCAATCGCAAAATCGCGAAGTTTATCATGCCAGTGGTTATCGTTGTCAAGCATTGTCCCGGGAATGGGCGCTACCCGGGAACCAGCGATGGGTATCAGCAGGGGAGGTCTGAGAAACATACCCGAGATAATGGTTATAATGAGAATGAGTAGTCCATAGACGCCGATTTTGGTGTGCCAGTTTATGGATGTTCTGTTGAACTTATGCAGCTTTAATCTGAGATTTTTAGAAGAGCGCTTTGCGAATATTGGCATCAGCGTGTAATAGAATCCACTCAGACTAATAAAAATCAGAACAATACCAACCAGATCAACAAGCAGTTTACCCGCCAGGCCCATCAATTCACCATTATGCAAAACCCACAATGTAATGAACAGGCTGGCTTTCCCATCTGCGCCTTCCGGAACTGACAGGGGTAAGTGTCTGAAATTATGTAAGTTTCCAAGGGGTAGCCTGTAAAGGTGGTCACGGGTCATGATATAGACCTGCCCGTCATATTCAGCCAGTTTTACAATTCTCGGGTTCTTCTCAGGAAATGTGAGCTTTACCCATGTATTGTTCTTCCTGTCAAATTGCCAAAGCCCGTACAGGGTACCGGCCAGCAATTGATTATTGCTGGTTTGAAGCATGGTGAAAACCTTCCGGTGATCGATCCCCCTGTTGAAACCCTGGTTAAAATCAGTAAAGCGGCTAAAGGACGAATCACAGGCCCATATACCAATGTTTCCGTACACGAGTTGACGGTCATTTCCCAAACTGATATTTCCTTTTATTGCAGCCAGGTTCCAGTTGTTATACCTGTAAACTGGTGGAAGCAGGTTACGGGAAACATTCACCGGCGAAAAGAATTGCCGGTGATTAAGTATAATGCCCGATAATGAAAATAAAATCAAAAAAAAACCGATCACCAGCGAGGGCCATTTGTGGTATTTGCGAAGGGTCTTCATCTTTCGGATTTCGGATTTCGGATGGTGCCTGCCTGCGTGATACAGTCAGGCAGTGATTTCTGATTGCGTATAATAGAAAACGATCAACTCAGTATTGGAAAATGATGTTAAAAAGTTCCTGGATTCCGTGAGTTTGTGTTTTACCAGGAGAGAGGAAACGATAATTCATTTCTATCAGATGAATCTGCTTGAGAAAGTCAGGTAGATTCCACTTTAAGAGAACGAATCCAAATTACCGATGCACACAGGTGAAACGCTCAATCATCTCCAAAGGAATTAAACAATTTATAAACATGCAATTTCAAGTTAAAGGTGAATAGCTCCAATTTTATAAGTGAGTTACACCCGGGTAAAGCGAAGTAACACTTATATCCATCACTCAAAATGAATTGAAAATAAACTCAATCCGCAATCAGAAATTAAATTTCAGGCTTTAATCATTGTCAGCACCATCTTGAACCTGGTGATTGCGTTTACCGCATGCGGAATATTGGCCGGCATAATAATTACCTGACCTGCAACCAGGTGGTTGGACTCACCACCTATAACGATCTCTGCTTCACCTTCTACTACCTGGATCATGGCATCAAACGGGGCTGTATGTTCACTGAGTTTCTGCCCGGGATCGAAAGCAAACAGACTGACATTACCTGTGCTTTTTTCAAGAATCCGCATACTCACAATGCCTCCGTTGGCATACTCAATTTCATCACTGAAGGTGAAAGCTTTCCCTTTATTGAATTTATCTGGTTCCATTTTTACTTGATTTGGATTGCTTATTGTTTGACTGAGAAGTAAATAACATGTACTCCGTCGGCATCTTTTGTGATCCAGTGGCCGAAGTTCAGGCTGGAGGCCTTGTCGATCAGGGGGGCCGGAAGAAACGGGGCTGTCAGTTGATAAATTTTACCCGGTTCCAGCGTTTTCAGATCGGCGATCACCTGGTTAACAGGATGTTCGCCGGCTGCCAGCATCGGGCGGGCATCGAGCGTGGCTGCAATCCGACCTTCGTCGAACCAGCCTGGTTTTTCAGTATTGTACATGGTTGTTTCGCTTTGATTAAATAAATCCTGCCCGATTTCAGACCTGAGTTTATTGATCAGGTCTTCAATCTTCACATTGCCGATGGCTGCAGCCTGTTGAAGCGAGGCAATTTTTGCCACTGTTTTCCGCAGAACAGGGTTCTGCAGTTTTTTAAAAGCCGGAACATAGCCAATAAGAACGGCTTCCAACTGAGGATATGCCTCAATCAACTGGAGCACCTTCGTTTTCGGGGTGATAATGAGTTCATTTTCCATTGTTCTTCAGTTTCAGGTGTATGATAAAATTCGTTGTTCGCCTTCGAGTTCCCTGTACCGGTTTACATTGTGTGAAACCTCAAGCGTACCGAGGTATTCTCCCTTCTCATCCCGGAGGGCAAAATATTCAATATGAATCATCTTTCCGCCCATATTGATCCAGAAAGGTGCACGGGTCTGACGGCCTGTCTTGAAATCATCAATAATTTTGTCAACAATATGAGCGCTGGCCGGTGGATGGCAATGCCTGACATCGCGGTTGAGAATGGCACGGTTGCGTTGAAAAATGCGTTCAGCACCCTGGGAGAAATATTTCACCTTATCGTCCTTGTCAACAAAGGTCATGTCGATCGGAAGGGTATTCAGAATAGCCAGCAGTTCTCCGGCAGTAAAGCCTCCGGAGGGCAGTTGGATATGGTTTCCCTCTTTTTGTACATCCACACTGCCGGATTCGGTTGCCCACGAAGGCTTCCACTCAACCGTTGGGTCATACAGACAGAATCCGATCTCAAGCGATTGTCTGCTGATCTCGAACCATTCCGCTTCAGTCAGTTTGTCCATGGCCATCGGGAAGAGAATCTGTTCCTCTTTTACGGTCATATCCTCAATTCCGAAAAGGGCCTGGTTCAGGATAATTTCTGCAGAGCCCAGCAATTCTTCACGGGTAATGTTTTCGTGATGCAGTATTTCAATGCTGCCTTTGATCAGTTCCCTGATTTCATCGTGCTTGCCCCACATTACTTTGGGTGGACCGGTAATCCCTTTACTTTCAAGATATGGGAACAGCAGGTATTCTTTCCGCTGATAGTGCTTGTCGGCATCGAACAGGCTGTTGAAAAATCCCAGCAGCTTATAAACCTTCTCCTGTACATGGCTCCCTTCCGGCAACTTTTGTATCTCATCCAGCAACGAAGATGCTTCTTTGGTAACTTTCCTGAGTTCTTCGTTTTCCTTACTGAAAAGGTTAACCGGATGCCCTTCCGGAATTTTCTGCGAGCCGCTCAGGTCGATGTTACCCTGAAGTACTGCAGAGTGGGCATCACATAGTTTGAGCACTTCCTCTTCCGGGAGGCCTTCACCGATCAGTTCCTGTTCGACTTCAACAACTTCACCGTAGGGGATTTGTTTCAGGCTTTGCATCAGTTCAGCCCTCACATCCTGTTGTGATCCTCCCTGATGGAGTTTAAGGATGAGTTCTTTAAGGCGGGCTTTCCGCTGTTCCGAGTTATTTATCAGTTCACTCATGGCTTTAAATTTTTTGCAGAATGACAAGGGAATATCAAAGTGATTTTGTCAGTAACCCTGACATACCTTGCCTCTTGTCTCCTGATAATTGTTAAATGTTAGTTGTTATTAGCGATTTGTTATTTGTTCAGACCCATTCTTCATTCAGCACATTACCCTGAACTCCGATGATTGATTTCTTTATCGGAATGTTTCTGCCTGCCTGTTTTCTTGCCATTTGAGCCATATGGGAAAGGCCGGAACAGCAGGGAACTTCCATCATAATTACGCTGAGCGTATTGATGTTGCTCTGACTGATCATGGCAGTCAGTTTTTCAACATAGGATTCTTTGTTGGAATCAAGTTTGGGGCAGGCAATGGCCAGGGTTTTTCCTTTAAGATAATGACTGTGGAAATTGCCCATGGAGAAAGCCACACAGTCGGCAGCCAGCACCACATCGGCATTTTTAAAATAACCGGCCTGAGGGTTCAGAAGGTGCAATTGAACCGGCCATTGACGGAGTTCAGAAGGGGCCTCCTGAGCAGCATTTTGTTCCGGTATTGGAATAACGGCAGTAGCAACTTCGTCTACTTTGTTCAGATCAATATTAAAATCAATGGTTTTGGATCCCGGGCAACCACCGCCACAACCGGCTGATGGGGCAGGGGAGTCAGCAGCCCGCGCATCGTTCAGGTTACCGAAGGATTTTATCTGAGGGCCAGGCTTGAATTGATTTTCATTATTCGGGCTCATGTCAACATTATTTTCCTTGATAAAGCTGATGGCCTGTTTCAGCAGATCGGTTTCATTATGATCGCGCAGGTGCTCAAGATGAGCCAGAATGGTATTGCGTCCTTTCGGAACCATCAGCTGCATCACCCTGATCTCATCATAAGGCCCGGCTTCGCGCTCTTCCATTGTTATGGCTCCTTCCGGACAGTGGCCGATACAGGCTCCGAGTCCGTCGCAAAACAAATCGCTGATAAGTCGGGCTTTGCCATCAATGATCTGAAGTGCGCCTTCATGGCAATTAGGTACACAATTACCACAACCATTGCATAATTCTTCGTCAATTTTAATAATCGTTCTTTTCATTGTATTACTTGTTGGAAATGAGGTCAGCTAAGGTTTTTGTTCTCAGATATTCGATAAATTCAACCGAAAATTTATCAGCAAGCCCGCCAAAAACACAAATTTTAAAAGGGCATTTCTGTGTTTCAATCCCACAGTGGTGTTCTTCAAGGTTACCTTCAATTAGTTCGTAAATCTGTAAAAGGTTTATTTTACCAGGATCACCTTTCAGTGTAAAACCACCCCTGGGCCCCCGCACCGAATCGAGGTAGCCGTTCTTGACCAGTATCTGCATTACCTTGGCCAGGTGGTTGCGCGATGAATGGGTTACTGCTGCAATCTGGTTCACGTTCAGCATTTCTGAACTCCCTGCAATCAGTACCATACTGTGTACTGCAAGCGAAGCTGCCTCTGATATATGAACCACTTTTGCCATGGAAATGTTTTAAAGATGTAATTCGGTATTTGAATACGCAAATATACGTACATTTTATCATACGGTACAAATAAAATCTGAAATAGTTATAAGATTATTGTTAAATATCTGGTGATTAATCAATTAACTAATCAGCCAATAAGCTAATTAACAGATCAGCCAATTCGCTATACTTCGAATCACTTTATAAAATCACTGAGGGTCTGATTGCTCATGTATTTTTTAAATTCCTGTGTCATTTTACTTACAATATTACCCATCAGGCATTTATGAAAAGGGCAGACAGGATTATTAACCGGACAGGTTGCTTCATCCAGTTTTCCCTCGATGGCTTCATATACCTGCAGAAGTGTTATGTCTGCCGCCGGTATCCTAAGCATAAATCCACCCGAAGGACCCCTGTTTGAATTCAGGAATCCCTCTTTCACCAATCTTTGCATAATCTTGGCTGCATGGTGTTTTGAAGCACCTGTCCGTTCTGAAATTCTGATAACATTCAGGCTTTCTTTGGCCGATGCTATCAGTACCATGCTGTGAATAGCAATGGAAGCTGCTTCGGAAAGTGAAATAATTTTCGACATTACGGTATTAAAGTATTTAAAGGACAAATTTCGGGATAACAGTATTGATTCCTTTACATGTTTTACTGAAATTGAAAACCCTGAAAGCAGGGTTTTACTGAATCCTTAGTAAAATCAGGGCAAACTTCAGATGATTTCGCTGAAATCCACTGAAGTTTATACTCATTTTAAATAAGTGAAGGAATAATACCTACTTTTGCAGTTCTCTAAAAAATTACGAAAATATAATATATAATGCACAATATCAGGAATATAGCCATAATTGCCCATGTTGATCACGGCAAAACCACCCTTGTAGACAGAATTCTGCACCAGGTAAAATTGTTCAGGGAGAACCAGGATATGGGCGATCTGATCCTCGACAGCAATGATCTTGAACGCGAACGAGGCATAACTATCCTTGCCAAGAATGTTTCGGTCCGGTATAAAGGATTTAAGATTAATATCATTGATACCCCGGGTCACAGCGATTTTGGCGGAGAAGTGGAACGGGTACTCAACATGGCCGATGGCGTTCTTCTTTTGGTAGATGCCTTTGAAGGTCCTATGCCGCAGACACGTTTTGTTTTACAGAAAGCCATTGCTTTGAATCTGAAACCTATTGTGGTCATTAATAAGGTTGATAAGCCTAATTGTGACCCTGAAGGTGTTCAGGAGGCTGTTTTTGATTTGATGTTTAATCTGGATGCCTCTGAGGATCAGCTGAATTTTCCCACAGTCTTCGGCTCATCAAAAGAAGGATGGATGTCTGCCGACTGGAGAAAGCCAGCTGAAGATGTAACCTACTTGCTGGATTCTATTATCGAAAATATCCCTGCTTCAAAATTTGAAGAAGGAAATACACAGATGCAGATTACTTCTCTCGATTACTCTTCCTATGTTGGCCGCATTGCAGTTGGCAGGCTTTCTCGCGGGGTGCTTCGTGGCGGAATGAATGTTTCGCTCATTAAGCAGGATGGCCGGATTTTCAGGTCTAAAATCAAGGAATTGTATGTGTTTGAAGGGCTTGGTAAGGAAAAGATCAAGACTGACGTACTTCCTGGTGAAATTTGCGCTGTGCTTGGAATTGATGATTTTGAAATCGGCGATACCATAGCAGATTTTGAATTACCAGAAGCCCTGCAACCACTCCGGATTGATGAACCCACCATGAGTATGCTCTTCACCATCAATAATTCGCCGTTTTATGGACGAGAGGGTAAATTTGTAACCTCGCGCCATGTCCGTGAACGTCTTTACAAAGAAATTGAGAAAAATCTGGCCATGCGCCTGGTGGAAACTGATTCACCGGAAGCACTGATGGTTTACGGCCGCGGCATCCTGCACCTTTCTATTCTGGTGGAAACCATGCGGCGTGAAGGCTATGAACTTCAACTCGGCCAGCCTCAGGTAATTATTAAAGAGATTGACGGAGTGAACCACGAACCGATTGAAATGCTGACGGTGCATGTACCTGAAGCATTTTCAGGTAAGGTAATTGAACTGGTAACCCAGCGCCGGGGTGAGATTGCTACCATTGAAACCAAGGGTGACCGCATTCACCTGGAATTTAAAATCCCTTCACGCGGTATCATCGGTCTTCGCAACAATGTATTGACAGCCACCGAAGGTGAAGCCATTATGGCACACCGTTTCCTGGCTTACGAGCCCTGGAAGGGGGAAATTGCCGGCCGTCGCAACGGTGCCCTGATTGCTATGGAAACCGGGATAGCCATCGCTTATTCCATCGACAAACTGCAGGATAGAGGTTCATTCTTTGTGCATCCGAATGAAGAGATCTATGCCGGTCAGGTAATTGGTGAACAGGTCAGACCTGATGACCTGATGGTTAATGTGACCAAAACCAAAAAACTGACCAACGTGCGTGCTTCAGGAACAGATGATAAAATCTTTATCGTTCCTGCAATTAAGTTTTCTCTGGAAGAGGCAATGGAATATATAGGTAAAGACGAATTGCTTGAAGTTACTCCTCGTTCACTCAGGTTACGAAAGATCATCCTGGATGAGCATGAGCGTAAACGTGCTTCGAAAAATTAAGATTTTTTTCTTTCAGGGATATGATATTTCATTTCTCTGCATCGGTTATTTCAGGACAACCATCGCAAATTTTTATAATCTTCCCATTCCGGCAGAATATTTGCTCTGTTCAGACTGTTAAATATTTTCTTCGAAGTCATTCCAGTTGAAACATCCTCAAATATGAAAATGATCCGTGGTTTTATAGCTATTTCCCTGACACTTGCCCTTGTATCCGGATGCGAAATCCTGGATCAGGCCAGGCAGGTTGCAATGCTTTCAAAGTGTGAATTCAAACTGAAAACCGTTGATCAGTTGCGCCTGGCCGGTGTTAATATTCAGCAGGTTAATAAGCTCACCGATCTCAATCTGACAGACGCAGCCAAAATTACGGCAGCAGCGGTATCGGGCGGCAGTCTTCCATTAAATTTTACCCTGAATGTGGAAGCCAGAAACCCAAATGCTTCTTCAGCCGGACTGACAAAACTCGATTGGATTCTATTTATTGACGATATCCGGATGATAAGTGGTGTGAATGAGCAACGGGTGCAGATTCCGGGAAACGGTGGAACCGGAATTATTCCGCTTACCATAGGCATTGATCTGAAACAGGCCCTGAAAGGTAAAAGCGGTGATGCCATTGCCAATTTCGGACTGAACCTGGCCGGGGCGGGTAACAAGCCAACCCGTATTACATTGAAAGCCAGGCCAAGCATCATGGTCGGAACCCAGTCAATTGCCTATCCGGACTACCTGACAATACAGAACGAGTTTACATCAAACTAAGGGCACAGGGCTCAGAGCACAGAGCACAGGGCTCAGGGCTCAGGGCACAGAGCATGGGGCATGGACATAACTGGGTAATTCCGTCTCTTTTGCGACAGACAAGGGGACAAGCCTGCCCGCCGAAACAGCAAGCAGGCGGGGGGAAATGGGGACAAGGGGAGACTGGCTTTGTGTCCTTTTGTCTCGTCTCTCAGTCACTTTGTCTCTTAGTCCCATAGTCCCTCAGTCTTAGTTTCATAGTCCGGTCTACTTGTCTCCCGCTCCCCTTGTCTGCTGAATCGTGGCAGGATTCTCCCGTGTAAATCGTCCCTTGTCCTTAAACTTTGTTTAAATGAGTGAACAATTTCTTCCGGAATTGTGTTTAAAAATTTAAGTATACTTAAAATATATATTAAACAAACAGAAAAATGTCAACAGCAACCGAAAACTTTGTCAAGGTCATTTATCAGTTCGGTCAGAATCAGGGACTTGATACAAAACCTGGTACTGTCGCGAAAGCTCTTGGAATCTCCAATGCAGCTGCCACCGATATGGCGAAAAAGCTTGCATTAAAAGATTTGGTTGTTTTTCAGAAGTACCGGCCACTGCAATTGACGGAAACCGGAATGAGAATGGCATTAAATGTTATCAGAAAGCACCGTTTATGGGAAACTTTTCTCTTCAGAACATTCAACCTTTCTCTGCATGAAATTCATCGTGAAGCTGAATTGCTTGAACACCTCACTTCAGATTTTCTGACGGAACGATTAAGTATATTCCTTGGCAGTCCTGATTTTGATCCTCATGGCGACCCAATCCCGGATACCGACGGAAGAATACTATCAAGTGAAGGACAATTCACCCTATCGTCAACTGCAGCAGGTTATTTTTATAAAATAACCAGATTGGCCGGATTTGACGGTGAATTCTTTGAATTCTGCGAAGAAAACGGAATTTCGGTTGGGACTCTGCTTAAAGTAGAGAAACAATACGCAAAAAATGAAATGACCAGAGTTGTCATAAATGAGCAGAAGTTAATACTCAATGCAGCAATGGCAAATGTAATTTTTGTTGAACAAACAGCAATTTCAGAAAACTAAACTATGGGAACAATAAGACTACTCATTGCCGGAATGGTAATTTTCCTGTCAACACCTTTTTTAAAGGCACAAAATACTGATGCCAATGTGTTTGGTGATGTAAAATCGAATGGTGAACATGTACCTTTTGTAAATATTTTTCTAGAAGGGACGAATACAGGGACAACCACTGATGCAACCGGGCATTATATGCTGATAAATCTCCCTGAAGGTGAACATACCCTGGTTGCCAGATCTCTGGGTTATATCACATCAAAAAGAACTGTCAGTCTGGAAAAGGGTAAAACACTGGAGATTAATTTTATACTGGAGGCTGAAACCATGATGTTGAATCAGGTTGTCATCACAGGTACAAAGACATTTAAAAGACAGACTGAGAGTCCTGTGATTGTGAATGTGTTGGAAAGCAAATCATTAGATATGGTCCAGGCCTGTAATATATCGGAGGGTCTGCGTTTTCAACCCGGCCTTCGTGTTGAGACAGATTGTCAGACATGTAATTATACCCAACTCCGGATGAACGGATTGGGAGGATCTTACTCCCAGATACTAATCAATGGCCGCCCGGTTTTCAGTCCGTTGATGGGGCTATATGGTATGGAACAGATTCCGGCCAATATGGTTGACAGGATTGAGGTCGTAAGGGGAGGAGGTTCAGCTCTGTATGGCTCAAGCGCTATCGGTGGAACCGTAAATATTATTACCAGGCTTCCGACTGAAAGCAGCTATGATTTTAGTTCATCCATTCAGGAAATCAATTCGAAAACCACAGATCAGGTCCTTTTCGGAAACATGACCATGCTTACCAAAAAGAGGAATGCAGGTGCGGCAATTTATGTAAACCGCCGGAACCGGGATGCCTATGATCACAACAACGATAAATTTTCGGAATTGCCTGAACTGAACAATAATTCTTTTGGCGCCAACCTGTTTTTTAAACCTGAATACAATCAGAAAATTGAACTGAACCTGAGCAGTCTGAACGAATACCGCTACGGTGGTGAGATTAAGGAAGGACCGGCTTACCTTGCCCGGCAATCGGAAGAAAGGACCCACAACATATTGATGGGTGGGATAGACTACCAGGTAAATTTCAATGAGGACAATAGTTCATTTATCAGTTATGTAGCCGGACAATCAACCAAACGAAGGCATTATACCGGTATACTGCCCGGCGATCCCGGATTACTCGTTGCCCACCTGGCTGATCCTCCTTACGGAAATACCCTCAATACCACCTTACAGGCTGGTTTACAGATCAATCACAGGTTCGTAAATTTTCCATTGGGTAAAAACGTCATCACTGCCGGGATGGAATACCTGGTCGACGATGTCTTTGATACAATTCCTTCCTACAACTACGAGATTGATCAACAGACGAGGAATTTTGCCGGTTTTGTTCAAAGTGACTGGGAAATCAATAAAAAGCTGACACTATTGGCAGGGCTAAGGGCCGACAATCACAATCTGGTTGAAAATCCTGTGTTCAGCCCACGGATTTCGGTATTGTACAAGATTCAAAAATCAGGGCAGTTGCGTCTTACCTGGGGTACCGGTTTCAGGGCACCACAGGCATTTGATACCGATATGCATATAGCTTTTGCAGGAGGTGGTGTCTCAAGAATCACACTTATGCCCGGTTTAAAGGAAGAAAGATCAAACAGCTACAGTGGTTCCTGGAATTTTGATAAAGCCACTGAATCGTTTATTGCCGGTTTTACGCTTGAGTATTTTTATACCAGGCTCAACAATGTATTTTACCTGCAACCCATCGGCGCCGATAATTTCGGTGAAAGATTTGAAAAACGAAATGGATCTGGCGCTACAGTTCAGGGCACAACCATTGAACTGCGTGGAAATTATAACCGAAAAATGCAACTTGAAGCCGGAATGACCCTACAGACAAGCCATTTTGATCAGGCTGTGGAGAATATTTCCGGTACTGATCCTGTTCAGGAGTTTCTTCGTTCACCTGAGGATTATGGGTATATAACGTTTTCGCTGACACCCAACAAGCATTTTAATGCCTCTGTCAGTGGCATCTATACAGGTAAAATGTTGCTGGTGCATTTTGCCGGAGCACCGGAACAACTTACTGATGTTTACAAAACATCAGATTCATTTACTGAGGTTAACCTGAAGTTGTCATACACCTTTTTCTTTGAGTCAGTGGATACTGGTGTTGAACTGTTTGGAGGTGTAAGGAACATGCTGAATGCCTACCAGACTGATTTTGACTCGGGCAAAAACCGGGACAGTAACTATGTTTACGGGCCCGGTGCACCGCGCACTGTTTTCATCGGATTAAGGATCAGGTCATTGTAAGCTGTATTTGAAGGACTTTTTTTCTATAATTTATTTCAGGCTACTGGCACAGGGCACAGGGCACAGGGCTCAGAGCATAGAGCAAAGGGCATGCGTAGCGAAGCGAAGTCCCGACCTTCGTCGGGGGAGCATGGGGCATGGAGTTCAATTGGAAAATTCGTCTCTTTTGCAGCAGACACGGGGACAAGCCTGCCCGCCGAAACAGCATGCAGGCGAGGGGAATGGGGACAAGGGGAAGACATTCGGTTGCAGAAAATACACTATCGTACTAATCCTATTGAATTTGGAAGTTGGAAACCTGCCAGCCGGCAGGCTGGTTGGATATTATCTCCGATCTCCTTGTCTATTGAATCGCGGCAGGATTCTCCTATGTAAATCGTCCCTCGTCTCCAACGGCCCTCATCCCTTTTTTTGCACATGGCACAGGGATCAGAGCATAGAGCAAAGGGCATGCGTAGCGAAGCGAAGTCCCGACCACTTCGTCGGGGGAGAATGGAGCGTCCATTTTGGTGAGATGATTATTTCTGTTTAAGGATCTTCCCTGTCAGAATTTGCGCGCCTGAAATGACCTTAACAAGATAAATTCCGTTTTTCATCGTCTGAAGATTAACCGGAACAGTTTGTATGCCAGCACCAGTCGTAGTTAGTGATTGTTCAAAAACCAATCTTCCGGTTAAGTCCGTCATCTTTAATTCTGTAGGAGTGTCTGCCATAGCACTAAATTGAACCAGGGCATTGTCTTTCGTAGGGTTGGGGAATATACCAAGCACATCTTTGGTGTTCCCGACTATTGAATAATTGTTGCCCACGGGTAACTGAGGCTGGGTACAAAGCATTGTGCCTTCATTTCCACCAATAAAACCAAGGGTATTATCGTAGAATGAAACAATGTTCAGGTCAAAAGTGGTATTGTTTTCGTAAACCGACCATGTGCCGCCAATGCATTGAAGAATGGTGCCGTTTCGGCCCACCGCCCAGCCGTTTCTGTATTCATCCAGATGCACCGAAAGCAATTCTTCGGTGGTTAGCGGAGTAATTTCTGACCAGTTGGTGCCATCAAAAACAGCAATCAAACCATTGGTGCCTACAGCAACTACCTGGTTGTAGTCATAAACGCACAGATCGTTGAAAATGCCGGTGGTAGTTTCATATACCTCCTGCCATGTGTTGTCAATAAAGTACTTGTAACAAATTACACCACTTACTTCGCTGCTTTGGCGTTTAACACTCATCCAGGCAGCTTCCCAATCATCATTCCTGAAGTTTGAATTAATGGGGAAAGGCAACATAAACCTTAATTCCGAAATACTGTCTGTCAGTGCTATTCTTTCAGTTGTTATAAGGCCATTTGTATAAGTCAATATGGTGTTTCGCTGGGTAAATACAAGGTCTTCTCCCACACTGTTTAATGAAGAAATGAAAGAATACTCATCAGGAAAAATAATTTCAGTAATTATACCGTAATTGTAAGAGAATAGTTTTGTTTCGGGCCAGAAGGGAAAGAAATTGTTCATGAAAGCACCAAAGTAACCTGAGTTTGCATCTGGAAAATCAATAATATTTACATTACAGGCTGGAAGATTAAATATATTGCTCCATTCCCCTTCCTCGTATTTCCATAACCCGCTGCTATGTCCGGCAAGAAAACCTTTATTTGGTTGTACAAACTGCATATCCATAATGCTGTCGCTCATAAATCCATTGGCAAAAGAATGGCTGCCATCATCAATCCTGTGAATATATCCCAAATTGTCAGACACCATACATGCCTTGCTACTGTACGCTTCAACAGCGGTAAAAGTCTGATCTCGTTTTTCGTGAACATAAACAGGCTGCCAGACACCGTCACTGTAATGATGAACAGTTGGGAAGAGGTCGTAAAAAATAAGGCCGGCATTCTGCAAGCCAAACCCATGTTGCTCGTCGGTAAATGAAATGCTGTTGTTGCAATTTCCGGAATCTGTAGGAATCCATCCTGTTCCGTCGTTTTCAAAAATTAATCCTTCCTCAGGAATAGTAATCCCATTCAGAAGCATTAATGAACCAGCCTTTTCCAGATTCTTGAATGAAAGAAAATAGCTGCTGAAACTGTTGTCAGGACTCCAGATTCCATTTTCAAATTTATAAAAACCCAGGCTGCTGCCTGAAGCCCATCCCAGACTTTCAGAGAGGAATCCTACGGTTTCAAGGTTGCCGATGCTCTCTTCTAACTGCCATTCATTCCCGTTATAGTGAATTATTGCACTTCCTACGGCCCGGCAGCTGTTTTCGCCAATACAACAAATATCATTCAAAGCACCATTTACGGGAGATACAACCTGTGACCAACTGCCATTTATATATTTGAGAATTGTACCATCTTCACCCACAGCCAAGGCTAAATTCTGGCTCACATACTCCACGGCATTGAGATTGGCGGTAACCGGGCTATCCATCAATGACCATTCTCCGTTAGTGTAGTGCAGTATTGAGCCGTTGTTGCCCACTGCGAAGCCTTCATCAGGCGAAATAAAACCTATATCGTTGATTATAAGGAAACCTGTGCTTGGGTTAATCCAGTGCCAGGATTGTGATTGAATTTGAATGCATGAAAGTAAAAACAATAGCGTAAAGAGATTTCTCATGGTAAAGTCCTGTTTATGGGATTATATCTGCCGGGATGCAAATAAAAATTTTAGGATAACCAGTTAGCGAATTTATGCAATAAAAATTAATTTTGTTCAATACTTAATAGAAATTTTGCAAGAGATTGAATAATTATTTCTCCAATTCGTAAGTGGCTTTCCCAACAAAACCAACCCAACCTTGTTGATATGTCAAAACACAGCAAAATGAAAACATCAGAAAGAAAGATTCTTGCCTTTGTACACAGTGATTTCGAAGACCTTGAACTCTGGTATCCGGTGCTTAGACTCAGGGGTGAAGGATTTAACGTCGTCCTGGCCGGGGATATCGGCAACCATGTTTATGTCGGAAAGTATGGTGTTCCGGCGAAAAGCGATGTTTCATTCGAAGAGGTTGATGCGGAAGAATATGACGGTTTGCTGATTCCGGGTGGCTGGGCTCCGGATAAACTGCGTCGTTTTCCGGACGTCCTTGAGATTACCCGGAATATGATGGTGACAAATAAACCCGTTGGCCAGATATGCCATGCCGGTTGGGTGCTGGTTTCAGCTAATGTGCTGAAAGGCCGTAAAGTAACCAGTACACCCGGAATTAAGGATGATCTGATCAATGCAGGTGCCGAATGGGAGGATAACCCTGTAGTTGTGGATGGCAACCTGGTTTCAGCGCAAAAACCCGCCGACCTGCCGTTTTATATGAATGCGTTTCTCGAACTGTTTATCTAGCTGAATCGCCAATTTGGCAATTTGCTAATCTGCTAAACAACTAATCAGCTAATTGATTGATTCCAGTTTTTTCTTCAGCTTATCAATCAGGGCCGATTCAGTTTCGTTGACACCTTCATTGGCTGAAGCGATCCGGAAAGCCACTTTCAGGCACAGGTTCTTGATACGTGTGTCAAACACTGATACATTTGAATTCAGGTACCCGGTGAAATCGGTGAACGCTTCCCTGGCGGAAGCGTTGTTTTTCCTCAACCTGTTGAATTCTGCCCCGGCCCCTAACACTGCTTCCCGCAGATTATGACTGGCAGAACCTGTGTTTTCGATCTCCTGGCCAATAAATTCACATATTTTATCAACTTCTTCTGTTTGCACAAGCCCGTCAGCACGCGCTACAGCATAGGCCAACCTGCCCAGTTCCGTGTAAAAAGTTGAGTAATCCATCCCGGATGATTTAGGTGATACAATCCTTTTCATCTGAATTATCCTGCAAAATTCCTGCCATAAGGGAAAATAGCAGGTTTACAGTTATAAAGAAGATTAATCCCTAAATTTGTGAAACAATCGATACACCGGCTAAATACAATGTCACTGAAAGTTAAGATCATTCATCTGCTGGAATCATTTCACAGGTTGCGTAGGCAGATCCTAGTATTCCTGGATTCCATCGGTATTTTATCGGCTTTATCCGGCTTCATCCTCTTGCTTTACCATATAGGATTCGAACATTCTAAACTTCAGATTCTATCTATCCATAAAGCCTATAACCTTTTACTGTTTATTGTGTTGGTCAGTGCAGTGGCAGGACTTGGTCTCAAAATCTGGAAAACAAAGGCATTGAAAAAACGCCTGGCCGATCTGGTTCTGATTCCCCTGATCATTATAATACTCGATATCAGGACAGGCTTTCCCGGTTTTATCAACCCGTCGCATCTTATCTATGGGCTTCTCAGTCATAACATGGCGGTTTATATCCTGATTATTTTTATTCTGATAGCGGAAATAAGCACCAGTTCATTGCAATTAAGTAACCGCAATACAAATCCGGCGCTGCTGTTTGTGAGTAGTTTCCTGTTCATTATCGTTTTCGGAACAGGATTGCTGATGCTACCGACGGCAACATACGACGGTATCAGCTTTACCGATGCCTTCTTTACTTCGACGAGTGCCGTTTGCGTTACAGGGCTGGTGGTGTTCGATACTGCCTCCAAATTCACTCCGCTTGGTCAGGCTTTTATTCTTATACTGATACAGATAGGAGGCCTTGGAATCATGACTTTTACCAGTTTTTTCGGTTATTTTTTTAAGGGAGGAGCCTCATTCGGGAATGAATTCCTGCTGAAGGAGCTTATCAATGAAGAAAAGCTCGGTGAGATATTTAAGACCCTGCTCAAGATAGTTATTGTTACCTTTTCCATCGAAGCAGCCGGAGCACTTCTGATCTACTTTTCACTGGATTCATCCGCTTTTTCAGGACTCCGACCTCAATTGGGCTTCTCCGTTTTTCATTCCGTTTCTGCCTTCTGCAATGCCGGCTTCTCGACGCTTTCCGCAGGACTTTATCAGCCTGGATTCCGGTACAATTATTCGCTTCATTATATCATCGCATTCCTGATTATCTCAGGTGGCCTGGGTTTCCCAATAGTCTTCAACTATTACAGGCTGGTACGTCATTTTCTTCTGAACAAGTTCAGGCAAATGGCAGGTCAGAAAGCCTATTACCATATCCCGAACATCATTAACATTAATACAAGAATTGCACTCATCACGACCGCCTTCCTGCTGGTGGCCGGTTTTGTCTTTTTTTTGATTTCAGAATACAATCATTCACTCGGGGAGCTATCGGTCAGAGGCAAAATTGCCGGTGCGTTTTTCGGGTCGGTTACAGCCAGGACTGCGGGTTTCAACACTGTCGATATGATGTTGTTTGCACCTGCAACCATCCTTTTTTATTTTGTTCTGATGTGGATCGGAGCTTCTCCGGCATCTACCGGAGGAGGGATCAAAACGACTACTTTTGCCCTGGCACTGATGAATGTGGTGAGTATGGCCAGGGGAAAGGACCGGATTGAAATTTTCGGGCGTGAAGTAGCCAATGAATCGGTGAGGCGCGCCTTTGCCGTAATTTTTCTCTCTTTCCTCGTCATCGGGCTTGCAGTTCTTATCCTGATGATCACCGACGGGGTATTTGGCCTTTCCAGCATTATTTTTGAAGTGGTATCTGCATTCGGAACCGTGGGACTATCACTGAATGTGACACCGGGGCTATCTTTTGCGGGGAAATGGGTGATTATTGTAACCATGTTTCTTGGCCGTGTCGGAACCATGACCCTGCTTATCGGTTTGTTCCGAAAACTTCGCAGCCTTCATTATCATTACCCTTCCGAAAATATCCTTATTAATTAAATCAACAAAACGCCTATGAAATTTATTGTAATTGGTCTTGGAAACTTCGGTTCGGCTCTCTCATCCCGGCTGACCTCAATGGGACATGAAGTAATCGGCATTGATGGCAACCGGCAGAAGACTGAAATATTCAAGGATGTGATCACGCAGACCATTTGCCTGGACTGCACCAATGAACAGGCGTTGTCAACCCTTCCTTTAAAAGAATGTGATTATGCCATCGTTACCATTGGAGAGGATTTCGGTGCTTCGGTCATGACAACAGCCCTCCTGAAACAAGCCGGGGTAAAAAAGCTGGTAAGCCGGGCCATAAGTCCACTACACTATAAAGTGATAGAAACCCTTGGGGTGGATCTGATTCTTCAGCCGGAATATGAAGCTGCTTCAAGGTTTGCCGATAGTATCCTATTCTCAGGTGTAAGCAATTCATTTGATATTACTGATGATTACAAGATCATCGAAGCCCGCTTGCCTGACCGTTACATTGGGCTGAAACTCAGCGAAGCTGATTTTACCAACAGATATTCGTTGCTGGTCCTGACTGTTATCAGAAAGGAGGAGAGCAGATCGGTTTTCGGACAGGTCCAAAAAACAAGGAAGTCACTGGGACTCCCATCCGCTGAATTGATATTAAAAAAAGATGATCAGGTTGTATTGTTTGGGAAACTAAAAGATATAGAAGGACTGCTGGGTGTCATGGATGAATAAATCATTTGAAAAGATCAAAAAAAAGGCTGCTTTTTCGGGCAGCCTTTTTTCGTAATGAAACATAAGAATTATTGGATGCTAACCTTGCGGGTAAGGGTACCCTGTTTGGTTGCGATGTTGAGAATATACAAACCTGAAGGCATTACAGAAGTACTGATGCGCATTTCGTTTGAATTGCCATTGGATTCATATACGAGTTGTCCGGAGACATTGTAGAGTTTTGCGTTGATGATTTCAACACCTGCATTGATATTCAGAACATCCGTTACTGGGTTTGGATATACTTTCAGGTTTTCAACCGATGGCAGATTTCCGCTTGAAGTGATGAAACTAACCGCAACATCATCGATAAGGAAAATAAACTTATCATTTGAAACGCATTGGATTGCTACATAAACATCTGCTCCCTGGTAATCGGCAAGGTCATATTCTACATAAGTCCATGCAGTTGCAGGTGCTTCAATCGGACCGGCGATCTGGGTAAAGCTGGAAGGGTTGTTATCGGTTGTGGAGACAAGAACATTGTAGGTTTCAAGACCGTACTCAGCGGTATAGGATTTCACCCACATCGAGAGTATCGGGGATTCACCAAGGGTTACCTGTGGAGAAATCATCCAGTCGTCATTTACTGCTGGGGGAACTGAAGCGAAACAGGCACCAAGGCGAACGCCACCGTGAGGTTCCATGTCAGTTACAGCAGGTTCAGTTGCTGCCGGATTAAATGCGATGTAGGCCATCGGCTCACCTGAATGAGGGAAAGTAATTCCTGTAAATCCATAAGTAGCACCACCGTCAAGGTCAACAGCTTCCCATTCCCCGAAAGTAAGGTCAAAATCTGCCTGATCTTCAAAATCAAGGATAATACTGGTAAGGTTACCACCACCGGTAATTTCAATTTCAACCGGCCCGGCAGGTGTTGATTCACCATTGTCATAAACAGCAGTTACCAGGTACTGATATCCGCCATTGGCAAGGTCCATATCATCATAGAAGGTATCAGCAATCTGGTTAGCGATCATAACACCATTGCGCCAAACATTGTAACCAAGCATCTCACGTTCACCACCACGAACCGTATTGGGTTTGTGCTGATTATTACCGGCAATGACTGAACGGCTTGAAGAAGCTGCTGAAACAATATTGGCTGTTGCAACATGACGTTTACCAGGAGCACCAACATAGAAATCGTCGACAAGGAAGATGAAGGCATCGTTTGAAACACATTGAATTCCAACATAAACTTCCTGGCCGGAATAAGCAGAAAGGTCATAACTGAATTCTTCATAGGCATCGGCAGGTGCAGTAATATAAGAACCTGCTGAGATAATGGTAAAATCTGCCGGATCAGTTCCTGTTGTGGAAATGCCTACTTTGAACCTTTCAAGTCCATACTGGTCAGTATAACTCTTTGCAAAAAAATCTGCAATGTCGCCTGCGTTAATCATGATTTTCGGCGATATTAACCAGTCATTGTTGGGCGGAGTAACTGAAGCAAAACATGCGGCGACTTTGGTTCCACTATATGCTATGGTTTCTTCGAGAACAGGAGTGGTACTCATGGGGTTAAAAATGATATAAGCCTGAGGATCACCACCGTTTAACCATGTATAACCATCAATAACATAGGTTTCAGATCCGTCAACATCAATGTTTGTCCATGGAGAGAATGATAATGTAAAATCTTCATAATCTTCAAAATCATCAAAAAAACCATCGACTGATCCTCCCCCGGGGGCATCCCAGGTAAGATGGACATCGTTGCCACCGGTTACTGTTCCCTGAAGGTTGGTAGGCGGAAGTGGTTCTTCAAGACTGCCGTTGAACTTATACATACCGCCAACGGTATTGCTTTCATTGAATGCACCACACCATCCGGTAGTAATGTTTACCCAATCGGTTGCCAGGAACTGGATTCCTTCGGTATCAGGGAAGAATGCCCAGGTTGTTCCTTTATCATAGCTGTATGCTATGCCGGTAAATCCTTCTGCTGCACCTGTTGAAATGTATGTTCCTGTTGTGCCCGGAACGGCTGAAAGGTCATTGGTAAGAAAAGGGCCAGTTGGTGTAAATGATTCCCAGGTAGCTCCGCCATCTGAGGTCCTTCTGTATGCAACCGGTGCGATAGTCTGTATTGCGATTCCGTTATCAGGATCTGTAAAAGCAATTTCATTGATACCACCATTTGTAGCCGGGGTAATACCAGTACTTGTAACCCTCCATGTAAAGCCACGGTCATCTGAAATGTAGACTTTACCTTTGTTGGTACCAAACATAACGGTGTTTTCACCGGTTGTTTCAATAACCGAAGTCCATCCACCTTCTCCACTGGCCGGAGTACCGCCGGTGATACTGGTTTGTGGAACCCTTTGCCAGGTTGTACCACCATTGACTGTTGTGTAAATTTCGAAGTAGCCGTCCCTGACATCTCCGTGACACATGCCTTCCTGTTCATTCCAGAAGAACACATTGTTTGCAAATGAAGTTGAACCCTGAAGTGCACCGGGTAGCTGAGTCCAGGTCAAGCCTCCGTTTACTGTTTTGTAAACGCCACAGGTATTGTCCTGGTTTCCTGAACCCTTGTATAGTGCAACATAGGCAATATTTCCATCCAACGCGCAAATGTTTCCAAGGCCGTAAGTTGTACCGCCGAGTACCTGTCCCGGAGTCCATAAATCACCGCCATTCGTTGTACGGGTAAATTCATTGATGGTAGCTCCGCCACCGGATCCGTCATAGGCACAAGCCCAGACAACCTGATCGGATGCGGCATGCATATACTGGATTCCGCGCGATGGAGTAGTAAAACCAGAGGCCTGTGGAAGCCACTGAGCCATGCTGCTGAACGAAATAGCCACAAGGGCCATTAGAGTAAAGAACTTTTTCATCATAATTATTTTTTGGTTTAACATTTGGTTCAAGTACCTGCAAATATATCCAAAACAAGTATAGTTAAGACGTTTTTCAAATAATTCTTAGGAAAAAGTGATAAACATTGATCCCCGGGGATTTTAAAACATTGATGCAGAGATGGCAATAGATTTTGGAATTTTACACCGGAAACAGAATTCTTCAGTAAAGAAAAGAGTTTTACTCTGAATCATTTGAAAAGGTAGTGCCATAAATTCTTACTTTTGCACCGCTGAAATTAATCCTGGAGAAACCGTTTTATGTTTGAGAATTTAAGTGAAAAGCTCGAAAGGGCATTTAAAACCCTGAAAGGTCAGGGGCATATTACTGAAATCAATGTTGCGGAAACGCTGAAAGATGTGCGTAAGGCGCTGCTTGATGCTGACGTAAGTTATAAGGTAGCCAAACAGTTTACCGACCTGGTTAAGGAGAAAGCACTGGGACAACAGGTGCTGACTGCCGTTTCGCCAGGCCAGCTGATGGTGAAGATTGTTCATGACGAACTAGCTGAACTCATGGGTGGAGTTCAGGCAGACATCAGCCTTAAAGGATCACCTGCAGTGATTCTGATAGCAGGATTGCAGGGTTCAGGTAAGACAACTTTTTCTGCGAAACTGGCCAATTATCTGCACACAAAAAAAGGAAGCAAACCATTGCTTGTGGCCGGCGATGTGTATCGTCCTGCTGCCATTGAGCAGTTGAAAGTCTTAGGCGGGCAGATTGGTGTTCAGGTTTTTACCATTGAAGATAACAGGAATCCGGTTGACATTGCCAAAAAAGCCATCGCCCATGCCAGGGAATATGACTATAGCCCTGTCATCATTGATACAGCCGGTCGTCTTGCGGTGGATGAGCAGATGATGAATGAGATTGCTGCCGTAAAACAGGCTGTCAATCCTCAGGAAATCCTCTTTGTCGTTGACTCAATGACTGGTCAGGATGCTGTGAATACAGCGAAAGCATTTAACGACCGGCTTGATTATGATGGAGTGGTGCTCACAAAACTCGATGGTGATACCCGTGGTGGAGCTGCCCTGACAATTCGTTCAGTCGTGGACAAACCGGTAAAGTTTGTTGGGTTGGGTGAAAAGATGGATGCCATTGATGTTTTTTACCCTTCACGTATGGCTGACCGTATTCTGGGCATGGGTGATATTGTGTCACTGGTTGAACGTGCCCAGGAACAGTTCGACGAAGAGGAGGCTAAAAAACTTCAGCAAAAACTGGCCAAGGATCAGTTTAACTTCAACGACTTCATCAGCCAGGTGAAACAGATAAAGAAGATGGGCAATGTCAAGGACCTTCTGGGTATGATTCCGGGTATGGGCAAAGCGCTCAAAGATGTCGATATTGATGAAAATGCCTTTAAGGGCATCGAAGCCATTATTTCATCGATGACTCCCGGAGAAAGAGAAACACCAGCACTGCTGAACGGCAGCCGGCGCAAGCGCATTGCCATGGGAAGCGGAACCGACATTGCTGAAGTAAACCGTTTGATCAAACAATTTGAAGATACACGGAAAATGATGAAAATGGTATCGGGAGGAGGAGGAAAAAATGCCCTGCATGCCATGCGTAATATGAAAAAAATGTCCTCAGGACACAAGCGTTAACACTCAAACTTTACCTGTGTTATGGAGCTGATCGACGGAAAGAAAATCGGAGAAGAGATTAAAAAGGAGATTGCCGCTAAAGTGGCTGCCATTATTGATGCAGGTGGAAATCCGCCCCACCTTGCTGCTGTGCTTGTAGGTGAAGATGCCGCAAGTCAGACATACATAGCCAGTAAAGAGCGGGCCTGTAAAGCCGTAGGTTTCACTTCAAGTGTTTACAGGTTTAATGCCGATATTTCTGAACAACAACTGCTTGATGTGGTTGATTTTCTGAACAATGATCCTGAAGTGAATGGCTTTATTGTTCAGTTGCCGCTTCCTGAACATATTCATGCGGATAAAATTCTGCAACGCATCAACCCTGAAAAGGATGTAGATGGTTTCCATCCGGTGAATGCAGGGCGGCTTGCTCTGGGGCTTCCTTCATATCTGCCTGCAACTCCGGCTGGTATTCTGTTACTGCTTGAACGTTGTGGAATTGAAACTGAAGGAAAGCACTGCGTGGTGCTCGGCAGAAGTAACATTGTCGGAACACCCGTGAGTCTGCTGATGTCGAGAAAATCGAATCCCGGTAACAGTACGGTTACTCTTTGCCACAGCAAAACTAAAAATATAGCCGGTATCACCCGTCTTGCTGATATTTTAATTGCAGCCATCGGCCAGCCTGGATTCGTAAAAGAAGAGATGGTCAAAGAAGGCGCCGTGGTGATCGATGTAGGTATTCACAGAATGCCTGACAATAGTGAAAAAGGCTATTTTATTACCGGAGATGTTGACTTTGAAACAGTTGCTCCGAAATGCAGTTTTATTACACCGGTTCCCGGTGGTGTCGGACCGATGACCATTATCTGTCTGCTCCTGAATACTTTTAAGGCTTACAACCACGAAATTTATTCCTGAATCGCCAACACCGGCTGTTGAATTCCGTTCATTTTCCGATAAGTTGGTACTCGGCAAGCCATACGGTGATAAAATATGATGAATCTGAAACCAATTTTACTGCTGTTAATTCCGGTTTTGTTCCCGTTTTCCGGATCTGCTCAGATTACAGGCTGTACCGATCCTCAGGCTCTCAATTACAACTCGGAAGCAAACACCAACGATGGTACCTGTCTTTATCCGGCCACCAGCATTACTCCTGTCATTGTATCCCGTTCTCTTCCGACGGAAATAACTGAGACTTCCGGTGTTATTTACTGGAATGGAGGTCTGTGGACCCATAACGACAGTGGCAACGAGCCGATGCTTTACAAAATCGATACGCTGAACGGCCGGATTTTACAGAACATATCTGTAACCGGGGCAGAAAACACCGATTGGGAAGACATAGCCCAGGATGATGAACATATTTATATCGGCGATTTTGGCAATAATTTCGGAAACCGGACCGATCTGAAAGTATATGTACTTGAGAAGTCGTCCTTTCCACCGGCAGGTAACGGTAGTGTTCCTTCAGAGACTATTTCTTTCAGCTATGGAGACCAGCCGTTATTTGAAATTGCGAACAGGAATAACGACTATGATTGTGAATCGATGATAGCTTTCGGAGATAGTTTGTTTCTTTTTACAAAGAACTGGCTTAATGAACAGACCAGGCTCTATGGAATGCCGGGAGTACCAGGTACCTATGTGTTGCTTCCGCTCGGATCAATGGATTCTGACGGGCTGGTTACCGGAGCAGATGTCATTGCCGGTGGCTCTGAAGTGATTCTCTGCGGATATGAAAACTATAAGCCTTTCATCTGGTTGCTTTTCGACTTTCAGGGGAATGGTTTTTTTAACGGAAACAAACGCCGGATTGACTTTTCTGGTATGCTGGGAACACAAACTGAAGGCACTTCCTATACTTTCGGAAGGAATGTCTATATTTCATCAGAAAAAACAACAATAGTTCCGGCGAGACTTTTCAGGTTAAATACCACTCCATGGACAGTTAATGTTCCAATTGGGAATGAGGGTAATATGGAGCCGGTAAGAGAAATGAAATTGTATCCGAATCCCAATGATGGCAATTTTCACCTTGATTTTGGATTTAACTGCAAATCTGATAATTACATGGCAACAATTATAAACAGTTACGGAGCTATGGTTATGAAGGATTGCCCGGTTAAATTGTCTGAATGCACCGCCCGCTTCAGTGTTCCTGAACTGATGGTTGGACTTTACCTGCTGAAAGTGAGCAGCAGTGAAGGCATTATGACAGAAAGGCTGCTTGTCCGCTGATTGTATGCCTGAAGTTTATTGTATGGAGCTGTTGCCTGGCTTACTGATGCTTTTCCTGTTTATACTGAAATATAGTTACCATGAACACGTTTGATGTGAAATAACTTATGAATAGTGTCGTGAAACTTACCATGCAGCATCGTCTTGCAATTATTTTCTTTCTGCTGATGATTCCCGGATTGATCTCCGCTCAGGGAAAACGTGAAGGCAGGGAGGTTAAGCATCATAAGAAGGCGCTGGCATATTATAATGCCTCAGCTTACGATGAAGCGCTCAGTGAAATATCAAAGGCACTGGATATCAATGAGAATTTCATTGAATCCTGGCTTCTGGCGGGTGATATTTTTTCGCTCAGGGAGAATAAGAGTGAAGCCATCCGTTGTTACTCTAAAGCGGTTGCCATTGATTACAATTTCTTTCCTCCGGCAGTATATATCCTGGCCAACCTGCAGTTTGAAGAAAGTCAGTATGTTGATTGTATCCGGAATTATGAATGGTATCTTCAATTCCCAAAGGCCAGGCAGGCAGAGAAGAACAGGTGTCTGAAAAATCTCGAAACCGCCCGTTTCCGGAAAGATGCCACCGAAAATCCTGTTTTGGTAAATCCTGTGAATCTTGGTGATGTAGTAAACAGCGCCGGTTATGAATTTGTGAATTATATCAGTCCGGATGCAGAAAAACTGTATTTCACCCGGAGAATAACTACCGGAACAGACCGGGATGAGGATTTTTTTGTGGCTGATCGTCTGAATGACACTGCATGGCAGCCGGCCCGTGAACTTGGCCCACCGGTTAATACCCCCGGTGATGAAGGGGCGCTCTGTATTTCACCTGATGGACAGTATCTGTTTTATTCAGCCTGTAACCGTCCGGATGGTTACGGTAGCTGCGATCTTTTTGTTTCCCGGAAGGAAGGTAACCACTGGGGAACACCGCAGAACCTGGGTCCTGTGGTCAATAGTGTTGACTGGGAAACACAACCGAGTTTTGCATCAGATGGTCATACCCTGTATTTTGTCAGTAACCGTCCCGGTGGTATGGGAAGCAGCGATATCTGGATAAGCCGGCTTGATGATTCAGGCAACTGGTCGTTGCCAGAAAATCCGGGAGGTGCTATAAATACCCCGGAATCAGAGCGCGGACCCTTTATTCATCCGGATGGCACCACACTGTATTTTTCTTCAAAAGGCCATCCCGGGATGGGAGAGGGAGATATATTTTTCAGCGCCAAAAATAATGAAGGGAAATGGAGTGATCCTGTAAATCTAGGCTATCCTTTGAACACCGAAGCCGATGAGGTTACATTTATTGTTGACAATGCGGGCAGATATGCTTACTATTCTTCAGCTGCTGCTGATGGATATGGTTTACAGGATATTTACAGGGTGAATCTCCCAGAAAAAGCGAGACCACTTCCCGTTACTTATATGAAAGGTATTGTGACTGACAGCATCAGCGGAAAGTTTCTTTCTGCCACTTTTATGTTAACCGATCTGGAGAACGGCCGGTTGGTTGCCAAATCACAGTCTGATGCCATGAGCGGAACTTTCCTGCTCTGCATTCCTTCGGGTAAAGAGTATGCCCTTGCTGTTGAAAAACAGGGCTACCTGTTTTATTCAGCTCATTTTGCAATCGGGGGGACCGCCGGAATCAGGGAACCCTATCTGAAAAATGTATTACTCAAACCCATCAGGGAAGGTGAATCCATTGTACTCAGGAATATCTTTTTTAAGACAGACAGTTTCAGACTGCTGCAGGAATCCGAAACAGAACTGAACAACCTTTTCTTATTGCTTACCAATAATCCCGGACTGAAGATAGAGATCAGCGGGCATACTGACAATTCCGGCAGTGAAGTCTATAATCAGGTTTTATCTGACAGAAGGGCAGGGGAGGTATACAGATTCCTTACAGCCAAAGGAATTTTTCCGGACAGGTTAACGTATAAAGGTTTTGGTGCAATGCAACCTGTGGCAGCCAACACGACTGCAGAGGGCCGGGCATTAAACCGAAGAACTGAGTTCAGGGTTGTTGAAGTAAAGTGAATTTTTATTCCTTAACACAGATACTACACGGTTGTGACAAGGGAACAACGGACAGAGCGATTGTATGCAAAGGCGGAACTCAGGCAGCAATGATGAATTGCTTTTTATGTAACCCGATGTTTCCGAAGAAAACAAAACGAACAAATTCATCACTGATCCTTACCCTTACATCTGATTCCGGCTTATTGCTACCTTTGCTGCCTTCAAAATTGCTGCCTGATCATTATGCGCCGGACCCTGATTGCTTTTTTCCTGATAATCTGTATTCTGCCTCTGGCTGAGGGGCAATCCATCTATTCTCTTCAACGCGATGATTCCTGGCAGTTTAAATTCTCAACTTCAAGGAAATCAGATTTATATACGAATCTGATATTGAATCAACTGGCGTTGGCGCACCAGAAAATACCTGAAAAAACAACGGTTACATTTTTCTTTAATTACGGGGTTTCTGTCGGCTTTCAGCAAGGCAACCTGCTGGATGTTTCATTGTCACTGACACCTTCCATTTGCACCGGAGATGTAGAAGTCCGCGACTTTGATCTTCAGAATCTTCTGATTCCTGCATCATGTTACTTCCGTATAGCTTTGATTCATCCTGTTAAAGGGGAGGTTTTTTCATTGTCAAGAGACCAGTTTCCATTGTCAGACCTTCTGGCCGGGAGTACTATCGCTTCATTTCCGGATTCGCTTTGGTCTCAGGGTTGCAGAATTGATGTCGGGTTCAGGGGATTCAGGTTTGATGAATTGTCGTTTAAACGTATCGAAAGGGAATTATTTGCCATCCGCGATTATGATGCAGCAGCTTCAATGGCTGATACGCTGGAAAAAAGAATAAGACAGGCCAGAAGGAGGCTGCATACACCTCAGGAGGCTTTCAGAACCTATGTATTATGCAATAAAGCTGTTTATTTATTAGATCAGGCTATAAATACCACGACCGAAATTGTGCCCGGAAACGATCCTCGGGGCTTGAGATCTAAATTTCCGGTAATAAAATACCAGTTTATTGATTTAGTCAATTTTTACATTTCAGAAGGAATAGCAGGTCCTCTTTCAGGAAATTCCTATCTGAATCAGGCAATTGGTTTTGGGGATGCACTGACAGATGCTTTGAAGCTTTCGCAAAGGGTTGATTATTACAGCAGTCCGATCTATTACCGACTTTATGCAAACAGTATATCAGCCGGGCAACTGGTTGAAGCAGCAAAATCAATCGGAAATTTTGCTGAATCCAGGGGTTTTCATGCAGTGAATTTCAGCATGATTTCAGAAAGAATTGTTGAGGAATATATAAAGCGCGGTAAGCTGTTAATGCAGGATGGACGATTCGCTGAGGCTGTGGATATTTTAACTTCCGGCATCAGGTTTTGCGATGTGAATCCTACGGTTGTGCTTCCTGAAAAACTCATTTCAGCGCTTGATAAAGCCAGGAAAGGGCTTACAGATTCATACATCAGGATTGTCAGAAAAGCGCTTGATAACAATCTGCCCGCTCTGGCTGATAAATATCTGGCTGAAGCATTGCAGAATGCAACAGGGAATAACAATCTGAATGCTGCAGATTCGGCCGGTTTTGCCGGATTATATGCTGTCCTTACCGGGAAAAATATCCAGGCAGGCAACAATTACCTGAATAATAAGAATTTTCAGGAAGCTCTTTCTGAATTTGATAAGGCTTATGCTGTTGCCTCCCGGTTTGAACTTCATGAATCAATTGTTTTGGCTGAAGATGGTCTGAAAAAAGCGGTTCACGGCATTTACAGGAAATTGTTTGAAAAATCAGAGATGGCCCTGAATGATGGTAATCCTGAGCTTGCAGCAGCAAGATTGTCAGAAGCCCTTGAGTTTACTGATGGTTATGCCATGTATCAGCCTGATCCTGTTACAATCGATAGCCTGAGAAGAAAGATTGCATTGGTATCATATAAAGCATTGGTTCAAAGTGCTGCAGAAATGGTTAAAGTATCTGATTTTGAAAATGCAGTGTCTGTATTGCTGCAAGCTTCGGCAATAAGCTGTGATCAAAGTATTTCGCATACAGCCCTCTATGATTCCATTGCAGTAGAAGCTGGAAATGCAAGGGCAATTTCATTGTTGTCGGAAGGGCGTTTAAAACTTTGGGCAGGAGAGCCTGAAGAAGCTCTTGAGCTGGCAGGTGAAGTCATGCGCCTGATTTCTATGCTGGGTCCTGGCTCAAAGCCGGAAATCAACGTTCAGTATGCATCCCTTATGGTGATGGCTGATGAGTCTCTGTGCAGCCGGGTAAAAGGAGAACTGAATTCACTTATCAGCAGGGCTTCAGAAAATTTTTCACAGAATAAATTTTCTGAAGCTGCACGGCTTGTGATGGCGGCCAGAGAACTGATTTATTCCAGAGCCGGTTGTGGCATTACAACAGTTGAACTCAATAAACTGACTTCAAAATATCAACACCCTGTTAACTGGAACGACATGGTGAAGAAAGCAACTACCTTAATTTCAAATGGTGACTTTTTACAGGGAATTGAAATGATTCAGCAGGCTGGTGCTGTTTTTAACCATTACCGGCTGGATACTCTCGGACTAGTCAATACCGGTTTGTTTGAGCTGGCCATGGCTTCAGAACATCTGCCTCTGATCAGGCATGCAACAGGACATTATATTACCCGTGATGGGTATGAACAGGCGTTGAAACTTCTCGGCAGGCTACGGTCACTTGGCGAGCTATCTGAGGCTACGGTTGAATTGCAGGAAAGTCTCGCCAGGGTACTGGCTGATCGTGATGTGGCAGAAACTAGTGTTGTTGACCTTAAAGCAATGTTGAAGGCATATACCGGTGGTGATAAATGGTACAAACGATTTGCATCAGTTTACCGGTATCATATAGAAAACAGGTAACCATTTATTAAAACTATCCGGCTGCATCCCTGAATTTCATAAGTATGTGAATCCTGATATCATCCCTTATTAATTTTAGCAGTTTTGGTAAACCTGCCTTTTCACCGGGCAGACAGGCTTACTAAATTTTTTTTGGTCGGATAGCCTGTCCTCCCTTGGCACTCAAACCTGTCTGCCCATTAATACCAGCAGGCTGGTTGTCCAGCCCGGAATTTTCGTCCGGTATTTGTTTATTAATATAAAATTATGTATGTTTGAATGTATGTTAAAATTGTGTTAATTGATTGAACAGATAGAACATAAGCTTTGAAAGGATGTTTTGAACACTCAGGTAATTTAAAGAATTCAAAATGATTCGTATCACTATCCTATTTTCATTTATACTTCTAAGTATAAGTTCAAAGGCAGCGGACTGGAGATTTGTGAACCAGTTTAATTTTGGAATCAGTTCCAATATCTTCCTTTCCCGGGGACAGGCATTTCCCGGACTCAGGTTATTTGCCGGAGCAAGCAGTACCGGGTACTCAAAAAATCATGTAATGGTGAATTATGGGTTATCGGTTGCTGTGTATTATAAATCAATAGGTAATAGCCTTAACCCATTGGTCCGGGATATCCAGATTGATCTGACTAATTCGGTTGACATTGGAATTGCCGGTGATCAGAGTGATCATCTGATTTTTGTCCGGACACTTGGGAACGGCTCATACTATAATTTCAGTTTCGATAAGGATATCGGTGCTTTTCTGGGAGCAAATTTTATTCTGAACAGCAGCCGCAGGCATCAGACCGTGGGTGTTGTAGGATTACTTTCGAAAAATGTATCAGCAATTTATTATAACGATGGTGCATTCCCGTTTAACAAACTCGGGCTGGCCGACAGTTTTGACCGCTGGTGGACAGGTGGCGGATGTATTTATATTCACTCGGATAAAGGATATAATTTTGCAGAATTTGGGTTTGATCAGTTTACGGGATTTTCACCCCTGCGGTATGAGTTGGCTGGTGTCCTGGGTATCAATACCCCATCGTATAACCAGGGTGGTGAAGACATCTCTCAGATTGAAAATGATAATGAACAAACATTCAATACATCAACCTATTTTGTCCGGGTTTTTCCACAGGCAGGTTATTCAATTGACTTTGGACTGGCAGGCGCCCTGCGTGGCAACAATTATTACTATGCTGTGCAGGATATAATCCACATCAATATGCATAACCCTATGCATCCAAACTACGACCGCACCCGTTTTATGATCGGGGGCACATACCTGAATATGAATCCTAAAGCTTTTTAAACATGAGAACAATTTATATCATCTCAGTTTTTCTCCTGATTCTTGGCGGGTGCAAACTCGAGAGTTTTAATTTCCAGCCGCCTGATTCTGCAAATGACCCATTATTCTCAGGCCTGGAACAGCAGGCAAAGAGCAGAAAAATGATGAGTGAATCTTCCTCCCTGACTTCTGAAATTGATGTTTACAGAGTTCAATACAGGGAAGAGCAGGTTGAAGAAACAAATGTACTGGTATGGCGTATGGTATCTGAGAATGACCCACGTTTCGATGCAAACATGTCAGATTTCCGCTCCGGTCAGGACTTGTTTATTGTCAGGTTGTATGCCAGCAATCCAAAAGACGACCTGTTTATTTATTATTCCATGTCTGTCGGTAATGGCAAAGGATGTACAGGTGTAGGAAACGCATATATGGGCAAATTGGGCGAAATTAATGGCGCACCTCATATATTCTTTTATGAACGTTTGAATTTCCGGCACCGGAAAGAAATGAACGGGCTGGAAGTTGACAGCAAATCCGGAAGGAGGAAAATTGCGGAACATCTGCTGCGGTTCAAACTGGCTGAAAGGCCGGAACGGATGGCAGATTCAATAAACCCTGTAAAAATTACTTTGGTTGAAACCAATAAAATAGGCGGATTAAACCCAATGCTCTTTGATGTGGGTGAGGTTCTGGGGAGCAATGCTATGAGAATGAAAAAAATCAACTAAATGAAAGGTCATGAACAAAATAAAAGCATTTTTCAGAAATCTTTTTAGTAAGCAGCAGGATGTAATAATCTGCAAAAAAAATAGCGATGGTTACTATGCATACAGGAAAGTTCAGAACCAGATGGTACTCATAAGCGGGCCCTATAATACATGCGATGAATGCAAAGCGGCAACCGGTGCAACAGATTGTAGCGAGTAAAGTATACATCCTGTTTATAATCCAATTAATACTGAAAAACATTGAGTTTCAGTTATATAAACAATTGGCTATATTTTAATGACTTACGCACTTGATTTTATTCCTTTTTAATACTGTCATTGATAGTATGTTCGTGATTCACATTTTTTTCAGGTACTCAACCGGATAATCAGATTATTTTTTATTCTGAACGGAATTGCATATTCATTAGTTTTCCTAAGTTTGCATTCTGATACTTAACCCGAATAATCAGCTTCACTGAACTCCGGTTCACTAATCCCAGACTTTTTGGTCTGAATTATGCTGATGATAAAGAAAAATTAAAATTTCGGTTCACTTCATTTCCGGATTTTTGAGTTTTCTGAGTCGGGGTGAAGTTGATCTGATCTGACCAATCCTAACGTCTGAAATATGAAACTGCTGCTAATCAGTAATTCTACAAATCCCGGTGAAGAATACCTCGGCTGGCCACGCAATGATATTAAAAATTTCCTGGAAGGAACGGGAGTAAAAAAAATTCTGTTCATTCCCTATGCAGGCGTATCAGTAAGTTATGATGACTATGAGGCTAAGGTGAAAGCTGTCTTTAACATACTGGGTTATGATCTCAGCTCAATCCATCATGAAGCAGACCCGGTCTATGCCGTTTCACAGGCTGAGGCCATAGCAGTTGGCGGCGGTAACACTTACCACCTGGTTCATGAATTGCATCGCACGGGAGTAATGCAGGCTATCAGGGGCAGAGCACTGGCCGGTGTTCCGTACATGGGATGGAGTGCAGGTTCGAATATAGCCTGCCCGACCTTACGCACTACCAATGATATGCCTATCATCGAACCTTCAAGTTTTAATTGTATGGGACTGATTCCATTTCAGATTAATCCGCATTATCTGGATGCTCATCCTGAGGGCCATGGAGGAGAAACCCGTGAACAGCGTATCGAAGAGTTTCTTGCCATCAACCCAAAGCTTTATGTAGCCGGCTTACGTGAGGCAACCTCTCTTCTGTATGAAAACGGACAATTGATGCTGGTTGGGCGACATCCCATGAGGGTTTTCAGACAGGGCATGGCACCACGGGAGGTTAATCCGGGCTCGGATGTCGATTTTCTGATGATCTGACAGGGACCGTTACACAGAGAAACAAATTAAACTGTTGTTGTTTTATGATCCCCTTAGGTTTCTTAAGGGGACTCTTTTGTGGCAGACTTTCAATTAATAAATACCGTAACTTTAAAAAAAATTAATCCCAAACACATTGGTTATGAAATTTGAATTACCACCGCTTCCCTATGCGCCGGAAGCACTTGAGCCAGTGATCAGTGCAAAAACCATCGGTTTTCACCACGGGAAGCACCATCAGGCTTATGTTAATAATCTCAACAACCTGATTCCCGGCACCCGCTTTGAAAACAGCACCCTTGAACAGATTATCCTTGAAGCGGAGGGTGGAATTTTTAACAATGCAGCCCAGGTCTGGAACCATACTTTTTATTGGGAAGGACTTGGCGGAAAAGGCAGTATGCCCGGTAAGAAGTTGCTTAAAATGATAGAAGAAGCATTTGGATCTTTTGATCAGTTTAAGGATTTGTTTGCGGATGTTGCCGTGAAACAGTTTGGTTCGGGCTGGGCCTGGCTGGTGATGGATACAAACGGAAGGCTTTCCATCACTTCTACCTCAAATGCCGGCAATCCGATGCGTGAGGGCTTGAAGCCCATCTTTACCTGCGATGTATGGGAACATGCCTATTACATCGATTTCCAAAACCGACGCCCTGACTATGTCAAAGCTTTCTGGGATATCGTTAATTGGGAAGTGGTTACAGCAAGATTAGGGTAAGGCAATGGTACTCAACATCCCTGCAGGTAGAAACAGGACATGGCTGACGAACCCGGTTTACTCCGGAATCACATGAATCATTAACAGGTGGTTACCTGCCAATCAAAGAACGGACGCTTTATAGCCGGCATTTTCAAAAGCAGTAATGATGCTGGCAATGGATCCTTCTGAGTCTACTTTTGCGTTCATTACCCGGTCTGGTGTTGTGAGGTCAACTTCCCAACTTCCCAGCCCTTCGACGGCATCTAAAAAAGGTGTTACAGCAGAAATACATCCGTTGCATTTAAGGTTGGTTTTGAATTTAATTACTTCCATCATCTGATCTATTGGCGTAATTTCTATGGGGTTGTTGCTTTTGCTATAGCCCCGCTTTATTGTTCATGGTTCAGCCGGCAGAATTCATCATAGCTGTCAATCTCAATGGTTACATACCCAAATCCATACGAAGCGAGCTGTTTGCGGACCATCTCCTTGATTGCAGGATATTCCGCAGAAAATACACCGGGTCGGGTCACTATGTGTAAGGTGTAAACATGGATGATTCCGTCGATGGTCCAGGTTCTGACATCGTGAAAACTTTCCACACCAGGAATTGATAGGAGACTTTTTTCAAGTGCCTGCCGGTTGTTGATTTCAGGAATGGCCTGCAGGAAAATCCGCAAAGTGTCACGAAGGTTCTTCGATGCATTGTAAATAATGAACAGAGCGATCAGGACACCCATAACCGGATCAATCCAGCCGAGGCCGGTCAGTTTCATCACAATGGCTCCGGCCAGTACGGCTATCCAGCCGAGTGTATCTTCCAGCAAATGAAGTCTTACCACACGCTGGTTCAGCGATTTTCCACCTTTCAGTTTTAGTACGGCAGCTCCGTTAAAGACAATCCCGAGAATGGCGAGCCAGATCATACCGGTTTCGTTTACCTTGCCGGGATGCATTAGCAATGGAATAGCCTGGGTAAAGACGAATGCAGATGCTGCCAGGAGGAATACCGAATTTACCATGGCTGCCAGCACCGGGAATCGTTTGTATCCATAGGTATACCGGCTATCAGGCTTACGTCTGGCAAGCCGTTCAGCGTACCAGGCCAGCCCAAGTGAAAATGTATCGCCAAGGTCATGCACTGCATCCGAAATAATAGCGATGGAATTGGTGAAAATTCCTCCGGCAATTTCGATGATGGTAAAAGATGCATTCAGGAAAAATGCTGCAACCAGGTTGCCCTGTTCGTGATGATGAGTCACTTCTTTTTTAAGATGCCGGTGGTAGTGATGTTCTGCCATTCCTGAATCAGCTTTTACGTAATCTCAGGCTGTTAGTGACCACAGAGACCGAACTTAGTGCCATTGCACCGCTCGCGATCATCGGGTTCAGTAACTGATGTGTAAGCGGGAAGAAAATACCGGCCGCCAGGGGTAATGACAGCAGGTTATAAACAAATGCCCAGAAGAGATTTTGCCGGATGATTTTATTGGTCATCCGTGAAAGCCGTATGGTTTCAACAATCTGGTTAAGACTTGTCCCTGTAATGGTAATAGCTGCCGTTTCGATGGAAGCATCTGATCCGCTGCCCATGGCAATACCGACATCTGCTGTTGCCAGTGCAATGGTATCGTTAATACCATCACCGGCCATGGCGACCTTACGACCGCCTGCCTGCAGACGGACAATCCGTGCAGCCTTCTGCTGTGGATCGAGTCCTGCTTCAAAATTGTCAATTCCTGTTTGCCGGGCTGCATTTTTTGCCACAGCAAAATGGTCACCCGTAAGCATCACCACTTCAATGTTCATGTTTCTGAGCGCAGCAACAGCCTCTGCGGATCCCTCTCTTATCTGATCGCTGATGGCAGTTATAGCCAGAATTTTTTCACGGGAGGCAAAAAGGATTATTGTGGAAGCTTCGTCTTCATATTTGCTGATGGCATTTTTTTCAACCACCGTCAAAGGAATCCCATTGGCTTCAATAAGACTTCTGTTACCTGCAAAATACTGCTGATTGCCGGACCAGCCAATGATGCCTTTGCCAGGGATATTTGTAAAATCCTGAATGCTTACGGGCACTACCTCTTCTTTCCTGAAATAATCGCAGACTGCTACTGATAAAGGATGATCTGAAAGCCTTGATAAACCTGAGAAAATTGGATGAATTAGCTGCTGATCACCGAAATCAGTCATTTTCTCTACAACGGGCCTTCCCATAGTTAAAGTACCGGTTTTGTCAATTACAAGGCATTGAATTTTACCGGCCAGTTCAATTCCTGAAGCATCCCTGAAAAGTATGCCTTTGCCGGCTCCACGGCCTATTGCGACAATCAATGCAGTAGGTGTGGCCAAACCGAGCGCGCACGGACAGGCTATGATCAATACACTGATGGAGGTTACAATGGCGTAAGTTAGGCCTGGTTCAGGGCCTGTGAAAAACCAGAAAAAAAATGTAAGCAGAGAAATAATGATTACAACAGGGACAAAAACAGCAGAGATGCGATCGACATATTTCTGAATCGGAGGTTTGGATGAACGGGCTTCTTCCACCATCCTGATGATGTTTGATAACACGGTTTCATTGCCGATTTTCAGGGTGTGAATTGTAAAAGAACCTTGCTGGTTGCGGGTTCCGGCCAGTACCTTGTCGCCGGCTTGCCTGAATACAGGCAAGGATTCACCACTCATCATACTCTCTTCTATCCATGATCGACCGTCCTGAATTATTCCATCAACAGGAATAGTGTTACCTGGTCTGATGAGAATAATATCACCTGGCCTGATTTCTTTAAGGGGTACAACTCCCTCTTTGCCATTTTTCAGCAGGGTTGCAGTTTCAGGCTGTAGCCCCATCAGGCTTTTAATGGCGGCAGATGCCCGGTTGCGGCTCCGGTCTTCCAGATACCTGCCCAGCAGTATGAGCGTGATGATAACAACGGCAGATTCATAATAAACATAAGCTGTCAGGCCACTGCTGATAAACCACCCCGGAAACAGTGTGTTGGCCAGGCTGATAAGAAAGGCAGCCCCGGTACCCAGGGCAACCAGGGTGTCCATGCTTGTCCGGCGTTTTCTTGCAAGGTTCCATGCAGTGGTATAAAATGCACTTCCTGAAAAAAAGATAACCGGGATGCTGAAGAGTAAAAACAGGAATTGTAACCACCTTTCGGGATGGTGAGTTACCATAGAAAGTACGAAAACCGGTATTGAGAATACCATAGCAACAAGTAGTTTTCTGCGAAGTGTTGCCAGCCTGGTCTGTTCAAGTTTTTCAAAAACTGCAAGTTTATCGGCAGATTCGGCAACCAGATCATAGCCAATGCTTTTCAGGCCGGACTGCAATTCATCAAGCCCAACAATTTCAGGTTGATAAGCCAGTTTAACTGAACGGGCGGCATAATTCACCGACGCAGACAGCACACCGTGTTGTGCTCTCAGCATACTTTCGGCACTTACGGCACAGGCGGCGCAACTCATGCCACTTATGGGCAATAATAACTCAACTACAGGTGTTTTCATGTTTTTTCCGACAGCTAATTTAGAATATTTCTAAGTTAAAAGTTATGGACTCAGGAATTTTTATACAGGTCAACAGAAAACGATCATGGTTTTAAAAAAAAATTAAAAACTTAACTGTTAATTTGCAAATTGTTATTCATTTAATGTATTTTTGAGCCTGCATATTTCTTTTTGGCAAAAAAAGGATATAAGGTAATTAATTGTCAAATAAAAAGTTGAACCGTTTATTATAAATTCAAAAACAAAATCCTTAATAATTGATGGTATGAGAAAACTGATCTTACTCATGATAATAATGGCCGGAGCGCCGGGAGTTTTTTCTCAGGTAGTTCTGAATGAAGATTTCAGTAGTGGCCAGGTGCCACCAACCGGCTGGACCATTGATGCACATGCGGGTAACTGGGCAGCCAGGCAAAGTGCCAATGCAGGTGGCAGCGCACCCGAAGCTGGAATGTCATGGTCGCCGGAGTTTAACGGGGCTACCCGGTTGATTTCTCCTCAGATTGATCTTTCAGGGCAAACAACCGTGTTACTGCAGTTCAATCATATGATTGACCATTATTCAGGAAATTACCAGATAGGCGTTGCGACACGAAAAAATAGCGGAGCCTGGACCAATGCCTGGACAAGAACAATAACTACCTCCATTGATGCTGAACTGGTTTCGGTTGCGATCAGCGATGTCAACGTCAATAGTTCCTCTTTCCAGTTTTGCATTTTTTTCAGTGGAAACAGCTACAACATCAATGACTGGTATATCGATAACATCGTTCTGATCATACCGGCACAACTGGATGCTGCCATATCAGCAATTGAAGTCCCCACCTACTTTACGGGAAGCAAGGATGTTAATGGAAAAATTACCAATATGGGAACCTCTGTTATTAACTCCTTTATGTTTTCATGGCAGGTTGGTGACGGTGAGATTCACAGTAACAGTGTGGTTGGCCAAAATCTGACACTGGGACAGACTTACAATTTTACTTCAACAGACCAGGTTACCCTTGATGCTGGTATCTATGACCTGAATGTGTGGGTCAGCAATGTTAACGGTATTCCCGGACCTGATAATGTTGCGGCAAATGATACAATGACAAAAGTACTCCGTATTCCAACAATGACCGTAGGCCGTAAGCCTCTGTTTGAAGAATTTACCAGTTCAACCTGTGGACCATGTGCATCGTTTAACAATTCAGTATTTAATCCTTTTATAGAACAAAACGGCGACGATCTCGTACTTGTTAAATATCAGATGGACTGGCCGGGTTCGGGTGATCCTTACTATACGGAAGAGGGTGGACAACGCAGGTACTATTATGGTGTGAATGCAGTTCCCATGTTGTTTGTGGATGGGAAAAATACGGCCACTTCATCAACAGGGGTTAATACTGCTTTTGGAAACTCACTCGACAATCCTGCTTTTGTTACCATCAATGCATTTTATACCATTTCGGGTAATGAAGTTGCCATTGATGCTGATATCACGGCATATACCGACATAGAGAATGCAACACTGCATGTTGTTGTACTGGAAGGTGTCACTACCGAAAACCATGCATCGAATGGTGAAACAGAGTTTCATCATGTAATGATGCGTCTGCTTCCGGATGGTAACGGCAGTCAGGCTGTACTGGCCTCAGGTGTTCCTTTTCCTGTTAATCATGTTGTGGATATGACCGGTACCAATGTTGAAGAGATGAATGATCTTCTGGTCGCAGTTTTCCTTCAGGATAACGAAACCAAGGAGATTTTCCAGGCAGCCTATGCAACCCTGACTGGCGCCCTGGTTAATATGACTCCGGCAAACATGTCTACAGAAGTTCTGATCGATGAACCATTGGGGATTGAATTCAGCGTTCCGGTGCGTATGGTTGGTGGCAACCCCATTACCGGTGACAATGTTGCTTCGTTGATCCAGCTTGAGAAAATAGATGCAAAAGGTACGCCCGTTCCCTTTACAGCCGATATCGACGATACACATTCGGTTATAACAGTTACTCCTGTTGATAACCTTGAAATGAGCTCAGATTACCTGCTGATAATTACGGCTGTTGAGAATATGAATGGAATGGTTACCCATGAAACCAGTTCGCATTTCACCACCCAAACAAATGTGGGATTACTGGTTCCAGGGAATCAAACCCTGGCCGTTTATCCGAATCCTGCCAGCGATTACCTTACTGTAACCTTTAATGAAAGTATGGGTACTCCTGAATCATTGAAAGTATTCAATATTTCTGGTCTTGAAATGTTTGTGGGTAATTACGGGAAGGGCAACAATACCATTGATCTGAATGTGACCGGTCTTCCATCCGGTATTTACATTCTGAAACTCAGTGGAACAAAGAAAGCCACCTCAGTAAGGTTTATTATTCAACGATAGCATTTTGATTCCCGGACACTGTAAAACTGAAACACGATAACAGGTCCATTAATTAGTAAAAAATCTTGGTTTCAAACTTAAATATGTATATATTTAGAACCTGAAAACCAACAGTCAATAACCTGAAGTAAACAACTAATAAACAACGCACTATGAAAAAATCCTTACTTTTTTTCTTTGGACTATTTTTAAGCTTTGGGATGTCGGCCCAGGTTCTGCTGCAGCAGGATTTCAGTGCCGGTACCATGCCGCCAACGGGTTGGATGGTCATGGGAAACCTGCAAAATTGGGTTATTTCCCAATCCAGCAATGCCAGCGGAGCTATTCCTGAAATGCAGGTTAAGAATACGCCTTCTTTCAATAGCTCAATGAGGATCATTTCTTCACAGGTAAACACGACCGGACTTACCCAGATAATCATCCGATTCAAGCATATGTTTGATCATGCTGACGGCAACAGCAGCCCATTCACCATTGGCCTGGATACAAGGTCGAACAGTGGCACATGGACCAATGTATGGACCAATGCCGTCACCACAGATATCGGCGCTGAAACTGTTACTGTCCTTGTAAACAATGCCAATGTTGGTGCTGCCAATTTTCAGTTCAGTCTTACCGTAAATGGCAGCAGCCAGAATTTCAAAAACTGGTATGTTGATGATATTGAAGTGCTGAATCCGCTTTCACTTGATGGAGCCATGGCATCCATTGATATTCCGCCGTTATTTGTTGGAAAACAGGCTGTAAAAGGCGAATTTTCCAACCTTGGCCAGACTGCCATTACTTCTGCTGATATCAGTTATCAGGCAACAGATGGAGGAGAAGTATTTACCACTTCATTCAACAGCCTGAATGTTGCTACCGGTAGCAGTCAGGCATTTGAATGTACTGATTCACTCGACGTACCGGCAGGGCTCTATGACCTGAAAGTCTGGATTTCGAATATCAACGGAGCTCCGGCAGATGACAATCCAGCCAACGACACTCTCGTTAAATCGATATCTGTTCCCACACAATTGATCTATTACCGTCCTTTCTTCGAAGAATTTACCAGTTCAACCTGCGGCCCCTGTGCAAGTTTTAACAACTCTACCCTTAATCCGTTTATTGCACAACATGAAGATGACCTCACCCTTGTAAAATACCAGATGAACTGGCCGGGATCAGGTGATCCTTATTATACTGCCGAAGGCGGGGTACGCAGAACCTATTACGGTGTTAATGCAGTTCCTGATATGTATATCGACGGTAAAAAAGTTGCAACCAGCAGTGCGGGAGTCAACGGTGGTTTCAATGCAACTTACGGAACCATGACTTATGTCAGTATAACTTCTCAGCATGAGATCCAGGGCAACAACGTTAACATCGATGCCAATATTCAGCCATATGCCAATTATCCGGATGTAAAAGTCCACATGGCCATTGTTGAGCATATTACAACCCAGAATGTTGCAACAAACGGTGAAACGGAATTCCATAATGTTATGATGAAAATGGTGCCTGATGCTTCAGGTACAACTGCCAGCCTCATTTCAGGTCAACCGCTTAACCTTAAGTTTAACATGAATATGTCATCGACAAATGTTGAAGAAATGGACGACCTTATGGTAGCAATTTTTATCCAGGATAATGCAACCAAAGGGATACATCAGTCGGGCTATTCCGTTGAGGTAGGCGCTTTTGTTAATGTCAGTATTGAAGAAGGTGCAACTGAGGTTCTTGTTGATGAGCCGATTGTACTTGATTTCAGCCAGGCTGTCCGCATGGTTGGTGGACAGGCCATCACCAACAGCAATGTTGCCGGATTGATTTTACTGAAAGAAGGTTCCATCACAGGTGCCGATGCAGGCTTTACAGCAACCATTAATACTGCCAAGACCCAGATTGTGGTTACACCTAATCCGAACCTGAAATATGACCAGCGTTATTTCTTCAAACTGATGCCGGTTGAGAACAACAGCAGTGTCCAGACTTTACCTGTTACAAGGAATTTCACCACTGACCTCAATGTCGGTGTTCCACAGCTTACATCTACTGATGTCAGGATTTATCCCAATCCTGCCAGCAATATGCTCTACATCAGCAACATCTCCGGTATCAGTAAGGTTGATATATTCAGTGTTGTCGGAAATCTGGTTAAAACGGTGGATAACTTTCCGAACAGCCGTGGCCAGGCAGGCATCAGTGTCAGCGACCTTCCTGCCGGAATGTATATAATCCGGATGAGAGGATCGCAGAAGGATATTACCTCCCGCTTTGTAATTTCAAGATAGGGATTCCGTTAGATCATATAAGCCCGGCTTCTGATGATGCCGGGCTTTTTGATTTTCAGAGACAGTTTATATGCTTATGGTGATGCTCCGGGACGGGAGTTTAAGGTTTACCGTCTAATGTACCTGTAAAAACAATTTCCGGGATGTTACATAGCATTTCAGCTCCGATAACGTGGATATTTTCATTATTTAATATGTTACCCTTTACTCCATCCTTTGAGCTCATTGCCAATGACATTTTCAACTGTGCTTCTATCTGGCCACTATGAGCTTAGCCGTAGCAGTTGTATAACCATTCTGAATCATACGGGCAAAATAAATTCCATCGGGCATTGCTGTCGCATTCCAGTCAAGGGTAACCTGCGGTCCGGTTAATGTACCGGAATAAACCAATTTTCCCTGATTATTGCAGATATTGAGCTGAGCTGTTCCGCTGAACGGAGGGAAAGAAAATATTGTTGCTTCAGCAAACGGATTAGGATGGCATGAAAGTGGCACCCTTGATGTAACCGGGCTTTCCACACCCATATCAGAAGGTATAAGCAGTCTTATGGCTACAGGCCTGTGGTCAGAAACATTGTTCTCATAGGACCACCAACCTCCGGATAAAAGTTCTTCAACTTTCAGCACCTCTGTTTCTGATCCTTCATTCTCCAATGCAGGAAAAAGCTCATTGGTTATGATAATGTGATCAAGGTGTGAAGGCCAGGATGGATAGGACCAATTGGTACTGTTCCCGTATGCAATCTCAAGATCGGCAAACAAAAAGTTTTCTGTATCATTTAAAATGATGCTAAAAACATTGTTTTCATCAATATCCGTAATTTCATCATTCATATCACCGACAATAAATACGCTTTTATCCGGGAAATATTCATTGATGTACTGCCTTATCAGTAGGTTCGCCCTGTACCGTCTTGTTTCTTCATCCTCCGGATCATCAATAACCATCTCCCCATCCCCGCAACATTTCAAGTGATTGTTGATGACAATATAATTCCGGTTTTTAAAATTGAAATCAATAACCAGGGGTGGTCGCGGAAAAGGAGCCCAATAGGTTGAGGCGGCAAAGATTTCATAAATCTCGTTGATCTCAACTGTTTCTGATTTGTAAATGTATGCCAGATCCGTATAACTCCCTGATGCAATATAACCTTCGTATCCATCCAGATTGTCAAGCAACGCATTAAACTCATCTGTTTCACTTATTTCCTGCAAAGCAATTACATCAGCATCCAGTGTGTAGATAATATCGGTCACATATTCAATGGTAGCCTGTCCTTCTTTGGGAAAATTCTCGATATTCCAGGTTACAACTTCCAGCGTGGAATCGGTACCAAAAGACAGATCTTTGAGATTTTGTGATTTTGATGTCTGGGCAATGACCATAAGGATCATCAATACATGGAAGCGTTTCAGATTTCGCATATTGTGCTTTTGTACACGGCTATGACCGTTATTGATCAGAAAAGAAAGTTCATTCATGCAAAAGTAGATTATTTCGGGCTCAGAAATGATATTTCTGCTTAAACCGGTTACTATTCTGAATATGAATAACATGCATCACGATGGCTGATGTGCGACGACTATGCGCTGGAAAATAAAACATGGGCATGATCCGGAAAGTCAGACAAGAAGTTCAGGCGCCAACCTGTCAGCCAGCCGGCCCCTGGCAGGGTTTTATCTTATGATCGCTATCCGGATGGTGTCGAATAATTGGTTTTCGGAGTAGACTCAACATTTATATTTAACCGTTAAATCTCAGGGCTTTATTGAAGAGCAGTTCAGGCAGCAGAATTCCTGATCGTCGTAAATTACAATTCCGCAATGGCTTTACGTATACGTGGTATCTTTCTGTAGAACACCAGTGCCGCCAGCAGGCAGCAGGCTCCTGCTGCGAAGAGGGTAACCTTGACCCCGGCCAGGTCTGCCAGTCCGCCCATCATCAGGCTTCCCAGGGGAGTAAAACCCATGAACGACATACTGTAAAGAGCCACAATCCTTCCCCGCATCTGATCGTCAACCAGGGTTTGCAGCAGGGTATTGCTGGAAGCAAACTCTACAACCATACCAAAGCCGGTTATCACCAGCAGAGTCAATGAAACTGCCAAACCGGTTGAAACGGAAAAGGCCATCAACCCTATGCTGAACATAGTGGCCGATATAAAAATAATCAGCGGTATACCCTGCACGGTTTTTCTTGTTGCCAGAAAAACAGCGCCGGATAGGGCACCAGCACCAACAGCACCGATGAGGTATCCGAGTGTCTGAGAATTGCCATGTAAGACTTCTCTTGCAAACACCGGCATAAAAACCTGGAATGGCAATCCCAGCAGGCTGGTGGTAATCACCATGATCAGCAGGAATCTTATTGGCAAGTCTTTGAAAGCATAACTCAGGCCACCGACAAGATCGGAAAATACAGAACTCATTCTTATTGCCTGCGACCGGGTATCGACCTTCATAGCCAGCAGGGAAGCGATGACGGCAATGTAACTCACCCCATTGATCAGAAAACAAATTCCTTCACCGGATAGGGCTATCAATAATCCTCCAACCGGGGGGCCCACGAAACGGGCAGTGTTGAAAAGGGTTGAATTCAACGCTATGGCATTCTGCAGATCTTTCTTATTGGTCACCATGTTAACCAGAAAAGCATGCCTGAAGGGAGTATCGAAGGCCACAGAAATGCCATTGATCGCAGCGGAAACAATGATGTGCCACACCTGTATGTTGCCGGTAAAGATCAGGGTTGAAACCGTCAGTGCGATCAGCATCGAAATGGTTTGGGTTCCCACCAGTACCTTGCGCCGGTCGGTCCGGTCGGCATATACCCCGGCAAGGGGAGTGAGCAGGAGGGAGGGAATTTGCCCGGCAAACCCAACCACACCCAATAACAGCGCTGAATCACTGAGCCTGTAAACAAGCCAGCCTAGAGCAATATTCTGAATCCAGTTTCCCGGAAGGGAGATCAGTTGGCCAACGAAGTACAGCCTGTAGTTCCGGTGTCTGAGCGAACGGATAAAACCTGTGGAAGACAATCCGGTATGAAACAAGCTGCGAAGAAAGGCCAAGGGTTTGTTTTTTTTAGCAAAACTATACATTTTACAGTTTCTTCACTTTGAGTTGTGATATGTCCGGCTTATAATGCCCGATTTTTGCCCCGGTTACCGGTATCGTTCAATCTGTTCATCCTGAATTATCCGCCATTCAACGGATCAATAAAACCGTTCATCGGAAAATAGTTTTTCCTGTAATAGGTGCGGCCTATTTTTGTGTCTACTCGCAAAACCGGACTATGGTGAAACCCTCTTGCATTGCATGTTCAAACCTGTCCGAATGCCTTCTCAGGCAGGGTCGTCCGAATTATACGGGGCAGTTTATCCCTTTGCCGGAATCAAAATAATTTAAAGATGAAAACGGGAAGATTACTATTGCTGATTGTGTCCTTGCTGCTGGCAGGGTCTGTAAGTGCATCAATTGTTCAGGGTGAGCCGCATAAAATTGTATCCGGGGACCAGTCTGTAGCCATTGGCGGTTATTTGTCGCTGGGGATCGGGAATACCATCATTGATAAAAACAATGCACTGTTGGTGCAGTTTCGCATGGCTGCCAGAGTTGGGCACAGTTTGTCATTGGGGATTGCAGGTTCTGGTTTTTCCGACCGTCTCTACGGGCTTAACCATGATCGCCCCGGAATTAGTCCGGATGGTTACTGTATTGAAGGAGGATATGGTGGTTTATTACTGGAGCCTGTATTCGCCCCGGACTTTCCGGTGCATCTGTCATTCCCGGTACTGATCGGAGTCGGTGGGATGGCTTTTACTGAATATGGAGAGGATGATAACCGGGTTGACGGAGAGTATGACTCAGATCGGGTCGTTCTTGAAAGAGCCGCTTATCTGGTGGTAGAGCCCGGTGTTGAGCTTGAATTCAACCTGTTCAGATATTTGCGGATGGGTGCAGGCCTCAGCCATCGATTTACCACTGGTATCACTGTGGAAGGTCAGAAGGAACACCTTTTAAACGGGTTGTCCGGTTCTGTCAGTCTGAAATTCGGGATTTTCTGAAAAGTATAATGAATATGAGACTCAAATCAGACACTAAATTACATTTCAATGCACTTGATTTTCATGAATACAGTTACAACAAACCAATTTAAAGAACAGGGAGATGTTAACAATCGTTGAACAATGTACACCCGAAACATTAACCAGTGCTTATTCATTTGGATTATTTGCTGGTTACAATTATAAAAGTGCACTTTACAGCCAGATTCTTTCCGGTGCAGGTCTCCGTTCGGGTGATATTGTGCTTGGATTGAGCTGTTCCGATGAAATCAGTTCAAGGATAATGGCTGCAGTAAATGTTGTTGAAACAGGCCCAATGGGTGGAATGCCCGGAATGATGGAGCTGGTTTCCCTTGAAACCGGTTTCGGGAAAAACAGCCCTGAAGGAACAGCTCTACCCTGGTCTGCTGGATCTTTCAACACCATTATGTGTATCGGAATATTCAATCATATCGCTGATCAGAACAGGACGATTTCCTGTATCAGGGAACTGCTGGCACCTTCAGGAAAGCTTCTGATTGCGGATCAGTGGTTCCGCAACCCGGGACCTATGTTTACTACCCTGCTTCAATCATATACATGCAACAGCGATTTCAGAATTTATTCACCTGTTGCTGTTACCAGGCTGCTGAAAAGGTCAGGATTCGGGATGATAGAAACCAGGCCGGCCGGCGCTACCAATTTTCTTTGTACGGCTACTGTATGCTGATATTTTCAAGATGGACCAGAATTCAACATCAATTAAGCTCTGCGATCCCTATACACGGGAACCTTTACTGATGGGAAAGGGTTTTTATTATAACCCGGTTTCAAACGACAGATTCTTTATCAACAGTGGAATTCCGGTGTTCCTGCCTGAGAATCAGATGTCGGGCGATAACCTGAAATATTCGAGATTTTATGACAGAATCAGCCGGTTTTACCGCATTTCATCCGTATTGTATTGCTGGCTGAAAGGAACAACGGAAAGAAAAGTCAAGAAACTCTATCTTGATTTGCTGGAGATTAAAAAAGGCGATCGGGTGCTTGAGGTTTCTTCGGGATCGGCTGACAATCTTCTGCATTTACCGGGAGATGCTTTTTACACCGGTTTTGATATTTCCTTTGGAATGCTTACGATGGCCAGAAGACAGCTTAAACGATGGAAAATTGAAGCTGATCTGTTCCAGGGTGAAGCTGAGCATCTGCCGTTTGCCGATGATAGTTTTGATGTTGTTTTTCATGTGGGGGGAATTAATTTCTTTAATAACAAGCAGAAAGCCCTCTCAGAAATGATCCGGGTCGCCCGGCCGGGATCAAAACTGCTGGTTGTTGATGAAACGGAGTCAATGGTTGTAAATACTTACCAGAAAAATCCTTTTTCGAGAAAGCTTTACCAACTGGCAGACAGGGATCTTTCAGTGCCGGTTGAACTGCTGCCTGCCGGAATGAAAGAAATTGAAGTCAGATACTTTTTTGATCAGAAGATTTATTGCCTGACATTCAGAAAGCCGGCTGAAAATTTTGTTCAACCCTTGAATCAGGAGTCCCGCTGAAGCCGGGTACTGCATTGGGCCGCTCTGATTCCGGGGTCAGTGTCGCTATGAAATTTCCATTGAAATCTGCTGAATGCTGAATAAATAAGTTCAGATTAATTTCACTGGTGATGAGCTGTATATTAATCCGGACTTCATAAATTTGGGAAATAAAGTTATCTGCTTCCTGCACTATGGTTCTTAACCCGATTCTGAAATTTTTCCGAGACCTTGAAACCTTTAATCAGGATCAGGATTTTATTCGCTACCGCGAAAGTAATCTGCGGAGTACATTTACCCTGGTGACAGTTCTGGGCATTACTGCCCTGATGCTTTTTCATGTGATCGATCTCATCATGATCAAAGGCGATCCGGTGGTTCTGATCCGGATAAGGATTTTTACCTCGCTGGCTTTGCTGGTTAACCTTGTGCTTTCGTTAGCTACACGATATCACTACCGGCGAAAAATATATACCTGTATTGGATTTTATATTGGAATGGCTGCCAGTGCAGTGATTTCGCACTATGCTGATCCTGGTGAAACAAGGTATTGGATCGGGCCGGCACTGCTGCTTCTGGTCTGGTTCGCCTTTATTCCTTTCCGTTTTTCAAGACAGGTTCTCCATGGATTCCTGTTCTTTGTTCTCTATTCAGGACTGATGTGGTTGTTGGCACTGTCTCCTGTTGATCCACTTAAACTGGCCGGTACGAACCTTTTTCTGCTAGGTTTCTTCGTATTGGGCGTAATTCTCGCTTTCTCAAACAATCAGTCATCAGCTGTGATCTTTTCAGCCCGGAAGGCAGCGCGCACAAGTGATGATCGTTACAGGATTCTCACTGAGCATATGCAGGATGTGGTTTGGACCCTCGATTTGCGTACCCGTAAATTTTCATTTATAAGTCCTTCGGTTGAAAAACTGAGGGGTTTTACGGCCGATGAGGTCATGCGTATGCCTTTTGAGGCTTCATTTACTCCGCAGAGTGCAGCCAGGGTATCGGAATTGCTTGAAGAGGTGAACCGTGATTTTATTGAAGGGAAGGACATTAACTCCTTTGCTGTCGGTGAACTTGAACAATATTGCCGCGATGGATCAACGGTCTGGATTGAAGTTGCTGCCACTCTGATTACCGACGAGAAAGGTGAACTGGCCGAAATGCTTGGCGTTTCACGAAACATTACTGCACGCCGGACGGCTGAACAGGCATTGCGCGAGTCGGAGGAAAAGTATCGTACCCTGATCAGTCAGGCAAATGATGGTATCTTTATTACCCAGGATGGTGTTTTTAAATTTGTCAACAAGGCTTTTTGTGATATTACGGAGTATTCATCGGTGGAGCTGACCGGAATGCCTTTCATCGAACTGATTGCCCCGGAAGAAAGAGATCACCTTGCTGAAATCCACCGCAGAAGGATGGCCGGAGAAAAGGTACCTGACATCTATTCAACCATTGGGGTTTCAAAAAGCGGACGAAAGGTTAACCTTGAATTCAACGGCAGTACAATAGATTATGATGGCAGGCCTGCTTCGTTTGTCATTATGCGCGACAATACAGAACAGGTACGTTCAGCAGATATTATCCGCGAAAGTGAGGAGAAATACCGTTCGCTGGTCGAGCGGGCAAACGATGGAATCGTGATTCTGCAGGATGGAAAGGTTAAGTTTATCAACCAGATGATGGCAAGGATTCTCGGTTATAGTGTGGATGAGATGTTAAATACTCCCTTTATCGACTATATCGCTTCGGCTGAAAAGGATAAAATTCAGGAATTCTACCGGAAAAGGCAGGCAGGTGAAAGTGTTGCACAGATTTATGAATCGTTACTTGTCCGCAAAGACGGAAGCTTTAAACCGGTTGAATTCAATAATGGAATTATTACCTACAACGGTCAGATTGCCACGCAAACCTACATACGCGACATTACAGAACGGAAAGCGGCAGCACAGGCCCTGGTTGAAAGCGAACAACGTTTTGCGCTGGCTGTGGAAGGTGTCAATGAAGGAATCTTTGACTGGAACCTGATAACCAACGAGGTATATTTCTCCAATCACTATAAAGCCATCATGGGCCTTTCGGAAGATGAAATGAAAAATGAGCTTTCAGAATGGGAGATGCGGCTACACCCGGATGACAGGGAAATGGTTTTACAGGCCAACAAAGATTTTATCAGTGGCAAGGTGTCGGTTTATAACCCGGAATACCGCTTACTTCATCGCTCCGGGGAGTACCGCTGGATTCTCGCCCGTGGAGTTTGCCTGCGCGATGATCACGGGATTGCTTATCGCATGGCCGGCTCTCACATGGATATCACTGACCGCAGGAAATCGGAAGAAAAATTGCGCGAAAGTGAAGCGCGCTACCGGAGTATATTCGATACGGCTGCCGATGCTATTTTTCTGATTGATAAAAGGAGCGGAGCCATTGCTGATGTTAACCAGCCTGCCAGCAGGATATATGGTTACAGCACCGGAGAATTACTGAAAATGAACATACAACAGCTTGCCGATGAACCGGACGATACCCTGGAAGTATTGGATTCTTCTAACCGGTTTCATTTTGTTCCCCTGCGGAGATCGTTGCGAAAAGACGGGCAAGTGGTATTGGTAGAGATTTCAGCAAGCTTCTTTGAGATGGATGGTCAGCCATATGTAATAGCAATGGTGCATGATATCACGCAAAGAAAACATGCTGAAGAGTCACTCAGGGAAAGTGAAACCAAATTCCGTGAGATTACCGATCTGCTGCCTCAGCTGATTTATGAACTTGATAACCGGGGGTACATCACCTTCCTGAACCGGACCGGTAAAGAAATGTTCGGAATTGCTGAGACTCAGATACTCAATGGGCTGCAGGCTTTTTCACTGGTTGTCCCGGAACAGCGTGAACGCCTCTTAAGCAATTTTGAAGCGATCATGGATTTGAAGCATGAGGATATTCAGAATGAATTTCTCGGGTTGCGCAGTGATGGAAGTGTATTTCCTATTCTGATTTACGGATCGGCTGTTCAGCGTGATGGAGTGGTGACAGGCAACAGGGGTATAGTCATTGATATAACCGACCGTAAAAATGCCGAAGAAGAATTGCGAAAGGTCAATGAACGCCTGACACTTCATTTCAGGCAAACACCTTTGGCGTACATCGAATGGAACGAAAGACTTGAAGTCACTGACTGGAATCCGTCTGCCGAAAGCATTTTTGGTTATAGCCGTGATGAGGTGCTGGGTAAGCATGCCTTTAACCTGATTGTGCCTCCGCAGATCCAGCCTGAAATATCGAGACTTTCGGAACTCATCCTGAATCAGACCGGCGGCCAGAGAAATACCAATGAGAATATAACCAAAAACGGACATTCAATCATCTGTAACTGGTACAACACCCCGTTGAAGGACACTTCCGGAAAAGTGATCGGCCTTGCATCCCTGGTTCAGGACATCACGGAGCAAAAGAAGCTCGAAGCAGAACTTGAGAAATATGTAACCGTTCTGGAGAGAAATTACTCCGAATCAAAAATCAAGGTACAATCGTATTCGCTTGAGCTGGAGACCCGTAAAAATGAATTGCTTAAACTCCAGAAGGAAAATCTTCAGTCGCAGTTTGAAACCCTGCGCAGTCAGGTAAATCCGCACTTCCTGTTCAATAGTCTGAATGTACTCACTTCCCTCATCAAAATAGAACCGGACCTTGCCGAACAGTTCACCATCCGTTTGTCGATGGTGTACCGGTATGTTCTGGAGAATAAAGAGAAAGATCTGGTAAGCCTGGAAACCGAGCTCGATTTTCTGAAAGCCTATACTTTTCTGCTCGACATCCGGTTTTCGGGTAAGATGAAAGTTGTTGTGAATATCCCTGATGAGAAGTTACAGTTGAAAGTGGTTCCGCTGGCTTTACAGTTGCTGATCGAGAATGCCATTAAACACAATACTTTTTCAAAAAAGCAGCCTTTGCAGGTTGATATTTACCATTTACTGGATTACCTGGTCGTTGAGAACAACCTGCAGGTTAGAGAAACGTATGTACAATCCACCGGTGTGGGGCTGAACAACATTGCCAGCCGTTATGCCTATTTTACCGAACGTAAAATAGTTGCCGGGGTTGAGGGGGAAAAATTTGTGGTGAAAATCCCGCTTTTACAACCCTGAATCCAAAACCCGTCTTTGTACATTGTACAACCCGGAAACACTGAAACACTTTAATTCAGACTTTAACTTCAGACTTTTTACTTCAGACTTTTTACTTTTTACCAATAAACCTTCAGGAATATGAAAGTTGTAATTATTGAAGACGAGGAACTGGCTGCGCGTCGTCTTGAAAGCCTGATTAAGGAATGTGCACCGGATACGCAGGTGCTGGCTATGCTCGAATCGGTGGAGGAGGCTGTGACCTGGTTCCGCAATCATCCTTCTCCTGACCTGATCTTTCTGGATATCCATCTTGAAGATGATCTGAGTTTCTCGATTTTTGAAAAAGTCAAGGTTGATTCTCCTATTATTTTCACGACCGCTTTTGATGAATATGCTATAAGAGCATTTAAAATGCGGAGCATAGATTACCTGCTGAAGCCAATTGTTCAGGAAGAACTTGCCAGAAGCCTCGAAAAATACAGGGAGTTTACTTCAGCGCACCGGCAACCCGATATGGAATCATTGTTCCGGATGATTTCAACAGGATCACCTGCCTATAAAGAGCGGTTTTCAATTACCGTCGGACAGAAAATAAAAAGCTATGCGATCAGCGACATAGCCTGGTTTTATTCAGAAGAAGGTATTACCTTTATGGTAATTAATGACAATCATCAATATCCGTTGGATTTCAGTCTTGATGAACTGACGGTTCAGCTGAATCCGAAAGAGTTTTTCAGAATAAACCGTCAGTTTCTGGTAAAGTTGAGTGCAATTAAAAATGTTCATATTTATCCCAAAAGCCGCCTGAAACTTGAATTGACCCCTCCATCGGATAAAGAGGTATTTGTCAGCCGCGATAAGGTTGCCAGGTTTAAGGAATGGCTGGGTTAAATCAACTAACAACTAACAACTAACAGTTAACAGATAATAGTTGGCAGTAGGCTTTTAGTAGCCGGCAATGAGTAGTTAACTTTAACAGCATTGGTTTATAATTGATATGAGTGTTAGGGGGTAAAATACCTGACGAGCTATAAATTTTTGTATTTATTTGTTCATTATCGAGCTACAGTATCGTTAATCGGAAGGATTCTGTAACTTTGTAATATTACAACTCAGAAATACTGAGTTAAACTAATATAGCTAAAAAGATACTCTTCCCGATTTGCATTCTAAAATCTGTCATATATTGTCTTTTGAAATCCTGAAACGCTTAAACCCCGCCTGAGGTGCCTGGCCTGAAACCTGTTGTACTGGAAGTTCCGATTGTCTTCGCCTTTGCCTGCCTGAATGCGCCGGCAGGCTGGCTTAACAACATCCACTTAACCACCGGACTCAAAAAAAACTGAACATTTGAATGCTGTAATTCTGTAATTCTGAAACCCCGCCTGCGGCGAACGGGCCTGAAATACTGTAACACCGTAATCATTGAAAATTGAAACCCTGTAACCCCTATGCTAAACCAATCACATAAGGAGTTGCTTCTGTCAGAGAAAGATCACAACATAGCTTTAATATACCTCGCTCAGGAATATCCGCTGCTCGAAGTGATTGAATCCGATATGATGCTGATGTGCAGGTTCATGTCGGAAGAAGAGTGGTGCCATTTCAGCCATAACAGTTCACCCGGTTTTATTGATAAATTTCTCTCAACACATAATAAGGGCCAGTACATTGCAATTTCCGATGACATTGTTTTTAATCATATACGACAACTTCACAGGGTGGTCTGGTCAATCAGTTGTTACCGCCTGTTTCTGAATTCTGTAATTCCTCCCGGGGGTAAGGGGATATTGGTTCCACTAAAGCAGGAACAGTTGAAACTGGTCTATGATAATTCCGGATATCAGCAGTTTTTATCGATGGATTATCTGAAAATACGGCTTCAGCTGGGCGGCGGGTACTGTGTGCTCAGCGAGAATAAAACGGTAGGTTGGATCATGACCCACGATGATGGTTCGGTAGGTATGTTGCATATTCTTGAACCTTATCGCCGTATGGGATTTGCCGGAAAACTCATAGAAGCGATGTCATATCAGGTGATGCTGGAAGGCCGGGAGGTGTATGCACATATTGAACCTTCGAACACCCCATCGTTAAAACTATTCCAGAGCCTTGGATTTGAAATACGCGGAAAGATAACCTGGGCCTTTTTTAAATAACAATTAACAAATAGCAGGTAATAGTTTTTCTACCAACTTTGTTAAAAGTAACTTTTAGTAAAGGAGTTATGAGTTGTGAGGATTTGAGGATTTGCAGATTAGCCCGCCTGACCAGCCAATAGAGTTTATAAAAAGCTGCCTTCGTTGATCAGTTGGGCAAGCAGATTTTTGGATTAGTAGATTTGAGTATTGGAATAAAGCAAATCCCGAACCCTGTAATTCTATATTATCCGAAATTGAATAATAGGTATTGGAAACCCTGCTTTGCCGGCAGGCTACCTGCCAGCCGTTCAGAAATTAAACAACCTTTGTGTCCTTGCGTGAATCTTAATCTTCAATCCGAAGTCCGAAATTGAGATCCCTCGTTATCGCTGCGTTCTCACGAGGCAGGCGCAATCCGAAATCCGCAATCCGGATTCAGAAATTGAAATTTGTCAACTTTTTAACTTTTAACTCTGAGCCTGCTCCGAAAAGTAGGAATTTCAATGATTTTAAGCTGTTTGACCCCTAACCCCAAAGGAGAACATCTGAAAATCATAGAATTAGAAGGTCCCTCATTTGGATTTAGGGGTCAAAGGACTATTCGGAGTAGACTCAACTGTTAACTTTTAACTGTTAACTGTTAGTTGCCTTATGTTTCCAGCGTTTGTGCGACCACAGCCAGAAAGCCGGTTGCTTCCGGATATCCTGCTCCAGCATGCGGGCATAAGAGCTCAGGATTTCCTGGTCCGATTTGTTTTCCGATGGTTCAGCAATGGTTCTGAAACCTGCCGAGTAGGTTCCCCTTCCGGTTTTTGTGATTGACAGATATACAACTGCTGAAGCGGTTGCCCTGGCAAGTTTTGCACCCCCGTTAAAGAGCAGGCTGGGCTGGTTGAGAAAATCAAAACAGTAGTCAGGGTCTTTGTGCGAAGGCGACTGATCGCCGACAAAGATATAGAGGGCCGGATAATCCTTTTTGCTCAGGATAAACCGGCCGGCCTGCTGCATCGACAACAGCTTCATCCCGAAACGGGCCCTGATGCGGCCCATCAGATTTTCCATAATTCTGCCCGACAACGGTTTGTAAAGAGTATAGATATTAAATCCGAAGAACAACGGCATCATGATCACCCATTCCCAGTTGCCCCGGTGCCCGGCCATGGCAATCACATTGATCCCCCGGGCATGAAAATCATGGATCAGCTCCGGGTTCTCAATGCTGAAGCGCGCTTTGGCCTCTGCAGGTTTCAATCCCTGGCTTTTTATAACTTCGGCAAAAATCTCAAAAAAATGACGGTAAAAGCTATGGGCCAGTGCACTGATTTCCTGATAGTTCTTTTCAGGAAACGAACGCGATAGATTCTGGATAATTACCTGATAGCGGTAATGCAGGATTTTTTCAGCAATAATACGCAGAAATGCGGCTTTAAAATAAAGAAAACCGATGGGCAGCTGACCGGCAACTTTAGCCAGAACAAAGAGGATTGAAGAAAAAAAGCGATGGTAAAACTTCATGGAAGCTAAAATAAGACTGCAATTATACACATAAAATGAAAACCATGAAACTATATGATTCCTTTGTGGCCGCTTCTACCACATCTTTCATGATCCTGCTTCATTCACGATTTTAGTTATCCGCCTGTGGCGGATGATTATTCCTGCATAACAAAGTTAGGACTTTGTTTAAGCATTTGGTGCAGGAATAATTCAATAATCAGGATTCTACGGGCAGCTTGGTTTGCAGAGCCTGCCTGCCGGGCATTCAGGCAGGTACTCCGCGAATGCAAACCTTAGCTGCAAGAGTTCAGCCCACTTCGGCGGGATTACGTAGCTACTCCAACTTCTTCTTATGTGTTCCTACTTCAGCCTCGATTTTAGTTACCTGCCTTTGGCGGATGATTATTCCTGCAGAACAAAGTTATTACTTCAATGTGATTCCCGGTGCAGGAATAATTCAGTGAACTCATTCTACGGGCAGCTTGGGTTTGCAGAGCCTGCCTGCCGGGCATTCAGGCAGGTACTACACGAATGCAAACCTTAGCTGCACGAGTCCCGCCCACTTCGGCGGGGCCTACGTAGCTACTTCAACCCTCTTCTTTCATGATCCTGATTGATTCATGATTTTAGTTATCCGCCTGTGGCGGATGATTATCCCTGCAGAACAAAGTTGGTTCATTGATTACTCATCCTGTGCAGGAATAATTCAGTGAACTCATTCCACGAGTAGCTTGGGTTTGCAGAGCCTGCCTGCCGGGCATTCAGGCAGGTACTCCGCGAATGCAAACCTTAGCTGCAAGAGTTCAGCCCACTTCGGCGGGATTACGTAGCTACTCCAACTTCTTCTTATGTGTTCCTACTTCAGCCTCGATTT
>JAZDHI010000047.1:0-143053 GCA_043806115.1 Bacteroidota bacterium
TCCGTAAAGTGTAGCTGTTGCTGTGGAGTTTCCTGAACCCGAGGCACTGAAGGTTGTTGTGCCCGGTCCTGAAGTCTGGCTCCATGCACCCGTTCCGTTAACCGGTGTGTTGCCGCCAAGAGATGTACTGGTCAGTCCGCAAATGGTCTGATCAGCTCCTGTGGTGGAGGTCGTCGGGGTGGCGTAATTGGTGATCGTTACCGTGCTTTCACTTGATGGGCAGGTTCCACTGCTGATTGTCCACCTGAACACATATACGCCAGGTACCATACTGGTTACCGTAGAGTTGTATGCCGTCGGTGATGTGATCGCAGGGGTGTTCGGTCCGCTTACAAGGGTCCATAAACCGGTGCCCGGGGTCGGGTCATTGCCCGCAAGGGTGGTTGTTGTTACATCGCATAGGTTCTGGGCTAAGCCTGCATCAGAAGTGACAGCTTCATTCACTGTAAATGTAATTGTAGCATTTGTACACAGGGATGGAAGTGGAGTACCGTTATCACAAACAGAAACTACCACTATATCAGTACCATTATAGCCTGCATCCGGAGTATAGGTATAATCACCGTCTGATTCTATTGCGAATGTTCCGTGTGAAGCATCACTTACCGGTGTTGTATTTACCGTAAGGGCTGTGCCATCAGGATCTGCATCTCCGTTGGTAAGTATATTGCCTGTTGAAACAGCAGTACTGCATACGGTATAGGCATCATCAACAGTCACCGGTGCATCATTCGCCGGGGTAACAGTGATGATGAGGTCTGCTGCATCACTTCCTCCGTTGCCGTCGCTGATGGTATAGGTTGCTGTGGGAACTGTTCCGTTATAATTTGCTGCCGGAACAAACTGGAAGGATCCGTTTGCGTTGATTACCAGTGTTCCTGTATTTGTTATGTTCACTGTAACACCGGCAAGATAAGTGATCCCGTCAACAACAAACTGTGTTACCGTGAGACCGTTGCCTTCGGTATCGGTATCGTTGAGGGTAACTGAACCACTAAGTGGTGTATCTTCAGGTGTTGATACTATATCATCAACAGCAACCGGTGCATCATTTTCAGAAGTAATGGTTATAATAACCCGGGCATCATCGGCAGCCCAGTTGGCTCCGTCGGTTGCATTATAGTCGAATGTTGTCGTTCCATACCAGTTGCCACTAGGGGTGAATGTCAGGTTATCAAGCTGAGCAATTACAATAACCTGTCCCGAAGTTACAGCAATACCACTCAGGTAGAGCGTTCCGTTTGCGGGCAGGCTGACTACCTCTATGCTGTTCAGTACATCGGCGTCTGCGTCTGTAAATGCTGCTGTAAAGTCAGTATCTGCAAAGAGAATATCGTTGTCTTCAGGACCTGATTTAACGATGTCAACTATAGAAGGTGTATTGTCATCATTTGTGATGGTTGCCGTTGCTGATGCTGTTCCAAGGGTAATTGTGTTTCCGTTTGTTACCAGATCCGTCAGACCAATCGTAAAGGTTTCATTGGTTTCTGTTTTGGCATCGCCATTGACAAGAACTGTAACGGTTTTGCTGGTTTCTCCGGCTGCAAAGGTAATTGTGCCTGAAACGCCAGTGTAATCTGCATCTGCTTCCGTTGCTGTTCCGTCGGCTGTAGCATAGTCAATCGTAACTACATCATCAGAAGCAGCACTCAATGTAAGGGTAAAGGTAAATCCGGTTGTTCCTGAATCTCCTTCAGCCAGTGAAATATCGCTTATGGCAAGTATGGCAGAATCGTCATTGGTGATGGTACCAAGACCAGTTGCATCGCTGATTGAAACATCTCTTCCATTGTCATCAAGATCACTCAATCCGACAGTATAGGTTTCATGATCTTCAACTTTTACATCTCCGTTAACCAGGACTGTAATGGTTTTACTGGTTTCTCCGGCGGCAAAGGTCAGTGTACCTGATGTTGTGCTGTAATCACTGTCGGCAAGTGTAGCTGTGCCGTTGGCCGAGGTATAATCAACCGTTACGGCTGCATCGGATGCATGGCTCATGGCTACGGTGAAACTGAAACTGGTTGTTCCGCTGTTACCTTCCGCCAATGTTACATCGTTTATGGTTATTGTAGCTGCATCGTCGTTGGTGATGCTTCCGGTTCCTGATCCATCGGCTACAGTAACATCAAGACCACTTGTAAACAGGTTGCTTAAGGCTACGGTAAAGGTTTCATCCGTTTCAACTTTAACATCACCGTTCACCGGTACAATAATGCTTTTACTGACCTGGCCCGGGCTGAATACCACGGTTCCGGCAGTTGCAATATAATCTCCGTCAGCAACTGTAGCAGTTCCGTTTGAAGTTGCATAGTCAACTGTTATGGTTGATGCGGAAGCGTCTGACAAACTTACGGTAAATGTAAAGCTGGTGGTTCCTGTATTGCCTTCGGCAAGAGTCACATCATTGATGCTGATGGTTGCGGCATCGTCGTTGGTAATGGTGCCGGTTCCTGAGGATGTCGCAAGGGTGATTGGCCGGCTGTTGGTAACAAGATTACTCAGGTCAGCAGTAAAGGTTTCATCATCCTCTATCCGGGTGTCACCATTAACAGAAACCGTAAAGGTCTGACTGGTATTTCCGGCAGCAAAAGTCAGTGTACCACTGGTTGCACTGTAATCCAGATCAGCAGTTGTTGCTGTGCCATTGGCTGTAGCGTAATCAACAGTCACAACTGCGTCCGATGCTGCATTCATTGTTACAGTAAAAGTATAAGTGGTTGTTCCGCTATCTCCTTCATCCTCTGTAACGCTTGCAATACTGACCGTGGCAACATCGTCATCGGTGATGGTACCGGTTGCCTGACTGTCATATGTTATGAGGGCATTTGATATGCCGGATAAATTCACATAGTATGTTTCAGTAATTTCAACAATACTGTTGCCGGTAATCGGAACCGTGATTGTTTCTGTTTCACCGGTGGTTCCGGCAAACGTAAGGGTACCGGAGGTGCTGGTATAATCGCCTGGTTGAACTGCTGTGTTGTTTGCAGTAGCATAATCGATTGTAAATCCACCCTGCACATTGCCGGTAAGAAGTACGGTAAAGGTCGCTGTGCCGTCTGATTCATCCACTGTAACATCGGCAATACTCAGGCTGGCTGCATCATTGTCGGTAATGGTAACAGTGGCAGCTGCGGGCAAACCAATGGTAATATTGGAGTTGCCGGAGGTAATAGCAGAAAGTGTAGCTATCACGGTTTCGCTGGATTCTAAAATAAGATCATCATTGACAACTACGTCAATAGTAGCAGTGAGGCTTCCGGCCGGAATGGTTACAGATCCCGAAAGGGCGTTGAAATCATCACCGGAGGTTGCAGTTCCTGATACATTATAACTGATCTGTGTATCCGTATCTGAAGCGCTGGTCATAGTTACAGTATATTGTCCGTTGTTTGATGGCTCCGAAGCATTCGGATCACTGGCAGCGATACTTACTGTGGCAACATCGTTATCAGCAATGGTAACTGTAGCTGAAGATGGGGTACCGATCGAAACATCGGCATCTCCTGAAGTTATGGAAGCAAGAGTAACAATCACTGTTTCATTTGATTCCATAATAAGGTTATCAATAACGGTAACATCAATGGTTCCGGATGTACTGCCCGCAGGGATGGTAATGGTTCCTGTGAGGGCGGTATAATCGGAACCGGCAGTAGCCGTTCCTGAAGTGGTGTAACTGATTACGGTGGCAACATCCGAAGCATTCGACATGGTCACGGTAAACTGACCATTGTTTGACGGTTCGGCTGCAGCCGGATCGTTGGCTGTGATGCTGACTGTAGCCACATCATCATCGCTGATGATCACACTGGCAATATAAGGCGCACCCAGGGAAATATCGGTATCACCCGAAACACCCGAGAGGGTGATGGTGACGGTTTCATCGTCTTCAAGAATCAGATCATCTATTACTTCCAGATCAATCGTTGCACTCAGGCTTCCGGCCGGAATGGTAACTGAACCTGTAAGTGAGGTATAATCATCTCCGGCAACAGCATCACCTGAAATGATGTAACTGACAACAGTATTTGTTGAAGAAGTAAGTCCCATACTTACAGTGAATTCCCCATCGTTTGATGGTTCTGCTGCTGCAGGATCACTCGCTACAAGGTTAACTGTTGTAATATCGTTATCGGTAATCGTTCCGAGTCCGCTGTTATCGGTAAACGTGATATTTCTTCCTCCGAAATCATCTTCACTCAGATCGAAGGTGAATATTTCATTGGGTTCCACAACGATATCCCCATTCACGATGATTGTTACCGAATGGCTTTCACCGGAAGTTCCGGCAAATGAAACAGTTCCTGTCTGGGCTACAAAATCACTTCCTGAGGATGCGCTTCCAATCGTGGTAGTATATGCTACCGTGTATGGACCGTCAGTATTTCTTCCACTCTGGGTTATAATGAAAATGTATTCAACGGTTGACCCGTTGTCAGGCTCCTGCAGGGTTACATTGTTCACGGCCAGGGTGGCTGCGTCATTATCGGTGATGGTGCCGGTAGCTGTGGCTGTGGCAATGGTGACGTCCTGGCTGTTGTTGATCAGGTTGCTGATGGTTCCGGTCAGTGTTTCTGTCGGTTCAACGAGTAAATCTTCAAGAATCGGAACGGTAACGGTTTGTGAAAGAGGATTTGCTGCTCCGAAAGTCAGTGTGGTTGTACCGACGGCTGTGTAATCCAAGCCGGCAGTTGCTGTGTTGTTCGAAGTGGCAAAATCAATGGTTATAGCATTCTGAACTGTATTATCAAGGGTAACCGTATAAGTGGCTGTTCCGGCAGCTTCCGAAACAGTAAATCCGGTTATTGCAAAAGCCGCATCATCATTATCATTGATGATTCCGGTTGCTTCGTCAATACCTATGGCAACCTGCTGTCCGTTTGCATTTATCAGGGTAATGTTGCCGGTGAATGATTCCTGTGGTTCGGTAATCAGATCACCAAGAACATCGATGGGTATGTTCACGCTCAGCGTACCGGGTAAAATGGTGTATTGCACTGCCGACTGTGCTGTAAAATCAGCTGCTCCGGCAGTACCATTGGTTGTGGTAAACGAAATGACCACCGGCTCCTGTGCTATGATATCCATACTGGCCACAAAGTTGTGGGAAACAGTACCATCGGTTTCGGTAACCGTGAAACCTGCCAGATCAATCTGTGTGACCGGATCATCGTCGGTAATGGTACCTAGACCCTGATTATCACCAAAGGAAGCGCTTCCCGTACAAACTATGTTGCTGAGATTTACATGATAGGTCTCCGTTGGCTCGGCGATTACGTTATTAAGAACAGGAATACTGATCGTTTGTGTCGATCCTGATAAAGAACCGCCGGCAAAGGTCACAACCCCGGTTGAAAGGGTATAATCGCTGCCTGCAAGGGCAGTAATATTCGCAGTTGTGAAATCTACTGTTAAATCATCCTGCACATCACCCGTAAGGGTAACCGTGAATTCGGCAATCCCGCTTGCGATGTTTTCCGCAACCGTTACATCATCAATGGCTATGCTTGCTGCATCATTATCATTAATGGTTGCAACAGCTGTAGGCACAGGAATTGTAATGGCCTGACTGTTTGCTGCCAGGTTACTTAATGTTCCCCTCAGGGTTTCAGTGGGTTCTACCCAACTGTCATCATTAATTGCAACGGTAACCGTTTGGGTTAAGTCATTTGCCGCACCAAAAGTGAGTGTCGTTGTCGGAACGGCTGTATAATCCAGTAAAGCACCGGCAAGCGCGGTAATATCAGAGGTCGCAAAATCAACCGTAAAGGCGTTCTGGACATTCCGGCTCAGTGTTATGGTGAAGTCGGCGGTACCGGCATCTTCATCAGCAGTAAATCCTGTAATGGCAAGAGTAGCCGGATCGTTATCGTTTATGATGCCATTGGCCGTGGCTGTTCCGACACTTGCCTGCTGGCCGTTGTTATTGGTCAGTGAAATGGTGCCGGTAAAGGTTTCCTGTGGTTCGGTAATCAGATCACCCAGAATATCAACCGGAATATCGGTGAACAGGGTTCCTGCCAGAATGGTCACACTTATGGCTGTACGGGCAGTGTAATCATTGCCATCGATGGCTGTTCCATCGGATGTTGAGAACTCAAGAACGATGTCGAGCTGGGCTGTAGTATTCATACTGGCCCTGAAATTCTGAACCTGCGTACCATTGGTTTCAGTTACTGTAAATCCGGCAAGGTTGATGGTAATGATATCATCGTCCTCAATTGTTGAAGTAGCCGATGGTGTGTCAATGGTTACCTGCTGTCCGTTCACATTACTGATGGCAATAGTTCCGGTAAAGGTTTCTGTCGGCTCAGCAATAAGATCTCCAAGCACACTGACCGGGATATTCAAACTTGTGGTTCCACCAGGAATGGTTACTATAGTGTTCGTCTGGGCTGTGAAATCAGAAGCACCGGCCGATCCATTGGCAGTGGTAAATGTCAGAACAACATTCTCCTGTGCAGCAATGCTCATTGTTGCTGCAAAATTTGCTGTCTGCGTGCCATTGGTTTCTGTAACGGTAAATCCGCTCAACACAAGCGTTGCAGGGTCATTGTCGTTTATGGTTCCAATACCTTGAGCATCGCTGATGGAAGCGCTACCGGTACTGACAATTCCACTGAGATTAACCCGGTATGTTTCCGTAGGTTCAGCTATATTGTCATTGGTTATCGGAACAACAACAGAAAGTGTTGAACCGTTCAGCGACCCGGCAAGGAAAGTTAATGTTCCGCTTGTTGCGCTGTAGTCACTGGCCGAAAGAGCTGTATTGTTGGCTGTGGCATAATTAACCGTCAGGTTATCCTGAATATTGCCTGTTAAGGTTACAGTAAAGGTTGCTGTACCGTCAGCCTCATCTACTGTTACGTCATCGATGGCAACACTGGCCGATTCATTGTCAAGAATCGTTCCTGTTGCTGTTGCTGTGGCAATGGTAACATTCTGTCCGCCGGCATTGAGGTTACTGATGGTTCCGGTCAGGGTTTCGGTTGGTTCAACATAAGTATCGTTGGTTATGCTGACCGTTACCGTTTGAACCAGTGGGTTACCGGCTCCGAAATTCAACGTGGTTGTCGGAACGGCTGTATAGTCCGATCCTGCCAGTGCTGTATTGTCCGAAGTGGCGAAATCAACGGTAAAGGCTGTCTGAACAGATCTGTTGAGTGTTACTGTATAATTTGCAGTTCCTGCGTTTTCATTCACTGAAAATCCTGAAACAACCAGTGTGGCTGCATCATCATTGGTAATGGTTCCTGTACCCGAATCATCAGCAAAAGTAATTGTTCCTGCTGGTGCACTAACCGGTACAATATTGCTCAGATTTACCAGGAAGTTTTCATCCAATTCAACTTTCAGATCACCATATACTGTTACACCCATGGTTCTTGTTTCATTGGTATTGCCGGTAAAAGTAAGGGTGCCGGTTGAAGTTGCATAATCGGAGTCGGCGGTGGTAGCAGTACCATCTGCTGAAGCGTACTGTAAACTAAGTCCGTCTTCAACGGCCATACTCAGGGTTACCGTAAAGGTCAGTGTCTGGGAACCTGCATTGCCTTCTGTAATCGAAACATCATTAATGGCCAGGGTCGCATTGTCATCATTGGTAATGGTTCCTGTACCAGTTTTTCCGGCAGGAAGTATGGTAACATTTCTGCCGGGAGCAGTAACCGTATTGAGGACAAGACTGAATGTCTCATTCCGCTCAACCATCTGATCTCCGTTTACTGTTATGGTAATCGTTTGTGTTTCACCTATTGAACCATTAAATGTTACCGATCCTCCGGTACCCGCGAAATCACTGGGTGATCTGGCAGTCCCATTCTGTGTGAAATAGGAAACAGAATAGGATCCGATCACTTCCTGACCTGAATGCGTCACCGTAAATACAAAGCTGGTGGTACCTGAATTGGTTTCAAGCTGGGCTATGCTGTTCACCGAAAGGGTTGCTGCATCATTATCGGCATTGGTAACACTGACATCAGAAGGATCAAGCGGGTCATACAACGGGTCGGTTGTCAGGGTCTGATCAACAGTGTTGACAATTGTATACGCTATATTTCCGTCTACAACAATATCTTCAACCCCGGTAACTGTGACTGTCTGGGGAGTATCCCAATCGGTTGCAGTAAAGGTTAGCTGAATTGGTGAAACGGTACCCTCTGTCAGATCGCTGCTTTCAACATCAACTACGACAATATAATCTTCTGCGTCAGTAGCTGGTTTGCTGGTGAGAACAACGGTAAATGTGGCTGTACCTCCGGCTTCGGTGGTGTTCAGGGTAAGCGGGGTAACAATAAAACCAACCGCATCGTTATCGTTGTTAATCACAGGCACATCGGCAGCAACCATGGCTGAGTATTTCGGATCATCCGAAGTGGCATTACTGGTTATAATCGTATAACTTACATTGCCATCATCAATCTCGTCGTCAATTCCTGTAACGGTAATCGTCTGGGGAGTATCCCAGTTGGCTGGTGTGAAGGTAACGGTAAGGGTTACCGGATTCGTTACATTCCCCTCAGTGAGGTCACTGCTCGAAAGTGTGAATATTACATCATCCGTAGGCTCTGTGTTTAATACCATCGTAAAGGTTGCCGTACCTCCGGCTTCCGTGGTAGGTCCGCTGATGGCCGATACGGTAACGCCGGCAACATCATTATCGATGTTAACAGCATCCACATCAGTGGGATCAACATTGTAATATCCGGATAAAGGATCGGTCAGAATTGTATTTGTGGTCAGAATAATGAGATACGGAATATCATCATCATCCACATCATCATTTACACCGGTTACGGTTACCGTCTGAGGTGTGCTCCAGTTTCCTGCATTGAAAGTCAGGCTGCTTGTTGAAACAGTTCCTTCAGTCAGATCGTTGCTGACTACATCAAATACAACGGTTCCGGTTGGCGCCGTAGGCAATACAACTGTAAACGTTGCAACAGGAATAATATTTTCGTAGGTGGTAATGGCTGTAGGATTTACTATAACTGCATTTGAAGGCAGAGCATTGATGGTGATGGTGAAATTGCAGCTGTGTGAATTTCCATCAGCATCATAAGCAATATAGGTAACCGTGGTTGTACCAAGGTTAAAGGTACCGCTGTTTAACTGGTTGATACCGGCTCCCTGATGTGCTGAAGAAGTTGCCCCGCTCAGTGCATAGGTAAGCATGGTAACTGAACAGTTATCACTATAGATGGCATTGGGAATACCGGCTACAGTAGCACTCAGATCACCCGGATTGGCAACATTCTGTGTGATGTTCGACGGACATGTTACAACCGGATCCTGAGTATCGGTTACTACAACATCAAATTCAACACTTCCTGTGTTGGGAGGTGTGGCGTGATCAGAAACTGTCCAGGTCACTGTTGTCGTTCCCAGGTTGAAAACCTGGCCGTTCAGCGTGGTGTTTGGCAGGGTAACAACTGTTGTGGCACCACTGAGGGAGTATGTAATCGTCGGGTTCAAATCACAGTTGTCGGTCGGATTCCAGAGATCATCATTGTGAGTGTAAGTACATACGTTATTATCTGTTACTTCATTCCTGTCGGAAAGATCATCAAGCGTTGGCGCCTGGGTATCGGCAACTGTCACTGTGGATGAGCATGAAGACGTGTTGCCTGCGGCATCGGTTACCCTTAGGTATGCAGTGGGTGCACCGATATCTGAGCAGCTATAGGTAATGGTCGAAGCCCATGTTCCGGCTCCGCCTGTTTTTGAAATTTCATAAAGAACAATTCCGCAGTTATCATCAGAGTTGTCGTCAATGTCAGCTGGTGATACTACAGCCTGTCCGTTGCGCTGTAACTGGGCAGTATAAGCCTGACAGGCAGCATCGGGATCCTGTTCATCGTTAACTGTAACGGTAAATACACAGGTTTCGTTGTTACCTGATGCATCTGTGGCTGTCCAGGTAACAGTGGTCAAACCATTGTTGAACGATACTCCAGCCAGTGAAGTGCCGGTTCCGGATGTAACTCCGGTCAGATTATAGGTAAGGGTGCTTACTGAGCAGTTGTCAGAAGCAAGTGCATCCCATGCTGTTCCGCTGTGAAGGTGGGTACAGACATCCGGATCGGTGGTTACGGTTTGATTGGCCGGGCAGAAGGTAAAGGCCGGATCAATCTGATCCTGAACCGTAACTGTGGCATTACAGGTCGATTGATTGCTGTTGTTGTCGGTAACAGTCAGGGTAACGGTATTAGGTCCGAGATCGCTGCAATCGAATGCTGTCTGGCTGGCGGCCAGGCTGGCAATTCCGCAGGCATCAGAAGATCCATTGTTGATATCTCCGGCAACAATAGAGGCATTGCCTGAACCATCAAGCTGAACTGTGATGTTGCGGCATACAGCATTGGGATCAACATTATCTTCAACAGTGACTGTAGCAGTGCATTGATCGGTATTGCCTGCCGGATCTGTTACTGTAAGGGTAACAGTTACAGGTGTCCCGATATTTACACAGGTGAACGTGTCCGGTGTAACCGATCGGTTATCAATACTGCAGTTATCGGTTGATCCGTTGTCAACATCAGCTCCGGTAATGGTAACTGTTCCCGCAGCATTCAACTGAACGGTAATATTTTTGCAAACAGCTAACGGATCGATGTTGTCTTCAACGGTAACATTGGCATTACATGTGGCGGTATTCCCGGCTATATCGGTTACAGTAAGCGTAACGGGGTTTGGACCAAGATCAGTACAGTCAAAGGCAGAAGTGTTGACTGCAATCCCCTGAATACCGCAATTGTCAGTAGACCCGTTATTGATATCAGCTGCCACAATAGAGGCGGCTCCTGAAGCATTCAGTTGTATGGTTATATCCTGGCAAACAGCATCCGGAGCCTGTGTGTCGTTCACGGTTACTGTATATGAACAATTGGAAACATTGCCTGATCCATCTGTGGCTGTCCAGGTTACAGTGGTGATTCCCCGGTTAAAGACAACGCCATCAAGAGATGTACCTGTCCCTGTTGTTAAACCTGAGAGTGTATAAGTAAGTGAGGCAATGGTTGTACATCCATCGGTCGCACCGGCATTCCATCCTGTTCCTGAATGTGTATAGGTACATTCATCATTATCTGTATTTACCGTCTGGTCAGAAACCGAACAGGTAACAACAGGGTCAATATTATCCTCAACCGTAACGATTGAAGTACAGGTTGAAGAATTACTGTAATCATCAGTTACGGTAAGGGTTACGGTATTGGGGCCAAGATCGGCACAAGTAAAGGCCGACTGATCAATACTGTAAGTGAGCGAAGCATCACAATTATCGCTTGATCCGTTATTGATGTCAGCTGGAACTATTGTGACATTTCCGCCGGCATCCAGTTGCACGGTAATATTACGGCAGATGGCTGTCGGAGGAGCGATATCCTGAACTGTGACGGTGGTTGTGCATTCGTCGAAATTTCCGGCAGGATCAGTCACCCTGAGGATAACTGTGTTGGATCCTATGTCACTGCAGTCAAAATCGTCGGGTGTAACGGTTTTAGTCAGCGAGCCGCTGCAATTATCGGTAGAACCGAACGAGAGATTATCAATATCGGATGGGGAAAGGGTCAGGTTACCGGTTGCATCCAGCGAAACGGTGATCGGGTTGCAAACAGCACTTGGACTGTAATTATCATAAACCGTTACCGTGGCAGTGCATGTAGATGTATTCCCGCTGTTATCGGTTACTGTCAGAATTACTGAATTTGCTCCAACATCGGAACAGTCAAACAGTGTCTGGCTGGCTGAATATCCCAGGATACCGCATTCATCGCTTGAACCTCCGTTAAGGTCAGCCGGAAGGATGGTGGCCAATCCGAGAACATCCAGTGAAACAGAGATGTCGGTACAAACGGCATCCGGTGGTGTATTATCGATGACTGTAAGTGTTGCATTACAGGTAGCCGTATTTCCACTGTTATCGGTTACTGTAAGTAATACAGTGTTGTCACCGGTATCGGCACAATCAAATACATCCGGTGTAACAGTCATTTCAGCAATTCCGCCAGGATCGGTCGAGCCAGCCCCTATGGCATTGATATCATCGCTGTCAAGCATGTAAATGCCGTTTTCATCCAGATAAACTGTATAAGGATTGCAAACAGCCGTCGGGTCATCTTCGTCTTCAACAATTACCTGATAACTACCGGTACTTATATTGCCATGTATATCGGTAGCGGTCCACAAAACAGTATGTGTTCCAGTAGCAAACACTTCACCGATTATGGATGTAAGTTCATCGGTGCCAACAGGAGTTCCACCGTCAATGGCATAGGTAATTATATCAACTTCACAATTATCGCTGACTGAAGGATTCCAGTCATCATCCGCCGGTGACTTTGCTGTGTAAGTGCTCACTCCATTGTCGGTACTCCTTGTTTGCGTTCCTACAGTAACCACTGTAGGCGGCTCCGGATCGGTAATTGTGAATATCGTCTGACAGGTATTGCTGACATTGCCATTCACATCATATAACCTCCAGATTATCGTGGTTGTTCCAACAGGAATCTGCTGACCAACCAATGTGGTACTAAGATCGGTTCCAACTTCGACTCCACCGTTGATAGCATAGGTAAGCCTGTCAAGATCATCATTATCAGAGAATCCGTAAGGATCGTATTCCGATCCCGGAACGAGGTAATAACACTCGCCCGATTCAGCAATCTCGGCAACAGTGGCATCCGGGCAGTTTGTAATTAAAGGATTCTGATCATCCTCAACAATCACCTGTATTGAACAGGTTGTTACATTATTGCTGGCATCGGTGGCTGTCCAGGTAACAGTGGTTGTTCCAACCGGGAAAGTAACGCCGGCTAGTGATTCCGAACTGTTCCTGTTATTCGTAAGCGTGACGGCACAGTTATCAAAGTATTCGGTGGGATCAAATTCTGTCCCTGAAGTTGTATAATAAGCCTGGTTAAGGTCAGTGCCCCTGTGGAATTCATTACCCGGGCTACCTGCAGCACAGGTAAGTGTAGGATTGATATTATCAATCACCGTAACATCAAAAGTATAAACCAGGGAATTACCGGTTTCATCAACTACGGTGTAGGTAACTTCAGTTACCCCGACCGGAAATACATATCCGGGTAAGGCATAATCCGGAGAAACAGTAATAACAAGATCTCCGACAAGCGTAACATTATCAATGATGACCGGAGGTGTATAATTCACAGCAACACTGCATCCGCTGAGCGTATTAACGGTAATATTTTCAGGAACGTTGGTTACCCTGGGAGGCTCAGTATCGATGACATAAGCATAGAAAACAGCCTGACTGCGATTACCCATATCGTCCTCGGCAAACCAGGTAATGGTGTTCTCGCCCATCTGTAGCTGAAGTCCGGCAAGTGTCGGAACGCTATATTCATTTACGAGTTTTGTTACAATACCGCAATTATCACTGGCAGTTACATCGTCAAACTCACCACCCTGAACGGTATAATAATTCTGGTGCAGGTCGGTGCTGCGGGTCTGGTTGCCCGGAACCACAATAACAGGTGCTTCTGCATCTACAATGGTCAAAACAAATGAACAATCATCAAAATTCAGATTTTCATCGGTGGCTGTCCAGGTGATCGTAATCTCACCCGTGCCTGGACCGTTATTGCTGCCGCGGGGTATGGCAACTCCGGACAAAGTATTGTTACCTGTTACAGGCAATCCTGTTTCAGGATGAATAAAACTCCAGGTTATGGCTGGCGTTGAACAATTATCTTCAAAATCGACAGGATCCAGTTCATTTCCCAAAACAAGGTATGAACAGTTACCCGAATTCGTATTTCTGGTTTTGTCACCTACACAAAGAATGGAAGGCGGTGTATCATTGACAACAACATTAAATACACAGGTTGAAACGTTGTCCTCATTATCTGTTGCTGTATATGTCACTGCGGTAGTGCCAACCGGGAATAAGGTACCCGGTGAATGGGTGGATGTAAAACTGGCAACACCGGAACATTCATCTGTTGCTACCAGTGGTGGCCATGAAACAACTGCTTCGCAGTTTTCACCGGCAGCCGTTCCGGTTACATCAGCAACCGGGCAATTGGTAATTACGGGTCCTTCATCATCAAACACTGTAACCTGCTGTGTATAAACCGTCTGATTGCCACTTGCATCGGTAATGGTCCACCTGATATTGGTTACTCCAACCAGGAATGGAAAATACATTGCCGAATTGCTGGTGATTGTCAGACTTCCGGGTGCGGTACAGTTATCGGTCGCTGTAGGCGGTGTTAAGGCTGCTGTAGAATAACATTCACCATCATCAACAGGAAGGGAAACATTCGGGAATGGAAGATCAACCACCGGCGCAATGCGGTCTCTGACAATAACATCATAGGTACAGGTACTTGTATAATCAATCCCTCCGATATTCTGGACAGCAGTCCATGTTACCGTCGTTGTTCCGATCGGGAAGGCGGCTCCGTTTAAGGTGGTATTCAGCGGTGCACTACCAAAATTATGGGTTAATGTTCTGCCAGGGATTACTGACAAATTGGTATATACAGGATCAAGGTCCGTACCGCTGACGGTATGGGTGCACTGATCTGACGGACTGTCAAGATAAGCATCTTCCGGGCAGCTGAGCAATGGTTCAAACGAATCAACAACAGTAATATTAACCGTACATTGATCGGTATTTGAACTGGCATCAGTTGCTGTCCAGACAATGGCATGATTACCGATGGTCAGCTGAACCCCGTTCAGGGTTGTCCAGCCGTTGCGGTTATTGATATATGAAGTTAGTGAGCAATTTTCTGTTACATTGGGCCTGAATTCTGTTCCGACGACTGTATAGTAGTTAACGGTTGAATTGTTGAATTCACGGTAATAGGTTGTTAGCGGACAATCAATGTCCGGAGAGATATTGTCAACTACAGTGACGGTTTGTGTATGGTAGACATAGTTACCGTTCAGATCATGAACAGTCCAGTAAATATTCGTGGTTCCAATTGAAAACGTGGTTCCGGATGGTGTTCTGGTAGCAGTAATTGATCCGGATGCAGTACAGTTATCGGAGGCTGTCGGAGAACCGACAATCACTCCGGTAGCATCGCAACCCCCCAGGTCTACATTCACGGTTACATTGTCCGGCCATGAGACTGAAGGATCCTGATCGTCATAAACATGGACCGTAAATGTACAGCAGGTATTCACATCTGAACCGGATGTAGCAGTCCATACTATCGTTGTTGTTCCGGTCGGAAACTCGGCACCGGCAAGAGAATTTGCCGAAGGGGCGTAAGGTAAAGTACCCGGGGTAGTCGTTTGAATATTATGTGTCAGTACGACCACCGGGGATGATTGTGTTGAACTGACATCAAATTCACCTCCTGTAGCAACATAACTACATTCATCGGGATCTGTGGTTCTGGTTTCATTTCCGCGGCATGTCACTGCCGGCGGATCTGTGGTTCTGATATCAATGGCAATGGTACAGGTTGAAACATTGCTTGCATTGTCGGTTACTGTCCAGGTGATGGATGTAACGGAAGTCGGAATCTGGGCACCTGCCAGCGAGGCATTGCCGTTAAAATCATTGGTAATTGACAGGATACCTGAGCAATCCCAGGTACCATAAGGATCAAATTCATGACCAAAAACAGTATAATAACTCTGACCGTCATCTACCTGGCGGCAGATCGATCCCGGGCAACTCAGATAAGGATCATCATCATCGGTTACAGTAACTGTCTGTGTGGCTGATGAGGTATTTCCATGAATATCTTCAACCCACCAGGTAACGGTGGTTATACCTATTCCATAATAGTACGGGGCATTGTTCCAGGTAGTATAAACCGAGCAGTTGTCAGATGTTGATGGTGACCCCAGATCAACACTGGTAGCATAACATCCTGAGTTGGTTGTAACCAAAACATCGGAAGCAGGGGTGATTACCGGATTCTCATTGTCAACGACAGTGACATAAAAACTGCAACTGTTGCTGTAATTGGTTCCATTGATCACCTGCGAGGCAGTCCATGTAACCAGGGTCGTTCCGACCGGAAATACGGAACCTGCCAGTGAAGAAGTATTGTCATAATTATTCAGAAGCGTTGCTGCACCCGAAGTGGAAGTGGCGTCAAACTCCGTACCAATCACAGTATAACTGCAGACCCCGCTGCCGGCTGATTTTAACTGATCACCGACACAGGTTACCGGAGGATACAGATCGGTAACAACATAAACCGTAAAGGTACATTCTGTGTCATTACCCGATCCATCACGGGATGTCCATGTTATGTTATGCGTGCCTGTAGGTAACTGATATCCATTCAGGTTGGATCCACTGTTTATATTATTGGTATATGAAATAACCGCGCAATTGTCGGTGGTTACCGGAGTAAACTCATTTACCCCTACAGTATAGTAAGTCTGTCCCACATCAACAACACGGACGTAGGCATTCGAAGGACAATTGATCACCGGATCAGTATCATCGTCAATGGTAATTGTAATGGTTTCGTTGTGAACATTTCCATGAAAATCCCTGACAGTCCATACAACTTCTGTTATTCCTACCGGAAATTGCTCATAGGCCAGCGATCTGTAATTATTGTAATCATTTGTAATATAGAAGTTGGCATCCGTACAGTTATCTTCAATATTCCGGGGATCAAATTCATCATCAACAACGGTATAATAGCAATGCGAAGAGGAAGCACTCCTGGTTTCAGCAGCCGGAATATCATAATCCGGAGGTATATTGTCAATTACATTTACTTCAAATTCCATCGTTGTTGCATTATCTGATGCATCAGTGGCAGTCCAGACAACTACGGTGATTCCTACCGGAAAAACAAAACCGTTAAGTGTTGCAAGTCCGTTCTGATTGTTAACAAGCAATGGTGATGGACAGTTATCGTTTACTACCGGATCGAATTCTGTTCCTATGGCAGTATAATCACACGAAGTGGAAGGGGCGAACCTCGACTGGTCAGCGATTGGAGTAATCGTTGGAAATACAGTATCCCTGATGGTTACTGTAAAGGTACATGTATTGATATTGCCAGAAAGATCTTCAATTGTCCAGACTATTGTATGAACACCGGCCGAAAGAATAATGCCGGCCATGGTTGTACCTGCTCCCGGAACACCATCAAGTGTATAGGATACGGTCAGATTGGCGGGAATATCGCAATTGTCGGTGAGACTGGTCGGGTCAAACTCGGTACCTGATATCGTATAATTGCAGCTACCACCCGGAGCTGTCCTTATTTCATTACCATGACAAACAAACTGTGGTGGCTGATTATCCAGAACAAGGATTGTAAAAGCTGTGGCCGTGACAGTGTTTCCGTTGGCATCTTCAAGTGTCCATACAAATGAATATGGGTAGGTCTGATCCTTAGGCAACTGCAGCCCTGCCAGGGTCCCTGAACCCGTAAAAACGGTGGAACCATTCTTCGTAACTACATAAGTTGGGGTTTCTGTAGTACAGTTATCGTAAATGTTTCTCAGGTCAAAGTCGGTTCCTGGTACGGTGTAGTAACAAACACCCGGATCTGTATTCCTGGAGTATGCATAACTTCCTGCCGGATTTCCGGTCGGTTGGTCAAATGTCGGATTCTGATTATCTGTAACATTAACCTCCACTGAACAGGTCGAAATATTTCCCGAACCATCCGTAGCTGTCCAGTTAATGGTATGATTGCCTGCAGGCAATTGCTTACCTGCAAGGGTATTGGTTCCGTCAAAGGAGTTGATGGCCGTTACAGGGCATCCGTCATTGGTCGTGGGATCAAACTCTGTTCCGCTGACGGTATAAAAACAAACTCCTGCTCCGGTTACCCTGGCAAACGGACTGCCCGAAGGACAGGTAAGATCCGGTGGTGTCAGGTCAATAACGATGACATTAAAACTCATAAATGTTGAATTGCCTGCTGCATCAAGGGCGCGATAGCGGATCAGCGTGGTCCCGATCGGGAAGGTGCTTCCGCTCGCAAGTCCGGTAACCTGACCAAAGACCGTTACGGCACAATTATCACTTGCCACCGGTTCTGTCCAGTTAACCACCGCTCCACAACCGACCGATATTTCTATGGTGATATTGCTAATCGAAGTAATTGAAGGCGCATCATCATCTGCTACGGTTACCCTGAATGTACTGGTACTTTGGTTTAATCCATCGCTGGCAGTCCAGACAATGGTATTGATCCCGGTTGCCAGCAATACCCCTGCAAGGGAGTTCGATTGAACAGCACTGCCACCGTTAATGGTATAAGTTATAATGAGATTACCCGCCCCACAGTTATCATTGTAGGTTGGGTCAAATTCTGTTCCTGAAACGGTATATGCACAACCAGTATTTGTATTTCTGTTCTGGTTTCCAATACTGGAAATTGTTGGTGGCTGATTATCAACCACTGTTTTTGTAAATGTCAGCGGTACAATCACCGTATTCCCGGAACCATCCGTGGCACTCCAGGTGATTAGATTGGCCCCTTTGCTCAGCTGCTTTCCGGCCAGTGAACCCGTGCCACTTAAAGTAGTAGCTCCGGTAACAGAATAGGAAAGAACTGATCCTGCACAGTTGTCTGTTACAGTTGGGTCAAATTCATTACCATTTACTGTATAATAACAAACACCGGAACTGGCATTTACATTTGATGTCACCGTTCCGGCAGTGGCTGAAATCACAGGAGGTGTGTTATCAACGACTGTAACCGTGGCATTACAGGTGCTCTGGTTGCCCGATGCATCCCTGACAGTCATAACTACTGTGCTGGCCCCAAGATTGGAACAATTAAAACTTGTCTTACTCAGGGTGATAACGAGACTACCCTGGGCAGTACAATTGTCGGTAGATCCATCATTAACATCGCTGATGGCAAGCGTGGCTGCACCCGAACCGTTAAGGTAGATCGTTGCAGGCTTACAAATGGCCGTTGGAGCTATATTGTCTGTTACCGTTACTGTGAATGAGCAAGGATTACTTATATTTCCGCCGGCATCGGCAACCGTGTATGTAACTGTTGTAGTGCCGGTATTAAAGGTTGCACCCGGTATATGTGATTTTGTCCAGACAAGCGATCCGGATGCTGTACAGTTATCGGTTGCTGTAGGTTCTGTCCATGTAACAACGGCATTACAACTGCCGGGACCTGTTCCGGTGGTTATATTTGTTGGGCACCCGCTGATGACTGGTTTCTGATTGTCAACAACTGTCACAGTGAAACTGCATACATTGCTGATGTTTCCTGCTGCATCTGTTGCCGTATAGGTAACATTGGTTGTACCAGCTGAAAATACACTGCCTGGCAGATGTGATTTGGTCCAGACAAGGTTTCCGGCTGTGGTACAATTATCTGTAGCCGTAGGCTCTGTCCATGATACGGTTGCGGTACAAACCCCTGCCCCACTGGTTCGGGTGATGTTGGCAGGACACCCGCTGATAACAGGAGCCTCATTATCACTAATTGTAATTGTAAAACTGCAGGTTGCAGTATTGGCGGGTGAAGCACCGTCAGATACCGTATAATTCACAGTAGTGATGCCCACACTGAAGGAGCGGGTACCAATCTGACCATTGCCTGAACCGGTTGTTGCACCGCTCAGTGTCCAGGCAATAGCCGGTCCGCTGCAGTTATCACCGAAAGTTACAGCTGGTACCACAATACTGGCCGAACACAATCCGGCTCCGTTACTGGCTGTAATGTTTGATGGACAGGTGATGGTCGGATCTTCGTTGTCGGTGATTGTAACTGAAAAACTACAGGATGCAGTGTTGTTGGCTGCATCAGTAACTGTTACGGTAATGGTTGTGACCCCGACATTGAAAGTCTGAGTTCCCGGTTGACCATTGCCGCTCAGTGAAGTTACACCGGCTGTACTCCAGGAGATTGATTCACCGGCACAGTTATCATCAAAAGTTATTGATGGGATAACCACACTGGCTGTACATAATCCGGTACCATTGTCGGCACTAATGTCTGACGGGCAACCAATGGTCGGATTCTCTGTATCGCTGACAGTTACAGTAAAACTACATTGTGCCGTCCGGTTTGCTGCATCGGTAGCAATCACTGTTATGGTTGTAGTTCCAATGTTAAATGTCTGGGTGCCGATCTGACCATTGCCACTCAGTGTTGTGGCATCGGTCGAACTCCAGGCTATAGAAGAACCGCTGCAATTGTCTCCGAAAACAATTGCCGGAACATTAACACTGGCTGTGCAGTTTCCGGCATCATTGCTTACCGATATATTTGAGGGACAGGAGATGGTCGGATCCTGATTATCGCTGACAGTAACTGTAAAACTGCAGTTCGCTGTATTGGGATCCGTAGCACCGTCAGCCACTGTTACAGTGACCGTTGTCAATCCAATATTGAATACGGCTCCGTTAAGAGTCGAAGGAATCGTAGCTGTAGTTGCACCTGTAAGAACATAGCTTATTGAAGCCACGGTACAGTTATCATCCGCGGTTACATTCCATGTGGTACCGCTGTGGGTATAGGTACAAACTCCTGCAGCAGTATTTACTGACTGATTGCCAGGACAAGTTACCGTTGGATCCTCGGTATCTTCGATTGATACATTAAAACTGCACTGTGAAGTACGGCCTGCTCCATCGGTCACAATCCAGGTAACTGTTGTAGTTCCGGGCTGAAAAGTAACACCATTCAGGTTGGTACCTGTTCCGGTGGTGGCACCCGATAGGGAATAAACTACAGAGGCAACGGTACAGTTGTCAGTCCCGGCAGGATTCCAGGCTGTACCTGAATGCGTATAAGTACAACTTGCACTTGCAGGAACGGTCTGGTTGCCTACACATGAAATCTGGGGGTTGATGTTATCGACCAGTGTACCATTAAAATTGCAGGAATTTGAATTTCCTGCAGCGTCAGTAGCGGTAATTGTTATAGTTTGAGAGGTATTGTGTCCGCTGATGACAGTGCCGGGTGCAGGACTCTGACTTAGAACTATTGACCCGGATGGTGTACAATTGTCATTTACTGTGACGCTGCCCCTGTAATCGGGAAGCGATGCGCTGCATGTGCCGGCTCCGGGATTCAGTGTCTGGTTCCCGGGACAGGTGATGGTTGGAGGTGTACTTTCTATATTTACCGTTAATGCCTGCGAAATTGAACATCCTTCGGAACTGATTGCCCTTACAGTATAACTGGCGGATGAAGTAATTGAAGTTATATAGGGCAGATCACCTGTTTTTACTGTATTGGCCTGGTTCCATAATTCATAGGCATTACCGTTTGTAGCAGTTGCCGAAATGGTAAAGTTAACCGACGGGCAAACCGGGGATGCCGGATTTACCGAAATAACCAGATTCGTGGGCAATGGGTTGACCGTAATGGTGATGGTTGCAGAACTCACCGGTAAGGAATTGTTACCCCCATCATGAACACTTACCAGTGAATAGGTCGTGGTAACCACAGGCGAAACCGGAATTGGATCCCCTCCGTAATCTGGATCTTCCGGATCTGCTATACTCTCATAGTCCGAGACTGTAAAATTACTGGTACCATCACTATAGACCACAGTATACGGCCCTTCACTGGCTCCGATAATTACCTGTAAAGTTGTGCTTTCCCCTTCGCATATGGTCGTAAGACCTTCGCTTGTGATAAAAGCATCCTGCGCATCCGCGCGCCCGAGAAATGCCAGTTGACTAAAAGCAGCCAATACTAACAATCTGACCGAAATCCCGGCCGTTTTCTGTACTTTCTGTCCGAACCCTGAATGGAGTAAAGTTCTCATAATATGAGGTATTAAAAATCAATTACTTTGGTTGTATTTTGCAAGAAACTGTCATAACTGTTCTTATGGCAACTCAAAGAAAAATGGCAGAATAAAAAGATCTGCTCCTTTTTCATAATGATCTAAATAAATTGCCTGTAGAGTTAGGAGAGAGGAGAGTGTAACCGGAAGGGCCTTTTCTTTTATGAATGATTCTGAAAGTAATCCTGCTTTGGCCGTTCCTGTTTCAAGTGATATTAAAGTCCTGAAGAAATGCTTAATTGAAGTGTAAAATTTTTTAACACATTTGCGCCGGGACTGCATTGTATTGGTAGTTTTTTCAGGCAATTGCTCTAGTTCCTTTTTTGAATTGAATATTTATTGCTATTCTGCCAAAAAGTAATGGGCTTGTTTATGTTTACAAATACCCCGGAGACCCGGTGTAAGGTTATTTTTAATCAGATTTTTAGACAAATTTCCCTCTATCGATGAATATATATATGTTCGCATATAATATATATAAAAAAGTTCAAACAATGAAAAACTCATTGCCATGGATACTGATGAATTAAATAATTCTAATTATTTAATAATGTTCCTGCATGGTGTAAATGAGGATCAAATAAAAAAGATATTACCTTCAATATTGTTTATCAATATATTAGCATTGATTAACAAATTTCTGACCTTTGACCTCTCTCGGATCAATGCAATAAAATATTTATTCTAATAACATTCTTTTATCTATACACATGTTTATCGTAAAATTATTATACATGAAAAATAACAGACGAATCCCGCTACCCGATATGCAGCATATTAACTATTTAGAATCATTCTAAATTTATGTCCCGGGGAAGGAAAAATGAAAATTCTGTCCCGATACAGAACAATGGTGTTGAAAGCGGACGTGAGAAAAGGGGGCTTTTTTATCCTTGTTTCCTGATTTTACATCCACCGCTTCTTCTTAAAATAGAAGATCATCGAGCCGGCGAGAATCACCATGAAAATAATCAGCAACCAGAATGAATAATGCGTATCCTGCAAGGGAAGCCCGACATTCATCCCATAAAGGCTGGCGATGAAAGTCAGAGGAAGAAGAATGGATGAAATCAGGGTGAGTACTTTCATTATCTCATTGGTGCGGTTGGTCTGCAAAGAATCAAACGTTTTTGATAAGCCTTCAACAATCTCCTGGTAATCCTCGGTCATATCCCACATTTTCTGGTAATAGTCAAGGATATTGCCCCAATACTCTTCCATATTCTCGGCGTATCCTTCGATATCGCCCGACTCAAACTTGTGAAACAACCTGAGCTGCGGTTTAAATACTGTATTGACCAGAATGATATTCTTCCTGGTCAGTGAGATTCTTTCAATGGTACGTTCCGCTTTTTTATTGAACAGATCCCTGTTGATCAATTCTACTTCCACTCCAAGTTTACTCAGTAAAGACAGGGATTCAAGCATCAGATGTTCCAGAATTTTATAGAGCAGGGCATCGCTTGTTCCTACCTGTCTCACCTGATAGTTGTCTTCGGGTTCACGCCCGCTGTTGAACAGGTTTTTTACAACCCAGTGCGATTTACCTATTGTAATTATATAATCACTACCCCAGAATATCTTAACCTCCTTTACCTTTAAAAAACGGTTCCAGCGATCGAAATAAGGAAAATGAAGGATAAGGAAATAATAATCATCGTAAATATCGATTTTAGGCCTTTGATTGGTCCGGCTTCGGCAATCTTCGATATCAAGCGGGTGAAAATGGAAATCGTCTTTCAGAAATTGCAGATCTTCGTCGGTGGGGTCAAGTATATGATGCCACTTTAGTGTACCTATTTTAATGGTTTCAATCATTGGGCCCTCCCGCTTTATTGATTATGATAATCTTTGTCTACATTCCCTCAGGATATTTTTGGTGCGCAAAAGTACTAAAAAATACCGGAATGCAGTTTTCCGGAGTATACATTTTTCAGTTACCATGATACGAACAAAGTAAACTCAAACTTAAGCCTTAAACGGTTTATATAAAATCTTGTGGAATATTCCGCACTATTACCGCCTTCCCTTTCTGCATGTTTGACATTTTTGTATAAATTTGAATCGTTCAGTTCTAACTGGTAAAATACCCACTCACTGATTCCCCGGTATATGGATAAAGGTAAAAAAGAAGGCCGATACCTCAGATTGTATGCCCAGATTGCTGATTTAATGGTTAAAAGTCCTGACAAGGTTTCTGGAATGGCTACCATAGCAGCAATACTGTATAATAAGATGGATTATTTTTTCTGGTGCGGATTCTACCGCGTTGAAGGAGCCCGCCTGATTGTCGGACCCTATCAGGGGCCGGCAGCGTGCCAGATCCTCGAAGGCCGCGGGGTTTGCATTGCAGCTGTTGAGCAGCAAAAAACTATGGTTGTTCCTGATGTAAACCGTTTCCCGGGACATATTGCCTGTGACACGCGGTCATTAAGCGAAATCGTGATTCCGGTGTTCGACAGGAAAGGCAAAATCACGGCAGTGCTCGATGTTGACAGTAAAGAGCTTGCTGCATTTGATGAAACAGATGCCTTTCACCTTGAAAAAATCGTAAGCCTTTTAATGTAATATCATTAAACAAAGCATTTTAAATCCTGTTTTTAAAAAAACAAGTTCTCTCATTTACTCAATCATCATTTAAATCTCATCACTATGACCCTCGGGATTATTCTGGTTATCAACCCTAAAAACACCTCCTCAAAAATAGCAGTCTATAAGGACTCAAAAATGTGTTTCCTGAAAACCATTAAGTATACCGATGAACAACTGGCGGCCTGTGGAAGTATTCCCGGCCAGCTCGAAATGAGGAAAAGCGCGATCCTTCAGGAACTGAAAGACAATGACATCAATGTGAACAAACTTCAGATCGTTGTGGCACGCGGAGGACTGGTAAAACCAGTGAAATCAGGCGTATATGAAGTCAATCAGCGAATGAGGGAAGACCTTCTCAACGGAGTTATGGGTATGCACGCAACCAATCTGGGCGGAATTATTGCTTCTGATATTGCTGCAATGACCAATGCCCGTGCAATTATTGCCGATCCGGTTGTGGTAGATGAATTGGATGATGTCGCAAGGATTTCTGGCCACCCCCTGTTCGAGCGGAAGTCTATTTTTCATGCACTCAATCAGAAAGTCGTGGCGAGAAAATATGCAAAATCGATCAGCCGTAAGTATGAAGAACTTTGTCTGTTGGTTGTTCATGCAGGTGGGGGAGGTATTTCTGTCGGAGCTCATAAAATGGGCAGAGTCGTCGATGTGAACCAGGCTTTTGATGGAGATGGACCTTTTTCGATGGAAAGGGCCGGTTCACTCCCAACCGGAGATTTGATCAGGCTTTGCTTTAGTGGAAAATACACCCAGAATGAAGTCCTGGAAATGATTACTGCCAAAGGTGGATTGTATGCCTACCTGGGAACAAACAACCTGAATACCATCGAAAACAGCGTTGCCGAAGGTGATGAAAAAGCAGCCTTCATTCTTTACGCCATGGCATATCAGTTGGCAAAGGAAATCGGAGCGATGTGCACAGTCCTCGAAGGAAAACCAGATGCAATTATCTTGTCTGGCGACCTTTTTCATCACAACGATTTTACCAGAAGCCTGACTAAAAAAGTTGAAAAAATTTCCACAATTGCATTATATCCCGACGAGGATGATGTGGATGCGTTGGCCATGAATGCAATTGGAGTTATAAAAGGTGAAATTGAAGTACTAGAGTACAAATAAGGGACGGATGGTGGCCACAGACTTACTAACTATTTTCAGCCTTCTGATAATACTGGTCTTTTTGCTATCTTTACACCGGTTGTAATATAAATCAGGATATTAAAATTTTCAGCATTGGTGGAATCCGACCTTGAACCATCTTTTCAGGTGTTGATCATCATTCTCAGCACCTTTACGGGCCCGGTTACTCCGGGAATTGTTGCCGGCCTGATTGCAATGGTGGTTTTACTGGTCTTTTCGGCTGCCATCAGTGGTTCTGAAATTGCATTTTTCTCATTGGGACCGGCGCATCTGAGCAACCTGAAGAATGATAACAGTAAATCGGGGCAATTGATCCTTCACCTGCTTGAGAGGCCCAAACGTTTACTTGCGACCATTCTTATTGCCAATAACTTTGTTAATGTAGCCATCGTTATTATCTCGTCATTTATTATGACAGGGTTATTCGATTTTTCAGATGCCCCCTTTCTGGGTTTTCTGGTTCAGGTTATCGTTGTAACGGCGCTTATCCTGCTTTTTGGCGAAATCATGCCTAAAATATATGCCTCGCAAAATGCAATACGGACAGCCCATCTGATGGCCGGATCAATGATTGTTTTGAGAAAGATTTTCTATCCCCTTAGCTCTGTTCTGGTAAAATCGACCGCAATTATAGACAGAAGGATAGCACACAAAGGTCATGATATATCAATTGACGATCTTTCTGAAGCCCTTGAATTAACAACCGCAGACAACAGTACACCGGAAGAGGAAAAAAAAATATTGAAGGGAATTGTTAAATTCGGCGACATTGCTGTTAAAGAAATTATGCGCTCCAGAATCGATGTTACTGCAGTTGAAGAAAATATCCCTTTCTCAGCCCTGCTGGCCATCATTCTTGATTCCGGATACTCCAGAATTCCTGTATATCACGAGAGTTTTGACAATGTAACAGGCATCCTTTATATCAAGGATATTTTGCCCCATCTTGTTCGTGAGGACGAATTTCCTTGGCAGCAAATGCAGCGGTCAGCTTTCTTTGTGCCTGAAAATAAACGTATCAATGACTTGTTGCAGGAATTTCAGACGAAAAAAATTCATATGGCCATAGTGGTTGATGAATATGGTGGTACTTCAGGTCTGGTTACTCTCGAAGACATCCTGGAAGAAATTGTCGGAGAAATCAATGATGAATTCGACAGCGAAAGTGATATTACACATTTCGTGAAGATTGATGAAAACAACTACATTTTCGAGGGAAAAACACTGCTCAATGATTTTTGTAAGGTAATGGGGATCGAAGACCGGATTTTCGAAGAAGCAAAAGGAGAATCGGATACCCTGGCAGGACTGATGCTTGAATTGGCAGGAAAAATACCGGAAACCAATGAAAAATTTCAATTCAAAAAATATGTTTTTCAGGCCGAGACCGTTGATAAAAGGCGCATCAAACGTATCCGGGTTAACATTGCAAAGAATTAGCCCGGGTATCCAAAAAAAATTGCTGACGTCTATGAAACATTCAAACTACTTAATTCTCAGGTTGCTGAATACAATTATTATTCTCGGCAGTGGTATGTTGTTTCTTGTTGCCTGTAGCGATTCAACGACACCCAAGCCCCGTGGCTATTTCCGTATCGATCTTCCGGAGAGGGAATACAGATCACTTGACAGCATTTTTCCTTACACTTTTGAATATCCCGTATATGCAGGTATTTCCAGGGATATTCATGCCCCGGCAGAAGCCAATTGGATAAATATTGATTTTCCGCGTTTTAAAGGGCGGCTTCACCTGAGTTATAAAAAAGTGAACAAAAACCTTAGCACATTCACGGAAGACGCACACTCCCTGGTGATGAAGCATATCCCCAAAGCATCTGCCATTGAGGAGGTGCGAATCGAAAACCCGGATAATCGAGTTTTTGGGCTTATCTATGACATTAAAGGAACCGGTGCGGCTTCCCCATATCAGTTTTATGTTATGGATAGCGCTACCCATTTCCTCCGTGGGGCCCTGTATTTCGATGTTATCCCCAACAATGACTCCCTGGCCCCGGTCATCGATTTTATCAAAGGTGATATCCAGCACATGCTGGAGACGATGAAATGGAAATAATCAGGTAATTTTCCTGATTATTCAAGTATTTCTACGGTCTGCAGAAATTCCCTGAATATTTTGGATTTTTTCTATATTTGCTTATATCTCCATCTGACATGAAAAAGAAAGATATAAGCGGCCGTCGTGACTTTCTGAAATTGGCTGCTTTGGGAACCGCTGCACTTGGTCTCGGATCTGTCGGCAATTTATTTGCATCGCCAGTTAATCCATCCGGAAGTAAGGATATTTCCACATTGAGCCATGGAAACACGGCATCGGTAGGGAACAAATCTGTTATGGGCCTTACCTGTGAACCCCTCGAAAAAGTCCGTATTGCAGTCATCGGTATTGGAATGCGCGGAAGTGAAGCTGTCAGCCGGCTTCTGCAAATCGAGGGTGTACAGCTCACAGCCCTGTGCGATCTGGTTCCTGATTTTGTAAAAGGAGCCAATCAGAAAGTTCAGGAAGCGGGACAACCGGCAGCAGCAACCTATACCGGCATTAATGACTGGATTAAAGTCTGTGAAAGAGAGGATGTAGACCTGGTATATAACTGCACTCCATGGGATTTACACACACCAATAGCGGTTTATGCAATGAAACATGGCAAGCATGCGGCCATTGAGGTGCCGGCTGCTATTTCTGTTGAGGAGTGCTGGCAACTGGTCAATACATCCGAGGAAACACGCCGCCATTGTATGATGCTGGAAAATTGCTGCTATGATTTCTTTGAACTGACAACACTGAACATGGCCCGCCAGGGCGTTTTTGGAGAAATTCTTCATGCCGAAGGAGCCTATATTCATGATTTACGGGAATGGAAATTTCTTGAACATAAAGACGGGGGTTACTATAATCACTGGCGCCTCGAATTCAGTAAAAAACACAATGGCAACCTATACCCCACTCATGGTTTGGGCCCCATCTCCCAGATAATGGGCATTAACCGTGGTGACCGTTTCGATTATCTTACTTCCATGTCGACCAAACAGGCAGGAATCAGTCTCTATGCTGCAGAAAAATTCGGCCCCGGCTCTACTGAGGCCAGTCAAACATACCTGCTTGGTGATATGAATACCACCCTGATCCGCACAGTAAACGGCCGAACACTCAAAATTCAGCATGATACTACCAGCCCGCGTCCCTACGATCGGCTTCACCTGATCAGCGGAACCAGGGGAATGGCCAGAAAATATCCCCAGCAGGCTATCGCCCTTGAACCTTCGTCTAACCAATTCCTGAATCCGGAGGAATTTAATGCACTTATGCTGAAGTATGAGCACCCCCTCGCACGCCAGATCGGTGAAAAAGCCCGGCTGGTGGGTGGGCATGGCGGCATGGACTTTATCATGGACTACCGTTTGATTTATTGTTTGCGAAATGGCCTCCCGCTTGATCAGGATGTCTACGATGCGGCCGCCTGGTCTTCTATCGTCCACCTGAGCGAACAATCAGTGGCCGACAAAAGCAATAGCATCCCGGTACCTGATTTTACCAGGGGGGCTTGGGTTTCAGCCACCCCATTGCCCGCATTAGGAATTGAATAATGACATTTTGATGGTATTTGAACCTGGTTGTATTGATTACTTAAGCCCTTAAGAACCATTTTTATGAATCCATCGCACAAAGAGTATATTCATCGTATCAATAAGGTGATTGACTATATTGATCGCCACCTGGATGAGGAGCTCAGTGTAGAAAAGCTTGCAGGGATTGCCAATTTCTCTCCTTTTCATTTTCACCGGATTTTCAGCGCCTTTGTTGGTGAACCCCTTTACAGTTTCATAAAACGGCTGCGCATCGAAAAAGCAGCTTCACTGTTGCTGAATGAACCCGGAAAACCTGTGAACGAAATTGCTTATGAATGTGGTTATGGAAGCGCTTCTGTATTCTGCCGGAATTTCCGCGACCAGTTTGGTATCAGTGCAAGGATTTTCAGAACACAGAAATCTGCCGAACTGAGCAAGATCCGTCAATTATTCCGCAAGAACGGTAAATCAGGAAATGGAATTGATGGCTACGTTTGCAGCGTAGAAACCATTAAAACCATAACTGAAATGAAAAATTTTCAAATCAAGGAAATGCCGTCAATTAATCTGGTTTATTGCCGGCACACCGGCCCCTTCGATCAGATCGGGACAGCTTACGGAAAACTCATGAAATGGGCTGGTCCCAGAGGATTGCTTGGATCACCAAACCTCAAAACCGTAACAGTTTATCATGACGATCCTACGGTAACCGATATTGAAAAGGTAAGACAAAGCGCCTGTATTACCGTTGAAAAGGAAGTGAAAACCGAAGGGGAATTCGGTAATCTGAGTCTCCCGGCCGGCAAATATGTGGTTGGTAGTTTTGAGATCGGTCCCGAAGGATTTACCGAAGCCTGGAATCAAACCTGCCTGTGGCTTTCCGACAGCGGCTATCAGCCGGCCGACGGAAACCCTTATGAATTATACCACAACAGCCTTGAAGAGGATGCAACGAAAAAATTTATCGTGGATATCTGCATTCCGGTTAAATCCCTGTAACTGATTTTTCAATATTCATGTATGGGGCATCCTTTCGGGTGCCTCTTTTTTTGATATCCGTAGTATTGCGTAGTTGATTTCATCATTGATCGGTATATTATATTGATATTTCCCATTTTAAATTTGCAATTACCAAAAACTGCTTATAAAACACGAATTATGAAAAAAAGATTTTTTTTACCCCTTATTGTCTGTTACTCATTGATTATCACATTGTCTTCCTGCGAAGCGGTAGAAGAACTGACTGAAAGCAAAACTGAAAAAACCATCCGGATTTTTACCAACGGCATCTGGAATGTCGATACACTGGTCACCAAAACCGATGTATTCAGCGGTGGCATCAGTAATATAACAAGTGATTCAACATTCAACAATTACGGTACCATTGAATTTCAAAAGCCAAATCAGACCTATCCCGGATATGGCGCAGGTTTTATGATACACAAATACGTTAAGAATGGTATTGGTCGCACCGATACGGCAGCCTGGGTGCCTTATAATTTTCAATCTACCAATGATGGAACCATCACCCTCTTTTTTGCACAGCCCGGTGAGGATTTTGTTGTCGATGCCTATGATATGTATCTTGATCTGGAAACCATGGAAGATAAAAAAATCCGTATCTCAGGATGGCGTCGTGAAACCATTCAAGGTGGATCGGGTGGCAGCCAAGGATCCTACCGCAGATACCACCTTACCAGATAATTTCCAAAATCCGGGGAATAAATTATGGCTTATACCCCACCGTCTGAGCAACAATAACATGTTGCTCCGGTTCCAATCCCATCTCTTTGTGAACCGCTTCACGGTCAACGGAGGCCCTGACAACTGTGTTCAATCCTTCAGAGGCACAATAGACATAGACATTCTGTGAAATAAAACCAGTGTTGATTCCTGAATAGAACTCCTTATCGGAATCTCTAGCTTTTGTCATCCGGCTGTAATCCGACACATATACAAGGTTAACCGGTGCACCGGCCACAAAATCCTGACTTCCGGCAGTTGATCTGTGATCGCCTTCCTTTATCAGAACAAGTTTGTGTTCATCCTCTTTATAGAGATAGATTCCGGTTTTCAGGAAAACATAAACCTGAACATCCTGCCAGTTCATGGCGGATGGAGCGGTACGTTTACCCGTTTCAGGCCGGTTGATTCCGCAGGCCGCCCATAGCAATCCTGAAAGGTGTTCCGGCGAAAGCTCCTTTTCGCTGAATTCCCTGTGCGAACTTCTTTCATTCAATGCAGCCATGAATGGTTTACCTGAATTCAGGTCGGGTTTTGATAATGTGATATCGGCTTGCTGTGCATTCAGAATACCAGAAATAAAAAACCCTGAGAATAAAGAAATGTAAAAAAAGAGGTGATTCATCTGTGTAAAATTTTAATGGGTTCGGCAAACCCGCTTGTCCGCCAGGCTGAAAGGCTTAGTATAAATTTTAACGGTTGGATTTCCGGTCCCGCCATAGCGGAAGAACCTGCCAGCCTGATACTAGCCGTCATTAAGGCAAACCTCTGAAAATTATTTTCATACCCGAGTATGTAAGCAATACAAGGGCTTTTGTAAGAAGGTACTATTTATTAAGATTTGTTCCGGATTTATTTTCTTTTTGCTCCTTGTCTGCTTCCCGTTGTCGCCTTTTAAGCCTTTACAAATTCTGACATGTACATTAAAATAAATCCTCAGACTACTCTGTAAACTCAGGTTTTATCTTCACCCCATCGTATTTCTTCTCAACTCCGTTCTGATAGGTAATAACCATAAATACGGTTCCATCGGCATTGTATTGTATCCAGTCGCCTGTTTTCATCCCGTTGATAAATTCGCCTTCATCCTTTTTCCTGCCGTCGGGCCAGAACCAGATATGCCGTCCATTGGGATTATCATCAATGAATGATCCCTGAAATGCCGGCTGACCATCATCGTAATAATACTTCCATTCACCGTTACGCATACCTCCCCGGTAATAGCCTTCTTCACGGTGATCCCCTAGCTGATATTTCCACAGGCCTTCTTCAAGTCCTTCTACATACTCACCTTGAACAATTACTTTTCCATTTTCATCAAATTCTGATAAAACGCCATCTGATTTCCCGTTCAGATATCCCTCCTCCCGCAAAAGGCTGTTATTGTCATAATACCATTTCCATACACCGTCAGCATTTCCCTGATTATTAAAATTTCCTTCCTGCTCAAGATTACTGTTAGGATGATAAAAACGCCATTTCCCTACCCTTTTACCATTCCGGTAACTTCCTTCCGACCTCAGCCGACCATCGCTGTAAAATTCTTTCCACGCTCCGTCTTTAACGCCTTCATCATCAACAATTCCTTCACCAATGATCTGACCGTTTTTATATATGACAGATGAGATAACCTGCCCGTTTTCAGCATATTCGCGGCGGATACCTTCGGGTATATTTCCTTGGTAACTTGCAACGGTCTTTACTTTTCCCGTCGGATAATAATCTGTTCTTACATCCAGTTTTACCAGTTCCGGAGCTTCTTCCTGTCTTATATCATTCACAAATTTACCGACATCGGTCAGTAGGCCTTTTTCATCATATTCCTTGAAATATCCATTGCGCTTGCCATCACGATAGGTTCCTTCGGTTTTAACTTTTCCATTGGCATAGAAAAATTTCCACCGTCCCTGCTTCAGGCCATTTTTATCGCTTCTGTTAATATTCTCCCTGTCAACCACAAACCCCCTGCGATATTCAATCAGTGTAATAACAGTTCCGTCAGGAGCATACTCTCTGGCAAATCCATTTTCAAGCCCGTTTTCAAAATTTACAGTTCTTAAAATCTTACCATCAGGATAGTACGTTATAGTCAATCCCTGCTTCACATCATTCGAAAAATTTTCTTCAACCTTCTCATTTTCTCTGAAAGTGCGACGAATACCCTCTTTCTTTCCATTCAGATAACTGATTTGTAAGGTGGTTTTCCCTTCTTCATCATAAAAACTCCAGATACTATCCAACTCAAAATTTTTCCTGTTTCCCTCGGCTTTGATGATGCCGTTATCGTAATAGGTTTTCCAGTACCCATCGGGTTTTCCTTCACGCATCGTTCCTTCGCTCGAAACCTTTCCGTTGGCATGAAAAAACTTATTATAACCATTCGGAATGACTATATTCTCCTGCGCTTTTACCAGTAAAACGGAGATTATAAGCACAATGGAAAATGAAATTCTTCGCATCCTGTAAAGTTAGTTAAATCGAAATTACTGAGTATGCATTATTTTATCAGATTTGCCGACCTTGAAATCTCCAGCATTCTATGAATCGGCTTTTCAGCCTTATCAATTACCGCCTTGTCAAGCAGTATTTCAGGGGTTTCATTTTTAAGACAGAGGTATAATTTTTCCAGAGTGTTCAGTTTCATATAAGGACAATCATTACACGAACAGGTTTCATCGGAGGGAACAATAATAAATTCTTTATGAGCAGAAGCTTTCTTCATCTGGTGAATGATTCCCCCTTCTGTAGCTACAATATAACGCCGGCAATTATCTTTCCTCGTATATTCCAACAGTGCTGCAGTTGAACCAATAAAATCGGCCAGTGCAAGGATGGGTCCACGGCATTCGGGATGAGCTATTAATTTTGCATCCGGATTTTCAACCCTGAGTTGAATTACTTTCTCATCACTGAGCTGGTTGTGTACATGACAACTTCCATCCCATAGTAACATATTACGTCCCGTAATATTGTTAATATACGCACCAAGGTTTTTGTCGGGGGCGAAAATTAGTTGCTCATCTTTCGGAAATGAATCAGCAATCGTTTTTGCATTGCTGGATGTACAGATGACATCAGACATTGTTTTAACGGCCGCTGAACAATTGATGTATGAAATCACCGTATGCTCCGGGTTGGCATCAATAAACCTTCTGAAGGCATCCGGAGGGCAACTGTCGGCCAGTGAGCAACCGGCAGCAAGATCAGGTAGCAGAACCTTTTTGTCAGGACTGAGAATTTTTGCAGTTTCTGCCATAAAATGAACACCAGCAAAAACAATGATATCAGCTGTTGTTTCTGCAGCTTTTTGTGATAATTGGAGACTATCGCCTACAAAATCTGCCAGATCCTGAATTTCCGGTACCTGATAATAATGTGCCAGTAAAACTGCATTCTTTTCTCTCTGCAGTTTTTTTATATTTATTATCAATTCGGCATCGGAAGGAGCAGTCGTCCGGTTGCTTGAATGGCTTTTCATCTTTTCAGTTTTTAATAATAAATTATTTATATATTCATTATTATTAATAAGCGCTGTTAATTATGTTGACAATTTCCTTTATATTTTTCTTGCATAATTCGGTTTCAGCGCTTTGTTAACGGGTTATCAACAGGTGTTTTTTATTTCAGATTCAGAATTCCAGTTACTTCCGGTATTATGAACACAAGGTTGAAAAATTTAATTGAACAGGTTAATAATTAAAAAACCATCCAAATCCCGGTTGATGAAATGTTCAATTCTTTTAACAAAATCAGGGAGTGTAACGTTTTATTGAACTCCATCCAAAATAAATGTCTCTTTTGATATCTTTATCAGAATTTCCAAACAAAATTACACTTCAATTAACAAATGATTGTTAACAAAATCTAAAAAACTGAAAACTAAAACAATGTATCTTTAACTCTCCGGTTTACCTTTTATTAACTGGTTAATAATAAATAACATTGGTTGAAAAGCAGGATTTATGATTAATTTTGTCGTTAAATTTTATCAACAATGTGGGATAAATCTCAACCTTTGGCATTGGCCAGTGATCATGCCGGCTTTGAATTAAAATCATTTTTAATAAATGTATTGACATCCGAAGGGTATTTATTGTTTGATTTTGGAACTAAATCTACTGAAAGCGTCGATTATCCGGATTTTGCCCACAAACTGGGTAAAGCAGTTAATAATGGTGAATATTCAAGTGGTATCGTAATTTGTGGAAGCGGCAATGGCGTAAACATGGTTGTAAACAAATATCCCGGGGTCAGAGCTGCTTTGTGCTGGAACAGCGAACAGGCAGAACTTACCCGCAGGCACAATAATGCAAATGTACTCTCTTTACCCGGAAGGTTCATCGATTTCAACGATGCAATAAAAGCAGTTAAATTATTTCTGAATACTGATTTTGAAGGTGGAAGGCACCAGATTAGGGTTGATAAAATAACTCACCTGTTATAATCAATGAATGACGGAAATTTATAACAAGTTCAGACAGGACGCTGAAAGCAAAGCTTTTAATCACGAACACAGGCAAAAGATCGGCTTTAATATCGGCCGTTATGATGAGGCTGTTAAACGTGGTAAACAGCAGTATTCCAATCTTGAGCTTGCCAGGCAACGGGCCGGGAATATAAAATATAAAGCAATCGCTGATCTTGAAAGAAATCTTGCAGATTTTGAAGCAAATTTTGAGAGAAACGGTGGTAAAGTAATCTGGGCACAGGATGCTGCCGATGCTTTACATGAGATCGATGCTATTTTAGAAAAGCACAATGCCACCCGGGTTGTGAAATCAAAGACGATGGTTTCAGAGGAGATAGAGCTGAATGCACACCTTGAAGGGAATGGTATCGAATCTCTGGAAACAGATCTTGGTGAATTCATCGTTCAGCAGGCCGGTGAACATCCTTATCATATTGTAACTCCTGCAATGCATAAATCGAAGGAGGATGTCGCCAGGCTTTTCCAGGAAAAATTTAATATGCCGGCAAACAGCACGCCGGAACAAATTACAGCCTTTGTACGCAAACTACTGCGCGAGAAATTCTTCTTTGCCGATGTTGGTATTACCGGTGCCAATTTTATAATTGCAGATACCGGATCGATTTGTCTCACTGAGAATGAGGGAAACGGTTTACTTTGTATGTCTTTCCCCCGAATTCATGTTGTAATTGCAGGTATTGAAAAAGTACTACCATCAATAAAGAACCTTGACCTTTTCTGGCCTTTACTATCAACGCATGGCACGGGTCAGAATCTAACAGCCTACAACAGTATCATCAGTGGTCCACGTTTGGATGGTGAAATCGATGGTCCTCAGGAAATGTATGTTATCCTGCTTGACAATGGCCGTAGTGATCTTCTTGCCAGAAAACATCAGCGTCGGGCCCTGGGTTGTATCAGGTGCGGCGCTTGTCTGAATACATGCCCGGTTTATAAGACAATAGGTGGTCATGCCTATGGCACTACCTATTCAGGACCCATAGGGTCTGTGATAACTCCCTGGCTGAAAGGAATGAACGATTATAAGCATTTGAGTTATGCTTCATCATTGTGCGGAAGCTGTACCGAAGTTTGCCCGGTGAAGATAAACCTGCACGAATTGCTGCTCTATAACAGAAATGATAGCGTGAAACAGCGATACTACTCGATGTTTGATGCATTATCCATGTTTGCCTGGAAAAAGATTATGCTCAACAGAAAATGGATGGATACCGGAAGTGGAAAAGTGAAAAACCTTTTGCTGAATAAAGCCTTTGCAAAATCCTGGGGTTCTAGGAGGCAATTACCTGAAATCAGTGATAGGAACTTCAAACAACTTTGGGAAGAAAGACGGGAGGGTAAAGTTAAATAGCTATCAGACTTCAATCAATGGCAATAATTTTTCTTTAATATACTTCTACTGTTGTTTGCCGCTTTTACACATTGTGAAGCACCTGAGCGATTAAAATTTTCCGATAATTTGCCTCACCTGAGCGACATATCCACCTCCAAAAAGATTTACATGAACCATTAGAGGATAAAGCTGGTTGAACTCAACACGTTTTTCCCACCCATTTTCCATTGGAAATGATTCCTGGTAGGCCTGATAAAATTCAGCCGAAAAACCTCCGAAGAGTTTTGTCATGGCGATATCCATTTCCCGGTGACCATAATATATTGCCGGATCAAGGATGCAAGGATTGCCTTTTTCATCTGTCATAAAATTACCGCTCCACAAATCTCCATGAAGCAATGAAGGAGGCTCACCCGGAATAATATCAGCCAGTTTTTTACAGAGATGAGTCACCTTCCGGACATCCCTTGAATTCAGTATCCCTGAATCCATAGACATTTTTAACTGGGGTTGAAATCTTTCTGTGACAAGAAATTCAATCCAGGAATCATGTTGCCGGTTACACTGGGAAAGAGAACCGATGTAGTTGTCATAATCAAGACCAAACAGAGCATTTGATTTCCGGTGTAAGGCTGCCAATCCGTTTCCGAAAATTTGCCAGTAGTTTTTAACCGGACTGCCACTCTCGATAAAATCAAGTAAAAGGAAAGCGAAATTAACTGTTTCGTGGTGGAGCAAGACCAATGGAACATTTATACAGCCGGTTTCAGCAAGCATTGCAAGGCCCCTGTCTTCAGCAGCAAACATTCCCGGGTAACGTTTTGCTGAATTATATTTGATGAAAAATTGTCCTGAACTCGTTTCAATACGGAATGCTTCATTGATAGAACCACCACCCGAAACCGAAAATGATAAAATCCGGCAAGCGGGTGATACTTCCCTTTGAAGCCAGTTTTCAATATATTGCAGTATTTCGGCCGGGATCATTGATCAGGATTCAGAAAAGAAATGAATTCTTTCGTGATATTCCATGCCTGAAAAGTCGTTCAAAGATTAATAACAGGGTTAGGGAAAGGAAAATAACAAGCATTGTTGAGGATCCTTTCAGATAGACAATGACTCTTCCAAATCCATCAAAAAATCCAAGAACTGTTTGCAGAATACTGCGAAGTTGCCATTGTTCAGTCGGCAGGTTGATTCTCATAAAAGGCCATTGTGCAAATATCATGATAAGGAAAATAACCAGTGCTGCACCGATGGCCAGGTATGCCCAGATCATTTGCCGGCGGTATTCGGGAGATTCAATTATCGGTTCAACCCCGGAATATACCTGTTGCATGATTCCTGCAGTAAATCCTTCAGGTGCTTTTTCCGATTGAATTTTACCCATCAGGTCGAAAAGAAGCTGGTCTTCTGGTGACTCAATATGTTGGTTGATTTTCATGTGTGCAAATTTAAACTTAATTAAATATTTGAGTTACCCCGGTGTTAATACGCGATTGCATTTCAAGATAAAGCCTTTTGCGTATTCTGTGTAATCTCACTTTTACATTGGCATCGGAAAGGCCTGTAATTAAAGCAATTTCCTCTATACTCTGCCTGTTTCTGTAAAATAAACTGATAAGCAACTGGTCATCGTTACCGAGTGTCTCAATGGCTTTCTGAAGGACCTTTACCTGTTCCTCTTCATCAATATGCATCAAATTCTCTTTTATTTCATCGGTGCTGTAGTTTTCAATCAGTTTATCATCTATCGCTGTGGTTGTAACCCGTTTGCGCCTTGTCTTTGAAATTGCTGTGTTATAGGCAATTCGGAATAACCATGTGCTAAACCTGGCTTCACGCTTAAACCCCGGCAATGCATGAAAAGCCTTCAAAAAAGTATCCTGGGCCGTTTCTTCTGCTTCTTCACGGCTTTTAACAATTTTAAAAACTACCGAATACACCAGATCCTTATACCTGTCGACAATTACCGAATAAGCACCGGAATTGCCTTCAAGTATCTTTTGAATGATATGGTTATCGTCGTTTTGGTTCATCGTTTCAATTTAGACGTATTTGCCTTCTATCGGTTACATAAGCAGGTGAAATTGGACAGATGGAATATATATATGCTAATTTACAGTAATTTACAACGAGAACGACAAATGTTGTAACCTGATAAACAGTCATGCGTCAAAAATGCAACGAAACAAATACTCATCCCTAAAAATCTGAACCCATGAACGATTTCCTGATTCCGGCTACCATATTTGCCACAATATATGGCATCGTATATCTGCTTATCCGCCGAAAAGAAAGAATGGCACTGCTCGACAGGGGCCTGGATCCTTTGTCATTTGAAAAGAAATCAAATGATTTTTCATCACTCAGGTACGGACTACTGTTTACAGGAATCGGTTGTGGATTGATTCTGGCCAATATTCTGGTTGGTACAGGGGTTATGGATCGGGAAGCAGCCTATTTTTCACTGGTTTCACTATTTGGAGGAATAGCGCTGATACTTGATTATATACTCGAAATCAGGTTATCGAAAAAGCATTCCGAAGAGGCAAAAGATGCCGAAGTGCCGGAAATGAATAAATAATCAAAACCGATAGGTTTCAAGTACGTTGTATATTGGCCCTTCACGGCGCAGAATACTCTCATATAACTCGAACCCGGTGACCAACTGGTTTTGAAGCTCCACCTGATGAAAACGGCCCATGAGTTGTTGAAAATATTTTTTGTCCTTTATCTCCCGGATTCTACCGATGGTGAGATGAGGGACAAAATTTTGACGGTCACCCAGAATACCCACAGTTTCAAGGTTTGAAGAGACATTTTGAGCCAGTTTCCGGAGTATTTCATTCGGGGTGATACCAAACCAGATCACTTTAGGATTGTAATTGCTGCCAAATACACCGGTATCGGCAATGTTTAATTCAAACGGTTCAATTTCTTCGCAGGCTTTGCCCAAAGCTGAAACGATATGGGGAATTTCATCAGGGTTGGTGTCACCGATGAACTTTAACGTTAAATGAATACTCTGCAGTTCAACCCATTTAATAATGTTGAAATCAAGGGCCTGCTTAAGGAAACCGTAAGTATTCACAAACTTCTCCTGTGGGTCAATCTTAATAGCAACGAACAAACGCATATTTTCCATGTCCATGCTGTTTCTTGTCATTGCAAAGATGCAAAAGTATTGCGATAAATATTTCTTTTAAAATTACAAAAAAGTTATAAATTTGCAATCCCGATTTTGCAACATTCGAAATAACCGGGGCGTTAGCTCAGTTGGCTAGAGCGTTAGACTGGCAGTCTAAAGGTCAGGGGTTCGACTCCCCTACGCTCCACCCGAAATGAATATAAAAAGCCTGTTAACATTTGTTAGCAGGCTTTTTATATGCAACAGAATCAATAATCAGGAACCACAAAAATTTCCGGAATCTGTCTTTGAGATTATTTTTTCTGACTGGTAATTATAACAGAACCTACTCTTTTTTCGGAGATTCATCTTCCTTTTTGTTCATCTCATCCTTAAAGTCCTTTATTCCCTTTCCCAATCCTTTCATTAGTTCAGGGATCTTCTTGCCACCAAAGAGAAGTAATACTACAAGCAGGATTATCACCACCTGCCAGGGTCCTACGAAACCTAAAATTATGCCCGTTGTCATATGACTTTGAATTAATGGAATACAAAGTTACTCTTTTCAATTTTGTTTTATCAAATACGGCAAATATTTTACCTCGATTTAAGAATCCACGACTCCGGGTTCTGAATGTTTTTCCCTTGCCACAACTCAAAATGGATTTTGGTTTTACCTGATTCATCAGCCTGAATATTACCAATCCGTTGCTTTGTTTTTACTTTATCACCCTTCTTTACAAACAATTGATCGAGGTTCGAATAAACCGTCAGAAATTCTCCATGCCTGATGATGACTACATTGTTGTAATTAGGCAGTGTCATTGTTGATGTTACTTCCCCATCGAACACCGCCCTGGCAGATTCACCATTCGCTGTGGTTATATCGATGCCGTTATTTTTGGTTTTAATTCCTTTTAATATCGGATGCGGATGCTCTCCAAAAGTTGAAGAAATAACCCCCCTTTCTGTTGGCCATGGTAACCGGCCTTTATTTCCCGCAAAATTTGACGATAACTGCATTTCAGACGGGGAAAGACCAAATTTATTCTCCGGCTTGGTTTTGGTTCCGGATTTCTTCGCTGTTTCACTTGCCTTCCGCAACTCCTCCGCGATCAGATCCTCAATGGCTTTCTGTAACTTCCGGGCAGCTTTCTCACTTTCACGTAGCTTTTTCAGCAATTCTTTTTCTTTCTGAGAAAGATTTTTTATTGTCTTATCCTGATCATTTTTTTCCCTGGTCAGTTTCTGCTTTTCTGATTCTTCCGTCTTTTTTAATGACAATTTATCCGTCTTTTGTTTCTGAAGCAGCCCCATTTTTGAATTCAGAAGAATCTGGTTCTCCTGAATCACCCTGACCTGATTTTTACGAAAACTGCTGTATTGCTGAAAATACTTTAACCTTTGATAAGCCTGATTAAAGTCTCTGGCTGAAAATATAAACATAAGCCTTGAGTAAGCATTCCTGTTCTTACCAGCAAAATAAATCATCCGTGCATATTCCTCCTTCAACCGCTTTATGGTTTGTTTCAGATGATTTATGGTATCATTGGTTTCTTCAATTTGTTTATCCAGATTACCGATTTCACCGCTTATCGCTGAAATCAGTTCCTGACGTTTATTTATTTGCTTATTGAGTAATACAAGCTGATTCAGTGAAACCTGTTTACTTTTCTTGGTTTCATTAAGCAGTTTGTTAGTATAACTGATCTCCTCTTCTATTTTTGCTTTCTTTTGCTGGAGTTGTGTCTTTTTATCCTGACCATGAAGCCCTGGAACCATAACGATCATAATGCCGGCCACTATAGCCAGTGTCAGGCATTTTTTTTGTAAGAGTCTCTGATATCCCCGGTTTACCATGATATTCATGATTAAAACTTATCAACTTTCTTATATTTCTCCGGGATCCTGAATGGGAAGGCCAGTGAATCTGCAGTATTAATCTTTGTATATTGAACCAAAATGTGATTTTTATTCTCTGCTGTTTCGAGATCAAAACTTAGTTTTTCAGGCACAAGCTGGTTACCATCGAACATATATAAATAATTGCCTTCAAGCTTTCGCCCACCCTGCACCAGTTCGCGTATCATCACACGGGAAATCTTAAAGGTCTCAGGACTCAACCAGATGTGCTGAATCGGAATATTAATAAACTGGTTGTTCCGGACATATTTTTTGAGCTTTCTTCTGTCGGTCGTAACCAGTTTATATTCCTGGTTATCTACCGCAGCCCTGAATGAACTGTTTTCATAAAAAGAAAAATCATTTCCGGTGAGAAAAGCCTGAAGCATATCAAAATCAAGCGTACTGTTGATCAAAGAATTAATGTAATTAAAATCACTGACAAAGTAATCGTTATTAATCCTGTTCATATACTTGACAGAGTCATTGGTAATGAGCAGTCTGGCCATTTCAATGCCCAGTACCGGTGAGATTGATATCCAAATCAGACTGTCTTTTTTTATCCTGATCTGTCCGCTGAATGATGTTTCATTCTTTTGTTGAAAAAATGAAGTTGTAAACCTTGCCGAAAAATAGGAATACTGCAATTCATTCATCTTAAGATGACTGAATAAATATTCAGCCCCCTGATCCTTCAGTGGCTCCCGGATCGTTTTCCTGGCAGTTCCGCAGGAGAAAAGAACAAAGATCAATGGTATAGCCAGAAGAATCCTAAAAAAAATGCCAGCCGTCTTTTTATTACTCATAGAGTTTTCCATCTTTGACCTTCAAATCAAGGAATTCAGATCCCTCTCCGGCATCTTGTGCTTTAATCCACCACTCTTTTGCTTCAGCAGCTCTGTCAAGCCGGTAGAGGATATCTCCGTAATGTTCAAGAACAACTGCTCCCGGTTTTAAATCCAGCCTGATAACTTTTTCCATGAGTACCAATGCCTTTTCGAATTCACCCTGTTTGTATAGAACCCAGGCCCATGTATCAAGGTAGGTCGCATTTTCAGGATTTAACAGATTTGCTTTTTCGGCCATTTGCGAAGCTTTGGAAAGATTTTCGCCTCTGAGCGACAGATAATATGCATAATTATTCAGAACCGTTGAATTCTCCGGATTATTCTTCAGGGCCGATTCATAAGAAGTGAAAGATTCTGAATACCTGTTGGCGGCATGGTAAGTATCCCCTGCCAGGCTGTAAAAGTCCGAAAGCATTGCGTTGTCATTCATTACAAATTTGACTCCGGTAGTCAGCGATTTTATTGCTTTTTCATAATCTTTCAACATATAATTTGCATAACCGTTTAAGTAATAAGGCAATGGTTGAACAGGAAAAAGTTCTATGGCCTGGCTACTCTCCTCGGCAAGCATTTCAAAATTGTTGTTCATTGTATTAATCCTGAGAATGTTTTCCCAAACCTGGTATTTTCCAGGATCCACTGCATTAACTCTCCGGAATATCTCAAGTGCTTCCTGCCATTTTTCAGACATCATCAGCATTTCTCCCCTGAGCATAAGTGCACGCGGTTCATTGGGATGCATATCTGCAAGAATTTTCGAGAGTTCCAGTATATCCTGTTCAATTCCATCGTATTCTCCGGTTTGAGAATAATAGGTCATCATTATCTGTACTTTGGTGTTTGCATCAAGGTACGGATTAGAAAAACCGGATTTCAATGCTTCTGTGGCTTTCTTGAGATCCCCTTTCTTACGGTAATAGTCCGCCAGTGATATATTAATATAAGGATTCTCAGGATCTGCGTTTTGAATTTTCTGATAGGTCTTCAGCGCACTATCGTCATATCCTTGCAGAATATAGAACTCGGCCAGCAAAGAAAGAATACGGCTGTTTCCCTGATTTGCATCGGCCAGATTTTCAAGCTCTTCCAGGGCCTTTTTCTCTTTACCCATGGCCAGATAAATGCGATGTTTCTGCATTGAAAACTCTTCGTTTATTCCCGTTTTAGATTCCAGTTGATCATAAATGTCAATTGCTTCCTGCGGTTTATCAAGCTGCAGCCAGGTGTTGGCCAACTCAATGGCATATTCTGAATTCTCCGGATTTGAAGAATAAAGTCGTTCATATATCTTCTTTGCTTCTGCGGGCTGCGAATTATTATTGTAAAGACCCGCAAGCGTCAGACTATACCAGGTGTTTTCCGGATCAAGTTCCCAGGCTTTCAAGGCATTTATAATCGATTTTGTTATCTCATTCTGATTATAATACAGAAGCGCCAGCTCATACCATGCCGCATCATTGGCGGGATCTTCCTCAATGCATTGAGTGAAAAGCGATAAAGCCATTTCCGGGTTATCAGTAATTTTAGCCCTATTGGCTTCAAAAAACAAATCATGTGATTTTTGCTTTTCCCTGAAAAGACGCGAGTCAACAGGGTTTGTTATGCCTTCTGACCCGTCAGGCAATTCCTGGGCATGTCCTGCGATAGCGGACAATAACAGAAACAACAGTAATATTATATTCGAAAACTTCATCAACAATGATTTAATATTTTTTCTTTCAACCGGTGCTTTCAGTCAGTTTTTCCCGGTATGGCCAAACCCACCGGATCCGCGTTCCGATTCATTCAAAGATTCAGTTTCTATCCACTCGGCCTTTTCATGCACTGAAATTATCATTTGGGCAATCCTGTCTCCTGCATTCACGGTAAAAGGTTCTGCAGACAGGTTGACAATAATGATTTTAATTTCACCCCTGTAATCAGCATCAATGGTTCCCGGGGAATTCAGTATAGTGATGCCGGATCTTGCTGCCAGCCCGCTTCTTGGCCTTATCTGAGCCTCATATCCTATCGGGAGTTCGATAAACAAACCCGTCGGGATCATTGCCCTTTCAAGTGTTTTAAGTACTACAGGCACTGAAAGGTTTGCCCTCAGGTCCATTCCGGCCGAAGCAATGGTTTCGTAAGCCGGTAATGTATGGTTTGATTTGTTTACTATTTTGATCTGCATACAAAATCAGGTGTCCGGTATAAAAAGTGAAAAACTTAACGGGAACAAAATTACGCATTAATAGGATTTGTTTATTATCAACCTGAACCTTTGCCTTTCCGAGTAAATAACGTAAGTTGCAAATGCAAAAAGCATTCCGGTATTGATCAGGTATTTCAGCCAAGCGGTTTCTGTGAGTTGAATGATAGATAACAGATAGATTATCAAGGTAATAAAACTATATTTAAATGCACATTTCAGGTTATATTGTACCGGGAAGTATTTTTGTCCCAATAAGTAAGAGATAACCATCATAGATGCGTAGCAGATCAGTGTTGCCCACGCGGCTCCCATATAGCCCATCACCGGAATCATGATAAAGTTGAGCGCTATGGTTATGGCTGCTCCTGCCAATGAAATTGCAGCACCGGTTTTGGTGCGGTCGGTTAATTTGAACCAAACACTCAGATTATAAAAAACACCCAGAAAGAGATTGGCCGCAAGGAGGACCGGAACAACTCCCGCGCCCTCTCTGAAATCCTTCCCGACAAATAACATCACAACATCAAGATATAACACAATTCCGAGGAAAATAAACAGACAAATGATCAGAAAGTAATGCATCATGGCTGCATAGGTCTCCTTGGCATTGTTGTTCCGGGCCTGATCAAAAAAGAATGGCTCTGCTGCATACCTGTATGTCTGAATAAACAGTGTCATTAGAATGGAAATCTTATAACAGGCTCCATATATTCCCAATTGAGCCATCGCTCCGTTTTCCGGAAGCAGATGCTTCAGGATTACCCTGTCAAAGGTTTCATTCACGATTCCGGCCAGACCGAAAATCAGCAATGGCCAGCTGTATCGCAACATCAGTTTCAGAAGATTCCGGTCTACAGAGAGGTTTTTAAAGGGTATTTCCGGTATCAGCATTATAAATGTCAGAAGGCTGGCGATCAGGTTCGATATAAAGATATAGCCAACCCCTATTTCAGGATTGTATATATGGCCGATTAACCCCGAAGCTGCAGAATCCGGATAAATGCTTAATATATATGGACAAAGCAGGATAAAGAACAGGTTAAATCCGATATTCACAACAATATTGGATACTTTAACAAAGGCAAATCGCACAGGCCTGTTCTCAAGCCTCAGATTGGCATAAGGGATGGTTGTAATTGCATCTGTGGCCAGAATCAACGCAAACCATTTTACATATTCAGGATTTCCGGTATAACCTAAATGTGTTGAAAGGAAGGGCGCTGCCGCAAAAACAACAATAAGGAAAAGGAATGAAGTAACTGTTAAAGAAAGGAGAGAAGTCCCGAGTATCTTATTTCTGAATTCTGCCTGACCCGCAAACCTGAAGTAGGCAGTTTCCATACCATAAGTCAGAATAATAAAGAGAAAGGCAACATAGGCATATAATTCGGTGACGATTCCATATTCCGCAGGAACAAAAATACGTGTATACAACGGAACGAGCAGGTAATTAAGCAAACGGCCAAGAATGGTCGGTAATCCATATATGGCTGTCTGTCCGGCAAGTTTTTTTAGTGGATTCAAAGATATATCAATTGTCAGATTGAAAAATTATTCAGCCATAACCGGCAATTCGATGATAAAGGTCGTTCCGGTCCCTTTTTTTGAAATAAAGGATATTTCTCCACCGGTATTATCAACAATATTTTTCACCATCGCCAGACCAAGACCCATTCCCCCCGATTTCGTAGTAAAATTAGGTGAAAATATCTGTGCTTTCTTTTCTTCATCAATACCGGTGCCATTATCTGAAATTTCGATCCGGTGAATGTTTTCAACTGTTGTCAGTTTGATACTGATAAGGCCTTTTGATTTTTGAGGAATTGCCTGAACAGCATTGTTGAAAAGATTAATGAAGACCCGCGAAAGTTGTTTTTCATCTGCAAAAACATGGCATTGCTTATCGGGAAGGGTAAAACTGAAATTGATCTCAGGATGTTGGTTAAACAGAGCGATGGTTTTACGAATAACAGAGGTCAGATCAGTTTTTTTATTTGATTGGGAAGGAAGCTTGGCAAAATCAGAAAAAGCACTGGCTATGGCTGCCAATGAATCAATCTGTTCAATAAGTGTCTGGGTTGTTTTTGTCAGCCTGCTTTCCCAGTCAGGCGTTTTATCATCCCACGATTTACTCAGATGTTGAATACTCAGTTTCATCGGGGTGAGCGGGTTTTTTATTTCATGGGCCACCTGACGGGCCATCTCCCGCCAGGCACTTTCTCTCTCAGAGCGTGCCAGTTTTTCTGCACTGTCGGCCAGTTTATCAACCATTAAATTGTATTCATTGATCAGGTCACCAAGTTCATCCTTCCTGGTATAACTTATTTTTTCATTGGTTTGGCCAAGGTTCAGAATACTGAATCTGTTTCGGATGAGCTGAAGCGGGCGCATCAGGTAATTCCCTGCCAGAACCGAAATTAATACCGCAAGTATTGTCAGTATAACATATATGTTGACAAATGCCACCAGAAATGCAGAAATCTCCTGCCGGAGCTCCTGTTCCCGGGCAAAATAGGGTAAATTAATATAGGCTGTCAGTTTGTTTTGTTCATTCCGGAATGGCAGGTATGCCGAAAGGTATTCATAATTACCTATTTTTTCATTATCGATAAACAGGGTGCGTTTGTTTTTGACCAGCTGTGTAAAAGGTCCTGGTCCCATCAGCTCTGATTTCAGACCCTCTTCAAAAATCTGTGGCCGGGAAGAAGCAAGCAAACGGCCGTTAATATCATAAAGATTAATATCACTGAAAAAAACCAGTGAAAATTTGGTAAGTAGTTCCTCGAGAAAAGACTTCTGGCTTTTATCAATTATATCCATTGTAGCGAGTTTATGCTCCAGTTCAATTAGTACCGAATGGGCCTTTTCGCTCAACATATCACGGTTTTTCTTGTCGTTCAGGTTTCTGATATTGATCAGTGTGGTGACTCCGACCGAAAAGGAAGCAAACAACACCAGCACGACAACCATTAACTGAAGCCTTGTTTTGAAATCAAGGCTCCTTTTTTGGCCGGCTTTTCTTAGATTGTATATCCCGAATGCTATAAAAAATAATATTATATGAAAAATCAGCTGGTAAGTAATGGGAGACAGCTTATCGAGAAGTCCCTCGTTTTTCTTGCTGATTACAATGCAGGTATCTTTGTTGATATCGTGATGAAGATGATTATATCCGTTTTTATCATAAAAATTAAAATCCGAAGATTTCTCCTTTTCCCTGATCTCATTCACTCCAAAATTGTATTCCCCGACATTTTTGACGAGTTCATTCCTGAAAAAAACCGCATAGGAATAATCTGAGATATCAGTCCGTGATGAATTCGTCTGATCCATCAGCAATTCAGGATATCCCAATCCCTTTGGAACATATTTGGGGCTCAGTTCTATTACAAGAAATGCGCCTGGTTGGCCCTCGACTCCTGCAGACATCGGGATATTGGCTATATAACTGCTGGCATCGTAAGACTCACGAATAAAATAAAGGGAAGAACTTGAAGTTGGTTCTCCGAGGCGGGTGATGATATCTCTGAAATAGTCCCTGCACCCGATAATATAGTTTGATGGTCTGATCTGCAGCGATTTTTCAGGGAAACACAAAGTTATCTGAATATTATAGACAGACCAGTATCCTTTCAGGTATCTCCCCCTTATATAATCAATACAATGGGCTTCTTCCCCGGGATCGGCCCATGCCTCCCGATACAGGCGATTTAGTGTCGTATCGGTGGAAATAAGTTTCTCGATTTCAGCAAACATAAACTCCCCCATTTTGTCCCGGTCAGATGAGAGCCTAAGGGCGATTAGTTTGCGTTCATTTTTCTCTTTTTGACTCTTATTAATATATAAACTGTACGATGAAATCAGGGTAAAGAGTAAAACAAGAATACTAAGTGATGTTAAATCCGGGAACCGGATGATTTTGGTAAAGATCAACATCAGGCAGATAAAATAGATGCACTGCAATAAGAGTAACACTCCCTGGGGTGCATAGAAACCCATCGATTGTGCAAGAGCAAAAAATCCAAGATTAACAGCAACGAAACTGATAGCTCCTGTTTTCCACCCGGAAATACGGACAATTCTGCCGTAAAGGGCATAGGATATAAAAAAATATCCTGAAAGGATGAAAGCAATAATAAAGTATGCCATCAGGCTATAAAGAGAAAACTCTGTTGTATTACTCAGGTTGAGACTGAATGATGAGTTATTGATCAGTACGTTTAAAAGATAGACGCCAAAATAGTAAAAGAAAACTGCTGTGATTGTTAACAGGCCCTGAATGATCATCATAAGGTACCTGTTATTCAAAGGCTTGATTTCAGCAATTTTTAATGATCTGTAGGTGAGAAAGAAAACCAGGGATGAAATGAGGGCATCGGTAAAAAAATCGCCAAGAGAGGGTAGAAACGACGAATAAGCGAAGCTTATCGGGCTGAACAATTCAGAAGTATAAAGGGACGACGGAATCCTGAAATAAATAAGCAGGGCACGCATCAGAAACACATCAAATATAAAAAGAACAATGAGCAAAGGATATTTTTTCAAGGGTGTTATTCTTAAATAGAGCATATAGATTGCTATAACCAGAAGAATAAATCCGGTCAGGTAGAGGAGATATTGAATCAGTATAAAAACAGAAGAAGTTGTTTCAATTTTTTCATTTTTGTATAACGAAAACAGGGTTTTTCCTGCCCTGTCATTGACAGGAATTCCTTTATTGCCAATTATTATTTCATAACCGGATGTTATAGTATATGCAGGATTATAGGCAGGTGAAAGATATTCGTTCTGATAACTATAACCCGATTTAATCAGGTCGGTCATTATAAAGGTAAAGGTACCGGATTTTCTGGCGGCGATTTGGTATATCCCGTTACCTGCTTTATGTATTCTTTTTTTTATTAAAGAATCAGTAATGGATATTTCAGGATTCAATGAATTATCAGACCAGTATATCAGCGATCTGTCATTAAATACGTAAAGGCTGTAAAACCTGGGAAGTCTGCTGCTGTATTCACTGAGCTTTTCGAATGTTGGTTGCGGATTCGATTTTATTATGTCAGTGAGTAATGATCCGGCGTTATCAAACCTTGTATTCAACTTCTCGCAAAATTCCGGAATAAGCCTATCCGGACTTTGTTGAGCCTTGAATGCAATAGAATATATACAGGCTGAAACAAAAAATAGCCCCGAAAGAAAGATCAACATCAGGGGCGTATTTCTATTTATCGGGTTTTTGAACATTCTGGAGTTTGGTAATAAGGTTGCAACAAAATCCGGGAAAACTTAACAATAGTAAATCCTACCTACCAACCAATCAATTACAGAAGCAATGTGAGTTATTTAAATGATAATCAACACCATAGCACAAAATAGTCAAGCAAATACCTTCAGAAATCCAATTTTGAATTCAAACAGGGTTCCTGGTAGTTCGTAAAGATAATAAAGGGAAACGTCGCAGTGTAAAAATCGGTAAATAATGCTAATCTTTTTTAATCACATAAATCAGACTTGAATACTCCCTGTTTCCCATAAAGGCCTTCAGATTAGACCAGAAACCGAGGAATATGGCATTTATTAAAGATGTTTTTCCGCGCTTGTATTTCTCGCTCAGTAATGACACATAATAGGAGTCGAAATACATCGGAATAATTCCAAAAACCCTGAATCCATGTTTTGAAGCAAGCAATTGAAATGATTTTCGGTCAAAATGGTAAAGATGCCTCGGTACGTCCCAGGCGGCCCAATGTTCCTTGTAGTACCCGGCATCGTACGAAGCGTGATTTGGCAGGGCAATAAAGGCGGTTCCGTCTTTCTTAAGCAACCGGGAAATATCAGCCATTCTCTGATTGATGTCGGGCACATGTTCAAGAACGTGCCACATAGTAATAAAATCCTGTGAAGCTGTTTCCAGGGAACCCAGGTCCAATTCATTGCCTATTTGCAGGTTGTGCTCAGAAATTGCATATAGCCTTGCTTTTTCATTTGGCTCAATTCCGGCAACAATCATTCCCTTATCCTGACAATACCGGAGAAATTCCCCTGTAGCACATCCGATATCGAGAATCGACCGGCCCTTCGAAAAACGATTGATCAGTTTAAATTTCTTTCTGTGGGTATATTTGCGAACCAAGTGATAGATTTTACCAAAGGCACCGGTACGCTTATCAGCGTGCGAGATATAGTTTTCAGATGCATAGTATGACTGAAGGTCAGATATGGCAGGTATGGGCCATGTTATATGAAGACCGCACCGGTCGCATTGAAAGATTCCGAATTCTTCTCCTGTAAGAAAATAATCCTTTGGATATAAAAATTTCGTAAAGGTCTTATTATCACAAAGTAAGCATAACTTTGGATGCGAATTGAACGAATGTTCCACGTGAAACAATTAGATGATCGGTTAGATTTAGCGCCCCAAATATACAACTAATACAGAGATATCGGCGGGCGAAACTCCGTTAATTCTGCTAGCGTGACCAATGGTTTCAGGCTTATGGCGGCTCAGTTTTTCTCTCGCTTCGAACGATAGAGAAGTCAGTGATTGGTAATTAAAATCAGGCTTAAGAGGAATGTCTTCAAATTTCGACATTTTTTCTGCAATCTCCTTTTCCTTTTCGATATATCCTTCATACTTGGCAAGGATTTCAGTCTCTTCAATAAGTTCTCCCTGTATGGCCGGGTAAGTTGAAAAATGATCCCTGACTTGGGGAAGGTGGACCATCAGGTCATTCAGGCTAATTTGTGGTCGCAATAACAAAGTTGAGAGTTTAACTTTCTGTAGGATGGTAGCAGTATTTAGCTGCTCCAGCAAACCGTTAACCTGTTCAGGTGAAACGCTCAGATTTGCCAGGAAAGCAATGGTTTTACTGATGGCGGATAGCTTTTCTTCCACCCTGCGGAAACGGTCTTCACCGGCAAGGCCCAGTTTATAGGAAACCGGTGTAAGCCTGAGGTCAGCATTATCCTGTCTCAATAATATCCTGTATTCAGCACGGGAAGTAAACATCCTGTAAGGTTCATCAATACCTTTTGTAATCAGATCATCGATAAGAACACCTATGTATGCTTCTGACCTTTTAAGAACGAAAGCCGGCTCATTATGGTTTTTAAGATGTGCATTGATTCCGGCCATGATGCCCTGGGCTGCAGCTTCCTCATAACCGGTGGTGCCATTAATTTGTCCGGCGAAATAAAGATTTTCTACCAGCCGGGTTTCAAGTGAATAGTGTAACTGAACCGGTGGGAAGTAATCATATTCAATCGCATATCCGGGCCTGAATATTTTGGCATGTTCAAACCCCGGAACTTTTTGCAGGGCTTTAAATTGAATATGATCCGGAAGAGACGAAGAAAATCCATTTACGTAATACTCTATTGTGTCCCATCCTTCAGGTTCAACAAACAACTGATGTCTGCTTTTATCACTGAAACGGTCAATTTTATCTTCAACCGAGGGACAATAACGTGGACCCCTTCCTTCAATTCTGCCGGCATACATAGGCGATTCATCAAAACCAAGACGAAGAATATCATGAACTTCAGGGTTGGTATAGGTAAGATAGCAACTCCGCTGGTTTTGTAAAACCGGGGTTTCGGTAAACGAAAACCTCCCCGGATTCTCATCACCCTTCTGTTCGGTCATCCGGCTGAAATCAATTGATCTGCCATCCACCCTTACAGGAGTCCCGGTCTTCAGCCTGGCAGATTCAAATCCGAGAGCGGTGAGGCATTCCGTTAGCCCGTGCGATGCCTTGTCCCCCATCCTGCCGCCACCAAAATTACTCTTACCAATATGTATGATCCCGTTTAAGAAGGTCCCGTTAGTGAGTATCACCGATTTTCCATTAATCTGCTTACCCATCGACGTGGTTACACCTGTAACCTGTCCGTTTTTTGTATTCACACCAGTAACAGTATCCTGCCAGAAGTCAATATTGGGTGTTTGTTCCAGCATACGACGCCATTTTTCAGAAAAGCGCATCCGGTCACTTTGTGCCCTGGGACTCCACATGGCCGGACCTTTTGAGCGATTAAGCATCCTGAACTGAATCATAGTGGCATCGGTAACAATACCTGAATACCCTCCCAGTGCATCTATTTCACGGACTATCTGCCCTTTGGCGATACCTCCCATTGCCGGATTACAGGACATCTGGGCAATGGTGTTCATATTCATGGTTATAAGCAGAACAGAAGAGCCCAGATTTGCGGCAGCTGCAGCTGCTTCACAACCAGCGTGACCTGCACCCACTACAATAACATCATATTTTTTAAACATTATGAATTTGTTTCACGTGGAACATTCGTAAAAATGCTCCTGGGAATAAACTAAAGTCAGGGGTAAATAAAAAAATGCAGCCCAATGTTGTAAAACAAATGGGCTGCAAAATTAGCAAATATTCCGGCCTCTTTGAGGAATGCTATGAATTCGGAAACAATGAAAGATACTGCTCTTCTTTTTTGCGCATGTTTGCCAGATCTTTTTCCGACTTATCCTTATAGCCGCATAAGTGTAATACACCGTGAACCATTACCCTGTTTAATTCATCAGAAAAAGTTTTTGAATAAGAAACAGAATTTTCCTTTACCCGTTCAATGCTGATAAATACGTCGCCGGAAATCAGGGAACCTTCGCTATAGTCGAAAGTAATTACATCGGTGAAGGTATCATGGGCGAGATATTTAATATTCATTTCATGAAGATAGGCATCGTTGCTAAAGATGATGCTTATTTCACCCGGAGAAAAACCTTCTCTAATTATCGTATCGGCAAGCCATTCGCGGACTTTTTTTTTATTCCGGAGCAGGAACCCGGTATTTTCACTGAAAAATGCTATGCCTGAAGTTGTCATGAAGGGTTTTTTGTGAATGCAATAGTAAATAATGGCTTTATACCATTTCAGAAATACAGCACAACCATATTAATGAAAGGTTTTCCGGATAATACAGGCTATTTCCCCGGAGGAATACTTATAAAATATTCGTTAACCTTGTTTTTATAATATACCCTGAGGGAGGGAGGTATTGTACGCAACAATTCCGTTTCACGCGAAGGGATACCCATTTGATTAAAAAATGAAGCCGGATCTGGTTTGGGAAGATCGCGGCCCTGATTTGATTCACGGCGATCTTCCTGTTCCCTTTGCATTTCTGCCTTTTCCGATTCAAGCATTCTGGTCAGGATTTCTTCCTGTCTGCGCATGGTTTCCTGATTTAAAATTTTATTAACCATTTCCGTTTCTGTCCGCTCCATTTCTTCGATCATCTTATTCATCCCCTGCTGGTTTACCGCACCCTCTTTTTGCAACTGGTCGCGGTATTCCTGCAATTGTTTTCTCAACGCCTGCTGTTGGGCTGCCATTCTTGCAAGTTGTTCGCTCATTGAACCCTGGCCTGATTTCCCTTTCTCTCCTTTCCCCTCTTTCATGCCCTTCTTCATTGCCTCCATCTGCTTGTTCAGTTTCTCCTGCATCTGTCGCATCGACTTCATTGAAGAGGGTTTTCCAGCACCAGGATTCGGACAACTCTTACCCGATTTTCCCGATTTCGACTTCATCGACATGTTCTGTTCCATTTGTTTCATCGATTCTGCGAGCATCAGGGCCAGGTTATTGACAGAGGTCATCACATACTGCTGTTTTCCCCGTGCGGTCGGAATCACCCTGTTGTTCAATGCTTCCAGTGTCTGATCGACATTTTTATTGATGGCATCGATCTCCCGGTTAACAAATGATTCAATCATGGCCTGACGTTTACTCAGTGCATAAAGCGAATCTTCAACCATCACAAGATTATCTTTTATACCTTTTTGCTGATCAACAATTTTGGTATATTGAGGATCATTACGATTAATCGTGGCCAGCTTTTCAATGAGACCCTCCTGATCGAATGAAATCCGGACAAGATTTTCAAGGATTGCCCTGAGCGCCTCTATATCTTCCTCCATTGACTCCTCTTCCATATCCTGTTGCATCTCAAACAGCATGTCACTCATCTCTTCCATTTTTTTTGAAGCATCTTTCTGCGATTTGGATGCTTTCTTCATCTGGCTTTCCTTCAGGCTCTTTTCCGAATCGTCCAGATCTTTCTGAATCTCCTCTTTTTTCTGCTCAGGAACATTAAAACTGTTGGGCTCTTCCAGTTTTTTATTGATTTCTTTCAGGTCCTGAAGATCCTTCTTGAGATCATTGAAATCCTTGTTGATTTTTTCCTGTTCACCCAATATTTTTTCCTGACTCTTATTTTCCGTATCTGCTGATTTTTCTGAGAGCTTTTCCTGTTTTTCAGAGAGTGCCTTCAGTTTATCAATGGTTTCAGTCAGCTTCTTGTCAAATTCAAGTTGCTTGAAAAGTTCCAGGTTCCTATCGAGGGCTTTTTCCATATCCTCAGCATTGAACTTCATCTTATCCATTAATTCATTGAGCTTGTCTTTATCTATATTTTCCATCATTTTCTGAAGCTCCTCAAACAACTGTCTCATTTCATCCGTCATGATTTCTTCAAAAAGCTTTTCAAGTTGTCGCTGCTTTTCTGCAATTGATTCATTTGTTTCAGAATACTGAGACTCCTTCATATTGATCTTTTCATTCTGCTGCTTCATTTCTTCCACCTGATTCTGAAGATTTTTCTGACGCTCCAATAGATCCTGAACCTGTTTTTTCTCCTGATAGTTAAGGCTTTTTTTGTCCTGAAGCTTTTTATTCAACTGGCTGATGTCCTTTTGAATTTTTTTCGCTTCATCAATACTCTTTTCAAGCTCACTCTTAACGTTTTCCTGATTTTTCCTGACCATCGCTTCAATCTCTTCAAGGGTAGGAATTTTCAGGAACATTTTCTGTGAACGTGACGACTTGCTTCCATGTACGGCGTCGTTATCCCAAACAATGAAATAGTATTCAATTTCATCGCCTGGTTGCAATCCGGCATCAGCAACATCAAAGAAGTGATAAAACTGCTGCTGTGTATTGTCTTTCCGGATCATGACTGGAACAGAAGTTTCGGCAGAACCCTCACCTTCTGAGGTTTTCCTTGAAAGACGGAACTCAAGATTCCGAAATCCATAATCATCTTTTATCAATCCCCTGAAATACAGCCTGTTATCATAAACCGAATCCCTGTACTCATCGGCAGTAATAACCGGATATAAATCAGGTATAACATTAATAAAAAACGACATGGAATCAGCGCCTTTCATAAATTGATTCTCTATACTTATTGAATAAGGTGTCGGAACCATCAACCGACTGGAAACAGAAATCATATTGGATGATTTTACTTCAATCCTCCGGATGTTCTCGCCTGATTTTAAAGTGAGGAAGCGGGTATCCCGGGTATAAAACTTCCAGATAACGCTTGTTCCTGCTGGCACGGACATATCTCCGGTATTTGAGATAACTTCAGACTTCCGGCCCGTGTACACCGGGTAATTCAATTCAATATCGAAGTTGAGAATAATGGGTTTTGGAAGCACAATAAGCTCATAATCAACAGTGTAATGCCCTGCTGCCAGAAAATTGAATTTCTGGTTTTTCTGTACTTTTTTGAAAGTAAAGGAATAATTCAGCTTATCACCGGCTTCCATACGGTATTCAATTCCATCCAATACAATAAATACCTGATCCGGAATCTCATCACCGGTTACGGTTAACCTCAGCGTAAAATCCTCCTGTTGTATTGCTTTCAGATCTTTGTTTGTAATATTCAGACTGAAGGGCAATGGTTTCTGAAAAGCAACAGCATGATGGATCAGCCTGTTTCCTGGTCCTGTTATGGCTTGTGGAGATATAATGAGAAAAAGTGCCAGAATCAGCACCGGTGGCAGTGCATAAACAAGATATTTTCTGTTCTTTGACAGATCTATGGCAGATACAAAGGGAACCGGGTTTAATTTTCCTGCTTTTTGATTGATGCTGGCCAGAAGCAGTTCTTTTTCATGAGGTTGTGCCGCAGCAATCGAATTAAGCTGCAACGTATTTAACAGGATATCACGGACTTCCGAAAAATGAGTTCCAATAATACCCGCTGCCATTTCATGCGAAATTCTCTTACCGGCCTTGTTCAGCTTCAACAACGGATGAACAACAAAGCGGACAAGAATTGTAATGGCACCGATCAGGTAACTGTAGAAAAGGGCCGTTCTGACAGATACGGAGAACCAACCAAGCGACTCCAGTTGAGTGAATATCAGGAAAAAACTTCCGAGCAGAGCAATGCTGTATAACCCACCCCTTATCAATTGATTGGTATAGTACTTTCTGATAAAGGCATCGAGTTTATCAATGAGCAAATTATAGTTTTCGTTCATCTCTTTTCTTCAAAGCGTTAAGCAACTATAAGTGGTATTTTTATTTATAACCGGCCTTGATAATAAACGAAAAAGTCCGGGGCATGTTTGGTTCTAATACTTACAGGATGAATAATCCGGTTTCATTATAACCCAAAAGGATCAGGATTATTTTGCATCGAAAACCTCTATCCCGTTCCAGTCGTCCGGGATTCCCTTCTGTATATTGTTTTTGCACCGGTTCACATAAAATGCTGCGACTGTATCGCGTTGATTGATCTTTACAATTTCCGTAAACACGATAAGTGCATCTTCAAACCGTTTGTTTTTATAATGGTCTATACCATTGCCAAACAGCGATTTAGTCTCAATTTTCAGTGTTTTTATCTCGTCAGGTTCGCCGTCTAAGACTTCGAACACATAGACGGCCTCTTTTTTCCCCTTTACACGGGCGATATCAAGAAACCTGAAATTGTATTTTGAGGGGTCTTCAAGTTTGATGAGTGTATCTTCGCTGATGATGATTGGTGTACGATAAATTTTCGAAAGACCTTCCAGCCTGGAAGCGAGGTTGACTGCATCAGAAATTACAGTTCCGTCCATCCTTCCCTCCCCTCCTACAACTCCCAGCATCAGATTTCCGGTATGAATCCCAATACCCGAATCAATGGTTGGTTTGCCCTGATCGATGCGGTCAAGATTGAACTGGTTCAATTTATACCGCATTTCAATGGCAGCATCAATGGCATCATCGACTTTTTCATGGAACAGGGCCATGATGGAATCACCGATAAACTTATCGATAAAACCATTGTTCTTCCGGATAACCGGTTCCATGTAGCCAAGGTAATGGTTGATGAAGTCAAAATTCTCCTTGGGGGTCATATCTTCCGAAAGTTCAGTAAATCCCCTGATATCGGAGAACATCACGGTCATCTCTTTCTGAACCTGGTCGCCAAGCTGAATATCAACAAAATCCTCTTTCCCGAGAAATTCAAGAAACTGATTCGGTACAAACCGGCTGTATGCTTCGTTCATCTGCGATATCCGGAATATATATTCCCTCAGCCTGGAGGTCATCATATTATACCCTTCCGACATCACCCCGATCTCATCATTGGTTCTGACAATGGTATAATTATCGAGCATCCCCTCCCCTGTTTTCCGCATGCTTTCAACCAATTCGTTCACAGGTCGCACAATACCGGCAGTCGACCAGTTCACAAAAAAGAGGATGTATATAAAGGAAACAAGGATTCCGCTGAAAATACCTCCAAACATCAGGGTATTATCAAAAGCACTGATATAGTATAGATTCGAAAAACCGGATTCTTTGGTAAAATCGACTTCAGGCCCCATGACATCAGCGAGCCTGCCCAGCATGATTCTCATCTCTTCGGGGCTGACTTTACCCATATCCCTGATGGGTGTGAGGCTTAGAATAAGGTAAAGTAAAACGATGGTGAGCGGCAAAAGCGTCGTCATCGCGCTGGCAATGTACAGCCTGTTTCTTATTTTGCCGGTGTTTTTTCCGAAAATCCTTTTTTGAAGTTCATCCCGGGTAAAAATATGTTCAATATAACGGATATGCACCCGGTGTTTCTGCCAGAAATAAATAAATAAAACGGTGAGCAGGGAGGCAACCAATGAAATAAACAGATAGTTCGAAAACATCCTCCTGCTGATCTCATCGGTGAATGCAGATGGAGATTGAATCTGATAAATCATGATGCCATGTACCACGGTAAAAGCCAGCAACACAATACCGCTGTTGATAACAGGGGTAAACAGTAAAAATCGCCTGCAATACCGGTAAAGGCGTGGAGAAATTGTTCTACCCAGCCGTTTTCGCCTGAAATACCTTTTAAAAGGTATATTAACTGCAAATCCTACAATGGTGCTGAAGAGGATTACATAATTAAAAAGTGACGAAATAGAATCAGAAAATGCATTGGATGTTCCCTTTTTTGAATCAGTGGAAGTACCGGTAAGCATCAGATCAGAAATGGAATCCCCTTGAGTATTAACTATAGCACCGGTTAAGCTATCGGCAAGGGCGGCGGAAATGCTGTCTTTGAACTTCCCGGATGATTGCTTGCCGGCATGGAATCCTTCTTTAAATTCTTCAACCGGAGCATCCTGCTTTTGATTCCGGGACGCACGATTGGTGGAATCTATCCGCACCTCAGTCATGAAACCACTCTTATCCTTGAGTTCAGGAAAACTTTTCAGGATCATAAAAGCAAGCACAGGAAATACAAGCATAAAATAGAGTAACACAGGAAACAGAAAAATTCTCCCTATGTGGTACCTTGGAACACGTAACCTATTTTTAGGCTTTTGGGACATATACTTGAATCAGCTTGCAAATATCGGTATATTAATCTAACGCTTATATAATTACAAAGTTACATCAAATTGATTAAGCAGAATGTTAATAAAATCAAAAAGGTACAGTGCGGATGGACCATTGATAAACATCCTAAAAGCCGTAATCCGCGCTTTTACTATCTTTGTGCCTTTATATACAGTCTGAAAAATGAAAGATGTTCGAGTTAGATTTGCGCCAAGCCCTACCGGTCCGCTCCACATCGGAGGGGTTCGCACTGCCTTGTATAATTATTTGTTTGCCCGGAAGCACCATGGTAAATTCCTGTTAAGAATTGAGGATACAGACCAGGCCCGCTTTGTATCCGGTGCGGAGGATTACATCATTGAATCGCTTCAATGGTGCGGCATTCAATTTGATGAAGGTGTTCATCTGGGAGGACCTTTTGCACCCTATCGCCAGAGCGACCGCAAAGAAGTGTATCACCAATATGCATTGCAATTACTCGGGAATGGCACAGCCTACTATGCCTTCGATACACCGGAAGATCTTGAAGTATTGCGAAAAGATTATGAATCGCGGAAGGAGACTTTTCAGTATGGTCCCCAAACCCGGATGGGGTTAAAAAACTCACTTACCTTAAGCGGGAAGGAAGTTGAAACTCTGCTGGATTCAGGGGTGCATTATGTAATCCGTGTGAAAATTCCGGAACACGAAACCATTGTTGTTCATGATCTTATTCGCGGCGTTGTCAGTGTTGATTCACATTTACTCGATGATAAAGTCCTGTTTAAATCCGACGGTATGCCGACCTATCATCTGGCAAACGTGGTTGATGATTATCTGATGAAAATTTCCCATGTTATCCGGGGCGAAGAGTGGCTCCCCTCCGCCCCTCTGCATGTTTTGCTTTACCGTTATTTTGGATGGGAAACCGATATGCCTGAATTTGCACATCTGCCCCTGCTTTTAAAACCCGATGGTAACGGAAAACTCAGTAAACGCGATGGAGACCGCCTTGGTTTCCCGGTATTCCCCCTTCGCTGGACAGACCCAAAGACCGGAGAGGTATCCTCCGGTTACCGGGAAAGCGGATATCTGCCCGAAGCCTTTATCAATATGCTGGCCTTGTTGGGCTGGAATCCCGGAACGGAACAGGAGGTATTCAGTATGGATGAGCTGATTAAAGCCTTTTCCATTGAACGGGTCGGGAAATCAGGGTCAAAATTCGATCCGGAGAAAGCCAGATGGTTCAACCACCATTATATTTCAGGACTAGGTGACCATGAGCTTTCTCAATTGCTGGGCAATATTCTGAAAGAAAAAGGAATTACCGCATCCGGTGATATTGTTTTAAGGGTCTGTTCTCTGATAAAAGAACGGGCAGTACTGGTACCGGATTTGTGGGAACAGTCGCGTTTTTTCTTTTTGTCTCCTGAAACATATGATGAACAAGTGGTCGGGAAATTCTGGAAACCAGAAACCCCTGCCCTGCTTGAGAAACTGGCTTTTATACTGGCCGATACAGAAGATTATTCCGTTGATAATATTGATGCGGTTGTCAAAGCCTACATTCATGAAAATGGCCTGGGTATGGGGCAGATCATGAACACCCTCCGCCTGGCGCTGGTGGGCGGAAGTTTCGGCCCCGGAGTTTCAGCCATGATATCCCTGTTCGGGAAGAAAGAAACATTGAACAGAATTGAAAAAGCCATTGCGAGTCTGTGAAATTTGTTCTCAAGAAAAATTGGTAAAGCCTGTAAGAGAATGATTTCGGACTTTTAGTGATGAATGCCACTTAATGCAGGATGGGTTTTCAAACACTAAAAAATAACTTAGCCCTGTTTGAATGGAGAAGCAAATCAATCTGTTAATGGTGAATTTGCAACCGGGTGGTTTTAACTTTAAACTTTGAACCCTCCTTCATTGCATTACGGCGGGTAAACTTTGAGCCCGCCTTCACTTTCGTTACGTCGGGTAAACTTTGAACTTTATACTTTTAGCTTAGTTGTATGAACGGCGATCCCCTGCTCTACCGGAAACTGGAGGAACTTGGAATTCCCTATGAATACCATGAACATCCACCTGCACCAACCATAGAAATTGCGGTACAATACTGGAAAGATATTAAGGAAACAACGCACTGCAAAAACCTGTTTTTCAGAAACCACAAAGGCAATCAACACTACCTGGTGATCTTTGACCACCGGCAAACACTGGGTATTCACGACCTGGAGAAACGGCTCAGGCAGGGCAAACTCTCCTTTGCCTCAGAACAGCGGATGGATAAATACCTCGGGCTTAAAGCGGGTTCAGTTTCTCCTTTCGGGCTGATTCATGATAAGGAGCACCATGTAAATCTTTTCCTGGATGATAATCTGAAAACACTGCCCAAAATCAGCTTTCATCCCAATGACAATACCGCCTCCCTCGTCATAAGCTTCCCTGATTTTATTAAATTACTGGATGCAATGGGGAATGGCTATGAATTTCTGGCCTTATACGATTAAGGAGACATTATAACGACTCACCTCCCCAAAAAAGAACCCCGCATAACTGCAGGGCTCATGTGTTGTCCGACTAGGGCTCGAACCTAGACTCTTCTGATCCAGAATCAGACGTGTTGCCAATTACACCATCAGACAATGACCGTTCAACGGTGCAAAATTAACCATTTTTTTAAAAAACCGAATACAAAAACAAAGAAATTTTATCCCTGATTTGATTTTGTCCAGTTATCTTTCAGCGCGACAGTGCGGTTAAACACCATTTTTGATGATGTGGCGTCCGGATCAACACAGAAATATCCCAGCCGTTCAAACTGGACCCTGTCACCGATACCGAGCTTTACAACGGAGGGTTCAGCCATGGCTGTGATGGTTTTGAGTGAGTCCGGATTCAGGTTGTCTTTGAAATCCTGGCCTTCCTCCACGTTTTCAGGTGTTTCTGTCGCAAAAAGCCGGTCGTACAGGCGAACTTCAACGGGTATGGCATGTGATGCTGAAACCCAGTGCAATGTCCCTTTGACTTTCTTGTTGCTGTTGGCCATCCCACTGCGGGTATCTTCCTGGTAAGTGCAATGGATTTCGGTTATATTTCCCTCTGAATCCTTTACAATATCCTCGCATTTGATGATAAATCCGTACTTCAGCCTGACTTCACCGCCGGGTTTCAACCGGAAGAATTTGCCGGTGGGATTCTCCATAAAATCCTCCCGTTCAATATACAATTCTTTGGTAAACTGAATCATACGGGAACCAGCTTCCGGATCTTCCGGATTATTGATGGCCTCCAGTTCGATCACCTCACCTTCCGTGAAATTATCAATGATCAGCTTTACCGGGTTCAGCACAGCCATCACCCGGTTTGAACGCCTGTTGAGGTCCTCCCTGACGCAGAACTCAAGCAGGGCAACATCAATCATCTGATCCCGCTTGGCAATGCCGATAACATCGGCGAAAGCCCTCAGCGATTCGGGCGTATATCCCCTTCGGCGGAGTCCGCAGATGGTTGGCATCCGTGGGTCGTCCCATCCGTTAACCACTTTTTCATTCACCAACTGGAGCAGTTTACGCTTGCTCATCACGGTATAGGTAAGGTTTAGCCTGGCAAATTCGATCTGACGGGGGCGGTAACTTCCTTCGGCAATCATCTCGAGGTACCATTCATACAATGGACGGTGGACTTCAAACTCCAGCGTACAGATGCTGTGGGTAATGCCTTCGAGGTAGTCGCTCTGACCATGTGCGTAGTCGTACATCGGATAGATACACCATTTGTCCCCGGTGCGGTGATGGTCGGTATGCAGAATGCGGTACATAATGGGATCGCGCATCAGCATATTCGGATGGGCCATATCAATTTTTGCCCGCAGAACCCTCGAACCATCCGGAAATTCTCCCTCCTTCATCCGTGTAAACAGATCCAGGTTTTCTTCAGTCGTGCGGCTGCGGTAGGGACTTTCCTTACCCGGACGGTTAACGGTTCCGCGGTATTCGCTGATTTGTTCGGCATTCAGGTCATCCACATAGGCATGACCCTCCCGTATCATTTTAACCGCCCATTCGTACAACTGGTCGAAATAATCGGAAGCATAGTAAAGACGGTCGTCCCAGTCAAATCCAAGCCAGCGGACATCCTCCATTATGCTGTCAACATACTCGGTATCTTCTTTGACAGGATTGGTATCGTCAAACCGGAGGTTGGCAAGCCCGTTGTATTTGCTGGCAGTACCGAAATTGAGACAGATACTCTTGGCGTGGCCAATATGAAGATAACCGTTGGGCTCCGGTGGGAAACGGGTATGTACCCTTCCTTCGTTCTTACCATTGCGGATTTCCTCCTCGATGATGGCATGTATAAAATTGGTCGGTGTTTTGATTTCACCTGAAAGTTCAGCATTGATTTTGTCTTCGCTCATGCGGATGCATTTTTATTAAAACATGCAAAGATACGAATTCAGATTTGTTGGGATGGTGGAATGTTGGCGGAATGGAATACCCGTTGGTTGGTTTGGTTGTAAACCGGGACGGGGGACAAGGGGCGGGAGACAATGATTCAGCTTGTCTGCAACCACGTTGTAAGTTTGAATGAATTGTTTTCCAGGTATCTACTTATTTCTTATGGCAGGATTTTCGTCCCTCGTCCCTCGTCCCTCGTCCCTCGTCCCTCAAAAACGACCCTCGTCCCTTCTTCTCAACAACCGGGTTCACATCCACAGATGCTCTATCAGGATCTTGAGTCCGATGGCGATCAGGATAAATCCGCCCAGCATTTCCATACGTTTGCCAAGCCGGGTTCCGGCCTTTTTACCGAAAAGAATGCCAAGCATGGAAACAACAAAGGTTACCCCGCCGATGATGATCACAGGCAAAATAATTGCGGTGGTATCGGGTTTCTGGATAAAGGCAAAGCTGACCCCTACAATCAGGGCATCTATGGAGGTTGCCAGCGACATGGTAAGCAATACCGAGGGTTTCAGGGGATTGAACCCATTCCGGTGTTCCTCCGCTTTCAGGCTTTCAATAATCATTTTTACGCCCAGTAGTGCCAGCAGTCCAAAGGCAATCCAGTGATCGAACCGGGCTAGTTCATCGCGCACCGTTAAACCGGCGAACCACCCCAGCATGGGCATCAGGGCCTGGAAAAATGCCAGGGAAAACGCGATGATACAGGCTTTATAAAAACGGATTCCGGGCAGGATCAGTCCGCTGCTGACGGATACGGCAAAGGAGTCGAACGAAAGGCCAAAAGCAAGCAACAACAGGGTTAATACTTCCATTTATCCGGATTATAAGCCGGCAAAAGTAATTGATTTGGCCTGTTTTACAAAGCATTCAGGAGAGCTTATTTCAGAAGTCCGCTTTCATTCAGCTTTTTAAGTATCCGCAATGAGGATGAAACGGATTCAGTCAGGCTGGTCCCCGAAATCGTGGATCCGGAAAGGGCGTCAACATTTCGCCCGTAAACGGGAAAGCTGTCGGACGAAAAACCCCCGAACCCGGAAAGCCATTCCGTGCCGTTTACTGCAAAGCCATGGGAATCGGGGTAGCTCAATACCGATACATTGATGATTTTACAGGAAGTATCAACGATCAAAACATACTCGAATTCATGATGCCGGCCCCAGATCCTGTCGGCCATCAGCCAGCCCAGGGTTAAGCCCTTTTCCCGGATGGCAAACCATTTACCATCGGCATTCAGTACGTCGGTATCTTCAATTTCAGGGGCATCCAGCAACAGTTTCTCCAACCGTGGTTTGTGGCCCGGATAGATCTCAGCCATGGATTTATTCAGCTTCTTTGAACTTTCCTGTGAAATCCGCAGATCACCCGTAACAGGCATAAAAGCAGCCATCAGAAACATCAGCAAAACGATGGCCGGAAACCTGACGGATACCACTAACAGGGTTTTTGACATTGAACAAGCATTTAAACATAATCCGTTATTATGGAAAAAGTAATATTCCATGCCGGTTTTATCAGGCTGTTGTGCCAGTTCCAGGTGTATGAAACAGGTTTGAAAAGCACAATTCTGTAAAGCATTCCGGGCTGAACACGATCGGAATAGGTTATCGGCAGGGGAGGGGGCAATAAAAAACCGGCCCTTTCAGGAACCGGTTGGGGTCTTATGCAAATACTATTGATCGTCAATAAATCATTATATTAGATAAAATCAGGCTACAGATTTATTCAGAGAGGCTCCCTCCCAATTTTTATAAACATTGTCGTCCATTGCGATTTTCAGATTTCAGTTTGAATTTTAGGATTTTCTCATTGGTGCTTAAGATTTATTGCAAATTAAGTATCACAGTAAATGCTATTGACCGAATATTATCCAACTCTTATTTCTAAAATTTGCATAATATTTGTAATTCCCAGAAACATAATTTGATTTCATTCGTTTTTATAGTATTTTCACGCAGTTAATGCATAATGTCCATTTATCATGATCCTCTCTTTAAAAATCAAGAACTTCCTTTCCTTTAAAGATGAAGCTACATTCAGCTTCGAAGCCACCAAAGACAAACACCTTGAGGAATATCAGGTAGTTGAAGTTGCACCCGGTATCCGAATTACCAGAATTGGTATAGTATTCGGAGCCAATGCATCCGGCAAAAGTAATCTGATTTACGCTTTTGAGACATTACAAAAATTCTGGTTTAAAACAACCAACAGCAAGGACACAGACACCGGTGCCATCCCTTTTCTTCTTGATGACAAAACAAGTGTAGAACCTTCGGAATTCACCCTGACTTTCTATATTGGCAGCAAGAAATTCGTTTACAGGCTAAAAATGACAGATACAATTGTTTTTAATGAAATGCTGGATTACTATTCAACGATCCGGCCTGCAACCGTTTTTCAAAGAATATATAAAAACAACATCTCTGAAATCCGGTTTAATCCGAAATTAAAACTCAATTCAGCAGCATTAAATGAAATCAGCGTAAAATGCCTGGCCAATATGTCTGTTTTTGCAGCCTACAATCAGGTAAATGTGCATCTTGAAGAGATGGATAATGTGTTGGATTGGATGAAAACCAAAATAATGCAAACCATTGAACCAAATACAAGGTTAAACGAATATGCAAAAAAGCAAATTGTCGCAGACGAAAATGCAAAAAACTATATCCTTGATCTGTTAAATCAGGCTGATTATAACATAAATAATATCGATATACTTTTCAAGGAAGAGCCTCTTCAGGAAGATGCTATCATTAATATTCTTAAAAGTGGAAAGATTTCCGAGAAAGAGAAAGAACGGATTGAAAAGGAACGAACCATGAAAGTTTCAGAAATAACCTTCTCTCACAAGGTTATTAAAGAAAACGGGTCAACCGGACTTTATAATCTTCCGGGATCACTTCAATCACATGGCACTATGCGTACCATGGGCCTGGCCAGTGTCATAAATAAAATTATTGAGCGGGATGCTTTCATTGCCATTGACGAAGTTGAATCATCGCTGCACCCTAAACTCGTTGAATTCTTATTGGTAAGTTTTCTGGAAAAATCGTCATCGGCACAAATGCTGTTGACCACGCATAACGACAGCTTATTGGAAGCAGAAGATATTTTACGTGCAGATAATATCTGGTTTACGAGAAAACAAAAGAACGGGGCTACCGAACTTTACCCGCTTTCCGATTTTAAAGGACTCAGCAGGATAAGTTCATTACAGAAAGCTTATAGATACGGGAAGTTTGGAGCTGTTCCGAATATATAATTCATACCAACATGGCAAAGCGAAGTACCGGGATAAGGCAACCTGAAAAAGGTATTGTTATACTTGGTGAAGGCATTACAGAGCAGTTTTATTTTAAACATCTAAAAAACATCAGAGGCTTTGTATGCAGTGTCAGGCCCCATCTATTTGGAAAGACATCCGTGAACATGCTTGAAAAGGCTATTCAACAACTGTCTGGAAATTCCCTTACCATAATTTGTGTCTTCGATGCTGATGTAGCTTGTAGAAATGCTGCCGAAAATAAGAAACTTGCTGCTTTGAGGTATAAATACAGGAATAATCATAACGTGATTTTATGCGACAGTCTACCAACAATTGAATACTGGTTTCTGCTTCATTTTCTGGATACATGTCCAAATTACAACAAATCTTTAGCAGTTGTGCGGGATTTGAAAAAACACATACGGGTCTATGAGAAATCCAGGGCATTTCTTGAAAATGAAAAATGGGTAAGGGATATGGCATTTAGTATTGGCAGCATGGATGAAGCGATGGTGAGGGCTGAACGATATGGTCAGGGACAAGCTTCGTATTCAAGACTCTACCTTGCAATAAGAAAACTCAGGGAAACAATTCATTGATATGATTTTTGTAGGCATTCCCAAACTTTTGATGCAATTGTTACTGGGACTTATTGCTTCAATCCAAAGAAAGTCCTGTTGCAGCAGTTGCTTGAACTGAATCTGAGGGTTGCTCAGATGTAAGTTGAAGGTAAAGAAGTTAGGAAGCCGGGGCTTGCCTAATCATTGAGGCAACGGACGGAGGTGTAATTTTATAAAACTAACAAACAGAGCAGTAAGTTGTTCCATTCCCCCAAAAATGACAACTTCAGGGTTACTCTCAAATAATCAAAGGCAAATAGCCTATTAATCCATCATACACCGTACATTATAGCCGCCAGTCTTGCCGTAACGGCTGCGGGTTACACTCATGCTAGTATAGACTATACTACGGCCCCAGGCGTTCGCTCCACTGACAGTACCCGACCACCAGGTACCGTAGCCGCCCGGACTACCGTTTGTACCATCGTAGTTGCGGTAACCGCCTGGAAGCGCGGAAAATCCATAATCGTCAGTACCGTAAATAGATGTATTGTAAAAGATCCAGCGAGGATGAACACTTGTATTACATTCTCCCCCCAAGGGAGAATTTACTTGTCGGCATGATTTTAACTGACTCCCGCCAGTGGAGGTTCCACCACTGATGAAATCTGTCAACTGAGTCCATTCAGCATCACTGGGTACATGCCAGTCGGTTGGGCATAATCCATTTGAATTGGTTACTGCGTAATGATTATACAAAGCCCCGTAAAAATCTTTCCAGGAAATGTCATTGTTATTCCAGGCATAGGCACCGGTGGTGTTATTTTGCCATGATGTGTTGTTACTGCCGGGGTAATCAATGTTCGTCCCATTTCGATATCGGGTGGTTTTAAGATTTTCTTTCATCCATGTTTGATTACCTATGGTTACTGTTTGGTAAACATTGCCATCAATATCGGTAACGGTTGTTATGTTTTCCAGTGTGTTAAAACTTAAAATTTCACCATATGCAGTTCCAATATCATTTGTTGCATAGGCCCTTACGTAGTACGTTGTATTGGGCTCTAATTCAATTATGTTACTTGTAAAAACACCTGTTCCTGAACCATCAACTGTAAAATCATCCGTTAAGGTTGGCATAGGGGAAGTACTCCAACAAATACCTCGTGCAGTAATAATTGAACCACCATCATCGGTAATATCACCTCCGCAAATAGCAGATGTGCTTGTGATATCAGATATGGGGGATGTTGTAATTACTGCCGTGCTTATTTCCTCTTTAAGACATCGGACTGAAAATCCCCATTTTTTCAAGTCATTGCCTAAATATAGCATACCTGATTGATAATTAGTACTACTAACCCCAGCCTCCTCATTGTTTTGCTCAGTAGAACTCCACCAATGCCCATAGGCACCATTGAATCCAAACATACCATCATAATTGCGGCTTCCACCAGGTAATGCTGTAAAGTTGAAATCATTGGTTGCACCCGTGTTGGGACTGGACCAATGTGAGTTTCCTGCTTCTTTTAGTTTTCCACCGGCATTGTCTTCTAAATATTTTGACAAAGTGTTCCAATCTGAATTATCCGGCACATCCCAACCGGCAGGGCAAAGATTTCGGTTATCAATGGTTGAAAACCAGTTGTACAATGCCCCATAAGGTTCCTTGTAGGTTACTTCCTCGTTGTTATACCAGCAATATGCTCCGGTTGTCAGGTTAATCCATGCTGTGTTATCAGTTATATTGGGAATTGCATCTCCATTATGATAGTGAGTAGCTTTCAGGTTTTCAACCATCCATTCCTGTGATCCTATTATAACTGAAGAATATGCATTTCCATCAATATCCACAACACCGCTTCCAGCAACCGGCAGTGCTGCTGAAGTATTAAACCCCTGTTCATTCCCGTAAGAGATTCCTTCGGTATTTATGGCATAGGCTCTGATATAGTATGAGGTATTCATGGTTAATCCTGTTACAACGCTTGTGAAATTACCCGATCCGGCACCATCCTGGGTGTGGGCACCTTGTGTTGTTGGATTCGGAGAGGTACTCCAACAGACACCTCTTTGGGTAACTGATGAATTACCTTCATCCAGGATAATTCCCCCGCAAACTGCAGTCTGGCCAACTACTTCTGTTACCGGATTCGTTGTCAAAGTTGCAGTGTTATCAGTATATCTCAGACAGCGAACTGAATAACCATCCCAAACCGGAGTTTCACCCCAACCGATATCAGAATCATTGTGTTGGAGATTCCTGTATAAGGCTTGATATCCGACTCCGGTTGATGACCAGAAAAACCCTGAACTTCCTAGATCCATGAAAGAACCAAAAAAAGATCTTATTCCTCCCGGAATGCCATTATAACCACTTTCGTTTGTAGCTCCTGTGTTTGGACTTTGCCAATGGAGAAGACCAGCTTCTTTCATTTTACCCCCGGCAATATCTTCACCGCCGAGATAGTTTGTTAAATCTGTCCACTCAGCATTGCTGGGGATATGCCAGCCGGCAGGACAAAGATTCCGGTTGTCTGCAACAGCATACCAGTTATATAAGGCACCATAAGTGCTCTTATAAGTTAATTCATCATTATTATACCAGCAATAAGCTCCATTAGAAAGGACACTCCATTGTGAACTTCCGGTCACATTCGGAATTACATCCCCATTGCGATAGTGAGTTACTCTCAGGTTTTCACTCATCCATTTCTGCTTACCTATTACAACGGTTGAGTATTCATTTCCATCTATGTCAGTAACTCCTTCGCCAGTATAAGATATATCCGTTGTAAATATTTCCTCGTTTCCATATACGGTACCAAAACTATTGGTTGCAAAAGCCCTTACAAAATAAGTTGTATTTAGTTTTAGTCCGGCAATAGTACTTGTGAAAACGCCCATTCCACTACCATCATTTGTATGGTAATTCATTAATGTCGGATTAGGGGAATCATTCCAGCAAACACCCCGGCTTGTTACACTTGAACCTCCTTCAGAGGTAACATCTCCTCCGCTAATCGCATTATTACTGTTATCATATATTATCAAAGCTGTTGTTACTGAAGGTAAGGTTGAAACCGAAGGAGTGACTACTCCGATAAAACTACTGGCATTGTTATCAATTATGGTCATATCTCCGGTATCAATTATACCATCCCCATTAACATCTGTTGAAATATATCCTGTTGTAAAGGCAGATGCATCATTATCAACCGGCGACATATCACCGGTATCTACAATTCCATCATGGTTAACATCCCCACCATAAATACAATATATTCCACTGATTAATTTCATATTGTCGCCAAAAGCTTTTCCTGGTGCGTTTGTAAAATTATACTGTATATTGGCACCATTAAACGTAACCGGCTCAGAGGACCAAGTGTCAATACTATTCCTGTGGGACACTACTATGTAATAATCACCTGAAATGATTTCTGGTATCTCAATCTGGCAAGCACCATTCTGGTTAACCGGTACTGAGCTAACTTCATAAATTACAGAATACGGGAATACTCCCTGTGCCAGCATTATGGTTACCTGATCTGCAATAGACCCTGAAAAATAAGGGCCTTCACTTCCATGGGCTTTATTCATCTCGTTATTTGCCTGATCATAAAGGCCTTCAATGAATAAAATAAGGTTTAGTGATGGTGGCGGGAAGGTAAATGTATAGGTTAACCCACTTGACGGAAAAACAGAACCATTCAAATTACATGAAGAAGAAGTTGTGCCGCTTTCAGAAATAGTCCAGTCATCATTTACAGTCCTTGATTTATAATTAATAGCGTTACTTGATGGAGCACCCCTCAGCCCTACCTGAGCAGCAACATTTCCATTAAGAATCATTTGTCCATAAACAATTGTTGATGAATTGGTTGATTCATGTAAACGAATTTGAAAATTGATATTCCAGTCACTTCCATTATAGATACGATAGTTCTTCCATTGAATGACACATTCCCTGTTTGGTTCCATCCCAATGGTTTCAATACGCAATTCCGATCCGGGTTGCCCTTGAAGATCCAGTGCCAGTCCTGCAATACGGCAAACCAGAAACTCTGGATTGAGTATGCTTATAGAGCTTAACGGAGCATAATTACTTATTGAGGTAAGGTTAACAGATGGCGTAAATTGCGATTTTCCAAAGCCTATCCAACCATTATTATTTATGCCAATTCTATCAAATATCTGATCTCCGAATCTGAAATCAAACCCTATAGGAAAACCACTTCCGGTAGTCCAATTACCGCCAAGTGTATTTATTGGATCAAAAAATCTTTGATCGTCACTATTAGCATTTCCAAGCGAAGTTCCACCTGTTATTTCTGTATATTCCTCATTTGAAGAGGTGAATACGTAATTATTTAATGATTGGCAATAAGCGCTAACATTAAAAACTACAAGCAAAATGAAAAATGAAATTAAAGTTTTCATATATAATACATTTTAAAAAGGAGTTAACGCTTGTAAATTAATCCCATTCATTTTTTATAAAAATGAGCTTTGTTTTTGGCCTATGATCAGTTTTGATAGAAACCTGCATATATGATCTAACTTCTCAATCAGCAAATCCAAGGTTAGTATTTAATAAACTTCCCGGTAAATAAACCATTTCCGGAAATAAATCGAATTATATACAAACCTGAAGGAAGTCCTGATACATCAATGTTAGAATATTTACCTTCATATATTTTCCCAGAAGTCATTTTTGCTCCACAAATGTTGAAAATATTATAGTTGACAGTTTTTCCAAGAATACCAGTCTCAACGGAGATTGAATTATTAGTGGGATTTGGGAAAACTTTGATGGATGGTTCATGCATTATAGCTGATTCAACACCTAGCTCACTGTTAGGCAGAATTATTTCCCCACTATTTATCGCTATAAGCAAAGAATCAATATTACTCAGAAGTTGATTTACTGAAGATATAGCACCCGCATTACCCATACCTGCACAAAATGCCAATTCAATCTCCTGTACTACCCCTGATTCAAAAGTAAATGGCCCCATAACCCCTAACCCTCTCCGATCAGCAGGTATGTTACCAGTCTCCTCTTCTGTCCAGAATTTCCCTTGTTGATTGTAACCTCCTTCAGGATAATTACATGATGTGCCCCAGTTGAGAGGATCTGAATCACCCGGAAACAAATATTTACTAGCTGGTCCTACAGCTCCTGATGAGCTATGACCGTTGCCCCCGTATAACATAGGCGATTGATCTCTCCATATACCACTTAAATAATTCTGATATTCAGTAGCTATTTGTGGATCAGAGCCATAATTGATACCTGAATTCGTATTATTGAAATATACAAATGTAGTTAGGCCTAGTCTTTCATCATCAACAATTTCATTCCCGAAGTTAAATCCAGTAACACTTTCATCGCAACTTCCTGTCGGATTATCAATTCCATCACTGTCCATATATGGTCCGGCAAGAATTGTGACAGATTGTGCCGGAGGGTTCTCCCCATATGCTTCAAATTGTCCATCTCCATCAATATTTCGCCCATTATAGGCATAAAAAGACCGTCGTGTAACATCACACCCAATATAATCATCGACAGCATATCCGATATCCAAATCAGCAAATACACCAACATGCATATTGTATAAGGTTTCAGATGATCTGTTTATCAAATCATAATGCACAAATACGGTATTATACAGCGCACTGTCATTCGGTGCATCAAAACCATATACCATCCCATGAACTTCAATTCCAATGGGAATTCCACCGGTTTCAGTGTGTTCAAGATCATCGTTATACATGAGGAAAACTGTCTGATCGCCTCGGATTAATGGATAATCTCCATCATATGGATTATAAATTCCATCATTGTTAATGTCATTATACGGAGCCAACTGTTGAGACTGGCCCAGATTAATATTTCCGTTACCAGGCCAGTTTAATATTGCCTCTACAGGCTGATACCCCTGATTCCAGAAATTGTTTTTATGATAATCAATTTCTTGTTTGCTGATTTTCCAGGTGCGTCCATATTTACTATAAAATGCGGAATCATATGTGTTTGAAATTGGGCCAACCTGAAAGTCAATTCCAGTCTGCTTAAATCTCTCCCCCGCAAGATGAAGCACACCATTTTCATCAGTTCCTCCAAACCATAATGAACTGGTAAATACAGTACTTTTTGTTCCGGTTTTAGGAAATCTGAAATATGCCTCCATATCCCCTGGAAGCTGAAACCCAACTCCAGGTAGTTCATCAATCTCAGAAAATAAGAGACCGTTGGCATTAATTCCAGCATTAATATTGCTCACAGCCAAAGTATCAAAAAAGTGTTGATCTATAATGGTCACATATATAATTCCATTTGCAAAAATCAGATTATTATTTTTGTCTTTAATCTGGTATAAAATAACTTCTTCTCCTTTTGATCCATAATAAGGCAAATAAGTAAGCATACTGTCATTCATGTATGAAACAATACCCTTTATACTTGTTGGATATGCTGCTCTTAGAATCAGTGTATCTGAAGAATTCAGAATATCATTTAAAGTTGGGAAAATATTTACAGGCATGCCTCCTCTTGTTATAGCTGAATCATTAACTGTAACAGGTAAATCAGGATTTATGGAAAGTTGAATATAAACTTTTGTCCAATCAGAAAATGACAATGTATCATTCGTTTGTCTTATCCTGTATTCCAGTGAATCTATCACAAACGTTGTGGATTTTGAAGTATAATTGATGCTGGCACCATCAATATAGGCGTTACCTCCATGCGTATGAATATCCATTATTTCAAGTGGGTCACCATTTATATCATAATCATTATGTAATACATCTATGGAAATCGGGACAAAGGTTGTACCATTAGCTTGATCTGTAACTCCAATGGGGCAGTTGGGGTTTTTTGAAACCGTAACGAAAACTTTTGCTTGATGAGAAATTATCTCTGCGTCAACAACCTCCCTGATTCTATAAGTAAAATAATCCACACCTGAAAAAGAAAGATTTGGCAAATAACTCAAAATGTTATTATTTTGAACAACAATTCCATTATCTGGCTGATTGAAATAATTTATTTCTATTAAATCTCCTTGAATATCGAAGTCATTTTCAAGTACTGGAATATCAACAGCAATTCCACCAATTGTATTTGCGCTATCATTTACCGCAACTGGAATATCCGGATTTTCTGATATATAGATATAATCATAAACATAATAAGAAAGGAAGTGATCGTTTGAATATTTTTCAATTATATTGTACCTAAACCTAGCAGATTGTTGTTCAAGAAAAGGAGTAATTGTAACCGACAAAGAATCTTCATTGATTAATACCATGCAACCATTGGCACTAGAAATACTGGAAATTTTTATTTCGTCGTTATTTGGGTCAAAATCATTATTCAAAAGATTATAGGAAAATGGTATCAATTCAACCATTTGAAAAGTATCAGAAACAGCAACAGGTATATCTGGGTTTTCAAGGACATTTATTTGAATCCATGCTTTTTCTGAATTTAAAGGAGGAATACCAACATCTCTTATAAAATAGTACATAGAATCTTTACCTGCATACGCATATGACTTATAAAGGATTTTTTCATCTACATTAGACCTTATTCCATGCCTTGGACTACCCATATTAAAAATGCTGAAATTATCACTTTCAGGATCAAAATCATTTGCCAGAACATCAATAACTATCGGATACTGTGATACAACCTCGACGGTATCATTAATTGCAATGGGTGAGGTGTTTTGGCCTTTTGATGCGAATAATGCGGAAATTAGAAAAGCCATTGTGATTGTAATTGTCTTCATATCTTTTGATTTTTGTTTGGTCAAAATTGCGGTGTATGCTTAATCATTAATAAGAGCGCCAATCATCTCCCCACAATCTCCACACTCTTGTTCAACCCTGTCATATACATGGTCTTATTGTTGATGGCAGGTTTGGCTTCGCAAAAGAATCACATAAAATTCTGCTTCTTACAATGATCTATGAAGCCTGGAATTCAACCGAATCTTTACATTCTTATCAAAAAGAAATACCATTCTTCAATTGTAGCATGGGATTGTATTTATATAAAGCATCAGCGACATTTAACTTCCTTATCTTTTCAATTAGAAAAACAGAATCCAGAACTAGTTAAAATTAATCCTGGGTTACAATAATACTAAAGGTATTCCTATTTTATAATAATGGAAATAATTAATGTTTAAACGGCAGTCATAGTAATACAAACATGGCAATTTTGTAATCAGAGTTCTTCGTAAAGTACTAAAGAGGATAATTATTAATTACCAGCCATCCACTTCCTCTTCTCCAATCTGCTTCTCCGGAACACAAAAAAAATGCGCTTATATTCTTTTCCTTCAACTTTGATTTTTAATTCGTATGCTCAATATTTTTAACCCAACCAATTCTATGTGACTCTTTGTGTCATCTTTGCGATTAAAAGTACGGCCCAAAATGAATATCAAATTACCATCATCAAAAAATTCCTCAGATTTAAATGCATGATTCCCTGATGGTTACCTGTCGCATATTCATCCATGGTTACTACATATTTTGGATGATTATCCTGAATCATTAACAGGTTGCCGAATTCACGTTCAAAGGTTTTAGGATCGGCAACTGTAAGCGCCACCTGGATATAAACCGACTGATCGTTCTTTCGTCCGATAAAATCAATTTCGCGATCGCCGAGCTTGCCGACAAATACCAGGTAGTCATTGTTTAGAAGGTGTTTAAATACAAGATTTTCAATGTATTTATTTATTTCCTTCGGGTCATAAGGCCGGAGTGTATGGCGCAACCCAAGATCCTCAAAATAGTATTTATCGTTGATTTCGAATATTTTACGGCCTGTTATATCGTAACGTTTTACCCGGTGAATCAGGTAAGATGATTCAAGAAAATGAAGGTAATCCAGAATGGTAACGGTTGAAACAGTCAGCCGTTGGGATTTTAAATATTCGTTGATGCGGTTTGCCGAAAGCAGACTGCCGGTATTGTCGGCAACATAGGTCATCAGGTTATTGAGGAAAGTAAAATTACGCACATTAAACCGCTGGACAATATCTTTATACAGGATGGTATTCATCACATTGCGGAGATATTCCTGCCGGACCTGATCGTTATCTTCCAGGTGAATCATAAAAGGCATCCCCCCCTGAACCATGTATTTGGTGAGCGAGGCCATTGAATTTTTGAGTTGATGAAACTGAAGAAACTCGGTGAACGATAAGGTATGCACATTGATTTCGACATACCTGCCCGAAAGCAGGGTCGCCAGTTCACCTGACAAAAGTGTGGCATTACTCCCGGTGCAATAGATGTCATAACTTCCTTCGGCCAGTAGTCCCCTGAGGGCCTTCTCAAAGTGGATAATTTCCTGAATTTCATCAATAAAGACAGATGTTTTCTGCCCCTCCTGCTTTTTGCTTTTTATAAAAGTCCATAAGGTTTCATCGTCTTTAATAAATTCAAAATCAGGCAGTTCCTTATTGATGAAAATAACATCCCTTTCAGGGTATGTTTTCCTGACGTGATCAATTGTTTGTAACAACAGATAGCTTTTTCCTGACCGGCGCTGACCGGTGAATACTTTTATAACGGGTTTATCAATAAAGGGGATTACTTTATTCAGGTAGGCCGGGTGGGAGATATAGTTAATGGGGTTCATGTTTTTATCATGTTAAAGGAATACCCAAAATTAATGAATTATTTTCATCATGATGTAAATAAAATATTTATTACATATTTTCTTTTATCATGTTAAAAACTAATGCATATCAGTTCTTTGATCAGAAACCAAAGTTATCACTCCCCAACCCGCCTCTTGAACTCCCCCATCTGCTTCTCCGGCACACAAAACTCCATTTCCTCATTTTCCTTACGTAACCAGCACTTTTTATTTACCCCGGATAACCTTGTAAGCCAGGTGGAGTTGATGATAATGGAGCGGCTGATGCGGATAAACTGCCCGGGCAGCAGGGCTTCCACGGCCCCCAGATTCATGGAAACCACCTCACGTTGTTTCAGGCTCAGATAGATTTCGGAGTAGTTGGCATCGGCTTCGATGTAGAAGATTTCGTCGGGATGGATCATGATAAAGCCTGAGCGGGTGTTGAAGCGAAGCTTGCGGTGGTTTTTCACAGCCCGTTCAAGAGATTCAATGCGCTGCTCAATGCTGTGGGAGGCTTTGTTATCCATGGCTTTCTGTACGGCGGCCCTGAGTTCCTTCGGGTCAATGGGTTTCAGCAGGTAATCAAATGCCCCGGCTTTGATGGCCTGCAGGGTAAACTGGTCAAAGGCGGTGGTAAAGATGGCATAAGGATGGAACTGATGCTCGTGTATCTCCTGCAATACGGCAAAACCATCTTTTCCAGGCATATTGATGTCAATAAACACAATATCTGGCCTGGTTTTCAGGCAGAGACTCAGGGCTTTTTCAGGGTGACTGGTCGTGCCCGCAATTTCAAGTTTTTCAATCCCGCTGGCCAGAGCAAGCAAACCTTTGATGGCTTCGGGTTCATCGTCGATGATGACGGCGGTGAGGGGGGAGGGGTTCATTGTTATTTACGGTTTACGATTTACGATTTACGAATGACGCCTGCCCCGCATAAGCGCAGCGTAGGCGGGGAATGACGAATGACGAATGGGTTGTTTTAGTTTAACAAGTTAATGGAGAGGGCTAAATTGAGTACTTCTTGCTGCAGTTGATACTTTTTACTTTTTACTTGACACTACCATCAGGCACCCCCGGAAACACAAACCCCTCCGGAATACAAACCACCACCCGTGTTCCGGCGGGAAGGCCCTTTTCATCAAACAGATCGGTAAATTCTTCGGTAATCGGAAGCTCATTGTTTTTATTCAGCACCTGATAATACTGGTTTATGATTGACAGCCCCACTCCGGTAGAGACGCTGCCGTTGATCCTGGCTTGCTGCCGTCCGACACCATTGTCTGTTACGGAAAGTACTAGACAGTGTTTTCTGTTTGCTACTTCCACAAGCAATTCACCATCGGACCTGCGGGGAACCAGCCCGTGTTTGAGGGCATTTTCGACATAGGTCTGCAGGATCATTTTCGGGACCGGTTGCAGAGTGTTGATGCCTTGTTCAACCCGGATCTTATAAGTAAACATATCCTGATAACGAATCTGCTGGAGATCCAGATAGTTTTTCACAAAAATCAGTTCTTCCTCCAGCGGCCGGCAGATTTTATTGGCCGAATTGATGGTGGTACGGATCAGTCTCGAAAATTTCATCAGCATATCGTACGACTCCTCCTTCCTGCTTTGCAAAATGACGGAGCCAATGGTATTCAATACGTTAAAGGTAAAGTGGGGGTCCATCTGGCTCTGGAGCGACAGTAACTGAAGTTCTGCCATCCGTTTTTCGGTATCATATTTTCGCCGGAGCTGGATGCGCTGAAGATTGTGGATAAGAAGAATAAACAAAAGCAGGCATAGATAAATCGCCAAATAAAAAGGAACCTTCAGGTAATAAAGCGGATTTTCACCATACCTGAAATAGCTTAACCGGGTGTCGGATTGAATCAGAAAAGCCGGAGCTTCAGTCCTGTTTAATACCGAACTTATATGCGGCCTTTGCAAAACCGGAGGTAATTTAATCACTGTCGGTGAACTCAAATTATTTCTGAAAAGAAGTACATCTCCGGATTTTTCAGTGAATGCCAGAATTTCATCAATCCCATCCTGATCCATATCAAGAAGACAATCCCGATCGAACTGAACCTGAAAATCCAGTTCCTTTTCAATGGATAAATCGCTGTTGAGGAATGCGATTTTCCGATTTACGTAATTGACCAGAATCTGGTCTGATCCCGGCTTGTCTTTTACGATCAGCAAATTGAAACCATCTTCTTTTTCACAGAGCAGTACTCTTCTTTTAATTAACCGCCCTTTGTTATCCAGTATCTGAATCAACCCTTTCCTGGGGTTATTCTCATATTTGAACGTGAATGTAACAATCCGGGGTTTCATTCCGGTGTTGTAAGGGTAGGAGGCGCATCCGTTAAAATTACCCGGGAATTCTATGGGTTTGAAAAGCAGTTTTAAATTGTTGTCCAGGGCAAGTGTATAGGCAGAGTGATCATGCATTGCGGGTAAGGAATCCTTTTTATAGTTGGAAGCAGAATAATTATTCAGTGTAATTTCATCCAGCCCGTCTCCGTCAAGATCGGCATATTCTGCACCCAGAAGAAAGGTTCTTAGTTCTTCCGAACAGGAAACCTGCCGGTTTTTCAGATCAACCGAATAAACTCTTCTGGGAACAAGATTAAATCCATTGGTATGGACAAATACAATTTCTTTGAATCCATCTCCGTTCAGGTCGGTCAGTTTACCACTGTATATCCTCATTGTCCGGTTCGGATCAGTTTTTACCGCTGCTATAAAAAAGTCGTAAATAATAAACCTACCTGTTAATCGGAAATCTATTCCATACAGGAGCAGCGAATCGTTGCGGTAAACCAGGGCATAGATCTCATCAATATTGTCATTGTCTGAGTCGCCGATGATGGTTTGGGTTTCTTTCAAATTAAAAGTGCCTTTCAGGTTCCATTGGTCAACGATTGAACCCTTATTTTCAACGATAATGGCGGCACCACTGGTTTCATTATTCTTTGTTGTGATCCCTTCAGATATTCCATCCTTGTCCAGATCACAAAAGGTTTTTCTGCGCCCGGCTTCAATGACGTTTTCCTTGATAAGTTCAGCTTTATAGGGCTGGAAAATATCAGGTAATACAAGGATTACCAACGTTGCTACCGGTAAAGCAAGCATAGCAGGATGCAGCAGCAACTCAATTAATCTGTTTTTTCTGCCAGGCTTCATATACAAAACTCTGAATTGCGACTAAATATAGGGGTAAATTTTAAAATACAGTCAGGCTTGATAATAATTTGTCACACATTCATCTTACGGCTTTTTATCCGGGGAACTCTCCGGGATCAGGATGCTTATGGTTTGAAACATTTAGTAAAATTCCCTGTTAATAATAGCTTATGAATGTGTTTGTAAGACAATAAATTACGGAGAACCTCGAAAATCCTGAAAAAGAGTAGAGCTGTTATAAGTTTAAAACCAACGGATTATGAAATCATTACATATTTTTTTTATCACCTTTATCTTTTCAGGAATCACAATTCTTAGCCAGGCTCAGGGCGTAGGGATAAACGGGAATGAAAGTTCGCCTGATCCCTCGGCAGGTCTGGATGTAGATTTTACAGACAAAGGGTTTTTGCCACCACGGATGACTACAGCTCAGCGGAATTCAATTCCTTCCCCGGCTGAAGGTCTGATGATTTACAATACCGAAGAAAAAACAGTAAATATTTATAATGGCTCCTCATGGGGTCTGCTCAGTTCATTTATCTGCGGACAGCCCTTCAGTGACCCGCGCGATGGCAGAATCTACACCACCGTTCAGATCGGAACCCAATGCTGGATGGCACAGAATCTGAACACCGGTGCGCGGATAGATGGTGTAAACAACCAATCTGACAATGGAACCCTTGAAAAGTATTGCTTTAATGACCTTGAATCCGGATGTGATGAATATGGTGGCCTTTACCAGTGGAATGAGGTGATGCAATATTCAACCATCCCCGGATCTCAGGGCATTTGCCCTACGGGCTGGCATGTGCCCACCGATGCTGAGTGGTGTACACTAACCACTTACCTTGACGCAAGTGTTGATTGTTCAGCACTGGGAGTATTCTCAGGAACGGATGCCGGAGGAAAAATGAAGGAAGCCGGGAATACGCATTGGGCAGCTCCCAATACCGGTGCCACCAACAGCAGTGGATTTACCGGTCTTCCGGGAGGTCTTCGCCACAGTTCAGGATCTTTCAACTTTCAAAACACCAATGGATATTTCTGGAGCTCAACGGTGTATTTCATGCCCGATCTTTATTACCGGAGTTTATGGAATAACTATGCCCAGGTAATACGCAATCCTCTTAATCCGAGTTATGGTATATCCGTCAGGTGTTTGAAGAATTAGGGTTATACCATCCTGAGATTATCGGTTATTCCTTTTGTATTTGTCTTTTGCCGGGATAATACCTATGGCTGCACTGTTAAATACAATGGTTTCATAGTACCGGAGTTCCCGGAATCTATAGGCATTCCGGCCTGAACACGATCTGAATGGATTATCGGCAGGGGAGGGGGGTGGATAAAAAAACCGGTTCCTGAAGGATCCGGTTTTTGGACAAGGAAGGTTTTGCACCTTAATCTTTTAAGCAACGTACCGAGTAACCATTATTCTTATAAAAATAACCTGTTGTTGCGTTCGTATAGTCATATCCTAAGACTCTTCCCCAGGCGGTAACAGCATTGTTCTCAGTTGAACTCCACCAACACGCCCGCTGACCCAGGTAAGAAAAATGGCCAAGGTATGATCTGTTTCCTCCCGGGACTCCGGTAAAACCACTGGCATTTGTCCCATTATTCGGATCCGGCCAATGAGCCGTTCCAGCCTCCTTAAGTTTTTCATCAGCGACAGTAAGTCCACCCAGGTAATCAGTCAGGATGGTCCATTCCTGATCGGTTGGCACATGCCAGCCGGTAGGACATAAATGCTGAGCGTCTGCCACAGAATACCAATTGTAAAGTTTCCCATAAGGGTTCTCAAACTGACTGCTGTTGTTGTACCATGTCCAGGCAGAAGAGGTGAGGCTACCCCATTGGGTATTGTCCGTTATATTGGGAATTAATTCTCCATTTGCAAAATGTGTTGTTTTCAGGTTTTGGACCAGCCATTCCTGGTTTCCAAGGATTACAGAAGTATAAACATTTCCATCAATGTCTGTAACTCCTTCTCCGGGTGAAAACAAACTGGTAGTAAAGCTAATGTCTGTTCCATAGGATGTTCCGGTGTTATTGGTTGCGTAGGCACGAAGATGGTAGGTGGTTTCTGGAAGGAGTCCTGATAAGGCACTAATATAGGATCCCGCTCCTGTTCCATCGAATGTATGGGAATCTTCAATTGTAGGATTTAATGACAAACCCCAACAAACACCTCGTGTTACAACAGGCGAACTGCCTTGTGAGATGACAACTCCACCGCTAATTGCTGTATTATGTGCAACATTTGTTACTATTGCTGTAGTTACCGATGGTAGGGTTGAAGTACCTACAGGTGTGACAGTCCCGACAAAACTGCTTCCATTGTTATCCAGGATAATCATATCTCCAGTGTCAACAATTCCATCACCATTAACATCTGCTGAAATGTACCCGGTTGTGAAATTACCAGATTCATTATCAACTGTTGACATATCTCCGGTATCAACAAATCCGTCTTGATTTACATCGCCGCCAAAGAAACAAAATGTTCCGTTGATAAATTTCATATTTTCCCCATACGCGGAATTAATGGCTATGGTAAAGTCATATTGTAAGCCATTGCCATCTATTGAAACCGGAAAAGCAGTCCACGTTTCTATCGAATTGCGGTGAGAAACTACAATATAGTAGTTGCCATTAAAGTCAAAAGGCACGTTAACTGCGCAATGGCCATCCTGATCGAGTTCGATAGAATCTATTTCATAAACGAAAGAATAGGGAAATGTACCGCTTGCCAGCTTAACCGTTATCTGATCGGCGATGGTTCCACTGAAGTAATCTCCTGACGCCCCCCTTGCTTTTCTCATTTTACCAAGTGCTGGACTATATAGTCCTTCAAGATTTAATGATAGATTCAACGTTTTAATAACAGGACTTACGGAACCATTGATATAATAATCCTCAAACGGTTCATTGATGATTTCAGGATTATAGAATGGTCCGGGATTGCCGGAATAATAGTATTCGCCCCCGGAAAAATCAAGATCGGAATATCCGCCCGAATAATTAAAAACGATCTCAAATACTTCCTGTCCATCCGGAACATTAAAATGGGAAATTTCAAGTTTAGCTTCAATATACAATCTATAATGAGTTTGGTCTATAACAGTGACATAGGACAATATATAATCAATAGGGTCAACAGGGCAACATGAATAAGGGTCTGAGCAATTATTGCATATATTGAAATTAGGCAAGCTTTCATGTACATTTTCAATGCCAATGTACGAAAGCACATTTGGGTCATAATTAATGTAATACTCTGCAATACCAATACTATTAAAGTTTGTGGCAGTCATTGGAATATAAACTACCTGGCCTGCATTTGCCTGTATGTCTCCAATGGTAACCACAGGAGCATACAGATAATAATATTCGTTTTCAAAGTATACATTAATTACATCATTGTTGGCACCCGGGCTGCTTTGTGTGATGGTTCCCGTAATATAGACCGGGACATCGTCACAGCTGGGTTTTACATAAATTGTGGCATTAATAGATCCGTCAACCGGAGATAAAGTAATCAAAGTTGAATATCCCCCATCGGGAGTTAAGGAGATCTCAAGTTGACAATTGCCAGGTGTAGAGCTTTGCGAATTGGCCACTATTGTTAAATCTTCAATCAGATTGGCAGCAGTTATCTGATAGGATGTTGCTGGCGTAACCATTTGAGAATAATTTACATAGATATTACCGTTAACTGAGTTTGAAATAACAGGAAGATTATTCTCTATCCCCGTTCCACTAACTGCAATATTTTTCGTAATTGCTCCGGCACTTGAATTGATTATGTTGCCAGAATATTCCGTTGCAACTGTCGGATTGAAGCGTACATAAACGGTAGTATTTATATTCCCTCCCATTTGTGGTAGAGTAATGGATGTTGTCCAGGGACCACTACTAACGCTTGATACTGAATATCCGAAAGGTGCACTTACTGTAATGGATTCTGTAAGATTCACTCCGGTTACCGCATAAGATTGTGAGGATGAATTTGATCCTAACATTATAAAGCCAAAGAATAATTCAATTGGAGATATACCGATAGTTGGGATGGATGCAATATTTATATTTAATGTGCTTGACAAACTTGAACCACAAGAATTATTAGCAAAAACGAAAATATCCCCACCTGTTGAACCAACAGTTGTAGTGATTGAAGATGTGTTTGAATAACCATTCCATTCCGAAGGTAATAACCATGTATAAGATGTAGCTCCAACAACAGGTAAAATACTATAAATTTGTGTTGAACCTGGCCCAACATTAATATTTCCGGAAATGTCACCTGGCTGGGAAGGTGCCGGAGTTACTGTCACAGTCAGATTTCGTGAAGGACTAGTGCCACATGAATTGTTTGCCATTACTGAAATAGTACCACTATTCGCTCCAGCTGTTACATTAATTGAAGTTGAAGTTGAAGTACCACTCCAATCTGGAGGTAATATCCAAATATAATCAGCTACATTAGGATCAGATGATATACTATAGTCATAAGTTAAATTCTGACAGACAGAGGCAGGGCCTTGTATGATATCAGGTTGTAACGGTAAAGAGTTTACCGTTGCTATCACGGGAGTTCTTGAGGCAGTTGTGCAACCGTTGGTAGTAGCATCAACATAATAGAAAGTCGTTGCTGAAATTGCCGGAGTTGTAAAAGTGTTTCCGGAACCTAGGGATGAACCGCCTGTGGAAGCAGCATACCAGTTGATGGTTCCTTCAGATGCTGTTGCGCCTAAGGTAACAGTTCCTGATCCACAACGGGATCCTGGTGTTGTTCCGGTTATTATCGGAGTAGTATTGATCGTTACCGTCGCACTTCCCTGAGGTCCCCAACCACATGCATTAAGCGCATTAAAATAATAAGTTCCTGAAGTCGTTACTGTCTGACTGGTAGAGGGTGTTTCCAAGCTTGTTCCGTTGCTTGTTGTGCCTTGCCAGTAAATCGTTCCTCCATATCCACCGCTTGCACTTAGTAATGCACTATTACAAGATGTCCCTCCTCCGCTTACTGAAACTGAACCTGGTGTTGTGACAATTGTTACAGTCGCACTTCCTTGTGTTCCCCAACCACAACTATTATAAGCCCTGAAATAATATGTTCCCGATGCAGTTACAGTCTGAACTGTGGAAGGTGTGGCTGTGCTTGTTCCGTTGCTTGTAGTGCCTTGCCAATAAATCGTTCCACCACTTCCTCCGCTTGCGGTAAGTATTGCACTATTACAAGATGTATATCCTCCATTAACAACAACTAACCCGGGAGTTATATTTTTTATGACTGCTAAGCTGCCACAACCTGGGGACCAAATGTCACACGAACTGTTGTAGGATCGTATATAATAAGTACCACTTGAAGTAGCAGTATAGGTAGCACCCGAGCCTAAGGTAGTGCTCGTTCCACAGGATGTTCCCTGCCAATACCATGTTTCGCCTGCAGGTGGACTGCCTGTGCGGGTAATTGTAACACTTCCGCACTGAGGAGAATTACTGGTTGGAGTAGCAGGCGTTGCAGGTGTTGGATAAACAGTAACCGCAGTACTTCCACAACCCGATGACCAGGTACCGCAAGCACTATTGTACGACCTTATATAGTAAGTGCCGGTTGAAGCTGCAGTATAGGTAGTGCCTGAACCTAAAGAAGTGCTCGTTCCGCATGATGTTCCCTGCCAATACCATGTTTCGCCTGCTGGCGGACTGCCTGAGCGGGTAATTGTAACACTTCCGCACTGAGGAGAATTACTGGTTGGAGTTGCAGGCGTTGCAGGTGTTGGATAAACAGTAACCGCAGTACTTCCACAACCCGATGACCAGGTACCGCATGCACTATTGTACGACCTTATATTGTAATTGCCACTTGAAGTAGCAGTAAAGGTATTACCTGAACCTAAAGAAGTGCTTGTTCCACAGGATGTTCCCTGCCAATACCATGTTTCGCCTGAGGGCGGACTACCTGAGCGGGTAATAGTTACATTTCCACACTGAGGTGAATTACTCGTCGGATTTGCTGGATTTGCAGGGTTAGAACAGCCATAAACGCAAATTGTAAAATTACCGGTTGTGCCATACCCTATAGAGTAGTGCCAAACCCGAATATAATAAGTAACGCCAGGGTTAAGTCCGCTTACCGTTGTTGTTTCTGTTTCCCCTGTACCGGTGTCATTAATACATGCCAATGGAGTCATCGAAGTGCCACAGGGGCCAGATAGAACCTGAAATACTGCATTATAGCCGGAAGATGAAACAACTGTAATTGTAGCAGATGTTGTGGTTGGAATGAAAGAGAAGAATACATCATCATCTTGTGTTCCATCACAAGAACTAAAGCCGGATGAAGTAGCTCCGCAACTAGAAGAGGTTATTGGGCTACAAGTTGAGCCGAATGGGATTTGTGTTGCTGAGTAGGAGCCGGAACATCCATCATTGGAGGGTTGATTGCAAGTAGGAGTTGTAACCGTAATTTGTGTAGAAGCAAAATTATTTTCATCATCTAACTCATTAATAGTTTGATCTCCATCGGCCCAGAAAAATAAATAATAATTTCCAGCAGGTATCGTTGAAGGAATGTTTACAGTACTATTCAAAACGGGACTATTAGAATTTGGCGCCAACCCTGGGAATCCTGATATATAACCCAGATGAGTATCTATTCCGGATAATATATTATCAGTCGAAAGCCATAAGCCAACAACATTCGGACCCGAAGTGCCAGTTCCAGAATTAGATTCAGAAGCATAGGCTGTTATATTTGAACCTGCCGAAACTGTTGAGAGTGAAATGGATTGAGTTCCTGCTGTAATTGTTAAATCTGGCATATACGGCACTGCTGTAACTTGGACTGTTACAGAAGGTTCATCGGGATCATTGGATGCAATAGTTATGTTCCCTGTTTGGGGAGTAGATCCAACTAAGCTCCAGTTGATAGATACGTCAATAGTTTGAGTGTTCCCAGCCCCTATAGTAAATGGAGTTGAGGGATAGCCTGAAATTGTCAACCAGTTTCTATTATCAGAGATAGACGTTATTGATAAATTCGCACTTCCAGTGTTATGAATTTCAAATGAACCCGGGCCTGAGTTACTAATTGAATTAAATGCATTGATGCATCCACCAGTTACGGTTTTGCCATCCAATGCAGGAACAGGAACAACATTGTCCATTATGGCGTCTTTTACCTCTGACCACGATAAATTTGGGTTATACGAATATAATAATGCTGCCAATCCAGCTACCTGTGGTGCTGCCATTGATGTCCCGGATTTAAAACAATACTCATCGGAACTCACCGATGTGGGATCTAAATCTAAACACTCTCCTGACATTGGATTAATGGGTCTTGTAGAAAGGATAGAAGCTCCGTATGCTCCAACATCAACGGAAGTCGAGCCATAATTTGAAAAAGTAGAAATGTTATTAAACCGATTAAGAGCTGCGACCGCAATAATATTTTCACAGTCATAATTCGATGGATAATGAGGCCAAAAATCATTATTATCTCCGATTTCATCAGAACCCCCATTACCTGCCGAGGCAACAAAAATCATATTTGAGTTCAAAATAGCTAATCGCGTTGAATTGCTATAATCCGCCTCAAAGCTGTTGTTTGTTAATGTAGCACCCATAGAAGTTGCATATTCAAGTGCTGAACATATTTTGTCATTAAATGAAAATCCCGGGGAAGCATCGTTACTAGTTACCTTTAACACCATTAGCTTTACATTCCAACAAACACCAGTCACTCCAATAGAATTATTTCCAACTGCACCAACTGTCCCGGCAACATGCGTTCCATGGCCATGTATATCAGTAGGTTCTGCATCATCATAAAAAAAGTCCCAACCATGGATATCATCAATATATCCATTATCATCATCATCGATTCCATTGCCTGGGATTTCATTAGAGTTAGTCCAAATATTAGCTGAAAGATCAGGATGATCATAATCAATTCCCGTATCAATTATTCCAACAACTACAGAAGTGTTCCCAGTTGCGATTTCCCAAGCTTCTGGTGCATCAATGTCAGCATCAGCTGTTCCACCATCTTGTCCGGTGTTATGCAAACCGTATAAGTCTGGGCATCCCGGGTCATTAGGAGGTGGAATATCTGTTAAAGCAACAATTCCGTTTGGTTCTACAAATTCAATCAATGGAAAATTTAGTAACTGTGTTGCTTTTATGGCAACAGATTGATTATCAATAATCCTATAAAGGTACAAGTTTTTTACAATTTTGTATTTCTTGATCATCTCTAGCCCATTATCTTCTTCGAAACTTGATATTAATGATAAATCAATGTTGTCATTAAATTTAATCAACAATTCCATTTCTTTATATGTCCCCTCAAGTTGATCAGCAAGGATTTTTGATTTCTCAGACTCAGCATAATTATCACCTTGAATCTTGAAACTTTTATTATTATCTGTTTGATTAATTAATAAAATAGGAGGCGTAACATCAATATCTGGGCTTGAAGGTATGAATTCAACATCTTGAATTATTAATTCTGCTTCTTGTTGATTCGCAGGTGGATTGCCATCATGTAGCCAAAAATTAATATCAAGTCGTTCATTACCTACCGGTGGATTATCATCGCCTGAATAAGTCCATTGATTTATTAGATACTCTGAAGAAGGTAACGTCGCATAGTGCCCATGATAACTTTGAAAGAAAATATCTGTGCTATTCCAGATATACTTATGGGTTGAATAATCTCCTGTTAAGTTTAAGGGAAAAGTACGAGAATTGTCAGGTTGAACAACATAATTCCCAACAACATTTGAAGGATTACCCCACCTGGCAAATTCGATGTCAATTTCTCTGATGTCTGATTCATAGTTGAATAAACCAACGACTACGTTTTGATCATAAGTTTCAACATTGCTGCCAACATAAAACCGGTATTCGCCGTGGCCCAATGACTGTTGTGCCCATATTTCTGCACAATACCATGTGTTACCAACTTTTCTGATTTTTAAATGTAAATAGCCGTTTCCATCCACCCATACACTGTTTGTGCTACTTGACCAATTATTTGGGCCTGGCCCTCCGGTCCCATTTTTGACATTCCATGTCATTCCTGCAAATTGAATTGTAGCTTGAGCAGAATTGATGGTAACATTTTCCAAATCCCAATAATTATCACTATCATTAGGAGGTTCATGATTTGTATTTTTAGGTACGATATAAATATTGTATGTGCCTGCGTCACTGGCCTGAGTGGCCCAGTTAACAGAGTATTCTCCAGATACACTGGTGTAGTTATCCAATATAGTGCCTCCAACAGTAGTTTTTCTCATTTCAACACTAATCCCTTCCCAATCATCAGGCGTTAAAGTTGTACCTTCAAAACTAATTATGCCTGTAACTATGTAGTTATCAGTAACAGAAATAGGATCAGCATTTTCTGTACTCGAGCTAATACGAATGTCATTTTCGTAAAAAGCATTTTGATTTTGTTTTGTATGGGAGCTTTCAATAGCTGAATTATTTATGCTAAAAGCCCAATAATCAATATTAGTATGTTCATTCCAGTTCCATAATAATGTAAAATTCCAGGTAACACGATAACCATTGGTTATGTTTGTTCTAGTAGCAGTCATTCCAGTTAAGGCTTGTGCTTCATCTTCCCATTGAACCACATTACCATTAAGTTGCCACATCATAGTCAATCGATAGTTGCCCTCATCATCATTTTGGGCTAATCTTAAGTAAACGTTTTGAAGATTACTTGCACCTGCATTATCAGTATAATCAACTTGAATTGAATAGCTTTTAGTTGGATATAGAGAAGCAGGAACAGTGGAATAAAACGTCGGTGCATTTATTGAATTCACAATGATTGGAATGAAATATTGGTTATTGTTTTCATACGATTCGTTAACATCTAAATTTGCATCACAACCAACCATAATTCCTTTGTTTCCTGAAACGCCATTTGGAATTGTGACTGACTTACTATACGAAGTAGTCACTCCAGCTGCAATAGAGGAATTTGCCTGGTCTGTTATCCAAATATCAGTAGGTTCGCCATCGAAAATTCCATTATTATTATTGTCTAACCAAAAAGAAGAATAACTGGAGCCAGCAGCAATATTTCCCTGGTTTCTTAAAGAATAGTTTACTGTAGTTGGGCTCCCTGCTACCACAGTAGTGGGTGAAGCATTTGCTGTGGTTATTACCAGGTCAGGCAAAGAAGCAGTAACGATTATTGGAATAAAATATTGGTTATTCGATTCATCAGATTCATTTATTATTAAAGTACCATCGCAACCAACCATAATTCTTTTGCTACCCAAGACACCACTTGGAATGGTAACGGTTAAACTATAAGATGTGGTTACACCGGCTGCAATAGAGGAATTAGCCTGGTCAGCCAGCCATATATCAGTTGGTGACCCATCAAAAATTCCATTGTTGTTATTGTCCAACCAAAAAGAAGAATAACTGGAGGTAGCTGAGGCACTCCCCTGGTTTCTTAATGAATAAATAACTGTAGTTTCATTTCCTGCACCAATGGTTGTAGGCGATGCACTTGCTGTTGATATTATGAGATCAGGTGATGTTACTGTTATTGGTGTAAAGTATTGATTATTCGATTCATTTGACTCAGTTATAATTGATGTTGCGTCACAGGCCACTATAATATTTTTATTACCCAAAACATAACTTGGAATTGTAACTGATTTGTTATATGAAGTTGTTATACCAGCTGCAATAGAGGAATTAGCCTGATCCGAGAGCCAAATATCTGTTGGAGAGCCATCAAAAACCCCATTGTTATTATTGTCCAGCCAGAAAGAAGAGTAGCTTGATGAAGCTGTAGAATTTCCCTGGTTTCTTAACGAATAGGTCACTGTAGTAGTGTTTCCCGCAACGATTGTAGATGGTGATGTATTTGCAGATGTTAATATAAGATCTGGCAATGGAGCTGTTACGATTATTGGGACAAAATATTGATTATTAGACTCATTCGATTCATTTATTATTAAGGTTCCATCGCAGCCAACCATAATCCTTTTATTACCTGAGACGCCACTAGGAATGGTCACTGTTAAGCTATATGATGTAGTTACACCAGCAGCAATAGAAGCATTTGCCTGGTCAGTAAGCCAAATATCAGTTGGTGAACCGTCAAAAACCCCATTATTATTATTGTCCAACCATATAGAAGAAATACTTGATGCTGCAGTGGAATTCCCTTGGTTTCTTAACGAATAATTAAAAGAAGTTGTATATCCTGCCACAATAGTAGTAGGTGATGCACTTGCAGTTGTTATTGTGAGATCAGGCAATGGAGCAGAAACACTTATTGGGATAAAATATTGGTTGTTCGATTCATTTGATTCAGTTATGATCGATGTAGCATCGCAGGCAACCATAATATTCTTACTACCCAAAACATAACTTGGAATTGTGATAGATCTGCTATATGAAGTAGTTGTTCCTGCTGAAATGGAGGAATTGGCCTGGTCTGCGAGCCATATATCTGTGGGAGATCCATCAAAAATTCCATTGTTGTTATTATCAAGCCAAAAGGAAGAATAACTGGAACCAGCTGTTGCATTTCCTTGGTTTCTTAAAGAATAATTGATGGTGGTTGTATTCCCTGCAACGATCGTTGAAGGTGTTGCACTTGCAGTTGTAATCGTCAAATCAGGATATGTTGAGCCACCCACCTGCCTATAAGCTAATCTATTGTATGGTGAACCAGAATTAATAGTACAATTATAAACGCTTGTCAACAATTGTACTATTCCAGTAAAAGTGGCTGTCCATCGAATATAGGGTGCGTTCCCATTTGTTCCACAAACATCATCTGAGTAGCATAGTACACTTCCATTGGAGTGGTTTCTTAACGTAAGTTGAGCATCCCAGGAAGTTGATATCCCTCCATATTCCTCGCAATATGTCCATTCATATGTTTGACCGGAAGACACATTAAAAAGTGTCCAGTTTCCTGCATTCATACTGGCTTTTGTTTGCCAAGAAGTTGTAGGTGTAAATGGCCCAATCGGATACTCATGCGCACCGGAAAGAGTACAACTTCCAGTTAAGCATTCCTGAGCTTTAATATTCACTAATATATTTACCAGCAAAATGACAAGAATTGAACACTTTTTCATAGTGATTAGTTTTTAGGAATCTGAAGCAATTAAGGATCAACAAATAAGGACATTAAGAAGAAATAAAATCGGTCACTAATTCTGTTGTTTTACAACTGAAATGTAGTTTATCTAGACTTAATAAGTTGAGTGAGTTGCAATTTTTATTATTAGAGAAAATGTAATGATTTTGTTAACGAACTATGAAGTTAGCATTTGATTTTGATAAGAAATTCATTCAATCAAGTTTCATTTAGAAATTAATAAGGTGAAAATTATCAATAATGAGTTCTAACTGCTATGATAAAGCAAGTAAGAAAGTTCGCAATTGTAATTAGGGATTGTAGAATTAATTAGTTGTATTGAAGTCTCTGTTCTTAAATGGAGTAGTAATTTCTTGTCTTTCAGATAGGGGAGATCGAACTTGGAAATCAGAGATTGTAATCAAATATAAAAAACAAATATTCACTTCAAATATAGGGTAAATATTTGGAATTGGTATTTTATTAAAATAATAGTTTCAAATAAATTTAATCAAAAAAGTTTCTATGTTTAATTTTTCAGAATGTCAATGCTTATTAATTAAAATTTTGGACTTTTAGCGCTTTTATCTAATCTACCTATAGATCAATAGTAAAACTTGTAATTAGAAACCAATAGTCAGCAAATAAAAATAGCTAAAGCAATACAATGAAGACAAATTCTCATTTTTTTTGCTTGAATTTTAATTTCCAAAACGTGAAAATTGGTAGGCAAATGTGCAAAACTGTATGTAAGATTGTATGTAAAATAAAAAAACCGTTCGTAAGGTGCTAATTTACAAACGGTTATACTTTACATTTGAGGTCTCGAGCGGATTCGAACCGCTGTACAAGGTTTTGCAGACCTCTGCCTAGCCACTCGGCCACGAGACCATAATCGGGGCAAATTTAGTAAAATTCCTGATTTTTATTCAAATTTTTCACTGATGGTTAAGATTCAGGCAATCAATAATTTATTCAGTTCAACCGTTTTCCCTGGTCTTTTTAACCCCGTACAAAGGGAGGCATTCGGGACAAAGGCAGTTGTTGTAGGTGTTTTTTAATTTCTCTGTATTCTCAGGTGAGATGACATAGTCAAAGCACCAGCAGCCTTCTGCGTGCAGGCATCCGAAGGTTCTGCCGCAGCGGGGACAGATTTTCTGTGTAGGTTTTACTGATTCATTCATAAATATCATCACTGGTTAAGGTAACACAAACCCGGTCTATTTTTCCGCCCAGGGGTGGGTTGAGTTTCGCGATCTTCACCTCGGCTTCCGACACATCCGGGAAACGGGCATGAACGGCCTTTAAAATCCGGTGGGCCACATGTTCAAGCAGGTGCGACTTCTGTTCCATCTCCTTTTTTACCGTCTGGTAAACGGTAAGATAATTCACCGTATCGTGCAGGTTGTCGCTGCGCTCAGCCTGCCCGGTATCAACGTCAATGTAAAGATCGACCATAAAGCGGGTACCGATGACCTGTTCTTCTTTGAAATGGCCATGATAAGCAAAGAACTCCATGCCTTCGATTGATATCAATCCCATATTTATTCCGGTTTTTGGCAAAAGTAACCAAAGTCGGGCAACCGGAAAAGGATAATTGTGAAAAGTTGGTTCCGGGTTGAATTATGAATTGCGGGTTATGGGTTGTAAGTTGTGGGTTAGGCCATTCTCCCCTTCAGTTTTTTTCGGCCTGTACCCGAAACAGCGGGTGGTCCGCACTCACCAAGAGGTAAACCTTGTCGCCCCGGCGAAGGGTTCCGGTTACGGCCATGGAGCAGTTTTCACCCTTTAATACCTGATTTACCGGATTAAGCTCCACCCTCAGTTCATTCACGGTGGCCTCATAGGCGCCGGTGGTGGGTCCGATCACCAGAATACTGTCTCCCACATTCAGGGTATGGGTTTCAACCCTGATTTCAGCAACATTGAGTTTGCTGAAGAAGTTGACCACCTTGCCCACATACACTTTTTTCTGCGTGGCCTGGGAGCCATACCGTTCCGACCATTCCCCGGTTTTTTCGCCCAGGTAATAACCGCCCCAGAAGCCCCGGTTATAAACCTTGTTTACCTCTCCGGTCCAGCGCTCCACTTTCTCCCGGCTGAATTGCCTGTTTTTCCAGGCTTCAACCGCCTCGTGATAGGTCCGGGTTACCGTTTTCACATACTCCGCCGACCGACCGCGGCCTTCAATCTTAAGCACGGTAACGCCGGCATCGAGCAGGCGGTCGAGGATCGGCAGGGTCATCAGGTCTTTGGGCGACATAATGTATTTATTGTCGATTTCCAGCCCGATCTGGTTGTCCTTGTCCTTTACCTCGTATGCCCGCCGGCAGGGCTGCTGGCAGGCGCCACGGTTGGCGGAGGCATTGAAGTTATCGAGGCTGATGTAGCATTTCCCCGAAACGGCCATGCACAGGGCGCCATGTACAAAGATTTCAATCCTAACGGGTCTGCCCGAAGGCCCCGTGATGTTCTGTTCCCGGATGGAGCGGGTAATGGCTTCCATCTGGCTGATGTTCAGTTCGCGGGCCAGCACCATTACCTCGGCATAGCGGGCATAAAACCGCACCGCTTCAATGTTGGTGATGTTACACTGGGTGGAGATGTGGATTTCTGCTCCCTTTTCCCGGGCATATTCAAGTACGGAAATATCCGAAGCGATGATGGCGCTGATGCCGCTTTCCATGGCCAGATCAACCATTTCGCGCATTATCCCCAGCTCGGCATCGTAAATAATGGTATTCAGCGTAAGGTAGGACTTTACCCCGTTTTCGCGGCAGATGGCCGCAATCTGACGGAGCTCCTCCGGTGAGAAGTTGCTGGACGAACGGGCGCGCATATTCAGTTGCCCGGCCCCGAAATAGACAGAACCGGCCCCGCCCTGAATGGCAGCCATCAACGACTCGAACGACCCGGCCGGGGACATGATTTCAATTTCAGGCATATCCAATTATTTGCCGCAAAGGTAAGGCTATTTAAGGTAGGGAGGGCAGCATCCTGACCGTCTGTAACAAAAGCAGCAGAACCGGGCCCGGCCCGGCCGGGAAGAAGAACTGCCCGGTGGAAGAAAAGGGAGTCGCGGAAAAGGTCTAACTTATTGAAATTGTGCGCCTGTCAGAAACGGTTTCTGGCCATTCTTTTATTCCTTATTGTAACAGGCAGATATGAAGTTATTAAAATCGTACATATGCCGTATTAGTATATAATAAATTTTCCTAAATATGAAACGTTGCCCTAAACAAAATTTCAATAATTGGCCAAAAAGAACAATACCGACTTATATAAATATAATATTATAACCTTAGATTATACTAATGAATTCGGCAGAATAATGACTATATACTGCATAGAATTAAATATTTATAATATTAAAATTATATTAATTCAATTAAATCAATCATATATTGTTAAAAACTATTTTACTTTTAATCCATTGCTATTTGCCAATTTATTAATTATCTTTGTTGTCAGTTAAATCAATTTATACTAATAAACTTAGTCTCGCTCTATCGCTCTATTAAATAATATTATAGAATACCAGAATTTTTAATAAAGGCATTCAGCATTAGATTCCGGATTTTCAGATTTCGGCAGTAGGATAGGAAAAGTGTTTTCGATAGGCATTCAGAGATTCTGTTATAAGGACGGAGAATTTTCAGACCCGCTTTTTTCATCAATGTGATTTAAAAAATTCTATTCGGAATTGGGATTTGCCATCCCATGATTTCCATTCTTTAAACAATAAAGCCTCCCTGTGAGGCTGACCAGTAAACGCTAATTTAACCAGGTACTAACCAAAACACAAAGAGGCAAAACAAAGTTAATACAAATTTACACGGAATGGTTAAAGCCCTGTAATAATTATTATGAAATCGTTGAATTTCATCAGATTAACCCTTTCCATCTTATCAGTTTTGGTGGATTGTATAATTACTTTCTGACAGGATAAACTGGCGATGGTTAGTAATGCTGCATTTTAATTAAGCAGCCATGACTGCGTGAGTGGAAAACCATCTATAACCCGGTTAGATGTCAATTTCCCGGGAATAATCCAAGTAAATAGATCGGATATGAAAACTATTAAATCAACAGTAATTATAATACTTGTGGCTTTTGTAGCAGTTGTGCAGGCTCAAAAGGTTGTAAAAGTAACCGATGTCGTTGATGGGAAAACTTTATTTCAGCATGCGCAGAAGATCGATGTAGATGCCTTTCTTCAGACTAAAGCCATTTATAAAGTTGGCATGACTGAGATGGAATTTGTTGCTGAATTGCAGAAGAATTTCCCTCCGGAGGCTGCCTCATTTAAGCACCTGTATACCCCTTATTTTAAATATGTTTTCTCATTCCACAAAAATGGCCTGACAGAAAAACAGGTGAGGGGAAAAGTTACCGGAGTTGAATTTGCAGCTTTATGTAATGATCTTGGTACATGGAATAACAATAATCCGGGGGTTATACAAAAGGTTAAATTTCCATGGAAAAAATTTCTTGAATTTGCAGCTGAAATTCTTCCGCTTATCCTTAAAATATTCTTCTAAAAATTTCAATATGAGGTACTAGAATAGGTTTGAATTCATGGTTGTACGGCTAAAAAAATATATCGTCCTTAACAGGATTCATATTGGATTTTATCTTCCTATCTACCAATATATTATCCCTAACGGGATAGCCCCACAGGGGCTTAATATCGGTAGAATATAGGATCCCCTGTCTAAATGAAGTCCTGTAAGGACGAGATATATCAGGTATTGCAGAAAATTCTTGAAAATTTTACCGGATAACATTAGTTTGAAATATAAATAGGGTGATAATAACTCCGTCTTCCATTGGGTAATAATTTAAATGGAAGACGGAGCTATCAAAACTTCTTCAATCAAGGCTTAGCAAATTAAACCAAACTTAAAATTATGAAAGCAAAATTTTACAAATATGCACTATGGATTTTTCTGACCTGGATAGTTCAGAGTTGCAGTTTATATAATGCAATAATTCACTTTAATAAGCAAGAAATTGCTTTTGACAAGCAAAAACACAAATTCGAGTTTTTAAATAACCAAGTAATGATTAAAACAGGTTTCCCTGATAATAAATTTTACAATTTTATTTTAGATTTAGGAGCTATGCGAAGTGTAATTTTCCTCGATTCAAATTTTACTAACTTGATCCAAACAAAAAAGCCTGTATATAGCCATAGTAAAAATTTATCAGCAGATGGTTATAAGTCAAGAGCAGCTTTCTATGAGTTCGGTGATCTTAGTACTGATTGGTTTACAATAAAGAATAGCTTTATTTCTACTTCAATACATCCTTATAAAAATTATTGTAACCGATTGTGTGGAATTTGGGGTTCTGACATTTTTGCTTCAACAATTAATGGTAAAGGAAATTTCATTTTAAAAATCGGAATGGAAGATTCAACATTAGCTATTATAGATTCTTTACCCCCTATTACAGATTGGATCAGAGTCGGAAAAACTCAGAATAAAATCCATCCAATGTTTATTATCAAAATGAATATTGGTTCTGAAACATTCGAATTTATATTTGACACTGGTTTCACTGGTAGTATATTGCTTTCACCTAATGAGTATAAGAGGCTAAGAAAATCTTCTAACTACAGCTCAAAAGAAGAGGTTATTTATGGATTTATCACCAATACACTTTCTGGTATTAAGCCAGATACGGCCAGGCGAATAAAGAGTAATATATTTATAAGAGATGGAATATCAGCAGATTCAATCCTGATCTATTCATTAAATAGCACTATATTTAATTTAATCGGAATGGATTTCATTAAAAGATTTAATGTTATGGTTGACTATCAGAATTATCAATTATATTTTCAACCTAACCCTAATTATCGAAATAATGAGGAGAACTTTTTTTTGAAAAAGGGAATGAGGCCCAATAATTCGATAACGGACGGATTCCGAATCATGAATATATATGTGAACTCAATTGCAGAAAAGGCAGGCTTGAAAATTGGAGATGAGATCATTTCCATCAACAATATCCGCATTGATGAGGGTGATCCATGTGAAATTGAAAGAATTTATAACGATCTGGACGGGAACATTGTTGATAACGAAATAATAGTAAAACGTGGTGAAGAAATTCTGAAGTTCATTCTATAAAGTAAGTGTATGAACCGGTTGTGGCTGATGGTATTTTCAATACTTATTCTGCCGGATGCAGAAGGTCAGTCTACGCCCGCTCCCATTCAGAAAAAAGTCAATGAATTAACAATCCTCTGCAATAATATCCAGATAGAGAACAATCGCCTGAAATCACAAATCCGGTTGCGCGACAGCATGACTTACACAGAGATAAGAAACAATGTTTTTGAAGCTTTTACCATTGTTTCCCAGCTTTCTTCTGACTACACCGTTACTTCAGATAAAATAGCCGTAACAGGCCTGTTTACCAAGCTTATGCAGGCAAACAACCCAACAAGTGATATTCTTGGTTTTCGATTCAGTGAGACCATCATCAATGCATCTGAAAAGCATCTGAAAAATGAGTTAACCTCTGAGCATGAAAAAACAAGGTTTAGTCAGATCATTGCCAAAATTGTTAATAATCCTGTAGTTTCTTCATTGACCAGTTTTAATCCGATTACCGCTGTAACATCAGCAATTATCAGTTCTGTTGCCGGATTTAGTTCAACCACCGTGGAAGCAGTGAAAGAAGGGAATAAGGTCAGGGATATTCAGTACTCGACCATTGATGCATTCAGTCAGCAAAGCATTGAAGCCTTTCGTGAAGAACTGAAGCCGTACATTAATTTCTATGATGCTTTGAATGTGGCTTCTCTCAGATACATATCCGGAATTGATAACCTGAACCTTCGTTATACTTTCCTGATTAGTCAGGTTGGTTTTTACAGAGACGAGCTTTATGCTTCAATCGGATGTGATGACAAATCAACCTTCTATCAGCTATCCAGGATGCTTCCCGATCCTGTAGTTCAAGAAATAGAATACCATAATTTCATTTCCGATAAATCAATACACCAGTGCGAAGAAATAGCAAAAAAGATTCCAGGACTGAATCAAACAGTGCAGGACTATAAAAGAGAATATACTCTTTTATTAAAGAGTCTGCTGGATGAATATATCAAAGCTCTGGTGTCTGCCAGAAATTTCACCCCGGAAAGTATAGATAAGAAAAAAATTGACTCATTGGTTACTGATATTGAAATGTTTATGAAAGATGAAGGATAAAGACTGGAATCCAATTCATTTGGATCAATGAAGATATCTTTTTTAATTCAAGCCCGATTACCATAATATTTCATATAGTCTGTAATCCTTGTTGCTATCACATCTCCGGATTTTATCGGAAACGGATATTAAGTGCCGTCATAAATAGCCGGCCCCGATGAAACCAGGAGGACGAAAAAAGCCAAACAACATTGAATTAATCTTTTAGTCAAACCAATGATTTGTTGAAGAGGGGCTTGCCAACCCCAGACGTATTTCAATTAAAAAAGCCGTCCCCAGAGGCTGACCAGTAAACGCGTATAAACCAGGTACTAACCAAATACAAAGAGAGGGCAGACAAATTGATATCAATTTTACACGGAATGGTTAATGCCCTGTAAAACTTCATTGAAAATAGCACTTTTCAACAGTTTAGCCCTGTTTATCATCCGGTTTTGGTCTACAGTCTTAAAGTGTGTAATAAAAGCCGGCGATGGTTAGTTGTGAAGCATGAATATAATATGACTGCGAGAGTGGAAAACCATCAATAGCCCGGTTAGATGTCAAATTTCCCGGGACAAAACCACATAACAACTTGTAAAATGAAAGCTTTAATAGTATCGGTTCTTATGGCACTGATTGCAATGGCTTCTCATGTTCATGCCCAGAAAGTATTTAAAGTAACGGATGTTGTTGAAGGAAAAACGATTCTTCAACACGCAAAGATCCTGGATGCTGATGCTTTGATTCAGACAGCATCCGTTTACAAGCCCGGAATAAGCGAAGCCACGTTTGTTTCAGATCTCCAATCCTCCTTCCCCCCGCAAGCAGCCTCCTTTAAGCATCTGTACACCCCGTATTTCAAATACATTTACAGCCTGCATAAAAGGGGGATGACCGGGACACAGATAAAGGAAACCACCACCGGGGTTGAGCTGGCGGCCCTTTTCACCGGTCTGAATGCCTGGAACATCAACAACCCGGGCGTAATGCCCCAACCGGAAATGGAAGGCTGGAGATGGTGGAAACAATTTTTATACATGTTTGTCAAAATTGCTACCGGGACCATTTATTTGTAAACAGTGGTGAGTTGGCTGTCTTAATGTCCGGAAAGGATGGCATAACCCGATTCCGGGCCTTTCTGTCTGATCATGGTCTGCCCCGGAGTTCTTATGAAACGGAAAAGTTTGCGAATAAAGCACTGACACCGGTGAAAACAGCAAACATGGAGTTCCCTGTCTGCCGGCAGGCAGGTATCCGACCGATAGAATTTATGGTGAGCTTTCCGAACCGATCACAATTTTTTACGGATGAAAGCTATACTGACCGGTATTCAGACAGCCTGCCTTTTTCAAGTCGCGAACGGAGTGGAAAAACGTTTCCAGTAAAAAGGGAATCATTGGAAAGCTTTCCATAATTTCATCCGTTTGTCAGGCTTTTCTGAATTACTAAGCCCCGCCCGATATCAGATTCCTTTAGTTTTCAACAAATTGATCTGATGCCGGGGTTATAAGACGAAACAAAAATTCAGCCTGCACTTGCCGGATTCATATATCACCCTACCCTGCCTTTCCTGCTTTCACAAAAAGCTCAGGCAAGAGCGTACCCTGGTTGGTAGGTTGTGGTTTTCTGCAGCATCTTCTATTTGATAGAACATATATAATCTGAAACGGGATTTGGCTCCCTTCTCCTTAAGGAGAAGGGCGGGGGGATGAGGTGCTGCAATGTTTCCGCATTATTATATCACCCCTCCCTGCCTTCGTGCAATCAACAAAGAACAATTTGAGTAAGCGAATCGGAGCATTTATCCGGTGAAAAATTTTCCCCACTATTGAACAGTCGGCAAACCAAGTTGTTGAATAGATACCGGCCAGGGGCAGCTGAAAACCTGCGATCCTTGTCCGGTCCGGCAGGCGGGCAGCCGGTTTATCAGAAAAAACAGAAATTATGGCTAAAATCAAAACAAAACAGACCAGCGCGGATGTGGTTGAATTTATCCGGGCCTTTGCCCAAACGGAACAGAAGCAGCAGGATGGTTTTGAACTGCTGAAGCTGATGCAGGAGGTGACCGGCTGTGAAGCTAAAATGTGGGGCCCGTCCATCATCGGGTTCGGCAGTTACCATTATAAATCGGAACGGAGCCGGCAGGAGGGGGACTGGCCGCTGGTGGGGTTCTCGCCCCGGAAAGCCGCCATTTCGCTCTATGTGTTTTCGGGAACCGAAGCGCAGGAGCTGCTGCTCAAAGACCTGGGCAAATTCAAAATGGGCAAGGGGTGCATTTATGTGAACAAACTGTCGGATATCAACCGCGGGGTGCTGGTGCAGCTGATCATGGAAAATATGGCCTTTCTGAAATCGAAGTTTAAATAGTGCAAAAAAAGGCTATCGGGACACCAGAATCAGCACTAAAATTGTTCCTCCGGCAATCCGGCATTGCCTGCCGGGTAAGGAACCGAAAACGGCAGATCGCTCACCCCGGTCAGAGCAGGACCTTAATTTTTTCTCACGTTCCGGATAAGGGAGACCTCACAGAGGTGATTCCGGTCATAAAGGATTTTTAAACAGAAGCTAAACAGTAACACACCACAGTATGGACAAGACTACACTGACCATGATGGAGAACCTGCACAAAAACACCGGCAGGACCCTGGAACAATGGATGGAGATTGTAAAGAAGGAAAACTTCGCGAAACACGGGGAGGCGATGAAGTTTCTGAAGGAAACCCATGGCCTGACCCATGGTTTTGCCAACCTGATCGCGCTGAAGGCCAAAGGGTCTGATTCCGGTTCGGCCGAAAACCCCGGTGATCTGATTGTTGTCCAGTATAAGGGCAAGGAGCACTTCAGGCCGTTGTACGACCGGCTGATGTCGGAAATCCTCTCTTTTGGAAGCGATATCGAGGTGGCGCCCAAGAACGCCTATGTGAGCCAGCGCCGCAAAAAGCAGTTTGCCACCCTGCAGCCGGCCAGCAAGACCCGGTTCGAAATCGGGATCATCCTGAAGGGTCAGCCCCCGCAGGGAAAACTGGAGGCGGAAAAGCCGGGTATGATGTGCTCGCACAAAATAATCATTGGCGGCGACGGCGACCTCGATGCCGAAGTGATGGGCTGGCTGAAAGCGGCCTACGATAATGCAGGGTAACAAGGGCCTTTGACTATCCGTGTTTGTTCAGTAAGTCAATGATGTGACCGTCATGAATCCCGGTAGCTGAAAGATATCGGGTGGTATCAGATGATAATGCGGATTCCGGGTTGAGCCCCTCCTTTCAATCCTTCACAAAATACCCGAAGGGGTTATAGCTGATGCCGGTATCCCAGGCATCCACCTGTTCGTGTTTTTTCAGGAAGCCGACGATGCGGTAGGTGAGGGGGGTAAAGAGCACCTCTACGCCCGATTTGAAGATGTAGTTGGAGACAATGACGGAGATCAGCATTTCGTTGGGCAGGATGCTGTAAAAGGCCACCAGGCAGAAGATGGCGGTGTCGATGCCTTCGCCCACCAGGGTGGAGCCGATGGTGCGTACCCAGAGGTGGCGGCCTTTCATTCTTACCTTGAGCCGCGAGAGGATCACGGCATTGGAGAAGGCGCCCCCGAAGTAGGCGAGCAGGCTGGCCAGCACAATGCGCGGCACAAAACCCAGCAGCGATTCATAAGCCTGCTGGTTGGGCCAGTCGGGTGCGGGGGGAAGCACCTGCACCACCCACAGTACCAGCGACATCAGCAGGGCCGCCCCGAAGCCGGTCCAGATCACCTTTCGCGAGCGCTGGTAACCGTAAACCTCGGTGAGGATATCTCCGAAGATATAACTGAGCGGGAACAGGATGGTGCCGCCGTCAAAGGTAAACATCCAGAGAGAGAGGATCTTGGTGGAAGCCAGGTTGGAAATCAGCAGCACAGCTACAAACAGCGCCATGATGATGTCGAAGTATCGGAAATTTCCGCTTTTTGGAGATGTATTTACCTGCATCCGGGGGGGTGGTTTGATGGGTTACGGCGGCAAAAATACGATTCTTCCGGGAATGGGCTAACTGTTTCTGAGTGTCCTTAGTGATTGGTTATTCTTTTACCCAGCCCGTATTCTTTACCACTGAGGCACTGAGAGCACTAAGGTTCACTAAGATTTTTCCTCAGTGTTTCTGAGTGTCCTTAGTGATTGGTTATTCTTTTACCCAGCCCGTATTCTTTACCACTAACCCTGACTGCCGTCATTCAGGCTGCCCGCTGCAGGTGGGCACGCGGGGTCAGTGGTTTTGTGCCCCGGTGGTTTTTCCGGAAGGAATGCGGAATCCTTCAGAAAAATCATGGCCTGGCAGTTTTTTGCCCGGAAGTGACTACTTTTACAAAAAATAAGAGCATGAAGATCCTGATACTCGTTGCCGTCGGTCTGCTGACCGGTTACCTGCTGACAGCCCAGAATTTCACCCCTGCCGAGAAGAGCCTGATCAGGGCCGGCGATACGTCAAAGATGATGCGCGTGCTGATTTATTCCAATCCGGCGGATTTGACCGTACTGAATGCTGCAAGTACCGATATAGATCCGGCCGATCCGCAGTTACCCCTGCTGGCACGAAGGATGTTCATGGCCATGCGCGATTCGGCCAATTCGGGCGTTGGCATTGCAGCCCCCCAGGTGGGTATTAACCGGAATGCGATCTGGGTGCAGCGGTTCGATAAATCCGGATCCCCTTTCGAATTTTACATCAACCCGCGGATCACCAAATATTCCATTCTCAACCGCAAAGGAGGCGAAGGCTGCCTTTCGGTTCCGGAGGAAAGGGGTCTTTTACTCCGAAGCTATGCCGTTCTGTTGGAATATCAGACTTTTGACGGGAATCAACACCATGAAATGGTTGAAGATTTTACCGCGGTAATTTTTCAGCACGAAACCGACCATCTGAAAGGATTCCTGTTTCCCGACCGCATGCGTGAGCAGCAGAGTGCAATTGCACTTCCGCTGCCGCAAAACATGGAACTCTTTATCAGGCCTGAAATAGTCAGGTAATCAGAACAATAGTTCCACGAACTTGTTATCTATCCTTAGCTGTGGTTGGCGGGTTACCGGTTGTGACTGAATGCATGCATTTCAACCCTGACGCATTGGTTCAATGGCTTAGAAACAGTTGAATTTACCAGTGTGATGCCGGTACTTACGTGTCCGGATTTTCAGGTTTTCAAATCAACCGGCAATTTTCAGATTACCGTGGCGTTGTGTTCTTTAAGGAATACCAAGAAAAAACACCTGACAGATGATCAGAATTACCTGCCTGATATGGCTGATATCTTTAGCCGGACTCTATCCGTTAGCGCTTCCGGCACAGAGCAACACCCTTTATTCCACAAGAAAGGGGGTGATCAGCATAAAGTCGGATGCCCCGCTTGAGTTGATAGAAGCTTCCTCTGACGGGCTGAAGGGGGTGATTGACATAACAAAGAGAACCTTTTCGTTTTCGATTCAGAACCGGTCTTTCAAGGGATTCAACAGTCCCCTGCAGCAGGAACATTTCTATGAGAACTACATTGAAGCCAACAAATACCCGGTTTCTACCTTTAAGGGAAAGATCATCGAACAGGTTGATCTGACGGTTGACGGCAGTTACCAGGTCCGGGCCAAGGGTCTGCTCAACATACACGGGGCGGAACAGGAGCGGATCATCAGGATTGACCTGATGGTCAGGCAGGGAGTCATCCATGCAAATTCACTGTTTATGGTTCCCCTGACGGACCACAACATCACCATTCCCAAGATCGTTTACCAGAAAATTGCCGGGGAGATCGGTGTTACGGTAAATGCTGTATTTACTCCTGAAACCAAATAATCCTGCATGAAGCGAATTCTCACTTTAAGGCTGATTGCTGTTTCTTTGCTGGGTATGGTCTGCTTTCTGCCGGATTTGCAGGCGCAGTTTCCCTTGTTCAGTACTGTTGCGGGGAAGGATCAGCTCAATGGGGGGAAAGTAAGCAGGGTGCTGCAGGACAACAACGGGCTGGTATGGATCGGGAGCAACCGGGGGCTTTTTGTTTACGATGGATTTGACTTCAGTGAAGCCGGACTGCCCGACAGTCTGAATTTACAGGATGTCACTTCGCTTGCCATAGATCACTCAGGCAGGATATGGGCCGGGTTCGGCAATGGCAGCATCGCCTTCGGGCGGGAAAGCGGGTTTATACGTTTCGGGCCTGCCGAAGGGTTGCCGGTGGTCCCGGTTACTGCCCTGTTGTTTGAGCCCGACGGCACCCTGTGGATTGCAACCTACGGTGAGGGTCTCTATTACAACAAAGGGAACAGGCTTTTCAACATCAATACCGACGACGGTCTTGGCGACAATTATGTTTACACCCTTGCCAGGCTTTCCGACGGGACCATCTGGGCGGGAAACGATGCCGGTATCAGCGTTTGCAGATCAAAAGACAGTCCCGGGGTAATCAACCATTATTCCACGCATGACGGGTTACCCGACATCCTGGTACAGGCGATCATCCCTTCGGAATCGGGCGGACTCTGGATAGGAATGCAGGAGAAGGGAGTCTGTTATTTCAATCCGCAGAAGAAAGTTTTCGAATTTCCCGCCGGAGAGACCTGGCCCCATGGCCAGGTGAATGATATTCTTGAATTCGGCAACCTGCTGTGGGTAGCCACCGAGGGCGACGGGTTGATAGAGCTTTCGATACACGAGGGAAATAATGCCGGCAGAAGTATGGCAGAAGTTACCGGGCGGCGGACCGGCAGGATGCTGCATGACCGTGAAGGCAACGTCTGGCTCATCGCATCGGGATCGCTGCTATGGTCTTCCGGTCCAGGCATCAGGCATTATAAAAGTTCGGGTGATTTCATGCTGGGAAACATACATGCCATTCATGCCGAAGAAGACGGGAGTTTCTGGTTTGGGAACGATAAAGGTTTATTCCGTTACGGACAAGGTTCCGGCGGGCAGGGTACCCTGACACATCTGTTGCCCCCCCAGAGCCGCGGGGGTCCCGGCATCACGAGTATCTATCACGATCCTTTCGGGAAAATGTGGATAGGTACCTTTGGAAATGGCTTATACTGCCTCGGAGAGGGCAACAAAGACCTGAAAAGGGTCAAAGACCCGAAAGGGTTACTCAACGATAATATTCTTGCAATTTCAGGGAGAGGAGAGGAAATATGGCTGGCAACCCTGGGCGGTGCCGCACGCTTCAACGCCAGGGCAGATAAATACGGAAAATTTCGTTTCGATCAGTTTCCGTCGGGGGAGGGGCCGGGAAACAACTTCATTTATACAGTGCTGGCCGATGGCGGGGGAAGGATATGGTTTGGAACCGATGGCAAAGGACCGGCCATGTATGAAAAAGGAAGGTTTACCGGTTATGGTCCTTCCCAGGGGATGAAATCCAGGGTTATCTATTCGGTTACCGAAGACAGTGACAGAAACCTCTGGTTCAGTTCGGCCGGCGAAGGGATATACCGTTATGATGGAAAGAAATTTACCAACTTCAATCTTAAATCGGGTCTGCGTGATCTTAAGATTACCTCTGTCATCAGCAGCGCACAAAATCAGGTGGTGGTGGTTCACAATCAGGGAGTTGATGTTATCAATTCACGTACCGGCCAGGTTTCGTATCTGGGTATGCGGGCCGGTATTACCAACATCAACCCCGACCTGAATGCGGTAGCATCGGATAGTTCCGGCTCGGTCTGGATCGGCACCCGGGATGGTATCATCCATTATACCCCGGAATATATCAATGCCATGGCCATGCCGCTTACATCGGTGCGACGGGTCTCTGTTTATCTTTCCGATGAAGAAGCCCTGCCCGGAGCGGTATTCCCACACAACCGGAATCACCTGTCGTTTTCTTACATCGGCGTTTGGCTCAGCAACCCCGAAACAGTAACTTACCGGGTAAAACTCGAGGGCAATGATCCCGACTGGATATCTACCGGAGAACGCGTAACCAATTATTCAAACCTTCGGCCGGGCAAATATACCTTCAGGGTTCAGTCGTCGGTAAACAACGATTTTACCTTTGCCCGTGAAGCGACCTTCAGTTTCACCATCAGATCGCCCTTATACACCCGCTGGTGGTTTGTTCTGGGTGCCGGTCTGCTCATATTTTTAATTGCCCGGAGCCTTCTTACGGGCAGGCTGAACAGAATCAGACGGGAGCAACAACTTCTCAAGGAGAAGGCGGAATCGCAGTTTCAGATGTTGAAAAGTCAGGTGAATCCCCATTTTCTTTTCAATAACTTCAGCACCCTGATGGCCATAATTGAAGAAGACAAAGACCTGGCCATTGAATATGTCGGTAAGCTATCGGCATTTTTCAGGTATATACTCGAATACCGCGATACAGACCTGATCCCGCTTTCGGAAGAACTGGAGATCGTTGATAACTACCTTTTCCTTCAACGAAAAAGGTACGGTGACAATCTGACCGTACAAAAAGAGATCCATCCTGAACATCTGATCAGTTTTATACCACCGCTTACGCTCCAGCTGCTGCTTGAGAATGCAGTGAAACACAATGTTGTTTCTGTAACAAAACCATTGAATATCCGGATTTTTAGTGATGCAGATTCCCTGGTGATTGAAAACTCCCTGCAGCCGCGCAAAACACCTGAACCATCTACGGGAATGGGTCTGCAGAACATTATAAGCCGGTACAGGATATTCACAAAAAATGAAGTTAAGATTGTGCAGACAGAAACTCTTTTCAGCATATCGCTGCCTATGATATTTTCCAAAACAAAGAAACCATGAAAGTACTTATTATCGAAGATGAACCGGCCACTGCAAGGCGGATGCAGAAGTTGCTGCAGGATACCGATGCGGCCATTGAGGTGCTTCAGATTACTGACAGCATCGAAAGCACTGTTGCCTGGTTTAAGCAGAATACAGCCCCTGACCTGGTTTTTATGGATATTCAGCTGGCCGACGGGGTCAGTTTTGATATTTTTGAAGAGGTGGAGGTTGTCTGCCCTGTTATTTTCACAACCGCCTACGATAAGTATGCCATAGAGGCATTTAAGATAAACAGCATTGACTACCTGCTGAAGCCGGTCGAAAAAAATGCCGTTGAGAAAGCCTTGCTTAAATATAAGCGATTTCACAAGGCTGCAACACCGTCATTTGATTATAGCAGGCTGGCGGCATTGATTCAGTTACAGGCTAAGCCTGAAGTGCTTAAGCGGATGGTGGTCCGGTACGGCGACACCATTAAGGCAGTGGAATACAATCAGATTGCCTATTTCTATACCATCGAAAAGCAGGTATTCTGTACCACTTTTTCCGGAGATAATTACCCGGCGGAGTTCAGCCTCGACAAGCTGGGCACCATGCTGGATGCTGAGATGTTTTTCAGGGTTAACCGGAGCTTCATTGTCAATTACGCTGCCATCGAAAAGATGACCTCCTGGTCGAAATCGCGGGTCAAGCTGATCCTCAGACCACCCACCACCCTGGATACCGTCACCAGCACTGAGCGGTCGGGTGATTTCAAACGGTGGCTGACCGGGAAAACGGAGAATCTGTAAAAACAAGGCATTTAATGTCAGACTTCAGGTGTTTTGGGGTTGGATGCTTCAGGTTCAATTTGTTCAATGGTTGCGCCGCTCAATTTGGTGAAGAAGTGACAGAGCGGGGGACCGACTCTCTTTTTGAAATATTCTTCCCTGGCCGGCTTCCATGTTGTGTGAATTTTATGATCTTTGAGCCTACTGGTTTTTTTAATGCACCTGTTTAACTGGAAAAAGCCGGCAACCGGTGAAAGTTTAGCGTCAGATGCAGGAAGCAAGAGGCAGGAGGTGAGTTTTGAGCAGGGAGTGGGGAGTTATAAGCTAAGTGAACATACCTTTCATGGGTAGTGCTTTTTCTGACTTTGAACATTTAACATTGAGCTTTATCAAAATGAACAAACCCAAAAACTACCACACCCACTCTCGTTTCTCGGATGGTTCGGATGAGCCGGAAGCATATGTTATTGAAGCCATTCGTCAGGGCTTTACAACCCTTGGTTTTTCGGAGCACTCGGTTTTACCGTTTGAAAACACCTTTGCCCTGCAGGCCGGCACCGAAAAGGACTATGTATCGGATATATACAGATTACAGAAGGAATATAAGGGTCAGCTGGAGATTTTACTGGCGCTGGAAGCGGATTATATACCCGGTTTCAGTTCCGGTTTTGCCGGTCTGAAATCATCGCTTGGATTGGATTATGTGATCGGAAGTGTGCATCTGGTAAAGAACAGTAAAAACGATCTCCTCTGGTTTATCGATGGCCCCAGGCGGGAGACTTATGATGCGGGACTGAATGAACTGTTCGGCGGCGACATCCGTAAAGGCGTCACTGCATACTGGCATCAGATGAATCAGATGATTGAGCGGGAAACATTTGATATTGTCGGTCATCTTGATAAAATAAAGATGCACAACCAGGGTCGCTGGTTCAGTGAAGATGAACCCTGGTACCTGGATCTGGTGAACGAGACCATTGATCTGATTGCCGGTCAGGGCCTGATCGTGGAAGTCAATACCCGGGGCATTTACAAGGGCCGCAGCGAAAGCCTGTTTCCCGGCGGGTATATACTCCGGAAACTCAGGGAAAAGAATGTCAGGATTACCCTGAGCAGCGATGCGCACCAGCCTGCGGAACTCAGTATGGGATTTGAAAATGCAAAGGCATTCCTGAGAAGCTGCGGATTTGCCGGTACTACTGTTTTTTCAAATGGGAGATGGACAGAGCAGGCTATGGATTAGACTCCTGTTTGTATACCATCAGGAAATGACCGATGCCTGCTTCTTCAAACAAACCTCCTGAAGTCCTGAATCCGAGCTTTTCATAGAATGCTGTCACCTGTTCCTGGGCGTGAAGATAAATCGTCTTGTTTTCCGGCAAAACATCTTTCAATACCTGTCTTACCAGAAGATAACCCAGGCCTTTCCCCCGGAATTCATGCAGGACAGCAAAGCGTTCGAGTTTAATTCCCCTGTGGGTGTGGCGCCAGCGACAGGTGGCCGCAGCCGTATCATCGATGAACATCAGGTAATGCCTGCAAACAGATTCAAATTCATCGTATTCAAGTGCTTCCGGAACTTTTTGTTCCTCAACAAAAACGGTATGACGTATTTTCCGGGCAGCTTCATGATATCCGGGATGATTGTAATCAAAACTTACCAGGGTTGGGGTCATTGGCAGGATCGGTTTTAATCCATGAAAAGGGGAAGCAACAAAATGGCCTGTAATTTACAGGCCATAAAGCTATTGAATAATTCAATATTATATTTTATCGCCATCGTATGCCCACCTGAGGTAAAGCGACCCCCAGGTAAAACCGGCCCCGAAGGCAGCAAGGATAATGTTGTCGCCTTTGCGTAACTTATTCTCCCATTCCCACAGGCACAGCGGCAATGTAGCAGAAGTGGTATTGCCGAATCGCTGAATGTTGATCATCACCTGCTCCTTTTTGATGCCCATGCGGTTTGCAGTGGCGTCAATGATGCGCATATTGGCCTGATGAGGAACGAGCCAGGTCAGTGATTCCGGTGTTATACCATGGCGTTCCATCATTTCAACGGATACATCGGCCATTTTGGAAACCGCCCACTTAAACACCGGTTGACCTTCCTGGTATACATAGTGTTCACGTGCATCAATGGTTTCGTGTGTTGGTGGTTTGGCTGACCCCCCGGCCTTCTGGTGCAGGTGAATGCGACCAACGCCATCGCTTTGAAGGATGGAGTCAACAATACCGTTTTCACCTGAAGCAGGTTCTACCAGCACAGCAGCAGCACCATCGCCAAAGATGGGGCAGGTGGCCCTGTCGGAATAGTCAACGATTGCCGACATTTTATCTGCACCTACGACGATCACTTTTTTATGGGACCCCGACTCAACATATTTGGAAGCCGTTGCCAGGGCATACAGAAAACTTGAACAACCTGCATTGAGGTCAAAACCGAAGGCATTTCTGATGTCGGTCTTATCGGCAATGATATTGGCAGTTGCCGGGAAAATCATATCCGGAGTAACCACGCCACAGATAATCAGGTCTATTTCTTCGGGTTTGGTTTTGGTTTTGGCAAGCAGTTGTTTTACTGCTTCGGCACCCATATCGGAAGTTCCTTTACCTTCTCCCTTCAGTATCCGCCTTTCTTTGATACCAATCCGGGTCATAATCCATTCATCGGAGGTTTCAACCATCCGGCTTAATTCATCGTTGGTAAGGATGTAATCAGGAACATATCCTCCTACACCGGTGATTGCAGCTCTAATTTTAGTCATCAGCAGCGTCAGTGAAAAAATGAATTAATCTCTTACTACAACAGCAACGTGGGCAAGAGCGCGCTTAATTTTTTGCGATAGTTTGGCCTGATGAACATTCCGGGCCAGCAACAGCATATTTTTTATAGCGATATCATTTGAAATGCCATGTCCGACGATAACAGTGGAATTAATCCCTAAAACAGGGGTCCCGCCATAGTTTTCATAATTGAAACGTGCAAAATAATCATCCACGAGTCCACGTTTCATCATGATCCTGAACATCCCTTCGATGTTCTTCAAAACAATGTTCCCGGTAAAGCCGTCACAAACAATTACGTCGGCCTTGTTGCGCAGCAAATCCCTTCCTTCGATGTTTCCTGTAAAATTGAAGTCTTTGGATTCTTTCATCAGGTGGTAAGCTGCCTGGCTTGAAAGGTTGCCCTTTTCCTCCTCATGACCGATGTTCAGCAGGGCGACCCTCGGGTTGCCGATGTTGTAAACACTTTTTGCTGTAATCGATCCCAGCAGTGCAAACTGGTACATAACATCGGGCTTGGCATCGGGGTTTGTGCCCACATCGAGCAGCAGGCTGAGACCACCGTTCTCCTGCGGCAAAACGGCAGAAGTGCAGGGCCTGATAACACCCTGAATGTTATTGACACTATAAATAGCCCCGACTAGCATAGCTCCACTGCTGCCGGCGCTGGCGAAAGCATCGATAACCTTGTGTTTCAGCTGTTTAAAGCCAATGCTTATGCTCGAGTCCGGTTTACGGATGATGGCATGGGTAGGGTGTTCACCCATTCCTATGACTTCATGTGCATGCACAATGGTAAAATCATCCGGATCGGCATGGTGCCTGGCCAATTCATCAAGAATAATATCCTTGTTGCCAATCAGCACGATCCGGTCAGTCGGCGAAAGCTCCTTTTGGGCAAGAATTGCTCCGGCAACGGTAGCGCCCGGAGCAAAGTCACCACCCATAACATCGAGTCCGACTTTCATCTGACTTATTTTAAGTTAGGAAAGCGTGTTTGCAAAATGCAGTCTCTTAAGCGGTTGTAGCTTTTTCAATGGCAAGTTTACCCTTGTAGTAGCCACATTCACTACAAACCCTGTGGTAAAGAACCGATGCACCACAATTAGAACAGATACTGATGGTGGGAGCAATAGCCTTGTAGTGTGTCCTTCTTTTAGCTGTTCTGGTTTTTGAAAACCTATGTTTTGGATTTGGCATTTCGTTTAATCTTTATTTTGGTTAATAATTATTCAAGGTTCAGGTCTTTTAATGCATCCCATTGTGAGTCTTTTTCCCTGGGGGCCGATAATTGTGCGATCCTTGCCAATGCTTCAGGATCGCACCGGCTGATTCCGTTTTCATCATCAGGATGTACCACCCGGTAAGGTATCTGAAGGCTCAGATAGTCATAAATCAGGGAAGCAACGTCGATGTGGGTTTCATTTTCTGAAATTACCAGTACATCATCGTCTTCTTCCTTATGCTCATGACCAAATTTGATAAAGTACTCTTCCTCAATCTCCACCGGCATGTCAAATTCACCGAGACACCGGTCACATAACACCCTGATGGTGCCTGTAACAGAAAAGTTCAATACCAGCATCCGGTCCTGCCTTTCAAGGTCAAGCTTTACATGAGCCCGCGCTTCTTTGATTTCTGAATATTCGAACGACGCAAAGAACTTATCATCAATTTCAAAGTCAAACTGATGATTACCAGCACTTAATCCAACAAATGGGATTACAAACTGCTTCAGGTAATCCACGGTTAAAGTTGTTTCAGGTTTAAGGGGTGCAAAAGTAGAAATTAATATTATTATTAACAAATATTTATTCAGCCCCCATCACCGGCATAATCACAAACAGGCTGGATATAAACCATTTGCATTAAGCCTGCTAAAAACCCGGATGGGGGTTTTCAACAATATTTACTTGAATGCCTTCTCAGGCAATCCGTCACCACTCAGTTTCAATCTGTCGAAATACGCCGGGGTCGGTTTTCCCATAAGCTTATCAACATAAACTTTCGCCAGATACTGTCCAAGCATGAATCCCTGCCCACGCAAACCAATAAACAGACCAAGACCGGGATCGATGATCATACGCGGCTCAACATAATAACCTGCCCAGACAGCCTGGAAGCCTACGGATGAGAGTCTGGGAAACCAATTGACAAATACTTCCGAAGCGATTTCAAGAAAATGCTGTGAATTAATTTTCAGGTTCTTGTCTGTCTCCATCGGATCAACGGCCGGTGATGCACAACCTATAATCTGTCCGGTTTCAGCCAGCTGCTGACCGTAAACTGCAACAAATCCCTTGTATTTCCTCCGGTCGATGATCATATCCAATGGCCGGCCATTCAGCCCCATCATCGGAAGCCGCCGGCTGATAAAAGCCTGGTGCTTCACCGGATACATTCCCGTTTCAAAGCCCAGCATTCCGGCAAATTTGCCGGCTTCAGGACCCAGTGCATTGATAAACACTTCTGTCTGATACTCCAGGTATTGTTTGTCATGATCCTGGACCAGAACCCTGTATTGACTGCCATCGTGGCGGACATCGATCAGTTTGCAGTCTTCCTTTACAGAACCGCCATGACGGATACCAATGCGCCGGATCAGGTCAATTACCCGGCCGGGGGTGGCCTGCCAGCAATCGCGGGTGATCAGTGCACCAAGGTAATTATTCAGGCGGGGATTGATATAGGGTGAAATTTCTTTTGCATATTCTTTGGGTTCAACCATCCAGGCATCAGACCATGACCTTGATTCCTCAAGGGCACGGTACATGGCTTCATCGTGGGCAAAAGTAACATAGTTGATCTGCCTGAAGTTTACGTCCCTGATGTTCTGCAGTTCTCTGAAGATTTCCAGGTTGTGTCTGGCGATATCAGCAATTTCAGGCAAACTGAAAGCAGGGCGGCCGCCGGCGATGTTACGCCAGGAAGCACCCCGTCCGGAATTGATCAGAACAGGTTGTTCCCCGGCTTCAGCCAGATACCTGAACAGTGCCGAGCCTCCGATACCACCGCCGGCTATCAGTGAACGGACTTTTACAACCTTTGGTTTGATGCCGGTTGAACTGATGTAAACATCTTCATGAACATCCCGGGGATAGAGCTCACCCATGGACAACTGGTTGGAAAGAGGCCCGCGGGGCGTCGCTTCACCAACAATTGAAATATCGTAATTGCGAAGTGTCTGTTTCAGCCGCCGTATGCAGCGTTTGCCACGGCAGGCTCCCATGCCCAGTCTTGTGGTGTGCTTAACTTCATCTACAGAAATAAACTTCCTGTCACCGATGGTTTCCAGAATCTCTCCCAGGGTTACGTCATCGCAATGACAAACGTACATTTCTGCTTCCTTGTGATAATCCACCGGTGTCATTTTTACTTCTTCAGGAAAATTTTCCTTTACAATGAAACCACGGACGTCCAGCAGTTCAGATCCGTGAATGCTGGTGGCCTTCACTCTGGCAATATTTGTTTTATTGGATTTCTTTAGAATTTTCTCAATGATCCCTTCACCAAGTTTTTTGCCATTGTTGTCAACCAGGTAAACTTCTGCCTTTTCCTCCGCCTGGTATTCAATAGGGAGGAACAACCAATCCTTACCGGTATGATAACCGAAGATGGCCAGACCCGGACATTGGTACACACAGTCCATGCAGCCGATGCATTTATTAAAATCAATCTGAGGAACTGTACTCGTGGATGTTTTGGTGATGGCACCATGCGGGCAGGCAAATTCACAGGGGTTACAGGCAAATCCGTAAAGGCAGTCGATCTGAACAAAGGGTTTGGCGGCCAGGCGGTCACCGGCCGGTTTATAAGGCTGCTCAATAACCCTGAGCGGATGTTGCTGTGAATCGATATATTCTTTTGAAACATTTAAAAATTCATCATAACTGAACCTGGTCCCGATTTCATTCATGATATCAAAGGCGACCTGCTTTCCCCTGAGAACCGCGCTTGTTCCTTCTCCGATTCTTATGGCATCACCGGCCCCGAAACAGGCCCTTCCGAAAACTTCATTACCCTTGATCAATAGCTGATCGTCGGGCACCAGCCCGGTGCAAATGTTGATGGCATCTATCCCTCCGATTACTTTTTCGGTTCCCGGGATCGGTTGAAAGTCCCTGCATTCCGCAACCACAGCGCCTGTGATCCCATCGTGGTTTTCGTTGGGAATGGCTTTGAGCAGAATGTGTGAGAGAATGACCGGGATACCGAGACGGCGTACCCTGTTCGCCTGAACCGGGAAACCACCTTCGGCGGCCTGGGCTTCAATGATCGCTTTGACTTTCGCACCGGCCTGCATTAACTGATAGGAGGTCAGATAACCAATGTTACCGGCCCCGACCGTAAGTACGTTTTTACCAAGCAGGGTAAATTCAGTGTTCATCATCTTCTGAACCACTGCCGCTGTGTAAACCCCCGGAAGATCATCATTTTCAAAAGCCGGCATAAAAGGGACAGCCCCGGTGGCTACAACAAGGTATTCAGCATCAACATAATAGATTTCATCTGTTTTAATATTCTTGACCGCAATCCGCTTACCTTCGAGCAGGTCCCATACGGTGGAATTAAGGAAAATGCCTGTATGGTCATCACCTGCAAGGGTTTGTGCAATATCAAATCCCCGCATGCCCCCGAATTTCTTCTCCTTCTCGAAAAAGAAAAACTGGTGGGTCTGCATCAAAAACTGGCCACCGATTTTGTCATTGTTATCAATTACAATATTATCGATCCCATGCCTGTTAAACTCTTCACGGGCGGCAAGGCCGGCGGGACCAGCCCCTATAATTGCCACTACCGTTTTAAAAACCCGGGCAGGGGATTTTTTGTCAGGCTCCACCGGAGAAGGTGAGAAATCGTGGGGAATTTCGTGAACCTCTTTGATATTGTCAACCGTTGTGATACAAATCCTTTTTATCTGCCCGTCAACAAGCATTTCACAGGCACCGCATTTTCCGATACCACATTCCAGACTTCGTTCGCGGTTCCGGAGGCTGTGGCTGTGCACCGGAAAGCCCGCCTGATGCAAGGCTGCTGCAATGGTGAATCCCTTTTCTCCGGTAATTTCCTTACCTTCAAAATTAAATGTCACTTTTTCGGCCGGAGCAATATCAAGGATCGGATGACTGTTGATTTTATGCATTGATGTTCGTTTTTTAAGATTAACCAGATGGTTTATAGTTTGTTGAAGATCAGAATTGATGAGGTGCAACCCTGAGGCGCGGCAAATTTATAACTATTTGGCCTGTGCATGAAAAAATGAGTCTAAATTTCTACTTTATTTTATGGCTCTTATGTGGTCATTCTCAATGAATTAACTTAGATTGATTATAAATAGGCCGAATGATTGACGCAATCGTTTGCGCTCCCGGAAAAATTTTTTTTCAGGAGCATTGAAGAAGTTAATCTCAATAGTCGTCTCTTTAACCCATTGGAATTCAAAGTATAGAAAATAGAGCGAATGTAGTATTTGTCAATCTCCGCTTTTGTTTTGCATTGATTAACAAGCCTGTAAAAACCTTGTTCTGTAAAAGATTGTATAATATTTGCTAATTTTGCACTTTATTGCATTAGTTACCGGGAATTATGGAAAAAACCAGGATACTCTTTGTATCTCAGGAGATTATACCCTATCTGAAAGACAGCCAGATGGGATATATTTGCAGGCACCTGCCTCAGGGAATACAGGAAAGAGGGCGAGAAATACGCACTTTTATGCCCCGGTTCGGGCACATCAATGAACGTAGAAACCAGCTGCATGAAGTCATCCGATTATCGGGGATGAATCTGATTATTGACGATACCGATCATCCGCTCATCATAAAAGTTGCGTCCATCCAATCTGCAAGAATGCAGATATATTTTATCGACAACGATGACTATTTTCAGCGTAAGTTTATGTTCCGCGATAAAAACAATAAGTTTTTCAAGGACAACGAAGAAAGGGCCATATTTTTTTCAAGGGGCGTGATTGAAACAGTGAAGAAACTGGGCTGGGCACCTGATCTGGTTCATTGCCATGGGTGGATGACCAGTCTTGTCCCCTTGTATATTAAGCGTGCATTCCGTGATAATCCCCTGTTTTCAGACACCCGTCTGATAATCTCAATTTACGACGATGATTTTGAAGAACCCATGAACAAAGACTTCGGGAACAAGATCAAACTGGATGGAATAACAAATAAGGATCTCAAACACTTTAAAAAGCCTTCCTACGTTAATATGATGAAAGCTGCCATCGACTTCTCTGAAGGGGTAATCATCGGCAGTGAAACCATTAATCAGGAATTACTTGATTATATCAATGAGTCGGGGAAACCAATGCTGCCTTATCAACCACTTGACCGGTTCGTGGATAATTATAACAATTTTTATGATAAAATCCTGATCAGTCAGCAGGTTGGAACAGAATAAGCATTATTCTTGCACCACCGCTAAATCTTCTTTGTAAATTTCATATCGTGCTGAAAAACAAATTCTTACTTTACTGCTTTTTTGTCATTTCCGGCATTGCAGCAATTTCCTGTGCCAAAGAACCTGACCTGATCGGACTTAACCTGTTTCCGGCCGATAGCCTGTTGAACATTGATTATACTGATACTTCAAGCCTGGTAGCCTACACTGTCCGCGAGGAAAAGCTAAGGACGGATGAATTGACGATGACGTTGCTTGGAAGCATAGATGACCCTGTATTCGGAACTACAACCGCATCTGTATACACCCAATACGGACTATCGAAAAACAACATCTCTTTTGGTGATAACGCTGTTGCCGATTCAATGATACTTACCCTTGTTTATAAAGGGGTTTATGGTGATTCTCTGGCTCCCAAAACCATCAGGGTATTCGAGATGGCAGATACCATGAGTTATGATGCTACCTATTATTCCAACACCCTTAAAGAGGTTTCGCCTGAATTGATCGGAGAAGCCAGCTTTATTCCAAATCTGAAAGAGGCCGATTCAGTGAATGGTAATTATATGCCTCCCCACATGCGGGTTGTCCTGAGCCAGGCTTTTGCCGATAAAATAATCTCGGCCGGCGACAGCACCCTTAAAAACAATGAGAATTTTCAGGAAGTATTCAAGGGTCTGTATATCACCGCTGACCAGGCTACAGCAGGCACAGGATCCATTTTATACCTTAACTTTTCGGATGCATTATCCGGGATAAAGATCTATTATCACAACGATGATGATACAACGAGCATCGATTTCCCGATAGGATCCACAAGCGCCAGGTATAACTATTACGACCATAACAACTACGAAAATGCAGATCAATCTCTGCTGCAGCAGTTGGCGGATACCACCCTGAACACCCCCTCAAATTTGTATGTTCAGGCAATGGCTGGTACAAAAGTCAAACTGAGGATTCCTCATCTCAACGCACTGGCCGGGAATAAACGCATCGCCGTTAATGAAGCATTGCTTGTTTTTAATGTTGAAGACACCTCAGGAAGCTTTAAAGTGCCGGCACAGCTGGCATTAAAGAAAATAAACATTGACGGGGACTATACCTCGCTTCCTGATGAAGATGAAGGATCCGCATTCCTGGATGGGAAAAGCCGATCGGATAAGGAATACCGTTTCAGAATTACAAGATATGTTCAGGACAGGCTGTTGAATCCCGATGATCCCGACTATGGCCTGATGTTGTTTGCTGCTGGTTCTTCTCTGACGGGAAACAGGGTTATACTGAAGGGTCCCGGATCAGCCGATGGAAAAATCCGATTAATTGTCTACTATACAATTGTAGATTAATGTGTTGGAACCAATTTTTCATCTCCCGGATTCATTTTCCGGGATAATGCCCGATTACTTCAGGCAAATCTTTGAATAAACCAGAGTATTGATGTTCTGACAATCCGGTTCAGAGCCATTTTTACTTTAATTTATTCGCTGTGAATAATTTACTTGTATCTTAAGCATTAAAATTATACTTAATTATTATGTGTGGAATTGTAGCTTACATCGGACCAAGACAGGCAAGTCCTATTCTGATAAAGGGCCTTCACCGGCTCGAATACCGTGGTTATGACAGTGCCGGAATAGCCATATTGAATTCTGAGCTCAAATTATTTAAAAGCAAGGGTAAGGTTTCAGATCTTGAAGAACTGATCAGGGGGGAAGACCTTTCAGGCACCGTTGGTATTGCGCATACCCGATGGGCTACTCATGGTGAACCAAACGATATTAATGCCCACCCGCATTATTCCTACTCAAAGAACCTGGCAATCATTCACAATGGCATCATTGAGAATTATGCTCCGCTTAAGCAGGAACTGCTGAAAAGAGGGTTTGAGTTTATCAGCGATACCGATACGGAAGTATTGATCCATCTGATTGAAGATATTCAGTTGAACGAGCATGTAACATTAGACAAGGCCGTTCAGATTGCCTTGAACCAGGTTGTGGGCGCCTATGCCATTGTTATTATTGACAAAAATGATCCGGATACCCTTATCGTTGCCCGTAAAGGCAGCCCATTGGTTGTTGGAATCGGTGAAAATGAATTTTTTGTCGCCTCTGATGCCACTCCGATCGTAGAATATACCCGCGAGGTGGTTTACCTGAATGATGAAGAAATTGCCGTTTTAAGGCGCCACGATGAGTTGAAGATCAGGACCATCACCAATATTGCAAAGACACCCTATGTTCAAACCCTGGAAATAAATCTGAGTGCCCTTGAAAAAGAAGGGTTTGAGCATTTTATGCTTAAGGAGATTTATGAGCAGCCCCGGTCGATCCGTGATAGTATGCGGGGAAGGCTGAATGTAAAAAGCGGGGTGGTCTCATTGGGCGGTATCATCGAATACCAGCAAAAACTTGTTTCTGCAAAACGCATTATCATTGTCGCCTGTGGCACCTCCTGGCACGCCGGAATTGTGGGTGAATATCTGCTCGAAGAGCTTGCCAGAATCCCGGTTGAAGTTGAATATGCTTCAGAATTCAGATACCGGAACCCGGTCATCTATGAGGATGATGTGGTAATCGCCATATCGCAGTCGGGCGAAACGGCCGATACCCTTGCTGCCATCGAACTGGCCAAATCAAAAGGCGCAACCATCATTGGTATATGCAATGTTGTTGGCTCTTCCATTGCCCGTGCCACCCATGCCGGATCATACACCCATGCCGGCCCTGAAATCGGGGTAGCTTCAACCAAGGCATTTACAGCACAGGTTACCCTGCTTACCCTTATGGCACTGATGATCGCCGACAGGAAAGGGACCATTTCTAAATCACGATACCACCAGATCATCAATGAACTGGATGCCATCCCGGGTAAGGTTGAGAAAACCCTGTTGGTGAATGACAAGATCATTGAGCTTGCCGGAATATTCAAAGACTCGCGCAACGCCCTGTACCTGGGCCGGGGTTATAATTTTCCTGTGGCCATGGAAGGCGCGCTGAAACTGAAAGAGATTTCTTATATCCATGCCGAAGGATATCCTGCTGCAGAAATGAAACACGGCCCGATCGCCCTTATCGACGAAGAGATGCCGGTGGTTATCATTGCCACCAACAAAGGCACCTACGAAAAGGTTGTTTCGAACATTCAGGAAGTCAAGGCCCGTAAAGGCAAGATCATAGCCATTGTCACGGAAGGTGATGAGACAGTAAAAGCCCTGGCCGATCACATCATTGAAGTCCCGGAGACCGAAGAAATGCTGGTTCCGCTGATTGCGACCATCCCGTTACAGTTATTGTCCTATCACATCGCCGTTTTGCGCGGATGCAATGTGGATCAGCCCAGAAACCTGGCGAAAAGCGTGACCGTGGAGTAACACATGGATAGCCAGACTGTTCACCCGTTTCTGTTAAAAAAGAAGCCCTTTCACCGGTTGAATGAAAGGGCTTCTTTTATAAAGAAGAACAGAAATCACTTCTTTTTCTTCATCTCTTCAACAGCCTTCAGGTAAGTCTTGTCTGTGCGCAGGAAAACCGGATAAAACCCCTTTTCATCAAAAACATTCCTGGCAATCAGCGCTTTGAGAAGATTGGATATCTCATCTTTCGAAAAAGCTATGCCAACCGGATCCGGGTTCACCTCATTTTTTGCGGCAAAGTCAGTGAAACTCCGGTAAATGGCCGGTGTGACGGTAAACTGCCTGTTGAAATCTTCAAAATCTTTGAAGGCATTCAACACCTTCCTGTTGTTGTCGGTATATTCAAACGCAAACTGGTAAACCAGGCCTTTGTTCATGATGGCATTGTAATACTGATACTTTTCATTTTTCCCGACCGGCAGATAAACATCCGGCATGATTCCGCCGCCGCCGTAAACAGTTCTTCCCCCGGGTGTGGTAAACTTCAGCGAATCATTGAATCGGACACTGTCCTGGTTTTCCATTTCGCCATGCACCATCCTGTCGTACAACTCTTCCTGATATTCCCGGGCATGCCCGTTTTTGTATGGTTTCTGGATACTTCTGCCTGTAGGGGTATAGTAGCGTGCCACCGTCAGCCTGATGGCGGATCCATCGGGCAGGCTGAGTTGCTCCTGAACCAGCCCCTTGCCAAAGGAGCGGCGTCCGACAATGGTTGCCCTGTCGTTGTCCTGAAGGGCTCCGGCGACAATCTCGCTGGACGAGGCTGAACCTTCGTCAATCAGCACCATCAGCAGGCCTTTTTCAAAATGCCCCTTTTCTGTTGCATTGGCAATCTGTTTGGGTCTGTTCAGCCCTTCGGTATAAACAATCAGTTTGCCAGCCGGGAGAAATTCATCGGCTACATCGATGGCAGCCTGCAGATAGCCCCCTGTATTTCCACGCAGGTCAAGTACCAGGCTACTCATGTTCTTAGACTTTAAAGTGATGAGTGCCTGACTTAATTCTTCGGCCGTTGTGGCTGAAAATTTCGATAATTTGATGTAACCGGTTCCGGGTTCCGGCAGGAAGGCGATGTCGACGCTGTAGGTCGGTATCACATCGCGGGTCAGTTCAAATTTTAATAATTCCTTCACCCCCCGGCGCAGGATACCGACATTGACTTTTGTTCCCCGCTCACCCTTCAGCAGTTTCATAACATCGTTATTGGTGATTTTTATACCGGCGATGTTCTTCCCTTCAACCTTTACAATGCGGTCGCCGGCCAGCACCCCGGCTTTGGCTGATGGTCCGCCGGGAATGGTATTAATGATGTAAACGGTATCTTTTTCTAACCTGAACTGTACGCCGATCCCATCGAAGTTGCCCAGGAGGGGATCGTTCACCTCATTGAATTCTTCGGCTGAAATATATTGTGAATGCGGATCAAGATCGGCCAGAATCCCTTCGATGGCTGAGCGGCTGAGCGCTTCTTCATCCACCGAATCGACATAGTCCTGCTTTATATAGGAAATCACATCGTTCACCGGATCATAATTCCTTGATTTTAATCCCTGAAGCAGGGTTTCATTGATCGGCGACACCCTGACAAGGGTGGCTCCCAGGAAAAAGCCAGCAATCAGCACAAGGGCGAAAGCGATGGGAAGGTATACCGAAAACCGTTTGTTGTTATACATAGCTGTGGAAGAAAAGATGGGGCAAAGTTAACGAATAAACACGAGTCAGATGAATCCGGAAAGTGACGGAGCATCAGAAATTTCCCTGTTCCGGACCAGGTTACCAAAAGAACAGGTCTCACTGAGACTTCCTTCTGTAGGGTGTGGAGAATTGATAGGATAAGCCTGATCAAAAAACCATGTCACGCTGAGCCTGCCTGCCAGGCATTCAGGCAGGCGAAGTCGAAGCGTAATGTACTGGGTCAATTTGCATTTGACTGTCTATCCTTCGATTACCCCGCCAAAGTGGGCGAGACAAGCTGCTCAGGATGACAGTCCACAGGAAGGCTTTATATTTCGTCCCGTGATAAATCAATGTCACGCTGAGCGAAGTCGAAGCGCAACGCTCTTGGTCGATCTACATTGGACTGTCTATCCTTCGACTCTCCCGCCAAAGTGGGCGGGACAAGCTGCTCAGGATGACAGTCAAATTATAACCTACTTTATACTAAGTCCCATCATAAAAACAATGTCTCGATTAACGAAGGTTGGTGAACCTATTGAACCAAATCGAAACTTTGCAAATAGTCAATTATTCAAAGAGATCCAATTGCTTCTGGTCATTCTGAATAATTACCCGACCTTGTATCATTGTTGCACCTTGATAGCTTTTTAAGTTTATCCCAGTCTTCAGCTATGAGTGCTTGCTTTTTTGCCCTTGTCCACCCTTTTATTTTCTTCTCGAATGCAATAGCCTGATTGAAATCAGTAAAATACTCAAAGTAAACCAATTCTACAGGCCTCCTTGAAAAAGTATAACATTTGGGATTGATGCCATCATTATGTTCCTTTAACCTCCTTTCAACATCATTCGTAACACCAGAATAGTAACTCTGATCTGAACATTTTAAGATATATACATACAGGTACTTAAGCATGTTTATACACATCAGAAGTTAAATGTTTTACAAATTTAATAATCATGGAAGATAATATTTATTAGTGATAAGAAATTGTTTATGACTGTCTATCCTTCGACTCTCCCGCCAAAGTGGGCGGGACAAGCTGCTCAGGATGACAGTCCAATGGCAGACTTAATAATTGGTCCCGTGATAAATCAATGTCACGCTGAGCGAAGTCGAAGCGCAACGAACCGGATTGATGTACTATGGACTGTCTATCCTTCGACTAAGCTCAGGATGACAGTCAAATTGTAACCTACTTTATTCTAGTCCCATCTGAAAATCAATGTCACGCTGAGCGAAGTCGAAGCGCAACGCATCTGGTCGATCTACATAGGATTGTCTATTCTTCGACCCTGATACTATCGGGGTCGAAGCGCAGCTTACTGTTCTTATTTTGGCTATCGCTTAGGATAACAGATTAAAGAGGTTCATTGAAGTTGTAAGCGAATAACGCCTATTGTAAGGCTTTTCTGGCTTTCAGGATGTATTTTGCTATATCCAGCGGACTGATTCCCCGGTAAGGCCGGATCACCCCCTGTTCGTCGGTGCATTCCCGGTAACCACAGAAAAAAGTGAAAATTCTGGCCTTGCCACCCGAGCGGGAACTCAGTTTAACCGGATAATCAATCGAAGTGGACAGGGGCAGTTCGCCGGTTAAGGTAAAACGGCCGGGACCGATCCCCGGTGAATCGAAATTTCCCCGCATCTGGGTTATATCACTGGTTATAACGCCCAGCAGTTCTTCCGGCGCATCAATTTTAAACCGGATCATTGGCTCAAGGAGGGTGGTGCCGGTATTAACCAGCCCGTTCATTATGCCCATCGGGGTTGCCACAGCGAAATCGCCTGCCCTTGAATGCATCGGATGATCTTCCCCTTCAATCAGGGTGATTTTTATATCGGTCACTTCCCAGCCTTTGATGCCCTGTTTTAATGCAACGCCTATAGTTCTTTCAACTTCATTCTGATATTTCTGCTGTACATCGTTTACGCTGAGGAGGCTTTTATACGAAACCCCGCTTCCCCTTTCACCCGGCTCAATGCGGAACTTCATAATGGCCCAGCAGGGCTTGGGCATCCAGTATTGCACAAATCCCTCACCTGCTGAGGCCGGTGTCTCTTTGTATATCACGGTAGGGTTCTCAAACTTAGCTTCAATGCCAAACCTGTCGGCCAGTATGCGCTCCAGCACCTCCATCTGTATCCAGCCCATGATTTTCACCTGCAGCTCCGATTCTTCACGCAACCAGTCAAATTCAAGGGCAGGATCCTCGGCTGAAAGTTCCAGCATGGCAGCCGCCAGGGCAGGATAGTCTTTGTCTTTCATGGCTTTTACCCTGACTATGATCAGCGGTGTCCAGAGCCTGACAACCTCCGGAATTTCATCGGTGAGTTCCCCGAGCAGATCGCCCACACAGGCGCTGCCCAGGCCACACAGTCCGGCCAGATCGCCCGCTTCAACCAGTCCGGTATCCTCGTATCGTCCCGGGAATAACCGCCGCACCTGGGTCACCTTTTCTTCTGCACCCTGTGTGGCATTGAATATAACTTCCCGGGTTGCAACCGATCCATTGAAAACCCGGACATAAGCCATCTTTCCCATCACTTTGTCATGGCCGATACCATAAACCAGGGCTGAAAGGGGCTTGTCTGTTTCCCCTTTGGGTGCCGGGAAATACTTCACCACAAAATCAAGCAAAGCCTGAATCCCCAGTCCCATCTTGGCTGATCCGAAAAGAAGCGGATAAACCGAAGCACTTTGAATCAGGGATGCCAATTGCCTGTCGAGGGCTTCATAGGCAGGTGTGTTGCCCTCCAGGTAGTTATTCAACAGGGCTTCATCGCTTTCTACCACTTTTTCTATCAGGAGTGAATCCGTATTCCCGTCACCCCACAAACTTTTCAACATAACCCCGGGCTCACCTTCGCCAGACACTTCCTGTAAGGGCAGAGGCACAATGTTTAACTCCTTTTCAATGGCCCGGACCACACTGTCGGTATCGGCCCCTGTCCGGTCGGTTTTATTGACAAAAAACACAACCGGGACTCCTCTTTCGCGCAGGGCATGCCAGAGCGTTCCGGTATGGGCCTGAACCCCTTCCACGGCCGAAATCACCAGGATAACACCATCAGGAACCCTGAGTACCCGTTCCACATCGGCCGAAAAGTCAACATGGCCGGGGGTATCGATCAGGTTGATGCGGGCACCACCCCAGTGAAAGGATGTGTGCGAAGAGGAGACCGAAATTCCCCGCTCTTTTTCCACCGGCAGAAAATCTGTTTGCGCCGTGCCCTTATCCACATTGCCGGGTTGCCGGGTCTGACCCGACAGATACAAAAACTGCTCGGTAATGGTGGTTTTTCCGGCATCGGCATGGGCCAGGATGGCTATGTTGCGGAGGGGTGGTTGAACAGGGGAAGTCATACAGGGCAAAGGTATAAAATCATAAGCAGAGACCTTTTATAACTTTGTTAATTGAGTATTAGATCAGAACAACCTATCGGCTACTCTTCAGGTTTTTCTGTGATTCCCTTTAGTTCTCTCCAAATAATTAAAATAATTAGTATTTCAGATTAAAAAGAAAAAGTCCCTGCATTAAACCAGCAAGGACTTTTTGTACCCCGGGCCGGAATCGAACCGGCACGAACTCTCATTCATCGGTTTTTGAGACCGACGCGTCTACCAATTCCGCCACCGGGGCAGGTGAACAGGTATTAAGGGTGGCAAAGATACGATTTTTTACAGTTTAGCAAAGAAAGAAATTATAGTGTATTGCTGTCGGTTAATGTCTGCGATTTCCTAAGATGTATCTTCCCTGCTGTGCTTTTAAGATATTTTTCCCGTTTACGGGCTGAAGGCCGGTCATCGAAAGATTCCGTATAGATCAGGTTATATGGGGCATAAGGTTTAGTGGATCTGCCTAACTTATGATTATGCTGATATAATCTTCTCTCCAGATTATCGGTTAATCCAACATAAATGAAACTATGGTTCACACTTTTTATTACATAACCTACAAAAATAGCCATTCAATATATATATAAGTAAGAAATAATGTAAATGCATATTTGAGACCGACGCGCCTGCCTGCTTGACTGAAGATGTATGTGTAACAGAAACAGTTGTTTGAAGCAGTCAGGCAGGTCTACCAATTCCGCCACCGGGGCAGGTGGATTCTTTGATAAGGATGGCAAAGATACTGTTTTTTGCGAAAATCCCACAGGTGAGCCTTCTATTTTCTTCCAAAGTCAGCCGGAATCTCTCCCCATTCAGTTGTTTCCCATTTGAGGATAGGGTTGTCCCAGGTGTTGAGGTGAAGCCAATCTTCGGCCCGGGAGATCAGTTCAAGCAATTCTGCATTTTTCTTACTTGGCGTAATTTTGGTATTCGCCTTTTTCTTTTTCACCCAGGCGATGGCCGTTTTTGAATCCGTGTAAACCGGGATGGATAAACCGTATTTTTTCAGATAACCCAATCCATGCACAATGGCAAGGAATTCACCGATGTTGTTGGTGCCTTCAGGATATGGCCCTCCATGAAAAAGCCGCTTCTTCGTGGAGGTCTCCACCCCCTGGTACTCCATGACGCCCGGGTTGCCGGCGCAGGCGGCATCTACCGAGATACTGACCAGGAGAGGCTGACCGGCTCCACCCTGCTTTACCGGCGTTGTCCGCCTGAAGATGGCTTTGGGGGCGCCTGCCGAAAATGCCCGGATGGCTTCCTGTTCACTTTCGAAGCTCTTATACCTTGCCGTTTCAAAACCCTTCACCTGTTTTTCACAGTCTTTCCAGGTGCTGAAAATGCCGGTTTCCCTTCCGCTCCAGACTACGTAATACTTCTGCTTCTTTGCCATTGCTGATCAAACGGTTTGCCTGCCGGTTCAGGGGTGAGAAATGATAAACACTGAAGATCCAACCACCAAATCTAATTTAATATGCCTGTAATTATTGTTCACAATCCCTGATTACAGGTAAATTTCGCAGATTGTTTCATAATGACTGATGTATCTCATCTTCCGATTTCATCGGAACAGGCTCTACGGGACTTTTACCAATTGGGGGATATTTTTTCTACCAGAATATCGTCCCTCCGGGACTGATAAAATGAGCACAAATCATTCCTTCCAGACAGTAAAAATACAAACTGTTGGTGCCGATTGTTTACTTTTGTTTGAAAGTAATATCAAGAGAAATGAAAACATTCCCTTTATCATTATTTGTATTGTTTATTCTTGTGTCATGTCAGAAAGGTGTTGCCTATAAAGAGTTTCACAAATTCGACCATTATGTCTGGGAAAGATTCGACAAGGTGAAGTTTGTTGTTCCGGTTGAAGAGGCAGGAATGAAGGCCGATATTGTTTTCACGATCAGGCATATTACGCAATACCCCTATGATAATCTTCCCGTCAATGTTATCCTGACCACCCCTTCGGGCGAAGCGCGATATATGGAAAGGGACATCCGGTTAAAAAACGAAAAGGGCGAATTTTCAGGAAGTGTGGCAGGCGATCTGTGGGATTTTGAAGTAACCCTGTGGCCGGGCTTTCAGTTTAATGATGCCGGTAATTATACCATTGAATTTGAAAACCGGATACCGAAAATGGGCATTCCGGGACTGGTGGATATCGGAGTTTACCTGAAAAAATCAAAATAATTCCCTATTCAGCCATCCTTATCTTTAATTCCGGTTCATTCAGGATTTTCAGTGTGATCTCCTTATCCAGTTCCAGTTGCTTCTTCAGCATATCGAGGCTGGCGAATTTTTTCTCGTTCCTGATGCGTCTGATCAGCTTTACCGTGATCGGTTCGTAATAAATATCCTCGTCGAAATCAAAAATGTTGGTTTCGATGGTCAGCTTGTGGGCATTGATGGTCGGCCGGATCCCGATGTTGGTCATAGCCGGTTTTTCCATACCCCGGACCAACACGGTGGAAGCATAGACACCCATTGCCGGAATCAGTTTGTTCGGGTCATCCACAAAAAGGTTGGCCGTGGGAAATCCGATCAGTTTACCTATCTGGTTTCCACGGACCACTTCTCCGGTGACCTGGTAGTAATAACCCAGTAATGATGCAGCTTTTTCTACATCTCCTTCCTGCAGCAGCCAGCGGATGGTGGTTGAACTGACTTTTGAATTGCCGGCTACCTGTTCTTCAACCCGGTCAATCTGATACCCGTATTTTTCCCCATACCTGTAAAACAAATCGATATTTCCCTTCCTGTGGTGTCCAAATCCATGGTCATAACCAATGATGATCAGTTCCGGTTTAACCCGGTTGCTCAGGAATTCAATGAACTCTTCGGCCGATAGTTTTGAGAATTCCGGTGTAAAAGGGATTTCAATCAGGCTAAATATGCTGGCCTCTTCCAGTATTTTCCGTTTTTCATCCCGGGTATTCAGCAGATATACATGGTGACCGAGTGCAATCCTTGGATGAGGATCGAAGGTAACGACAACTGTTTCACCATCGATCTTTGCTGCCTGTAACTTAAGTTCTTCAAGAATGGCTTTATGCCCGAGGTGCACGCCATCGAATGTCCCAATGGTGATTACCGGGTGTTTTAGAGAGAGGGGAGAAGAAAGTTCGGTAATAACTTGCACGTGGGTTGTCAGGCTTTTAATATCTCGTTCTGAATCAATAAGGCTGCTATCTGTACAGCATTGGTGGCTGCTCCTTTTCTAAGATTGTCTGCAACAATCCATAAATTCAGTCCACTTTCAACAGATGAATCGCGACGAACCCTGCCAACAAATACTTCGTCGCGGCCCTCTGAATATCTGGGCATCGGATAAACGGCTTTATCCACATCGTCCTGCAGCACAACACCTTTTGTGGATGACAGGATCTTTCTTACATCGTCAAGGTCAAAGGATTTTTCAAATTCAATGTTCACCGATTCGGAATGGCCTCCGTAAACCGGGACTCTCACAACAGTGGCAGTGACTTTAATCTCCGGAGCCTGCATAATTTTCCTGGTTTCGTCAACCAGTTTCTGCTCTTCAGTGGTATAACCATCGGGCAGGAATGTTCCGCCATGCGGGAAAATGTTTAGATCGATCGGATGGGGATAAATTCTGCTTCCGTTTATACCCTTACGTTCATTTTCGAGCTGCTGAACGGCTTTGGCCCCGGTTCCGGTTACACTCTGGTAAGTGGAAATCACCAGTCTTTTTATGCCGTATTTCCTGTGCAGGGGCGCTATGGCCATCACCAGCTGAACCGTTGAACAGTTCGGATTGGCGATGATGGTCTGCCTGCCTGTAATTACATGGCCGTTCACTTCCGGCACTACCAGTGGTATATTACTATCCATCCGCCAGGCAGAGGAATTGTCAACAACAATACATCCCTCCTTGGCAAACAGGGGAGCAAACTCACGGGAGGCTTCACCACCGGCAGAAAACAAGGCCAGATCGGGCTTCAGTTTAATACCTTCAGCAATGGTATGTACCTTATACTTCCGGTTATTGAAAACAATTTCTTTGCCGGCAGATTTTTCCGAGGCTACAGGAATAAACTCGCTTATCAAGGTCAGGGGAATATATTTCCCTTCCTCCAGCACCTTCATCATTATGTTGCCAACCAGTCCGGTGGCTCCTACAACAGCTACTTTCATCGTACAGTTAATTTTTTACTGGTAAATCCGGCAATCAGACAACACTTTTACTGAATTCAATCCATGGATTTTCAGGCATAATTCCGGAGCAAAAATACGATTAATCGCGATACCCGGCTAATTTACAGAAGCTATAGTTGAACAACCAACCGTCGCGGTAGAACAAAAAATCAGTTTCCTGTAATCATTTTCAATTGGCTTTTCCGGAAATTTTGCTTATCTTTAGTTTCTGATAAAAATATCTATATCACTGTTGTCCGGATAAGATTTACACAAATGTCTGAAGCATTTGATAATCATGTAAAAGGTAATATTACGCCCCTCTGGGGCTTACATTTTGATCTGAATAGATTTTGCAACAAATATTACTCGGCTCTGCCGTTTAATTATTGTTACAGAGTAGCAAAACATTTATAGTCAATCGGTTATCAGAATTGATAATGAGCTACAGCTTTCCTGACTACATCAAGCAGGCGGGAGTAGCGTGACATTAAAATTTCTAAATATTCGAAAATTAACCGGACAAGAGTGTATCTATAAATACTTATTGCCGGAATGATTCAATATTATTTTATCAGCGATCCGGAAAATTTATTATTAAATACTATTTATAACAATATCAATAACTTAGCAATATGAAATTTAACAGAACCTTTTTATTCAGGACCAATTTTTTTGTGCTGTCGTTTTTCCCAATGGTTCTTACCGCTCAGCTGAATGACAGCTTTGCTGACGGAGATTTTACAGATGGGCCCGAATGGACCGGAAACACAGGATCTTTCCTGGTTAACCCGGATTACAGGTTGCAACTGAATAGCAATGGTGAAGGGACTTCCTTTTTATCAACATCATTTTCTTCCATAGGGCTGGCCGAGTGGAGAATATGGGTTAACCTTGCTTTCAGTCCATCCGACAACAACAATGCCCGCATTTATCTGGTGGCTGATCAGTCAGGCATCAATGAACCGCTGAATGGTTATTTCCTGAAGCTGGGTGAATCTGGTTCTGCTGATGCCATTGAATTATTCCGGCAAAGCGGCACTGCAACCTATCTGGTTTGCAGAGGAGAGGATGGATTTCTGGCTGCCCCGTTTACCATAAGACTCAGGGTAGTCAGATCTCCGGCCGGAATCTGGAATGTTTACGCTGATCCGACAGGAGGGGAGGATTTTCAGTTGCAGGCCACAGGCGAAGATCCCACCTGGGAAAACTGTAATTTTTTCGGCTTCTCCTGCAAATACACTTCAAGCAATGCGACAAGATTCTATTTTGATGATGTATATGCCGGTCCTCTCTTATTTGATGACATCAGGCCACTTTTACTCTCTGCAGAAATTTCAGACTCCTCAGAAGTCAGTTTATTTTTCAGTGAGCCGGTAAACGATGTTTCGGCTTCCGACATTGAAAATTACAGTGTCGATCAGGGAATTGAACACCCGATGTCAGCCGTCAGGGATCAGCTCTCTTCCTCAATGGTCAGGCTTCTCTTCCTTCAGCCACTAAACCAGGGAACTGTTTATAACATTACAGTGCGCAATGTGACTGACCTTGCAGGGAATATAATGGAAACAGTCACATTGCCTTTCGCGATTTACCATATTCAGCCTTTTGATGTTGTGATCAATGAGATCATGGCCGATCCTGACCCGCCGGCAGGCCTGCCGGACTTTGAATACCTGGAATTGTACAATGCCGGCGATCTTCCTGTTCAATTGGAAAACTGGGAGTTAAGCATTGGAACTGTAAAAAAGAAACTGACACAGGCAATCCTTGAATCCCATTCCTATCTGATACTGGCAAGTGATCAGGCAGTGGCCGGACTTTCTGAATTTGGAACAGTCATGGGCTTTCCAAGTTTAAGCCTTGCCAACAGCGGTACAGTTCTCACCCTCAGAGAGGCCAATGGTGCTATCATCCATACCGTTAATTATACTGATGACTGGTATCAGAATAGTATCAAGCAAAACGGAGGCTGGTCGCTTGAACAGATTGACCCGAAAAATCCCTGTCAGGGTGCCGAAAACTGGCGCGCATCAAACAAACCAACCGGAGGGTCTCCCGGCTCAGTCAACAGTATCAACGGTTTAAACCCTGACGAATCAGAGCCGTTTATTGAAAAAGTAAGCATATCCGGAGCCTCTGTTGTCAGGGTGTTTTTCAGTGAACCTATGGATAGTCTGAGCCTTGCCAACCCTCTTGCCTACTCGGTTGATCCGGCCCTGGGTAATCCGGCAGGCGTAAGCTTGCATCCACCCGATTACGGTTCTGTCAGCCTTTTTTTCTCAGGAGAAATCAACGAAGGCATTGTATACACGCTTATACTGGAAACAGGTTTTACGGATTGTGCGGGCAACGGCAACATTTCGCAATTAAACGCCAGGTTTGCGATACCATCCTCAATAGATTCCAATGACATCGTAATTAATGAAGTGTTGTATGATCCACGAACGACGGGCACCGATTTTGTGGAAATCTACAACCGGTCAGAGAAAGTGCTGGACCTGAAAGAGCTGTGGCTCGCTGGTCGTGATGCAACAACCGGGGAACTGGAATCATTAAAGGAGACCTCATACGACGGGCGTCTGATGTTTCCGGGTGAATACATCACACTCTCCGCAGACACCCGGACAGTTCTGTCTGAGTATTTTTCGCCAGTGCCAAACAATTTCATAGAAATGGCGGCCTTCCCTTCATTCCCCAATGAGGAGGGAACAGTGGTCATCCTCTCATCTTCCATGCAAATAGTGGATGAATTCTCTTATAACCCTGATCTTCAATTTGCCCTGCTTAACACCACCGACGGTGTTTCTTTGGAACGGGTGAATTTTGAAAATCCCGCCAATGCCAGCGGAAACTGGCACTCCGCTTCACAAAATGCCGGGTTTGCCACACCGGGATATCAGAATTCACAATTTATGCAGTCTCCCGACAATGGTGATGAGATCGTGGTTGCACCGGAAATCTTTTCACCAGACAACGATGGATACAACGACATATTAAGCATTGCCTGCAGTTTTAAAGATCCGGGATATGCGGTCACCATCAGGATTTTCGACAGTAACGGACATCAGATAAGGTTGCTGGTGAGAAATGAACCGGCCGGAACTTCCAACCGGTTTACGTGGGATGGAATTACGGAAGACAGGGAAAAAGCGCCCATTGGTATTTATATTATTTATATTGAAGTATTTAACTTGTCAGGAAAAGTCAAGCAGTTTAAAAAGGCGGCCGTACTGGGTGGAAAACTGTAACCCTGGAGGAAAGATATCAGGGTTGAACAAATCTTTTGATTCTCAGACAACTTCCGGCATCCCCGAAAAATAAGACCGGAAGAATCTGGTCGGTAAAAACCAGTCATTTATCCATGGATTTTGTATAAACATCCATTTGATTATGAGATTGGTGGCCTGTGGTGCATTTTTGCCTGATGAAACCCTCATGTATTGATCACACAAACCTGCCTGAATACCTTTTTCAACAAGCAGGCAGGAAAGAAAATATTTTCAGGCATGTGGGCCAGGTTGACAACAAGTTTCAGGCAGGCAGGTTCTCCCGCCAGGGCGTGACAGGCTATCCGATCGCCGAAATCAAAATTATTTGTGGATGAAATTCAGGATTTCCCGGAAAAAAGTACTGACGCCTTTCATCCATCTGATCGGGTGGGGGGCCTTGTTCATTTTCCCCTTTCTGGTTCAACCCGACCAGGGAACGGAAATACGGTGGATGATCACTCGAAACTGGCTGCCGTTGATTCAGTTCGCCATTGTATTCTACCTCAATTATCTGTTGCTGGCTGACCGCTATTTCTTCAATAAAAAATATGTCCCTTTCTTCCTTCTCAATATTTTGCTTATCGGACTATTATTGCTTGCAAATCAGGGAATCAGGAGTGCATTAATGGATCCCGGAATGCCGGGTTCCATTCCTCCTGATATTCCGGGGGCCGGTCACCATGGTAAGCCGGGTTACAATGGTGGCGGTAGGCCTCCTTTCATCCGGTTTTTCTTTTTTATGGACATATTCCCCCTGATGATCCCTGTGGTTTTTGCCATTGCAGTTAAAGCAACGGAAAACTGGATCAGATCTGAGTCTGAGAAAAAGGAAATCGAAAACCGGAATCTGATTTCTGAACTTCAGAGCCTCAGATACCAGCTTCAGCCTCATTTCTTTTTCAATTCACTCAACAATATCTACTCATTGGTCGAGGTTTCACCGGCCAGGGCACAGGAAGCCATTCATGACCTGAGTAAGCTGATGAGGTATCTGCTGTATGATACGGGGAGAGAGAAAGTTGAATTGTCGCAGGAGATTTTCTTTCTGCAGAACTACATCAGGCTTATGGAACTGCGTCAGACCAGCAACATTATAACAAGGTTTGAATTTCCGGAGATCCCCAATACCCGGTATTATGTAGCTCCCCTCCTGTTTATCTCTTTGATAGAAAATGCTTTTAAGCATGGGGTTTCAGCAACCCAGGCATCGGTCATAACATTTACCATGACAGTCAACGACCAGTTTATTCTTTTCAAAAGTGAAAACACCAACTTCCCAAAGAATCAGGATGATAAGAGTGGATCGGGAATAGGGCTGACTAATCTGAAAAAGCGCCTTGATCTGCTTTACCCCGGTAAACATGAACTGAATACTGATGTTTCCGGCGATTTATATATAGCCTCGCTGAGACTTGATTTTTAATGATCAATCATTATGCAAAAAATATCCTGTATCCTGGTTGATGATGAACCACTGGCGCTTGATCTGCTTGAGCGCTATGTAATGAAAACGCCATTCCTTGATTACAGACACAGATGCAGCAGCGCAATAGAGGCAATGGAGGTCATTTCAAAGCATCAGATAGATCTTGTTTTTCTTGATATTCAAATGCCTGATTTGTCAGGAATTGAATTATCCCGAATTATTGATAAAAAAACCAGGGTTATTTTCACAACTGCTTTCAATGAATACGCCCTGGATGGTTTCAAGGTCAATGCCCTTGATTATCTACTGAAACCGTTCAATTTTGAAGAGTATTCCAGGGCGGTGAACAGGGCCAGGGAATGGTTCGGTCTGGTCAGTCTGAATCATAAGCCCGCAAACTCCGGCCGTGATTTTATTTTCGTAAAATCGGAATACAAACAGGTGAAAATAATGCTTGAAGAGGTGGTATATATAGAAGGTCTAAAGGATTATGTAAAAATCTGGCTTGAGGGAAATCCTAAACCCAAAATGTCGCTTATCAGCTTAAAGACACTTGAAAAGGAGCTTCACCCCGCTAAATTTATGCGGATTCACCGGTCATATATTGTGGCGCTGGATAAAATACAATCCGTCGAACGCAGCCAGGTAATTATCAGCGATAAGGTAAGAATCAACATTGCGGAACAGTATCGCGAAAAATTCAATCATTTCATGAACGGTAAGTTGCTCTTTTAAGGTTTTTTAACAGGGAATATCATTCAGCGGCATTACATACCAGTTCATCGGCACAAATCCCCCTAACTTCCAGTTTATTTCACTGCAAGACGGTGCAGATGTATTTTTGCCCAAACTACACCCAGCAACCCGTTCATGATAAGAAAGGCCATTGACCCACTCCACAGATATCCAAAGTTCCTGACGCTGTTTTTCATCTTTATAATCAACATCCATAATTTGAACGGCCAGCCCCTGGAATTCAGTTTTAACCGGCCGGGGAGTGCATGTTATTTCAGTTACCTGTGTTACGCCCAAAACGGTGTTTACGATTCAAACAAACGGCCGTTCATTTTTATTGTTGGCAAAAGCGGTGAATCGGCCGTTGAAACATACGAGCATGACACACTCAGGGACAATCCACGGTTCTTTCATTATTTATTCGTTTATATCCCCAACAAAGGTTCCGATGCCAAAATAAAGCTCCAATGCGTTGAAGCACTGGCCAGTTTGCTGACCTTTAATTTTGAATGGGGGCATATCAACCTGTTTCTTAATATTAATGATCCGGAAATAAGAACGGAAGATATTTCCCTGAACGGATTGAGCACTGTATTCAAATCGGTTCAGTTATACAACCCTCCGAATAAAAACAAAACCCTGGCTGATGCCGCGACCCCGGATGAGGTATTCAGCGAAACATATATCGACTATGAACAAGATAGCGGGCCGGAAGACGAACCGGGGACTTATTATATTGAAGAAGAAGTTGAATCAACAGATCAGTTTGCCCCTTTCGACAAACCAAGGAAAATATATTTCGGTAAACCTTCTGCATTTAACTTTACCTTATCGGGAGTTATAAGAGATAAGTCAACGGGAGAAGCACTTCCTTTTGCAACCATTCAGGTACGGGGAACATCCAATGGAACGGCAACAAATGCTGATGGCCATTTCACGTTGATGAAAATTCCCAGCGATACTGCTGTACTGATCGTTCAATATATCGGCTATGACAGGACTGAGGTATTTCTCACCCCTCAGACGCCGAAGAAAAATTTAACACTGGAAGTGAGACAATCAGCCTATAACCTGAAAGCCGTAAATATTATCGGGAAAAAGGAAGATGTAGTCCTGGTGAACAGGGCTGAAGTAAGTACCATAAAAATGACACCCAGAAAAATGGAGCAATTACCAGGACTGGGTGAAAAAGACATTATGCGTTCATTTCAGCTGATGCCGGGTATCAGCGCCTCAAACGAAAGCTCATCGGGCCTCTATGTCAGGGGTGGCACACCTGACCAGAACCTGGTAATTTATGATGGTTTCACCGTTTACCATGTTGACCATCTTTACGGGTTCTTCAGTGCCTTTAACGCGAATGCACTGAAAGACATTCAGCTTTATAAAGGCGGGTTCGAGTCCCGTTTTGGTGGCCGTTTATCCAGTGTAACAGAAATCACCGGCAAAGACGGAAATCAGAAAAAATATAACATCGGGGGAGATCTGAGTTTGCTCAGTATGAATATTTTTACCGAGGTCCCCTTCGGAAAAAAATTCACTTCCGTGATTGCTTACCGCAGGTCATATAAGGGGGCTCTTTACAATGCCATTTTTGAGAAATTCAATCTGACATCCACCGGAGATCAGCAGCCGCGTACAGGCCCCGGGGGAAGGCAGACACAGGATACGGAGGTAACCAATTATTTCTATGACCTCAATGGAAAATTCACCTTCCACGCGAACGATAAGGATATACTGGCACTCAGCTTTTTCAACGGAACCGATAAACTCGACAATAGTGCTGCCATGAATGGCGGTGGTGGTGGCCCATTTGGCGGGGGATTCAGCATGAACTCTACCGATCTGACTAAATATGGCAACATCGGGAGTAGTTTGAAATGGTCGAGAAAGTGGAGTGAGAAGGTTTATGGCAACACAATTCTGAGTTACTCCAATTATTACAGCGACCGCGATCGTTCGCAGGAAAGAAGCATTGTCAATGATGATGATGAAACCGTCACCACGAAAATGGGAGTTTTTGAAAACAACGACCTAAAAGATTATAGCCTGAAAAGTGATTTCCAATGGGACATCAGCGGATTCAGCCAGCTTCAGGGAGGCATTTTCGGTTCATGGTACGATATTGACTACTCCTATGCCCAAAACGACACCTCCAGTGTACTCGAAAAACAGAATGAAGCGATGCTGACCGGGGTTTTCCTTCAGAGCAGGAGCAAACTGATGAAAGGCAAAATACTGCTTTTGCCCGGTGTCAGGGCCACCTGTTTCGAAACAACCGGGAAAGGTTATCTTGAACCCAGGCTTTCAATCTCCTTAAACCTGACCGATAGGATTTCACTGAAAGGGTCAACCGGGAAATTTTATCAGTTTGTAAACCGTGTAACCCGTGAAGACATCCTCTCCGGAAGCAAGGATTTCTGGCTTTTGTCAGATGACAGCTCAGTACCTGTGAGCTCAGCCATCCATTACATTGCCGGATTGTCCTATGAATCGAATAACTATCTGTTCAGTACGGAATTGTACTATAAAAAAATAAATAACCTCACCGAGTATTCCCTGCGCTTCAATCCAAGTCCCATGGGGGTAAGTTACGATGAAAACTTCTTTAGCGGTAAAGGTTATTCAAAAGGCATTGAATTTCTTGCCCAGAAAAAAACCGGCAATTTTAACGGCTGGGTGAGCTATACACTGGGAGAAGCGAAAAACAATTTCGCTGTTTACTCCGATGTCTGGTATCCGGCCAACCAGGATGTAGCACACGAATTTAAAGCCGTTGGCCTTTATAAATTCAAACGCTGGGATTTTTCAGCTACCTGGATTTATGCTACCGGAAGGCCATATACGGCTCCCTCCGGGGCTTACACCATCACACTGCTCGATGGAACTGAACAGGATTTCTTTACAGTTACATCAAAAAACGGATTGCGTTTGCCGGACTATCACCGGTTTGACCTTTCTGCCAGTTATAAAATTCTGAAAGGCGCAAAAGGAGATAGGAAAAGACAGGAAATCGGTTCTTTCGGACTCTCAATTTTCAACGTTTACAATCGAAAAAATGTCTGGTATAAGACATTCACCATCGAGGATGGTGAAATTCTGGAAACAAATGTCAACTATCTTGGAATAACTCCCAATCTCACGTTAACGCTGAAACTCAGGTGATGCAATACATCATTCAGCCAGTCCCCTCCCGGATTCAACCCATAAACATTTGAAAGATGAAACCATTATTAAAATTGATATTTCCGGCACTTTTTGCTGTTCTGATCGTGACCGGATCATGCATCAAAGATGAAAGCCAGGCTTTTACCGACACACCCATTGTTGAAGCCTATCTGACTCCCGGTAATTACCTGAAACTGAAAGTATCGCGACAGGTCCCTTTCCTGAGCGAAGTAACCTACTCGGCTGATGATATTGACAATCTGCTGATTGCTGTGAACTACAATGATTCGAAGCACTTGCTGACTGCCATCGACAGCGGGTGGTATACCGACAGTTCAATCCTCGTAAAGGAATCTGACATATTTAACCTCTCATTTATCTTCAATTCAAAGGAAGTTTCAGCATACACCTACATTCCGTCCAAACCGGCAAACATGACACAATCCGCCGTTAAGATATATGTACCAAGAATGGACAGTACTTCGGGCCCCCCGACAGGAACCATAAGCGATCCGGTCGAAATAACCTGGAGCAATGAGCATGAATCCTATTACCTTGTGGTTGTGGAAAACATTGAAAGCACCCTTGACCCGATCTATGATTTTGAAGATGACGATCGTCCAGGAAACCGGTTCAGGAAATCACCGACAAATTCAGCATTTGAATCGATCCGTCCAATGGATTTCCGGTACTATGGAACACATAGGGTAATCCTTTATCATGTTCTCCCTGATTACGCAGCATTGTACGATCAGAACAGCAGCAGTTCAATTAACCTGACAAATCCAACTACCAGCATAAATAACGGATACGGGATTTTTACCGGAATGAGTTCCGATACCCTGTATATTGAGGTCATAGAAAGCAGTAAATAACTTTGGCTACAGATCTCTATGGTTTTAAGGAATACAGCCCGACTGATGAGTCCCTGGTTTCTCCGAACCTGTTGCGGAGTCTGTAAAAGGCTTGTCTCATCTGAACCACCAGCCAATATATTTTCTGACATATGTCATTGGCTGAATTCTTTCATTCCCGGATTTAATCCTTTCAGTTGATTTTCAATCATAAAAGAACGGTTTTCCTGTCACGGGAATTTTCCTGTTCATCCTCCCTTTATTCCCGTTGGGAAGGTTTTGTTTTGCAGGGAGAAAAACCCGGTGTTTCTTTGCTTCACCAAACAAGACTAAATCAAAACTAATATTACTTTCACCATGAAGACGATCATTCAATTTCTGGCACTGTATGTGATTATCTTTTTGACAGCCTGCAGCAAAACCGACGATTCAGCTACAACGCCCGATCTCTCTTTAGCTGTAGAACAGGAAATCATTACCGGCACCTGGATTGTCAGTTCATATACCGATAAGGGTAAAAACGAAACATCCGACTATACCGGCTACAATTTTATATTCAGCGACAATGGATCCGTGACAGCAACAGTTTCAGGATTGACTTATACAGGAACATGGAGCATGGGAAGTGATCACATTGGTAGCGACGACAGTGGTCATCACTCAGGCGATGACAGCAAACTGATTATTACTATTTCAGGCAACTACCAGATGGACGAATTATCCGATGATTTCCGGATTGTGCGAATTTCGGACGCTGAAATAGTGTTGAAAGATGACAACCATAATAAAATAAAAGAACTCATATTTATTAAAAAATAAGTGTGGTGGTTTTAATCAGAACAGGAATCCCGCAGGTTGCATTGATTTGATAAATACTGCACTTGCCGGTTCTATCCCAACTTGTACTCTTGCAATTTGCGGGATTCTGTTTTAAAAAATGTCAACACACTAACCACGGATAATTTTATCTGTTTAACGGGAAATAAATGCAAAATGAAAAGGAAGATATTTATTATCGGAGGTGCTCTGGCGGGTCTTGGATTGATCGCAGGGTTATTTGTTTACTTCTTTGTTTTTAACAAATCGCACACAGATTATTCTGAAGCCACCCCGGATTTTGATCTGAAAGCTGCATCCCTTTTTGAGGAATTCCGGACAAATCCTGAATTATCCGGTGCAAAATACAATGGGAAAGTGCTTTCGGTAACCGGCGAATTAAATGCTGTTGAACAAACTGATTCGCTTACGATTGCAGTCTTCGGATTTGAAGAAGGAATATTTGGCAGTGAGGGAATCCGTTGTACCATGATACCGGAACATGCTTCAGAAATTGTGAATGTAGCACCGGGAACAACCATCACTTTAAAGGGATATTGTACCGGCTACAACGATACTGATGTTATCATTGAACATTGCAGCCTTGAGGAGTAATGCCTCCCGGCATTTGAAAAAATCTAAGGACTGGCATTGTCACTCATTCCATACAACCATCGTTCAAAGATTAGGAGGAAGATGCAAAAACAGATCAGACTGGTATTTATCAAGTTAAAAAGCAATCAAGAACAATCAAAAAATAAAAGCAGAAACAATGAAACAACTGACAGTATTAATTCTACTAGTTTTCTTAGCCTTTGAAGGCTCACAGGCCCAGAAATACATCACCAAAACGGGTCACATCCGATTTTTTTCCGGCACACCTGTTGAGGATATTGAAGCTCATAACCGGCAGGTGAACTGTGCTCTGGATCAACAGACCGGTGATTTTGTCTTTAAAATTCTGATGAAATCATTTCAGTTTGAAAAAGCCCTGATGCAGGAGCATTTCAATGAAAATTATGTTGAGTCTGACAAGTATCCAAATGCTTCATTTAATGGGAAGGTTCAGAATATTCAAGGCATCGATTTCTCGAAAAACGGAGTATATAAAACAACTGTTGAAGGGGATCTGACGATAAAAGGCGTAACCAAAAGAGTTACCGAGAAGGGCTCTTTTGAAATTAAAGACGGGAAAGTCAACGGTAAATCAACTTTTAATGTGTTGCTTTCAGATTATGACATTAAAATTCCGAATACTGTTGCCAATAACATCTCGAAAACCATTCAGATTGATGTAGAGGTGAACCTGGAGAAACTTGCAAAATAGCATGTGGAAAAAGCATTTCCGGTTCAACATAAATAAATCAGTTTTTAGTTTTGGAACAGCGCAGGATGCCGGGTCTTGCGCTGTTTCCGTATAAAACATATAAGAGGCTGTCTTAAAAGTCAGGAATTGTCTATATTTCGATCCCGATAGCTATCAGTGATTTTACAAGCTAAATTTAATTTAGTTATCTATCGGGACTAAGGCAGTATTTTCCGCATAGCAATCTGATAGCATTTTATTATAGGCACTTTAGCTCATTCGATCATAATTATTGTTTCT
>JAZDHI010000048.1:0-27639 GCA_043806115.1 Bacteroidota bacterium
AATCGTTGCCGGAGCTTTTGCTGTTGCGCCTCTGTGTATGTTTGCTCAACCAAACCCCGGAGGAGGCTCCGGTGGGGATCCCGTTGGTGGTGACCCGATCGGTGGCGGACAAGCCCCCATTGGCGGTGGGGTTGTACTCCTGGTCGCCCTGGCATCCGGTTACGGGGTTAAAAAAGTCCTTGAATCAAAAAAAGATACCATGAATTAATTGAAACGTGTAAGGAAAGGTTGTTCAACTCCGGTCTGTTAATCCTGCCTCCGGTTCTGTCTCCCTAAAAGTTGAACTCCTTTTCCTTCCAGGTTAACTTTGTATAGTGAATCAGGCCCGGCTTCTCTTTCTCAGGAGAGCCGGGCTTTGGGTTTCTATTCTGAATGTAATTTCAATGTTTGCCTGAACCTTTTAGGTTTTAAAGTCGTTGAATACTTTAGGTTTGATTACATTTTTGTGATTGAGGAATAAACTGTTCAGGGCAGATTGTTTTTATTTCTAATTTTAACAACTGCCTTAAACATGTGGGATCTGACATGATTAAACGGAACCTTTTATCGTTGGTTATTCTGTTGCGGATTGCTATTCCGGCATTTCCCCAGCATGATTCTGATTTTGACAGTCTGTCGAAAGCATTACTGACGGCTAAACTTCCTGCAGACAAGGTCAGGGTTTTGATTGCCCTTTCAAGGGAAGAAGAAGGCTCAGATCCTGCCAAAAGTATTCAGTATGCCCAGAATGCATTAATCTTTTCAGAAAAAAACAACCTGGAAACTGAAACCATCTGGTCATTGATTCAATTGGGGAACAGCTATATACGGGTCAGCAACTTTCAAAAAGCTTTTGAAGTAGCACAAAAAGCGATTGAAATGTCCGGCGACCGGAATAAACCGGAGGAAATGGCCAAAGCCAGAGGGATCATGGCCTTGATTTATTATGAATTGGGCGATTATGAACAAAGCGCCAGATATGATTTTGAGAATTTAAAGTATTATGAAGAAATAAACAATCAGAAACAAATCGGGATTTCCCTGGGAAATATAGGTATAGATTTTACCAGTCAGAACAATTATCAGAAAGGCCTGGAATACCTGAACAAATCATTTGAAATAGCGAAAAAAAATCATGATTTCCATGGAATGGCTTACCAGTATAACAACATTGCCGGAGTTTATTCCGAATATTACAAAGACCACAAAATAGCGCTGGGTTATTACAAGGAAGCGTTAAAAATCAACGCAAATTTAAATGACAGCAGACAGCAGGGAATTTACCTGATGAATATCGGGAACAGTTTCTCCAAACTGAAAATGAATGATAGCATACTGGGTTATTACGAAGAAGCACGTGAAATTTTCCGGAGTTTAAACAATCAATATCTTCTGGCTGAATGTCAGACGCTCATTGGTGAATATTATTATAACAGCAATATTCTGACAAAGAGCTTGCTGTATGCTGATTCCGCACTTATCCTAAGCTTACAGAATGACTTCAAAGAAAAAGTTAAAACTGCTGCCGGCCTGTTACATAAAATTTATTTATCCCGTAATGATACTATAAGGGCATACCAATATGCGATGATTGAAAATCAGGCAAAAGACAGTCTGGTTGAAAAACAAAACCGGCAGGAGGTATATAAACTTGAATTTCAGTATAACTTTGAGAAGCAGGATAAGGCAAAACAAATAGCAAGACAGAAGAAAGATAATTTTATGGTGGTGGTTATCCTGAGTCTGGCTTCCGGTCTGATCATCATTATTTTGTTATTCTCAAGAAATCGTATAAAATCGAAGAACATCACACTTGAAAAAGAGTCTATGGAAAAGGAGCTCCGCTTCAAGGACAAAGAACTGACAATTAACCTGATATCCCTGATTAAAAAGAATGAGATGTTGTCTGAGATTTCCAATAAATTAATTCAGATCGGAAAGGGCGCTAAAAACGAAGAGACCAGGGAGGCCATTAATAAGATTACCCGGGAAGTCAGAAACAGTGCTGATGATAAAATGCTGAAAGAGTTTTCTATCCGTTTCCAGGAGGTCCATACCGGTTTTTATGAATCGTTGCTTAAAAAATATCCGGATCTTACACAAAATGAATTGAAATTGTGTGCCTTTCTGAGACTGAACATGTCGAGTAAAGACATCTCTGAATTGACCGGTCAGCGAATACTAACCATCGACTATGCCAGGTACAGGCTGAGGAAAAAACTTGGAATTTCCAACCTTGAAGTAAACCTGGTAGCTTTCCTCTCTCAGATCTGATCCGGGTTCTGATATTGCTTACCTGAATTCTGCATTTTAACTTTTTGCCTTTCCTGACCATCCTTATCCTGCGTAACTTCTGTTTGTACTACGCTGAAAACTTATTAAACCTTTCCGGAGGACATATTGGATTCGTATAAAACCATTGCCTGAGCAGAATCTTCCTGCCCGTAACATCAGAAAAAATGCCGGGTCAGACCCATTGTGGCATAAGATCAGCCTCTTTAATTAACAAACCAATTCAGATCATTCAGTCATTTTGTTTTATCAGGGGTGGTCTCCCGGCTATCCTGAGGTGAGAGGCAGATTATATGACCGTTGAAGCCGAAATCTGTATTGTCCACCTGATCAGATACATAGTCAATATTGTATATATAATGTAGGGGTACGTTTAACGTGCTTTATACACAATGTAAGGGTAATTAAATTGTTTTCACCCGCTTCGGATATGATCTTTGTCCTTGTCAATAAAAACAAGTTCAACTGATGCAAAAAAACATGAAGCCGGGCAACTCTGAAACAGAAGACAACAATGTAATACTTGAAAATGTCAATGATGATGAAGCAGCTACGGAAAGATTTCTCAACCGGCTTGAGCTACAGCGAAAACTGTTAATAAACTTTATAGGACCGGTTACAGAAAAACCCGCCGGAAAGCCGGAAAATGAAAAAATCAAACCGGAAAGAAAATGCAGGAAATGAATTATCGTAAAGCCCGTTGGTCAGGATTGGGACTTCATGAGTACCGGGTATTGTTTAACCTTTAAAATCAGCATTATGACAAAAATTATTACAAAAACAATTATCCTATTGAGTACATTCTTCGTGATCTGTATTCATAATACAGCATTTTCCACAGAATTTACCAGCGCTCAATCGGGCTATTTCTCTGCACCATCCACCTGGGTTGGCAGTATTACACCCGGCCCCGGCGATGATATTATCATAGCCACCGGTCATACAGTAACATTGGATGCACCGGTAACTGTTTTCAATATAACAATTCAGACAGGAGGAATACTGGATAACGGCGCATTTAATCTGACAATTAATAAAGCAACTACAGGGAATCCAATATACACTAATAATGGTACGCACAATGGTACAGGTTATCTGGTGGCTTATGATGATTTTAAAACGGAGATTTCCGGTAACGGAATAACCAATTGTACCATTGAAATCCTGAGTTACGGGCTCTCTTTACAAAGCTCCTGCAATCTCACCATTAATGGGAATATTCAACATGCCAGCCCCGGAAATACCGGAATGAATGGGAAAATACTCATTGAGGCATGGCAGCTTGGCGCTGCACTGACCATCAATGGTGATATAATCCTGGATCCTGCTTATGGCGGTGTGGGAATTGAAAATATAGGAGCATCAATTGTTGTAAACGGAAATGTCAGTCTGCCCGGAAGTTCAGAATCCGGTGCCGGCGCGGTATTAACCAATGGTGCAGGTGCGTCTTTCAATATTTCAGGCAATCTCACCATGGGACCTTACAGCAGTTATTGTCAAAACTCCGGGAGTATGACCATCGGGGGTAACCTCGCAGGCGCTTATGATACCTACTTTATCCAGGAGATGTATTCTTCGGTTAAGTTCGGTGGAAGTGTTTTCCCTGATGGGGATGGATATCTGTTTGCCGTTGAAAGCCCTTTAATGGGTTCTTCACAACCAAATACCATTGAATACAATGGCACCTCAGACCAGAACATCGGTTTGCCTGCCGATATGGCATACTCCAACCTGGTGATCAGCAATGTGAATGCAGTTGCGACAATTGCAACGGATATTATTGTTAACGGAGACCTGAGCATCAGGCCCGGATCAGCACTAACGGTAGGCGCTGGAGGTTCTTTACCGGTAGCCGGATCTTTATCCATTGAAAGCAACTCAACCGGTACAGGTTCATTTATTACGGATGCGGCCACTTCCGGTAATATACAGCGCTATATTCCCGGCCATTACGGAAATGCAAACGATGGGTGGCATTTGTTAAGTTCGCCTGTTTCGGCGCAGGCCATCAGCGATTTCCATACCCCTGGTTCAGGAGATGATTTTTACAAATGGGATGAGACCACCGGCACATGGATCAACAGGACAGCTACCGGCGGAGGACTGAATGGCTCCTTTGAAACGAATTTCGGAATTGGAACCGGTTATCTGGTTGCCAATGCAATGACAGATACCAAATTATTTACCGGCTCGATGAATACAGCCAATGTTACGGTGAACAATCTCACCAATACCGGGGCAAATACCTACGCCGGCTGGCATCTGCTGGGTAATCCGTTCAGCAGTGCATTGACCTGGAACAACGGCAACTGGGCTTTGAATAATGTTGATGCTAACGCTCAGGTATGGAACGAAGCCAATGCCAGTTACTCGGTAATTGCTGCAAACGAAGTTATTCCTGCCACGAATGGCTTTATGGTTCATGCCAGTGCGACCAATGCCTCACTTACCATTCCGGCAAATGCCCGTGTACATGAAAATACAGACTGGTATAAGAATGCGGAGCAAAATGACCGCATTGTGCTGACTGCTATTGATGCTGAAGGTGGAACAGCCCAGTCGTCAATAATCCGCTTCGATGCCAATGCATCGGATGGTTACGACACTGAATTCGACAGCTATTACCTTGCAGGATTTGCACCCCAGTTCTACAGCAGCTCTCAGAATGAAAATTATGCACTGAATACACTTACTGAGTTAACTGGCGTATTGACCATTCCAATGGGTTTTGTTAAAAACAGCAGCAACCGGTTTACCATTGAGCTTACTGAAAATATTGCCGGACAAGCAGTTTATTTAAGCGACCTGCAAACCAATCAGACCATCAACCTGACTGAAGGAAGCTTTACATTCGGATCGCAGGATGGGGATGATGCCAACCGCTTTTTGCTGCATTTCGGGACACTTGGCATTGATAACCCTCCGGCAGATCAAAGTATATCAGCCTGGGTTTATAACAGGCAATTGTACATATTGAGTGATGTAACAGGAGATGCCGGTTTGTATGATATTCATGGTCGTTTACTAGGGAACTTCCGGATTGGATCATCAGAATTACAAAGCTATCCTTTGAACCTGCCTTCAGGTGTTTATATTGTACTCCTGCAGGGGAAATCATCGGCAAAACCGGTAAAAATTATTGTTCAGTAAGGAAATCTTTCAAAACATTGAAATCATGAAAAAACAACTTATAAAAATTGTACTTTTTGCTATTTTCTTCGTAACAACACAGAATTTACCGGCTCAGAATCCGCCACCCCCTCCGGGAGGTCACGATCTGGAAGGTGATGCACCTGCAGGCGGGGGTTCTGCTCCAATCGGCGGTGGAGTTGTATTGCTGTTATCCCTGGCTGCTGCGTATGGTGGAAAAAAGGCAATTAAGGCAAGAAGGCGGTCAATCGAAATACAAAGCTGGTTTTGATAATGGACAGGAAAATCAAGTCCGGGTATTCACAATTAACCGATTGGGTTGTACCCGGACCAGCTTTCCTTGATCCAATGGAGAAAAAGTGAAAAGCAGGGATTTAAAGTGAACTGTATTTTAAGCCATCTTTAATTTTCCACTTTGCATTGTTGAAAACCTAAATAATTACCTTTTAATTACCTGTATTTCTTGTTTAAGCAATAATACTCATTAACTACCCCACACAAAAAAAAATGAAACCAAAGTTTAAATTATTATTGTTTTTTGTCGCAGTACTCTCACTAAGTGCAAACATTCCGAATGTATATGCCCAGTGGGTTCCAACCGGACCTGAAGGTGGTTATGTCAAATGCATGACACAATCAGGTAATAACATTTATGCGGTAAGTGGTTTTTACTGGCTGACCACCCCTGAGTTTTACAACTCCTCTGATAATGGAAGCACATGGGATAGAATTAACAGTGTTTCATTGCCATCTGATATCCGTGACATAGTTTCTTTAGGAAATAGTCTGTTTCTCGGAACCGGTTCAGGAATCTACCGTTCTGATGATGGAGGATTAACATGGGTAGAGAAAAATAATGGGTTTCCTGCAGGTGATAAGTGGATAAACCATCTGGCTGTTGGCAGTAATACAATTTTTGCTGCCGGAACATCATCAGGTATGCTTCGTTCGCTTGATAACGGTGAACATTGGACAGTTGTCAATTCTGGATTGACAGACACTTATATTTATTCCCTGACAGCTAATGATGAAGCAATCTTTGCAGGCACAGGAGATCAGAATCTTGGCGTTTTCCGCTCAACCAACAATGGAAATACATGGCAACAGGTTACAAATGGAATGGCCTACTATTATAACGGGCAATGGATATACAGCCAGGCACCTATGATTACTGCGTTGGGTTTTGTTGGCACCGATTTGTATGCCGGCACATCTGAATTTCAGGGTATCTGGAAATCAACAGACAACGGTGATAATTGGGTATTTGCCAGTATGGAAACCATGAACTATTCGGAAATTTCGGCTATTTCAGGAAGTGGAACGACTGTACTTGCAGGAACGACTGATGGCCATGGGGTAATCCGATCACTAAATAATGGCTCAACATGGTCTGAAGCCAATAATGGTATTGACAATTATGGTCAGGTAAGCACTTTTCATAATAAGGGTGGATTTACTTTTGTTGGAACCAAAGGGGGTATATATAAAACAATTGATAACGGGATAAACTGGACAGCATCGAATAGTGGTATAAATTCACAAAACATTACAAGTCCCGGTTTTGCAACAATTGGATCGGAGATATTTGTTGGGACTGAACGTGGTGGTGTATTCAAGTCACAGGATGGTGGTAATAGTTGGATAGCATCCAATAACGGACTTCCCATTAATGTTTGGAATTTGGGTAATTTGTATTCTACTTCAACTGCGCTCTTTGCCTGGGATCGCGTCACTGTTGATGGAGGTAATACCTGGGAAATGGCAAATAATTATTCTCCAGGCACAGCAGGCCCTGACTACTATGCCCCCAGATGGATAGAACATGGGAATGCTTGGTTTGCCAAAAATAATGCTGGTGTTTATCGTTCAACAGATGATGGCCAGAACTGGGTGCTATTAACCAATGGGCTGCCCAACCCCAACACAACATTGTTTGTCCAGGTTAGTTCTGATGGAACAAATGTGTTTCTTTCTACCGAGAGTGGTGTATATTATTCCTCAGACAATGGCGATAGCTGGAACCTGAGTACCTTCACGCCAGCAGTTGGTTTTGGCATGAATACTTCAGCCGGCGCTGTTTTTAATGCTGGCAACAGTACACTGATCATGACACCCGGGGGGCTTTACAACTCTACAGATCATGGTATTACATGGGAAATGCTTCACTATTGGGCTCCTCCTGTTACGGATTATCTGGTTTATTATAAGAAATTCTTCAAGTCCGGGAATATTCTCTATTCTCAGGGAGAGTATAGTTATTGGGATGATCAGTCTGGCCGGGTTTATGTAAATAATTTCTATATGTCGGAAGATGAGGGCGTAACCTGGGTAAATATTACGGAGGGATTTCCAGCGATCTATTTTATCACTTTTGCCTATGAAGGTCCCAATATCTATATTGTTGGTAAATCCAATAACGGGTGGCATATCTATCGTTCAGCTGACAAGGGGACTACCTGGGTTAATGTAAGCCAATCATTTTCAGACGCAATGGTGACTCAGCTGTTCATTTACGGTAATCAGATTTTTGCAGGTACAAATGGAAGCTCCGTTTGGAAAAGAAACCTGGATGAATTTGCAGCCCCGGTTCAGCCAACTGCAATCTCAGGAACAGAAACGCCCTGCTCTGGCTCAACTGAAATCTATAGTGTTGAGAATGTCGTGGGTGTGACCTACGATTGGCAGTTTCCACAGGATTGGATTGTCACTTCAGGCAGTGGAACCAATTCGGTTACTGTAACCGTCGGCACTGTTTCAGGCATTGCGCTCGTGATCCCTTCCAACGAATTTGGGAATGGACCGTCACAGTTTAAACTCGTAAATCCGTCGATAGCAGCCGAAGTGAGTGTTTCTATAACCGAAGATCAGAATAATATTTGTGAAGGTTCTGCCATGACTTTCACTGCCTTTGCATTGAATGGAGGCAGTAAACCTGCCTATAGTTGGTTTGTCAATGATAAGCCGTCCGGAGACAACTCAACAGATTTCACTTATCTTCCTGAAAACGGGGATATTGTAAAACTACTGTTTACTTCAAGTTCAGAGTGTGTTATCCAAAATCAGGTTGAATCAAATGCAATTACAACTGTTGTTAATTCAATACCTGAAGTTGAATGGTTATCATTTGAACCGGATTCGCTTTGTATTAACTGGGCGCCGGTGCTTTTAAGCGGAGGTGCCCCGGGAGGGGGAACATACACAGGCGATGGAATAACAAACAATACCTTTGACCCAAAAGCAGCAGGGCCCGGACTGCATACCATCACTTATGAATATACGAATGGGTCAGGATGTTCAGGACAGACTGCAAAAGATCTGATTGTGAATGTTTGTGCAGGTATAACTGATCTGAACAGCAATCTGATGATTTACCCGAATCCTGTAAATGATTTGCTGACCATTGAAATGAAAAACAACCAGGCAATTGAAACCATTGAACTATACAATGCCAAGGGAATAAAGGTTATTGAAAAAAGAGATTTTACAGGCAGCGCTGTTATTATCCCAACGACAGGATTGCCGGCAGGGATTTACATCCTGAAGGTAAACGGACGCTCTGAAACACTGATCAGGTCAATTATTCTGAATTAATAAAAAAGTCATCATGAAAAAAACCACTTTCGTTATAATGACCCTTTGCCTGCTTCTTGTGGCGGGTCCCGGTAATTCGCTGTACTCAGCTACTTTAACCTCAGCACAGTCCGGATACTTTTCTGTACCCTCTACCTGGGTAGGCGGGGCAGCTCCGGCTTACGGTGACAATATCATCATCGCATCAGGCCACACCGTTACCCTTGACCTTGCAGCTACGGTTATGAGCATCACCATACAGACAGGAGCAACACTGGATAACGGGGAATACACCCTGACGATGAATAGTGACTTTGTCGGGAATCCGATCTATACCAACAACGGGACACACAATGGTACCGGAAACCTGATTGCTTATAACAATGTCAATACATGGGTTACAGGAAACGGAAACACGAACTGCAACATAGAAATACCCGGCTACGGGCTCACCATCCTGAACTCCTGTAATCTCACCATTAACGGGAACATTGAGCATTCGGTACCGGGCAATTTCGGCATGAATGGTAAAGAGTTTCTTGGTTGCTGGCAAATCGGAAGTAATCTGACCGTGAATGGCGATCTGATCACCAACGACCAATATATGGTCGGTATCATCATTGTTGCCGGTTCTGTTGTTACTGTTAACGGTAATGTCAGTCTATCCGGGGGATTGTCCTCCGGCAGTGGATCCAACATAACAAATAACGGTACATTTAGTATTTCCGGAGATCTGTCACTTGGACCCTTTTCCGGATACTGTCAGAACAGCGGGACTATGAATATCGGGGGAAATCTTCTGGGTGGAGGTTTGGGCGAAACCTGGTTTTTACAGGAAGCAAACAGCACCGTTACATTTGGCGGGAGCGTTTTTCCGGATGCTCACAACGGAGAACTTCTCACTTCCGGCTTAAGCATGATTACCTTTGCACCGGTTGAACCAAACAATGTTGAATACAACGGAAGTACTGGGCAGATTGTTAAACAGGCATCAGGGGGTATTCCCTATTCATTCCTTACCATTGATAACAACAGTGCGGACGGTGTTGTGCTGAATGCTGATATCTCCGTCAATGGCGTACTTTCTCTCAATAACGGACTTTTAACGATCGGGGATTTTAACCTGACAATGGAAGAAACCGCTTCAATTGCCGGAAATTATTCGGCCGGTAGCATGATTGTGGCTACCGGTCTGGGAGAATTAAGAAAAGTCTTTACCGCTCCTGAGAGTTTTACCTTCCCGGTAGGAGATAATGAGGGTATTGCGGAATACTCCCCGGTTACTTTAGATTTTCTCAGCGGGACGTTTTCCGCTGCATATGCCGCAGTTAACCTGGTTAACACCGCCTGGCCGGGAGTGACCGGAAGTTACCTGAACAGGTACTGGAATATGAGTTCCGGCGGTATCACAGACTTTACCTGCAATGCACAGTTTGATTATATGCAGGATGATGTAAACGGAACAGAAAGTGAACTTTATTGTTTCAGGGTTTTCCCATCCACCAATCAATTTAATCACGCTGATGTACAGTTGAATCAGCTGACTGCAAACGACCTCATTTCTCTCGGGACTTTTACAGGAAAACAAGCAGACAACACAACCTGGCCGCTGGTTTATACTGTTACGGGCAGCGGCTCCTATTGCGAAGGCGATGAAGGTATTGAGGTTGGCCTTTCGGGATCAGAAGCCGATGTGACCTATACTCTGTATAAAGATGGTGTTGCACAGTCCCCGGCTATTGCCGGCACCGGCCAGGCCATCAGTTTCGGGAATCAGCTCTACGGAACCTACACCATTGATGGCACCAATAACAATGGTACAACTCAAATGACAGGTAATGCCGTAATTATTGAAAATCTTTATGTTACACCTTCGGTAACCATTTATACCGAGGCTGGTGAGGTTTGCGAAGGAACGGAAGTAACTTACATAGCATCCGCAATTAACGGAGGCGAAGATCCTGTTTATCAGTGGTTTGTGAATGGAGTTGAAAGCGGAGAGAACAACATCACGCTGACTTATACGCCCGAAAACAATGACCTGATTTCGCTTCTCATGACTTCCGGCGAAAGCTGCACGGTCGAAAATCCGGTTCAGTCGAATGAACTGACGGCTGTCGTCAATGCGCTGCCTGATGTCTTCTGGCCTTTCTTTGAACCGGACACCTTGTGCGAAGACTGGGAACCGGTGCCTTTATCGGGAGGAATACCGGAAGGGGGTATGTATTCCGGTGACGGGGTTAACGGCAATGTTTTCGATCCTTCGGATGCCGGTTTTGGTAGCCACCTGATCGCTTATACTTACAGCGATGAGAACGGCTGCAGTGCTCAATCTTCCCTGGCACTTTTTGTAGATGTTTGTGAAAATATAAAGATGCAAAATACAACGCTTCTGATTTACCCGAATCCTGCTACTGAATATATTGTTGTAGAAATTCCCGGTAATCAGATGATTCAGAAAATTGAGTTGTTTGATGTTACGGGGATCTGCCGGTTTCGTCAGGAGCGGTCGCAGTCATCAGGCGTTGTTACCATTCCGGTGATGCAGTTTGCAGCTGGGAATTACCATCTCCGCATCATCAGACAGCACGGGATCTTTTCAACGACTGTAATTTTAAAGTAAAAAAGACATGAAAATACCTTCAATGATAACCGGAATATCTGCGGGATTATTACTGATTATTTGCTCCATACCCTCAGTCTACGGATTGGTATTTACCTCAGCCCAATCGGGTTACTTTTCAGCAGGCTCAACCTGGGAAGGAGGATCTCCCCCGGGTCCATACGACGATATCATTATTTCGTCAGGTCACACTGTTACACTGGATGCGAATGCAACAGTATTTAACATTACCATACAGACCGGTGCAATACTTGATAACGCCACTTATACACTTACCATCGACAGAACCAGCACAGGTAATCCAATCTACAGCAATAATGGTACACACAATGGTACAGGTTATCTGGTGGCTTATGATGATTTTAAAACAGAGATTTCCGGTATCGGAACTACCAATTGTACCATCGAAATCCTGAGTTACGGGCTCTATCTGTCAAATACGTGCAATCTAACCATCAATGGCAATATCCAACATGCCAGTCCGGGAAATATCGGGATGAATGGAAAGATATTCATCGAAGCCTGGCAGTTTGGAGCAAACCTGACGGTCAATGGCAATATAATCACAGATCCGGTATTTGGAGGTGTGGGAATTGAGAATATGGCAGCCACCATTATTGTAAATGGAAATGTCAGCTTACCGGGCAGTCCGGAAACCGGTACCGGTTCTGTTTTAACCAACGGGGCAGGTGCATCTTTCAATATTTCAGGCAATCTCAGCCTGGGTCCTTTCAGCAGCTATTGCCAGAACTCCGGAAGTATGGTTATCGGAGGCGATCTGACCGGAAATTTCGATACCTATTTTATCCAGGAAGCCAATTCGTACGTGAAATTTGGCGGCAGTGTTTTTTCTGATGATGATGGATTCCTGTTTGCAGTAAATAGCCCGGTAATGGGTTCTTCTGAACCAAACACCATCGAATACAACGGTACGCTTGCCCAAAGCATTACGCCTCCTGCAGATGGGGCTTATTCAAATCTGGTAGTTAATAATCTGAGCAATGGTGGGGTTTCTTTAAACACTGACATTTCTTTGAATGGCAATCTGGTGCTTTCAAATGGCCTGCTGACCCTTGGAGACAATAACCTTATTCTCTCCGGTAACACAAATATTGAAGGAACGCCATCGCCTGCCAGTATGATCGTGGCCACCGGTGCCGGTGAACTGAGAAAAGTCTATGAGGCTCCCGGCAGTTTCACTTTCCCTGTAGGTGATAATGATGGAACAGCGGAGTATTCACCCGTGACCCTGGATTTCACTGCAGGTAACTTTACCGAAGCATTTGTTGAAGTTAACCTGGCAAACAATGCATTTCCGGGAGTTACCGGAAGCCATTTGAACCGCTACTGGAATATCAGTTCATCCGGGATATCCGGATTTACCTGTGATGCTCAGTTTGATTATGTCGCAGGGGATGTGACCGGAACCGAAAATGATCTCTATTGTTACAGGGTCGCACCAACCACTGATCAATTCAACCAGGCAAATTCTTCCACGCATCAGCTCTCTGCCGACAACATCTCCTCCTTCGGAACTTTTACCGGTCGTCAACAGCCTGGTTCAGGCCGCTTGTTAATTCTGAATGCCGTATTTCTTCAGGGATTGTACGAATCCGGAATTGGCATGCGTCCAGCCATGGGGGAAAACGGTCCGTATTTTGAACCAGGAATGGCCGACGAAATTACCGTTGAACTGCACAACGCCGGCGATTATAACACAATCGCACAATCGTTCAGCAATGTCATGCTTGATTTAAGCGGAACAGCCTCAATCTCCATTCCATCAGAACTTAACGGTGAATATTACATTTCGATCCTGCACCGCAACAGCATAGAGACTGTGAGTGCTGCCCCGGTATCTTTTGCCGGAAGTACCACCACCTATGCCTTTGATGCTTCGGAAAAAGCCTATGGCGGCAACCTGCTCCAGATGACCGATGGCACTTATGTGATCTTCGGAGGAGATGTTACCCAGGATGGAGTTGTTGATACCGGCGATGTTACCCCGGTTGACAACGATCAGTTCAATTTTGTATCGGGCTATTTCCCTTCCGATGTAAATGGCGATGGAACCGTGGATACAGGTGATTTTACCATCATTGACAACAACCAGTTCGGCTTTGTGGGCGCTGTGTTGCCATAACCCGGGCAAATTGAATCATCGCGGCAGAATTGTTTATTACAGAAAATTTGGTGACATTTAAAAAGCAAAAATAATTAACCGGTAAAGTGCGGAGTTAAGCACAATCCGGAAGGTCATGATTTGGTTTAGGTAGTATGCCCGGTTCTCTATGCAAAAAAGAGGATCGGGCTTTTTTCCTTAATAATAGACTGAATGACAAATGTTTGACTTTAACAGGATTAAAAATCATTTAACCCTGAACCGGGGTAACATAACCTGTCTCTGCTTATAATTGAAAAATAAGTTACAATAATGTTCAAATGTCTATTAACTTTACAACTTCCCCTATATTCTTTTTACGGTTTTCCGCAATATGACATCACAATTCTTACTTTTTTTGTCCATAATAATAATTTCATGCCAACAACCTGGCAGTGCTCAAAATATTCCCGGCAATGACAGTCTGAATGCTGTACTGTACAAAACCAAAAATCCGGATAACAAAGTTGATATTATCATAGAATTCCTTGAGAAACCCGAAATGCTGTACCTGGAAGATGGGATTGTTTTGGCCAACAGGGCATATCAGATTGCAAATCAGAATAATTATGCTAAAGGAAAAGTAAAGTCAATGTTGAAGATGTCACAATACTATTTCAGAAGCAGTGATTATAAAAAAGCTATGGAATTTGCACAAAAGTCCAGGGAAATGTCTGAAGATATGAATTTTGATAAGGAACTGGCAAGTTCATTAAGTCAGATTGGCTCTATATACAATGAACTTGGAGATTATGATAACAGTTCACAATATTTTTTCAAGAGCTTAAGATTATATGAAGCACTTGAAGATAAAGAAGGAATATCCCATTCACTGGGAAATATCGGGATGGATTTTTTTAATCAGCAGGATCACGAAAAAGCGCTCGAATACTTTAATAACGCACTATCCATAGCAAAAAAAATAAACGACCTATCAGGAATAAAAAGACAATACAATAATATAGCGGTTGTTTACTCGGATTTGCAGAAATATGATACTGCAATTGATATTCTGAGAAAGGCCATTGAAATAAATGTTAAGCTTGGGGATAAGCTGGGAAAGGGCAGGAATATCATGAATATCGGGTATGGTCAGATGAATCAGGGGAAATACAGTGATGCATTAAAAAGCTTTCAACAATCTCTTGATCTGTTTACAGAGTTGAATAATCGCATGCACATCGCAGAATGCAATATTAATTTTGGTTTTTGCCATTATACAACTGAACGGATTGATGAAAGCATTGTCTATTTTAAAGAAGCCCTAAGAGTGGGTCAGGAAAATAATTACCACAGAATAATCTATGCGGCATCAGAAATACTTAATCAGATTTACACTGAGAAGAAAGATACGCTAAATGCATACAAATATGTTATGCTTGAAAAAGCTTCCGGCGATAGCCTTTTTGCCTCACAAAAACAGAAACTGCTTTCGAAGCTGGAACTTCAATACATATATGAGAAAAAGGAGTTTAAGCGGCAACTTGACCAGCAGGTTAAAAATACAATCATGCTGATCATCATAATCGGCCTGGTTTCCGGACTTATTATCCTCGGATTGATATTCTCCAGACACCGGCTAAGGTCACGTTTTCTTGTTCTTGAAAAAGAAAAAATAGAATCTGAACTGGACATCAAGAACAGGGAACTTACGGTGAACCTGATTTTATTGATTAAAAAGAATGAAATGCTCTCCGACATTTCCGATAAGCTCGTCGAGTTGGAGCATAATGCAAAGAGTCTGGAAGCGAAAGAGGTAATCATCAAAATCAGCCAGGAGATGAGAAACAGGACTGACGATAAAATGCTGAATGAATTTACCCAGCGCTTTCAGGAGGTCCATGCCGGTTTTTATGAAAAAATACTAAAAACATATCCGGATCTCACGCAAAATGAATTAAAGTTGTGTGCCTTTCTCCGGTTGAATATGTCCACCAAAGATATATCAGAATTAACCGGTCAGCAATTTTCCACCATAGATCAGGCAAGATACCGTTTAAGAAAGAAACTGGGCATTTCAAATTCTGAAACAAATCTGGTAACATTCCTTTCGCAGATTTAATTCTTTTAAAATATTTATTTATCCCCCTCTGTCCTCAGCAAGGGTCATTAAGCCTTCACTTTCCATTACTTTCCTGATTTAAGTAGAAATCGGCAGCATATTTATTTTCAAGCACATACACTTTGTTGTCTATAAATTGTAGAGATGATTTTTATCCCCGGTAGCTATATTGTCGGGGTTTGATATTTTTTTTTCGTAATTCAGGGGAAGATATTTGTCCTTGTAAAAAATATCTGACCCCGATGCAAAAAAACAATAAACACCCTTCCGGAATTTTAGCAGACGATTGTCAGGCAAGTTCAGAGAATGTCACTGAAAATGTTAAATATATAAAGAAACTTGCCCTACAGAGATCGGTTCTTACCAAGCTGGTAGATTCCGGTAAAATAATCCAGGCAGATGACAATAGTCCCGATTTTGCCGGACCTGAATCGAAACAAACACAATCCAAAAATAATTTGCCATGAAAAAACATCCAAGCTTATTTGTAATTATCAGCATTTTGATCATACTCTTTCAGAGAATTGATACATCAGATGCCCAGAACTGGGAAGCCACCAATGGTCCATATGGTGGTCCCATCCAGTGTTTCACGGAAAACAGTTCTTATATTTTTGCCGGCTCTACTCCCGGAATATATGCAAAGGGAATTTTTCGTTCTGCCGACCACGGCGCAAGCTGGACAACTGTGAATTCAGGCCTGAGCAGTGCACCAATGGGACAGGATATAGCGGCACTTGCTGTAAGCGGTTCCAATGTAATTGCTTCAACCCAGGTGGGTATATACTATTCTTCAAACAACGGCGATTCCTGGTCAGTAAGCAGTTATACAGGCTCTTATATTCCCAATGCTTTCTGTATTGTCGGCGCCCAGTTACTTGCAGGAGGTTCATCAGGATTATATGTTTCAGACGATAACGGTTTGACCTGGGCACCACAAAATGATAATTTTCAGGGAATCACAGCGCCTGCTGTTCCGCAAATAAAATCCTTTGTAATAGATGGTTCTTATATCTATGCAGGAACAACAGGTAAAGGAATTTTCAGGTCTGCTGACAATGGACTTACCTGGACAACAGTAAACACCGGATTAGGCACAACCACACAGCTGAACTCAAGAACATTCGGTAATCTGGGCACAAACGGAACAGATGTTTTTGCCGGCACATCCGGGCAAGGGGTTTTCCGGCTGATAAACAATGGTAACACATGGACTCAGGAGATTACAGGGTTGCCGACAGGACAGGCCAGATCAGTAAGTTCCATGCTGATAAAGGACACCTACATCTACATCACTACAAATGTGGGCATTTACCGGTCAAACAACAGCGGAACAATAGCCTGGTCGCTTCAGAATGTTTCTCCTGCAGGTCTGACATTCGGAAAACTTTTACTTAGCGGCTCTGATATTTTTGCTGCAACCAACAAAGGTGTTCAAATTTCGACCGACAATACTGCTTCATGGACAGCTTCCCAACAGGGAATGCTGGGATTAGTGGTTACAGGCATTTCATCGGCAGGCGGGACTGATTTATTTGCATCGACACTTTCCGGAGTCATGCCTGGGTTTTTCTTCCGCTCAAATGATTTTGGCGACACATGGGTTATGGGCAATTTGGCAGGTGATCCGTTTTTGTTCAACAACTATCTTTTTATATATCAGCTGGATGGATGGATATACCGTTCATCAGACAATGGTGCTACCTGGCAGCAACTTTATGAAACGGGAACGCTAACCAGTTTTTATTCAATGGGAACAACGCTCTTTGCAAGAATTACCTGCTGTGATTTTATTTTCTATTCAAACGACAATGGCGAAACCTGGATTCCTTCAACATATACAGGTAGTTCGGGTGGATTTAGTTCATTTCTGTCAATGACAAATGACGGAACGAATCTGTTTGCCGGAACGGGTCTGAGTGGGGTTTTAAAATCAATGGATTATGGTTTAAACTGGACTTCACTGAGTGCGCCTTGGGGCGACTTGCCGATCCGTGCAGTAACTACCAATGGTACATTTCTTTTTGCCGGAACATCCAACTCAATGATTGATCCTGGTATTCTGGCAACCGGAATTTACCGTTCAGCCGATAATGGGATCACCTGGCAACAGGTAAATTCAGGACTTGGCAATCTGGATATATATTCTTTAATGTATAACGGTACAGATTTGTATGCAGGCACCAAAGGCGGAGTCTATAAATCAACAGATAATGGAAACAACTGGGCTCAATTCAATCAGGGATTTTCAATTCCTCCTGCAGTAACATCACTGGCAATCTCAGGTAATTATCTGTTCACCAATAATAATGTGCCTTCAATTGGAGGTCCTGTTTACCGCAAAGAATTGTCAGGCACTGTTCCAGGTCAGCCCAGCGCAATTTCGGGTTCATCAAACCCCTGTATCAACTCCTCACAGATATATAGCGTAACCAATGTGCCGGGTGTAACCTATGCATGGCAGTTTCCTTCAGGCTGGGTTGTAACTGAAGGAGGAACAACCAGTTCAGTTACCGTAACGGTTGGAAATGCAGCAGGAATCGTTTTAGTAACCCCTTCAAATGGGTGGGGCAGCGGCCCGTTACAATTTCTGATTGTGGCTCCCCTTACCTGCCAAGAAAAGACACTGGGAATAACGCTCTTTCTCGAAGGTCTATATAATGGCTCTAATTTAATGCGGGAAGCCAACAACGAGACCGGCCCGCAGTTCGGTGAAGGCATTGCCGATGAGATCACCGTTGAACTGCACAATGCAGCTGATTACAGCGTGATAGATAACTCCTTCAACAATATCCAGCTGGATACATACGGGAATGCAGGTATTACCGTCCCGACAGAACTGACCGGGGATTACTACATTACCATCAGACACCGCAACAGCATAGAGACTGTGAGTGCTGCCCCGGTATCTTTTGCCGGAAGTACCACCACCTATGCCTTTGATGCTTCGGAAAAAGCCTATGGCGGCAACCTGCTTCAGATGACCGATGGCACCTATGTGATCTATGGCGGAGATGTAAACCAGGATGGTGCTGTTGATACCGGTGATGTTACCCCTGTCGACAACGATCAGTTCAACTTTATATCGGGTTACTTCCCTTCCGATGTGAATGGCGATGGAACCGTGGATACGGGAGATGTTACCATCATTGACAATAACCAGTTCGGCTTTGTGGGCGCTGTGTTGCCATAACCCGGGCAAAGTGAATCATTGCGGCAGAATTGTTTATTACAGAAAATTTGGTGACATTAAAAAGCAAAAATAATTAACCGGTAAAGTGCGGAGTTAAGCACAATCCGGAAGGTCATGATTTGGTTTAGGTAGTATGCCCGGTACTCTTTACAAATAAGAGGATCGGGCTTTTTTTACAAGACTTATTGACAGATGACAAAAACCTGACTTTACCAATCTAAAAAAATCTTAACAAATAGTTAATAATATTTTCACATTCACTTATTGGGTGCCGGATATATTTGCACATTCTTACACCATGAAAGCACCCGGAAAAAAACACTTCTTAAGGAGCAGGATATCTGATTACATGAATAAGTATAAAATTCATAATTCATACCGATGGCTGCCATTATTAAGCATCAGCGCAGCCAACATCCTGTCAATGGTTTGCATTTCACTTTTTATCAACTTCTACCCTCCCCTTAAGCACTGAGCAACTGAATGAAAAAGCAAAAAAGGCGCATTGACATTCTGGTTATCTCGGATATACACCTCGGTACTTATGGCTGTCACGCCAAAGAATTGCTTAACTATCTGAAAAGTATCAAACCCGGCATTGTAATATTAAATGGAGACATCATTGATGTATGGCAATTCAGTAAATCCTACTGGCCAAACAGTCATATGAAAGTGATCAAACATCTGTTTAAATGGGTAGGAAAAGGAACCAAAACATATTATATCACGGGTAACCATGATGAAATGTTACGGCGTTTTGCCGGCCTGAAAATGGGTGCGCTCAGCATTGTAAACAAACTGGTGCTCGATTTGCCCGGCGGTAAAAAAGCCTGGATGTTTCATGGCGATGTATTCGATGTTACCATGCAACATTCAAGGTGGCTGGCCCGGTTAGGCTCAATAGGCTATGACACCCTGATCCTGATAAACAGGGCTTTTAATTTCATCTCTGAAAAGGTTCTTAAAAAAGGCAAATTGTCTTTGTCGAAAAAGATCAAGGAAAGTGTAAAAACAGCGGTTGCATTTATTAACAACTTTGAGCAAACCAGTGCAGAAATCGGCATCAGCAATAAATTTGATTATGTGGTCTGCGGCCATATTCATCACCCTGAAATAAGAACCATCACTACTTCTGAAGGAAGCATTATCTATCTGAATTCAGGCGATTGGGTTGAGAATCTGTCAGCACTTGAGTATACCGCCGGAGAATGGTCCTTATACAGGTATAGTGAAACTGACAAAGCGGAAACGATTCCCGATAAGGATGAAGATGATGAAGATTTTAATACCAACCAGCTTTTCGATAAAATGCTGCAGGAGTTTAATACAATGCGTCAATGAAAATACTCTATGCCATACAGGGTACCGGGAATGGCCATCTTAGCCGCGCAAGGGATATCGTACCTGTCCTGATGAAAAATCATGAGGTCGACCTTTTAGTCAGTGGTCTCCAGGCCGATGTTGAATTTCCCTTTCCGGTGAAATACAGGTTTAAAGGACTTGGATTCATTTTCGGAGCCAAAGGTGGAATCGATTTTGTGGAAACATATAAAAGAAATCATATCCGGGTTTTACTTTCTGAAATAAACAGCCTTCCGGTTCATAACTATAATCTGGTCATCAATGACTTTGAGCCGGTATCAGCCTGGGCCTGCTATCTTGGGAAAGTAAAATGTATTTCCATCAGTCACCAGGCTGCAGTTTTAAATAAAAATGCCCCGCAGCCAAAGGATGTTGATATGATCGGAAAAGCCATTCTGAAAAACTATGCACCTTCTGAAATAAAGTATGGTTTCCATTTCAAGCCCTACGATGATCATATTTTCACACCGGTTATCCGTTCTCAGGTACGTAAACAAAAAACCGGAACCAGGGGACATTACACCGTTTACCTCCCGGCCTATGATGATAAAAGGATTCTGAAGGTGTTAAAATTATGTGGAGATGCCAGATGGGAGGTTTTTTCGAAACATAACAAAATAAAGATCTGCGCGGGAAATATTACCATTCAGCCAATTGACAATGACGCATTTATAGCAAGTATGGCCACTTCGGAAGGGGTTATCTGCGGTGCCGGTTTTGAAACACCCGCTGAATCACTCTATTTACAGAAAAAGCTTCTGGTAGTTCCCATGAAAGGCCAGTATGAGCAGCTTTGCAATGCCTCAGCCCTGAAGGAAATGGGCATACCTGTCCTGAATAGTTTTAAAAGCGGCAATGCTGACAAAATTATTCAGTGGATTGAAAATGGAAATGTCGTGATGGTTGATTATCCTGACAATACAGAAGAGATTATCAATGGAATCATAGCTGCTCATTCAGCAACAACATCATCCCTGTTCCAGGGTTCCACGAAAAAATATACGGTTGAGAAATTCAGAAACCTGCTTCTTAAAAAAATTGTGGCTCAGTTTTAGGCTCTTGTATGGGTATTGTCAGGGAGGATTTCGGGCCTGGTTTCAAATGGGGAGTTTCTACGTCGGCTTATCAGGTTGAAGGGGCCTGTGATCTCGATGGTAAAGGAAAATCTGTTTGGGACGTTTTTTCAAATACCAGGGGAAAAATAAAAGGAAATCAAAACGGGAATATCGCCTGTGATTTTTACCGTCTTTATCCCGATGACCTCGCTTTATTGAACCGGCTGAATGTTCCCAATTTCCGGTTTTCGCTATCTTGGAGCAGAATCATTCCACAGGGAACAGGTTTGGTAAACCGTGCCGGGATTGATTTTTATAACCGGATCATTGATCATTGCCTGAAGTTTGGCATCGAGCCCTGGATAACATTGTATCACTGGGACCTGCCCTATGAACTTGAAAAAAGAGGCGGTTGGACCAACCGTGATATTATCGGATGGTTTACCGAATATGTCATACAGTGTATCAGCCATTTTGGTAACAGGGTAAAGCACTGGATGATATTGAATGAGCCCATGGTATTTACCGGAACAGGTTATTTTCTTGGCATACATGCACCGGGCAGGAAAGGATTGAACAGTTTTCTTGCAGCCATTCACCATGCTGCAATGTGCCAGGCTGAAGGCGGAAGAATCATACGGTCATTCTTACCCAAAGCATCTGTCGGAACCACATTTTCGTGTTCCCTGGTTCACCCCCTCGAAAATTCGGCAAAGCATCTGAATGCAACAGTAAGGGTGGATGCACTGCTCAACAGGTTGTTTATTGAACCATTGTCAGGCATGGGGTATCCTCTTCAGGATCTTCCCTTTTTACAACGCCTTGAGCCCTATATCATGGATGGTGATGAAGCCAGACTTGTCTTTGAGATGGACTTTATCGGAGTGCAGAACTATACCAGGGAGATCATTGCCAGATCCCGCATTACACCATTTATCTGGGCAAAAGTGATAAAAGCCGGAGACCGGAATGCAGAAACCACTGAAATGAACTGGGAAGTTTACCCTGAAAGCATTTACCATATGCTTCATAAGTTCAGTAAGTATTCCGTTTCCAAAGAGATCATCGTAACTGAAAATGGTGCAGCATTTCAGGATTCAGTAATGGATGGACGGGTTCCAGATGAAAACAGAAAAAGCTATCTGAAGCAATACATCAGCCAGGTATTTAAAGCAAAACAGGAAGGGGTCAGGGTAAACGGCTATTTTGTATGGAGCATCACCGACAACTTTGAATGGGCTGAAGGCTATATGCCGAGGTTCGGGCTGGTCTATGTTGACTTCCTTACTCAACAGAGGATAATCAAAGATTCCGGCTATTGGTACAGCAGGTTTTTACAAAATGAAGAAACATTATAAATTACAGTATGTGGGTTCAATATACAGGAGAGGTAAGCCTGATTGCTGCAGATGAAACCTCTCTGACTCTTCAGTGATTATCATCTTAAGTTCATGCCGTTTCTGTTAAGATTCGCGAAGGATGACGATATGTGTGTAAAACCATCAGCCGAATCCGGGATAATGATGAAAGCCGTTATTTCCCTGTAAATCTCTTCCACCTCAAAAAGTCTGAATATCCATTGTCTTTGACAAAAAACTTGTCGTTCTCCCGAAATAAAGCCTTGTTCATTAAATCTTCATTTTTATCCGGATAAACTTAGATTCAGCAACTTCCGGCATTTCATCAAATGGTTACACAACCTTAATATTGACTTTACATTGGCTTCATCTGGCAAGCATAAATTTGCCAATCAGATAACATGACATGGAAACACAAAATGCAAAGATACTCCTGGTCGATGATGAACCGGATATTCTGGAGTTCCTGGGTTATAACCTTCAAAAGGAAGGATACAGTGTTTTTCGCGCCTCGAATGGGAATGATGCTCTGAAGATTGCCCGTCAGGTCCGGCCGAACCTTATAATTCTTGATGTGATGATGCCGCATCCGGATGGTTTCGAAACCTGCAGAGAGATCAGAAAAGATACTCAGTTAAAAGACTCGGTAATTGCCTTTCTGTCTGCCAAAGGCGAAGAAATATCCCAGATTGAAGGTTTTAAAGCAGGCGCAGATGATTACATCGGGAAACCGGTGAAGCCAAAAGTTTTTCTTTTCAGGGTAAAAGCCTTGCTTAGACGAGAAAAGAGTGAACAGGAAAAACCCAACCAGATTTTCTTTGATGATCTGATGATTGATAAGGAAAGTTATTCGGTTGTCAAAGGGGGCATGACTATTGAACTATCTAAAAAAGAATTTGAATTACTTATTTTACTGACATCGAGGCCAGGTAAAGTCTTTACCCGTGATGAAATATTCCTGAAAGTCTGGGGGCCGGAAGTCATTGTTGGTGAACGAACCATTGATGTGCACATACGTAAAATCCGAGAGAAAATAGGATTTGACAACCTTAAAACTGTCAAAGGGGTTGGGTACTATTTCACCTGAAGGAGATATTTTCCCATTCACCTGAAAACGAAAAACAACATTTGCCGGTGATCTTCATGAATTTCCATTTTGGCAGTGTGACCTCTTTTCTTTGCCGGTTCACTGAAAAAAAAGCCCCCGCAAAAGTCAGATTCTTCCGCGAGAGGCTTTTTTTAATTCTCAGGTAACATGAATCACATGTTATCCCGGATTATTAATCTCTGAACCATCTATGGTGTTGCACTTCCGACAAAACCGGCAGCATTATTATCGATGATGGTCATATCGGCCGTATCAACAGTCCCGTCTCCATTCACATCGCTGGCAATATAACCGTAAACGAAGCCGGCTGCATCGTTATCCACCGGTGTCATATCGGCTGTATCAACGGAACCATCCTGATTTACATCACCGCCATAGATAACGTATTCGCCGGTGATCATCAACAGCAGATTACCTCCGTATGCTTTGGCCGGTGTGTCAAACGAATAGCTGACTACAGCATTGTTCATCGATATCGGGACCGAAGAGGTTGTCTCAATACTGTTACGGTGCCTGATGGTGATGTAACAGGACTCTGAGATCGAGGCCGGAACAGACACACTGGCTACACCGTCAACACCCAGAGCTACATCTTCAGAGAACAGAATGGAACCATAGTCTGCTGCAGCGTGCAACTCAACCGTGATGATGTCGGCAATTCCGGGACCGGCATGGGGACCATTCTCGTCATAAGCCTGACGCATAATTCCCGGGCCATTATACAGACCTTCAAGGAATACCTGCAGGTTAAGTACACGGTCAGGCGGTGTAAATGTCTGAACATCATCATCGGTATCATAATAAGCATTTGAACCTGCAATGCCGGTAACGGTGGCAATATTGGTCAGTGAACCGGCAAGTATATCATCAGCGGTAAGGGTGTATACAGCACTGAAAGCAGTGTTGTCAGTAAAGCCCGGAGCAAGGGAAGTGATCGGGCTTCCTGTGACGCTGACCAGGGGATCATCAATCACGACATTGAATAAAGTCAGGTTTCCGGTATTGGAAACAGAGAATTCATATTCAATCTGATCGCCGGCATTGTATACGCCAATGGGTTCATTATCTATATAGATTCCGGTCTTGGCCAGTTCAATATTATGGGTTAAAGGAGGAACAAAGTAGATAAATCCGCAGTTTTCAAAAGCTTCATTGATGTATATCAAAGCATATTTAATATTGGCCCGCGTAGGTGCATTTGGTCCGGGTAAAACGGCCCTTCCAAGTGCCAGATTGGCCAGATCCATGAGGTCCTGAACAGTCGGATCATTACCAAGATAGTTATACACCGTGGGATCAATCATGTAATGCGTTGAATCTGACAGCGGATAATTCCCCTGCCCTCCGCAACCTGAAGATGATCTGACATAAAACTCCGGACTTTCGAGCAACAGATCGGCCAGTGCAGGAGTCAGCCACAAGTTGAACTGGAATGTAATGGCTTCAGCCAGGAGTGAATTGTATAGGGTTCCATCGGGTCTTAAAAGATTTCCGAAGTTTCCGCAACCATAATTTCCGGTCAGGGCATTGGCATTGCTGGCCGCCGGGAGAATATCCATGACACATTGGGCTCCACCGGCAACAGGCACTGTAAAAGTCCTGTTATTGGCAGGAATACCCAATACCATAGGCCCGTTCTCATTCAGAAGAGATTCCATCAGTTCAAGAGAACTCTGTCCATCGCAGAAACTACCTGCTGAACTCCCTAAGGTATACTGGGTTACGGTGCAGTATTCTTCCTGACAATCCGGAACTTCAATTGTCTGGACAAAGGATGATTCATTTCCGCATCCATCGGTCACAGTCCAGGTTCTGGTATAGGTTGCCGGGGAAGAGGTTTGAGCAGCAGGCTCTGTAATATCAGAAACCAGAATTACCGAGCCACAGTTATCTGACCACTCAGGAGCAACCCATGGTAGATTGCTGAACTGTGTGAAACATTCTGCTACAATTGAAGTCGCAGGAGCATTGGTTAAAACGGGTGCTATGTCATCGTTCACAGTAATAACCTGGCTGGCATTAGCAGGATTTCCGCAAGCATCCTGTACGGTCCAGGTTCGTGTAATCGTCAGGTTGCAACCCTGCCCACTGACCTGATCAACTCCGGCCACTTCTCCTGTTCCGCTGCAATTATCGGTCCAGCCAAGGTAACCCGGACCGGGTACGTCGGCCATACACTGATATGAAGCATTGGATGGAGCTGGCGCAAAAACAGGCGGGATATCGTCGCTGATTTCAATGGTCTGGGTGCAGATCACCGTGTTTAAGCAACGATCTGTGATCGTAAAGGTTCTGGTTACGATAACCGGACAACTGCCGGATTGCGAATCTTCATAAGTGTAGGAAGTTATATGACAACCCTCTGAAACAGAACCTCCCGCTGTATAAAAATCTGCCTGTGTAATACTTACCGGTGACTCTGAATAAGTCAGTCCGTTTATAGCAGATGTGTTGCAGCCTGTAATAGAATAACCGGCCGGACAGGTACCGATAATTATGGAAGGCGGAGGTAATATAGTAAATATTGCCGTTGCTGATCCGCTTTCACATAGATCGATGACATTGTAGGTAACCTCAACACTTCCTCCACACAAATCCGGCGCTACCGGAGTTACAGCAAACGAACCCTGAGGATTGCAGCCGCCGCTTACACCAAACTGACCAAGCCAGATGGCAAAGGCTGCATCAACAGCAGACTGATTGTCATAGTTGCATGAGGACGTTGAGATATCACCCGGCTCATTAATGGTTAAAACAGCCGGTCCATTGATGGTGAAGGTGGCCGTTTCGGAACCGCTTCCGCATTCATCCGTTACAATGTAGGTTACCATGGTTGTTCCACCTTCGCAAAGGACCGGAGCTACCGGGGTGCCTGAGATTGTACCCTGAGGGTTAAAACCGCCGGTAACACTGAAGCCGGTCAGCCAGTTGTCAAATGCCGTATCCACTGCATTCTGACCGGCAAACATGCACGATGTTCCGGTATAATCATCCGGTTTATTGATGACCAGCGGGTTGGGCGATACAATGGTAAAGGTCGCCGTATGGGTGGTGGTGGCATAGCAATGATCGGTTACCGTCCACGTGATCAGGGTGCTGCCGCCGCAGAGACCCGGGGCTGATACAGACCCGTGATCTGCCTGTGGTGCACAACCGCCGCTTACGGCAAAACCATTCAGCCAGTTTGTAATGGCCGTATTGATGGCAGCCTGATCGGCATAGTCTGAAGCTGGGGTTGTCAGGTCACTGACTTCGGTAACCACCACTGCTGCCGGTGTATTGATGGTAAAGGTCGCTGTATGGGTGGTGGTGGTGTAGCAATGGTCCGTCACTGTCCAGGTTACCAGGGTGCTGCCACCGCAATAGGCCGGGGCGACAGGCGTGCCATTGGTAAAGGCCGGGGAACAGCCGCCGGTTACGCCAAAGCCGCCAAGCCAGAGCGCAAATGCTGCATCTGCAGCAGGCTGGTCTGCATAGGTACAGGAGGAAGTGGTGAGATCATTCACTTCCGTTACCGCTACCGCAGTCGGAGCATTGATGGTAAAGGTGGCTGTATGGGTGGTGGTGGTATAGCAATGATCCGTCACCGTCCAGGTTACCAGGGTGCTGCCGCCGCAATAAGCCGGAGCGACAGGAGTGCCGTTGGTAAAGGCCGGGGAACAGCCGCCGGTTACGCCAAAGCCGTCAAGCCAGAGCGCAAATGCTGCATCGGCGGCAGACTGGTCA
>JAZDHI010000049.1:0-171703 GCA_043806115.1 Bacteroidota bacterium
TGCTCCCACAAAAAAGCCATATTACATGGCTTTTTTCATTTATGCCCTTCGTATATATACTATATTCTGAAAGTCTTGACAGGTATTATATAGGTTCAACCCATGGTACGGTAGAGGAAAGATTATACAAACACAATAACCATCATAAAGGATTTACTTCAGTAGTTTCAGACTGGCAACCTGTAAACCCGAAATAATTTACAGACCATCTGTCATTGCTGATGAGAGTAAAGGAGACCAAAGGTTGGGAAATCTCAGAATGATTGATTGCCTGTTTTAACCTGCATAGGCCGGCACAGAGCACCCGGCTGCAGTCCCGGAGGGCCCGGATCGGGCATAAAAAAGAGGTTGCCCTTTTAAGACAACCTCTTTCACATCTCTGAAATAAGAAAATTATTTCTTCAGAATTTTTTCCAGCACCGTTTCCTTGCTGATCTTTTTGGTGCAGAAGAACCAATCGTAACATTTCATCTCTTCCTTGCCTTCCATCCGGTCTTTGGCAGAGCCGCAGGAGCCTGCAGGGGGAACAATCACATCGTCGCCTGGTTGCCAGTCGGCAGGGGTGGCAATGGAGAAGGCGTCGGCTGTCTGCATGGCAATCAATGCCCTGTAAAGTTCGTCGAAATTCCGGCCGAGACTCAGCGGATAATAGATGATGGCCCTGATGATTCCTTTGGGATCAACGAAAAATACTGCCCGTACAGCTTTTGTGCTGCTTTCGCCCGGCATCATCATACCATATTTCTTAGCCACTTCCATGGTGATGTCTTCGATCAGCGGGAATTTAACTTCCACATCTTTCATACCCTTGTATTCGATCTTTTCCTTGATGGTACGCAGCCAGGCAATATGGCTGTAAAGTCCGTCAACCGAAAGACCGACCAGTTTGCAGTTAGCCTCTTCAAATTTAGCTTCAAGGCTGGCAAAGGTCATAAACTCTGAAGTACATACCGGGGTGAAGTCAGCCGGATGGCTGAACAAAATCGCCCAGCTGCCTTTATAGCCCGAAGGAAAATTGATTTCACCCTGTGTGGTCACCGCCCTGAATTCAGGTGCCGGGTCGCCGATACGTGGCATTGCAATGATTTGATTTTCTTCCATTTTTTTGTTTTGTTAATTATTAATTGATTATTTGGGTTATTCGGTTGGCCGGCCTGTGGCCATGCTTTTGCTCCGTTCCATCGATTGCAAAGCAAGGTAATTGTCGCCAAACTTCTCCAGATTCTCCATTTCCTTGTCGAATTGGTCAAAATGCCTTTCTTCATCCTCGACCAGTAATTCAAAGAGCTTCTTGGATACAGAATCGGCATTTGCCGAACATTCATTGGCCCACATATTGTAGTCCCTTGCACTGCCGGTCTCCATGGATACAGCCAGTTCAAGCATCTTTTTCACCTCATGAATTTTCTTTACGTCTTCAGCAGCTTTCATTTCAACTTCACCCTTCAGAAAAAGGATTCTGTCTGCCAGTTTCTCGACATGCAACATTTCTTCGATGGCGGTGCGCTTAAAAAGATTAGACAGCAGTTCGTAGCCCTGGTCATCGCAGTGGAAATGGAAATACATGTATTGGTGTACTGCACTTAATTCATCGGCAATGGCCCTGTTCAATAATTCAATGCTTCTTGCTTTCATTTTTCTTGTTTTAAATTTTCAATTATCGGTTTGGTTTGTCTCCTCCGCATTTTACCGGTTATCACAAACTGCTTTCTTTTTTTGAATACGGGACAATACGAAAATTAATGCAGATCAAAGCGATCAAGGTTCATGACCTTGTTCCACGCTACAATAAAATCATTAACAAATTTTTCCCGGGCATCTGCGCTTCCGTAAACTTCGGCAAGGGCTCTCAGCTCTGAGTTGGAACCAAAGATAAGATCTGCGCGTGTTCCGATCCACTTAAGCTCGCCTGTTTTGCGATCCCGTCCGTTAAATGTCTCCTTGTCTTCCGAGGCTGGCACCCAGACTGTACCCATATCGAGCAGGTTTACAAAAAAATCGTTGGTAAGAACTTCCGGACGATTCGTGAAAACACCATATCCGGAATTATCAAAGTTTGTGTTCAGCACACGCATGCCGCCTACAAGTACTGTCATTTCCGGAGCAGTGAGCGTCAGCAGTTGGGCTTTGTCAACTAAAAGTTCTTCTGTTGATATGGTGTATTTAGTTTTCAGATAATTGCGGAAACCATCGGCTGGCGGTTCTAATACTGTGAATGAATCAACATCGGTTTGCTCCGGCAATGCATCCATTCGCCCCGGAGTGAAAGGAACGGTGATTGTTATTCCTGCGTCTTTTGCAGCTTTTTCAACGCCGGCGCAACCTGCCAATACTATCAGGTCAGCAATAGAAACCTTTTTACCGTCAGATTGGGAGATGTTGAATTCCTTTTGAATAACTTCCAGTGTTTCCAATACTTTCGAAAGCTGAGCAGGGTTATTGACAGCCCAGTCTTTTTGCGGAGCAAAACGGATCCGGGCTCCATTGGCACCGCCACGTTTATCAGAACCACGGAATGTAGAGGCAGAAGCCCAGGCAGCTGATATCAGCTGAGATTTCGATAGCCCGGAATTTAATACTTTAACTTTTAATCCGGCGATATCTTTATCATCAATCAGCGGATGATTTACAGCAGGCACAGGGTCCTGCCAGATCAACTCTTCCGAAGGCATTTCAGCACCCAAATAGCGAGCTCTTGGCCCCATATCCCGGTGTGTCAGCTTAAACCATGCCCGGGCAAAAGCATCAGCAAATTCGAGCGGATGTTCATAGAATCGTCTTGAAATTTTTTCATATTCGGGATCGAAACGCAACGAAAGATCTGTGGTAAGCATCGTTGGAGCATGTTTTTTAGAAGGGTCGTGGGCATCTGGAACGACATCACCGGCATTCTTTGCTACCCACTGGTGCGCACCTGCAGGGCTTTTTGTCAGTTCCCATTCGAATTTGAAAAGGTTTTCGAAGAAGTAATAACTCCATTTGGCAGGAGTCTGAGTCCAGGTAACTTCCAATCCGCTGGTGATGGTATCGCCTGCCTTTCCGGAGCCAAACCTGCTTTTCCAACCCAGGCCCTGCTCGTCGATGCCGGCAGCTTCAGGTTCAGGTCCGACAAGTCCTGCATCACCGGCTCCATGGGTTTTACCAAAAGTATGCCCGCCTGCAATTAATGCCACGGTTTCTTCATCGTTCATGGCCATCCGGGCAAAGGTTTCACGGATATCCTTGGCTGCAGCAACCGGGTCCGGATTACCGCCCGGACCTTCAGGATTTACATAAATCAATCCCATTTGTACGGCTGCCAGAGGATTGTCAAGGCTCTTTTCTTCGGTGTAGCGTTTGTCGGCTTCCAGCCACTTGCTTTCGGAACCCCAGTAAACGTCCTCTTCCGGTTCCCACACATCCTCACGTCCACCGCCAAATCCAAAGGTTTTGAACCCCATCGATTCCAGGGCTACATTACCGGCAAGAATCATAAGGTCTGCCCATGATATTTTCCGGCCATACTTTTGTTTGACCGGCCAAAGGAGTCTTCTTGCCTTGTCGAGGTTAACATTGTCGGGCCAGCTGTTTAGCGGGGCAAAGCGTTGCTGCCCCGTGCCTGCACCTCCGCGACCATCACCGGTTCGGTAAGTACCTGCACTGTGCCAGGCCATACGGATAAATAAAGGTCCGTAATGGCCGAAATCGGCAGGCCACCAATCCTGAGAGTCGGTCATTAATTTGTGAAGGTCATTCTTTATTGCCGTTAAATCCAGGCTCCCGAATTCTTTAGCATAATTAAAATCTTCGCCCATAGGGTTTGATTTGGAAGAGTGTTGCCGCAGAATATTCAATTTTAACTGATCAGGCCACCAGTCGCGGTTTTTTGTACCGCTGGCACCAACACTGTGTTTGCTGGTTGCTCCGGTTACAGGGCATTTACTTTCATTGTCAGAGTTGTTTTCCATTTTATGTGGTTTTTTTATTAAAGTTGGTTTGGGAAAATTTACCGGTTTTTGTTGTAAGAAACTGTCTGAATTTTGAAATACAAAATGCGGAGGCATCAATATGGGTTGAAAGCAGATGATTGACAGACCATTTTGTCGTTACAGGACGAGATAGTTACAATTAGCAGTTTTTTACCCACATTGAACCCCTCCGGGGATCATAATAATAAATTAAACAGTCTCCTAATCATTTGTAAAAACACCTTTTTTTATTGTAGTTAAAATATTTTTTCTCTTCAGTTTTCACAGGAAGAGGAGAGAAATCAAGCAATAAAGCGTCTTTTTTCATTTTACCGGACATTATTGATTCAATTTATAAGGTTCGCTCGTTTTTTGTAAACTTACCAATGATCTGAAGTTTAATATCTTCAATTTCAAAATCAGGGATTCCTCTGTTTTTGAAATAGTTCCCGATTATTTCGTTGAGTTCTGTATCGAAATAGTCTTCAATCCTGTCTGATTCAGCGCAATACAGATGATGATGGTTTTCAGTAATGGCCTCATACCGCATGATATCCCGGTCTGTTTTGACTTTTTTTATCAGATCTTTTTCTACAAGGACATCAAGTACCTTGTAGACGGTTGCCGTTGCAATATTAGGATGGTTTTTCCTGACAAATTCAATGATATTTTCAGCAGTCGGGTGATTGTTGAGTTTCTCAATGGCATCAAAGATCGCAGTCCGCTGAGGTGTGACTTTCAGACCTTTATCAATCAATTTATTCCTGATTCCTTTTGCTGTCATTGCTGTTAATTATCAAAAGAGAATAATTCTTATATAAGAATCAGCAAAATTAATAATTTTTCATTTGTTAAGCAAGTCCACAGAGATAATTTTTGATTTTTTATAAAGACGAGGCACATCATAAACATCATTCCGATAGGTTCAGGATTGCGTCTGATAATTGGTTATCGGAACAGACACAACTGTTATTCATGAACCTGTCTGCCAATGCATGATAAACAATGTACCACGGAATTTTTATTCCCGTACAGTGTAATTAACCCGACCCTCATCAATAATTTGTGCTTATTTGCTTTGATTACTGTATCCCCAATACTAATGATTATGGATCATTATTTCCCCTTTTTATGTGATTGTCTGATTTATTATTGTCCGCTTTCTTTGCATTTCCAATAAATTGAATGATATGAAAAGAACCATGAAACGAACATTTTCTCTGATCCTTGTTTTTTTTACTCTTTTTCAGGTTTACTCACAACAAAAGACAGATGCTATGCTGTTTGGGGATGTAAAATCAAAGATTACCAAGGAACACATACCTTTTGTCACCATTGCGGTAAAAGGAACCAATATGGGAACAACTTCCGACGGATCAGGCCACTATAAAATTGCTAACCTCCCGTTAGGCAGATCCATCATAGTAGCCCGGGCAATGGGCTATAAATCGCAGGAAATGGAAGTAACAATGGAAAGGAATAAGGCCTTCGAAGTGTTTTTTGAACTCGACGAAGATGTGCTGAATCTTGAACAGGTGGTAGTTACCGGCACCCGGACAGAACACTATATAAAAGATGTTCCGGTGAGGACTGAGGTTATTACGGCTAAAGCCATTGAAAGTAAAAATGCCTGCAACCTTTACCAGGCCCTTGAAGGTACTCCTGGGGTAAGGGTTGAAAACCAGTGTCAGTACTGTAATTTTACCATGATCAGGATGCAGGGTCTGGGTGCTGAGCATACACAGGTACTTATCAATGGTCAGCCCATGTATTCTGGTCTTGCGGGTGTATACGGACTTCAGCAACTCAGTACAGTTGACATCAATAAGATTGAGGTAGTTAAAGGTGCTGGTTCAGCCCTGTATGGCAGCGGTGCAGTGGCAGGTGCCATTAACATTGTAACCAAAGAGCCTGCCCTTGAACCTGAAACAAACATTGATGTACAGTTTGGCAGCCACAAAACCAATAAATATGATGTTTCTTCATCAATGAGAAATGAAAAGGGCAATTTTGGCCTGAATATCTTCGCTCAGCGATATACCGAGGGGGCAATTGATGAAACAGGTGCCGGCTTTACACGTGAAGAAGTTAAGAATAAGGATGGTATTTCTGACCGGGTGATGACAAACCTTACCAATGCAGGTTTAGGTTTGTTTATCGACAATGCCTTTCTGAAAAACGATAAACTTGTTATCCGTGGTAAATCGGTATTCGAAAAACGTGAAGGTGGCACCATGAACGACGATTATTACCGGAATCCCTTTACCGACGGAACTGAAAACATAACTACGGATCGTTACGAAGCATCACTCAGCTATGTAAAAAAAATCAGGTCGCACACTGAAATCAACTTCACATTAGGATATGTTAACCATAGCAGAAATGCAACCAATGATTCATACCTGGGCGACTTTATGGCCACCCATGGCGACAGCGTCCCGGATCTGAGAAATATGAGGCCATATCTTGCCGATGAAAATTCAATCACTTCTACATTATCTTTCAATACTTCTGTAAAGAAGCACAGTTTTATATTTGGTTTGCAGAGTTTCTATGATAAACTCGAAGAGTCGGGTATGTATGTTGTGGTTGACGAGTCGAGCAGTTATACCGGTGAATCTTACAGGTCGGTGGCAGATAAGTCAGCGAATGAATTTGGTGTCTTTGTTCAGGATGAATGGTCAGTCAACAATAAACTGATGTTGGTTCCCGGCATAAGGTTCGATAATCACCATTCAGCTGAAGAATATACGGCCGATAAACAGGTTTTTGCAACAGCAAATTTTCCGAAAACCAGTTTTACGGAAACAGCAGTAAATCCAAGGATTGCCATCAAATACAAACTGAATGAGAAATTTACCTTCAGGGCCAATGCAGGAACCGGTTTCAGGGCACCTTACGGATTTTCTGAAGACCTGCATCTCTGCAGCGGCTCACCCAGGGTTTGGAAGTCATCCGGTCTGAAACCTGAAACCTCTGTTAGCTATAACCTTTCAGCCGATTATTACGGAAAAAATGTCAGGGTAAGCCTCAACCTCTTCCGCACCGATCTGGAAAATAAAATTGGTTTTACCGATGCAGATGAAGTTGTTGCAGCCCTCGGCTACGATTACCAGTGGAAAAACATTGATGATGCTTTTGTACAGGGCGCCGAACTTTCGGTAATGGCTAACCTGGCCGGAAATCTTGATCTCGGTCTGGATTTAACTTACAATCAGGGAGAATATACAAATATTCGTTCAGATTGGGCCGAAACTCCCTATGATGACGACAGCAGATATATCTCCCGATTCCCTGCAACAACTGGTAACCTGAAAATAGAGTATAGTCCAAAAACATGGTCATTTTCTGTAACTGGCAATTATCAGGGAACAATGTATATCGACTATTACAATGAAGAAATTGATCCGGAAGCCGGTAATAAGTCAAAAATCAAGAAAACCGATCCATATATGATGCTGAATGTCCGTTTTTCCAAAAAACTGAATCAGTTCAAATTATACGCCGGTGTGAACAACTTATTTAATTATATTCAGGACGAGAGACATCTTGATGACGCTGCTTTTATGTATGCGCCTGTTTACGGAAGGATGCTCTATGCAGGTCTTGCTATCGAAATTAAACATAATCATTAGCCATTAGTTGAGTTGACTATTTGTTTTTTCTTTTCTCCAGATGTAATTGTGATCCGGCAAAACAGGGGATTCTCCCCTGGAAACAGCCGGATCGCAGTTCAAATATGACCTTACCTGAATAATATAAGCTGATAAGCGTCAACATTAGCTTATTGAAATACAGAAAATCATCAGTCAGGGTTGAATATCCGGTTCATTGGCTTGTTTCCGGCTTTTTTGTTTGGATATTATATACGTCAATCCAATGTTGAGTCCAGGGATATTATTTTTTTTGAAATTGCATAGATGGTAAGACCAGCCTGACTTTTGATGCCGGTTTTCTGGATGATGTTCTTACGGTGGCTAACGACAGTATGGATGCTGATGTTAAGTTTATCAGCAATTTCCTTGTTTGATAAACCATGAACCAATTGTATAAGGACGTCCATTTCCCTTTCCGAGATCTGTTCGTTGCCTGTTGTTTCAGCTGACATTTGATTTGTTTGGGTTTGTCTGCTGATGATATTCAGAATTGTTTCCTGTAAATCAGTAATATGTATTATTGAGTCGAACAGTGAAATTGTTTCCTTGTCAAAATAGGAATAGATCAATCCGATCCATTTTATCCGGGAATACAACTGCCTGGTCTGTATAAAACTGCGGACATTGTTCTGGATTTGTAATGGGTTAATGATTACCACATTTATCCTGTCTTTCAGTCCGTGATGAATAAGTTCGTCAGTGTTTTCGAGCCTGTAAAGCTGAAAATGATGTTCAGATTTTAGCAGAATATTGGCCAGTCCTTCATAAATGATGTGCGAAGGTTCAATGATGGCTGCTTGTATCTGTTGTTTAATCAATGTTTCGTTTGCTTTCGAGGTTGATAATGAGTGGTATCAGCACCGATTCTTCGATCAGTGAATGTATGTTGAGGACGAATTCCAGTTCAATCAGGCTGAACAGGAGTTTTCGGCGGTTGACAGGATCATTTTTAAGGGAAACGTGCCTCATCAGAAGATTTTTCAGATCAATCAGTTTCGATTCAATATCAGTGTGATGTTCGAGATATTCGGAACCGGAAAATTCTGATTTCAGGGGAAAATCATTTAGCTCTCTGTTTCCAACAAGTAGCTGGAAATATGGGAATGCTACATTCTCTTCATAATCAAGATGTTCGGAAACTTCTTTGAAATAATCGTCGAAAAATCTCTCAATCAGTTTAATTTCAGCTGTGGGATTCTTGTCAAAAAGGCCCCTGATATATCCCTGGATTTCAGGATACTTGTCATTTTTAAAATATGAATGGCTATTATTTAAAAATCTGATTATTAATCCTATATGATCTGAACTGAATTTTTCTTCTCCCGACAGACTAAAACCATTGTAAAGATTGGCAAAAGAAATAAATACAGATTCTTCGATGCTGTTCTCATGGCAAAGCTGAGAAACCGTTTTTTCATGTACGACCAGATCCAAACCGAAATGTTCCATCAACAGGAGCATGTACGGATTTTCGAATACCAGCTCAGCCATGACAATATCAGGCTTAATATATGTTCTCGTCGTTTTATACATGATGATTATATTTCCACTGCAAAAATAGTTATAATCCTTCAATAACCCGGGGCCCGTTCAACGAAACAACATGGCGTTAACAGTGCTGATGGCGCCCTGTGGATTCTAAAAATATACTGAAAAAATATATTTCATGATGAGTATTATTAATTCAGTCTTTTTAAGAAAAATCTCTCTGAGTAACTGCCATTTTTAATTTTAATGTACAGGAAAACCTTTTACTCTATATTAACATATTAAAGTAAGCAGACCCCGATGCTTCTGTATTTGAATATTTTAATTGAAATATTACCCTGTCAGTACACTATTTATGATAATTAAACGGCATCAACCCAAGTTTGCACTAAATTTGCATGTTATTCCCCGATATGTTAAAATCCGGATTCAGATACCCACTTTTATTTAGTTTGTCTGTAATTATACTGGTGCTGATGAATTCATGCAGCTCCACGCATAGGGTGCAGAAAAGGGGGGGGTACCTGCTTACAAACCATGTTGTAAAGACCGACAGACCTGGTATTTCGGTTTATGACCTGACAAACTTTGCACAACCCGGTCCCAACAGAAAGTTTTTAGGTCTTATAAGACACAGGGTCTGGATTTATGATGCATTCTCAGGGAAACGGGATTCGAAATTTAAGAAATGGGTACGTACCCAAATCGGGGTGGCTCCGGTTCTGCTTGATTCTGCTTTGGTTGATAATTCAATGATTCCAATGAAAGTATACCTTAATAATAAAGGATACTTTAAACCCGTTATTACGCGAAAAATACGGATAAAAGGGGCCAGGGCGACCGTTGAATATCAGACCCACACTACAGAGCCATACAGATTTGGTAACATCAGCTATTCTATTAAAGATGACAGTATCCGGCATTTTGTGGAATCCATGCAGCACGGTACTCTTTTAAAATCAGGAAAGCAGTATGATGCTTACCTGATGGGTGATGAAAGAGAAAGGATTACCCGTGAACTGAAAGACCTGGGGTACTACGCTTTTATGCGCGAGTATGTCTTCTTCGAAGTTGACACAAGCGCTGCTGATCGTTTGGCTAACCTGAAAATTATTATAAAAAATGTAAAAAGCACTTCCTCCGAATTAAGAGATTCTGTTTCAGAAGTTCCTCATCTCCGCTACTATATAAACAACATTTATCTGAATACCAACCAACGGGTACTTGCGGCTGAACCCAATCTTGTCAATGACACGCTGGCCTATTACAGCGATCCGGATTCAAATGTAAAACGGAACCCGGATTTTTTCCTGATTTACCGGGAAAAACTCCGGATCAGACCTGCGGCACTGGGCAAGGATGTATTTGTCAAACCAGGAGAACCCTTCAGTCAGAAAAATATCAACCTTACCTATAACAGGTTACAGAATATGTCGCTTAGCCGCTATGTTTCTGTGAATGTCGTCCCTCCCAGGGAGACTAACGTAATATCACCCGTTGGGATGGCCCTGCTTGATTGTGATATCAGACTGGTTCGGTCAAAAGTAAATTTGTTCCAGATTGAGGCTGAGGGTACCAATTCAGGTGGATTTGTCGGATTGGGAGGGAGTTTTAACTATCGTAACAGGAATATTTTCAGGGGTGCCGAAATGCTCAGACTGAAGCTGCATGGTGCATTTGAAATTCAACCCTCCCTGGATGTAGGCGTTAAAGGCAATAAAATGCTTTTTAACTCACATGAATACGGCATTCAGACCGGGATCGATTTCCCCAGAATCGTAAGCCCCTTCAGATTCAACCAACCCCTTGAGAATGCAAGGGCTAAAACCAGTGTTGCTCTTGGTTTTAACTACCAGAGCAAGGTTGAATATCTGCGGTATATAACTTCTTTTTCGATGGGATATGAATGGAATTCCTCACAAACGGCCCGGCACATTTTTTCTCCCCTTGATATCAGCTCCATCAGTATTGAGCGCGATAGCCTGTTTACCGAATATCTTACCGGCTTAAATGATCCAAAGCTTCTCACCCAATACACCGACCATCTGATTATGGCTCTGAAATATTCATTTGTATTCAATAACCAGAATCTTATGGCCAGGAAGAATTTCTTCTATTTCAGGATTAACATGGAATCGGCAGGTAATCTGTTGAACCTGACCAGCAATCTCTCAAAAGCTGAAACCAACGAAAACGGTGACTATACACTTTTTGGGATACGGTATGCACAATATCTGAGAACTGATCTCGACTTCCGGTATTACCGGCCGCTAACCCAAAATCAAAAAGTGGTCTACAGGGCTGCTTTCGGCATTGGTGTTCCGTATGGTAATTCTGGTTCACTCCCTTTTGAGAAGGGTTTTTTTGCGGGTGGGGCTAATGGTTTAAGGGGATGGCCTGTCAGGTCACTGGGACCCGGAGGATACATCACTACCGATTCTGTATCTTATGAGAATATCGGTGATATCTGGATTGAAGCCAATCTTGAATATCGCTTTCCGATTTATAGTTTCGTTAAGGGAACACTGTTTACAGATGTCGGTAATGTCTGGCTGCTGAAAAAAAACGATGATTTTAAGGAGGGCGAATTCCGCTTCGACAGGTTCCTGGAAACAATGGCTTTTGATGGTGGATTTGGGTTCAGGTTTGATTTCAGCTTTTTTATTTTCAGGATTGACGGCGGGATACCATTGTATGATCCTGGTAAAAACAATGATGATAGATGGCTCAACTTCTCTAAATTCCAGATTAAAAATATCAACTGGAATTTTGGGATAGGATTTCCTTTCTGACACGAACATTGATTGTTGAAGTAAGGTGGAATGATAGCTTCCCTGATTTAAACAGCGGGTAAAAAGGATGGCAGGGTTAGAATTCAACCTGCAGGTCTCCGGTTGGTGTGATTGAAATCAGGGCTGGAATGAAGCGGAATTCCATCAGAGACAGATGAATGATTTAGTTTGGGGAAAAATGCAGATTTGTAGATTAACCCTGACCTTATTGTTGAAAACAGATTTTATGATTGAACTAAACAGCAGGCTGATTGCCGAAAACATACTGAAGGAACTTGGTCATGAGCCTACATCAGGCCAATTGGAATTAATCGGCAGGCTTTCAGATTTTGTGGCCATGCAGCCGGTAGCCAAACAACAGCCTGCGTTTCTGATCAGGGGATACGCAGGAACCGGTAAAACCACGCTTGTAAGCGCATTGGTCAGGGTATTACCATTGCTCGGAATGCAATCGGTTTTGCTTGCACCCACCGGCAGAGCGGCTAAAGTTCTGGCTGGTTACTCACGTAAACAGGCAAATACCATTCACCGGAAAATATACCGCTCTGTATCCGGAAGTGACGGCAGACTTTCTATGGGTGTGGCATTAAACCCGCATAAGTTTACACTTTTTATTGTTGATGAGGCTTCGATGATTCCAGGCTCCGGTGCTTCAGCTGACCAGGGAATATATTCGAACCGTGATTTGCTCGACGATCTTGTCAATTATGTTTTCAGCAGTGAAGGCTGTAAGCTCTTACTGATAGGAGATACAGCACAGTTGCCACCTGTGGGCACAGACCAGAGTCCGGCACTGGATAAGGAAATTCTTGAACGAACCTACCACCTTGACACTGGAACATACGAATTGAATGAAGTGGTAAGGCAATCGCTTGAAAGCGGAATTCTTTCAAACGCAACCATTCTGCGCATGCATGCTGGAACTGAACATCCCGAGATGCCGTTCTTTAAACTGGGAGGATTCAATGATATAAAACATATTGACGGGTCTATGTTTGAAGACGCCCTTAATTCCTGCTATTCGAGGTTTGGCTATGAAAACACTGTTATTATTACGCGGTCGAACAAAAGGGCCAATCTCTTCAACAACGAGGTGAGGGCCAGGATTCTATTCAGGGAAACGGAATTATCGGCAGGGGATATCATCATGGTGACCCGCAACAATTATTTCTGGCTTCCCTCCGGAGCCAAAGCAGGCTTCATTGCCAACGGAGATATGGCGGAGGTCCGCCGGATAATGAAAACAGGTGAAATGTACGGTTATCGTTTTGCTGATGTCAGCATTCAACTCGTCGACTACCCTGAACAGGAGGTTGTCGAGATAAAACTCTTGCTTGATTCTATGGTGATTGATACACCTTCGCTGCCACAGGCTGAACACCAGAAGCTGTTTGAAGAGATACTGCTCGATTACACCGAGGTTCCGTCAAAACATGAACGTATTTCAAAGGTAAAAAACAATCCGTTTTACAACGCTGTTCAGGCAAAGTTCGCCTATGCGCTGACCTGTCACAAAACCCAGGGTGGTCAATGGGATGCTGTTTTTATTGACCATGGTTATCTGACTTCCGAAATGATCGATACAGGCTTTGTGCGGTGGCTTTATACGGCACTGACCCGTGCAAAACAGGAAGTTTATCTGGTGAATTTTAACAATGATTTTTTTAGCTGATCAAGTGTAATTGAAAAAGACTCTGAAATGAAGATAAACCGTACCCAGATCAAGACTCTTTTCGATGAGTTTGATGGAATAAACGTTATGATTCTCGGAGATGTTATGATCGATGCTTACCTGTGGGGTAGGGTGGATCGTATCTCCCCTGAAGCCCCGGTACCTGTAGTCTCCGTTAAGAAACGTGAAAATCTGCTGGGAGGGGCAGCAAATGTTGCGTTAAATATTAAGGCACTTGGTGCCGTGCCGGTGCTTTGTTCTGTTGTCGGAAATGACATCAGGGGGGATGAATTCACCGGACTGCTGAAAAAAGATGGCATTTCATCTGAAGGTATCATCAGGAGCCCGGAACGGATCACTACAACCAAGTTCAGAATTATTGGAAATAAAGCCCAGATGCTGAGGGTTGATGAGGAAATTGACACTGACCTGAGTGTTGCTGATGAGGATAAATTGCTGGCAGGAATTCTGTCTGTTGTGAATAATCGTAACATTGGTGTAATAATCCTGCAGGACTACAATAAGGGGGTGCTTACCCGAAGGGTAATTGATGAAGTATTGTCAATAGCCTCAAAACGGAGCATTCCGGTAGTAGTAGATCCTAAAAAGAAGAATTTCAATGCCTACCGGAAGGTTGATCTGTTTAAACCCAACCTGAAGGAGTTGTGCGATGGCCTTAAGATTGAAGCTGATCTGAAAGAACTGGATAAAATAAAGCAGGCAGTTACCAATTGGCAAACGCTCCAATCGATATCCGTTGTCATGGTTACCCTGTCTGAAGCTGGCCTGTTTATCCGTGATACGACCGGTAATGAAGTAGCTGAATATCATATTCCCGCTCATTTGCGTAATATTGCCGATGTATCAGGTGCCGGTGATACGGTGATCAGTGTTGCAAGCCTCTGCCGGGCGCTTAATACATCGCCGTTCCTGACGGCGTCTTTGTCCAATCTGGCTGGTGGTTTGGTTTGTGAGCATGTCGGAGTGGTTCCGGTAAACCGTGATCAGTTGCTGAAAGAAGCATTGGGACTGATAGCTGAAAACTGACATATAATGTTTTGAAATTTAAGATGTATCTTTGTCCCACGATTCCTTCTTTAAAATAAATGCAGAATTCTGTCGTTAGAAGAAAAAAGTTTATTGTGCGGTTCACATTCCTTATATACATAGTCTTTGCTGCCTTTTTGGTTTCGTTCACCCCGGATGCACACGCGCAACGTGCTCAGGTACGCAATCTTCCCAATTACGATCTGTCACCCTATCATTTTGGCTTTATTCTGGGCATGAACGAAATGCTTTTTTCACTCAAAACACGGCCCGGTTTTCAGGATGTCAGCTACTATGCATTGCAAACACCCGATCTCTACGCGGATTCCTCAAAGTTGTTCAACCTTACACATAAGCCTTCGTTCGGATTTACCATTGGTATTGTATCAAACCTCCGGATAAGTGAATATCTGGACCTCAGGTTTGTTCCATCACTCTCTTTCGGAGAACGTGATCTGGTCTATACCATCCGGACAAACTTTGAAGGAACTGATAAGCTGGTGGGAATTCAGAAAAAACTTCAGTCAACTTTTGTCGAATTCCCCCTGCATCTCAAATACAAAGGCAGCCGTCTCAATAATATCAGACCCTACTGGCTGATCGGTGCAAAATATTCCATTGATCTGGCCAGCGATTCAAAGAAAAAGGAAGAGAACAATAAAATCTATGTTGCACTCAACCGGAGTGATGTGTATGCTGAGATGGGTGCCGGAATGGATTTTTATACAACATTCTTCAAATTTGGCATTGAACTTAAAATGTCGTATGGATTATATGATATTCTGAAACGGGAAGGCAATATATATACGCTTCCGGTTGAGAGGCTTCGTTCAAAATTATTTCTTCTCTCCTTTACCTTCGAATAAAACCCTGAACTTTAATGTTCACATATTGTTGTTTCAGGGTTGAAAGGTATATTGTTATTCTTTCAAAATGGTAATGTTTGTTTTTGCCTTAACCTGCAGCATAAAATCAGCTGGTTATCTGGTATTCCCGGTTTCCTGCGAAATATGTTTTGAATGCGAAAAGAACTTGAACTGAAGCTTACCCCTGCCGAAGCTTTTGAGCCTGCCCGGTGGAAACAGATTGCTGCCGGCATACTCGGAATTCCTGCCGGGCGGATCTATCACCTGAGACCGCTGAAGCGTTCCATTGATGCCAGGCATAAAGTTTTCTTCAGGTTAAAGGTTGAACTTTTTATCGGTGAACACTTCCCCTTTTCAGAAAGAATAACTCCTGTAAACTATCCGGATGTCAGCCGTCGCAATCCTGTCATTATTGTTGGTGCAGGACCTGCCGGACTATTTGCAGCACTGACACTTCTGCACCAAGGCTATAAACCGGTTATTCTTGAGCGTGGGAAGGATGTCAAAGCCCGGAAATTTGATATTTCAGCCCTCAACCGGGGCGAAAGGCTGAATCCCGATTCAAATTACTGTTTTGGTGAAGGTGGTGCCGGTACTTATTCTGATGGGAAACTCTATACCAGGTCGACCAAACGGGGCAATGTTGGTGAAATTCTCAGAATCCTTGTGGCTCACGGAGCTTCAGAAGACATACTGATCGATGCCCATCCGCACATAGGTACCGATAAATTGCCGAATATCATTGCTTCAATCCGGCGTTCTATACTGGAAGCCGGCGGGGAAGTCCATTTTAATAAGAAAGTAACAGGGCTTATTCTTAAGAATGGAAAGGTAAAAGGGGTGGTTGATGAGGCAGGCAATGAATTCAGGTCAACTTCAGTTATTCTTGCTACCGGACATTCGGCACGCGATGTATTTGAATTTTTAGATAAACAGGGCATAGAGCTGGAATCAAAACCTTTTGCGTTGGGCATCAGGATTGAACACCCCCAGCAGTTGATTGATTCTATACAGTATCATATTCCTGACCGGGGTGTGCATCTGCCGGCGGCATCATACAATCTGGTGACCCAGGTTGGAGGCAGGGGTGTATTTTCATTTTGTATGTGCCCCGGAGGAATTATTGTTCCGGCTTCTACAGGAAATGCTGAAACCGTTGTTAACGGGATGTCGAATTCCAAACGCAATTCACCTTTTGCCAATTCGGGAATAGCTGTAGCCATTGAACCGTCCGACTGGGCAGAATTTGAGTCAGCCGGCCCTTTTGCAGCGCTGAAACTTCAACAGGCAATTGAACACAAGGCCTGGGAAGCTGCCGGAAATTCACTCAAAGCTCCGGCACAACGATTGACCGATTTTATCGAAAACAGACTGTCGCCAACCTTGCCCGAAAATTCGTATCATCCGGGTCTGGTCAGTGTCCCATTATCTGTTTACCTGCCTGATTTTCTCACTGTGAGGCTGAAGCAGGCATTCCTGGATTTTAACGATAAAATGAAAGGCTATCTGACCGAAGACGCTGTGCTGGTCGGGGTTGAATCAAGAACATCTTCTCCGGTGAGAATTCCCCGAAACGATGACACCCTTCAAAGCAATCAGGTAGCAGGCTTATACCCTTGTGGCGAAGGAGCAGGTTATGCAGGTGGTATTGTTTCATCAGCTATTGACGGGGTCAGATGTGCGCTCGCAGCAGCCGGTAAACCGGTCAGCTGACCCCAACGAATTATTTCATCGGACTTATGGCATTAACTTTCCATTAACATTGCAAATTTGTTAAGTTTGCATTGGAATCAACGTTTTATTGCCGTTATAAATTCTACTTTATGGAACAAGTAAATGCTCATCCGGATTTATTTGACACAGTGCGCAAAAAAGCGTTACTGAAACAGGATGTTTACAGAAAAACATTTAATTCCTTCAGGCAATTCAAGGGCATAGCTCAGGAAATGGTAGTTGAATACCACGACAGGTTTAATGAGAGTCCGGCCCCTGTTCCTTTTGAATTTCGCGATATGAGCGAATTTGAACTGGAGCTTAAATTTGGTGGCGATCTGCTCTTTTTTATCATGCATACCAACATTTTTGAGTTTTCACGTATGCACGAGGTTATGAAAACCTCCTATATCAGAGATGACAATGAACGATCTTATTGTGGTGTAATCAACATCTATAACTTCCTCGCCGATTCATTCAGATACAACCGGGTTAATGACATCGGATATCTGATCGGACGGATATTTATAAACAAGGACATGCACTATTTCATAGAAGGGAAACGTGAGATAGGAATGTTATACAATAATTTTGCATCTTCATTGATGACAAAGGAATCTGCAAGAGATATCATTGAATCTTCCATCAGGTATACCATTAATTTTGACCTGCTTACACCACCCTATGAAGAGGTTAAGCAGGTTTCAGTATATGATATGCAGACTTCGATTGAGAATCAGAAAATACCTACCGGAAAGAGGCTTGGATTTCGTTTTCAGGCTGATCATGATGAATTCGGCTCAAAATGAATTGGCTTGACGGACTTGATGTTTCCTTAAGTTTCAGATAATCAGAAATATAAGTTGTGATCTTTGAGAAAGAGCAAATATTTCAAAAAAAGTAAGCCGGGATTTGGAGTATTAAAAAATAGTTGTAAATTTGCAGTCCTTAATCAAACGACCTATGGTCCGTTCGTCTAACGGTTAGGACGCCAGGTTTTCATCCTGGTAATAGGGGTTCGATTCCCCTACGGACTACAAACAAAGAATAAAAAAAATGGCAAATCATAAATCATCATTAAAAAGAATCAGGGCAAACGAAACCCGTCGCATCCGCAACAGGTATTATGCAAAAACCATGCGTAATGCAGTTCGCAAGTTCAGATCTCTTGAAAATAAGACTGAAGCTTCTGAAAAACTTCCCAAGCTTATTTCTCTTATTGATAAGCTTGCCAAAAAGACTGTAATTCATAAGAATAAAGCCGGCAATCTCAAATCGAAATTGACCCGACTGGTAAACAAGATGGCATAATAATTCAGAGATTATATGTTACCCCCGTGCTTTTGTGCGGGGGTTTTTTATTTTGGTGAAATGGGTTAACTTAGCTGATGTAAAATTTCACCATGCTATGGACGAATCACCGGGAAGGCTGCCAATCAGCCAGTGGGCCGAAGATGACCGGCCACGTGAAAAACTCATCAAAAATGGTAAAAGTGTGCTGAGCGATGCAGAATTGATTGCCATTCTGCTTAGATCGGGCTCAAGAAGCAAATCTGCAGTTGAGCTGGCCAGAACTGTGTTACAATCATGTGAGAACAACCTGATCGCTCTCTCAAAATTAGGAGTGGATGACCTGAAGAAGTTTAAAGGGGTAGGGGAGGCGAAGGCACTGAGTATTGTGGCAGCTCTTGAACTTGGTCTTCGCCGGCGCCATGCTGAGGTGCTTGAGAAACAGGTCGTGGGTTCAAGTAAGGATGCTTTCGAATTATTCTATCCCTATCTCACCGACAGCCATTACGAAGGCTTTTGGGTCTTGTTTCTGAACCGGGCTAACCGCCGGCTATCGGTGCAGGGCATTAGTGAAGGAGGTCAGGCCGGTACAGTTGCTGACCCAAAGAAAATATTCAAGCTGGCATTGGAACAAAACGCTGCCTCACTTATTCTTTGTCACAATCATCCTTCCGGAAACCTTAAGCCCAGTGAAGCCGACATCAAACTGACACGAAAACTCAAAGAAGCCGGACAAATGCTGGACATGCCTGTGCTCGATCATCTGATCATCGGCGACGAAAAATATTATAGCTTTGCCGATGAAGGAATGCTTTGAGCTTCCTCAATGAAATTGATGAAAATGATAAGAATAATAACCATTATCGGTGCCAGACCACAAATAATCAAGGCTGCTGCTCTCAGTCGTGCGATAAAGGCTGATTTTTCGGACAAAATCAGTGAAATCATTGTTCATACAGGGCAACACTATGATGCAAACATGTCGCAGGTCTTTTTTGATGAGTTGGGTGTACCGGCCCCTGATTACAATCTTGCTGTTGGAAGCGGTCCGCACGGGAGACAGACAGCCATGATGATTGAAGGTATTGAGAAAATACTGTTAGATGAAATGCCTGATTTTCTCGTATTGTATGGTGATACAAATTCAACCCTGGCCGGTGCAATAGCTGCTTCGAAAATGCATATTCCTATTGCCCATATTGAAGCCGGTTTAAGGTCTTTTAACAAATCCATGCCGGAGGAAATCAACAGGATTATGTGCGACCATGCTTCCACGTTATTGTTCAGTCCGACAGCCACTGGTTATAACAACCTTCGGCGTGAAGGTTTCAGTGTTGCGGGTAAACCCCCTTTTTCCGGCGATAATCCGGGAATATTTCACTGCGGTGATATTATGTACGATAACAGCCTTTATTTTGCAGAAATAGCAGAAAGAAAATCTAAAATTCTGGAGGAATGGGACCTTGGGAAGGGGGATTTTATCCTTGCAACGATCCATCGCGATAACAACACCGATACCCCCGAACGCTTGAGTGCTATTTTCAATGCTCTTGTCAGGGTGAGCCGGGAAAATAAGCTGAAAATCGCAATTCCCCTGCACCCCCGTACTTCAGGATTACTGAAACAAAACCTGCCTGCCGGACTTTACCAGTCTGCAACAGGAAACAAGCTGATTAAGATACTTCCTCCGGTTTCATTTACCGATATGATTAAGTTAGAAAAGCATGCCCTGATGATTATTACCGATTCCGGAGGAGTGCAAAAGGAAGCTTATTATTTTAATAAACCCTGTATTATTGCAAGACCTGAAACTGAATGGGTTGAAATTGTAGAAGCCGGTGCAGGTGTCGTTACAGACGCAGATGAACAGTCCATTGTAAAAGCAGTCAGTGGATTTCTGAATTCTCCGCCATCGGAGTTTCCGCCCGTCTTTGGCGATGGGAAAGCAGCGCATTTTATCTGTAGGACCTTATTGGATAATGCAGCAGGATAATTAACAGGGTTCCTGAAATATTATGCACACTGGTCTTTACAGGAGATGTTTGGCTTCAGAAAGTGATTCTGCCTGTAAAAAAGTATCAGTTAAGACCGGCAACTGTATTCGTTTGACTTTGAAGTGATTTAACATACCCAAATCAGATACCTGATCCATTGCCAATGATTTAATTAAAACGAACCTCATGGTAATTTTTCCAATTCCTGACCTGTGTTGTCAATACTGTGATACAAAAATAATTATCACTAGTCAGATGCCAGGCCGTCGGTCCTGTATAAATTTATCATAATCGTTTCAATATCAGCATTTAAATTTGAACATCACATTATTTATATTGGGATTGCCATGGTCAGTTAAAATTCATGTTTCCGGGCTTTTTTATTTAAAATAAAGTTATACCTTTGCAGTCCGTTTAAAAATTCGTATTGAATTAATAATCAAACCTTAAAACAGATGTTGAAAAACTATGAAACCGTTTTCATTATGACTCCCGTTTTGTCTGATGATCAGATGAAGGAAGCGGTTGGAAAATTTCAGAAAATTCTGAAAGACAAGGGGGCTGAGATAGTCCATGAAGATCATTGGGGCTTGCGTAAGCTGGCTTATCCCATCCAGAAAAAAACCTCAGGGTTCTATCACCTGATTGAGTTTAAATGTGAAGGTGGCGTAATCAATGATTTCGAAGTAGCATTTAAACGTGATGAGCGTATTCTTCGCTTCCTCACTGTATCGCTTGATAAGCACGCTGTGGCTTACAACGAGAAAAAGCGTGTTAACAAAGCCGCTGCAGCTGCTGCCGAACCCGTAACAGAAGCCTGATAGGTCTAATTTTAATTCATTGAACAATGGCAAATCAACCCAATTCCGAAATAAAATACTTAACCCCGATTGCGGTCGATGTTAAGAAGAAAAAATACTGCCGTTTCAAAAAGAGCGGTATCAAGTACATTGATTACAAAGACGCTGACTTCCTTATGAAGTTCGTGAATGAGCAGGGTAAGATATTACCCCGCCGCATCACTGGTACATCAACCAAATACCAGCGCAAGGTTGCGCAGGCGGTAAAAAGGGCCCGTCATATTGCCCTGATGCCTTACGTGGCTGACTTGTTAAAATAAGGAGGAAAGCGCAATGGATGTAATTCTTAAAAGAGATATCCCCAGTCTGGGTTATGCTACTGACATAGTTAAGGTACGCGACGGTTATGCCCGTAACTACCTTATTCCTCAGGGTATTGCAATTATGGCAACTGAGTCGAACAGGAAAATGAATGCTGAAACACTGAAGCAAAAATCATTTAAGGAAGATAAGGTTCGCAACGAGGCCGAAGCTATGGTCAAATTGCTCGAGAACATCACCGTTAAAATCGGCGCCAAGGTTGCATCAACCGGCAAGATCTTCGGTTCTGTCAACTCTTTACAGATCGCGGAAGCACTCAAAAGCCAGTTTAACTATGATGTTGACCGTAAAAAAATCCACCTGGATGGTGATTCGGTGAAAGAAATAGGAGAGTATAAAGCCAAGATAATGCTGCATAAAGGAGTAAGTGTTATGGTTAATTTCGAAGTTTTCGCTGAATAGTATTCGATCAACTGATTTTTTAGTACTTTTAATCCCGGCCCAATGCCGGGATTTTTATGATACGCCTATGCTCACAAGAAATCAGAATAAACTGATCACCTCGCTCCGCCTTCAGAAGTACAGGAACGAAGAAGGACTGTTTATCGCCGAGGGCGTCAAACTGGTTGATGAATTGCTGGGAAGTAAATTCACAATCCATCAGATTTTTGCTACATCCGAATGGATTGATGCGGGTCACATTCCTCAAAACAGATATCTGGTTGAAATCTTTGATATTTCACAAGCCGAACTGGAAAGAATAAGCGCACTTGGCACACCGAACCAGGTACTGGCAGTGGCCCAGATACCTGCGGCTGTCCCTGTTCCTGATATAACAGGAGAATGGGTGTTGTTACTTGATCAATTGCGTGACCCCGGCAACCTTGGTACCATCATACGGACTGCCGACTGGTTTGGAATCAACAGAATTATTGCAGCCTTCAACAGTGTTGAAGTGTGGAATCCTAAGGTAGTACAGTCCAGTATGGGGAGTGTTTTCAGAATGCCTGTGCATTATACAGATATCAGAAGTTTCCTGGCGGAGGTGCCTGAGCAGATTCCTGTATATGGTACATTACTTGAAGGTGAACCCATCAGTAAAGTGCAGTTTAAACACGGAGGAATTGTCATAATCGGTAATGAATCCCATGGAATTTCAGAGCAGATAAAACCCTTTATTACCAATAAGGTTACTATAGCATCTGCCACTAAAGGAATGTCCGGTAAGGCTGAATCACTGAATGCTTCTATTGCTTCTGCTATCCTGTGTTATGAAATCAGAAGGCAACATCCGGAATAGCAGCTACCAATAAAAATACCGGATTCCGGTAACTTTTCTGATTGAAGAGTGTTAATAATCATAAACGGAGATCCTGATAAGCATTGTTTCTTAATTTGCGTTCTTTCAGTAATAAATGAATTTTAACCTTAAATTTTTTCCGAATGATAATTAAAATATTGTTGATTGCAACTGTATTGATTGGCCTCTCGGTTGCCGGGATTGCTGTTAAAATGTTCTTTTTAAAAGGAAGTGAATTTAAGAAATCATGCAGTAGTATTGACCCGTCAACCGGAACAAAGGTGGGCTGCAGTTGTAGTAATAACGGTGAACAGGCAGGGAATTGTCAGAATAATAAAGGCTGAAATTAATTATTTTCAAAAGGGATTGTTTCAATTAAATCCTTTATTCCTTTACTACTCCAGGTTGATAATTTTCCGGTTCCGTCAGAATATATTACATAGGCATCCAGTTCTGGATGTTGTTCCAGAAATATTCTGATTTTCTCCAGTCCCATTACCATAAAGGCGGTTGCATAGGCATCGGCGGTCATGCAATCATCGGCCATGACAGATACACTGAGTGTGGTATGATTAACCGGGAATCCAGTTTTTGGATCTATTATATGGGCGTATTTTACCCCGTCTTTTATAAAGAACCGTCTGTAATTTCCGGAAGTTGCCAACGCCTTGTCCTGCAGGTCTAGTGTTGCATTCAGTTGCCTTTGATCATCTGCATTTTCGGTAGGTTTTTCAATGCCTACCTTCCATTTTATTTTCCCGGATTTTGTGCCGCGGGCCAGCACTTCACCACCCACATCAACCAAATAATCTTCTATACCTTTTGATTCCAGCATTTTCCCGATCAGATCCGACGAATAACCCTGGGCAATAGCGTTAAGATCTACCCGGATGGCCTGATTAGTTTTTTTAAGTTTCCCGTTGATCAGCTTTACATTCCTGAAGTTAACCAGAGGCAAAATACTGTCAACGGTTGCTGAATCCACTTTCATCGGATCGGTAAACCCAAAACCCCAGGCATTGATCAGTGGCATAACAGTAATGTCAAAAGCACCATCTGTCTTCTCGGATACTTCCATGGATTTGTTAAAAACGGCCGTAAAAGCATCGTCGGCAATAACAGTTGAATCATTGTTGTTTAGCCGTGAAATGACCGACGCTTTAAGATACAGGGAAACGGATAAGTCGAAAGCCTTGAAAAAGCTGTCTATGGCGGGCTGATAGTTAATTCCTTCCTCATCATAATATGTTACAGCATAATAGGTACCTTGAGCCAGTCCTTTTATCTTTATTTCCTTTTTTGTATTGAAATTACTACAGGATGTAATGAATAAGGTTACAAGAATAAACAGGATTGATGAGTTTTTCATTTAGTGGATTGTTTTCAGTGTCGGGCAAAAATACGTTTTATTCCCGGCATGAAAACATAAACCGCACGGAAAGATGCCGTGCGGTTTATGCAGAGTTAACCGGTAGAAGCTTATCCGCCGAAGTCGTCAAAAGCAATATTTTCTTTTGGGACTCCAAGATTATCCAGCATTTTGAATACAGCAGAATTCATCATAGGAGGTCCGCAAAGATAGAATTCGATTTCCTCTGGCTCAGGATGTTTACTCAGATAGTTATCGAGCACTACCTGGTGAATAAATCCTGTGTATCCTACCCATTGATCCTCTTGCATTGGTTCTGAAAGTGCCAGGTTAAATTTGAAATTCGGGAAGTTCTTTTCGATGGCATTGAATTCATCATCATAGAATACTTCACGTAACGAACGGGCTCCGTACCAGTAAGATACTTTTCTGTCAGTTTTTTCAGTATGAAACATATGGAATATATGTGACCGCAGAGGAGCCATTCCGGCACCACCACCAATGTAAAGCATTTCCTTCCTGGTAGGTTTGATGTGGAACTCACCATATGGCCCTGAAACCATTACTTTATCGCCGGGTTTGCGGGAGAAAATATAGGAAGAACAGATACCCGGATTAACATTCATAAACTGGTTTTTTGCCCGGTCCCATGGCGGGGTAGCAATGCGAATATTAAGCATCACGATGTTTCCTTCCGCAGGATGATTGGCCATGGAGTATGCCCTGTAGATCGGCTCCTGATTCTTCATTTTCAGGTCCCATATTTTCAGTTTATCCCAATCTTCCCTGAATTTGTCTTCTACCTCGATATTTTTGAAATTGACTTCGATCTTCGGAACATCAATCTGGATGTATCCTCCGGATTGGAAGTCCAGGCTTTCACCCTCGGGCAGTCTTACGACAAATTCTTTAATAAAGGTGGCAACGTTGCGGTTGCTGACCACTTCACACTCCCATTTCTTGATGCCGAATACCTCTTTTGGTATTTCAATTTTCATATTTTCGCGCACCTTTACCTGGCAACCCAGCCTCCAGTTGTCATTCTGCTGCTTGCGGGTGAAGAAACCGGTTTCTGTTGGCAGGATTGATCCTCCGCCTTCAATTACCTGGCATTTGCACATACCACAGGTTCCACCTCCACCACAGGCGGATGGAAGAAACAATTTTTCGTTCGAAAGGGTGGACAGCAGTGAAGAACCTCCGTTTACGTTGAGTTCTTTTTCTCCGTTAATACTGATGGTTACAGGACCTGATGGTGCCAGCTTGGCCTTTGCTACCAGCAGCATAATAATGAGTACTATGGTCACCATAAGGAAAATTAGGGTACCAACAAGCAGAGGTCCTGTTAATGCACCAAGAAATAATAAAGTTGATGTTATCATATCAGCAATTATTCATTAAATTTTAATACCCATAAAACTCATAAAAGCGATGGCCATCAATCCTGTTATGATAAAGGAGATGCCCAGTCCCCGCAATGGTTTGGGAATATGTGAATAGGTGATTTTTTCGCGGATAGCTGCCAGTGAAGCAATGGCAAGGAACCAGCCTATTCCTGAACCACCTGCATATACCGTAACTTCTGCAATGCTGTGATAATCCCTTTCCTGCACAAAAAGAGCAACACCCAGGATAGCACAATTCACGGCGATCAGTGGAAGAAAGATACCCAGCGCGTTGTAAAGAGAGGGAGAGAATTTCTCAACCACCATCTCAACCAGTTGAACAATGGCTGCAATAACGGCGATGAAAATCATAAAACTGAGGTAACTCAGATCAAGGTCTGCCAGATCGGCACTCAGCCATGCCAGGGCACCCGGTTTCAGCAGATAGGTGTCAACAAGCCAGTTTACCGGAGCAGTCACCAGTAATACAAAAGTCACTGCAATGCCAAGACCTACCGAAGTTTTCACAGTTTTTGAAACAGCCAGGTAAGAACACATCCCCAGAAAATAGGCAAAAATCATATTATCGATGAAGATGCTCCGTACAAACAGGTTAAAAAGATTTTCCATGGTTCTGTATTTTCAGAATTTTTTATTTCGTCTGTTTATGCTATTTTTCCTGCAGCTCCGGTGTTTTGCTACGTTGTACCCATATGATGATGCCAATGGTGATTAAAGCCATAGGAGGGAGGATCATCATACCGTTATCCATATAACCACTGTCATAGAGCGCCTGCGGAATCACACGCATACCGTATATTTTTCCTGATCCAAGCAATTCCCTGAAGAATGCAACAATCACCAGGATCATACCATACCCTAGTCCGTTGCCTATCCCATCGACAAAGGATGGCCAGGGTTTGTTGGCCATGGCGTATGCTTCAAGCCTGCCCATCAGGATACAGTTCGTTATGATGAGTCCAACGAAAACCGAAAGTTTCTTACTTACGTCATAAACATATGCTTTCAGAATCTGGTCGACAATAATAACAAGTGCGGCAACTACGACCAGCTGGACAATGATCCTGATGCGGGATGGAATGGTATCGCGCAAAGCCGAGATGATCAGATTTGAGAAGGCTGTAACAATAGTAACGGACAGTGCCATAACGATGGCTGGTTTCATTTGTACCGTAACAGCCAGTGCTGAACAGATCCCAAGCACCTGAACAGTGATGGGGTTTTCCAGATTAAATGGGTTCTTCAGAAGTTTCAGCACTTTTGCCGAAAACACCGGTTCTTTTTCTTTGGTCTTATTGTTGTCGCTCATTGTTTCTGCTGTTTTTTGATGTAAGGCTGATAACTGGTAAGGTTGTCAAAGATCATTTTCTCAACGCCTTTACTGGTAATGGTGCCGCCAGAGATGGCATCCACCCCGTGTGGATCATCGTCCGGGGCACCCCCTTTAACAATTTGAATGGAAGTGAATTTGCCGTCCTTGTCAAATATTGTTTTACCCTTGAAAGGATCCATAAACCATTCCTGGTTTATTTCAGCTCCCAGTCCCGGTGTTTCACCTTTATGGTCAAACATGGTCCCTAAAACTGTATTGTAATCCGTCTTGAAGGAGATGTAACCCCATACCGGGCCCCACAATCCTTTGCCCCTCAGAGGGACAATATAGGCAGTGTCACCATTATCAAGCGCAGCAGTAAAAACCGGCAAAATCTGCTGCTCAGCAGGTTTTTTAAATTCGTTGGAAAGGTCGATGGCAAAAACCTTTTCAGCATCCTTCTCAACTTCATCGCCATTCACATTGACCCCGATTGCAGAAGTTATATACTTGTGAAAAACATCAATGATATCCTTTTTGGGCACGTTGGCAATAGGTACGTTGACTGAAGTCAGGATATTCTGCATTTTCTCGATGCGGATATTGTCTTCCTGGGCAGGCTTGAGCTGTACAGCCACCACGGTGAGTGAAACCGCAATCACTACCACCATTACAATGGAGTAGATGAAGATATATTTGTTACTATGTTCCATATCGGTAGCTAAGAATTAAGATTTAACAGCAGTAACTGCTCTTTTCAACCGTTTACTGATATTGGCTTCTACCACGTAATGATCGATCAGTGGCGCAAAGGCATTCATCAGCAAAATGGCAAGCATTGTCCCTTCAGGATAGGCGGGATTGAAAACCCTGATCATGATTGCGAAGAAACCGGCAAGAAATCCGTATATCCATTTTCCCCGGTTAGTCTGTGAAGCGGTGACAGGATCGGTGGCCATAAAAACCATCCCGAAAAGAAAACTACCCATCATAATCTGAGTAAGTGGACCCAGAGTCATATAGGCATTGGCAGCAAATACATTGAAAATAAGTGTCATGGTTACACCTCCGATGATGCCTGAGAGAATAATACGCCAGCTTCCTATACCTGTTGCAATAAGGATGATGGCCCCAAGAATAATCGCGATTTTAGAAGTTTCACCTATGGAGCCCGGAATAAATCCGAAGAAAAGATCATACATGGATGGGATCTTATCAAGGGCTCCTGCAGCTGCATTGCCAAGCGGAGTAGCACCCGAGTATCCGTCAACCACGCCTTCACCACCGGTTAAACCTCCGGTCCAGATGGTATCACCGGTTATTTTTGCAGGATAGGCAAAGAAGATAAACGCTCTGGCAAGCAATGCCGGATTGAAAATATTCATTCCGGTGCCGCCGAAAGTTTCTTTTCCGATTACCACGGCAAATATGCTGGCTACAGCCACCATCCATAAAGGAATATCAACAGGCATTACCAACGGGATCAGCATCCCTGAAACCAGGTATCCCTCATTCACTTCATGGCCCCTGTATTGAGCGAATATAAACTCAACACCCAGTCCGGCAGCATAGGAAACTACGATGATCGGCAGCACTTTCAATAGTCCGTAACCAATAACCGATCCAAAGTCTGGCTGCTGACCCAAAGAAAGAAAATGCTGATGGCCTGTGTTCCAGATCCCGAAAAGAAGTGCCGGAACCATTGCAATAATCACCATCGACATGGTGCGCTTCAGGTCTATTGCATCACGGATGTGACTTCCGCTAAGGGTGGTTTTGTCAGGTACAAACAGAAATGTTTCAAAAGCATCAAAAGTTGATTGCAGTTTTTCATATCTGCCTCCTTTCTTAAACTGAGGTTTTATCCTGTCAAGATAATTTCTGAGGGCTTTCATTCAGGTTCGGTTATTTTCGTATTTAGATATGCTTTTAAGTTCAGTACTGAAAAAACAGGGCATGTGTTAAATCCGGAATTACATAATTATAAAAGAATTTCGATTTGTAACTCAAATTTCACATGTGGTTGTTAACTCATCTCCTTCCGCACAAGTTCCAAACCGTTTCTGATGATGGTTTGAATCTCGGTTTTTGATGTGTCAATGAACTCGCACAGCGCGAAATCTTCGGGCTCCACTTCATAAATGCCAAGGTTTTCCATTCGTTCAATGTCTTCGGCCAGCGCTGCTTTAATCAGTTGCATCGGGTAGATATTCATTGGTAGCACCTTTTCAAACTGGCCGGTCATAACATAGGCCCTTTCACCACCATGCAGATTGGTATCAACAGTGTACTCTTTTCCTGGCATCAGCCAGGAAAAAAATGATCTGGAAAAGCTCAGTTTGTTCAGTCCCGGAAGCGCCCAGCCGAGAAATTCGTAATAATTTCCTTCAGGAATCAAGGTTATTACGGAATCGTAATATCCTGCAAAACTATCGCGTCTGATATTTGTACCGGTAAGTACATTGCCTGAAATATAACGTACATTTCCTTCTTTAACGTTTCCTTCAACCATTTTAAATATACAGGCACCACGGTGAGTTTTGTAATAACCTGTTTTTAATACCTCCGAACCGGTCAAAGCCATGATAATTTCCGAATTATAAATTCCTTCCTTAAAAAGATGACCGATGGTTATGACATCCTGAACCCCGGCAAACCACACCACCTCGCCTTTATTGATCGGATCAATGTGATGGATCTGTATCCCGACATTCCCTGCCGGGTGGGGGCCTTTAAAGGTATTGATTTCAACATTCCGGCTGTTCAGGAATTCAGGGGCTCTGGTGTTGTGGCTGATGTTAAGACAAACTTTACTCCCGGATAGTTTGGTCAGAACATCAAGTCCCGTCTGGAAAAGTTCGCCTTTCCCGCTCACTATAAAGTCATAATCGGGCGCTAATGGGGCAGTGTCGAATGCTGAAACATAAATGGCTTTCGGCGTTTGTTCAGGATTGGCAACGATACCATAAGGCCTTTGTCTGATCAGCGACCACAGCCCGCTCATTAACAGCTTTTCGGTGACCTCTTTCTTCGATAGCTTTGCAGGATCAGCAGCCCCAAAATTAATATGCCCGTTTTTGCCGTCCGGCTCAACCCTGATTTCGAGCAAAACCCTTTTGTCGCCTCGTTTAATCTCGGCAATTGTTCCGCTGACCGGGGAAGGGAAGCAGATATTTTCACGGTATTTGTCTGAAAAAACAGGTGTTCCGGCCTGAACCATATCGCCCTCTTTTACAAGCAACCGGGGAAATACACCAATCAAATCGGTGGGTTTGATGGCATAATGCAACGCAGTAACTTCCCGGAGAGTCTTCTCAGCTTCGCCTTTGAGCCTGATCTTCAGTCCCTTGTTTAATGTGAATGTTCTGGACATATTCCTCTGATTTCTGAATAGTATTGCTTGCACATTACAAAGCAACCTATGTATTTATTTACATGAATTAAAGCACACAAGTCATTAATGAAAAAATAACAGGCAAAATTAACAATTTATCAAGTTTTTCTGAGTTTGTTTAGCGATAAACTTTTATCAGAAAAATATGATTTTATTTTTGACTATTATCTGATCGGATTTAGTGTCTTTCCGGAAGAATAATCAAGTAACCGAAGGGATATAACCTTTCAATTGTTAACTTTGTATTAAGTCAAGCCAATAACAAGCGCATGGGATCTATTGTTCACCGATTCACAATGAAGTTTTTCATTTTATTCTTAATATTGTTCCGTATCATAATGGCACAAGCCCAGACTGATCCGGAAAAACGTTCAGGAAAGAGTGATCCAGTTGAAAATAAGGCTAAAAGGAGTATTCAGAAGGAGAATTTCTTCGACCCGTCTTTCCTTCGTTATACCGACTATATTTATAAAGAGTCGATCGCTTCGGTGCTGTTTCACCGTGAAGGATGGGAACTTACTCCACCTGTTATCGTTTATGGTTCACAGGAAAGGCTTGTGCTTTCATTCGATGACCTCGAAGCCGATTATGCGGTTTGGAAGTATACCGTGCTCCACTGCGATGCAGAATGGAATCCGACCGACCTGTGGCAGAATGAATACATCGACGGCTTTACCGATGACTATATCCGCGATCACAGTTTCTCATACAATACCCTGCAGGCTTTTACCAACTATCACCTGACCATTCCGAACGAGAATTTCAGGTTCACCTTGTCGGGCAACTACATTTTAAAGGTATACCCCGATGGTCAGCCCGACAACCCGATTCTGACCCGCCGTTTTATGGTAGTGGAGCCCAATGTAACAGTTAAAGGGGTTGTAAAGGCTGCTACTCCGGTTAATCTCCGGTTTACCCATCAGGAAGTACAGTTCTCGGTTTACACAGGTAATTATAAGATCAGCGAACCTTACCGTGATCTGAAGGTGGTGGTGCAGCAGAATGCCCGCTGGGACAATGCCATCTGGGGGCTGCAACCCATGATGCTGCGTGGTGATGAGTTTGATTACCGTTACACCGATGGCATCAATACCTTTGAGGCCGGAAATGAATTCCGTTATTTCGATATCAAAAGCCTCCGGTATCAATCGGAAAGGGTGCGTAGTTTCGATAATCGTACCGATGGCTTTCATGTAGAATTGCTGCCTGATAAAAACCGGGCCACCACTCCTTATATTACCTATGGTGATATCAACGGTCAGCGGCTGATCAAGACGGAAGATGCAAACGACGCTACCATTGAATCGGAATATGTCTGGGTTGATTTCTTTCTGCCCTATGCTGCCCCTGTGACAGGCGGCGGCATCTATATCATGGGGGCGCTCACCGACTGGCAGTTTGCCGCTCCCGGCAACAGCCCGGCTTTGGCTTCAGGCCCGGGCCGGATGGAGTACAACTTTGCCCGCCAGGGGTACCAGTCACGACTATATCTGAAACAGGGCTATTACAATTACTTATATGCATACCTGCCCGATGGCGCCACCAAAGCCGAAACAGCCCTGATAGAAGGCAACCGGTACGAAACCAAAAACAGTTATACAGTGCTGGTTTATCACCGGGAACCGGGATCGAGGTATGATCGGTTGATTGCGGCGGAGGTTTTGGGTAATTAATGTATGAGAAAATATTGTTTATAAACGGAGATTCTTTATTCTTCATTTCTGTGCTCTTACTGCCTGAGTGGTTAATGGAGCAGTTTTTTAACCGCTGAGACACCTGTATTTATCTTATTCAGGACCGGCTTGGATGTACCATCAGAATACCATGCTAAAAAAATGATCTCAAAGCATTGATCCCTTTAAAATCTTTCTGCTTACTTCAGCTTTAAATCTATTTCCTGCTTTACTTGTTTATATTGGATTACAATCCGTTATATCGGGGATTAATTGAATCGTTGTTTGCTTCATGCTATCAGTGGTATTTAATAATTCTTTTACAATTCCGAAACATCCGGGATGTGGTTTTTGAAAAAAGTAATTTACACACTATGATTTTAAAATCATCCTGCTCAATGCCGGAATTTGAATTGCCTGATGCAATTCAGTTCAGGGATATTTTCGATCCTGATGAGATCCAGCGGATGAAGCAGGGGTAAGCGTCAGTGGACTGAAAGTTATGATAGTGGAAGACGATGAAATTTCCGATATGTTTCTCAAAATCGCCGTGAAGAAGATAAGCGGGGATATCCTCCATGCTGTTACCGGACTTGAAGCAGTTGAAATCGCTGAGAAGAACCTTGATCTTGACCTGATTCTGATGGATATCAAGATTCCTGAGTTTGACGGTTATGAAACAACCCGCCGGATAAGAACATTCGATTCAGAAGTTATAATTATTGCACAGACGGCCCACGGGATGGCTGATGACAAGGAAAAGGCATTGGAAGCAGGTTGCAACGATTACATTTCAAAGCCAATCAATCAGAAAAAGCTTATTGACATGCTCAACTGTCATGTTCACCAGCGGACTGCATATAAATAATGCTTTGAACTGCCTTCAACCGGTGACTTCATTCATCATTGAACAATCTTTCCTTCTCAGGACAATGTTTTTTGGTAGCTCACTTTAAACAATCCGGATAGGGCATAAGCTGGCTTATCCGAGTGTTTCTGCTTTGGCCTGATTCCTGTGCGCCGTTGCAGCTGGTTCCAGGGCATTTTCAAGTCTTGATTCAAGCTTTTGCAGGTCACGGCGGAAAGTAAGCCCTTCAGTAAGGTTTATCTTTCGGAGGGATTCCGCAAGTTTATGATAATAAGCAATACCATCACGGAGATTGTTCTGAAAAGCCGTCAGATATTCCTGCTGTTTAACTGCAACCGGATGGGCGGCTTCTCTGAATTTACCCTCAAGATTTTCAATATACATCTTCAGTTCACTGATGAACATATTCGGCCTGTCCTTTCGCAGAATCAGGTTATTCCGGCCATAGATGTGATCAACCATTTCCTTGAGTGAAGCCTTCTGTGAGAACCAGGCAAGATTGGGTCCCGGGCAGATGGATACCCCTTCGCCTTCAGTCCTGGTTTCAATGTTGTTGACCAACAGGGCGGAGGTGCCTAGCCCGACACAAATACATGACTTGTCAGTGATGGCTTTGTATGCCTTTTCATACTCTGCTCCTGAAAGATCTTTACCGTCAAGTTCTGCTATTTTTAGCTTCTGATACTGCCGTGAAGCGGTGCAGACGGGTTTTTCAGTCAGTTCGTTGTTGAGCGATGCATATTGTTTGGTACAGGCGCTCCCAGGTCGGCCGGTTGCAATCTGAATCTCTTTTTCGATGTCTTTTGAATTCCCTCTCAGACTGTTGAATGGAACACCCAGCGGTGAAATGTTACTGAGATAAAGGTCTTCTTCCTTTGCATCCATAAGCAATTGTAGAGTGGATTCGTCCACATTGGCTACTTCCGGAACCAGTAGGAACGGACTGCCCCAACCGACTGCGTCCAGTGAATAGTGTTCCATCAGAAACTGATGCTCATTGGCAGTGCCTACACCCCCCTGTGCTGTAATCTTTACCCCGGGTGCTTTTGCCGGGCAAGGCAGGCACTTTGAATTTAAAGCATTGCTTAGTAACTCAAACGATTCATCGATCAGGTGGGTTCTGTTCTTCCTGAATTCCTCAAGAATGGGACCCAACAGATACCCCTGCGTGGCAAAAGCATGCCCACCGCAATTCAACCCGGATTCAATGCGATATTCCGATACCCAGATGCCTTTCTTGGCGAGAAATTTCCCCTGGATAAGGGCTGAACGGTAATCGCTGACTTTTAAAATAATTTTCTTACTGATCTGACCATTTTCATCCGGAAAAAAACCGGGAAATTCTTCCAGGTAACTGTACAGGCGTGGGTTCATACCCGCAGATAAAACAAGCGATGATTTGACCGTGCTGTTGGCAAATCCCCTTACAGCAGCATGGGCATCATTGTATTCAACCGGAAGCTTGCCGTTTTCATCGTACACTTCCCGGTCAAGTTTGGTCATAATGTTCACATCAATGCTTCCCGTTGGTAAATGGGCATTGAGCCATTCCTTAACACTTTTTAATGAATGTTCATCAACAAACTGCTGGAACCTCAGTTTCAGTTCCGATTTGTCCGGGAGCATTTCCATATACTTCTCGAATTCACTTCCTTTCTTATAGAAGGATTCTTTCAGTTCTTCGAATTTCTCTTTCACAGCTTTATCCATCAGATCGAGATAAGCAGTGATTCGTTTTGCCCTGAAATCTTCAATCCTGGATGAAATCCCCTGAAAAGGAATATTCATCTGGCGGCTGTGGAATTCGCGTAATTTTTCCATCAGCATATCATCTACCAGTGAAATAACTGATGAAATGCCAAGGGGTGCTACCCGCACCGGTGTATCAATGGTAAATCCTATTCCCATCACGGGAATATGAAATGAATGAGCATTCATGTTGAGTGTTCTTAGAATAAAAATACAGGAAACCCGGTGGAGTGCCCAAGAGCCAGTTAATTACCTGAGCAGGCAATTGAAAGGAGCAGCGCAACAAACCTGAATTACATCCCTTTGAATTCAGGTGCAAAGATACGACAAATTATGGATAGAATGTAAATATTTCGATGTGATCAATCTGGTTTGGCGCTGGAAGTTAGAATTGCGAAGTCCGGTGTTTGACGTTCGAAATTTGAAGTCAGACGTTTATTGATAAATTACACTAAAAACAGATATTTGTATCCATTCACTATCGGGCTTCCCTTTGCTTGCGCGCGCTTGCAGCGCATGCTCCCTTTTGTTGGTGTGCATCTCCCGAAGCGTATTTCTGCAATCTGTGCTACATCGCAAGTGTACCCGGGATCCGGGTTTCCCGGGTCAGCCTTAATTTTCTACCGGTTTATCCGTCTTAACTGTTTTTTCTGTAAGTTTGACATCCCAAAAACAGACAGTTCAGCATGGAGAGTTTTATCGTATCGGCGCGGAAATACCGTCCGGCTTCGTTCGCAACGGTGGTCGGACAGGATTCCATTACCAACACCCTGAAAAATGCAATCCGCAATCAGCAGATTGCCCAGGCTTTCCTGTTTACAGGCCCGAGGGGCGTCGGTAAAACCACCTGCGCCCGCATCATGGCCAAAACCATTAACTGCGAGTCCCTCACTCCTGACGGGGAAGCTTGTAACACATGCCCTTCGTGCGTTTCATTTAATAAATCCTCATCTTTCAATATTTATGAACTTGATGCTGCTTCCAATAATTCTGTTGATGATATCCGGAACCTGGTCGATCAGGTAAGGATTCCCCCTCAAATGGGCAAGTACAAAGTATATATCATTGATGAGGTACACATGTTGTCGGCTTCGGCTTTCAATGCATTTCTGAAAACGCTTGAAGAGCCACCGGCCTATGCCAAATTCATCCTGGCTACTACCGAGAAGCACAAAATACTGCCAACCATTCTTTCGCGCTGCCAGATCTTTGACTTCAGACGAATCAGCGTGGAAGACATTGCAACACATCTGGCTTTTGTGGCACATAGTGAGCAGATTGAAGCCGAGCCGGATGCTTTGCATGTCATCGCCCAGAAAGCCGATGGAGCCCTGCGCGATGCCCTTTCCATGTTCGATCAGTTGGTCAGTTTTGCCGGTAATACCCTTACTTATAAACAGGTAATTGAAAACCTGAATGTGCTTGATCATGATTATTACTTCAGAATTACCGGTTATATTCTGGCAGGGGATATCAGCAAGACCTTGCTTACGCTGAATGAGATTATTGACAATGGATTTGAAGGGCAGTATCTGATAACAGGACTTGGTCAGCATCTGCGCGACCTCTTGGTCAGCCAGGATAAGGAAACAGTGATGCTGCTCGATACCAGTGCCAACATCAGAAATCTTTTTCTTCAGCAGGCTGCTGTCTGTAATCCCGGTTTTCTGCTGAAAGCCCTTGACATCTGTAACCAATATGATATTAACTATCGCATCAGCAACAACAAGCGGCTTCATCTTGAAATCGCGCTGATGCAACTGTGTATGCTTGCCAATCCCGAAGCTTCTTCTATGATAAAGGTTACTCCCGGACCGGAAGCTACGCGTAAGGAAACTCCGGAGCCGAAGCCGGCTGTACCACTGAATTCCCCGGATCATCCAATTCAGGTAGCAGGGCGGGGAGTTACTGTAACCGGGATTACACCTCAGGTTGAAAAAAGGGAAATCGAAGCATCACCGGTTAATCCTCCTTCTGTCAATCAGCCGAAAATCTCCCCCACCCAGAGTTATACCGGGATGAACATTGGCAACCTGATGAACCCGGGCTCAAAGAATGTAGTGAATGAACCGGCTCCCGGTGTAGAAGCATTTGAAACGGAAATACCTGTCATGAGTGAAGTCTTTACGCAGGCTGATCTCGAAAGGGTTTGGACTGAAATGGCCGGTGTGGTGGCACAGAAACTGCCCAACCTCTTTACCACCCTTACCTGCCGGGTACCGGTACTGCATGATGACAACAGGATTGTAATTACGGTGGACAATAAAATACAGGAAGGGGAAGTATTCAATAACCGTCCGGAAATCGTACAGTTTCTTCGTGCAAAATTGCACAATACTTCAGTCTCAATCGAAACAGTTGTTTCAGATAAACCTGTTGAGGAACGCCGGCCCTATACCGATACCGAGAAATTCGAAGCCATTGCGCGTAATGCGCCTGATATCCGCAAACTGAAGGATCAGTTAAACCTTGATATTGAGATGTAATTACGGATTTCGGATTACCAATCATAAGGACCATTGGAAGGTTTCAATCCTCAGATTTTCAAATTTTCCGGATTCCCGAACATCAGTTCGCCATTTATCGCATCCAACATAATCACCGAATCATTACTTACCTCTCCGGAAAGAATCTTCTTCGACAACACATTCAGCACCTTGCGCTGTATCACCCGCTTGACCGGGCGTGCGCCATACTGCGGATCAAATCCTTCGGCAGCGATCAGTTCAATAGCCTGACGGGTCACCGTAATTTTAATATCGTTGGTCAGCAGCATGGTTGCCAATTGATCCAGCTGCAAGCTTACAATCTGATTGATTTCCTGTTCTGTCAGCGGTTTGAACATCATCATCTCGTCGATTCTGTTCAGAAATTCGGGCCTGATGGTCTGCCTGAGCAATGCCATTACTTCACTACGGGTGTCTTCAAAAACAGCATCTCGGTTTTTTTCGTTCATGCCGGAAAGCCTTTCGCTGATGATCTGTGAGCCCAGGTTGGAGGTCATGATGATGATGGTGTTCCTGAAATCGGCGGTCCGGCCTTTGTTGTCGGTCAACCGTCCATCATCCAGCACCTGCAGCAGGATGTTGAATACATCGGGGTGCGCTTTTTCTATTTCGTCGAGCAAGACAACGGAGTAGGGCTTGCGTCTGACTTTTTCGGTCAGCTGTCCGCCTTCATCGTAACCCACATAGCCCGGAGGAGCACCGATCAGCCTTGAAACAGCATGACGCTCCTGGTATTCCGACATATCGATCCTGACCAGGGCGTTTTCATCATCGAAAAGAAATTCAGCCAGTGCTTTGGCCAGTTCGGTTTTACCAACCCCGGTGGTTCCCAGGAAAATAAATGAACCGATGGGCCTTTTGCGATCCTGTAAACCGGCCCGGCTGCGTCGAATGGCATCAGCAATGGCGCCAATGGCTTCATCCTGGCCAACGACCCTCTTATGCAGTTCATCTTCAAGATGCAATAATTTTTCCCGTTCACTCTTCAGCATCCGGCTGACCGGAATGCCGGTCCAGCGGGAGACGATTTCAGCAACCTCTTCTGCCCCCACCTCTTCTTTGATCAGTGCAGAATTTGACTGCAACTGGTTGAGCTTTTCCTTGAGAGAGGCTAGTTTTTCCTCAGAACTCTTTATCCGGCCGTAACGGATTTCAGCCACTTTTCCGTAATCACCTTCGCGTTCGGCTTTTTCGGCTTCCAGTTTATAGAGCTCGATATCCTTTTTACTTTGCTGAATGCCATCAACGAGTTCTTTCTCAGCATTCCATTTGGCTTTCAGGGTATTACGCTCCTCGGTGAGGTTGGCCAGCTCTTCGGAAATACCTTTGATTCTGTTGTCATCCCCCTCGCGTTTGATGGCGGCTTTCTCAATTTCCAGTTGTTTTATGCGGCGTTCAACTTCGTCCAGTTCCTCAGGAACCGAATTGATCTCAAGCCTGAGTTTCGATGCGGCCTCGTCGATCAGGTCGATAGCCTTGTCGGGAAGAAAGCGTTCGCTGATGTAGCGTTGCGAAAGTTCCACGGCAGCGATGATGGCATCGTCCTTGATCCTCACCTGGTGGTGGGTTTCATAGCGTTCCTTCAATCCACGGAGGATGGATATGGCACTCAGGGTGTCGGGTTCATCAATCATTACGATCTGGAACCTGCGCTCCAGAGCTTTGTCTTTTTCAAAATATTTCTGGTACTCCTTCAGAGTGGTTGCCCCGATGGCCCTTAATTCTCCGCGGGCAAGGGCTGGTTTCAGGATGTTGGCTGCATCCATGGCCCCTTCGCCGCCGCCGGCACCCACCAGGGTATGGATTTCATCAATAAAGAGGACAACATCGCCGTCCGATTCAATCACTTCGCGGATTACACTTTTCAGCCGTTCTTCAAATTCGCCCTTGTATTTGGCGCCGGCAATCAGGGCGCCCATATCGAGCGAGAATATCTGCTTCGACTTCAGGTTTTCAGGCACATCGCCATTGATGATGCGGTGGGCCAGCCCTTCGGCAATGGCAGTTTTACCCACACCCGGTTCCCCGATAAGAATCGGATTGTTTTTTGTTCTCCGGGTCAGAATCTGCAGCACCCTTCTGATCTCTTCATCACGGCCGATTACCGGGTCGAGTTTGCCTGTCCTGGCCAGTTCATTCAGATTCCGTGCATAGCGGTTCAGGGCGTTCCAGGTTTCATCGGCACTGGCCGTTGTAGCTTTTGCTCCTTTCCTCATTTCCCTGATGGAGGCTTTAAGGTCTTTCTCAGTTAGTCCTGCATTTTTCAGGATTTCGGAGACTTTTCCGCCGGAAACCAGCAGGCCATAGAGCAGATGTTCTGCCGTAACATATTCATCACCATTGTCTTTGGCAAACGCTGAAGCTGTTTGTAATACTTTCGACGACTGGTTGCTGAAATACTGTTCTCCACCTGTAACCATCGGCTGCGATTTAAGTTCTGCCCTGAGAATGCTTTCAATCATGGAAGGGTCAATGCCTGATTTTCTGAGCAGGAATGCCCCGGCATTTTCATCGGTCGAAAGAAGACTTTTTAGCAAATGAACCGGTTCCACCGACTGGTGGTTCATTGAAAGTGCAGCTTCCCGGGCTTGCTGAATTACCTGCTGTGCCTTTATGGTGAAATTATTTATATTCATTTTGTGCCCCTTTGCTTGAGTGTTTTTAAGTTTGTCAATGACCATCAAAAGGTCTGCCACCCGGAAAATGATCTTTATATCTGTCAGAATGACATATATTGTAATAATTTTTATGACAATCTGACGCAGTCTTTTTCATCGATTCTTCAACAAATATCCTGAAAGGCTGTTACCTTTGTGCCTTTGTGGCTATTTATAATAAAACAACTGAAATTTATGGCAAACAGACTCATGGATCCCATCGGCAGACTGATGGGATTAAGGTATAAATCACATCCATGGCATGGCGTGGAGATCGGACCGGAAGCTCCCCATATTATTACCTGTTACGTGGAGATGGTAACCACCGATACCGTTAAATATGAGGTAGATAAGGTCTCTGGTTATCTTAAAATTGATCGTCCGCAGAAATACTCAAATGTACTTCCGGCCCTGTATGGATTTATTCCTCAGACGCTTTGCGGAAAGAAAGTGGCTGATTTTGCAGCCAGTAAATCGGGTAAGGAAGAAATTATCGGCGACGGTGATCCGCTTGATGTTTGTATCCTGGCTGAAAAGAGCATTTCACATGGCGATATACTGGTTCAGGCCATCCCCATTGGTGGCTTCAGGATGATTGACGGAAACCAGGCAGACGATAAAATTATTGCCGTGTTGAAAAATGACGCGGTTTACGGAGACTACACCAATTTTGAACAACTACCGCCATTGATCGTAAACCGCTTGAAACATTATTTCCTCACTTACAAGGATCTTCCCGGAAATCAGCGGGATTGTGAAATAACACATACCTATGGACCAGAGGAAGCTCACATGGTGATCAATGCTTCAATGGAAGATTACCGGCAAAAATTCGAAAACCTTGATATTTTGTTGTCTGAAGTTTAGTTCCGGTCAATAACTATCCGGTACTTAGGACCTGATTTCCGGGTTTTATCTAAATTTGCACCATCAATTTCCGGCCGATGTCTGAGCATACTCACAAGAAGACCATGGTTCTGGGGGCAAGTGCAAACCCTGACCGATATTCAAACATTTGCATAAACGACCTGGTATTGTATCATTATCCGGTCGTTGCCATCGGTCTGAGGGAGGGTGAAGTGGCCGGAATCGCCATTCAGAAAGGTTTTCCTGTTGTTGAAGACGTTCATACCGTCACAATGTATATCGGCCCCCAGAATCAGGAGCAGTACATCAGTTACATTCTTGATGTAATTAAACCCAGGCGGATTATTTTTAATCCCGGAACCTGGAACCAGGAGTTTGCCGATAAAGCCAGGGAGCTTGAAATCAAGGTTGAAAGCAAATGTACCTTGCTAATGTTGTCCGGAGGTTATTTTTAGGTAACCATTTACAATTCCATCACACGAAAATCCCTCTTTTTGCGTTATCAGGCAGTTGAAAGCATAAAATCTGTAATTTAGCCCTCTTAAAATAGTCACCCTGCAACCTGTCAGTGTTGTTTAATTTACCTTCCAGGTATGATGAAGCGTTCCGCAAAAACATTTCCAGTTTATCTGATATCACTATTCATTATTGTATTTTCAGGCCATTCCTCTTATGCCCAGGACGCTACTACAGGAATTCAGGGAGGCGTTCTGTGTCCTTTCAGCGAATTCACTACTCCCATTCTGGTCACCGGGCTTCAGGATATTGATTCGATTTCACTTACCCTCAGTTATCCTCCACAAACATTGACCTATGAAGGTTACGGGCAGATCAACGGGCAACTTCAGTCAGGATTCCTCACTGTGAACCAGGTAGATACAACTATCAGAATAACCTGGCACTCTGAAGCACCCATCAGCATTTCTGACGGAACCCTGATAAGCCTTACTTTCTTAACAGGGATAAGCTCCGGTTCCCTGAGCTGGGATGAAGCAACCTGTTATTACCGTAAATCAAATGGAATGGCTTTGATTTCAACCTATACTGGAGACAATATTTCCTTTCATCCGGCTATAATTGTTGAAATTGAAGAAATCAACCAGACATGTGCCAGCGAATGTGAAGCGAACATTTTTGCTGTTGCATCAGGAGGAGAAGCCCCGTTTGATTTTGAGTGGGATGGTGGCATATTGGATGTGACCGAAGCAAGTGTAGTAATCGAAAATGTATGTGGCGGAAACCATTTTCTTAAGATTACAGATGCCAACAATTGTGTACTTGATTCTGTATTTGTTGTAACAGAGCTTCCTGCTACCAATCTTGAACTTGAAACTCACCCTGACACTGTTTATCTGGAGAATCCGGTTGTCAGTTTTTCATTTACTGAAAATCAGGATATTGTCAGTTGGGAGTGGGATTTTGGTGATGGGTCTGCAAAATCAAGGGAAAGGAACCCCATTCACAAATATGAACTGAAGTTTTATAGTTTTAATCAGGCAGACTCTACCAAGAATTTTTATGAAGTCAAACTGGAAGCAGTCAACAATAAGGGTTGTGATACACTCATTGAGATTAAAATTCCTATTTCTGATGTTAAACTCTTTATTCCGAGTGTATTTACTCCTCCTACAGATCCGAACGGATTTTTCAGGGTAGCTAAAGTTAACACCGGTTCATCAGGAAGTAAATACATGCCGGTTACCTATGAATACCAGCGGATGGAATTATTTGTCCTTGACCGATGGGGAAGAAAGGTTTTTGATGACGGCAATTACCACAACAACTGGGATGGAGGAAACCTTCCGGATGGTACCTATTACTATAAATTGAATACCTATGGGTATTTCAACAACAGGACTTATACCGGAGCAGTAACCATCATCCGGGAGAAGTAGTTGAAAAGTATGTATTTATCCTGTAAGAGGCACTTCCTGTAATTTTGGAATTCCCGCATCTCATTTACTGTTCTGTTACCATACCCCGTGTTTATAAACACACAGGATCACAGGAAATCACAGACAAATAGAATAATACACGGTTCAGTCTTCTGAAAGATTCATTCCTGGAATAAGCCCCGAAACAGAAAGGTTAATTTCCCGGAAGTGATATTTATCATTCTCCAGCCTGCACTGCGCTTCTGCCGGGCATTCGTAAATCGTAAATCGTAAATCCTATACGTTTTCCCTCCTGAAATCCATCCTGTTGACTTCAATCTTATCAATACTTCTGAGTTCTGATTCCATATTTTCCCATTCATTGGCATCTCCCGACAATTCAAGGATAATCAGACCACCGGCCCCCTGAATTCCTTCTTCCTCCAGGTCGTTGATCCCAAGCCGGGTGCGGATGGAACATCCGTAACGCGTAAGTACCTTCTGAACTTCTGCAGCAACCTCTGTCCGGTTGCTTACATTAACTCCCAGTATTCTAGTAATGGCCATTGTTTCCTGACTTTTAAAGTAAAAACGACATTTTCTGCATCTCAACCCCGCCGATTTCAGCAATATCTGATTCAAACGCGGACCATTCCTCCGGGTTGCCTGATAGCTGCAGAATGATGACCCCGGCCCGGCTGCAGGTGTTTACATTCAGTTCATGAAAACCCAGCCGTGAGCGGATCAGGTGAGCATACTTGGTTAACGTTAACTGCACACGGCCTGCTTCCTTGATCCTGTCCCGGATCAGCAGCCCTATGATTCTGGTTTCTTTCATTTTTCAGGACTTATCTTTAAAACTATATTATTTGACTCAATCAGGATATGCTCAATAACCCATTAAAATTAACCTGGAACTTTGAGCCCGCCAAAGGCGGGTAAACTTTGCACTTTGAGCTTTGCACTTTGAGCTTTGAGCTTCTAAAAATACAAATCCCTCTCACCCGATTGCACCCTAAGCAAACGAATCCTCAACTCGTTGATATTGACTGAATCTTCATGCTCCTGTAAATCCTCCAGGTTTTTTTCAATGACTTCCCATCCTTTTTTCTTTGTATCGGCCGGGGCATAATCTTCCAGATATTCAGCCAGTGTCAGCATGGCATTCGGTGAACAGAAGCGCTTGATAAATCCGGGGACGGAAAATTCCATGAAATGTTCTCCGGTCCTGCCTCTGCGATAGCAAGCCGTACAGAAGGAGGGGAGAAAATCGTTGCTCACCAGTTCATCAATAATCTCATTCAGTGAGCGGTTATCATTGATCTGAAACTGCTCCCTGTTCAGGTCCTGATTTTCATTAACGGAATCGGAATATGATCCCAGCTCCAGTTTAGTACCTCCATCGATTTGTGAAACCCCGAACTGTATTACTTCATGGCGCAGTTTGGCATTCTCACGGGCAGTAAGTATCATCCCCGTATAGGGAACGGCTAACCTCAATATCGCTACCAGCCTGGCGAATTCTTCGTCTGTCACAGTATAATCGGTACCCATATCAAGTTTAGAAGCATTCTGGATCCTTGGAAAGGAAATTGTATGGGGACCGACATGGTAGCAGGCTTCCAGGTGGTTGGTATGCCTGACAAGCCCCAGTACTTCGTATCTCCAGTCGTAAAGGCCGAAGAGCGCACCGATGCCTACATCATCAATTCCTGCTTCCTGGGCCCGGTCAAGCCCGGTAAGCCGGTAATCAAAATCACGTTTTTTTCCGCCCAGGTGATAGGTCTTGTAGGCATCCGGATGATAGGTTTCCTGAAAAATCTGGTAAGTGCCAATGGCAGCTTCTTTAACAATTCTGAAGCCTTCAATGTCCAGGGGGGCTGCATTGATGTTAACACGGCGGATCTCACCCGGTCCTTTCTTTACACCATACACGGTTTTTACAGTATGGGCAATATATTCAGGGGAATAATCAGGATGTTCACCATATACAAGGATGAGCCGTTTTTGTCCGTTATCCTCGAGGGCTTCTACCTCCCTGATCAGTTCCTGATCGGACAATGTTTTGCGGACAGCTTCCTTGTTTGAAGCCCTGAAACCACAGTATTTACAGTTGTTGGTGCACTTGTTGCCAACATAAAGCGGGGCAAACAGAACGATGCGGTTGCCATAAACCTTCTTTTTCAGTTCACGGGCACCCTCCTTTATCAAATCTATCAGCTCAGGATCGGAGGCATTGATCAGAATGGCAGTCTCACGCAGTGTCAATCGTTTCTTGTCTAGCGATCTGGCAATGACCGCCCTTACTGAATCGGCATCGGGCTTCGTATGATTGATAAAGTCCCAGAGTTCCTGTGGGTCAATAAATGGCTTCATCCGCTGGTCGGGTAAGCTGCATTTTTCAGGTGTAAAAATCATTATGTATTGATATTTAATGCGTTGTAAATGAAAAGAATAAACTACAAAATTACTTCAATTTAGCCCGGATTCCTAACCAGAAACCCTTTTATTCAGGCAGATCTTCTTAAGATTCAGACCTCAACAATCAGATTATCATAAGCCAGGTGTACATGAGGGGGCAGATTGTTCTCCACCTCTTTGTGCAATCCCAGGAAATGACTGATGTGGGTCAGATAAGCTTTTTCAGGTTCAAGTTCTTCGATCAAATTCAAAGCCTCGCCCAGCGATAAATGAGAAATATGTTTCGAATTTCTTAAGGCGTTGAGAACAAGTACTTTTGAACCCCGGATTTTCGGTTTTTCATTTTCAGGAATCTGGCTGGCATCGGTGATGTAAGTCAGATCGCCGATGCGATAGCCAAAAACCGGCAATTTGTTGTGCAGTACCTGTATTGGCTGAATGCTTGTTTCCCCGATCAGAAAAGGTTCATTCGTTATTTCATGAACGGTAAGCTGGGGAGCTCCGAAGTAGCGGCTTTCAGAGAAAATATAAGGGAATTCGGTCTGAATGGCCTCCATGACGTTTTTCGAACCGTAGATCGGAATATTTTTATTCAGGATGTAGTTAAATGCCCTGATGTCGTCTAGTCCGGCGATATGATCGCGATGTTCATGGGTAAAGATCACTGCATCAATGTCTTCTACATTCTGTTTCAGCATCTGAAACCTGAAATCGGGGCCACAGTCTATAACAATGCTTTGGTTATCAACTCTCACAATGGCCGAAGTGCGAAATCGTTTATCACGGGGATCACCTGACTTACAAACATTGCAATTGCAGGCAATTACAGGAACACCAATAGAAGTACCTGTTCCAAGAAAAGTAATGACAATCGGTGTTTTGCCTGCGTTTTGCATAGGTTCAATAAATAAGTTCTTCTACTTCAGTCAGGTCAGCTTTCAGTTGTTGGCGCATTTGCCCGGAGTCAGAGAACAGCAGTTCATCGCGGATGCGTTTGGCAAAAAATATGGTTGCTTGTTTCCCAATTAATCCCTTGTTTTCATCAAACAGGTGCACATCAATTGTGATTTCTTCGATCTTACGGATCTCAACTGGCAGTGAGTTTTTAATATTCAGTATCCCTTTATAAAATTCACCTTCTATCAGCACGTTAACAGCATAAACACCATCATTTGGCACCAGTTTGTTTTCTTCTTCAATTTTTATCCGGAGTGTTGGAAAATCCATTTCCCTGCAGGTAGTACTTCCTTCACAGAGTTTGCTGATAATAATGTAGTGATGGTCGAGATACGCATTTGCCCTCTGAATCCGACCTTCGAGCAGCGCTTTTCGTATCAGTGTTGAACTGACGGTTTCATTATGGATATCCTGTTCGGCAATCTCCTCAACACCAAAATTATAGTATTGGCCCAACTCATACAGGTAATCGAAGTTACCTTCCCGGTTATGCCCGAAATGGTGGTTGAAACCAATAACTACTTTTTTGGCTTTCAGTTTACCAACCAGTATATTTCTGATAAAATCAATGGAGGATATTTCAGAAAATTCTTTTGTAAAATTGAGGATAAACAGGTTGTCAAGACCGGTTTTTCTTAAAAGTTCAATTTTCTCACGCTGGGAGTTAATAAGTAACAGTGTTTTACCGGCAGTATCAGGGAATAAAACCTTCCGGGGATGCGGATGAAAGGTAATCAGCACAGATTCACCATCGATGGATGCCGCAATCTCACGTAAACGGTTCAGAATGGTTTTATGACCGATGTGAACCCCGTCGAACGATCCCGTTGTAACAACTGGATTCCTGATTGGTCCGATGTTGTCGAGGTTGTAATAGATTTTCATAAGTCACGCGGAAATTGGCCTTTCAGGATTTTTTTACAAAATAGGCAATTTTTTCCAGCATCGTTATCATGTCGTATTCCTGAAGATAAACATGCGATGGGACATTCAGGGCTTTTGGTGAAAAATTCAGGATACCTCTGATACCCGCCATCACAAGTTGTTCTGCTACATGTGCAGCGTCTTCTCCTGGAACTGAAATTACAGCGACGGAAATCCCTTCCCTCTTTAGTATTTCAGTCATCTGGTCAATATGATAACACTGCACGCCAGCATAAATCTTGTTAATTTTGTCGGGATTGTTATCGAAGGCAGCCACAATTGATAACTTGGTTCGTTTTCCACTGAAATAACCCATAATGGCACGACCCAGATTACCGATTCCGATAACGGCAACTTTCTGTCCATCCCGGGTATCAATGATTTTTCCGATGATATCGATCAGCTCTTTAACATCATAGCCCTGCCGCAGCGTTCCGGTGTATCCGATCAGCATGATGTCGCGCCTCACCTGCACTGCGGTAATATGAAGCAGGTTGGCGATTTCGTGTGAAAAAATGTGCTGCTTTCCCCCTGACAGGTAATTGAGCAACGCCCTTCTGTACTGGCTTAATCTTTCAACGGTTTTATCGGGTAGTTTTCTGTTCATTGCTTGTATGTTTTCAATTTTGGTTGTTAAGCGGAAGAGTTATGGTGAATGTTGTTCCTTTATCAGGGACGCTTTGTACATCAATTTCTCCATGGTACATATCAACGATCTTCTTGAGAATTGACAGACCAAGGCCTGATCCTGTTATGTTCTTTGTTTTTTGGTTCTTTATCCTCACGAAATCCTGGAAGAGTTTTGCTTTTTCTTCGGCAGTCATACCTATACCGGAATCAGCGACCTGAAAGATGGTTGATTCTTTTCTTGATTCAATTGAAACATCTACGCGGCCACCATTCCGGTTATATTTGACCGCATTTGAAATCAGATTATTAAAAATAATCTCAATTTCATTCGGGTCGGCTTCCATCATTATTTTTTCTTTCGTATTGAGGTAGATGTCAACATCTTTCTGAATAGAATACGGGCGCATTGTGTCTATCGATATTTGTGCAATTTTGGTAATATCAACGGCCTGCATATGCTGCACCGGTTTTCCGGATTCTATTTTGGTAAGGTCCAGCAAATCCATAATCAGACTTCGCATACCCTTTATCCGCTCCTGCATCCGGTCAATCATTTCCTGATATGCCGCCAGGTTATCGCCGAACTGACGGTCATTCATCATCTTCACATACCCTTCAATGGCATTGATCGGGGCTTTTAACTCGTGCGAAAGTACGGAGAGAAACTGAAACCTGATCAGCCTGCCCTCTTTGTTCATCTTTTGAGTCATCCTTTTCAGGAAAAGCTGCTTGGTGATGTTCTCGACTGAACCACGGAGTTCCTGAGGGGTAAAGGGTTTTGGGATAAAGTCATAAGCACCGTCCCTGGTTGCTTTCACTGCTAATTCAAGCGAGGCATAGGAAGTAATCATCACAACAATAATGTCATAAAGTTTCTTTTTAACATACTCCAGCACTTCCACTCCCTGAATACCCGGTAATTTGTTGTCGAGCAGGATGATGTCAGGCATTTCCCGGTCTATGATTTCTATTCCCTCTTCACCGGTAGCAGCTTCCAGCACTACAAATTCAATGTGTTCATCCATAAACGGATAATCTACCTTGAAATTCTGCAGGATTCGCTTTGTCCCCATCCGTATCCCAGGCTCATCATCCACTACAAGAATCTTGTATTCAGCCATTGGTCATATTTTGAGCAATTTGTTAATTTCTTTCTGCAACTGATCTGCCCTGATTCCTTTATCAAGAAACAGGTCAGCTTTTATCCATTCCTTGTTTTCGCCGGAATTCAAATCAAAGGTCATTCCGGTTTCTGCCGTCACTGCTGTGGCAATGATGATCGGAACATCCGGGTATTTACGTTTGATCTTGTATGCAAGGATAAACCCACTGTCATCATTCTCCATCATCAGATCCAGAATGGCCAGATCGGGTTTGGTTGTATCAATAATCGTTTCTGCTTCCTTCTGTCCGTCAGCAGTAATGGTATCAAAACCAAATTGCTCTATCTTCAGCCTCATCTGGAAGAGGTAATCCATGTCATCATCAACAATCAGAACTGTTTTTTTCATTTCGTTTTATTTTATGCTTTCTGACAGACATTTTAATGTTTGTTTTTAACTTTATCGTTCAAGGTTCAGGTAACCGGCCGTCTGGGGAAGGTAATGGTAAAAGTGGTACCGGTCTGGCCTTTCAGCGGATCAGAATTCGATTTCACGGAAATGGCTCCCTTGTGCATTTTTACAATGCCGTAAATAATCGGTAAACCTAACCCTGTTCCTTTGCCAATGGCTTTTGTTGTAAAAAAAGGTGTAAAGAGCTTATCCATGTTCTCCCTGGCTATTCCTGTTCCGGTATCAGCGATATAAACGGAAATCTCCTCCGCTGAATCAATCACTTTTACATGAATACTTCCGCCATCCCCGGGCATTGCTTCCACAGCGTTTTTGAGCAGGTTGGTAAATACCTGGGCCATCTGGTCATAATCAAGATGTACTCGGGGATTTTTCACCAGTGATTCAAGCGATACCCTGACATTTACGGGGACAATGACTGAACTGATGGAATGCTCAACCAGTTTATTGACATCAACATCAGAAAAATTTACCTGGTTTTTCCTTGCAAAATTCAGCAATCCTCCAACAATCTTTTTACAACGCTCAGCCTGTTCAACAATGAGTTCAAGATCAGTATATATGGGATCTTCAGCTTTGGACTCATCCTTCAGGATGTTGCTGTACATGGTTATAATACCCAGCGGGTTGTTAAGCTCATGAGCAATCCCGGCTGAAAGTTGCCCCAGTCCGGCAAGTTTTTCCGATTGTTTCAATGCCTCCTGTGTGTTGGCGAGTTTTTCGTTCGAGATATTGAGTTCACGTATGTAATTATGGAGTTTTTCCATTGCATAGGGGAGGCACATTTCATGTTCGGCCAATCCCCTGATAATGGCAATGGCATGATCCTGACATGATTCATAACCACAGGCCCCGCAATCCAGGTGATCCTGGGGTTCGAATTTCCCCATTTTATGTAAAACTTTCGTTATCTCTTCATCGGCCGGGCGGGCGACCCGGATATCCTTTTTTTTAAACTCCCTGAAAAGGTCAATACTGCTGTACTCACGGATATCCTTTTTCCATTGTTCAATATCGATGGTTTCGAGTTTGTTGATTACATAGTCACTTACGCTTGCCTGCTTTCGGTAGCGCCTGTTGCTTGATGAAAAAAACGGATAAGGCGACATCCCCGGACCCATGATACAGCCTTCGCAGCAGAGCAACTCCAGATGTTCCTGAGCAATCTGCCCACTCTCAAATTCCTTTATGGCTTCCTGGAAATCAGACCGGCCTTCAGCTACAATAACATTGCTCTCAAATATGTCCTCTTTTACACCAACGGTATTCAATAACCCTCTGCTTACCGGGAAGATGGCACCTTTACCGCTGACCGGAGGGTCGAAATCACTCGGAGTAACATCGGCAGGTTTCAGACCGGTTTTAGCAATCATCTCGCGTAACTCCCTGAAGGTGAGAGCTGCATCAATCTCTTCTGATTCATCTTTCTTTGCTATGCAAGGCCCTATAAAAACTACTTTCAGATCATCACCGTAACGTTTCCGCATTACCTTACTCATGGCTATCATCGGTGAAACAACATGTGCGAGAGAGTCAACCAGGTCAGGATGGTAATGTTCAATATAGCTCACAATCGCTGGACAATCAGAAGAAATGACCGGAGGATAATTCCCGGCCAGTAATAATTTCTTGTACTCTTCAGCTACCAGGTCAGCACCAAAAGCTACCTCAGAAACATAGGTAAAACCCAGTGACCTGATTATAGATACCAGTAAGCGATGATTTTTAATTTCTGAGAATTCGGCAGGGAAACTCGGTGCTATAATTGCAGCAGTGCTGACATTTCCGCTGTTTAGCCTTTCTACAAGATCTATCTCTTTTCTGAAAATCTTGGCATTCTGACTACAGACTTTAACACAATTTCCGCAACCAATGCATCTTTCTGAGATTACTTCAGCCTGGCCATTGCTGATTTTGATGGCTTTTGCCGGACATTCTCTGACACAGGTATAGCAAACACGGCAACGTTCTCTTACCGTGCTGACCAAAGGCTTTTTAGAAATATGCTTCTCCGGTTCCATGTTGTGTTCAAATTAACCTTTATAATGAAACTTCCCGTTTCTTATAGGTTGTGTGCAGCAATTCAACTGATTTCTGGCCCATTGGTTCACCAAGAAAATCGCGGTACAACTCCATTACCGCCGGGTTCTTGTGGGCAAACCTGATGGGATCTTTTTCATCAATCTCATAAACTGTTTTGATCCTTGCTTTTACGGCACCGGCATCACAGGCAATGGGTTGCCCTCCACCGTTGATACAGCCGCCGGGGCATGCCATCACTTCAATAAAATGAAGATCGTTACGTCCTAACCTGATCTCTTCAAGGAGTTTGGCTGCCTGTCGTATTGTGCTGACTGCAGCAAACCCGAGTTTAAAATCACCCATTTTCATCTTAACTTCTCTGTATTCCCGTCCATTTCTGAGCTCATTGATTCTGGGCTGAATCATATCTTTTCCGGTCAGCCTGTGATGAAGGGTACGGATCAGAGCCTCTGTTACACCTCCGGAAACACTCAGAAGTCTGCCCGCTGAACTTCGGACATGAAAAGGATTATCGGCCAGTTCATTGTCAATCTGGTCGATGTCGATACCGTTCAAACGGATAAACTGTGCCAGTTCCCGGGTGGTAAGCACTGCATCCACATCCGTGATTCCCTTACAGGTCATCTGCTCTCGCTGGGCCTCAAACTTTTTAGCTGTACACGGCATGGCTGAAGCCGTATAAAGATTACCCGGATTAATATGAAATAAGGCGGTATAATAGCTGCTGATCAATGCACCAAGCATCTGTTGTGGTGATTTGCATGCCGAAAGATTCTGCAACAGCTCAGGATGCCACTGCTCGAGGTATTTAACCCAGGCAGGGCAATCACTGCTGAAAACAGGAATATTTTGTCCTGATTTTATGCGTTGTTCAATTTCTGCAGCCAATTCAATGATATAGAGGTCAGCACCGAAGGAGCTGTCAAATACTTTGTCGAATCCTGTTTTCCTGAGCGCGGCATTCAAAATTCCATTCATGTCCCTGCCTGGTTTCAGACCGAATTCTTCGCCCACACTGACTGATACTGTCGGAGAGTATTGCAAAACCACATGAAGGTCTGGATTATGAAGGGCGGTCTGCAGATCAGAAGAATGTCTTTTCTCATGCAGTGCCCCGGTCGGACAGGCCATGATGCATTGTCCACAGGTAATACAGCTTGACAGGTTGATTGGTTTGTTGAAAGGCGGACCAATAATTGTTTTGTTTCCCCTTCCGATAAAACCAAGGGTGACCACCCCAACAATCTCGTCGCAGGTTCTTACACATCTTCCGCAAAGTATGCATTTTGCCGGATCCCTGACGATGCTTGCACCGGAGGGATCAGATTTATATCTGTTTTTTTTACCCGGGAACCTGCGTTCCCTGACATTCAGGTCTTCGGCAAATTTCTGCAACTCGCAATTTCCGTTTCGTTCACAGTAAAGACAGTCATCGGGATGGTTGCTCAGCAGCAACTCTACATTGGTTTTTCGTGCATTGACAACCCTTGGTGAATGCGTTTTTATTTTCATCCACTCCTCAACAGGATAAGAACATGCGGTTATCAGGTTGCTTTTCCCTTCCACTTCCACCACACACATTCTGCATGAGCCTGTAGGATAGAGGCCAGGTATGTGGCAAAGGGTAGGGACCTTAATCCCGTTCCTCTCAAGGGCTTCAAGAATGGTTTCGCCTTTTCGGGCTGTAATGGTTTTATTGTTTACTTCAATCGGGAAGTTCATTTTATGTCTTCTTTTGCTTTTGAATTACTTGACAAAAACAGCCACAAATTTGCATACATCATAGCAGATTCCACAACCGATACATTTATCTTCAATAATAAAATGCGGACTCCGCTGAGAACCTATGATGGCGGTGGTGGGGCATTTCCTGGCACAGGCTGTACAACCGGTGCATTTATCAATGTCGATATAGTAGACCTTAAGGTCTTTACACACGCCGGCCCTGCATTTGCGATCGAAAATGTGTTCTTCAAATTCTTCCCTGAAATGCCTGAGTGCACTGATTAATGGATTGGGTGCTGTTTGCCCCAGGCCGCAAAGTGAAGTATCTCTTATCACTTCAGCAAGATTCCCCAGCTGCATAACGCCTTTAAACCGCTCCAGTGTTTCATGTCCCGTTTCGTTAGCCGGCCTTCGCGTTATATTCTCAAGTATCTCGTGCATTCTTCTGGATCCTTCGCGACAGGGGATACATTTACCACAACTTTCCCTCTGAAGGAAATCGGTAAAGAACTTTGATATATCTACCATGCAGGTATCTTCATCCATTACTACCAACCCTCCTGATCCCATAATGGTGCCCGCTTCTGCTAATGCTTCATAGTCAACTCTGACTTCCAGAGCCTGTTCCGGAAGGCAACTGCCTGAGGGGCCACCGAGCTGAACAGCCTTGATGCGCTTTCCATCCCTTATGCCTCCGGCGATGTGATAAATAATATCCTTGAGTGAAGTCCCCATGGTTACTTCAATCAGTCCGGTGGTATTTATTTTTCCGGCCAAAGCAAAGACCTTGGTTCCTTTGCTGGTATCTGTTCCGATTCCGGAGAACCAGGCAGGCCCGTGTTCGAGTATGGCCGGAATATTGGCCAGCGTTTCAACATTATTTACAACCGTTGGTTTGCCAAAAAGCCCCCGGACAGCAGGGAAGGGTGGTTTAGGCCTGGGGGTGCCACGTTTGCCTTCTATACTGGATATCAGGGCTGTTTCTCCCCCGCAGACAAAAGCACCTGCGCCTTCCCGGACTTGTATAGCCAGGCTGTACCCGCTGTTCAGGATGTTGTGCCCCAGAAACCCGGCCTCTGTAGCCATATTGATCGCCAGTCTGAGCCTTTCAACAGCAAGGATATATTCAGCACGCACATATATATAAGCTTTTCTGGCATTGATGGCATATGCTGCAATGGCAACACCTTCGATGATTGTATGCGGATCACCTTCAAACAGCGACCGGTCCATAAAAGCACCGGGATCACTCTCGTCACCGTTGCAAATCATGAATCTTTCATCATCTGGTGTATTCAGGGCTGCTTTCCATTTTTTACCGGTCAGGAACCCTCCACCGCCTCTGCCTCTCAGTCCACTTTCTTCTACGATTTCACAAACCTTTTCGGATGAATAGTTACGCAATACCCGGGTAAGTGATTTGTAGCCACCCCTCGCAATAAATTCTTCAATTGAAAATGGATTGATGATTCCACAGTTCCTGAGAACAAGCCGGTTCTGGAGTCTGAAGAAAGGCATTTCGCTTAACAGGCGGACATTTTCCCAGGCTTCATGGTGGGCATGCGAGTACTGGCCCAGTACATTTTCATCAGGAACTGCAGCATTGAGAACTTCATCAAGTAAAGCTTCAACTTTTATAGCGGTTATTCTTGAAAACGAAATGCGCCTTTTGCCGGGTAACTGAACATCGACAAGGGGTTCATGAACACAAAATCCAATGCAGCCAACCTGTACTATTTCAGCATCGATATTTTTTTCATTCAGGTAGATTTTTATTGCTTCCAGCGTTTCACCTGCACCGGCTATCATGCCACATGTACCAGTACCAACAAATATCACAGGCTTCGCAACCTTATCTCGTTTTAAACGACTCAGATGATCCTCGAATTCCCCCGGATTTTCAGGTTGATGGTTCAATAGAAGCAGATCCCTGAGCAATACAGTAGAATAATGATTGGCCATATTCATGTCAAATGGTTTTGGCTTTGCAGTTCTCTATGATCTCTGTTAAATCCCGGGGTTGAACCCCATGGTAATATTTTTCATTGACTGAGATAACCGGAGATAAACCACAAGCGCCCATACAGTTAACAACTTCAATGCTGAACATCCCATCGCGCGTGGTTTGTCCTTGTTTAATCTTAAGCAGTCGCTCCGCTTCCCGGATTACCCTTGCCGATTGCTCAATGTGGCAGGCCGTACCATGGCAGATACGGATGTGAAACACCCCTCTGGGCTCAAACCTGAACTGATCATAAAAGGTGGCCACTCCATATATTTTGCTGGTTGGCAGATGGAAAGACTGACCAATCCGGTTGATGGATTCCTCTGACAGGTAGCCTAACTCATTCTGAATTTCCTGCAACAGCGGTAACAGACTGTCACGATGTACATTCATGTGGTTTTTTATAATCTCATCCAGTTTATCTGACATGGAAAGTGCTGGTTCAGTGTTTTAAAGTAATACTATCTTTGCATTGGAGATGATAAAATCAATCTCTGAATAAAATCGATGATAAAATTACTGTTATTTTTATAACAATGTTATTCCTTTAACAGATATTTTTATCAAAATATACTATTTTTGTTCTTTCTGAATAACGGGGTAATCAGAAAAAGTTCCGGTTTTACTTACAAACTGGCATAAATGGTAATAAATACCCCTGGTTTGGGATAAAAACCGGAATGGAACAAAGAGTTGATATACAGATTTGTCTTGGTAGTTCCTGCTTTTCAAGGGGAAACAAGAAGCTGGTAAAAGTTATTGAACAGTACCTGGATGAAAACAATCTCAGGCATCTTGTTCTGTTTCACGGTTCACATTGTTTCAGCAGTTGCGATAAAGGCCCTCTGATGAACATTGATGGAAAAGAATTTGCACAGTTAAATGAAGAGAAGGTTTTAATGATCTTAAACAGCTTTTTTGGTCAGTCCTCTTCCATCCTTTAACAGACAATTTACGGACCGCTGAACAAAACATAGGTTTAACATAAAATTTGTAATTGAAAAACCCGGAATATCGTTTTCATCCTGAATGCCTGTTGTCATGAACTGAGATAAACTTTCGATTAAATCCTGAAATGCGAACCATAATAAACCGAGTGGATCGCATTTAACACACACACCGATGAAACCACCTCTCATCACGATAGATATCGAAAAATGCAAGATTTGTTTTGCCTGTGTCAGGGCTTGCCCGGTTAATGCCATTCAGGTAATGTCAAATCAGGAAGCACCGGTTGTAATCCACGACAGATGCATTGGTTGCGGAAGTTGTCTTCAGGTTTGTGCCCCGCTCGCCATTGCTTACAGGGATGGTTGTGAAGAAACAAAAGCAATTCTTGCTTCAGGCGAAAGAGCAGCAGCAATTGTAGCCCCCAGCATTTCAGGTGAATTTGATGATATTACTGATTACCGGAAGTTTGTAAGAATGATCAGGGAACTTGGTTTTACTTATGTAAACGAAGCCTCCTTTGGCGTTGATATGGTGGCCGAACAATACCATGATTTATTTACAAATTTCATGGGCAGATATTATATTACGGCAAATTGTCCACCCGTAATCGCCCTGATTGAGAAATTCCACCCTGAGATTATAGACAACCTGGCTCCCGTTATTACACCTATGATTGCCTCAGCCCAGCTCGTACGCCATCTTTATGGTGAAGCAGTCAGGGTGGTATACATTGGTCCCTGTATCGGTGCCAAAGATGAAGCACTCAGGTATACAGGAAATTCGAAAGTAGATGCTGTCCTGACATTTGTAGAATTGCGAAGGCTTTTCAACGAAATGGGCATCAAGGAAAGTGCAGTTGAATATTCTGATTTTGATCCACCCCTGGGTTACAAGGGTTCACTTTATTCTATAAGCAATGGTATCCTGCAGGCGGCCAACCTGAGTGAAGACCTGATGCAGGGTAGCATCATCACAGCGGAAGGGAAGGAGAATGTATTGGAATCTATCCGTGAATTCGAATCTTCCATTGATTTTATCCGCAAGCATTTTAACCTGTTTTATTGTGAAGGGTGCCTGATGGGTCCTGGTACTTCACATGGCGGGAAAAAGTATGCCAGGAAAACACTGGTAACCGATTATGCCTATAAAAAGCTGAAGAATTTTGACCTGAAGACCTGGCAAAAAGCCTGTAAGAAATATGTTGCCCTCACTGATTTCAAAGCAGTGATTGAACCGGATGATCAGCGATTGCCAGAACCTTCGGAAGAAAAAACCGAAGAAATACTCAAAGTCATTGGTAAGCAGAACACTGATGATAAACTGGGCTGTGGTGCCTGTGGTTATGAATCGTGCCGTGATTTTGCAAAGGCTGTCGCAAAAGGATTAACCAAGACGGATATGTGCATTACATATTCGCTCAGGAGTAAGCACGACTTTATCAAGACCCTGAAACTTACCAACGAAAAACTCGGCCGGACACAGGAGGCTCTGGTTGAATCTGAAAAAAAGGCACGCCAGGAGCAGCAGGTTGCCCAGGAAGCACTGGAACGTACCTCATCAATGCTTCAGAAGTTACCAAGCGCTATTGTGATTGTCGATGCCAATCTGAAAGTAATAGAATCCAACCAGAGTTTTATCAATATCCTGGGCGATGATGCCGAAGAGGTCAATGAAATTATTCCTGGCCTTGTGGGAGCTGATATTAAAACCCTGTTACCTTTCCAGTTATACAAGCTCTTTTCGGCTGTCATTACCAACAACGAAAACCTTGTTAACCGTGATGTTCACCTTGGTGAAAAGCTATTGAATGTATCTGTTTTCTCTATTAAAAAGGGGAAGATTGCAGGTGCGGTATTTCGCGATATGTACCTGCCTGAAGTCAGGAAAGAGGAAGTAATCAACAGGGTAACTGAGGTTATTGATGAGAATCTTGATCTTGTTCAGAAAATCGCTTTCCTGCTTGGGGAAGGTGCTGCCAAAACCGAACGAATGCTCAATTCTATCATTGAATCTCATAAAGCAGCTAAAAAGTAGTTGACCCGATGGACAACAGGTTCTATATTGAAGTGAATGCCGAACTTAAGTTTCATCACGAATCGAGAATTTGTGGTGATGTTTTTCTGTCAAAACGCATCAATGAAGAGAACAGAATCATTGCCGTATTGTCAGATGGCATGGGCCATGGGGTTAAAGCAAACATGCTCGCTACACTTACCGCCACCATGGCTTTGAATTTCACCCTTGAACATAAAGAGGTAAACCGCATTGCCGAGATCATTATGAACACGCTGCCGGTTTGCAGTGAACGGAAGATGAGCTATGCTACTTTTACCATTATCGACATCGAATTTGACGGAAAAGTCAGAATACTGGAATATGACAATCCGCAGGCTGTGATTATGCGTGGTAAGCATATTTTTGAACCTGAATGGACTTGCGTAATGCTCAATGGAGAGAAAAATGCTGGTAAAGAACTGAAAAGTTGTGAGTTTACTCCTGAAAAAGAAGACCGGATCATTTTTTTTAGTGATGGAGTTACACAATCCGGGTTAGGTGGCAAATATCTTTTTGGCTGGGGGCGCGACAATGCAGTTGAATATGCAAACGAACTGATAAATCATGAGCCTGAGATCTCTGCCCTGCAATTGTCGCACAAGGTTGTTAACATGGCCCATTTGAATGATGGGTATCTTTCAAAAGACGATACCAGTTGTGGGGTGATATACTTCAGAAATCCACGCCGGATGCTTATTTGCACTGGCCCGCCATTTGAAGACAAGAATGACAATAAACTTGCAAAAATTGTTGAAGAATTCAGCGGCCGGAAGATTGTTTGCGGTGCTACCACTGCAGATATTATCTCCAGAGAGCTGAACAGACATATTGAGGATTCCTTTGATTTTGACGACCCGGATCTTCCTCCCATTTCTATGATGGAGGGCGTTGACCTGGTAACAGAGGGCATCCTTACCTTGGGGAAAGTTACCGAAATACTGAAAACTTACAATAACAGTACACGTTTGACCAAGGGTCCTGCCGACCGGATTGTCAGGATGCTGATCGAGAGTGATGAAATTCATTTCGTCATCGGTACCCGAATCAATATTGCCCATCAGGATCCAAGCCTGCCTGTTGAACTGGAAATCAGGCGTACAGTCGTAAAAAGGATAGCACGGCTATTGGAGGATAAGTTTCTGAAGGAAGTAAAGGTTACCTTTCTATAATCAGGAAATGCAGCTTTGAGCTTGAAAACCCGGTATTCAGCAGAAACTCAGATGTAGTTACTCTAACCCTTTTAACTCTGTACCACATGAAATGTATCTTTTTTAATAAGTTGGTTACCGAATCTTCAATACTTTGTACGATACAAAGTAAATCCTTCTAAACGACTGCATTTTATAAACATTAACTTCCGGAATTTTAACCCAGCTGTTTCATAACTTATCACTCTATGAAAATCACACTTGAAGGCAAAAAGAAAGTTATAGCCGATATAAACGGTCATAAAATTGTAACCGATCAACCCGTCAGGGGTGGCGGGGATGGCTCATCGCCGGCCCCTTTTGATCTTTTTCTGGCTTCTATCGGAACCTGTGCCGGAATTTTTGTCAAATCATTCTGCGATCAACGCAACATTCCGACCGAAGGTATTTTTCTTGAGCAGGATATGAAGTTTGATCCGGCTTCACATCTGATTACAAACATTGATATTAAAATTATATTACCGGACTCTTTTCCTGAAAAGTATAAAGAAGCAGTCATAAGTTCAGCCAATCTTTGTGCAGTAAAGCGGCACCTGCACCACCCCCCTGTAATGACTGTGGTTGCTGAAACAAGGGAATCCTTTCAGGAGAATTAATCAATAGAATACGGTAAAAACGTCTATTTCAAAGCCCTCAGCATAGACATATAACAGAAATGGCCCTAGCATAAACGCAACGGCCATTTCTGTAATATCAAATCATTATTTCAGGTAGAAGATTATAATCTTTCGTCTACCATCGACTTATCCAGCAGGCCTTTGATGTCATAAATAACAGCCTCATTTCTTCCAAAGGATCTGATATCCATTTCTTTAAACTCATTATGCGCAACGGCAAGGACAACTGCATCATAATCAGTGCCTGGTTTTTCAATCATGCTGAGGCCATATTCATGTTTCACTTCTGCAGCATCGGCCCATGGGTCAAACACATCAACTTTACAGGAGTATTCATCAAACTCTGTAACCACATCAATGACGCGTGAGTTCCTGATATCAGGGCAATTTTCCTTAAAGGTCATTCCCAGAACAAGTACCCTGCTGCCGGCAATGGTATGTCCTTTCTGGATCATTTTTTTAATCACCCTGTTTGCAACATAAAAGCCCATATTATCATTGAGGCGGCGGCCAGCCAGAATAATCTCCGGGTTATAACCCAGTTCCTGCGCTTTATAGGTCAGGTAATAAGGGTCTACTCCAATACAGTGACCACCAACCAGTCCCGGATAAAATTTAAGGAAATTCCATTTTGTTCCTGCAGCTGCAAGTACCTCGTGGGTATCAATTCCAATTTTGTTAAAAATCAGTGACAGTTCGTTAACAAAAGCAATGTTGATATCGCGCTGTGAGTTTTCAATTACTTTGGCTGCTTCAGCAACTTTAAGGCTCGAAGCCATATAAGTTCCAGCTGTAATGATGCTTTTGTACAGATCATCTACCTTTTTTGCTATCTCGGGTGTTGAACCTGACGTAACTTTAAGGATTTTAGTGACTGTATGTACTTTATCCCCGGGATTAATGCGTTCGGGAGAATATCCGCAGTAGAAATCCCGGTTAAACTTTAAACCGCTGAACTTTTCCAGGACAGGTACACATTCCTCTTCGGTTGCTCCCGGATATACCGTTGATTCATATATGACGATATCACCTTTTTTCAACACTTTCCCAACAGATTCTGATGCTTTAATGAGGGGAGTCAGATCCGGACGTTTGTGTTTATCGATCGGGGTTGGTACGGTAACAATAAAATAATTGCAGGGCCTGATATCTTCAAGATTCGTTGTGTATTTGAGGTGAATGGCCATTTTTAAGTCTTCATCAGAAGTTTCAAGCGTCCGGTCATGGCCGGCCTTCAGCTCGTTTACACGCAACTGGTGAATGTCAAATCCAACTACAGGAAATTTCTTACCAAATTCAACGGCCAGCGGTAATCCCACATAACCGAGTCCGATGACACCAATGTTTATTGCTTCGCTCATAGAGAATAATTGTTTTGTTTATTGGAAAGTATATGCTGTTACAATGTTTTCTGAAGTGTTTTAAGATAGGGGTGATATTCGCCTGTGAGGCCGACAGGCACCGCATTCCTGATGTTGAACACGGCATCTATGCTTTGGCGTGCATCTGAAAGTCCAAATCCGCCTCCCGACAGGATATCTTCGTATGAAAGGGTGTGAAGATCTGTGAATCCTTCACTGAATTCAAATTCTTCTCCTTCGATGGTGAGTGACCTGAAGGTTCTTTTCCCAGCTTCCTTTACTGCTTTAGGCAGTGTTTCTTCCCGGATACTCAGAAACCATCTTACCCTTGCTCTTCTGAGTTGCAGGTAACCGGCGGCTTGGTCATGTTCAAGGATGTTGACGGTGTTCTGCACAACCTCTCCGAAAATCCAGGTTAGCATATCAAAAAAATGAATGCCGATATTGGTGGCAATACCGCCTGACTTTTCCCGGTCCCCTTTCCAGGAAATAAAGTACCAGCGCCCCCGGCTTGTAATGTAACTCAGGTCAATGTCGTAGATTTTTTCGACTGGTCCGTTTTCTATTTTTTTCTTCAGAGCTATGATGGCAGGATGCAATCTTAATTGAAGAATCGTGAAAATCCTCTTACCGGTTTCTTTCTCAATTTCTGTCAGGGCATCTACATTCCAGGGATTAAGCACAAGCGGTTTTTCGCAGATGGCATCGGCACTGTTGCGGAGGGCAAGCCTGATATGGGCATCATGCAGATAGTTGGGTGAGCAGATGCTTACAAAATCAATTTTGTGGTCACCTTTTCGGCGTAATTTATCGAGATGACGATCGAAACGCTCAGGCTCAGTGAAGAAATCAGCTTCAGGAAAGTAACTGTCAATAATCCCAACACCATCATATTTGTCAAGAGCGGTTATCAGCCTGTTGCCGGTTTCTTTAATCGCTTTCATATGCCGGGGTGCAATATATCCGGCTGCACCGATCAGGGCGAAATTTGTAATCCTGCTATTCTTTTCAGTCATTCAATACGTTTTTTAAAAGTATAGGGTTGAGCCCGTTACCTTTTAACCAGCATTAGTTATAAATTTCTAACAATGCATTGAATAATGCCGGTTAACCCCGACTCGGAAAAAAAATAAATTCAGGTAACGAAGTGCACCAAAATTTTAGTTTTCCTTTGCCGTAAGAATATTTCATTCTATTAATTTCAGGATTAATGAATTATTCGGGTTAAAATCTGCAATCTGTTTTATTCATGAAATGCAGATAAGTAATTGCTATTTGGTGCAAAGTTAGTAAACATTACCTTTGAAATGTGAATTCCAGGTTAATCTTCATTGGTCAGAGGCCGGTTGTGCAAAAGCAGACTTAACAGGTATTTTTCTCTGTATCCGGGTGATTTTGGTTAGAAGTAATCTGCTTATCCGCGATTTGAAATCATAAGAAACATTATGAGTTGCCAGTATTTTTATATTTCTATTACAAACTGAATTAAATTTGCCTGATGCTGACAAATGTATATGTTTACATGCGAAAATAAAGTTTCTGTTTCATAAAATGGTTTCTCCCTTATTCACCCACCTGTTAATTCCGTTTATCATTGCCATGCTTCTTGCCATTACCATGGGCGGGAGTGGGACCGGGCCGGCATTTTCAGCTGCTTATGGGGCTAATGTAGTCAGGAAAAGCCTGATTCCCGGTCTGTTTGGGATTATGGTATTTCTGGGAGCCATTGTAGCAGGCAAGGCTACGGCTACCACTGTAGGCAAGGAACTGATCAATCCTGAATTATTGAGTATCACAGTTGTCTCGATTATTCTTTTCTCAGTTGCCGTATCCCTGTTGATTGCCAATTTGTTTGGCATTCCTCAATCAACAAGCCAATCAACTGTATTGGCAGTGATCGCACCTGCCCTCTATTTTGATCAGGTAAATGTACACAAGTTGTTTATTGAAGTGATCCCGGCCTGGTTTATCCTGCCAGTCATCGCTTTTTTTATCAGCCTCTTTTTTGGGAAATATATATATAAACCTATGCGCAGGCGGGGATTGACAATCTCCAGGTCCAGCAATGTAAATAAGAAGCCGGTTCTTGATGCTCTGATCCTGATGATGTCGCTTTATGTCGCTTTCTCAATCGGGTCTAACAACGTTGCCAATGCGGCAGGGCCAATAGCATCAATGACCGCAAATGAATTAAATATTACAGGGGATAAGAATTTCCTTCTGATCATGATTCTCTCCACCCTGATGGTTGCACCAAGCTTCGCGATTGGCAGCTCAATCTTTGGGAATAGAATTCTGGCAAACACCGGAAAAGAAATTGTATTGTTCGGAAAGATTGAAGCTGTAATTATAGCTTTTGTCTCAGCCACCCTTTTATTGCTTGCTTCTGTAACAAATGGGATACCTACTTCACTTGTTCAGCTCAATGTTGCTGCCATCCTTGGTGTCGGCGTGGCCAAACTAGGGACCAGGAATATTTTCAAAAAAACAGAGGTTAGAAAATTCTTCCTTATGTGGCTCATTGCACCGATCATTGCTTTCGCTTTGACCCTGCTTCTTATTTTTATTGCCGACAGATTTGGCTATTTATAAGGAGGCAATGCCGGAATGCATCGCCGGATTTATTGTCAGGTGTGGTTTTCAGAAAAAGAAGAGGCTCCTCAAAAATCGGGATTTGTGCATAATTCGACTCCGCCGGCATTCATTCAGGCAGACACGGCCGAATCCGGACTGGAATTTATTAACAGCCTCATTTTCTTAGTGAAGTTTTGAAAGTGATTCCTTTATTCTTCTCGCTGCTTCGATCAGGTCTTTATCAGAAGTGGCATAAGAGAGTCTTATGCATTCCGGATTGCCGAAAGCTTCGCCGGGAACCAGGGCTACATGCGCGTAATCAAGCAGGTAATTGCAGAGGTCGGTACTATTATTGATGACAATATTGCCACTTTTTTTTCCGAAGTACCAGTTTACTTCAGGGAAGAAATAAAAGGCTCCATCCGGCACATTGGTTTTAAATCCGGGAATATCATTGATTAGTTTCAGAAACAGGTCCCTTCTCCTTCTGAAAGTGGTAATCATCTCTTTCAACTCTTCTGATATTGCCGGATTTGTCAATACAGCGGCGATGGCAGCTCTTTGCGAAATACTGCTTGCCCCTGATGTAAACTGGCCCTGGATTTTATCGCAGGCTTTGGCAATTTCCGGTGCTGCCACGCAATAGCCCAAACGCCATCCGGTCATGGCAAAGCCTTTGGAAACGCCGTTAATTATGATAACCCTGTTTCTGATCGGTTCAAATTGTGCAATGGACTCATGCTTGCCTTTAAAGTTGATCAGTTCATAGATTTCGTCTGAAATGATGAAAATGCCCGGATGTCTTTCAAAGACTGCTGCGAGACCAGCAAGCTCTTCACGTGAATATACTGATCCGGTCGGGTTACAGGGGCTGCTGAAAATAAAAACTTTGGTACGGGGCGTAATGGCGGCTTCAACCTGGGCTGGAGTTACTTTGAAATCCGTATCAACACCGGCTGAAATCACGACGGAATTCCCTTCGGCAAGTTTTACAATCTCCCTGTATGAAACCCAATAGGGAGCAGGGACTATAACTTCATCACCGGGATTAACCAGACTGAGCATAGTATTTGCCAGTGCCTGTTTGGCACCGGTTGAAACCACAATCTGTTCAGGACTGTAATCAAGGCCATTGTCTCTTTTAAGCTTGGCAACAATCGCTTTCCGCAGATCCGGATAACCGTTAACGGGAGGATAGAATGTGAAATTCTGGTCAAGTGCTTCCTTTGCTGCTTTCTTAATGTATTCAGGGGTGTTGTAATCAGGTTGCCCGATGCTGAGATTGATAACATCAATGCCCTGCTCTTTCAGTTCCCTGCTGCGCCTTGTCATGGCAAGGGTTTCCGATTCAGATAATCTTGTAATTCTGTCAGATAGTATATTCATGTCTCTTTGGATTGAGGTAAAGCCGGCGATAAAGAGCCGGGACAAATTTAGCGAAATTAAATTTCGGGAAACAAGCATTTTAAGAAGGAAAAAATTGAAAAATTGCGACCTTTGTGCTGTTCATAATAAAACCTGATTGCAAATGGAAGTTTTTCGCGATTTAGTTCTGATGCTAATACCTGCAATATTAACAGGGACAGCTGTATTTCTGTTAATCAGGCATTATTACAAAACCGGGAATGAAAAGCTTGACCGTGATTATAAACTTGAAAGGCTTCGTCTTATTATTCCGGTCAGGCTACAGGCATACGAAAGAATGGTTTTATTACTCGAAAGAATGATGCCTTCTCAGCTGATCATCAGAAATGTTTTACCTGGTACAACGGCTGCTGAATTGCAGAGCTCACTGGTAAATAATATCCGACAGGAATTTGATCATAATTTATCACAACAGCTGTACATTTCATCCAATGCCTGGTCGCTTATAAAAAATGCCCGCGAATCAGTGATTGCTGAGATAAATTCAGCTGCAGATAAACTGGAGCAGGACGCTCCGGCTACTGATCTGGCCCAATTGCTTTTTCAGGCTGAGATGCTCAATACGAATTCCAACCTGAATAAAGCACTCGAGTATCTGAAAAATGAAGCCAGACAATTATTTCAATGACAATTTTATGAATAAAGCAAAGGCTGCCCATAACAGGCAGCCCTTCAGGTTGAACAATTTAAACTAAACCAAATTAATTGACAACCTGTACTTTAGAAGAGATATGAGCATTTCCGGCTATCAACGTAATGAAATAAAGGCCGGAAGGAAGATTGGTAATATCTACTTTTTCATTGTGCTGATTATCAGATTGATATCCCAGATTTACCGACCGAACGTTTTTACCGGTAGCAGTGAATAACTGATAACTGACATTTGATGCTTTTTCCAGTGTGTAGTTGAGGTAAAATTCTTCCTTCGCCGGATTTGGATAAGCCATGAAGCTTGATTTACTGATTGTATTGTCATCTACACCGGTAGTATTACCCAAAACAACAAAAGGACCGCCTGATGGCAACACGGCAAATAATCCAAAAGCCTCTCCATTGCTGTTGTTTGCAGGATTGAGAAACCCGGAAGCAAGCACTGTTAAAGCCTGGCCCTGCAATCCCAGGTCACTGAGCGGAGCGTTGAATGTAGCAACCGTTACATCACCTGCTTCACTTCTGATATCCAGCTGGTAATTTGCAGTGGGTAGTTCAAGATAACCAGAGAATTGTCCGTAGGAAAGGTTGTTTACAATAGTTCCCGCTCCGGCAAAAACTTCAACAACATCTACTGTAGGAGCATCTGTTGCGCCATGAAATACTAATACATCAGTATTTGCTGTAATAAAAGCTTCTTCGCGGGCCATATTATAAACATAGATATTGAAAGGCTGCACAGGAGAATAACCCGAGTTGCTTACAATCCCATTGGCAACAAGTATATATTTTGCACCGGTGTCGAGATTGTAGGTAAACCTGGCCAATGCATTGGTGGTGTCGGTCGAATTGGCCGGCTGAATAACCACATCGAAATCTACCCCGGCAGGAGCATCAATAAACGGAGACGCGGTACGGAAGGCGAAGTTGTCGAGCAACAGCCGGTCATTTAACCAGACATCAACCTGTGCAGCGGCTGCATCGGCCGAGTTGTGAATGACCTGCAGACGTGCCATCGGTGTGTAGACGGGAAGTTCAACAAGAGCACCACCAGCCGGCAGGGCAACATAAAGACCGAAAGCAGGGCCATTGTTGTTTGCGGCCGGATTCAGAAAGCCTGAAGCAACCACAGCCATTGCAGCTCCTCCGAGACCTAAAGTAGCGAGCGGAGCCTGGTACATGGCCACGGTAACCGTTCCGGTTTCATCGCGGATGGCCAGCACATAGTCATCAGTGGGCAATTCAAGGTATCCGGCAAAACTGCCGTAGGCGAGATTGTCAACAATGGTTCCGGCACCTACACCTGTTTCAACAACATCCACCACGGGTGCATCTGTTGATCCATGGAATACGAGTACATCGGAGTTGGCGGTATTTGTAGCATTTTCACGGCCCATGGCATAGACGTAGATATCGAAAGGTGTGGCAGGGTTGTAACCGGTTGGAACAACAATACCATTGGCAACAAGCACATAGGTTTCACCATCCATAAGGTTATAGGTGAACCTGGCCAATGCATTGGTGGTGTCGGTTGAATTGGCCGGCTGAATAACCACATCGAAATCTACCCCGGCAGGAGCATCAATAAAAGGAGAAGCGGTACGGAAGGCGAAGTTGTCGAGCAACAGCTGGTCATTTAACCAGACATCAACCTGTGCAGCGGCTGCATCGGCCGAGTTGTGAATGACCTGCAGACGTGCCATCGGTGTGTAAACGGGAAGTTCAACAAGCGCACCACCAGCCGGCAGGGCAACATAAAGACCGAAAGCAGGGCCATTGTTGTTTGCGGCCGGATTCAGAAAGCCTGAAGCAACCACAGCCATGGCAGCGCCTTCAAGGCCCAGAGTTTCAAGGGGCGCCTGGTACATGGCCACGGTAACCGTTCCGGTTTCATCGCGGATGGCGAGCACATAGTCATCTGTTGGCAGTTCAAGGTATCCGGCAAAACTGCCGTAAGCGAGATTGTCAACAATGGTTCCGGCGCCTACACCAGTTTCAACAACATCCACCACAGGGGCATCGGTTGATCCATGAAATACGAGTACATCAGCATTGGCGGGATTGGCAGCATTTTCACGGCCCATGGCATAGACGTAAATGTCGAAAGGTGTAGCAGGGTTGTAACCTGAAGGAACAACAATGCCGTTGGCAACAAGCACATAGGTTTCACCATCCATAAGGTTATAGGTGAACCTGGCAAGAGCGTTGGTGGTGTCGGTCGAATTGGCCGGCTGAATAACCACATCGAAATCTACTCCAGCCGGAGCATCAATAAAGGGAGAAGCGGTCCGAAAGGCGAAGTTGTCGAGCAACAGCTGGTCATTTAACCAGACATCCACCTGTGCAGCGGCTGCATCGGCTGAGTTGTGTATTACCTGTATCCTGGCCTGGCCAAAAAGTATAACCGGTAATAACAACAGTACAAAAATAAATGTACGGAAGGTAAAACTGTTCGTTTTCATTGTTTGAAGTTTTAGGTTAATATGATTTGGTTTAATCTGCATTATTAACCATCATTTTTAATTAATGTTTAATAAAATGACAGAAATATTAAACATAGAATGTGTCTTGAATAGAAATAACTGTTAAAGAGCTGAATATAAGTATTATAAAATTTTTATCTTTGATTGAAATAAATTATTGTTAATGAAATATTAATATTTATTAAACAGAATTCTGTTTTTAAAGGAACAAAATCAGGTTTTCATTTGTTTCTAAAAATTGAATAGCAACATGGTCTGAAAATCTTCAACCTTCATTTCAAAAAGCCTTTATTTAAGTTTCAGATACCAGGCTAATTGCATGTATTTTCATTATAGTTGCATTAACATTTTATAAATTATTCAGTCTGAACGCTAAAAAGGGTCTGTTTATGCCAGTGTTTGAAACCTATCAATTAATACGATGTGATAAAATATCCTGTTGGGATTTTTTTTCTGATCCGGCTAATCTTTCAATGATTACTCCACCTGATATGAACTTCAGAATCAGATATCCTGATCCATTGCCGGCCATGTACCAGGGATTGGTTATCCGATATAGTGTCAGCCCCATACTGAAAATTTCTGTTGAATGGATTACGGAAATAACGCACGTCAGAAAATATGAGTATTTTGTTGATAATCAGGTAAAAGGTCCCTTCAGGCAGTGGCACCATCAGCATATTTTTAAGGAAGTTAAGGATGGTATTGAAATGCGTGACATTGTAAATTTTGAATTGCCATTTGGGAAATTTGGTGAACTAACTGGGCTCTGGATTGTAAGAAAACGGCTTCAGAAGATTTTTCAATACCGCAGATCAGTTATTGAAAAGCGATTTGGATAAGGATGAATGTCAAATATCAGGATGCTCTTGAAGGCTTTGTTCATTGAGATATTATATTTCTTAGATTTGCATTCCTTTCCTGAAAGCACTCAGTCTTGAAATGACATCAACCAGATATTCTCTTCTTGCAGGAGCTTTTGCAATCTGTATCTCAGCAATGCTATGGGGGCTTGATGGAATAGTACTCACTCCCCGGCTCTATAACCTGAATCTGAGTCTGGTGGTTTTTATTCTTCATGCCCTTCCTTTTTTAATCATGAACTTCTTTCTTTACAAGGAATACAGGTTACTGAAGGTTTTCAATTCAAAAGATATCCTCTACCTTTTTTTGATAGCCCTGATGGGTGGTGCCCTTGGAACTATGGCCATCGTTCGTGCCCTCTTTCTCGTGGAGTTCCGCGATTTGACCATTGTGGTTTTACTCCAGAAACTACAGCCAGTGTTTGCAATTTCTCTGGCTGCTATTCTCCTGCACGAAAGGATTAAGAAGAACTTCATCTTTTGGGCTTCAGTAGCCATCCTTGCAGGATATTTTCTGACCTTCGGCCTTAAATTTCCTGACCTTCAATCAGGTTCAAAGACAGCATTGGCTGCTATGTATTCCCTTTTTGCTGCTTTTTCTTTTGGTTCAGCAACAGTGTTGAGTAAAGGAATCCTTCACAGGATTTCTTTTCAGGCAGCAACATTTTATCGTTACGGTTTTACCACCCTGATAATGATTGTCATCGTGATATTAACCGGTTCAATTACAATGGTGGATCAGGTTACAACAAACAACTGGTTGGTTTTTCTGATCATCACATTTACAACCGGTTCAGGAGCCATTTTTCTTTATTATTATGGATTAAGGAAGGTAAAAGCTATGGTAGCCACCATTTGCGAGTTATGCTTCCCGCTTTCCGCAATTATCTTTGATTACATTTTTAACGGGCGTGTTTTATCAGTCGTACAGTGGATCAGTGCTGCTGTTATGCTGGTTGCTATTGTCCGGCTGAGTCTGGAGGGTAAATCTGAACAGGTTGTTGAAGTAAAGTCTGATTTTTAATGCCAAATTCTTCCATGCTCTCCTCAGAAATGAACCATCTACCTTAATATAATAGATTTCCCTTCACTTTTAATGATTTAAAGATTATATCCCAATATATAGAAAGCACAGTATTTTATTCTTAATTTAATCCGTACACCAATGGCTTTATCAACAAAATCTAACCATACATTATTGATTACTGAAGATGTTAATTCAAACTTTGATTTGCTAAAGGCTTCAGTAGGCCGGAATTTTACGAGGGTTCTTCATGCCTGTAACGGAATTGAAGCGGTAGAGCTCTGTAAGTATGACAATGATATTGCCATGGTACTTATGGATATAAGCATGCCGGATATGAATGGGTATGATGCAACCAGGCTGATTAAGCAAATAAAGCCAGATTTGCCGGTTATCGCCCTTACGGCCTATATCAATGATGATACCATCCGGCAAATCAAGGACTCAGGTTGTGATGATTTTATGCTGAAACCATTTCAGATTAAGGACCTTCAGACCCTGATCAGAAGCTATACAGGTTTCTGAAGAAGTCACTGGTAAATATTTTATTGTGAATCTCAGCTCTTTCTATTATTTAATACGAAGAATGCGTACGTTGTAAATATCATCGAAGTGACAATCTGTATCCACAAAGGTGTTGAAAACAGCCCGGGACCTATCAGTGCTACAGAAATTAATGCGGCTTTCAATAAATAATATGCAATTTTGCTCATGAATATTGCAGTCAGCATAGCTACAGGAACATTCTTTATTTTGCTGTTGAGAAAATAAAAAATCCAGACATTTAGAGTCAATTCCATCGAAATCAGCAGCATTTTATAAAACAACGGGTGACCTGACACGGCATATGAAAACAAAGGCAGAGTCAATGCAAGCAGGTAGGCATTCCTTCTTTCACTGTGAACCATTGCAAGTATCAACATAAGGCGCATGGGTTCAACAAGATAAACAGGAAAACCAAGGAGATGAGAAAGTGCCGGTGTGAAAAATATCAGTAAAATGGCTGCCAAATCAATAATCAGACTCTTAATAACCAATGGCTTGATAACTTCAGTTGTTTTCATATCAATTAAGCTTTGATTATGTTGCTGTCAGTGAATGGAATAGATCTGTAATATTGCAAAATTAGCTTTTAATTTCTTTTCCATACATTTAAACCAGAAAATCTTATATCCTTCCAATCAATTATTTAATTTTACAATTGGATAAATGAAATTCAATAATTACATCCGGAGTGGACAGATAAAACTGAAACTTATCATCAGGTTATGAAACGACGTGATTTTATTGTAAAAAGTGTTAGTGCCGGCTTGGTTGCGGGAACTGCCGGGAGTCTTGGCGGACTGGTAAACCTGGCAACTGCATCTCCCGCACAGAACCTTTATGATCTGGTGGCCGTGCGTGATGGGGAGCCAGACATCATGTTCGATCGGGGCATCGCATCGTTGGGTGGAATGAAGAAGTTTGTAAAGAAAGGACAGAAAGTTGTTGTAAAACCAAACATCGGATGGGATGTTGCTCCTGAACGGGCCGGAAACACCAATCCGAAACTTGTTGGTCGGATAGTCAGGCATTGTCTTGATGCTGGGGCGGCAGAAGTGTATGTCTTTGACAATTCCTGTGATGCATGGAATCTTTGTTACAAAAACAGTGGAATTGAAAAAGCTGTGAAAGATGCGGGTGGAAAAGTTGTTCCCGGAAACACTGAAAGTTATTATCAGACAGTGAAAATACCGCGTGGCAAGAGCCTGAAGGAAGCCAAAGTCCATGAATTGATTCTCACCTCAGATGTTTTCATTAACGTTCCTGTACTCAAGCATCACAGTTCAACCAGTCTTTCACTGTCAATGAAAAACCTCATGGGCGTTGTCTGGGACCGACGCTATTGGCACAGGAACGATCTGCACCAGTGTATCGCTGATTTTGTGTCATGGCGAAAGCCTGCACTGAACATTATTGACGGTTACAGGGTAATGATGCGAAACGGCCCCCGTGGTGTTTCCATATCAGATGTGGTTACCATGAAACAGCTGATAATTTCTGCCGATATTGTTGCCGCCGATGCTGCAGCGACGAAAATATTCGGCAGTGAGCCGGAAGATATTCCTCACATCCGGATTGCTCATGAAATGAAGCTCGGAAGTATGATCCTCGACAACCTGTCGATCAACAGGATAAAGATTTAACATGCACAAGTTAGGCTGGTTAAGAACTTTACGGATTTTTCTTTCTGTTGTTCTTTTGCCACTGACAGCATTGGTTTTTCTGGATACTGACCAATGGATACCGGTTCGTCTGATAAATACCGTTACCTGGCCTCAGTTTATCCCCTCCTTTCTTCACTTTTTCAATTCAGGAGGTCTGTTTGCATCTGGTTTTTTGTTTATATTATTAATGACCATTGTTTTTGGAAGGGTTTACTGTTCCGGAATTTGTCCGCTTGGAACCATTCAGGATATTATTTTCCGTTTCAGGTCCGGGTTTTTCGGGCAAAAACCCCTCAGGTATGAAAAAGCCAGAAACATATTCCGGTTTTCCATTCTCACATTGGTTATTGTCTCTTTTCTTTCAGGAACAGCCATTCTCCTGAACATGCTTGATCCTTACAGCAATTTTGGGCGCATGATGTCCAATATTTTCCGTCCTGTTTTTCTTTTTAGTGGAAATGAGTTGGCTGGAATACTCGAAGATCAGAACATCTATTGGTTGTCGAAGACTGAATTTAAAGGGTTTCAGGCGGCATCCATTGCTTTTTCCTCTGGATTTCTGCTGCTTGTAGGATGGTTGTCGGTGTTTCATGGCAGGCTTTATTGCAATACATTGTGCCCTGTTGGTGCCCTGCTTGGGTTGACCTCGAAGTTTTCGCTCTTTAAGCTCAGATTGAATCAACAGGACTGTAACAGTTGTGGTCAGTGTAGTAAAGTTTGCAAAGCGCAATGCATTGATATAAAAACCAAAACCATTGATTTCTCCAGATGCGTCAGTTGTTACAATTGCCTGAGTGCCTGCCCGTCTGACGGAGTGCTTTTTTCCTGTTCGTTAAAAGCTGAGGATTCAGTTTTGGAAACGGCTCGCACCGGGAAAGCAAACAAGCGCAGAGCCCTGATCAAGGCATTCGTATTTTCTTCATCAATTCTTGCAGTTAAAGCCTATGCCACCAGAATAACCGGTGGCGAAAAACCTACAGAAATTCCTGAGGAGAGAACACTTGTATCGAGTCCGCCAGGTTCGGGAAGCCACGATCATTTCAACGGTAACTGTACTGCCTGTCACCTCTGTATCAGTATTTGTCCGACACAGGTTCTGCAACCTTCGCTGCTTCATTACGGACTTCATGGAATTCTGCAGCCTTACATGGATTACCATGCAGGATTTTGCAACTTTGAATGTGACCTGTGTGGAAAAGTGTGTCCGACTAACGCCATTAAGTCGCTGGTGCCGGAACAGAAGAAACGGGTGCAGATAGGGAAAGCCGTTTTTATCAAGGAGAATTGCATAGTTTACACCGATAACACCGATTGTGGTGCATGCTCAGAACACTGTCCGACCAAGGCTGTCAACATGGTGCAGTATAAGGAACGACTTACAATACCGGAAATAAACAACAACATTTGTATCGGATGTGGTGCCTGTGAATATGCCTGTCCTACAAAGCCTTACCGGGCTATCTTTATCGAAGGAAATGACATTCATCGGCTGGCAGATAAACCGGTACAGGAAGAAATAAAACGCAAGGCAACCACTGAAGATTTTCCTTTCTGAGAAAAAAAAAGAGGGCCGAAGCCCCCAAAGAATTGGATTTCAGTAATTTCATTTTTATTTTTAAATGTAAGCCATTAATTGATCAATATCATTGATTGGTATTCTATATTATTTGCAGATCACTTACCTTCCTTCCATAGCCATTTGTAAGCAAATCCGGCTAACAGGGCACCGATAACCGGCATTACCCAGAAGAACCAGAGTTGCTGCAAGGCGATCCCACCTTCGAAAATTGCCGGACCTGTGCTTCTGGCCGGATTTACAGAGGTGTTGGTAACAGGAATACTGATAAGGTGGATCAGGGTCAGCCCCAGACCGATAGCAATTGGAGCAAGCCCCTTTGGTGCGCGTTCATCAGTAGATCCCAGAATTATAATAAGAAACATAAATGTCATTACCACTTCAATTAGCAGCCCTGATATGTATGGATATCCGCCCGGTGAGTGTTCACCATAGCCGTTCGATGCCAGGCTTCCGGTCCCTAAAGAATATCCGTCCTTTCCCGAAGCGATGAGATACAGAATAAATGCTGCAAAAACAGCACCAAGTACCTGGGCAATAATGTAGGGCAATAATTCCGATGTTTTAAATCTGCCACCTGCCCACAAGCCCAATGAAACAGCAGGATTCAGATGACATCCTGAAATGTGCCCGATAGCAAATGCCATAGTTAGTACGGTGAGTCCGAAAGCCAGTGAGACACCCAGCAATCCGATTCCCAATTCAGGAAAAGCGGCAGAAAGCACTGCACTTCCGCATCCCCCTAAAACCAGCCAGAATGTTCCGATAAATTCGGCTGCAGCTCGTTTGGTCATTGACATGTTACCTCCATTTTTAAGTTTAACTGATTAAAAATAACCATTACAGACTTATTCCTTCAAAGATAATGCAATTAACTGATGAGATTAACTCATCAAAGGGTATGAACCGGTATCAATGGAAGCAGACCGGTTGTTTACCGGAATTAATCAGTGGTCACATGGAAGTAAGGTAGCAGTAAAGCAGTGTATTGTCTTAATTGGAATGAAAGAATAAATAAAAAGATTCAATTTCCGGATTGTTTAATCCCGGTTTAACAAATACGTAAATCATCAGTTAATTCCAGCTGAACTATTTCAGTAGCTTGTCAGGTTTCACTTCCGTTATACCTGGATTATGACGACCACCGAAATCAGTTCCGTTGAGAAAAAGGATTATGCCATTGGGTATTTTTTGAAAATCTGTTCTGAGTGTAAAAGTAGATCGATATACTGTGCTCTTTTATAAATGTAGGGATCTTTCACCATTGCTTTTGAAAGCTTTCCTCTGAAAGCGTTGAGATTTTCAAATCCGTGCTTGTTCATGAAGCTCTCCATATCCATCAGCATATTTGAAATCAATTCAGGTTTATGCTTGTACAATGCACTTACAATCTGAACGGCATCTGCACCGGCAAGCATCATCTTGACTACATCGGTTCCGGTATATATACCCGTTGAACTACAGATGGAGGCATCCGTGTTTTTATATAAGACGCCCGCATACCTGAGTGCCAAACGATAATCACCCTCGTTACTCAGGTTAAAAGGAGTGCTGTGTTGCAGGGAATCGAGGTTAATATCCGGATCAAACATACGGTTGAAAAGCACAAAAGCTTTTGCACCGGCTTTTGCCATTCTTGCTATCAATTGAAGTGGATTGGTATAAAAAGGGCTTAATTTAACACTTACAGGAATTTTGACTTTCTTACAAACCAGTTCAACAACTGATACCTGCTCATCTTCTATTGATTTGGCTTCAGTTTGAAAATCACGGGGCACTGAAAAGAAATTCAACTCTAATCCGTCTACTCCTGTCTTCTCCAGAAGTCCGGCATATTCGACCCATGTTTCTGTAAAAACACAGTTCAGGCTGGCAATTAAAGGAATATCAAGCGAAGCTTTGGCTTCACTCAGCTTCGAAAGGTGCTCTTCCGGCCCGGCATGTTCCATTCCAGGGAAAAGGCTGATCATTTCTGCGTTTCTTTCATTATATAATTCCATTTCGTCCTGAAACTGGATACTCTCAAGTTGTATCTGCTCTTCGAACAATGATTTGAAGACTATGGCCGATGCCCCGGCATCCTGCAATTTCCGGAGCATATCAATATTATTAACAAGATTACTGGATCCGACAATGATGGGATTTTTAAGGGGAATGCCCATGTAGTTAACCGAAAGTTTTGACATATTTTGACCTCCTTGATTATTTTTTGTTCCTGTGGTTAAGTTGAATTAACAATATTTTAACGGTTTTTGTTTTATAAGAAATTATATTTGGCCTGAAAACCCGGTGATAAAAGTTACAATTGGGACCGAATGCAAAAAGCAATTTGCTCTTCCGGTACAAAGATAGCCTTTTGTGGATGTTAAATTAGATCAGCAACCCCATAAACGATCGCCTGGCCTCTCAGGAAATTGTATAGTTGCAATTTTGAAAAAGTGATTTTTCTGTTCTGATGGCCATTGAAATGCTTAATTATATTCATTATAAATAGATCAAATTGTATGGCTTTCCTTTGTTATTATTGCTGCTGTTACTTTATAAATAAGTAATTTTGCCGTGCTTTTCAGAAATTGCTGGGAGTAGTTGTTAATGAGCGTTTTAAATACTAACTGATATGACAAAAAAGAAAAATTTTGTTACCTGTGACGGAAATTATGCTGCTGCACACATTGCTTATATGTTTAGTGAAGTAGCAGCTATTTACCCTATCACACCATCTTCTACCATGGCTGAATATGTTGATGAATGGGCAGCATTTGGTCGTAAAAATATCTTCGGTGAAACTGTAAAAGTTACCGAAATGCAGTCAGAAGCCGGAGCAGCAGGTGCTGTTCATGGTTCGCTTCAGGCGGGTGCCTTAACCACAACTTACACTGCTTCACAGGGATTATTGCTTATGATTCCGAACATGTATAAAATATCGGGAGAGCTTCTTCCGGGTGTATTCCATGTTTCAGCCCGAAGTCTTGCTGCCCAGGCCCTGTCAATTTTTGGGGATCATTCTGATGTTTACTCTACCCGGCAAACAGGTTTTGCCATGCTTGCCACGGGAAGTGTACAGGAAATTCTCGACATTGCCGGAGTTGCTCACCTCGCTTCAATCAAATCCAGGGTGCCTTTCCTCCATTTCTTTGATGGTTTCCGTACTTCTCACGAAATACAGAAGGCTGAAGCCCCATCCAATGAAGATATGGCAGCTCTCCTCGACTGGGATGCCCTGCAGGCTTTCCGCAACCGCGCTCTTAATCCGGAACATCCGGTAACCCGTGGAACTGCCCAGAATCCGGATATTTATTTCCAGAGCCGCGAAGCCGCCAATAAATACTATGATGTTCTTCCCGATATTGTTGAGGATTACATGCAGCAGATTACAAAACTGACGGGTCGTGAATATCATCCATTTACCTATTATGGTGCTCCGGGTGCTGAAAATGTACTGATTGCAATGGGTTCAATTACCGATACCATTAAAGAGGTAATTGACCATCTGAATGCCAAAGGGGAAAAGGTTGGTTTGGTTTCCGTTCATCTGTACAGACCATTTTCCGCAAAATACTTCTTTAAAGTAATGCCTGCCGGCGTTAAACGAATCTGTGTGCTCGACAGGACCAAAGAACCTGGAGCAAACGGAGAACCATTGTACCTGGATGTAAAAGACCTGTTTTACGATAAGCCTGACAAACCATTGGTTGTTGGCGGGCGTTATGGTCTGAGTTCAAAAGATACCACTCCGGCCATGATCATTTCAGTTGTCAACAACCTGAAGAGCGCTGAACCTAAGAACAGGTTCACCGTAGGAATTGTGGATGATGTAACTTTTACTTCATTGCCTGTGCTCCCGGAAATAGACCTTGCCGATAAAGACACTTATCAGGCCAAATTTTATGGTATTGGTGCTGATGGAACAGTAGGTGCCAACAAGAATTCTATTAAAATCATCGGGGATACGACCGATAAATATTGTCAGGCGTATTTCGCATACGATTCAAAGAAATCGGGTGGAGTTACAACTTCTCACCTCCGTTTTGGCAACAAGCCCATCCGTTCACCTTACCTTGTGAACACACCGGATTTTGTTGCATGTCATGTTCCTGCTTATCTGGATAAGTACGATATGCTCAAAGGACTGAAAAAGGGTGGTACTTTCCTGCTCAACAGCATCTGGAATGTTGAGGATACGGTAAATCGCCTGCCTGACCATATGAAGAAGTATCTTGCTGAAAATGAAATCGGATTCTATGTATTGAATGGCACAGCCATTGCCGAAGAAATCGGCCTTGGTGGGCGCACCAACACCATTATGCAATCAGCTTTCTTTAAAATTTCCGGTGTTATTCCGTATGAACTTGCCGTTGACCATATGAAAAAGGCAATTGCAAAAAGTTTTGGACGTAAAGGTGAGGAAATCGTAAAGATGAACTTTGCTGCCATCGACAAGGGCAGTGAAGCAATCAAAGTGAATGTACCTTCAGAATGGAAGAAACTTGTTCCGGCAAAGAAGACCGATACCCGCAATATACCTGATTTTATCAGGGACGTTGTGGAACCGATCAATGCCATGAAAGGTGATGACCTCCCGGTGAGTGCATTCCTGGGCCGGGAAGATGGGACGTTCCCGGCCGGAACTACTGAATATGAAAAACGCGGAATTGCAGTAACTGTTCCCAAATGGGTTCATGAAAACTGCATTCAGTGTAATCAATGTGCTTATGTATGCCCCCACGCCTGTATCCGCCCGTTCCTTATCAATGAAGAGGAAATGAAAGCAATTCCGGCCGGTACATCAACACTGAAAGCTATTCCCAGGACCTTCGATGGTTTGCAGTTCCGTATCCAATTGAGTCCGCTGGATTGTACCGGTTGTGGTAACTGCGTGGATGTTTGTCCGGCAAAAACCAAAGCGCTGGTAATGGAATCGCTCGACAGCCAGATGGAGCAGGATAATCTCTGGAACATCATCTCGAAAAAGGTTACATATAAAGACACTATAGCCCCGAAAGAGCAGAATGTTAAGAACAGCCAGTTTGCCCAGCCATTGTTTGAGTTCTCAGGAGCCTGCAGCGGTTGTGGTGAAACGCCCTACATCAAATTAGTCACCCAGTTGTACGGCGAACGGATGATGGTTGCCAATGCTACCGGTTGCTCTTCAATCTATGGCGGATCTGCACCATCAACACCTTACACCAAGAATGCCAATGGGGAAGGTCCGGCCTGGGCAAATTCCCTCTTTGAAGATAATGCTGAATACGGTTTTGGAATGGCAACCGGTGTTTCAAAACTCCGCAGCCGCATTGCCGATCGTATGGGCATCATTATCAAGGGAGAATTTAATGCCGAGTTGAAAGCAGCCTGTGAGGAGTGGATCAATGCAATGAGTGATGCTACAGGATCAAGGGCTGCAACCAATAAAGTTCTTCCTCTGCTTGAAAAGGAATCATCGCCCGTTATCAGTGAATTGCTGGCATTGAAACAGTATTTCATTAAAAAGTCAATCTGGATGTTTGGTGGTGACGGCTGGGCCTATGATATCGGATATGGCGGACTCGACCATGTAATTGCTTCAGGCGAGGATGTCAACTTATTGGTTCTTGATACCGAGGTATATTCCAATACCGGAGGTCAGGCTTCCAAGTCAACTCCGGTTGGTGCAGTTGCCAAGTTTGCTGCCAGTGGGAAAAAAGTCAGAAAAAAAGATCTTGGTATGATGGCCATGAGTTATGGTTATGTCTATGTTGCCCAGGTTTCAATTGGTGCCAATCAGTCACAGTACCTCAAGGCTCTTCGTGAAGCTGAAGCTTACCCCGGACCATCATTGATCATCGCTTATTCTCCTTGTATCAATCATGGTATCAGGGCAGGGATGGGTAAAGCCAATGAACAACAGAAAAATGCCGTTGAGGCTGGTTACTGGTCAATGTACCGCTACAATCCTCTGCTCGAAAAAGAGGGTAAAAACCCCTTCCAGCTTGATTCGAAAGAACCTGATTTCAGCAAGTTCCAGGGTTTCCTTGAGAGTGAAGTCCGTTATACTTCACTGAAAAAATCCTTCCCGGCAGAAGCTGCAGAATTGTTCAGCGCTGCTGAAGAAAATGCAAAATGGCGTTACTACAGTTATAGAAGAATGGCTGAAGCAAATTTTTCTCACATTTAGTTCTTTACCCTTTATGGATTAAGTACTTTTGAAGCCGGGAATTTTCCCGGCTTTTTATTTGTAATCTTATGAGACCATTCATCAGTCTGATTATTTTACTAACTTTTGCAGTTTCATGTAAGCAAAAGGATTCCGCGGGTTCAGGCAATGGGAACCCGGCCCGTGAAACAGTTATTGGTCCGTCTGTAGAAGAAGCTGATAACAACATAATGCTCTGCAATGAGCATATGACGCTGGGAACATTATTTCATCAGAAGTCAGGAGAATACAGGGCTTTATGTTATCAGGCGTTTAATTTGGGAAGGGTAATGCTCGACAGGGATTTGGCGGATAAAAGTGTTGACAAACACAGAATCGTTGTTCTGGATATTGATGAAACGGTTCTCGACAACAGTCCTTTCCAGGCAAAATGTATTCTTGAGGGTACTTCATATCCTGTGAACTGGGATGAATGGTGCAAGTTGGCCATTGCAAAAGCATTGCCGGGTGCCATTGATTTTTTACAATATGCAAAGGCAAATGGAGTCGGTGTTTATTATATCACTAACAGAAAAGCCCACCTGAAGGAAGCAACTGTAAAAAACCTGAAAGATGCTGGATTTCCTGATGCAGACCCTGATCATGTAATTATACGCACAAACATTGACAGCAAGGAACCACGTCGGCAGGAACTGCTTAAGAAAAACCATATCTCATTGTTGTTTGGAGATAATCTGAACGATTTTTCCTATATTTTTGAAAAGAAAGATACTGAGCACAGAATGGCTGAAGTTGATAATGCTGCTGAAATGTTTGGCCAGCGGTTTATTGTTCTTCCAAACGCTATGTATGGTGACTGGGAACTTGCATTATACAACTTTAATCAAAAGCAGGCAGATTCAGTAAAATTTGATATCCGGAGGAAAGCACTTATTTCATTCTGACGCTGTTGGTGATCACCATATCCATTTTGACATCATATTCACCGGCTGGAATTTTATCAAATAACTGGAATCTGAAGCAAACTCCTGCTTTTGTTGCATTTTTCGAATGCAGAAATCTGTCATAGTAGCCCTTTCCCCGCCCCATCCTGTTGTTACTTTTGTCAAAAGCTATACCCGGAACGACAATCAGGTCAATTTCGTTATAATTCACAAACAGCGGTCCTTCCGGTTCCGGTATATCATAAATGTCACCCGGAATCATGCAGCTGTTTTCGTCAGATTGTTTGAGGTACATATTCTCACCATCGACCGATGGAAGGATTATCCGTTTCTTTCCAACCCATTTCCTGATAAAATCATGGGTGTAGACTTCACCCTTTATAGACCAGTAAACCATAAGGGTGGTTGAATTGATAAAGCCGGGCAGTTCCTCAACTTGTTTCATTATCTCAGCTCAAAAACGATCATAGTCTTCTGAACTCTGACCTTCTTTCTGCAGTCTGATCAACTGTCTTAATTCCTTTTTCTGCTGACCGGTCATAAATAATCTATGGCTTCTGCAATTGAAAATTTATCCCTTTTTCCTGCTTTCATAACAGATGCTAATATTAATAAAGCGGGGCCGGAAATCCAGCCCCGCTTTGTATAATTCATCTGAGAAATCAATATAAGCTGATAATAAAGGGCAATCTGGCCTGAATTCCTTTCATTTCAGAAATCGATTTTAACTCTTTGAAATAAGGATACACTATACCCATCTCTCTTTTTATAAGGGATTCTGATGGCTTTCCTGAAATATCTTCCATTATTTGGGTAAACGGATCTTTTTGTTCCGGCAAGGAAGTAATGCGGTAATCGTCAAGTTTGGCCATGTTGGCAGCTACATCTATAGCTTTCCGTAACCCACCGTTTTCATCTGTCAGGTTCAGTCTCTTACCATCAATACCGCTCCAGATCCTTCCCTGACCTATGCTGTCAACATTGGCAGGTGAAATTCCTCTTCCTGCTGAAACATGATTGATGAAGGTAGTGTATATTCGTTCGACGCTTCTTGTGAGAACTTCTTCTTCATAGGGAGTCATTGCTCTTGTCACCGATGGAAAATCAGAATTCGGGTTCGTCTTAACCATATCAAAAGTGATTCCCAACTTATTGGCAAAGAACTTGCTGAAGTCAGGTATAACACCAAAAACACCGATAGAACCGGTTAGTGTGGTGGGGTTACATATAATTGTATCAGCGGCACAGGCAATATAATAACCTCCTGAGGCGGCATAATCACCCATAGAAGCAATCACTGGTTTTTTCTCCTGAGCCAGCTTCAGTTCTCTCAGGATGACATCCGATGCCAGCGCACTGCCACCCGGTGAATTTATTCTAAAGACAATTGCTTTGACAGTGCTGTCGAGACGGGCTTTTCTGATTGCTCTGGATATTCTGTCTGAACCGATTTTTTCATCATCTCCTTCTCCGCTGAAAATTTCTCCGACAGCATATATCACCGCAATTTTATTCCGGGAGCGTTTTTTAATTTTCGCAGCCGGAACATCTTTATATCGGGCCAGTTTAATGAGTTCAACTTTTTCCGATTCTTTCAGCCCCAGTTTTTCTTTCAGCAAGTCGGTCAACTGGTCCCGGTGAGTTATTTTGTCGGCAAACTTGTATTTTAATGCATCTTCAGGTGTCTGTATTAACAGTGAATCTGCAAAAACCTTCAGCTTGTCAGTTTCAATATTCCTGGCCTTGCCGATTCCGTTCAACATATGCTGCCAGATTGAACCGACAAAGGCAAGCGTCTGCTCTTTGTTCGCTTCACTCATTTTATCGCCGATAAGCGGCTCAATTGCACTTTTGTATTTGCCGTGTCGGATGATTTGCGCATTGACATCAAGCTTTTCAAGCAAGCCCTTAATAAAAACCACACCACCGGTTAGTCCCTTAAAATCAATACTCCCTTCCGGATTTACACAAATCAAATCGGCAGCCGTGGCAAGGTAGTATGCCTTCTGTGAGTATGTTTCACCATAGGCAAAAATAAATTTTCCGGATTTTTTAAAATCCAGCAGTGCCTCCCTGATCTCCTCCATTGTTGCCATTCCGGATGGAATATCGCTGAGATCCAGTAAAATTCCGCTGATATTATCATCTCCTGCAGCCTGTTTTATCAGATCAAGTGTCTCGAGAAGACCAGGTGTGGAAGTCGTTTCAAAAAAGGAAGTCTGGCTGAATGTAAATGGACCTGACGGGCTGCGTTCCGGAATTGCTTCATCAAATTGGAGATGCAAAACCGACTTTGCTTCAATACTGACTTCCTCTTTTCCGGCAAATGATACAAGGGATGCAACAATAACGATAGCAACAAAAGAGAAAATCATTAGTGTTAGAAACAACCCTGCCATCGAGGCAAGCATGAATTTGAAAAACTGTCTCATATTATTTTAAAATTGAGTTTGACATGTTGACCAAAGATAGCTCATTGTCTGTCAGAATTTGCACCCTGCTCAATGAATTTCCGGAAATTTTTTATAAAGGTTTTCGTTTCTTATTCAATTTGGTATTACGTGTTTGACGTACAGTGCAATAAAATGTTACAATGAAGCCTCTGTTTCATCAGTTTTGTCGTTGATTGTATTATTTTTTCAAGTTGGGTCAACACAGTACTGAAAATTAATTTAAAGCTGATTACATTTGCCTTTTATACATGATATGGAGAGTGATCTTTATCTTCTTCTGGGAAGTAACCTTGGCGACCGGATGCAGAACATTAATAATGCCATGAATCTGATTACCGGAGAAATCGGATCAGTTGTAAGTTCGTCTGCCTGCTATGAAACGGAACCCTGGGGAAACCGTAATCAGGGATTATTCCTGAATCTTGCTATTTTGCTGAAAAGCGCTGAAACTCCTTTCTCTTTGCTTAATAAGATAAAGGCAATTGAATCCCGTCTGGGAAGATTGCGTGATAAAGGAAGAAATTCACCAAGAACCATTGATATTGACATTTTAATTTATGGTAACATTGTGGTTTCTTCGGAAACACTGATTATTCCGCATCCCAGGCTACATTTAAGAAAATTTGTTCTGGTGCCTTTATCAGAAATAAATTCTGAACTGGTTCACCCGGTTTACCATAAAACAATAGCTGAACTGATGGTAACTTGTACTGACAATCTGGGAGTGAACGTTTATGAATCTATTAATAATTTTTCGTGATCCGGGGCTATGCTTTACAATTATATTGCAATTGAAGGAACCATAGGTGCGGGAAAAACGTCCCTGGCCGGCATGCTTTCGAAAGAATACAGCACCAGGCTGATTCTCGAGCAATTTGAAGACAACGATTTTCTCCCGAAATTTTACAAAGATCCTTCGAAATATGCATTTCCACTTGAGCTTTCGTTTCTTGCCGCAAGGTTCCAGCAATTGAGGGATGAACTTTCATTAACTGATCTTTTCAGACCATATATCATTTCCGACTATTTCATTAATAAATCCCTGATATTCGCCCGAAAAACGCTTGCAGACGACGAGTATGCATTGTATGCAAGGTTATTCAACATCATAAACCTTTCTCTTCCAAAACCTGATCTGCTCGTATATCTGTATGTTTCTGTGAGGCGCTTAAAGTTAAATATTATCAAAAGAGGCAGGCCGTACGAACAGGAAATAAAGCACGACTACCTTGAGAAGATTCAAGGCGGATATTTTGATTACCTGCGGCAACAGGGAGATATGAGGATACTGATTGTTGATGCCGATGAAATTGATTTTGTAAATAATCCATCCCACTATGAATTGCTGAAAAACATGGTGAACAAACAATACCCGGTTGGTGTACACACAATAAATCCCTTATAGAACGAATTGAGCTGTGCATTTTTTTCTGACAAGAGTCTTAATCGGAATTTTAGTTTAAATTTGATCAGATTTTTTAGGTTCTTTTTCCTTTTTTGTCTTTGAAGTCATGATCACTTGATTATCCGGATCATTTTCTGTCTCTGTTTTATACATAATTCTCTGCAATGATAGTATATTCAGCACTTATATTGACACTTCTGGCCTCTCTGGCATTTTTCTTTTATTACCTGAAGCTGGTAAAGCAGAAAAACAGGATGATTGCCCTGTTAAGTGAACAGAATAAATCAATCCTGAAGACACAGAAAGAGCTTAGTGAGGCTAAGGACAAAGCTGAAGAATCCGACAAACTCAAATCAGCCTTTCTGGCTAATATGTCGCACGAGATCAGAACGCCCTTAAATGCAATAATGGGATTTTCATCATTGATGCAGGATTCAATAATTGGTGAAGAGGAGAAAAAACAGTTTGTGAGTATTATTCATGCTAACAGTACAAAACTGCTGAGCCTGATGGATGAGATATTTGAAATTGCAAAGATTGAGTCCGGATTGGTTCAGATGCAAAGGGAACCTTGTCATGTAAATGAACTGGTGATGAGCCTGGTTACTTTTTTTAATCTGGAAAAGAGTTTGTCCGGAAAAGATAATATTCAGATAAGGATGCATAAACCCAATAAGGATACGGGTTTTACAATTTATACTGATCCGAAAATTATCAGGCAAACATTGTTTAACCTGGTTGAAAATGCACTAAAATATACAAGTGAAGGAAGCATCGAAATCGGTTATGAATTAAAAGAAGCATCAAAAATTGAATTTTATGTCCGTGATACCGGCATAGGTTTTCCACAGGAAAAACTCGATATATTATTCCAACGGTTCAGGCAGGCAGATGACAGTACAACGCGGCAATATGGCGGAATAGGACTAGGACTCACACTTTCGCAGAAGTTTGTGGAATTAATGGAAGGAGAAATGCGGGCTGAATCCAGGCCCGGAAGCGGTTCCATTTTTTATGTTTCACTACCTTATGGACAAAAACCTGAGTAAACAACGACCTGGATGCTAAAAAAAAAGCTACCATCCGGTAGCTTTTTTTAGCGAAGATATTGTTAACTCTGAAACTCTTTTAAAGATTCCATCAGTTTTTTCCGTGTAAAAAAGATCCTGCTTTTTACTGTGCCAATGGATAAATTCAGATTTTCAGCTATTTCCTTGTATTTGAAACCTGCAGTATGCATTTCAAAAGGCATTCGCTGATCAACTTCAAGCCTGGCAATACCGGCTTTTATTTCTTTGGTTGAAAGTTCAGATTCGGGCGATACAAAATCTGATTTACGTGGAATATTCAGATAATACAAGTCCTCAGTATTGTCAACAATGGTATTTGCTTTCTGATTTCTGCGGTAATTATTGATAAATGTATTTTTCATAATGGTATAAGTCCATGCCTTAAGATTGGTGTCATCGGCAAACTTATCCTTATGAGTCAATGCTTTGAGGTATGTATCCTGGATCAGATCCTTGGCTTCCTCCCTGTCGTTTGTAAGTGTGTTGGCAAAATATGAAAGGTTGTCGTGCAGACTTATTAACCTGTGGTTAAATTCAATGGCTGTCATGGCTATAATATTTGGTTGTTGAAAGATGTTTAACAAATATAATGCAAAATTAAACAATTAGCATGTTAAATCTTTATTAAAGTTATAATAATTACTAACAATGATATAAAATGCACGGTAAATAACTGATAAATAGAGTTATAATATTTTATTTAGAATCAATATAGAATGTTAAAAAAAATTAAGATTACTGTTAAACAAAATGTTTACATGGTATTGTCCCATTGTGGGACCAGCAATGTCCCGTAATGGGATAATTCGGTTATGTGCTGGGGAGTTATTAATTATCAGATTGAAAATAAATTATTTAATAGTAAAATAAGTAGCATGGTAAGTTGAAAAAATGGCCCAAAATGGGATAAAATTGAATTATAAAGTTTATTGAGGATATTAAAAAATATTATTAATAAAGGTATAGCTTTGATTATCAATAATATGAATCTTGTTGAAGGATCAGAAATTCATCCGGGCATTTGATGGAAAAGTAACATTTCTCTTAACGGGATAACCTTTTAATCAATGCGATTAATCAAAAGCTTTTATTTCAGCCAGGAAATCTGTAGGGTGCCCTGCCGGTTTTACATTCCCTGGTAAATCAATAGAATATTCATGCGTCTGAAAACCTGTAATGAAAATAGTCTGTGCTTGAAACTCTGAAGATAACTGATGAATATACTCTGTATACTTTTTGCGTGTCAGAGGCGTGGTTAAAGAGGTAAGCATAAACTCCACCCTATGTTTGGATGTAACTTCCATCAGATCTTCAAACGGTACAGACTGGCCTAAATAGATTGCTTTAAACCCTGCTTTTTTTACCAGGTAACTGAAGAAAAGAAGTCCTAACTCGTGCCATTCGCCTGAAGGCAGGAATATCAGAAAGCTTTTGGAATCAGGTCTGGAGTTTCCTGACTGTCCATCGATGGCTATAATGAGTTTCTGCCTGATCAGATTGGAAACAAAATGCTCCTGAGCAGGATAAATGGTGCCGATTTGCCAGAGTATCCCGATTTTCTCGAAGAAGGGATACAGCACTTTTACCACGGTATCGTCAAAGCCTATTTTGATTACCGAAGTTGAAAGCACCCGTTCAAATCGTTGTTCGTCAAGTTCAATCATCGCAACAATCAGCTGCTCAATCTGGTTGTCCGAGTCATGTGTTGTTTCAGAAATCTCAATGATCCGATCATTTATTTCGTCCTTGTTCATTGTGACAATGGCCGAAATTTTCAAACCGTTCCGGTTTAGGATTGAAACATTCAACAGCCTTTTAAGATCATTATCCGAATAATATCTGATATTTGTCGTGGTTCTTTCAGGCTCGATCAACTGATACCTTTTCTCCCAGATGCGAATGGTGTGCGCTTTTATTCCGGTAAGTTGTTCAAGATCTTTGATCGAATATCGAATCATAGGTTGTTGTGTGTAAAACATGCTGTTTAATCTTTCTGATCATCGCATATAACAAGCTATGTTTAAAAAAGTTTTTCCATCAAGGCGTGATTAGAATAAATTATTACAATTTACCGGACTTTGTTTAATAAATTCTCATCTTATAACTTTTTGCAGATGGCGAATCTTTAACCTATTGAAAAAGTTTCTCCGCCTTTTCAAGAACCCTGTCGATTCCGGTAATATCTTTGCCACCGGCAGTTGCATAATGGGATTGTCCGCCTCCGCCTCCCTGTATTTCCCGGGCGAGTTCCCTGACTATATTACCCGCATGCAGATTTCCTGATTTTACAAGTGTTTCTGAAATGGCAACAGAAATACCCGGTTTGCCTTCAAAGAGGTTAACCAGCACTACAACTGTATTTTCGTTTGCTGTGCTGATTTTAAACGACAAATCTTTTATAACAACCGGATCAAGTGCGAGTTTGGCCGTAATAAGCTTTATACCTTTTAAAACCCTGGCATGGTCAACCAACTTACCGGCAAGATCGGATACCATCGATCCATTCAGCTCTTCGATACGGTGACGTAATTTCTGATTTTCTTCGAGCAGGTTTTTTACACCTCTGACCGGATCAACCGGATTTTTAACAAGTTCTTTTATCTCTGTAATAAGATCAATCTGTTCTAAGAAATGGGATATTGCTTTTTCAGCAGTAATAGCCTCTATACGTCTTACTCCAGCAGCAATAGCAGATTCTGAAACAATCCTGAATAATCCTATTTGTCCTGTAGCAGTAACATGGGTTCCACCACACAATTCAACCGATTTCCCGAAACGGATAACCCTGACGGAATCACCATATTTTTCGCCAAAGAGAGCCAGAGCTCCCATGCTTCTGGCTTTCTCCATTGGAATACCCCTTGATTCATCCAGGTAGAAATTTTTGCGTATTAATTGATTTACTGTAAGCTCTATTTGTTTTATTTCATCATCGGTTACCTTCTGGAAATGTGAAAAATCAAACCTCAGGTAATCGGGGTGAACATAGGAGCCTTTCTGTTCGACATGAGTGCCAAGAACTTCCCGGAGTGCCTGATGCAGCAGGTGAGTGGCTGAATGGTTGTTGGCTGTATTCTGTCGTGAATCCTGCGATACCAACGTTTTGACCAAAGCGCCCGGATCAGATGGAAGTTCTTCGGTGATATGAATAATCAGGTTGTTTTCTTTGCGGGTGTCAATTACTGATACCGACACACCATTCGATTCCAGTATTCCCGTATCACCCACCTGACCTCCGCTTTCAGCATAAAAAGGTGATTCTGCCAACGCAATCTGGTAAAAATCCCTGCCTTTTGAATGAACTTTTCTATAACGGGTAATCCGGGTGTCAGTTGTCAATTTGTCATATCCAACAAAGATTTCGTTTGCATCCGGATCTAAAACAACCCAATCGTCAACTTCAACAGTAGCATCTTTTCTCGACCTCTCTTTCTGTTTTTCCAGTCCTTTGCTGAATTCTTCCATATCCACCTCCTTACCTGACTCGCGGGCCATCAGGCCGGTAAGATCAATCGGGAAGCCATAGGTGTCATATAGCTCGAAGGCAAAGCTGCCGTCGATCTTCGATTTATCCTGGTTGGCTTCAATATACTGGTTGAATTTTCCTATACCATGCGACAGTGTCCTGAGGAATGAAGCCTCTTCTTCAGCGATAACCTTTTCTATAAGAGCTTTCTGTGTGTTAAGCTCTTCAAAATAATTCCCCATCTGGTTGACCAACACCGGAATGAGTTTGTGAATAAACGGTTCATTAAGATTAAGAAATGTATAACCGTATCTTACGGCTCTGCGCAATATCCGGCGGATGACATACCCTGCTTTGTTATTTGAAGGAAGCTGTCCGTCTGCAATAGCGAAGACAATTGCCCTCAGGTGATCGGCAATTACCCTCATGGCAATATCGCTTTTTAATACCGAACCATAGGCAATACCTGATATTTTTGAAATTTCATGAATGACCGGCTGAAAAACATCTGTGTCATAATTCGATTGTTTCTTTTGAAGCACCATACAAAGACGCTCAAACCCCATACCGGTGTCGACATGTCTGGCAGGCAATGGCTGAAGACTGCCGTTTGCCAGGCGGTTGAATTCCATAAACACAAGGTTCCAGATTTCAATAACCAGGGGATCACTGGCATTTACAAGTGTGGCTCCGTCAATCTTCTTTCTGTCTTCATCGTTTCTTATATCCACATGTATCTCAGAGCAGGGTCCGCATGGACCAGTATCACCCATTTCCCAGAAATTGTCTTTTTTATTTCCACGAAGGATACGGTCTTCAGCAATGTGTTTTTTCCAGAAATCGTAAGCTTCCATATCGGACTCCAGTTTGTCCCCTTCGTCTCCTCCGAATATAGTAACATACAGGCGGTCTTTGTCGATTTTATAAATTTCTGTCAATAACTCCCAGGCCCAGTCGATGGCTTCTTTTTTAAAGTAGTCGCCAAAAGACCAGTTACCCAGCATCTCAAACATGGTATGATGGTAAGTGTCATGACCCACTTCTTCAAGATCGTTGTGTTTGCCGGAAACCCTGAGACACTTTTGTGAATTGGCAATCCGTGGGTATTTTACCGGTGAATTACCAAGGAATATATCCTTGAACTGATTCATTCCGGCATTGGTAAACATCAGAGTAGGATCATCTTTAATGACCATTGGTGCCGACGGAACCGTCTGATGTTCCTTTGATTTAAAAAAATCGAGAAAGGTTTGCCGGATTTGTTGTGCGTTCATATGCAGTATTTTAGACTAGTTTAGCATGTGCTGATTTTAGATTTTTTAACCTGATAAAGGCTTGCAAATTTAGTTGAAAATGTTAATTTTGCCGATACCCTTATCATTACTCCTTTAGTAATTTTTAAATGGTTGATATTCAAACTATTGGCAATGAACCTGGTTTTATTTGTATTTCATTTAAGATCAATGCCTTAAGGTTATTAACTCAGATAAAGATTTTAATGGACACCTGGTAAATAGGGAATGAGCCTGACTCCGATGAGGGCAAAATATAACAATTGAATGGCGAAGATCAAGTACCATTTTAACACAAAGTCGCTGAAAATTGAAAAAGTTCAGGTGACTTTAAAGCAAAAGCTTACCAGGGTGCTCTATGTTCTGGCATCGGGTCTTGTATTTGCAACAGCGGTTTTGGTTCTGGCCTATAATTTTATTGAATCCCCTAAGGAGCGAATGCTTCAGCGGGAAATCAGGCAATATGAATTACAGTTCAAGATATTGAACGACAGGCTTGAACAGGTTCAATCGGTTGTAACTGATCTGCAGGACAGGGACGATAACATCTACAGGGTTATTTTTGAATCTGAGCCGATTCCTTCATCTGTGAGAAAGGCAGGATTCGGAGGTGCAAACCGGTATTCAAAACTTGAAGGTTTTAAAAACTCCGAGATCATTTCCAATACATCCCGGAAACTTGACCTGATTGCGAGTCAGTTATATGTTCAATCCAAGTCATTCGATGAAGTTTTTGCCCTGGCTAAAAGAAAAGAGGAATTGTTGGCCTCCTTACCTGCAATTCAGCCGGTTTCGAACAAGGATCTGAAGCGGGTAGGTTCCTATTTTGGTTATCGGACCGATCCCTTCTATAAAGTTACTAAGTTTCATGAAGGTATCGATTTTACGGCTTCTGTCGGCACTGATATTTATGCAACCGGTGATGGGGTTGTTACCATGGTTGAGCGTTCACGCGGAGGATATGGCAATTGTATCACTATAAACCATGGGTTTGGTTATGAAACAGTATATGCTCATCTTTCGAAAATGAATGTTCGCCGTGGAGAAAAAGTCAAACGGGGGTTTGTAATCGGTCATGTCGGAAATACAGGAAAATCAACCTCACCCCATCTGCACTATGAAGTCAGAAAAGGCGGAAGTGCTGTTGATCCGATCAATTTTTTCTTCAATGATATCACGCCGCAGGAATATGAAACTATGATTGAACTTTCGCAACGGCCATCACAAACACTCGATTGAATTTAGTTTTATGCCTTACAAAAAGAAGGAAATCGAAAAAGTATATTACAGAATTGGCGAAGTTGCTGACATGTTCAGTGTAAACCAATCGCTTATCCGATTCTGGGAAAAGGAATTTGATATTATTAAACCCTTTCGGAATAAAAAAGGAAACCGTTTTTTTACCCCTAAGGATATTGATAATTTCCATCTTATTTTTCACCTGGTAAAAGAACGTGGCTTTACTTTACAGGGAGCCAGGGAAAAGCTGAAAGGGAATCCTGAGGAAACATCCGATCACGCTGCTGTAGTGAGAAATCTTCAAAAAATCAAGAGTTTCCTGCTTGAACTCAAGGGAGAAATTGAATAATCAATAGAATGCTCCTTTTGCAAGGTAATTCGAAACATAATCGTTCACACCTTCTTCCAGTGATGTGAACCCGGCCTGATAACCTGCATTTCTAAGTTTTGTCATGTCAGCTTCTGTGAAGTACTGGTATTTTTCCCGTATATCTGACGGTGTATCCACAAATTCAATGACGGGAAGTTTATCCAGTGCCCTGAAGGTTGAACTGGCCAGGTCGACAAACGTGCGGGCCTTGCCGGTTCCAAGGTTGTATAATCCGGAGGCAGGTCGTTTTTTCATCATAAATAGTAATACGGAAACAACATCCCTGACATAGATAAAATCCCTCAGTTGTTTTCCATCTTCAAAATCAGCTCTGTGCGAACGGAATAATTTTACAACGCCTGTTTCCATAATTTGCCTGTGTGCATGAAATATTACTGAGGCCATTCTGGATTTGTGGTATTCATTGGGACCATATACATTAAAAAATTTCATTCCGGCCCAGAACGGGGGTGAAATGGACTGCCTGACAGCCCATTTGTCAAATTCATTTTTTGATATACCGTAAGGATTTAAGGGCAGCAGGCGCTCGATAATTCTATGGTTATCTGTATATCCGAGTTCACCCATGCCGTAAGTTGCAGCTGAAGAAGCGTAAACTAACGGAATCTTGTACTTAACGGCCATTGACCAGACTTTTTTCGAATATCCTGTATTCAGTTCATCGAATACGGCCATATTAAATTCAGTTGTGTCAGTTCTGGCACCAATATGGAATATGAAATCAACTAACGGAGCCTGAGCTTCAAGCCAGGTGAAAAATGACATCCGCTCAACCTTCCCGGCTATAGCTTTGCCGGCAAGGTTTCCTGATTTTTCCGTTTTAGAAAAATCATCAACTGCAACTATCTCGCTGACACCATTATCTATCAGCCCCTGAATCAGATTACTGCCGATAAAACCGGCAGCACCGGTTACTACAATCTTTCCCATTATCTGAGGTAATTCGTATTGGTTATTATTGTCTTTTCAAACTTTTTCCACGGAGTTCAAATTCAAATAGACGATATATGGTTTTGAAAATATCGGTATTGTCTATAAAACCACCAAACTGAGCTGAGCCCGGACCCTGGGCATAGAGGATTACAGGAATTCCCGAATGGTCACCGGTTGAAAACTTACCCTCCGGCTTTCCGGTTTTCAGGTCACCGGCCGGAAGGCTAAGACCTCCGGTCTCATGATCAGCAGTAATAATTATCAGTGTTTCTTTATTTCTTTCTGCAAAGTCAAGAGCGACACCACAAGCTTTGTCAAAATCGATGGTTTCGCTGATGACGTATTCAAGGTTGTTGTCATGCCCCCCCCAGTCAATCTGAGATCCTTCTACCATCAGGAAAAAGCCATTTTCATTTCCGTCTAAGAGTTCAATTGCCTTTGAAGTGGCCAGACTCAACATATCACCCCGTCCTTCAGTGAATTTTGGTGCATGTTTTGGGTAGAGCAAAGCAGCCAGTTTTCCCTGATTTACTTTCATCATTTCAGGTATCGTGCCGGCAATCTGGTAGTTCCGGAAAAGGAGGCTGTCAATAAGATTTAGCCCATCTGCTCTTTTACTGAAATTATCATATCCTCCTCCGATGAAAACATCAATATCCGTATAAAGAAACTGTTTTGCAATCTCTTCGTACATGTTCCTGTCTTCAACACAGGAGATAAAGGCGGCAGGTGTTGCATGGGTGATTGCAGAGGTGGCAACCAGACCTGTGGCAAGTCCCGATTCTTCTGCTAATTTAAGAATACTGGTGACCCTGGTTTTATCGGGCAACATACCGAGCATTCCGTTGGTTGTTTTATATCCGGTAGCAATGGCTGTGCCGGCTGCTGCTGAATCGGTTATATAATCGCCCTCAGAAAATGTTTTAACCAGCGCAATATTCGGGCACCGGGTCATATTCAGATTGTCCCGGGTTGTGGTATAGGCTGCATACATCTGTGATAAACCCATTCCATCCCCGATCAGAAGTATAATGTTTTTGGGATTGACTGAATTATCACCGATGCTGGCTGATTTCCGGTTCTGTGCATCGATGATCTGAAGATTGATTAATATGGCGAAAATTAGAAAAAAGATTCTTTTCATTTAAATATTATTAAGGTTTTCAGAAAAAAACGTCCCGGATGTTTGCATTTATCCGGTGCAAAAATATAAATAATGACGATAAGGGCAGGTTAATTCATTGTTAAGGGTGAATGACTTCCGGGTTTTATTACAGGTTGACAAATAAATCAATGCCTGTGACTGTCATTGAAAATTTTAAGTACATTTGGAAGTTTTTAAAATCGCTGTCTTAAATAAGACAATACGCGAATCACTGAAATTTCAATACTCAGAATATTCATCAAACTTAACCTAACCTTTATGAAAGAAAAAGTCCGGACTCTGCTCAATGAGTCGAAAACAGCAAGATGGATTGCATTGATTCTGATTTCTTCAACCATGTTTTTCGCGTATTTCTTTGTCGATGTAGTTGCTCCGCTTCAAACGATGCTTGAAACTCAGTATAAATGGACACCTGAAGTCTTTGGAATGTTGGGTGGATCTGAGTTTTTTCTGAATGTATTCGCTTTTTTCCTGATTTTTTCCGGTATTATCCTTGATAAAATGGGAATTCGCTTTACATTGATCACCGCTGGCTTGACCATGGTAATCGGGGCATTTCTCAAATATTACGCTTTGACTCCCGGATTTCAGACTTCCGGATTAGCTGTTTGGCTTGGTTCGTTCATTACCTGGGTTCCCGCCTCCGCTAAGCTTGCTTTTTTCGGTTTTTCAATATTTGGCGTTGGTGTTGAAATGGCCGGTATTACCGTTTCAAAGACCATTGTTAAATGGTTTAAAGGAAAGGAAATGGCTTTAGCCATGGGTCTTGAAATGGCTGTTGCCCGCCTGGGTGTTTTTGCAGTATTCCGTCTTACTCCGATATTTGCTGATAACGGAGGTGTTTCAAATTCGGTATTTATGGGTCTGGCATTCCTGTGTATCGGTTTCGTTACATTCTTTATCTATACCTTCATGGATCGTAAGCTCGATAAGCAGATGGGGGTTACAAAACTACAGGCTGACCCGGAAGAAGAATTTAAGATCAGCGATCTGAAAAAAATATTTACCAATCCGGGCTTTCTTGCAATTGCCGGTCTCTGTGTGCTTTTCTATTCAGCCATTTTTCCATTCCAGAAATTTGCTACAGATATGCTTGCTTCCAAGCTTGATGTAGATGTTAAGACTGCTGCAGCCTATTTCTCTTATTTCCCGATTGGTGCCATGGTATTGACACCATTTATCGGTTATTTTCTTGATGTGAGGGGAAAGGGAGCTACCATGATGTTGTATGGTGCAATCCTGTTGACAATTTCACATCTGATTTTTGCTCTCGTTCCGGCTGAAGTTTTTAATGTTGCCATAGCCATCGGAACAATTGTTATTCTGGGTACTGCATTCTCTCTTGTTCCTGCATCAATGTGGCCATCATTGCCAAAGATTGTGGAAGATCGTTATCTGGGTTCAGCTTATGGAAGTATATTCTGGATTCAAAACATTGGGCTGCTGGGCGTTCCAGTATTAATAGGGTGGGCTTTAACAGTTTCTAATCCCGGAGTATCCGAAAAGATAGCTCAGGGTGTTACGGGCGTAAAATACAATTATACCATTCCCGAATTGATTTTTGCAGGTTTTGGCGTATTGGCTATTATCCTGAGTGTGATTCTGAAAAAGGTTGATCACAAAAACGGTTATGGCCTTGACATTCCCAATAAAAAGAAATAACAGTTTGATATTTGAGAATTTTGCGCGGCATCCTTATGGGTGCCGCTTTTTTAATAAAAAAAACCTGCCGGGATGAGCAGGTTTTTCTAACGACATCTAAAAAGGTGGGATAAATTCGGGTTAAGGGGCCGGGATGCCCTCAACCCATAACTATAGATTTATAAGTCACTAACAAAGATCGGTAATTTAACAAGGCTTTCGTTGAAGAGATGTATAAATGCCCGTAGAAAGTTATCCAGCGTCCCTGTTTATTGAATAACTGTCGTTTAATTTTTTAATAGTAACCTGAAGTACTGTTTAAGTTTATGAAACAGATATTCAAAATGATTCAATTCACGGCAAAAACTTTTTAAAGACATTTATTTTAGAATCAAAGTTTCTTAAATAAAATTACAGACTTGGGTGGGATTGTAATCTTACCTGAAATTTGTCTCGAGCCGGTCAGCAGGTTTTCAAATTCCTTTGAACCGCTGATTTCTGTATTTACGATTTCATCCCCGGTGTTAATCATGACAATAATGAGGTCAGATTCGTTAAAGCGTTTGTATATCAGTGTGTTATTCCTGGCCTCACTAAACTCCAGTTTTCCGCTTGATAATACCGGGTTTTCTTTCCGGATTTTAATGAGTTGTTTATAATAATCGAACAATGCCTGATTAAAACCGACACTGTCAAATGCTTTTGGTCCTGGCTTAATATTGGTCCTGGTTTCCGGAATGAAAGAAAGATCTTTCCACCATAATGGCTTTCTTTCGTCCGGGTCATCACCGCCCCACATCCCGAATTCATCGCCATTCCATATATGCGGACTACCGATAATGGTGAACTGGTGAGCCAGGTAAAGTTTAGCCATCAGATAGGTTTCCTGATCCGGCTTTCCGCTGATATATCCGGGATCCTCGTGTGCAGAGGCATGAAATTTATATTTTCCCTTATTCGCAAAACACGATAGAAGTCGTGGGCTGTCGTGTGTAGCACTTACATTCATCATTGAATATCTGAAAGGTTCTTCCAGACGCTCCCATTCCTTTGTCAGGCTTTCTGCCAGTTGTTTTGCATCAGCCTTTGGTTCAGCCTGCGCAAAGAATCCCCTGGCAGGCCGGTATGCCTGATAAAACATCACAGCATCAAATACTTCCGCATTGGTGTATGGAACCGGATTCATCAGATCATCAGGCCATTTTTCCCACCAGATTTCTCCAACCAGGTAGGCATCCGGATTTACCGACTTGACAAATATCCTATAGTCGCGCCAGAACCCCATGGGAATCTGGTCTGCAACATCAAGACGGTAGCCATCAATTCCTTTCGAAACATCTCCATCGGGTGCGAGCCATCGTTTGGTCACATCGAAGATGTGTTGTTTTGCACCTGAATTGATATTTCCTTCGAAGGGATGGCCTGACATGCGTTCACCACTGACTTCAACTTTTTTTATTTCGGGCAGGCTCATAATGTTGAGCCACCCTTTATAACTGAATTCATTTTCAGGAGTCTCAGGATTATCATATGAAAGAACCTCGTACCAATCCCTGTACGGAGATTTTTCCTGGTTCTCAACCAGATCCTTCCATGCCCAGAAGAGAACGCCCGTATGGTTCCATGAATAATCGACAATGACCTTTATATCACGTTTATGCAATTCATCAACCAGTTTCAGAAAAAGTTTGTCTGCCGAAGTCCATTTCCAGGTAGATGGATCCGCCGGATTTTCGGATGCGATGATGGCAAGGTCCCCTTCAGGGTCAGGCCCGAAATTGATATCGATGTGGTGGTAATTCCGGGCATCGTATTTATGCAGTGAAGGGGCATCGTTCACAGGGTTAAGATAAATTGCGGAAATCCCGAGATCAGAAAAATAATCGAGTTTATTCAAAATACCCTGAATGTCACCCCCATACCTGCGGTGTTGCATGGTTTCACGAAGACCCCTGCCGGTTTGAACAGCCCATTCCTCCTGGGTGTACCAGTCAGATGTCCAGGGTGTGATTGCCCAGGTTTCAGGCACCGGAAACGAAGCTGAAGGTGTTGATATGGATTCAATGGTAGGATCGTTCGAGATATCACCATTGTTAAAACGCTCTACAAAAATCTGATACCAGATGACATCTTTCGACCATTCAGGAGGGCCTGAAGTCACTCCTTTTTTAACTTCATTGTTGCACGCTGAGAGCGTCAATGCCAGCAAGATGAGGCCGAAAAATCCTGTTTTTTTCATAATGTGATGATTTTGACCGGGAACATTGAAAATTATAGTTATCGCTGAAGTATTTTCAGTATTCAGGCAGAGGAACCGCAATGCTTGTTATCTTCATTGATCAATTTCAAAATAAATCATACGTATTGTGCGGTTAAATTTTTAAAGCACTGAAAATAAGTATTATTGAAGTCAAGTCATGTTGAGCAGCTTGTCCCGCCCACTTCGGCGGGAGAGTCGAAACAGATTTTGAATTCATTCACGTTATCAGTATGTTATATTAGTAACCGCACAACACGTTAAATCATTCAATTTTTTATGACATGGTTTACCAAAGTAATCCGGTTTTTCTCAGGCTATTGTTGCTCAAAGGAGTTATTTTAAGTCGGTTTACTCTGTCAGGTAACAAAACACCACTTTTCAGACTTTTTACTTTTATGCTTTGATCCGGCGTGAAAACCTGAAGCCTGGTCTGGATTTTACCTTAGCTTGAAGCCCGTTTTTCGATTGAAACCGGAATAACCCTTGTCTGAAAATCAATAAAAGTGGATGGATTTTCTATTCTCCTTATCAGGATTTCAACAGCCTGCCTGCCCATTTCAAATCCCCTTTGTTCCACCGTGGTAAGGGGAGGGTTGGCAATGCCGGCAATAGGATCATTGCCGAATCCTGTAACAGCAATATCTCCTGGAATGCTGAATCCGTGTTCCTGTAATAACTGCATAGCCGCAATTGCCGTAAAATCATTCACGGCAAAGATGCCATCGATTTCTGGCGCCAGCTTAAGGATCTGTTCTTTAAGGTCAGCGACTTCCTGCCGGGTATCACATTGCAGGATATAAGCCGTATCTTTTTCTATACCATAATTGGCTAAGGCTTTAAGGTAACCTTCAAGCCTTAACCGGCCTATCAGCAGATGCTGGGGAGATGCCAGATGAAGGATATTCCGGCAACCCCGGTCAAGCAGGTGACCGGTAGCCAGCAGCGCACCTTCAAAGTCGGCGGTTACAACCCGGTCTGTTTCCACTTCTTCTGAAACCCTGTCGAAAAAAACAATCGGTATACCACTGTCAATCAAATCTTTAAAATGACCATGATTGGTTGTTGTTTTGCTCATTGAAATCAGGATACCATCCACGCGGTTGTCGAGCAATACCTGGGTATTGATTATCTCACGCTTATAGTCTTCATTCGACTGACAGATAATAAGGCGATATCCTTTTGCATAAGCGAGTTCTTCTATCCCGCTGATAATGGAAGAGAAGAAATGGTGTACAATCTCGGGAATAACAAGGCCCAGAGTGTTGGATCGCTGCCTCTTTAAGCTAAGGGCAAGAGCATTGGGGCGATAGTGAACCTGTTCTGCATATTCTTTAACCACTCTCTTTGTTTCTGTGCTTATATCGGGGTGGTCTTTTAAAGCACGTGAAACGGTTGAGGGAGAAATGCCCAATGCCCTGGCTATATCGTTAATCGAGATAAGGTTCGATTTCATTTCATTTGTTTAAACGCTTGCTGTACTTTTCCGGATAAAGATAGTCAAATTGCGAATGTGTAGCTTTTATAGTGAATAATAATTGCGCCATAAATATTTTATTATTTCGGTCAGAGGGGACTTTTCAACCGGTTATTTTAAACCAAACAGGCTGATTTAAATAAAATATTCCTTCGAAGTTTAACACTGGCGTAAATTATTTCCGGTTTTTAGTCGCATGTGCTTCTCCGGTTAACACTTTTAAGAGCATTTTTTTTCTGATTTTTTTGATTGCAATCGATTGCGGAAACGATTGCACATTTTTTTTTGCCGGATTCGTTGAATTACTTGATAAACCTGTAGATACATAATTATTTTTTACTTAACATTGTAGCATGAAATCAGGCTGGTAAGCATTATTTACATTACATTACCCCGGCTCATTTTATTTGTTTGCTTCATTGCCATTTAATCAGTGTTCATTGAACCTGATAATTGGTTTTAAAAAAAATATCAAAAAGGCTTTGTCCTGAAGCAAAATTTGTTTTGTTTATTTATATATTTATAATGTCAAATCAACTGAATCTGAACAAGGTGAATGAACTTTTAATTTTTCAGGACAGTTTGGTTTAAGTTGAATGCATGAACCCTTTCCGGTTCCGGCGAATCTCCTGTCAGAGTACAGGAATTGTCTGTAAGTTAGAATTCTGATCACTAATTAATTAATAATTAAACCACCAACCAAAACCAGAATTATGAAGAAGCATTCTACATTGCTGAAAGTTCTGTTTCTTTTTCTGAGTCTGACTTTTGCTTACCAGGGATTCGCCCAGGGAGTTAAGATTTCGGGAAAAGTTACAGATGCCAATGATGGAAAAACCATGCCTGGGGTAACCATCGCTGTGAAAAACACGACAACAGGCACCATTACCGACATTGACGGTAATTTTTCATTGACTGTCAATAAAGGAGCAACGCTCGTTTTTTCTTTTATCGGCTACAATGCACAGGAAGTAGTTTTAGGGGAACAAACAACATTGAAAATTGTGATGATTCCATCGGTAACTACACTTGAGGAAGCCGTTGTAATCGGTTATGGAACTGTTAAAAAGAGCGATTTAACCGGCTCTGTTACTACTGTGAGTTCTAAAGACTTCAATAAGGGGGCCATCACTTCACCTCAGGAATTACTTGTTGGAAAGAGTGCCGGGGTTATTGTTACAACAAAAGGTGGTGCACCGGGGACCGGAGCAACGATCCGTATCCGTGGGGGGTCCTCATTGTATGCTTCGAATGATCCGTTAATCATTGTTGATGGAACGCCCATTGCGAATAATAATGTTTCAGGTAGTTCAAACTTCCTTTCATTCCTTAATCCCAATGATATTGAAACATTTACTGTGTTGAAAGACGCATCCGCTACTGCGATTTACGGATCAAGAGCATCAAATGGAGTTATTATAATTACGACCAAGAAAGGCTCTGCAAATGCGCCGTTAAAGTTAACCTATGACGGAATTGTTTCATTTGCCTCTCCGATAGAGTTGGTTGATGTTTATTCCGGAGACCAGATTCGTAAGCTGGCTTATGATAATCCCGGACTTTATGGGGTTGACAGCTATACTAAGCTTGGTGTCGAGAATACAAACTGGCAAAAGGAGATTTTCCGCACAGCCATAACGCACGACCATAACATTGGTATCACCGGTTCTTATAAGACTCTCCCGTACAGGGTTTCTTTAGGTTATACAGATCAGAATGGTATTATTGAAAATACCGATATGCAGAGGTTCACCGGGGGTTTAAGCCTTAACCCCACTTTCCTTAACAACTCTTTAAAAGTAAATCTGAATGCCAAAGGAATGAGTACAAACCATAATTTTGGTGATGAAGGTTCAGTTGGCTCTGCAGTAAACATGGATCCTTCCCACCCGGTTAAAGATGGAAACGAAGCGTCTGACGGTTATTTTCAGTGGCAGAATTATGATGCAAACCTGGGGACACCCAATCCGGTCGAACAAGCACTTGCCATTGATAATAAATCAACTGTCAACCGATTTATGGGCAATATCCAGTTTGACTATGCTTTCCCGTTCCTGAAGGATTTGCGTGCAAATCTCAACCTTGCAACTGATTATACCGATAGCGAAGGCCACAATAACCGGCCGGTTACTTCACCTACCACGCTTACACCTTCCGGAGTAAGGGGAAAAATAAATAATTATGGTGCCACCAATACGAATAATCTGCTGGATTTTTATCTGAATTATACCAAAGACCTGAGTAGTATTCATAGTAAAATTGATGCTACTGCTGGTTATTCGTGGCAACATTTTGAATTCGAAACAGATAGCTATACATTTGGAATATCTGACTCGCTTACATCTTCAATCAATGAATATCAGCTTGTCTCCTTTTTTGGCAGGTTGAATTATACTTTCATGGATAAATACCTGTTAACTTTCACACTTCGTGACGATGGTTCTTCCCGTTTTTCTCCGGATAACCGTTGGGGATTATTTCCGGCTGTTGCCTTTGCCTGGAAACTCAAAGATGAAGCATTCCTTAAAAATGTTACTTTCTTATCGGACCTGAAGCTCAGGTTGGGTTGGGGAATTACCGGCCAGCAGGATATCGGTGATTCTTATTATCCATACATGGCCAGATACCTCGAATCATCTGAGGGAAATTATTACATGATTGACGGGGAATATATTCCAACCCTGAGGCCAAATCCTTATGATAAGACCATAAAGTGGGAGGAAACCACTACCCAGAATATCGGCCTTGATTTTGGTTTTATGAATGACAGGATTTATGGTTCTTTCGATCTTTACAAAAGGGAAACCAATGACCTTTTATCGAACATCACCACTCCGGTTGGCAGTAATTTCTCCAATATTCTGCTTACCAACGTTGGTAGCCTTGAAAACAGGGGAGCAGAACTGGCATTGAACCTGATACCCATCCTTAAAAAGGACATGTCTTTAAATATAGGCTTTAACCTTACCTATAATGTGAATGAAATTACCAAGCTGCTTTTATCTGACGATCCCGAATTTCTTGGAATACTATACGGTGATGGGATGACCGGTACTAAACAGGTCACCAGGGTTGGCTACTCAGCTTATTCATTTTTCGTGAATCAACAGGTTTATGATGCCAATGGAAATCCGATAGAGGGATTGTATGTCGATCTTTCAGGTAATGGAGGGACTGTTAACGGAGATAATGAAGATAAATACATCTATCATGATCCTACGCCGGATTATTTGTTAGGCTTCTCACTGAGGTTCAATTACAAAAACTTCGATTTTTCCACTTCAACACGTGCCAGCATAGGTAACTACGTGTATAACCAGGTATTGGCCGGAGCCTCCTATGATCAGATGTATCAGATCGGATACTGGCGCAATCAGACCCTGGCCCTTGAAGATACCAAATTTGTCAAACGCCAGTTCACCAGTGATCATTTTGTTGAAAACGGATCATTTTTCAAAATGGACAACTTAAGTATGGGTTACAAATTTGATAACATTGGCAAGAAACTCAATGCCCGTGTAAGTTTCACCGTTCAGAATGTATTCACAATTACCAAGTACTCTGGTCTGGATCCTGAGGTTGATGGTGGAATTGATAATAATTTCTATCCAAGACCCCGGGTTTTTATGGTTGGGGTTAGTTTAGGGTATTAATTCTTAAAATAAAAGCGATATGAAAAAAAATAAATTTCTTTTTGGTTTTTTTCTTTCAGCATTGATTCTAGTATCATGTGTGAAAGATCTGGATGTTAATCCCAAAGACCCGAGCTCTGTTTTATCCGGTAATCTCAATGATAATCCGGCCTATGTAAAACAGGTTCTTGCCAAGATTTATGCCAGTTTTATTATAGCAGGACAGGGTAGTAATGGTGGTGCGGATATTTCTGCACCGGATGAAAATTTCTTCACAACCATGAGAGCATTCTGGAATGTGCAGGAAATAACCACCGATGAGGCCATTTGTGCCTGGGGCGATATAGGAATCGCTGATCTGAATACCCAGACGTGGAGTCCGAGCAATCCTTTCCTGACAGCCCTTTATCAGAGGCTTGGTTTAAGTATTACCTATGCCAATGATTTTATCAGAGTCACCAATGGGAACAGTAATCCTGATATTATCAGGTATAATGCTGAGGCCCGTTATTTAAGAGCTCTGGCGTATTTCTGGCACATGGATCTTTTCGGAAATCCTCCATTCACAACCGAAGCGAATGACATTGGTATATTCTTTCCTTCTCAACTTGATAAAGATATCGAAATCGCCAGACCCAGATTATTCAATTACATCGTTTCGGAATTGCATGCAATTGAAGATAAACTCGGAGAGCCGGGTTACTCTTATCCCCAGGCTGACAAAGGCGCCTGCTGGATGCTTCTTTCCAGGATGTATCTGAATGCCGAAGTTTATACAGGTACTGCTAAGTGGGACAGCTGTAAAATTTATACTGACATGGTGATCAACAGTGGTAAGTATTCGCTGGCAACCAATTACAGGCAGAATTTCAGCGCTGATAACGATGGATACAAAAATCCGGAAATGATTTTTGCCTGGGCTCAGGATGGTCAGAGCATTCAGGGTTATGTCGGAACAACATTTATTATTGAGTCTAGTAGTGATGCTGTTTATCTTCGGGCTGAAGATTTCCATGGCCTGACTTATAATACTAACTGGAACGGAAACAGGGCAAGAAAGAATTTTCTGAACGTACTGGTTGATACAATTGCAACTTATGGTAACAATCCAGTCCCCTGGGATACCGATCCGTTCTTTGCTCAATGTCCGGATAAACGCGTTTATTGCAGGGTTAAAAAGAGTCCGGATATTCCAAGCGCTTCCTCAAGCGGGGATTATGGTATCGGGGTATATAAGTTTACCGCTACGAATGCTGACGGATCACAGGCTGAAAATTATAATACCGCCTACGCTTCAACCGATTTTCCAATCTTCCGTTATGCCGATGCTTACCTGATGAGGGCTGAAGCAATGTATAATATGGGAGACTTATCCGCTGCTGTCGATGATATCAATGTAATCAGAAGGCGTGCATATGGTGATAATTCAGGCGACATTTCAACAGCCGATCTCAACGATCAGTTTATCCTCAACGAGCGGTCCAAAGAGTTTTACTATGAAGGTCTGCGTCGTACCGATCTGATTCGTTTCGGACAATTCACAAACGGAACCTACCACTGGGCATGGAAAGGAGGCGTTTATAACGGAACTTCTACCAGCAGCCACCTGAACCTGTTCCCGATTCCCGGTGATGAGGTTTCCGCCAACCCGAACATCAAACAAAACCCTGGTTATTAACCTTCAAAATCTCTTTGTGATGAAAGTAAAACTTAATATATTCATAGTTCTGATTGGGTTGATGGGCATCCTGTCCGGTTGCGAAAAGGACGGGACAAAAATTAAGATGCTGACAGACCCGATTGCTCCTGTATTGACCACTCTTCCCAACCTTACACTTGAAAGGGCAAATGGGCTGAATGTGCTGGAATTTAATGGTGTCCCAGTAGATCCCGGATTTAATGCATCTGCAAATTATTTTCTTGAAGCGTGTGCCAGCGGGAATAATTTTGTTGATGCTGTTACCATCTTTAGCGGAGTTCAGGTTTCAAAAATGGAAATAACAGTAAGTGACCTGAACAGCCTGTTACTCAAAAAGTTCCCCGCTGAACAGGCTACTTCGGTTGATTTCCGCGTCAGGGCTGTTTTGGTTGTTGACGCAGGTACCGGAGCATTGGGTACCAGTTCAGATCCCCTGGAGTACATCTCAGAAATTAAAACCTCCCAGGTAGTCCTCTACGGGCTGCCACGCTTGAACCTGATCGGCTCCGGAATGGACCAGAAAATTGAATCTGCACTGGGTAATGGCGTATATAAAGGTTATGTTAAACTTGATCCTTCCCAGCTATTTACATTGGAAAATCCTGATACCGGAGATGAATACGGTGCTTCAGGTTCAACACTTGTACTGGATGGTGCCGGTATCCAGGCTCCCGGACTCGGATGGTTTATCTTAACTGCAGACCTGAATGCATTATCTTATGCTACTGAAGCTTATATGATCGGTCTGATTGGCTCTGCTACACCTACTTCATGGGATTCTGATACCGATATGGACTACAATCCACAGACGGGTACGTGGAGTATTACCATCGACCTGGTTGTTGGAGAAATAAAATTCAGGAAAAATGATGGCTGGGCCTGGAATTTAGGCGGTACTACTGATAATCTGACACAGGGTGGAGCGAATCTGCCGATTCCGGAAGCAGGTAATTACACCATCACCTTAACTATCATTAACGATGCTACAGGAACCTGTACGATCGTTAAGAATTAAGCCTGATGATAATCCACTGGTTCACTTTGCTGTTTTATCCAATCGTGGTGCCGGCAAAGTGAACCTGAAGGGTTTCATAACAGGATAATGGATGATTTAGTTTTAACAAAAAAAAATAACTTCATGAAAAATATGTCCATATTTAAAATATTGGCTTTTCTTATGACAATGACGATTTTTATCGCTTCATGTACTAAGGAAAGCTCGGATGTCAGATTAGATCCGACACTTTCTACCTCGCAGGTGATAGACGTAAAATCTGACTCTGCTACTGTTGTAGGTTTTGTTGTTGCAGCAGGAGATGGTTTTACTGAAAAAGGTGTTTGCTATAATACAGCGGCTGCTCCTACGATCGAAAACAATAAAGTAGTTTACTCGGGAGACATTAATACAGCCACCTTTAATGTAATATTGAGCGGGCTTGATTATGCGACCAAATATTACGTTCGTGCCTATGCTACCAATGCATCCGGTACGCTCTACGGGGAAGAGTTTGATTTCACTACACTGCCTGTTATTCCGACGGTCAGTACAGCTGCAATCACTGATATAACAGGCATCTCTGCTACCGGTGGAGGGAATATTACCAACAACGGAGGAGCTGAAGTAACTGCCCGGGGTGTATGTTTCGGCTTAACTGAAAATCCTACCATCCTCGATGGCAAAACCGTTGATGGTTTGGGATTGGGAGAATACGTGAGTGCCATTACCGGTCTTGCCGGGAGTACTACTTACCATGTTCGTGCATACGCTATTAACAGTGCCGGTGTAGCTTATGGCGCTGATGTTTCCTTCACAACCCTCGAAATAGTTATCACTACCCGTAAGTGGTACGTTCCCGGCGATTATGTCGCTGACAGCTATCCTGGTCATACTTTTGCAAACTGGGATCCGGCAAATTCACCTCAGGTAGAAAGCCTTGAAGCCACCCCGGATTTACTTGAGGGTTATGTTTATATGGCAAATCCTGCCAATCAGTGGAAATTTGCTACCCAGGCCAACTGGGACGGACCAAATTATGGTGATGGTGGTGCCGGATTATTATCTGAAACCGGTGAAAACATCAATTCCCCGGCCGGCTATTATAAATTGAATGTAAATGCTGCCGCACTTTCTTATACTGCCATTGCTACAGCCTGGGGTGTTATCGGAAGTGCTACGCCAAACGGTTGGGATGATGAAACAGCATTAACCTATGATCCTTTGGCCAGAGCCTGGAAGGGTGGCCTTCACCTCACTGCTGCAGAATTCAAATTCAGGGCAAACCATGACTGGGGATTCAATTATGGCAGTAATGCGAATGATGGTAAACTGCAGCACGATGGCAGCAATATTCCTGTTGCCACCGAGGACGATTACTATTTTACGCTGGATTTAAGCACGCCCAATACCTATACCTATACTGCGAACCGTTGGGGTTTGATTGGCAGTGCAACCCCGGGTGGATGGGATTCGGACCAGAATTTGAGCTGGGATGCTGTTAACCAGGCAATGACCATCACTGTAGACCTGATTGTTGGTGATATTAAGTTCAGAGCCAACGACGACTGGGCTATCAACCTTGGCGGAACAACAGACCTACTTACTCAGGATGGTGCCAATATTGCAATTGCTGAGGCTGGTAACTATACGATCAACTTGTATCTTGCCGGTATCATGCATTTTACAATCGTTAAAAATTAAATTTAACCGTTCTTAATATCAAAGAGGCTGGGCTAGCAGGGCTCAGTCTCTTTTTTTTTTGACCGGAATCTTTAATGGTTCCACAGATGCTACAAGAATACCGGATAATGAACGGAGGTCTGAAGTGAAGTTCCGTTAAATGCAGGTTTATCCATGAGGGTTGGCTGTTTATTGTAATTTTGTTGCATAAAATCCACTGAATGGCAAGAAAGGAAAAAGGAGCTCCGCTCATCATTGAAAATATTGAAATACTGGATGCAGGGGCTGAAGGAAATGCGATAGCCCGCCATAACGACATGGTCATTTTTATTCCCTTCGTTGTACCCGGTGATGTTTGCGATATCAGGATCGTTTCAAAAAAGAGACGGTTTTATGAAGGGAGGGCGATTCGCTTTCACAAATATTCCACTGCAAGGATTGATCCTGTTTGCAGTCATTTCGGAACCTGCGGCGGATGCCGGTGGCAGGGAATGTCGTATAAGGAACAGCTGAAATACAAGCAAAAACAGGTTTCAGATAATTTCAGCAGGATAGGCCACCTTGAATATCCTGAAATCAAACCGATCATAGCCTCTGCAAAGACAGAGTTTTACAGAAATAAACTCGAATATACCTTCTCGCCTTTCCGATGGCTGACAAAGGATGAAATGGATGTTGACCCTGCCAGCCGTGATATGGATGCTTTGGGATTTCATATCCCCGGAATGTTCGATCGTATCATCGATATTGATAAGTGTTATCTGCAACCTGAACCGACGAATGAAATCAGACTGGCCATCAAACAATTTGCCAAAACCAAAGGACTTTCATTTTACAATATCCGTAACTTCAATGGTGACTTACGCAATCTGATCATCCGCAATTCAAATTCAGGTGATCTGATGATTATCGTGGTTTTCGGAACCGATAATGAAGAAGTGGTTGACATGGTCATGAAGTTTCTTGTTGATGGGTTTCCACAGATCACTTCATTGTATTACGTTATTAATCAGAAACATAATGATACGATCAGTGATCTTGATCCGGTTTTATATAAAGGAGAGGCATTTATGACCGAACAAATGGAGAACCTGAAGTTCAGGATCGGACCGCTTTCTTTTTATCAGACCAATTCGTTACAGGCTTCCGTTTTGTATAATGTTGCCCGTGATTTTGCCGGATTAACCGGAAATGAAACCGTTTATGATCTGTATACAGGCACCGGTACCATTGCGAATTTTGTTGCTTCCAAAGCTCTAAAAGTTGTTGGGATTGAATATATCGAGGCGGCTGTAAAGGATGCTGAAGTCAATTCAAGGATCAATGGCATTGAAAATACACATTTCTTTGCCGGCGATATGGTGAAATTGCTGACTCCTGAATTTATTTCGGTAAATGGGAATCCGGATGTAGTTATTACTGACCCTCCCAGGGCTGGTATGCATGAAAAGGTTGTAAAAAGCATACTGGAAGCATTGCCTTCAAAAATCGTTTATGTAAGCTGTAATCCTGCTACCCAGGCAAGGGATTTAAGTATTCTGGCTGAAAAATACGAAATCAGGGCAATTCAACCGGTTGATATGTTTCCGCACACACATCATGTGGAAAATGTTTGCCTGCTTGTCCGAAAGGAAAGCACTGAAAAAGCTGAATGATTCATAGATATGTACTCTGTCAGGATTATAAAAATTCCTTTACAGATTGAGCAAGATGCTCAAGATTGAGACTCTCGCCTTTGATTGTTATATGTGCAAGTTTATAGAATTCTTCCCTTCTGGCCAGATGTCCGGCAATATATTCAGGGAGTCCGGAAGCAGGAATGCCTTCAATCAGTGGCCTTTTTACCCGTGCAACCAGCAATCTTTTCGCAAGAGATTCAGGTTTCAGGTTAAAGTAGACGGTAACACCACTTTTTTTCATGAGGTCCATGTTGTTGAAATAACAGGGGGTTCCTCCCCCGGTTGCAACAACAATATTCTTACGGTTTGTTAATGAAACCAATAAGGAATGCTCCAGGATCCGGAATGCATCTTCGCCTTCTTCCGAGAAAATCTGAGGTACATTTTTTCCGGTAAGTTTTTCTATTTCTTCATCAAGATCAAAAAAGAAATATCCGATACTCCGGGCAAGTTTTTTGCCCGTGGTAGTCTTACCACTTGCCATATAGCCCACCAGAAAGACAGGTTTTCCCATTAAAAGCTGTTTTCTGCAAAGATAATCCTTTGGACCTAAATATAACTTCTTACATCTTCAATTAAGGAAGAACAATTTTTACCTCACTGCAACCTTTATCCTCCTTCCGGGAGTCTGATTTTCTGTTTACTTTTCGCAAGCCTGAATTTATTATCTTTGAATAAATACTGCTTCAATAAACATGGTTTCAGGATTGACCATACATCAGGTGCTTGCCAAATACTGGGGATATGCTTCATTTCGTCCGGTTCAGGAAGATATTATCCGGTCCGTACTGGATGGTAAGGATACATTGGCCCTGTTGCCAACAGGAGGTGGAAAATCCATTTGTTTCCAGGTCCCGGGGCTAATTTTTGATGGATTGACACTTGTCGTTACACCACTGATTGCCCTGATGAAGGATCAGGTTGAGAATATCAGAAGGCGTGGGATAACGGCTGAGGCGATCTATTCGGGTCTGAGTTTCCGTGAAATTGATCTGGCATTGAATCATGTACTGCACGGATCAGTAAAATTCCTTTACCTGTCGCCGGAGCGACTTATGACGCAACGGTTTCTGGATATTTTACCTTCACTGCATGTAAGCCTGATCGCGGTAGACGAAGCACATTGTATATCTCAGTGGGGTTATGACTTCAGACCACCTTACCTGCGGATTGCAGAAATAAGGCAATTCCTGCCGGATGTACCGGTGATGGCACTCACCGCAACCGCAACGAGAACGGTGGTCAGCGACATCCAATCAAAACTTATGTTCCGTCAGCGGAATTCATTTGAAAGGAGTTTTGAGCGGAGAAACCTGGCATATGTTGTTTTTAAGGAAGAAAATAAGCTGGCCCGGTTACTGAGAATTGTCACCAGGGTTCCGGGAACTGCAATTATATATGTCAGAAACAGGCGCAAGACCCGCGAAATAGCTGAATTTCTTATAAAAAGCGGAATTAATGCCGACTTTTATCATGCCGGCTTAAGTCCGGGTGATCGTGAAAAGAAACAAAATGCCTGGAAAAGCGGGGAAAGACGGATTATTGTGTCAACCAATGCCTTTGGGATGGGGATTGATAAGGCTGATGTACGATTGGTTGTGCATCTTGATCTTCCTGATAGTATTGAAGCCTACTTTCAGGAAGCGGGAAGGGCAGGTCGAGATGAGAAGAAGGCATTTGCGGTGTTGTTGTATGAAGAATCAGATATTCTTGATGCAAGGCATAATCTTGAATTAAGTTACCCAGAACCTGACCTGATCAGGCAGATCTACCAGGCACTGGGAAACTATTGCCATCTGGCTCCTGGTACAGGTCGTGATATGTCATTTGACTTTGAAATAACCGAGTTCAGTAATCAGTATAACCTGAAACCGGTAACTGCCTACAATGCACTGAAATTTATTGAGAGGGAGGGATTTATATTAATGAATGAGGCGGTGGATACCCCTTCCAGAATTCTGATCAATGTAAGAAAAGATGATCTTTACCGGTTCCAGGTTGAAAATGCCCGGTTTGATCCTCTCATAAAAACCATCCTCAGGTCCTATGGGGGAATATTTACCGAGCCTGCAGTTATCAATGAAGCTGAACTTGCCCGAAGGCTATCTGCTTCGCCTGAGGAGGTTGTAAAAGCGCTTACTTTTCTGATGGAAAGAGGGGTATTAACCTATCTTCCAAGAAAGAAAAAGCCGCAGTTGACCTTCTCCAGCGAATTGATCAGGTCCGTTGACCTGAGAATATCACCGGAAAATTACGCTGACAGAAAAAAAGATGCATACCGGCGCCTCGAATCAATCATTGAATATGCAACCTCTTCAAAATACTGCAGGAGTAAAATGCTGATCAGTTATTTCGGACAGCAGGAAAGCAGGCGGTGCGGTATCTGTGATGTTTGCCTGAACCGCAACAGGGCTGGTCTGAGTGAACTCGATTTTAACAACATTGTTGGGGTTATAAAACCTATGTTGAAACAGCAGGGCATGACAATGGAAATGATGGTTGAAGCCTGCTATAATATCAGTGAAGAAAAAGTCATCAGGGCAGTATCATGGTTAGTCGATAACGAAAAAATTGAAATGAGGGATGGAGGAAGTTTCAGATGGGCTGAATTTTGATCATTTATCATGGAAAAGGGTAGATGCCGGTTTTTTTAACGGTGACGATGTCCTGTTAATTGCCGGTCAACTGATCGGAATGAAACTGGTAAGTTTCTTTGATCCTGTTATTACCTCGGGAATTATCACGGAGACAGAAGCCTATGCAGGTGAAACTGACAGGGCTTCACATGCTTATGGAGGCCGTCGCACCCGCCGCACCGAAACAATGTTCCGGAAGGGTGGACTGACGTATGTTTACCTATGCTATGGTATACACGCTCTTTTCAATGTGGTAACTAACCTGCCGGGTATTCCTCATGCAGTATTAATCAGGGGAATCATTCCTTTGGAAGGATTGGAAATAATACAGGCCAGGATTGGGAGGAAACCTGATCTTCTTAAAGACGGAAAGGGGCCAGGCAGGGTGAGCCGGTTAATGGGGATAGATTGTAGTTGTAACGGGACAGATATGACTGTCAGCGACCGGATATGGATTGAAAAATCTGCATTTGCTTTCAAAGCAGCCCATATTAAAACAACAAAAAGGATCGGTGTTGATTATGGCTGTGAAGATGCACTATTGCCCTACAGGTTTGTGGTTGATCACCATATTGCAGCGGAAGAAATAAAAAAAGCCGGTCTCTTATAAGGCCGGCTCTTTTTGTTGCGTTGTTTCAGGCTTATTTTACATTCTTTGAAAGCTCAGTACCTGGTTTGAATTTAACAACTTTTTTAGCAGCGATCTTGATTTCTTTGCCAGTCTGTGGGTTACGGCCTTTGCGGGCTGCACGTTTTGAAACTGAGAAAGAGCCGAAGCCTACCAATGCAACGCGATCACCTTTTTTCAGGCTTTTTGAAGTAGCTGAAATAAAAGCATCAAGTGCTTTCTTTGAGTCGGCTTTGGTGAGTCCTGATTCAGCTGCAATTGCAACGATCAATTCCTGTTTGTTCATTTTTCCTGATTTTTAATTAATACTATGTTGGATAACCTAACGCAAATATAAGCTATTCTTGTGTGAAATCAAGCATTTTAGGACAAAACAATGAAAAAAGTTAATAAAACCGGGTGTTTGTTAATAACTTCAGCCTATTGGCAGGGTGTTTAGGGTGTCTGCCAATACTTTTTTTACATTTTTCAGGCTTCAAACTGAATATAGGCTGACTTTAATCCTCTGAGGAATTCAGTTGCAGTCATTGCTCTTTTTCCTGCAAGCTGAACCCTGAGGATTTCTATATAACCGTTAGTGCAGGATACCAGTAATTTTCCCTCATTCAATATAAGGGCCTCTCCCGGCATTTTGGATGCAGGACCTTCCCTGATCAGTCCATGAAGTATTTTGACTTCAGACAGCCCCTTTTCCGTCTTTATGACCGAATAGGCGCCGGGGTGCGGGCTTAATCCCCTGATCAGGTTATGAACAACATGTACAGATTCAGACCATCTGATGCGACAATGCTCTCTGAATATTCTCGGAGCAGTTCTCAGCATGCCGGAAAATGCAGGCTGATCAATTAACCGGCAATTACCTTCTGCTATAGCGTTGACTGTATCAACCACAAGGGATCCTCCGGTCAGCATTAACCGGTCATGAAGTTCTCCTGCGGTTTCATCCGGACCTATATCAACGGACCTGCTTAATATAATTTTACCCGTATCTATGCCTGAATTTATAAAAAAAGTAGTCACTCCTGTAACAGATTCACCATTGATGACAGCATGGTTAATGGGAGCGGCGCCACGGTACTGTGGTAATAAAGAGGCATGAAGATTGAATGTGCCCAAATCAGGCATTTTCCATACTTCATCCGGCAATTTGCGGAATGCAACGACTATGAATAAATTAGCCCGGATCAACCTGAGTTGATCAATAAAATCCTGATCCTGCAGACGATCGGGTTGAAGCACCGGAAGATTGTGACTGACGGCGAAGCTTTTTACAGCCGATTCTTTTAGTTTTAATCCCCTTCCTGCAGGTTTATCAGGAACGGTTACTACTGCTGCAATTTCAAAGCTGTTTTCGATGAGTTGTTTCAGCGATTCCACTGCGAATTCAGGGGTGCCCATAAAGACAATCCGGACTTTTTCCATGCTTGTTTTTTATTAAGTCTTTCAGGTAAAAATAGGAGTAAATCAAGTACAGCCGACTGAATATCCGTTTAATAAAAAAAACACCCGGAAAGGGTGTTTTTTTTATTAATAGCAAAATCTTCCTAAAGAGCTTTGAGCCTGGCAATATACTTATCAACATCGCGTGCCTCAGCGCTACGAGGAAATTCTACCCGGATGCGGTTGTAATTTTTTAATGCCTCATCTTTTTTACCCAGATCTTCATATGCCCATGCAGCTTTTTGAAGAAACACAGGAGTTGTAAAATCATTTTTCCTGAGATCAGCAGCTTCAAGATAATTTTCAGCAGCCTTTTCTGTTTTACCCAACTCCATATATGCATCACCGATGGCACCCTTTGCCATAGGTGAAACGAGTTCATCCTTAATGTTAAATTTCTCGAGATGGTCTATCGCTTCCTGGAATTTGCCATCGTTAAGATAAACGATACCGGCATAATAATGGGCAAGCTTTGCCGATCTGGTCATGCTGTAATCTTCTATAATCTGCAGAAAACCAAGATAATTTCCGTCACCATTGAGGGCAAGCTTCAACGAATCCTGTTCAAAATATTTCTCTGCCATAAACATCTGTGACTGTGCTTCTTTTTCTTTGGGAATCAGGTAAAACCGCTGAAAACCAAAGTAAGCAAGCACAATTACTGCGATTGAACCCAGTATTATAGTCAGGAGTTTTTGATTCTTCTCAATAAAAACTTCAGATTTACTAAGGGCCTCCTCAACGGCCATGATTTTTTCTTCAGTGTGGTCGGTCTTCTTTGCCATCGCTTTATTAATTTGTGGCGCAAAAGTAAGGTTTTTTTTTGATTTAGCAAGCAAGCGTTTTATTCCACCGCACCTGAATATTTTGTAATAAAAAGCTGAACCGGGACTGAGTTTTTCTGCGCTTTTTTCTTTTGACAGAAAAATGAATAATTTGTTGCAGGGATTATACCTGTTTCCCGGAATCTTTATTTGCCATGTAGCTGCAATTCTGTCAGTTCACTCTTTCCTGAAAGCGATGATGATCCATAAATTTTAATTTTCATGATCATTTACTCGTTTTTTTTTCATATTTTTACCCATTATCTGAAAATTCATGTAATATCTGAATATATGGGAAAAGGAGACAAAAAATCGAAACATGGCAAAATTATTATGGGTTCCTATGGAGTAAGGAGACCAAGAAGAAAAAGCACAGATAAGGTTGTACCTGCAGTTGCAGAAGTGAAAACTGAGAAGCCTGTTGCAAAGCCAAAAGCCAAATCTGCGGAACCCAAAGTAACCGAACCAAAACCAAAAGCGGTAAAGAAACCTAAAGCAGATGTGAAACAGGATGTTTCAGAGGCTGGTGATGAACAGGTGTAATTCTGTCGGATTAATTTATTTAAGTCCTCGGATCTGCTGATGTGAGGACTTTTTTTATGCTTTAACCAATTCCTTAAAGCATTTGCCACGTTCTTCAAAGTTTTTAAAACTATCATAACTTGAGGCAGCCGGAGAAAGAAGGCAGGTGCCTCCTTGCGGAGTATTGGTAACAGACCAGGCAACAGCATTTCTGAAATCCTGTATATAGACCGTCACATTTGTGCAATTCCCTTTCCCCTTCAGTTCCTCCATCATCCGTTTGCCTGCAGGTCCGGTGAAGACCAACTTTTTATTACTGAATTTTTTCAGAAAAACATACAGTACGGAATAATCGATCCCTCTGTCGAATCCGCCAAGAATAAGTGTATCAAACTGTTTAATTGTATTCACGGCAGCTATGGTTGCTTCAGGTATTGTTGAGATAGAGTCGTTAAAAAAGAGCTTATTCTGGTAGGTGCCAACAAATTCGATTCTGTGTTCAAGCGGAGTGAAGGAACCGATCCCATTTTCAATGGCCGGTGCAGGAATATTCATCAATGCTGCCGCTGCCGCTGCTGCACTGATATTATTCAGGTTATGAGTTCCCCTGAGCTTTGTTTCAAAATTTGACGACAAAAGAATCCGTTCATTATTGAAAATTCTCAGTACGATATTCTCCCCCGAAATACCAATACCATTTCCATCAAATTCTCCCTGGTAAACCGGTAAAGCTCTGCTGCTGAGCTTATTTTTAAGAAGCAGGTGCCGGGTATTATTATCGTCTGCAGTCCAGATGAAATAATCACTTTCTGATTGCTTCAGTCCTGCCTGTAGCTTGGCCATCTGGTAATCGTAAAAGGAATTGTAATGATCAAGGTGTTCCTGAAAAAGGTTCAGCAGTACGGTAATGTGCGGACCTTTACTGATATACTCAAGCTGATGTGATGAAAATTCACATACAATCCTTGTTTCAGGGGTTATATCCGGAACCAGGTCAAACAATGGTATTCCTATATTTCCGGCAAGAAGCGTATCAGGGGTATAACCTTTGATAATATGATAAATCAGGCTTGAAGTAGTGCTTTTTCCTTTTGTACCGGTTATTCCGATAATCTGACGTGAATATGCCCTTAAGAAGAGGTCGGTTTGAGAACTTATTTTTTGCGGATCAAACCTGATTTCAGTGTTTTTAAGTGAAATCCCGGGTGATTTGATGATGAGGTCGTATTTGTCAATGCTGTCAAGATAGTCTTCGCCACAAGCAATGGATATATCTTCCCTGATCAGTTCCGGGTTTTTCTCAGCAATGAATTCATCTGCATCGGCCACAGTTACCCTCATATCCGGACAGGTTTCCCTGATCAGCCGGAGACTTGATTTGCCTTCCCTGCCAAAGCCCAGCAGCAAAACCTTTCTTCCATTTGTAACGGATCTGAGAAGACTCCTCATTTCAGTCTGAGTTTTAAATATTCAATCAAATCAGCAGGAACAAAATTGGGCTCTTCGATGGCCATAAAATCCGGCGGGCTGATCCTTCCGGGACTCTTTTCGGCAAACCGGCCGAGTAAACAAGGGAGGTGCCCTCCCATATGCCGGTCGGTGATCATACGCAGGGCTTGTTTTACTTCAAGCGTTGTCCCTACGCATTCAAACGGTTTAATATCAGCATAACCAGCCAGTTCGTCAAAGATTTCCTGCATTTCCCGGTCATCCAGCATGGCTTTGCCAATGATCCTGTCAGCATGCTCAATACCGGTAAATGCAGATAACATAATATGGGTGAACATACATTTCGGACATTTTCCGCACCACGAGTCTGTTCTGCTGCCTGCATTGCAGCTTCTGAATACATCATGGTACTGCGTTAGAGCAGAGAATATTCCGGCAATCTGTAATTCACTCAATGGTCTTAAAAAGCTGAAATAGTTAAATCCGGATGATATGTATTCTTCATAATATTGCCTGAAATCCTGTTCAAATTCAAATGATTTTGAATACTGATGGTTGATTTTTGTTCCCGGAATGGTTGATTCATTGGCACTGGATTCGTTGGAAAGGGCTATGTTCCTGTATCCTGTAAGGGCTGAGCACATCAGGGTGTAAAATGCAAGCATGGCAGAAAACGGTGTATGTCCGTTCAGGAATCCCTTGTCATTCAGTTCAAGCAACACAGGATCAATCGACCGGTCAATCACCAGAACCTGGTCCATGGTCAACCCGGTTGCTCTGATTGTTCCGATGGTTGCACCCCGTGGGTTCATAATCATTGGCATGATTGTTTCTCCATGCTCTCTCAGCAGGGAGAGTGTGACCACTGAATCCTTGCCACCGCCAACCGGAACGATAAATTTGTTTTCAGCAGCAAAAGACTGTGCAGGGTGTGATTTCAGACCCTTTGAGTATATTTCAACGAAATTATCGCGGTCGGCTGCAATTGAATTGAGATAAAAAAATTCCCCGAGTCCCTGAAAGTAAATTTTTTTCCACCATTTAACTTCTTCTAAGGTGAGGTTGGCCGGCAATACACTGATTACAGGAGAACAGCTCGCTTTCCAATAACTGATAAGTTCGATCATTCCGATCCGGAATGCTATACTCTCGAGCAACGGACGAATGGCTTCAACCCTGCTCACCAATTCATCCACCAGGGTCCCGGTCTTAATTACAGTTCTGGGATTGAACTGTATTTCACCTCCAATATTGAAACGGAACTCAATCACCAGTTCATTCCCAACTGCTTTCAGGTTGAAATCTGCAAAGGTGAATACCGGATATTCCTTTCTTAGCCGGTGATATAATTCCTGGTTCCGGGATATGGTCATGTTTATTGGTATAGATTTTGCTGCTGCTATATGGTTTTGAATACAAAAGTATAAAAATAGCCGGCAGTGTGATGCATTTGAAATTCAGGTAAAAATTATCCTGAAAAAAACCTGAAACCAGATTCTCGGCAAAAATACAGTGACTTTTAAGAGATTTATTGATTTATTAATGGATGAAATTTCGGAAAGTGCTTAAAACAACCTGAATAACACGGTATTGCAAAGCGGGTTAATTTTTTTTGGAATCGTTAGTAAGAAATTAAGCAATGAAATTAATCAAAATAGAACCCCTTGCCGGACGGATATTGATTTCAGTACCATTTCTGCAGGACTTTTACTTTAAAAAGTCGGTGGTTCTTATTGCTGACCACAGCAATGAGGGGTCTTTTGGTTTAATTATTAACAAGCCTGTAGATGTCAGGCTCAGTGATATTGCAGCTGAATTTGAGGGATTTGAAGCGCCGGTTTTTCTCGGGGGTCCTGTTAAAACTGACAGCCTTTTCTTTATCCATACTCGTCCTGACCTGATTGACGAAGGGGTTCCCATTCTGGAAGGCCTGTTTTGGGGTGGAAATATTGATACAGTAAGGGATCTGATAAAAGATAAGAAACTTGGAAAAGATGAAATCAGGTTTTTTGTCGGTTACAGTGGCTGGTCTTCGAAACAACTCGACAAGGAATTGGAGGAAAACTCCTGGGTTGTTTCACTCACAGACCTGAAGCAGGTGATCAGGAGTAATCCGCTTGATTTATGGGGACAAACCCTGAAGAAACTGGGCAGAGAATACGCATTCTGGGTAAATTATCCGCCTGATCCTACCCTGAACTAAGCACCAAAAAAATTACTTACCTGATCAATAAAACCAGTGAAGAGCACCGGTTTTAAAATCAGTGTGAAAACCATTCCAAATACTGCTCCGTAAAAATGCGCATCGTGTCCGATGTTGTCATTGCCTTTTCTTGACATATACGCAGAGTAGGCCAGGTACAAAGCCCCGAAAATAAATGCCGGGATATCTATTGGTAAAAATGCAAACCGGATGGGTGATAATGGTTGAATCAGGATGCTGGCGAAGACAACGGCAGAAACTGCCCCTGAAGCTCCAACGGCTCTGTAGTTGAAGTCTGTTTTATATTTTGCAAAAGAGGGGGTTGATGAAAGGGCAGTGGCACCTATATACAGCAGAGAAAAAAAATATGCCCCTTTATTACCAAAAAACATACCGAAATACATTTCAACAGCCTGTCCGAATGAAAGCAGCACAAACATGTTGACCAGCAGATGCAGCCAGTCACCATGAACCAGGGCATGTGTAAGAAACCGGTATCCCTGGCGGTGTGAACTGATCATTCCGGGGCTGAATAGTAATCTTTCGTAAAGGTTCCTGTTGTTGAAAGCCAATACTGAGGTTATTGCAGTTATTGCAATAATAATATAAGTGATCAGTATCATCTTTATTGATTTGGGATAGCAGTATGGTCTATCTCAGATCCAAACATACTGTGCGGAATCAAATATACCAACAACATGATAATAGCCGCAGCGATTACCCACCCTTTGGCTGCAGGATTCCTGCGCAACATGATCACAGCTGCAATCCAGGCTAATGCAGCGATGGCTGTTTTATTATCTGTCATGTCCCCAAAACGGAAGATACCTTTAAATGGCCATCCCGTCCAGTATGCATCGAAGGCATATTTCTGAACGAGTGGTCCAAGAATCAAACCACCCCCAATCAGAAAAATTGTAGTCAGAAAGGCCAGCCGCAGGGTGCCTGAGCCATTGGCAATTGCTTCTATTCCGGTCCGGGTAGAAAAGAGCATTGCAAGGAACATAAGAAAAATATGTGGGTATAGTATTCCTGAAGGAACTTCTCCTTTAAATCGTAAAATTACGGGCTCTCCGGTAATTTTTTTTGTGTTCATGCCATCAGTCAGGGTGATTTCGTACATGACTTTTCCTGCAGGTGGCTGGTGAGGAATATAGGCAACCAATTTCCCTCCCTGGTGAATCATTGCTACATCTGTCCACTCATCCAGGCTTTTAAAACGCTTATAGGTAAAGGTTCCGTTTATTTTGCCTGAAGGTTCGTCAATGCTGATTTCTGCATTATCTGGCCCGCCGTATGAGCGGAGAAGCCTGTATTTGAGCGTTTCAGTTCCAATTGTAACCTTGCCTCTCAATGGATAGGTCGGCCCGGTTGTTCTCTGATAGACTACGGAAGCGAGGGTTATAACAACCGTTATAATCCAGAAATAAATATTCTTTTTTTTCATGCGATGGCTTGTTCTGTGAATTTAATCCATAATAATCTGCAATAATAATAAAAAAGTGTAATCTGCGAATCAAAAACCGGGGATGACGCAATGGTCATCAGGCTGGAAAATTGATTATATGCATGAATTGACATACTATTGGTAATTTTTAACCGTTAATCTGTAGACCGGATTGAATTAAAATTTTATTGCATTGGAGACTTTAGGCAGGAATCTATTACCTTTATGCACTTTTAAAAACTGACCAGGGGATTGTCAGTAATCACAATATAACTCTTTTTGTTTTGTCGGGCATCAGACTCACTATAGCTGCATTTTTGTTCTGGATAATAGCCTATGAAACCGGTGCACAGGAAATGCACGGGTTTATTAACAGCAATTATGCAGGTATAACCGGAAGCCTGATTAATCCCACCTCGATTCTGAATTCAAGATTGTTTCTTGACATTGCACCGGTTGGTCTGCACATTAACCTTGACAATGACTATATTTACCTTGCCAAAGATGAATATAAATTTTCAAGGTTCATTACACCTGGTGCTGAGTTTCCTGAGCATGGAGATGAGAGCCGAGCTTTTTATGATGATTTTAATGCTGAATTAAAAAATGCTTTTACCGATATAAGGATTTTCGGTCCTTCAGCCATGTTTGCATTCCGGGATCAGGCTTTTGGTATTTCAACGGGGTTCCGTACCATTGTGTCGGGAAGAAGCATTTCTTATGAGATGGCGAAATTTGCTGTTGAGGGCACCGATTATTTTCCATTGTACAGGATTAATTTTATCAATGAACGCGATGCAAGGATAGCATCCCTTGCCTATGCTGAAATTTCTGGTTCATACTCGCGTGTCATGTTCAAACGCAACAGGGATCACTGGACTGCCGGGATAACTGTTAAGGCACTGCTGGGAACCGGTGGCGGATATGGGTTTATTGACAATGTAGATTACATGATTCCCAACGGAGATACTTTAATAGTCTATAATACCAATGCACAGATGGGTATGTCGCTGCCCGTTGATTATCATAATAATGATTTATTAATTCCCGGGAAATTATTCCGGGGAAGCGGAATGGGTGTTGATTTCGGGGTAACCTACCAGAAAAAGGTATTGGGGCATTCCAATAAGGGTTATTCGATGCCCTGTGAGTACCCTTATGAGCCTTACCGTTACAAGGTAGGGATTTCAGTCATTGATTTCGGGCGCATTAAGTTTAAAAAGGATGCCCGAATGATGGAATTTGTTGATCAGGATACCTACTGGTCTGATGTCAGTAGTTATTCTTTCACAAACATCGACAATTTGTTTAAAACGGTGAGCTACGAGTTCTCCGGTGATTCGACGGCCCTGATTCAATCCAATGCTATTTCCATCTGGTTGCCGGCAGCCTTCAGTGTGCAGGCGGATTTCAGGGTGAAGAAATCTTTATACCTGAATGCAACACTGATACATCCACTGATCGTGAGTAAAGCCCAAACCATAAGACCATCTCAGATTTCCCTGACACCCCGCTGGGAAAGTAATTACTTTGAACTGGCCATTCCTTTCATCCTGTATGATTATAAATACCCGCGCATCGGACTCAGTGCAAGGTTTCACAAAGTGGTTATCGGAACAGATAAATTGGGCGGTTTCTTTGGAATGAGTAATTTTTACGGCCTTGATTTCTATGTGTTGATAAAGTTTTCATTCCTGAAAGGGGAATGCCGTAATTTTGACAAGAGGTTCGGATGCGGGAACCTTGAATATAAGCAGAAGTATTAGAATGGTCTTTGGTTTTCCGGCAGGTCTGTACTCCGGATGCAAAATCCCGTAAAGCAAGCCTTTGCCTGTTGTTCCAGAGGAATACTGTTTGTATTTCATCCCGGATCAACCTGATTCTAAAATGATTGAGACTGCTCAGGGAAGTCTAAAAAGAAGGCTGGTAACCATCCCGGCCTGAGCCATCAGGAAGGTGTCTGATTATTGGTTTCCGGAGTGGACCCAGGATTTAAAGCGGAAGTTTTTGATTACGGAATCAGCCGGATTACCGGATATAGATTTTTCCTGTCTTTTCAGGCCGGAGAACAAACCGGAACGATTGCAAAGAGAAAGGCTGCCGTTTACCATCCGGCAGCCTTTCTCTTTGATTTATAACCTGATAAATCAGAGTTTAACGATGATTCCGAAATATATATTATCAAGTCCGAAATTCAATCCGAAACCCGAACTTATCCGCTTATTATCCTCATCAGTTTCTGTTTCCGGCAATTTACGGATAGAAGTGGTGGAAGCTATGGATCCCAGAAAAGCTTCGAGCTCAATTTTGTCGGTGAGGCTGTAAGAGAAGCCCGGAGAGATTCTTTCTGAAATTTTAAAGACTTTATTTTCTGCATCCGGACTATCCGGATATTCAATTACCAACTTGTCGTTGCCAAAACTCAGCATACCCTCCCCGAAAAAGGCGAAGTTTCCGATTTTTTTAAAATAGAACCGTGCAAAAGGCGCAACCTCCCATGTAAAGGTTTTATTGATGGTTTCATTGGCGCCATCTGCGAATGTGGAATATCTGGAAGTACCTATTCCCAGTCCCAGTCCAAGGGCAAACTTTTTTGTCAGGAAGTAGCCTGCCTTAGGATTAATCTGAAGTGAAAACCCTTTTGAATCATCATAAGTTGTTGATCCGTGCGTTGTTGAGGAACCGGAGGAGTTAAGACCCAGATTCCCGCCGACGAAATATTGTGCTTTCACTCCCATAGCCAGAAAGACCAGCATAGTTATGCTTAAGATCAGCGCCTTTTTCATTATTTCTCACTTATTTAAATTAGCCTACTCTGGTTAAGGATTTTCGGCTTACTCCCTTAAGTACACGATTGTCAATTTACAAATTTAACGTTGCATTTCCCATTATATTTCAATTACTTATATTTATTATCAACACTTGAAACTACCGGGCCAGGCGGATTAAATTCAATCCGATGATTATTCAGGGACTGAAGTTGTTAACATTTGTCGGGTAATTATGTAACATTTCCTGACTGAAGATGCATAATCTGAGGAGAATATCTAAAATGAAACCCACATGAATTGCTTTCACAACCAAACAAAGTGACCTTATGATCATAGCGAATAAGAGGCTGTCTCATAAGTTGGTATAGGCTTCGTTCCGATAGCTATCGGAACCGCTCAGCCTGACATCTGATAATCAATCGATTGTCATATTGAGTCCCGATAGCTATCGGGATCGAAATATAGACAATTCCTGACTTTTGTGACAGCCTCAGGGCAGGCAACTATGTGAATGATGCCAGGCATGGGGGTCTCCCGCCCTGGCGGAACAGGTCTTCCAACCGATAAAATATATAGTGAGTCTGTCTGCCTGGCGAACAGGCAGGCTTGCCGGACCAGTCAGCGTTAATTGTGTATAAATAAATGGCATCTGTCGGCGAAATGATCCGTTTTCCTTTACTGAAGCGGTGCTCAGGAAAAATTGTGATGATGCCGGTCAGTTAACCGGCCCCGCTTTCACATCCAGTGCATCCCTGAGGCCGTTACCGATCAGCATAAAGGCCAGTACAAGGATCATGATGCACAATCCCGGGAGGATGGCAAGCCAGGGATTATCAAGAATAATATAAGCATAGTTTTCCCTCACCATGGTTCCCCAAGAAGGCATGGGGGGTTGCACACCGATGCCGAGGAAACTCAGCCCTGCCTCAATCAGGATGGCGGAAGCGAAATTGGCTGCGGAGATTACAATGACCGGACCCATGGTATTGGGAAGGATGTGTCTGAGGATGATCCGGCTGTTTTTATAACCCAACGCCCGGGCAGCTTCCACAAATTCCTTCTCCCTTATACTCAGGATCTGCCCCCTGACTACCCTGGCAACTTCGACCCACATGGTGAGCCCCACGGCAATGAATACCTGCCAGAACCCTTTACCCAGAGCGAAAGTGATGGCAATCACCAGCAACAGGGTGGGAATTGACCAGATGACATTGATGAACCAGATGATCAGGTCATCGGTGCGGCCCCGGAAAAAGCCTGCTAGAGAGCCGAGCAGGATACCAAGAACCAGGGATATAAATACTGAAATGAACCCGACCGACAGGCTGACCCTGGTTCCGATCATGAGCCGGCTCAGTACATCCCGGCCGAACCGGTCGGTGCCAAGGAGATAAGTCCTGTTAACAATGTGATTCTCCGTGATGATTCGCTGCATCTTCCTGATATTTCGTGAAACCGGTTTACCGTCCATATCAGTTTCCTGTCCTGGTGCGGAGGTGGGTTGTGCTGTATCGGCCAGGGCAAACAAGACGTCCGCCAGTTTAAAGACCAGCCTGAATGAAGTGTCCCCATCGTACCCCGCTTTATCGAAGGGTGTCAGTACGATTTCATCCTTCCTGAATTGATATGCACTGATCGGGATGATTGAAAAATCAGATGGACATCCATAAACGATCTTTTTCAGAAAACTGCATTCCTGTGCAGGCTCATTTTTTCTGACCAGCAGTTGCTGAACCCTGAAGCCCGGGTTACAGGCAGCGGTTTCAAGATGCTGATCGTTGGCAAAAGGTGTGTTGTCGGGCGTTATCAGGTACCCGAGTATGGCAGTAAGGGTAGCAAAAGCAATAACGACCATCGAAATAACCGCTGTTTTGTTCTTGCGCAGTTCTATCCATGATTTTGCCGACAGGCTTCCACCGGGAAGGATTTTTTTTCTGAAAAACAATTCGTACGCTTTTTAGGATGGGTCAGGAGTGGAGTATTTGAAGCAGGGAGTAAGGAGTAAGGAGTAGGGAGTAGGGAGTAGGGAGTGTAACTGTTATCTGTTAGTTGTTCCCTGTTAGTTAATAAGACTTGTCACCGCCCAGGATTCCGCCCAGGATACCGCCACCGATACCGCCGATGCCTTTTGTTTCTTCGCGGTTCGACCGGGATGCCGAAATGATCCTGTCGGCGAGGCGTGAGAAGGGTAGGCTTTGAAGGTAAACCGGGCCGGGGCCGGTCAGTTTGACCAGGAATAATCCTTCACCTCCAAACAACGCATTTTTAAAACCGCCGATAAAACGGATGTCGTAATCGACGGAAGGATGAAATGCCACGAGGCATCCTGTGTCTACATGAAGCACCTCACCTGGTACAAGGTTGCGCTGAACAATGGCGCCACCGGCCTGAACAAAGGCCAGCCCATGGCCCGATAGCCGCTGTAGTATAAAGCCCTCACCACCGAAAAGTCCGGCGCCGATCTTTTTTGTAAAGGCAATGTCGATGTCGATGCCATTGGCTGCGCACAGGAAGGAGTCTTTCTGGCAAAGAAACTCCCCGCCCAGCTTGTCAAGTTCAAGCGGGATGATCTTCCCGGGATAGGGTGCTCCGAAAGCCACCCTGCGTTTATTGTGTGCTGTATTCAGGAATGTGGTGATAAAGAACCCGTCGCCGGTCAGCATACGTTTAAAACCTTTAAAAAGACCCCCACCGGTGCCGGTTTGCATTTCAATACCATCATCCATATACATCATGGCACCGACTTCTGCCCGGACGCCTTCTGAAGGGTCAAGTTCGATCTCAACAAGCTGCATGTCATCACCAAAAATTTTGTAATCAATGATATCGGCCATAGTTCAGGGTTGTTTAGGTTTTCTCAAAGCAAATTTATAAAGAAATGTATTTGTCGGGAATAAAAAAACCTGACCCAAAAGTTTAGTAATTCAGCTAAAAGTATTATTTTTGCCACTCATAACAAACATGGTGGTTTTAGCTCAGTTGGTTAGAGCGTCTGATTGTGGTTCAGAAGGTCGTGGGTTCGAGCCCCATATTCCACCCGAAAAATGAAGCCGGTTGTTTTAGCCGGCTTTTTTTATATGCTTCCTGCTGATTTATATTAGTTTGAAAATCAATGTTTTGTATTCCCTTGTCTGATCTGTTAAAAAGGGGCGCCCCTTTTACTGAAAAGGAACGCCCCTTTTTACCCAAAGGAGCCTACCATCTTCATTCACGGTTTTTAATCCGGTTATCGTGATGAATAGTGTTTCAAATAGCTGATCATTCCTATTAAAAAAGTGCACCCGAAACAAGTAAAGCAGATCGTCGTTTTCTTTTCTGAAATAATGCTGTTCCTTAAGTTCAGAAACACTGAGGCCATAGGTTATTTTACCGGGCAGAGTAAATGGTGATAAAATAAAAATCAGGATACAATTCAGCATGCTGTAATCTTCATTCTCATTCAATTTAAACTTTATCTCCTGCAACTTCAGATATGCATTCAGTTCAGAATTCCATTTTTTTATTATTTTCCTTTTTTCATCCCCGGAGTTATTCCGTTTTTGAAGTTCAATTGCTGCAAGTCTGATTGCTTCAGCCTGCCAACCATTATTAGTACAATTGGCAATAGCTGTTAGTTCTCCGGTTTCTCTTTCTTCAACAGGGGGAATAAATGGCATTTATCTGCAAAATATATTGACAGCAAGCATTTTAAAACATCAATTGTACTCTGAAATGGTTAATACAGGGCCAATCACAAAATCATCTGTTTCTTCGAGGCCCGGCCTATTTGATTCGCTTCAGCTATATATCACCGAGAGTAACCAATGCCCCTTCAGGGTTTTTTGTGGTGGAGTGCATTTGCCAGGTATCACGTTTATCTTCATATGTGAGCCGGTTGATAATGGGACCGTTGGGGTATTCAAAGCAGAATTCAAGGGTGTTTCGGTCAGGGTGCCATAGCCCGGGGTCTCAGAGAACCTTCCCCCGGAATTATCCAGCCAATGGCAAACATACCGTTCAATGACGCAGTAATAACCAATAAATACCCTGGCGGTATAGAGCGGTTGTGCAGCCGTATCGGCAAAGGTCAGCACCATAAACTGATGATTCAGCTCCCAGTTACCGTTAAAATGATAAGTCATGCTGTCGCCGCCGATGTTTCCGTCTGCCGGCCAGCTCCCGGCAATTTAATCCATAAACGGGTTATCAAACCGCTGGTCATTACATTTAGCCGTTTCCTGCGCCGATGTTTGTAAAGCAATTGTTATCAATGCCAGGAAAGCTAATTTTCTGAAGAGGATCACAATGTTGATTTTAACCTGAAGATTTTGAAAATGTTGATTTCTTACTAAATCTTCCAAAATATACATCATAATTCTTAATCACTCTTGTCCGGTTAATTTTCGAATATTTAGAAATTTTAATGTCACGCTACTCCTGCCTGCTTGATGCAGTCAGGCAAGCTGTAGCTCATTATCAATTCTGATATCCGATTGACTACAAATGCTTTGTTACTCTGTAGCAATAATTAAACGGCAGAGCCGCGTAATATTTGTAGCAAAATCTTTTAAGTCCAAAATGTAAGCCCCAGAGGGGAGAAATATTACCTTTTGCATGATTATCAAAGGCTTCAGACATTTGTGTAAATCTTATCCGGATAACAGTGATGCTTAATAGAAAATTCTCCGGCATCTTCGTTGAAGGGATGCTTTTGATCAGTCCATTTCATGATACCGGAAAAACAGGGTCATGCCCAGGGAAATAAGTTTCCCCTTTCGTTATTATTAGACAATATAGATAGAAGTTACTAAATAAAAAATCCCCGGTGTTTGCCGGGGAAATTTTCGGTTATCAGGAAAAAGTATTATTCAAAGCGGCGGTGCCAGGCTGAGGAGCCATCGGCGACCTCTTCGTCGCGCACCCAATACTGGTCAATGATTTCAGTTTTCAACTGATCCCAGTAAGCCGGTGAAACGCGTTCACCGGACGGGGTTTTCAGACTCATCTCATACACTGCAATAACCGGGTTAAACACCAGGTCAGTTACACCGATGATATAGGTTACAGGGGCTGATTCATCTTCCCTTTTATCCTCAGCGGTCAATACTTCAAAACCGTTGAAAGTGAGCAGTTTTTTCAGGAATTCCACCCGTTGAGCGGTGGCGCCTTTCTCAACAATGGTGCAGCGGATCCCGCTGATCTCCTCGACGATGTGTTTGGCTTGTAGTGGCATGGTGGTAAAGTAAAAGTAAAAAGTCTAAAGCCTGCCTGTCGGCAGACAGGTAAAAAGTACGCTTCAATTTTTTAATTAGCAGATTAGCAAATTAACTGATTTGCAGATCTTCATTCTTCATTCGTAAATCGTAAAATAATTCGTCATTCATTAATCTTAGTTGGCAGTTGGCAGTAATCAGTTGGCAGAAAATGTAAAATTCGTAACCGGTAAACCCGCTACGGCGGGCAGGCCGTAAAATCGTAAACCGTAAATCAAAAAAGTCCGATGCTGAGGTTAAAGATAAACTCATACACCTGGCTCCAGAAGCCGACCACGAGGATGCCCAGGCCGCTCAGAATAAGGCCGGCACGGGTCATGTTGTCGCTGCGGAACCGGGCAATCGGGTTATCGCTCTTGTTGATAAACATGGCTTTCACCACTATCAGATAATAATAGAGTGAAATGGTTGCGTTCAGTACAGCGATGAATACCAGCCAGTAATAGCCGGCCGAAGCGGCTGAGGTGAACAGGAAAAACTTACCGAAAAATCCGGCAACGGGAGGAATACCTGCCAGTGAAAACATGGCGAGCATCATCAGTAGGCTGAGTTTTGGGTTGGTATGGTACAGGCCGTCGTAATCACCCATATTGATTTTACCTGTCGAAGCTTCAATGGCTGAAACCACACCGAAAGCACCGAGATTTGAAAAGATATAGACCAGTACAAAGTAGATGACCGAAGTCATGCCCATCTGGCTACCTGCAATCATCCCAAGCAGGATAAATCCTGCCTGTGCAATAGAGGAGAAAGCGAGGAACCGCTTCATGTTTTTCTGCCTCAGTGCGAACAGGTTACCAACCACCATGGTCAGGATGGAGACGATATAGAGCAAATCCTGCCAGATATATACAATCTGGAAAAACACTTTATAAAGGATCAATACCAGGATAAAGGATGCTGCTCCTTTTGAAATAACCGAGAAATAAGATGTGACATTGACGGGTGATCCTTCGTAAACATCGGCTGTCCACAGATGGAAAGGTACCAGAGATATCTTGAAAGCCATCCCTGAAAAGAAAAACAGAAAAGCCAGCACCTGCATGGGTGCATTGCTGTATAATTGAGCGACATCGCTGAAATAGATGCTTCCTGTTGAACCATAGATGAGCGACAGTCCGAAAAGCAGGATGCCGGAAGACAGGGCAGAAGAAAGGATCAGTTTAACACCGGCTTCAGCTGATTTTGTCTGATGGTGGGTATAGGCAGCCAGAGCGGCCATAGGGATCGTAGCAGTTTCAAGACCGAGGTAAAACATCAGGAAATCTCCGGATGAGATCATGAAGTACATCCCGATCAGGGTGGAAAACATCAGGATGAAATACTCGCTCATCTTGTCGCGGTTTTCTTCTTTCATGATCCAGGTGTATGACTGGAGCATGATGATCAGGACACCTGTATTCAATACATTTTTCATCATACCGATCAGCGCAGTTGCCCTGAACATACCACCGAACAGGATGCCTTCGGGAGCCGGGAAGAAACCGGCAATGGTATGAATGCTGAATAAAACAACAGCTACCGGTATGATGCGCGGTTTTTGCGAAGGTTTCAGCATAAGGTCTGTCACGAGCAGAATGAGTGCTATTGCCACAAGCAACAGTTCATGCCGCATGAGTAAGAAGTCGTTTATTGTCATACTACCGGATCTATAAGTTTTTATTTGGTGAAGCTTTCGGGATTGTATCCTTCTGGTTTCAGCATATGCGTTTAAAACAGGCTGGTGAATTCAAAACCTGCCATTGAAATCTTGTCAACAATGGGTGCGAGGCTCACGTTGATCATATCGGAAAGCCAGAGTGGAGCGATACCAATGGCCGCGATGGCGAGCACCAGGGTAATGGTTGAAAGTCTTTCGTGCCATTTGGCATCGTCGAGATGCAGGTAATGATCGTTTTTAATCGGGCCGAGCAGCAGAATACCTACCACGCGCAGGATGTAAACAGCCGTTACCACAATACTAGTGGTAGCCATGATGGTCAGGATGCGGTGAAAAGTGTCGGTATGCTGGTATGCACCGAAGAAAATGGTCATTTCAGCTACGAAACCGCTTAATCCCGGGAGGCCTAACGAAGCCAGACCGGCAATGACATAAACCACACCAAGGAATGGCATTACTTTCATCAATCCACCCATTTCGTTGATCATGCGGGTATGGGTTCTTCCGTAAATCATCCCGATCAGGGCAAAGAAGAGGGCTGTCATCAGACCATGAGAGATCATCTGTATGATGGCGCCGTTGAAGGCCGTTTGGTTCATCATCAGAACGGCGAAAAGCACCAGGCCGCAATGGCTTACTGATGAGTAGGCATTGATGTATTTAAGGTCTTTCTGCCAGACGGCACCGAAGGCTCCGTAAACGACACTGATTGAAGTCAGAATCAGGAAAATCCAGGCTTGTTCCCGGGCAGCTTCGGGCATTAGGAAAATGGCTACGCGGAAAGCGCCGTAACCTCCGAGTTTCATCAGAACACCGGCGTGCAGCATCGAAACGGCAGTAGGTGCAGAGGCATGACCATCGGGTGACCAGGTGTGAAACGGGAAAAGAGCACCAAGGATACCGAAACCGATAAAGGTAAAAGGGAAAAGAAAGCGCTGCATTTCAATGGGGATGTTGATCTTCGAGATCTCAAGCAGGTTCCAGGTGAGTTGTCCTCCAGCGGGAGCCGAATAGAAATAAATTCCAAGCAGTCCGACCATCAGCAGGGCAGATCCGCCCATCAGCATGAGGGTAAGTTTCATAGCAGAATACTCCTTTGGTCCCGAGCCCCAGATGCCGATCAGCAGGTACATGGGGATGACGGCAATTTCGTAAAAGAGGAACATGGTGAACAGGTCGAGGGAAATAAAGAACCCGAAAACCCCGGTAGCAAGAAGGATGAGTGAGATAAAGAACTCCCTGGAGAGGAATTCCATGTTCCAGGAGGCAAATATTCCGGCAAAGACCACAATGCTTGTCAGGGCGATCATGGCTACGGAAATGCCGTCAACACCAACGGTATAGTGTATATTCAGTGTCGGAAACCAGAGTGCATCATAGGTAAAGAGCATTTCGGCCATGTTTCCGGCCCGGCGTTCTGCCAGATAGAGATAGACCAATACACCGGCCAGGATCAGCTGAATGCTCATGCCGATGGCAGAAGCGACCCTGGTTTGCTTCATGTTCTTTGTGAACACGATGGCAACTGATGTTAATACGGGAATCAGGACAAACAGACTGAGTATATTCATAACGTAATCCTTTGCTTTACCAGATAAAGATGAAAATTATTACAAGGACAATGGTACCTGAGATAAATACATATCCGTACTGCTGGATGCGGCCACTCTGGAAACCTTTGATTAAGTATGCAGAGCGTTCGATCACCCGGGCAATCAGGTTCATAAAACCATCCACAATGTGACGGTCGAACCATGCTACCGGACGAGAAACAAAATTGAACAGGATTTTCTTGGTTACAAAAAGGTAAACCTCATCCATATAAAACTTGTGGTAGGCCCAGGTGTAGAAATGGCCGAACCCATTGGCAAAGGTGGCAGGAGTAGTGGTTACTTTGCGATACATCAGGGTAGCGATGACAATTCCGACAATCCCTATCAGGACGGAAGGAATCGCAACAGCATATTCAATATGGGCTTCAAAAGGCAGACCATCGCTGGTTACTATTTCATGGAAAGGCAGGAAGCCTGAGAAAACAGCGCCAAAGGCAAGGACCATCAATGGAATGGTCATTGTGGCAGGTGCTTCATGCGGGGTATGATGATAATGGGTTTCTTTACCCCAGAAGATGCTGTAGTATAAGCGGAACATATAGAAGGCGGTGAGGCCGGCCACAGCAAATTCAATGATAAACAGCGGCATATTGTGATGGAAGGCAGCCACCAGTATTTCGTCCTTGCTGAAAAATCCTGAAAGCGGGGGAATTCCGGCGATGGTCAGACAGGCTATCAGGAAGGTGATGTGGGTGATGGGCAGGTATTTCCTGAGTCCGCCCATATCGCGCATATCGTTGCTGTGTGCGGCATGGATGATGGCGCCGGCGGCGAGGAACAGCAGGGCTTTGAACATGGCATGGGTAAACAGGTGGAAATTACCGGCCATAAAACCAAGGCCATCATGACCTCCATAGCCTGAAACGCCCAGGGCCAGCATCATATAGCCTATCTGAGACATGGTAGAGTAGGCCAGCACACGTTTGATATCGGTTTGTGTGCAGGCGATGATGGCTGCAAACAGTGAACTGATGCCGCCTACCCAGGCCACCACATGAAGTGCATCGGGCGCCACCATGGAATAAACGGGGAATAAACGGGCAACCAGGTATACACCGGCAACAACCATGGTAGCCGCATGGATAAGGGCTGAAACGGGCGTGGGGCCTTCCATGGCGTCGGGTAGCCAGATGTGCAGCGGGAACATGGCCGATTTACCTGCACCTCCCATAAATACAAAGATCAGGGCCCAGGTGATGACACTGAGACCCATAAAAGTGGCTCCGCCGGCTTGTGCCATGGCTGGGCCGGTAGGGCTGACCAGTGTCTGGAAATCAAAGGTATCTGTCATGAACGACAGCATCAGAATGCCAATGAGGAAACCCAGGTCGGCAAACCGGGTTACAATAAATGCTTTTTTTGAGGCAGAAACTGCGCTCGGTTTCTCGTAGTAGAATCCGATCAGCAGGAAAGAGGAAACACCTACGAGTTCCCAGAAGATGTACATCTGGAAAATGTTTGTAGCCAGCACCAGGCCCAGCATGGCGAATGTGAATAGTGACAGGAACGAGAAGAAACGGGCAAATCCGTTATCACCTTTCATATAGCCCAGGCTGTATATGTGTACCATGAATGAAACGGTACTCACAACGATAAGCATCATGACAGAAATAGGATCGAGCAGGACTCCAAGGTTGATGGTCAGTTTCTCAGTCAGGTGCAGCCATTGGATTTCAAACGCTTTCAGCGATGCATAACCGGCTCCTTCAACATGGTCGGTCCAGAAATACCTGATGGCGGTAAGATAGGAAAGTATGGTTACCGCAAAGAGTCCGGTAGTTCCAATCAGTCCCGATGTAAGCGGTTTCATCCTGTGACCGGCCAATCCGGTAAACAGAAAAACCACGAACGGGATCAACGGGATAAGCAATGTGTAGGTGTAGTCAATCATTTGCTAATGTCCTTTCGGTTTTCGTATTAATATCTTACACTAATTAAAACTTCATTTCATCTACCTTGTCCACATCGATGGACCGGAAGTTCCGGTAGATATTGATGATGATGGCGATGGCGACAGCGGCTTCAGCAGCAGCTACGGCAATGACAATAAGACTGAAAAAGTGACCATGCAGGTTCCCGGGATAGAGATAGCGGTTAAAAGCCACAAAGTTGATGTTCACCGAATTGAGAATGAGTTCGATCGACATCAGCATGGTAATCAGATTCTTGCGGGTCAGGAAACCATAGATGCCCGTGAAGAACATCAGGGTGCTGATTATCAGAAAGTACTGTAGAGGAATGGTTCCGGTCATAGCTTACTGGGATTTTCTCTGAATTATTTTTTAATGCCTTTAACGGCCTTGTTTTCCTTGCGGGCGACAATGATGGCACCAATCATGGCTGCCAACAGCAATATGGATACTACTTCAAACGGAAGGGCATAGCCATTTTCGTTGTATGACACCAGGGCCCGTCCTATGGCTTTAACGTCGGAAGGTGATTCAACCAGCGATTTTGACGGGAAAGAGTAACTGATGATGGTAATGAGGGTAAGTGTTGCCCCGGCTACTACAGCCAGTGCCGACATCAGCCCCTGGAACCGCCCTGCCATCTGTGCCCTTTCGCTGATGTGGCTGGTGAGCAGGATCGAGAAAATGATCAGTACGATGATGCCTCCGGCATACACCGTGAGCTGAACGGCTGCCAGAAAATTGTAGTTGAGCATAAAGTAAAGTCCGGCAGTGCTGACGAGTACAAAAAGCAGGTAAACGGCAGCCCGGAGGATCCTGCGGCTGGTAACGGTGAGAATCGAAAAAACGATGATCATCGCTGAAAGCAGAAAAAATAAGATTTCGCTGTTCATAATATGTATATCAGTCAGTTATCTTTTCAGTTTGAATTGCAAAGGGATTAATCCTTCACACCTTCCATTATTTTTGAGTCGGGTTGGTTAAGCACTTTGGTAAGGGTGGAACGATCCCAGACTGCATGTTCAAAATTCTGACCCATCACAATGGCACCGGTAGGGCATGCCTTCACGCACAGGTTGCAGAAGGTACACATTCCCAGATGGTATATGTGCTGGTCGATGGCCCGTTTTTTCTTCCCATCTTCCAGGATCAGGGTTTTGGTAATAATTTCAATGGATCCGTTTGGGCAATTGATTTCACATATGCCGCAGCCGGTACATTTGTGCTCGTTGTTTTCGTTGTGGGGCATGATCACTTCGCCCCTGAAACGCTCGGCAATTTTCAGGGTCTTCCTGTTTTCGGGATATTGCTGGGTGACATGCTTCCATGGGGTGAAGAAGTACTTTGCAGTGACTTTCATACCGGTAAGCAGTGTCCAGATACCCTTTAATATTTCAGTGATATAGGCGATTATCGATTTCATGGTTCAGGTTTCAGAGATTAAAAATGCAGCCCGAAAAGTACCACGGCAGCCATCAGTAAAATGTTGAAGAGGTTGATCGGCAGCAGATATTTCCATTCGAGGTTCAGGATCTGGTCAACACGAAGGCGGGGGAAAGTCCATTTGAACCACATCATCAGAAAAATCACCCCGAGCACCTTGAAGAAAAACCAGAATAGTCCCGGAATCAGGTCCATAATCTGGTTGAAATTTTCAAATTCGCCGAAATGGAGTGGCATCCAGCCTCCGAGAAAAACAGTGGTTGCCATGGCGGCAACAATGAAAAGATTGATGTATTCAGCCAGGAAGAAGAAAGCAAACTTGATTCCTGAATATTCCGTGTGGAAGCCGGCAGTGAGCTCTGACTCGGCTTCAGCGAGATCGAACGGGCCGCGGTTTGTTTCAGCGGTGCCTGCAATGATGAATACAAAAAAGGCGATGATGGCCGGTACATGTCCTTTAAAAATAAACCACATGTCACGCTGACCCTCCACGATTCCTGAGATCTGCATGGTACCTGCCAGGATGATCATAGTAATCAGCGATAACCCGACCGATAACTCATAGCTGACAATCTGGGCGCCTGAACGCATGGCTCCGATAAGGGAGTATTTGTTGTTCGAGCTCCACCCGGCAAGCAGGATTCCAATTACGCCGACAGAAGAAACCGCGGTAACGAAGAAAATACCGATGTCAAAATCGAAGGTTGCCAGTCCGGGTGCAAATGGAATGACCGAAATTACCAGAAAACTGACGATGATAACAATAAAGGGCGCCAGGTTGTACAGGAATTTGTCGGCATTTTTAGGCGTAATAAGCTCCTTCATCAGCAGTTTGATGAAGTCGGCAATGGTCTGAAGCAGACCCCATGGGCCAACCCTCATGGGACCCAGGCGTTGCTGGAAGGCTGCACAGACCTTGCGTTCTGCATACACAAGGAAGAGGCCGAACAGTGCTACAAACAGCAAGTAGGCCAGACCAACGATGGTCCATTCAATGGCGAGGGTGGCTGTAGGTGAAAGCTGTGAAGCCAGCCCTTCGTGAATGGATTTTGTCAGTGTTGTGAAATCGTAGATATTGAATGCCATCTTTTATAATTTCGATGTTTCTTCAGATTTTTATCGGTCAATGTCGGGTATTACCAGGTCGAAGGTTGACATTATGGCAACCAGGTCGGCGATCTTCCAGCCTTTGGCTATATGATTGATCGCAAAAAGGTTGGAGAAGCCGGGTGAACGGAATTTAACCCTGTATGGATTCTTCTTTCCATCAGAAACGATGAACACGCCGAACTCGCCACGGGCAGTTTCGACACGCTGGTAAAACTCGCCTTCGGGTAGTTTTACCACGCCTTTCATCTTTACTGCATAATCGCCTTCAGGGATATTATCGATCAGTTGTTCGATGATGCTCATCGATTCCCACATTTCAGCCATACGCACCTGGTAACGGGCATAAGTGTCACCCACGTCACTCAGTATTTCTTTGAAATCAACCTTGTCGTAAGCACTGTATGGCCTGTGTTTACGAAGGTCGCAGGCAAACCCGGAGGCACGTCCTGTAGGGCCGGTAACACCAAAGGCAATGGCATCCTCTTTTGAAAGGAACCCGACCCCTTTGGTACGTTCGGTAAAAATTACATTGCCGGATAGAAGGCGGTCGTATTCGGGCAGCTTGGTTTTGAATTTTTTAATGAAAGCCTTAACATCGCGTTGAAAGTTCGGATGAATGTCGAACATTAGTCCCCCGGGGATACTGTAATTCACTGTGAGGCGGGCACCGCAGGTTTCTTCAAAGATGTCGAGGATGTCTTCCCGGTCGCGTAAGCCGTAGAAAAAAGTAGTGAGTGCACCCATATCCATACCCATGACGCACCACCATAACTGATGGGAGGCCAGACGGGAGAGCTCGGACATGATGGTACGGATGTATCTGACCCTGTCCGGGACTTCAACCTGGAGCGCATTTTCAACACACAGGGCAACGGCTTCGTTGTTCTGATGGGCTGAAAGATAATCCATACGGTCGGTAAGGTGTCCAATCTGCGGGTAGGAGAGGGACTCGGCCATCTTTTCTATACCACTGTGGATATATCCGATGTGCGGCTGAACATTGTGTACAATTTCTCCCTCGAGTTGAACGAGCAGTCGGAGCACTCCGTGAGTACTCGGGTGCTGCGGGCCCATGTTGATGAGATACTCGTCGGTCTTGATCTCATCTGTGGTAATCATGATTTCTCTGAGCTCATCCATAGTTATCGCGATACGATGTGAATGTCGTCTTTATAATCTTTCCGGAGCGGGTGACCCCAGTTATCGTCGAGGAACATCCTGCGAAGATCAGGGTGGTTGTTGAAATGAATTCCCAACAGGTCAAATGCTTCCCTCTCATGGAATTCAGCGGTGGGCCAGATGTCGGTCACCGAATCAACAGCCGGGTTTTCGCGGCCTTCTGTCTTCACTTTTACCACAATCATGTGGTTGTGCAGTGTAGATTCCAGGTGGTAGACCATCTGCATATGATCGGTATGGTCGACACCCGAAACACAGATCAGGTAATCGAAAGCCAGGGGTTCATCCTCCCTGAGATGCTTCATGAAACTGTGCATCTTTGTATAAGGAACAAAGGTTTCAACATACTGAGCTCCCGGCCTTGTTTCGGCTTCAGCCTCTGTCTGACCGATTGCAGCTATTAATGCCTCGTTTGTCATGGTGGAATATCGGTTTAGGGAAATATCCCTGATAAATCGGTTTATTTGTCTTTTTTCTTCTTTGCGAAATTCCGCTCACGCCGGATCTTTTTCTGCAGTTGCATCATGCCGTAAAGCAGTGCTTCGGGGCGGGGTGGGCATCCGGGGATATAAACATCCACCGGAATCACATGATCTGCTCCCCTGACAATTGCGTAACTGTTGTAGTAAAAGGGCCCTCCCGATACGGCACATGCACCCATGGCAATCACATATTTCGGGTCTGCCATCTGATCATAGAGTCGTTTCAGTACAGGAGCCATTTTGTAGTTGATAGAGCCACTGATGATGATCATATCGGCCTGTCGGGGGGTTGCACGGGCTACTTCGAATCCGAAACGGGCCATATCGTGCCTTGAAGCACCTACAGCCATGAATTCAATGGCGCAGCAACGTGTCCCGAAGGTAAGCGGCCACAATGAGTTCGACCGGGCCCAGTTGACCAGGTCGTCCAATTTGGCAAGAATGATGCTTCCCCCTTCGTGCAACTCTACAGGAGGATAGTCATTGACATCAAAATCCTGTTTCTTTTTGATTATTCCCATTTCAATGCATGTTTTTTCCAGCCATAGAGCAGGCCAAGTCCCAGAATGAAAAAGAAGATGACGATTTCGACAAAGGCAGTCACCCCGGTTTCAGCCATCACAGTTGCCCAGGGGAAAACAAAGACCGTTTCCACATCGAAAATCAGGAATAGGATTGCAAAAAGGTAGTAACCCACAGTATATTGCAACCATGATCCACCTATTGTTTCGATTCCACATTCATAGGGCTCAAATTTTGCCGGGTTTGACGATGTAGGCGGAATAAAGGTGGAGAACAGCAATGCGCCCCCAACCAGCACAACCCCAACGATGAAGAATAATACAAGTGACTGACTGTCCATGCTTTAAGATATTTAGGTATCTACATTTGTCGAAGTGGCAAAAGTAGGAATTGTTATATAGGTTTTTAATAAATTGTTAAAAGTGCTTTTAATTTAGAATGGATCAAAATAATGATTTTTAAACTTAACGGATTAACAGGGACCAAATGTATTGCATTTTCTGCAGGTAAAATACCGGGAAAGGTGACAATGGTAAGTTTTCCCGGTGATTTATTTCACTGTGAAAGCTTTCTTATTTATGTTTCACGGTTTTCCGGAGCGGGTCACTGATCCGGTCTGACTGACTGAAAATCTGTTATTGTGAACGCAGAAATTGTTGTGCAGAAGGCGCCATTACGAAGTCGGTGACTTTTCATTCCGATTCAGATACATTCTTCAGATAAGAAAAACCACTAATTTTACAGGGCAGAAAATCTGCCGATGATCAGTGTTATACTGATTATATGAAAACATTATAAATACAGGAGATCATGAAGAATTTCAGCATCATACTGACCTCAGTTTTCGCTGTCTTAATCAATGTTATTATTGCCCAGACACCGAAAACTGCAGAAATGGAGATAAAGACTTCGGCTCAGTGCGGAATGTGCAAAGAGACCATTGAGAAAGCTATGGCATTTGAAAGGGGGGTTATAAAGTCGGAACTCGTTGTCAAAACGAAAATTCTGAGGGTTACCTATAAACCCTCGAAAACTTCCCCTGAAGCGCTGCGCAAGGCTGTGTCAGAAGCCGGATATGATGCTGATGAGGTAAAAGCCGATCCCAAAGCCTATAAAAATCTGCCTGATTGCTGCAAGAAACCGGAAGACCGGGAAACAGATCATTCGGGGCACAATCATTGAGCTGCCGGGCTGTTGAGCGTTGGGAGTCGGGAGTAAGAAGTTTTGAGCGATGATTGAAGTGAGGTGAGCGGTGAGAAATGAGTTGAGAGTGAGGAGTATGGAGTAGGTCTGTTATGTTATTAGTTAACTGCCAGCAGTTATCTGTTAATTGTAATCTGTTAACTGTTACCTCATTTATCGGCCGGGGCAGAGAGATGGGTTTGCACGATGACCCACTTATCCGCTCTTTTTTCAAGGAACCCGGTAAAACGCAGATCGCTGTATTCAACAGCCTTTTCTCCATGGGTGTAATTATATTGGAGAACTTCTGAAAACCATCCGGTCTGACACATTGGATGCACATAAATCAACTGTTCCCGGGCTGAAATAAAAGTGTTTTCGAATCTGTCGAATTGTTCAGTGAATTTCTGTTTTACCGCGTCAAAGCCTCTGAAAACATCGCGCCTGTCGGTTCCCAGGCTAAATACCAATGGGTCGTCGGCCCAGACTTCACCTATCATAGTTACATTTCGTGCTTCGTTTGCAATAATGTATTTCTGAAGTACCAGTTTAATGGCTTCCTTTTCAGCCAGGGGATCACAAATTGCTTTTTCTTCCTGTTTACAAGCTGTGTATGTCAGCATTAAAACTACTGAAATCAGGAGCGTTCTTTTCATTTGTCTTGAGTTTAATCAATGAGTACCTGGTACGTGATAAATTCACAGAAAGGTATGGTTTTTTCAGGGAGAATGCAACTGAAATAAGGGTATTAAATTATTCCCGGAAACAGTTCTTCCTATTGTAAAATAGTTGGGAATCCGGGGTTGCGTCAGGACTTCATTCAGGCTTCCATATTTACATAAACTCGACCGCGGATTTTACCCTTCAGCATCAAATCAATATGTTCCGGTAAATCGACCAGGCTTATTTCGTGGCTGATTTCATTCAGCATCGGGGGGCGCCAGTCATCGGCAAGTTTATCCCAGACCAGCCGCCGCAGTTCCATAGGGCAGGTGGCTGAATCGATGCCCAGGAGGTTGACACCGTTCAGAATGAAAGGATAGACAGTTGTATTGAATTCATAGGAATTTGCATTTCCGCAGACGGCAATGTTTCCATGTTTGCTGCATGCCCTGATGGCCGTCGAAAGGATGTTCCCGCCCACTGTGTCGATGGCGCCGGCCCAACGTGGTTTTAGCAGCATCTTTCCACTGTTATCATCCACATCTTGCCTGCCAAGCATTTCAGAGGCACCGAGTTTGCTGAAATAGACTGTTTCATTGCTTTTTCCTGTTGCGGCCATCACTTTATAGCCCTGTTGCGCGAGTATATTGATGGCCAGGCTGCCCAGTCCACCACCACCACCGGTAACCAGTACCGGGCCATTTTCAGGCTTCTGACCGTTCAGTTCCATCTGGTAAATGGCCAATGCAGCGGTAAAACCTGCAGTCCCCAACATCATGGTTTCGCGAAAACCGAGTCCGTCGGGCAATGGCATTACCCATGATCCGGGAACCTGGATGTACTGCCCGAACCCGCCAGGTGTGTTCATGCCCAGATCATAGCCGCAGACCAGAACCTGATCTCCTTTGTGAACAGATTGTTCTGCCGAATAAATGACAGTGCCACAGGCATCAATACCGGGTGTATGAGGATAATTGCGGGTGACGCCATGGTTTCCGGTAGCGGATAAGGCGTCTTTATAATTGAGGGATGAAAAATGAACCCTGATCAGCACTTCACCTGCCGGAAGCGATGAAAATTCCTTCTCCCTGACCTGCGGCCTGATAATTCTGCTGTCTGTTTCTTCAGCCACCAGGGCCCTGTATGTTTCCGGTATCATAACCTTGTTGTTGAGGGATGCTTGGATTTGTAATTTTACAAAGATCAGAAGATAATCAGAAGTTCAATGACGAAATACGACATTCATTCAGGCCGTTGAATTGATTCAGAAAGCTGTGAAAGAACTGGTTTTCCTGTCTGATTTAATGTCATAATCAATGAAAGCAGTAACATTGTAAAACATTTTCAATTTATCCCGTAAGGCTTACTTCATCTGTTGTTTGGTCTGCGCTGACAGGAATTCTGCCCAGCTCACCGACAGGTAATGATCGTCCCCGTAATAAGTGAGCAGGGGAACCAGTTCGTCGGGAGTCTGGTAGCCTTTCATTTTATATATCCAGTCGCTGGCCTTATCGAGTATAACGTAGGAGGGATATAGTTTTTCGTTTTTTAGCAAAGCCAGGGCAAGTTTGTGGGTTGATTTCGATTTTTCAGGATTCGGATTAACAAATTCCTGCTCCTTGAAAATAACCGGCTCCTTCTGTTCGGCGTTGAACTTGACAGCATAATATTTTTTATTGATATATTTCACGACGACAGGATCGGTGAAGGTTTCAGCATCCATCTTCTTGCACCAGCCGCACCAGTCGGTGTATACATCGATAAAGATCTTTTTAGGTTTCTTTTTATTCAAAGCCAGTGCCTCCTCAAAGCTCAACCATTTGATGGTTTCACCACTCTTTTTTACTTCATTGTTCTTTTGGGCAGAAATATGAGTCGGGACTGATATCAGCAGGGAAAATAATGCTGTTGCGATGATTCCATGTTTAGTGAGATGCATACTGGTTGTTTTTATTATCTGAATTCAAAGATAGTGGATTTGATGTTTACTGACAAATCGTGTGTATATAATCATTCAGTGGTGAGTAAGGAGAAGGTAAGTAAGCTTATTCTTCCCGGTGTCGTTCAATCTCCCGGCGGGTATCCTTTGTTTTCAGGGTTTCGCGCTTGTCGTAGAGTTTTTTACCTTTGGCAATAGCGATGTTGATTTTTGCCAGCCCTTTTTCATTGATAAAAAGTAATGTTGGGATAATGGTCAGTCCTTTCTCGCTGGTTCTGGAGATGATTTTCCTGAGTTCGCGCCGGTTCAGCAATAGTTTGCGGTCACGTTTCGGCTCATGATTCGAGTAGGTGCCAAATTTGTATTCACTGATGTGCATGTTCTTTACGTACAATTCGTTGCCCTCAAAAGCACAATAGGCATCTGTCAGGTTGGCTTTCCCCTCACGGACCGATTTTATCTCCGTACCGGTTAGCACAATACCGGCAGTGAATTCTTCGGTAAGGAAGTATTCAAACCCTGCTCTCTTGTTTTTTATTGCAATACCAGTAACCATAGATTTATCTGACGGATTGCAAAGGTAGGGATTTTGAATGAATGAGGGAATCTGAGCGGGGGTCTGATCTTTTAAGTCAAGTGGCAGGGTTTTTTATGGGTATGCTGAAATGGCAACATTTGAATCATGAGCCATCCCTTATACAGATGAGTATTATTGCATTATTTATACCTTTGATCAATCCGTTAAAAGCCGGAGAAAATTTTACAGAAAAATCAAGCAGTATGAAAAAGAAGATACTATATTCAATTCTGGGATTATTTCTTGCCGTCATTGCCGCGGGTGCTGTTTATATTAATTCTCTTCTTCCTGTTATCACAGGCTATGCTGCAAAAAATCTGGCCTCCGCGGTGTTTGTTTCCGGAAGGGATCAGGTTTCAGTAGAAGCTCTCGACCTCAACTTTTCTCTGATCAGATACACCTCTAATGAGGTTGATACGATTCAAAAAAAAGTAACCAGCAGGTTTTTGTGGGGAAAATCCACAGCCATTTACCGTGAAGGGTTTGGTTGCACACTTGTCAGTGAGGCAGAGGAAGAAACCCTCCGGACTGTTAAATTCCCTTCCTGCGGGCAGCCTGAATACAATCAGGATTCCCTCGGATGGCCGTTGGGTGATATTATTCCTCTCAGAATAATCACGGGAGCAGACATCGCGAAGCTTCAGGAAATAGCTGTTAGATTGATAGATCAGGATTCCTACAATGGTCATGCATTTGCTTTTCTGGTCATATATAAAGGATTACCTGTAGTTGAAAAATACAGGTCTGAATTCAATACAGAGACGCGTTTTCTTTCCTGGTCGATGGCCAAAAGCTTTACCAATGCCCTTGCCGGAATTATGGTGAAAGACAGAAACTGGGACATATACAAACCGGCGGATATTCCGGAATGGAAGAACGATGAGCGTAGAAACATTACTGTCAACAATCTGCTGCAAATGACAAGTGGTTTGAAATGGAACGAAGATTATGGCAGTGCTTCTGACGTTAATCTGATGCTGCATCGTGAACATGATTTTGCAGCCTATGTTGCCGGTCATCCTTTTGAAACAGTAAATGGAGCCCATTGGTATTATTCTTCCGGATCAACCAATATAGTTAGTGCCCTGATCAGAAAGGCAATAAACAACGATGATAATTACTATCGCCTGGCACATGAAAGGCTGTTTCGAAGGATAGGAATGCCCGATGCTATTTTTGAAACAGATGCTTCCGGCACTATGGTTGGCTCTTCCTATATTTATGCCACAGCCCGCGATTATGCCCGCTTTGCCTTGTTGTATCTTCAAAATGGCGTTTTTAACAGCGAACAGATTCTGCCGGAAGGATGGGTGAAGTACACCACAACACCTGTGACTGGCAGCAAGGGTGCTTATGGTTCTTCATTCTGGCTGAACAGGAATAATGAGTTTCCCGATGCGCCGGCAACAATGTTTTATTGCAAAGGCCATGACGGGCAAAGGATTTTTATTTTACCCGATCAGCAAATTGCAGTCGTAGTACTTGGCTATTCGCCGAAACCTGATCATGTCATTGATTTTAATTCTTTGCTTGGTGATATCCTGGCGGCGATAAAATAGCAATTGTCCTTTTAAATCATAAAAATCAAATAAAAGGAAATTTCATTTATATTTCTTTCACTTCCTGACAGAAATGAGGTCTTTTTTTCATTTTTCATCTCTATTTCAGGGAATTTTTGTATCTTGTCTCCTTAACAGGGTAATCTGCAATTAGATTGAAAACGTTAACCTGGTTTATCAGGCATTGTGAGGCCTGGGATTTGTATTAGCGAAATCACAACAAAGGGGACAGGATGGAAAAAAGAGACAACTTTTTGTATCAACCAAGGCCGTTTAATAAAATTAAATTATGGCAGGATGTTACTCATGAACAATGGACAAATCCGAAGTGGCAGTTACAGAATTCTATCCGGACTGTCGGACAATTAAAACAAGTTATAGCTCTCAATAGTTATCAGGAATCTGAAATCAGCAGAACAATCAGCTATTTAAAAAGCGAGGGTAAGGAACCACTCAGAATAACGCCCTATTATGCTTCCCTGATGCAGGAAGACCCATTTAACCCGGTTTTCTTTTCGGAAAAGTCGAAAAAACGATTGGACCCTGTTTTCTGGCAAAGTGTACCTACTCCGGCCAACCTGTTGTTTCCTGATGCCGGGGTCGAAGGATCGATGGACGAAGGCTTAAGGAGCTATGGAGCAGCCTACCAGCGCTATCCCAACAGAGTCGCTCTGTTTATAGCAGAAAACACCAGTTGCGCTTCTTATTGCGTTCATTGTCAACGGGCGAAATCACTTGATAGCACGGTAGATTTAAGTAGCACGGAAATAAAAAAAGGAATATTCTACATTGGTTACAACAGAAATATTAATGAGGTGCTTGTAACAGGAGGCGATGCGTTAATGATCAGCGAAAAACGTCTGCAGTACATTCTTGAAGAATTGAGCAGGATTGAACACCTCAGGGCGATAAGGATTGCCACTAGAGTTCCGGTTGTATTACCTATGGCCATCACCGATGATTTGCTTGAACTGATTAAGAAATCAGCTAATAAACACAATACAGGTATTGATAAATACGTGTACTTTATGACCCATATAAATCATTTTCAGGAGTTGACCGATGATTTGGCTCAGGCAGTCAGGAAAATTGCAGCCCATGGCTTTACGATCAGAAATCAGACTGTCTTATTGAATCATGTGAATGATAATTACCGGGTTTTGGCTGAAACGTTCAGAAGAATGTTCTGGATAGGTGTGCATCCATACTATTTACTGCAATGTCATAAAGAGAAGGGAATTGTACATTTTATCACGCCAATTCAGGTGGGGAAAATATATATGAAGCATTTACAGGGCTGGATTTCTGGAATTACTGTTCCAAGGTATGCTGCCAACATTGAAGGTGGCGGTGGAAAAGTGTTGTTAATGCCTTCAGGTCACGATACCTTGAATCTGAAAACCAGTATTGATGATAAGATATCAGAAAGCTACGCAACTGTATCAACATGGGATAATAAAAAAATATTCAGATACGAAGCACTGGGCCGGGCAAAAAAACAGGAATTTGAAGAATCAGTGAAAATCATGGATTTATTTATTGGCAGAAAGGGTGTTTTTCTTCCGAGGGTGATAATTGTTGATCGTGAAGGAAATCATATTGAAACAACAAACCGAACTAAACTACCTGTTTTTGAAAGAAGTGTCAAGTCGAAATTGTTGGATTATAGTCTGTCAACCAATGAAATGCCTTTAACAAATCCGGCTGATATCTCTGAGGAACTCGACGGACAATTTCAGCAGTCGAAGTATAGAAAATAAATTGATTTCTAAGTCTTCTATCAGATCTTATCATAGATACTTCATTAAATATAATGTAAATTGAACAAAGTTAAATTTCACTGGAATGATAGTGGTTCTGTTATAATAACGTGTTGTGTGTTTAAATCTTTAAATCACTGATAATAAGCAATATTGAAGTCAATGTCATGTTGAGCGGAGTCGAAACAGACATTTACTTCATCCACGCTATCAGTATGTTATATTTGCAACCGCAAAATGCGTTTATAATACTCATTGCTTAACCTAACAAAATAATATCTAAATTGTTACATATCCAGATGATGGTTAATCAGTTGTTTAACCTGATGATTTTTTTTATTCACCTGAAAATCGGATGCTATGCGGATAATATTTACACTTTTAATATTCATCACCTGCGCAAATAACCTGTCTTCCCAGTCCTTCGAATGGATACAGGGACGAGACATCAACTACGAAATGAATCCCGATATGCTCAATTATTCGGTGGCAGCTTCAGCCGATGGTGCCATCTGGCATGGTGGAATGAAGAATTTTATTGAGTTTTACACAGAAGCCATGGGCGACCTCTTTCTTGCTCATTATAACAGCAACGGAAACCTTCTGTATGAATACGAAATCACGGGTAGTGCTACATTGAACGGTATGGAAACAGATTCAGAAGGAAATCTTTACGTAACCGGTCAAACATTGAATTCACTTCATTTCTGGGACGGCTCACAGCTAGGCTACAACAATAACTTCATAGAAGGATTTCTGATTAAGGTTTCTCCATCGGGAGCGATTGCCTGGGCAGTCAATTTATCTGCTCTGTTCACCGCTGCAGTTCCTGAAGACCTGGCTGTTTTTGACGGTCATGTTTATCTCGCACATTCCGAATGGTCAGAATCCAATATTACTGAATTTGATGAGGATGGTAATGTGGTCAGAACTATTCAGCAGATGGATGTGCCCTTGGCTACAGGTATTGCCCTGGATACGGAAGGTAATGTCTATGCGTCCGGCTCATGCTCTGACACCCAGGGTATATTTGGCGGAGTATCTTTCCCAACTTCATTTCCCTACAGTATGTATCTGGTAAAGTATAATCCCCTGGGTTTTCCGCAATGGGTAAAGTTTGCCGAGGATATAACCTGCACAAAGAGTAAAGTTACTGTTGACAATACTGGCAGGATCATCTGGTCAGGGCCATTGTTAACAGAATCAATATTTGATACACTGACCCTGATGGGTCCTTCATGGGGTTCTGACTTTTTTGTAACAGCATTCAATGGTGAAGGTCAGGTTCAATGGGGTTTCGAAGTACCGCAGGTTTTAACAGGAAATGCAATGTCGGGCAAAGCCAAACCAATCTGTGTTTTGCCTGATAATTCAATTTCCATAGCAGGTTCTACCCGTGGTACGGTCGATTGGGGAAATGGTGTCGTTACTTCAAATGAAGATTTCAGCAATCAATCAATGGTGTTGAATATATCTTCTGAAGGTCAGCCAAACTGGGCAAAAGCAGGTATTGCTGAAGGGTACAGCCAGGCTATTGCCATTGATGGAGATGATGAAGGGAATCTGTATATTACCGGAATCAGCCATGGTACGACACAGTTTGATACCTGTACCTATACCGGAATCTCTTATTTTTATCCTTACCTGACAAAACTTGCTGCTGATCTGAATACCAGAACTCCTGAACTGTATCAGACAGAATGTTTTGCTGTTTACCCGAATCCGGCAAATGATCATCTGATGGTAAGATCTGACTATCCCGGACCTGTTACTATTACCCTCTTCAGCCTCAGCGGACAGGAAGTATTGCGTGTTTCTGGCAGCAACCGGGTTATAAATACCGATGTCAGAAATATTGCAGCCGGTGTCTATATGGCAAAACTGATGTCTGATACATCCGTTTCGGTAAAGAAAATTATTATAGAGTAGTAAACCGACCTATCAATAGAAAATTGAAGAGGTAGTCTCAACAGTCAGAACAGACTCAGGAGACCACCCCTTTTGTTAATCGGATCAGTTAAGATCGAGTGTCACTGAAAGGAAAAAATTCCGGCCGGGCGCAAAGATTTCCCCTGGCGTTGTTCCATCGATTGTCCGGTTCAGGTGTTCATAGTAGGTTTCGTTGAGCAGGTTTTGAATGCCGGCTGTTAAGCTGATGTATTTCGTAATCTGGTAAGTCAGGTTTACGTCTATCAATTTAAAGGCAGGGGTTTCTGTTTCACCGTAATCAAACGAGATTCTGTCCTGTTTCGTTACATACCTGATAATCATCACAGGATGGAGTTTCCCATTGATGAAATCTCCATGCAGTGAATAGCGCAGGTCCAAAGGTGCAATTTCAGGCAAAGGTTCATTGGCCTCTTTGTTTTCACCGTAAGTGTACGCCATTGAAAACCTGTGATCGAGAAAGCCGGTCAGCTTTTGCCTCCAGCTCAGTTCGAAACCGGTTTTTAATGCTTTGTCTATATTGAGGAACTGTCTGACCCCCGGACTTTTCGGAAATTTTGGAGTCAGGGTAGTGTCTTTTACCGAGGAGATGTAATCCTGAAGCAGGGAAGCAAAAAGGTCGAGACTGATGACTGTGTTTTCGGTTTTGTAACTCAGATTCAGATCAGCCTCGTTATTTATTTCCGGTTTCAGTTCCGGGTTACCAAGCAGTTCAAAAGCATCCTGGCCTACCGGCAGATAGTTGATAAAACGTTCAGTCATGCTGCCGCTTCTTTGTGCGCGCCCCAGCCAAAGCCCGGTTGAGAAATCATTTCCGGCATGCCATATACCTCCCACACTTAAGGAAGGGTTGATATCTGTCGATCCGGTATTTTCATAGTTGTTTTCAAATTCAGGTGCGATATCGCCAATGTCAGACCTGTTCAGTTCCAGTCTTCCGGAGAAGATCAGTGAAATTCCGGTCAGGGTCAGCTGATATTCGGCAAACAGGGCACTCTTGCCAATGCTCCCTTCCTGCCATACATTATCATAAAAAACCTTGCCGGCATTGGGTACGGAGAGAATGGTCCTTTTCCGTGTTCCTTCCGCCTTGTCGATCCTGAAATCGGCACCTGCAAAAATTCCTGATTTTCCTGATTTCCAGTTTCCTTCTGTTCTTCCTCCAAATGTTCTTGTTTTTGCAGGGGTGGATGCATCCATAGTCCTGGGGTCGATCACTTTCAGGAGGTTGTCCATTTTATGGTCAACAAGCGTTGCGAATGCTGATGAATTCCATGATTTCAGTTGTTTTCCAACCGGGATGAATTCATGTTTTACCATCAGTAACCAGGTGTCGTCACTTCTCAGGTCCATTGGAAGAGAGGGGAAGTCAGTATCACGGGCGATGTTGCGTGTGGCTGAAATGGTGGTATTCTGGTTTCCGGTTAGCTTGATACCAAGGCTTGCCCCAAGACTTGCCCTCATGAAATCAGCAGGAACGCTGACACCTTCTCCATCCTTGTAGTCCGTTCCTTTGGCAAAAGAACCGAAAAGCCGAAGGTTGTACTTTCTGCTACTCATGCCGATGGTCCCTTCACTCCTGGTAACAGAGCCATTGGTTTCATAACTGCTTGTCAACCGGCCATAAACATTATTCTTCACAGTGAACTTTGGAGCGGATGAAACATAATTGACGGATGCGCCGAATGCATTTCCATACCGCATGGAGTGCGGCCCTTTCTGGACTTCGATGTGACTGATCATATTGGGCGCTACCTGGCTCGTGGGCGGGTCCATGCGGTTTGGGCAGGCAGCAGAAGCTGACTGAATACCATCGATAACGATATTGAGCTGGTCATATTTGAATCCCCTGAAAACAGGGTCAAATCCATAAGCGCCGCTCTTCCGGATAGAATTAAAGCCCTCTATATTGTTGAGAATATCCCCGCCATCGTGGGCAAGCCTGTCGCGGGTGCCCAGCGATAGCACTGATCTGCTGGAGATGGGCGTGTGAAGGGCTGCCACCGTTGCAGGTTTCAGAGAGTATATGATTTCTTCTTTGTAAATAATTCCCCGCTGAAGGGCATTGAGTAGTTCTGCCGGTGGAATCTTCCAGCTACCATAGTTCAGATGTGATAGTTCGAGGGTAATGTGTTCCTTGAATTCAATTTGAATGTAACCTTTTGAATCTGAACTTCCTTTGAAATCACCGTAAATAAATGATGCCCCTTCGATGGGTGTCTGTTTGCTGAAGTCAAGTATCTGAATGCGTTGTGCATTGACAATACCGGTGCATAGAATGCATGCCAGCATGATCAGAAAATATATTTTGATTTTCATAGTGACTGGTTTGTAGGTTAAACTTACTGAAGGATGACGACCAGTGGAATAATCCACCGGCTAATACCAGCCTGCAGGCAGATTGGACACAGGTTAACTCCTGGTCCGGACCTTGTTATCTGAAGAAAAGAATGAATGTATTTACCTGTGACCTTTTTCTATCCGGTAGGAATTTAATGACAAAAAGATCAGACAGAAAAGGGAGAGGTTAAGTCAGTTTCGGGGGATGAAAAATGCAGTTAATATAATCCGAAGGAAAAAACCCGGGATTATATCCATGGAAGGCCTGCCGGTGTTTTGACGGATATTGATTTTGTTGTTCTGTTGATGGAAAATGGTTGCAAAAATTGATTTCTGTCTTGATTGTGCTGCTTTTAGGCACATCTTTCCGGGGCTGATTATCTGTCTTTTTTAATTGCTTTTTCAGCTGGCAACAACCATGACAGGTATTTCCCTTAATCTCTTTTTTTTCGCACAGATTTTTCGCGATATAATCCTGGTTGACCCTGAATTTAATGTAAATCAGGGTATGGATGAAGGGTTGCACCAACAAGAGTAATATAAAAACCAGAGTTAAAACCAGTCGCATCCTTGCTATAAATTCGAAAGAATAAAGATAGCAGGTTAAAGAATAGCATCCGAAACCACGGGTAATTTAAAAGCAATCTAAAATGTTGATCGCTTATATCAGGATTGTGAACAGTTAAACGGCAAAATCATTACACCAGCATAAGTGAATGAAGATATGTGCAGCTAAAAAAGAGATTCAGAGTCTGACGGTCAGCCCGGCCATAAAGTTTATCCCTGCCTGCGGAAAATATCCATCCATCTTCATATAGGTTCCACCACTGTAAAAGCGGTAAACCCAGGCATTGGTTTCATATTCGTGGTTGAACAGGTTGTTGATATTCAGGCTCACTTCGAGTCCGCGAATGAAATCCGGTTGAATGGTCCAGCCCAGTCTCAGGTTAGTGACAAAATAGGGGTTCAGCATCCGGTCCTCTGATGAAGTATTATCAATATATTGTGCCGAAACATATTTATTATTCAGCATTATTTCAAATCCTTTCATCAGCGACCAGGTGAGTTCGGCACCTCCAACCAGTTCAGGGGAAAATGCCAGGTTGGTGTTTCCGAGTATATTTTCAAGCTGGCTTCCCCAGTTATCCCAGTCATCAATATATTCGGTAAAGTCCTTGATTCTGTTTCTGCTGATTGTCAGATTCCCTGCAATATTAAGCTTTTCCGTAATGCTGACCTTTGCATAAAGCTCAATTCCGGAACGGAAAGATACCGGAACATTGGTCATTACAGCAGCCCCGACATCATTGATGGCACCGGTCAGTGCCAACTGGTCCTGGTAATACATATAATACATGTTGGCGGTTGCTTTTATCCACTTGTTCATGTAATGATAACCGGCTTCATAGTCGAAAAGAGTTTCAGCAACAGGTGCCGGTTTAACGGGATCGGCATCGGTGTAATTGTCACGGTTGGGTTCGCGGTTGGCGATGGCGAAGCTCAGGTAGAAGCTGCTTGCGGGATTCAGTTCATAGAAAATGCCTGCTTTGGGGTTAAAGAACATAAAATAGTGGTTCTGAGTTATATCCCGCTGGTCATCGTCCTTTCCTGACAGCATGTAGCTGATGCTTCTGAGTTGCAGGTCAGCAAACAGACTCAGTTTGCGGCTTGACTGGTATTGGGCTTTCGTATAAAAGTTCAGGTCGCGTTTGTCACCGGTACCTTTATACCACCGGTGATTGTAACCTGCAGTCCTGGCAAATTCTGCCCAGATCACTTCTCCATAATGAAGCCCGTCATAACGGTTACCTGAGCCACCGGCCACAAGGTTAAGCTTTCCATGTTCGTAATTCAGAGACCAGGTAAATCCGTAAAAATTATTGTCCAGCAGTTTCCTTCGGATCAGATCGCTTTGTGTGATATAAACTGTATCATTGCCAGGGATCCTGACCGGTTCAATCAGGTAGTCTTCCAGGTTTTCATCATCCTTATATTGCTCATAATAGCCGTATCCCTTTGTATAATGAAGTGCCAGACTGCCTGTCAGATGGCCTGCCAGTCGCTGTGAAAGCATAAACTGGAAATGATCCTGCTGATAGTTGTCGGTTTCATTGCCATAAAATCTCTCTATCCCATCCTGATCGGTATAATGACCTACCCCATTGAAGGTGCGATCGGTTTTAAGGATATCCGATGGGACTCCATCCCAGGCCTGGTAGGTGATCTCTTTGCCGGAAAATATATTTAGTTTGGCGATGGTTGTATTTCCATAATATCCCCCTGAAATATAAAATGATTTAAGGTCTGAGGCAGCCCGGTCGATGAACCCGTCGGAGCTTAGCTTCGATAACCGCGCATCAGCGGCCCATTTACCTTTTATCAGCCCGGTTCCGGTTGAAAAATTATGTTTATAGGTGTTGAATGAGCCTGCCGCGTTGGTGATGGTTGCATAGGCTTCCTGCGATGGGGTGGAAGTCTGAAGATTGATGCTTGCCCCGAAAGCAGCAGCTCCATTGGTGGACGTGCCGACACCCCGCTGTACCTGGAGGCTGCCGACAGAGGTTGCAAAGTCGGGCATATTTACCCAGAAAACACTGTGCGATTCGGCATCATTCAGGGGGATGCCGTTAACCGTGATGTTTATCCGGTTCATATCGGTTCCCCGGATGCGGAACCCGGTATATCCAACACCTGACCCTGCATCAGAGGTGACGACCGTCGCCGGCATTTGTTCAAGAAGGAATGGAATGTCCCTTCCCTGGTTTTGCTTTGAAATTTCTTTGCCGGTGAGATTCTGATAAGCGACAGGCGTTTTATCGTTTGCCCTGGTCGAACTGATGATGGTTTCATCGGTCATTATTGGAGACTGCTCCATTGAAATGAGCATGGTTTTGTTCTCCGCAATATCGAAAATGGCTTCCCAGGTTTGGTAACCCAGATAAGTTACCTTTAAATTATAATTGCCTGCTTTCTGGCCGCTTACTTCGAACATCCCTTTTTCGTTGGTTGTAACCTTTACCAGCCGATTGTTCAGACTGAGGTGCGCCCCTTGTAACGAAACGCCTGACTGAGAATCGATTACCCTGCCTTTAATCGTGAATTGTGCTATAGATAATAAAGGCAGTAAAGCCAGCCATGCCAGCATGATGCATAATTTCATGATGTTGATTCTTTTAGATTAAACCCTGGAAGGTTGAATTGGGTCTTTAACCCTCCGTAATCAAGTTTTCTCTAATATCCCTTCGCCGGCATTACCCGGGGCAGGTTCTATGAGTATGATCTCAGCCCGTAGTTGTAGGGCACCCCAATCGGAAATCCCTGCAAAGTTAATGTAATATGAATTGTCGGAGCATGACAATGGCTTTTTTTTCTGTTCAACTGAATTTGTGTATGCCATAAAAATGAAACGCCGGTTCATCCGGAAGAATGAAAGCGTGGTTTACCGGGATGTTTATGATTTTCAGATTCACCGGTTAATGTTGGGCTTGTATAAAATCAGGATTTTACCTTTACACATATCTGAAAAAAATAATCCGGAGTAAATTTGCTTATTGATTGTTTTTGTATGGAATGAGAACACTTTTAACAACTCTGTTCGTAATTCTCATTCTGATCACTGGTTGTAATAAAGACGAGTATCCGGATGAATTTTATATCATTGGTACATGGATCGAACTGACTGCAGATACCAGTAAAGTCGAAATTGAATTCAGGAACGGTAACCCTGGTTTCCTTAAAACAGGTACCCTGAAACCGATTGATACCCTCAGGTATAAACCTGATTAGACAGATGAACTCCGGTTGTTCCTGCCAGATGAATACCCTGATGGTAACCGGACTAACCTTAAACCGGGGTATTCACGGAAGAAAGAGGAATTGACCATCTTTGACCTGTTTCTGTTGCTTCCTGCTGAGTTCAAGGCAATGGTTTTTAAGAGAAAGTAGTGAGTCGGGTGGATTTGTTTGAGTGAACGATAGCAATATTGAAGGGATAATAGAATAAGGAGGCAAGGAGACAAGGAGAGATTTACTGGAATGATTTTTATGATCTGAAGCCCGGATTGTGTATTTTTGAAATCTGAAATTCGTCATTCATCATTTTTACCCTGAGCACTGGTGGTCGAGCGGAGCCGAGGCCAGTCGAAGGGCATCATTCGTCATTATGAAGATATGTATTATCAACGGACCCAACCTGAATCTTACAGGAAAGCGGGAGCCGGAAACCTATGGTCAGATTGGTTTTGATCAGTTTATTCCTTTACTGAGGCAGGAATTTCCTCAGGTTGAGCTTGAGCATTTTCAAAGCAATATTGAAGGTGAACTGATCAATAAACTTCATGAAGCTGGTTTTAATTGTGATGGAATTATTCTCAATGCTGGTGCATATACGCACACATCTATAGCTATAGGTGATGCCATCAAAGCCATCAAAGCGCCTGTGATTGAAGTGCATATGAGTAATATCTGGGCAAGGGAAGAGTACAGGCACCTGTCATTTATTTCAGGGGCAGCCCGGGGAGTGATTGCGGGGTTCGGACTTTCCTCCTACCGGTTGGCACTTCTCAGTTTTACCGGTAGCTGATTCCCTGGCAGAAACTACCTTGAGCCCTACAATCCCGCCAAGGATCATCATGATAAAAAACAGTTTCAGCAGGTCTTTAGATTCTCCAAAAACCATAATACCATAAACTACAGTTCCCAGTGCTCCGATGCCTGTCCAGATTGTATAAGCAGTGCCTAATGGAAGTGATTTGAGTGAAGCTGCCAGCAGATACAGACTGATAAACATGGCAACTGCTATTATCGCCGATGGCCAGAGACGGGTCAGCCCATCTGAATATTTCAGAGCCACTGCCCAGACTGTTTCGAACAAACCGGCAATGATCAGGATTATCCAGTTCATTATTTGCTGAATTTTTGTTGGGATATCTCGGTGTATTTCTTCTTACCGCGGAGGAAATGATCCACAACGATATTGCCATTGTAGATACAGGATACTTTCCGGTGATTGATGGCCTGACGTTTTAAACGATGAACCGGGAACCGGCGGTAAAAGCTCATATGGGCACGTATAACAGCCCAGAAATCTGAGAATCCACCATCGACCAGGAACTTAAATGCTGCAATACCATCCAGGATCAGGCGTGAAGCAAAAACAGGCAATAACTGGTCAGATGGGAGGTTTTTATACAATAACGAAATGTTATTGCGCATATTCAGGTAGGTTTTAAATGAGGATTGCTTGGGCAATGTTCCTCCACCGACGTGAAAAACCTTCGATTTCGGACAGACCATGATTTTATATCCGGCATGTTTTACGCGCCAGCAGAAGTCAATCTCCTCCATATGGGCAAAGAAGTCCTCATCAAATCCCCCGAACTTAGTAAAAACTTCAGCCCTGACAAACATACATGCACCCGTAGCCCAGAAAACTTCAACCGGTTCATTATACTGCCCCTGATCATTTTCAAGATGTTTAAAAAGTCTGCCGCGGCAAAAAGGGTATCCGAAGGCATCAATAAAACCACCTGCAGCACCGGCATACTCGAATTTTTCTGGATGATGATAAGAACGGATGGTAGGCTGGCAGGCTGCTATCATCTGATCTCGCTCCATCAGTTCAATAACCGGTTGGATCCAGTTTTCGGTAACTTCAATATCAGAATTCAGCAGGATGAAAAAATCAGCATCCACCTGTGCAAGTGCATCATTGTATCCTTTTGCAAATCCTCCGTTTACGGAATTCTGTATGATCCCAACTTCAGGGAAGGCTTTTTTGAGGAAATCAACTGATCCATCTGCTGATGCATTGTCAGCAACAATCACGGACGCATACCCCCGGCTATGCTTCAGAACGGAGGGTAAAAATTTTTCAAGAAAACTTTTGCCGTTCCAGTTGAGTATGACGACAGCCGTTTTTACCAAAATAAGATTCGTTTAATCAGTTGAAACATGGTTCCTGCGGCACAATAACCATGCAAACATACAAATTTTTATCGCGTAATCGAGATGGTCTTTAGCCTGAACAGAATTATCCTGCAAAACAGGCAATCAATCAACAATGCAGAGAATCATCAGTTCAGAAAGGGTTATTGTAATAGGTGGCCGATCGGCTTCTGTCGTGTCTTAATTTATCGGCATCCATTTCGCTTCCACCTCTGAGCCTTACCAATTCAGATTGCCAGTTGTAATTCTGAATTTCACCGGTAACATCTGAATGAACGAGTGTATAATCCTTTACACGGAGTTCTGATGCAATGAAAACAAATTTTTTATTCCGTTCCCGGTTATTATTTATGCTATAAAAATGCCAGATCTGGTAGGGTACGGATGGCTCATTTAGCAAGCCGCTGACATCAAACGGTACATCGGTTATTGTATTTGGAGCACCATATTGCAGGTAAACCCGTCCCATATCGGTGTTGTATCCCTTCTTAACCTGGGTGGAATAAGCCATATTTACCTTCCTTACTTCAAGTTTGTAGTCCTCCCAGGCTTTCTGAGGATTAATCTCATTGCGCGTTTGCCAGAAGCGCAGGAAAAATTGTTTGAGAACATCCAGTGAAGCTGTTTCAACCTGTGATTTGATAAACATTGATTCCAGTTCGGTGGAAACCGGCTGCATAGACCGGATGTATTCACGTAAAGAATCAGCATTGGTAATCCGGTCGGCAAAAGTATTGTCAACACTCATTGACTCCAGATGCAGGGCATTAGCACCAACTCCAGGGTTTGAGCGCTGGAAAAAAATGATGTTCTCTGTAAGTATTTTATTCTCTTTGTCGCGCAGGTTAACTACCAGACTGTAATTGCCCGAAGGTAATCCGGTAATATCAAATTCGCTGAGCAGGACAATTACAGGCTTCGATGGCTCTTTCTTAATCCTGATGTAATCATTGAGTATTTTCTTTGTTTCGAATGATTCAATAAAGGCGGATACCATGTATTTTTCGACACTGCCTTCAATATGCTGCGGGTTGTATATTTCAGTATAGAAGATGAGTTTACTCTTGTCAGAAGGAAAAAAGTTATCGACAAATGGAACAAAATCATAACCACTTTTACTCAGAACATTTTGAGTAGTGGTCTTTGTAAACGATTCAACCAATTGAACACCGGAGATTGAGAATTTATCGGAAGGGAAGTTTACACTGACCGGGTAAGTAACAACCAGTGGTTTCTTGCTGACATTCATGTCTGCAATGGACAGGTCGAGCGAATAAACTCCGTTAGGCAAGGAGAAGCGCTGCTGGTCAATGAAATTTATACCGATCGAAGTAGTGTCGTCTATTTCAGGGCTGAATAGCTCGTATTTGCGAAAATCCCTGATAACAGAGTCTTGTTTTATGATTATTGTCACCTGAATACTACCCTGGAATTTGCCAGAAGCATTTTGCTTGTAGACGATTGTGTTGCCCAATACCTCAAGATAGGTTTCCAGGTATGGCATTTCGCCGGGTATGTTGAAAGAAGCATGGGAAAGGTAAGCACCCAAACTGCGCGGTGCGGGAAATCCTGCGAGGGAGACCATCATCGATGCGATGAAGAGGAAGATGAATTTTTTCATAACGGAGTAAGTGTTTTGAAACCGGTGAATAATTGATTTGATTTGACAAAAGCCCTTGTCTCTCTCAGGTTTTGCTGCTTTCACACAAAGGTACAGAATTTTGAAATCCGATTCAAGAATTCCTGAATTCCTGTAGAACAGGGCATAACCGGAGAATTTTTTTTTGTAAATCAAAAAATAGTTTAATTTTGCCCCCGGAAAGATGGCAGAGTGGTCGATTGCGGCGGTCTTGAAAACCGTTGACCTGCAAGGGTCCGGGGGTTCGAATCCCTCTCTTTCCGCCAGACAATACAGGTGCCCCGCTTCAGCGGGGCATTTTTCATTTTACAGGCCATCAGTCAGACTTGCCTGAACTGAAGGCCTGTAAAATGAAAAACATCTGCCAGGGGCAGATGCCTTTATTGTCTGAAGCCTCCTCCCTTTTGGATCACCGCAGGTAATCCCGAGGCCATCAGTCAGACTTGCCTGAACTGAAGGCCTGTAAAATGAAAAACATCTGCCAGGGGCAGATGCCTGACTTGTCCGGATCCTCCCCCTTTGGGGTCACCACAGGTAATCCCCATAAGTAGTATAAAGCTTCATGTAAAACGTAAAAATGTAAAATAAATCAGAAAGGATTCTATGAGCCATTGGCCGGATGTTTATGCTTTTTGGAGATTCCGGGGCTATTTGTAAAAACTCCTCTGATGGTGATTTTCATTCAGAGCGTATGCTGCTGATACAGGCCATCCGGACTGGACTTCCTTTAGTTGTTTTTCCACTATCAGCAGAAATTCCCCGTTTTCTGATGGGAAATGGGATGATTTTCCAGGCATTTCTCTGAAATAACTGCACCGATACAGAACTTCTGCTGATTTTCGTTTTAAATCCTCTAACCTATGAAAATCTTTGAAATTGCTGAAGTACCTGAAAAAGGCCGGTCTGTTATTAATGATGAGGCTAAATATCTTATCTGGTCCAGGTTTCCCGGTTTTGCATTGGTAAATCTCAGACCCCTTGATCTTATCAGCGGTTCGTAGGGTAAAGAGTTGGTATGGGTGAATGTTCAGGATCGTCCGGGGTATTTTTGCATAATGGTTGTATTCAGGCTATCACGAAGGATTTTACAAATCACCTTAGGTAATGGGGCTTCGATGTAGGCTGCACGCGGGAAGCCTTCTGTTTTGAAAAGGAAAAATGAAAAACGCCGGTGAGTTTCCATACCGGCGTGTCTCAAATATTTTTTCTGAGCAATACTTATTTAAAAAATAAATAATTCTTCTGGTTTTTAACTGGTAACTGTTTGTTATTACCTGTTAGCTTTCTTACCAGCTACCGCTGGCACCACCACCACCAAAGCCTCCGCCACCGAATCCACCGAAGCCGCCTCCGCCGCCTCCACCGGAAAATCCCCCCCAATCACCACCAGAACTTCGTCCGGAATTACCCAACATTCCCATAAGTAACCAGAAAGGAAGTCCGCTGTTACGGCCAATGTTGTGGTGTTTGTTATTGTTGTTCCGCCCGAATAATGAAGCAATAATCACAATGACGATGATAGGAAGGATCAGCCCCAATGGTTTTCTTTTATTGTTGCCATAATCTGCTGCCTTAAATTTACCTGATGCAAGGTCCATGACTATATTGATACCTGCTTCAATGCCTGCATAGTTCTGGCCTTGTTTGAAAAAGGGAATCATCTCATTATCGACAATTCTACGGGCAATGGCATCAGGAATGATCTCTTCCATTCCATACCCTGTTGAAATGGCAGCAAGCCCTCTTTCATTGCCAATCCTGGGTTTAATCAATATGACAATGCCGTTGTCAAATCCTTTTTGACCAACTTTCCATTCCTGCCCGATGCGTTGAGCAAGGTCGTCAATGTCGTATCCATCGAGTGTTTGGAGCGTGACTATTGTAATTTGCGTCGATGTTGAATCGTTATAGGCATCCAGTTTTTGCTCCAGCTGGGCTATTTCATCCTGCGATAAAAGACCTGCAAAATCATTGACAAGCTTTTGAGGGACAGGTTTCGGTGGTACACCTGCATTCACCAGGGCATTCACCGCGAACAAGAGAATGCCAAATATTTGTACAGACTTTCCTGATATTCTCATTTTGGTTCCGGATTAATTGTTTCCAAATGAAAGATCATCGGAAAGCTCGTTGACATCGGTAGCCTTGCGCGGGAAATGCCTTTTCAGCTGTTGACCGGCCTGAGCTATACCTTCTATCAATCCTTCACTAAAACGTCCTTCACGAAAGTGGTTAATCATAAGTTGCTTGGTGCTTTCCCAGAAGTTTTCAGGAACTACGGCATTGATACCGCTGTCACCGATGATTGCAAAGGAACGGTTTTCAAGTGAAAGGTATATCAGCACACCGTTTCTGAGCACAGTTCTGTGCATACCAAGCTTTTTAAAGATAAAGGCAGCACAGTCCAGGATATCACCCTTGCATTTGGTTTCGATGTGTACCCTGATCTCACCGGAAGTGTCGAGTTCGGCATCACGTATGGCCTGCAGAATGTCTTCCTGTTGTCCGGCCGTAAAAAAATTCTTGGCAGTTTGGTGCATTGTACCTGGATTAATTAATTGAAAGTAACTTGAAAAAGCGCTGAGTATTAAGGTTCAGGAAAATGTAACAAATGGCTTGTTTCTGTTGAAGAAAAACCATTGTTTATTGTACGTATGAATCAAAGATGATTTGAATTCATCGATACCTTTATTCAGGACAAAACATCATCAGCGCTTTTCCCTGGTCAGAATTTCACTTCAGGTGCGTTTTCAGCACCGGTTTCAGCCTGGAAATAAGCTTTTTTATCAAATCCGAAGAGTCCGGCAAAAATACTGCTTGGGAAGCGCCTGATCTGGGTGTTATAATCCTGGGCAGCCTGATTAAAACTACGTCTTTCAGTTGCTATCCTGTTCTCAGTCCCTTCAAGCTGGGCCTGGAGATCCATAAAGTTCTGATTGGCTTTCAGGTCAGGATAGCGCTCAACAACTACCATAAGCCGGGAGAGCGCTGAACTCAGACCATCCTGGGCTTTCTGGAATTGTTGAATACTGGCTTCATTCAGGTTAGCAGGATCGATGGTTACACCGGTCGCTTTAGAGCGCGCTTCAATAACTTCAGTCAATGTACTTTTTTCGAAATCAGCATAACCTTTAACAGTGCTGACCAGGTTAGGAATAAGATCGGCACGGCGTTGGTAAACATTTTCAACCTGTGACCAGGCTGCAGTCACACCTTCTTCTTTCGTTACCAGGCTATTGTAACGGCTGGTGCCCCACATGACCAGGATCAGGATGAAACCAACAACTGCAATTATTACAACAAGGGATTTTTTCATAAATGTCAATATTTGGTTAAGGTAAAGATACTTTGTTTTTGTGCTTTCCGCATTAATAATTTCAGATTTTCTCTCCGGAACAGCATGAGATTCTGGTTAAGAATTACTGAATAATACTGATACTGCGTTTGATGAATCCGGTCAGGTCTTCACCCTTCAGGAGATTTTGTGAAAGTTTGGCCAGGTCAACCAATTGTTTGGCTAATGTTTTTTTCAGCGATTCATCTTTTTCTTCATTCATTTTCGATATGAGCGGATGATTACTGTTAATGACAAGATTGAATGAATCGGGCAGGCTTCCCATATAAGAAGCTCCACCAAGCATCGACATGTCTTTCATCCTGCGCATAAACTCAGGCCTGGTTATCAGGACAGGCAAATCAGATTCGCTGAGGCTTTCAAACTGAACAGTGTAATGTTCCTTTCCTGCAATATCCTCGAAAACAGGTTTCAGTTTATCTCTTTCCTCATCACTGAGTTTCGAAGGCATGGGTTCTTCCTTCTTAATGAGTTTGTCAACTACATCAGCGTCCACTCTCACGAAAGAGGTATTTTCAAACTTTTGCTCAAGAGTATTGATAAAATGGTTGTCAATCGGGCCATCCATCACAAGAACATTGAATCCTCGTTCTGTGGCTGACTCGATAAAACCATGCTGTTCAACAGTATCGGTCGTATAGAGATAAACCAGCTTTTTATCTTTATCTGTCTGCAGGTCTTTGATTGAATTCCTGTATTCTTCAAAGGTCTGGTATTTACCTGCAGTATCTTTGAGAAGGCAGAATTTTTCAGCTCTTTCATAGAATTTAGGCTCGGAAATGATTCCATATTCAATAAATATCCGGATGTCATCCCATTTTTTCTCAAAGTCTTCACGGTTACTTTTAAAGATTTCTTCAAGCTTATCCGCCACTTTTTTCATAATGTGGTTCGATATCTTCTTGACATTCGAGTCACTCTGCAAATATGAACGGGAGACATTCAATGGAATATCAGGTGAGTCAAGCACCCCATGCATCAGGGTCAGAAAATCCGGGACAATACCTTCAACTGAATCGGTCACAAAAACCTGATTTGAATATAGCTGTATTTTCTCTTTCTGGACTTCGAAATTTCGTTTGACTTTAGGAAAATACAGTATTCCGGTAAGGTTGAAGGGATAATCAACATTCAGATGAATGTTGAAAAGAGGATTTTCAAAAAGGGTCGGGTAGAGTTCACGGTAGAAATGATTGTAATCTTCTTCAGTCAGGTCTGCTGGTTTGCGTTTCCAGGCCGGATTTATATTATTGATGATGCGGGGCTTTTCAATTTCATCGTATTTATCATTGCCCTTCTCATCTTTTTCTCCTTCAATTTTTTCCCAGGTTTTTTCGTTCCCGAAACGGATAGGAACGGGAAGGAATTTGCAGTATTTCTTCAGCAGATCAACAATGCGGTGTTCTTCAAGGAATTCATTTGAATCATCAGCAATGTGGAGTACAATTTCTGTCCCACGCCCGCTCTTTTCCGTTTCAGCAAGGGTATAGTCCGGACTACCATCGCATTCCCATTTCACAGGTTTTGACCCGGGTCCTTTTTTATAGGTTTTGGTGAAGATTTCCACTTTTTTTGAAACCATAAAGGAAGAATAGAATCCAAGCCCAAAGTGACCGATCAACTGCGCCGCATCCGCTTCGCTTTTACCCTGGTATTTTTTAACGAATTCTTCAGCACCTGAAAAAGCAATCTGATTGATGTATTTATCTACTTCCTCAGCTGTCATGCCGATCCCATTATCTTTCACCGTAAGGGTGCCTTTTTCCTTATCCATGATTACCTCTATGGTAAGATCGCCCAGATCGTCTTTGAAATTACCCATTGATGAAAGGGCTTTTAATTTCTGGGTTGCATCCACCGCATTGGAAATCAATTCCCTGAGGAATATTTCATGATCCGAATACAGGAATTTTTTAATGATCGGAAATATGTTTTCCGTTTGTACATTGATTTTTCCCGATTGCATAGTTCTTTTATTTTGGTTTTGGTTTATTTATGCCTCATTGCTCAAAGCATGTGCCACAGGAAAAAGGCTGACAAATTGTCCGAAATTTAGGGCAAGACTGATGTCAAAGGATTCAGGGTGCACATAGAGCGCCATGAATGAGGCTCTGGTTGTCGGCGGGAGGGCTTAGAAATCATTACGCAGACCGCTTTGTGCCATAGGTAAGGGGTTGGGCCTGCCGCTCCGAAAAATACAGAATCCGGAATTTCTTGTTCAGACAACAGCCGTGAAGCAAAGGTCAGCTTTTGCGAATGAGTTGAACCAATGTCAATTCCACATTTCTTCCATGGGTAAATTGAACCATATTAAATAGCCCGGCTTGATTAACCAATTCGATTTTTAGCTTCAGAAACACCGATCAACACTGGCTTACCCGAAAAACAGGTAATTCTGTATCCCGGATACCATGGATCAATCCCTGGAAGGAATTTCTATTATAAAAGTAGTGCCGTTTGTCTGTGAACTGGTAAATGAGATTTTACCTTTCATAAACTTCTCTGTCAGCATTTTCATACTGTAAGTGCCTAAGCCACGATCGGTACTTTTGGTTGAGAAAGATCTGTTGAAAATCTGAGACTGGACATCTTCTGTCATGTAGGATTGATTGTGAACCCATAGCATAGCGCCTTTTTCATACAGACTCATCATGCCTAAAGTGATTTTTCCCCGATACTGTTCCGCTTCAATGGCATTCTTCATCATATTTGTAACCACTCTTTTCAGCAGTACTTTATCTGCCTTGAAGTTGAAATTCTCAGTTCGTTTGTCAAGTGCAATAACTATACCGCCATCCGATACGGATTCGAACTCTGTTTTCAGATCTTTGTAAAAAAAGAAAGAATTGATTTGAACAGGCTGGCTTATATAATTCAAATGGTTTCCATTAGAAAGTATTCGCTGTGTATTTATTTCATTAATCAGATCACCGGTAGATTTAAGGAGAATACTCAGATATTCCTCTTTGTTTTCAATTGAATCCGCATCAGTGACCAGTTCTGCCATGCTATTGATGTTGTGGGCAGTGTTGAGGATGTCGTGATAAAAGATTCGCTCAAGCAACAACTTCTTTTTTTCATGGCTGATATCCTGCATGCTGTAAAGGATAAAATCCTTTTCACCAATCTTTATCATTTCTGTCGTGACTTTCAGATGCATCATCGCCGATGGGCCAGCTTTGATTGTGCATTCTTCAGAACCGGAACCATTATCAAGACAATTCATTATTGATTTGATGGCTCCGCATGATTTACAACCCTTCGATGTTCCGCACCCATCAGTTCCGGAAACCGAAGCAGGACATCCCATGACGTCACCGGGCCTCATGCCAAGAATAGATTCAATACTGCTGATATTCAGGAGATCGAGAAAGGCTTTGTTGCTGAATACGATCTGCCTTTCCCTGTTTAATATCAATATCGAAGTTGGGATCCCATTGAGGATCGATACCGAAAGTGGGTTTGAATTGATTAATTCGTTATCCTTTACCAGTTCCTCATGGTCTTTCCGGCCAGTCTGAGTATATATGGTTTGAAGTTGGCTCATAGAATCAAGTCAGCTTGAAGGTTCAAAAGTAAGACAAAATCTCCCCGAAACGCACATTTTTTTCTGTTTTCAGATCAAAAGTAATCACATAATGTCATATGTAGATGTATATCAAATACATAGAAGTAATAGAATCAGAATTGTATTTATACCTTCTGAGTACATGGCACCTGTTATCCACTAAGTATTGGTATATTATTCATCGGACCGGAATTCTCATAATTTGTTGAGAAAGAAAAATGGCAGTATGTTTTTCCACATCAGAATACCTGTATTTACAGGAGAATATCATTTCTTCCTCCATTCACCGGCAACAATGGCTATAAATAAAGACTTATTTCCGTTTATTTAAAATTGGACCGACTATTCCGGAGTTGACCGTATATATGGATTCTATTCGAAAACATGAATGAAATCAGTTGAAGATTATGCTGTCAACCAATGATACCAGTGTTTCTATTTTAATTGGTTTAGTAATGAAGCCATTAAATCCCATTTTTCTATAGATGTCATTATCATCTTTGTTGGCGTAGGCAGTCTGCAGGATCACCTTAATTTCCGGATTTTGCTTCTTGATTTCCCTGAATGCATCAATACCATTCATTTCAGGCATCTGAAGATCCATTAATATCAGGTCAATCTGTTTGCCGGAACCTACCAGATCAACTGCTTCCCTACCATTTTTTGCGTGCAGAACCTCAGCTTTTAGTTTATTTATCATGCGTTCCAGGAATATGAAATTCGTCTGGATATCTTCCGTTATTAAAATGGTTTTTCCTGTCCAGTCGTATGTTTTGGATAGAACCGGATCTTTTTTCGGAAGTATATACTTCGGAATGTCCTCGGATAAATGATGTCTGAGGGTAAAACTGAATTCAGAGCCCGTGCCGTATTCAGAGTTCAGCGAAATTTTACTTCCCATCAGTTCAACCAGCTTTTTAACCAAGGCCAGCCCTATGCCGGTGCCGCCATAAGTACGGTTGTAGTCTTCTTCAACCTGTCTGAACCGTTCAAAAATAATCTTCTGCTTATCTGCCGGAATACCGATACCTGTATCCCTGATAAAAAAACGAAACGATCCGGTTCTGGTCTCAGTGCATCCGAAAATGATACTACCCTTTTGAGTAAATTTTACGGCATTGTCAAGAAGGTTGCCAAGTACCTGCTTTAATCTCCCATAGTCACATTCAATCTCCTGAATGCTAATCGGTTCTGAGATTTCGTAAGAAATATCAATATGATTTTTCCCGGAATTTTGAAGTTCTGCTTTATAAAATGTTAAAAGTTCTTCAAACAGAGGCTGAATCTCAAAGCGGGATAAATTAAAGCTGATTTCACCGGCTTCTATCCTTGCCAGGTCCATGATATCCGTTATCAGTCCGATCAGCAGTTTTCCGCTGGCACGGATAAGTCCGGCATATTCCTTTCGCTCGTTTTCGTCGGGATTTTCTTCATCAAGTATTTGAGAGAATCCCATAATTGCGTTCATGGGGGTAAGAACTTCATGACTCATATTTGCCAGAAATGCTGTCTTAAGTCTGTCAGATTCTTCTGCTTTTTCTTTGGCTTGTAAAAGTTTTATTTCAGAACGCTTACGGTCAGTAATATTTCTGTTGATTACCATGACCTCAGTTGCGCTGAGGGCAATTATTCTTGCTTCAAAGTAGGAGGTTTCATCATTATGAACGATATCATATTCTATAGTCTGAAGCGTTCCGGCCGACAATGCTAACCTGGCAGAAGCAAGCATTCTTCCTACGGTTTCAGGTGGGTAGCTGAGCTCATAGATACTCAGTTTGTTTTCAGAATCGCGGTTTTCTCCTGGTAAATCATTGTCAGTGAGTACTTCCGGCATATTGCCAAACTCGTCAATAATAAAAATGTCATCCGGCAATGCATTTACCATGGCTTTGTTCTTTCTTTCACTGATGCGGAGGGCATCTGCAGTCTCATGGCTATGGGTTATATCGCGGATTATGGTAACAAAATAGCCCGGCTCAGGCGAAAAGGCATAGATGTCGAGCCAGCGTTTAAAGTATCCTGAATAATCTTCAATTCTTACTTCTTTTCCGGTTATCGCAACACCGGCAAATGAATCCATCCATTTCGCAGTCGATGATGCAATCCCCGGAATAATTTCTGTGGCATATTTCCCTATAATTTCATCCCTTGAAAGGCCGGCAAATCGCTCGAAAGCATTGTTAACTTCAATAAATATGCTGTTTACAGCTTCCCCCTTATCGTCGAGAATAATCTTTTGAAGCGAAAATCCATCCATCATATTCGAAAACAATGACAGATATTTATCTTCTGTTTTTTTGTGTGAACTTTCGGAAAAAGAAATAAGATCATCCGACATTCTCCGGGTCAGGATGGCTGCCAGTATTGCAGCTATTACAATGATCAGGGCAGCAAACAACATTGTATAGGTTTCCCTGTCTGCCGGTGACCCGATAGGAGAACTTACCATGACCATGAAATGGAAAAGCAGAGTTATGACACTGATAATTCCATAGATATAAATCTGCATGAGCCTGATTGCAAATGCACCAATAAATATAATCCCAAAAATGAGAAAAGCCAGTGTTGCAAAAAGGCTGTCTGCAGTAATAGGAAAGTCAAGCTGGTAATTTTCAATAACATGATAGAAGAGGATTGAAACCGGGAGCAGATAAATGCTGCCCGTTGCAGGTATCGTCCTTTTTTGCTTCATCATCAATAAAGAAAAAAACAGAATGAGAAGCAGGTTAAGATCTCCGGCCAGCAAATAAATATTTGATGCTCCGAAAATCCGAAGCACAATTAATAATAAAAACAGAATGAACCCAATCAGGTTAAACCGGAGCAGGTACTCCATCTTATTCCTGGTTTCAGTTGTCTTTTCGTCCAATCCTGAAAGGAAGTAGTCCTGCAGTTTATTTATCAATGTTGAATAATTCACCTGAGTAAGTTGAATTTCAAAATATTTACAATAGTGTTTACAGAAAAACAGAAGAGAGGCGGAAGAGAAATTTAGCTGACTAAAGATAGAAAATATTTCAAATCCGATGCATGTATATTAGCTTTTTAATCGTATCAGTACTGCTTTAATCAGACATATAGTTTCTACGTATGGTTCGGATCATTTTACAGGAACAGTTTGTTTTTCTAATGCAGGTTCATCTGATTTTTATCACTTTAAATGAGGGCAAATATTACTTTATCCCTCAGTTTCCGGTGATGAGTGCTTAATTCTAATATAAATCTCACATTGTGAATAATTTAGGTTCCGGATACTCCTGTTTTTATTATTTTGAATTTTCATTGTCATTTTTGGGAATATTTCTATTTTAGCCACGAATAAGGGTGTATATAAGAACCACATAAAATTTGTTATTATGTTAAATCTTGACTGGAGCCACTTACCTTTTGGTTATGTGAAGACTGACTATAATGTCAGGTGTTACTACAGGGACGGCAAATGGGGCGAATTGGAAATATCGTCTTCTGAATATATCAGCCTGCACATTGCTGCTTCTTCGTTGCATTATGGGCAGGAAGCGTTTGAGGGGATGAAAGCTTTCAGGGGGAAAGATGGGAAGATCAGGATCTTCCGCTGGGAAGAGAATGCCAGGCGAATGGAGAGTTCTGCCAACGGAGTAATGATGGCCGTGGTACCTCCCGAACTGTTCAAAAAGGCGATCGTTACTGCCGTTAAAATGAATGAAAGCTATATACCACCCTATGGTACTGGTGCTTCTCTTTATCTCAGGCCATTACTCATCGGCAGCGGTGCTCGTGTTGGTGTTAAACCTGCAGATGAGTATCTGTTCCTTGTTTTTGTGACTCCTGTTGGTCCGTATTTTAAAGAAGGATTTAAGCCGGTAGCCATGCAGATAGCCCGCGATCATGACAGAGCAGCACCCAATGGAACCGGCCGTTTTAAAGTCGGAGGCAACTACGCCGCCAGTCTCAGTGCAGGCGAAGAAGCTCATGCAGCAGGTTTTGCAGCAGCGATTTTTCTTGATGCGAAAGAAAAGAAATACATTGATGAAGCCGGACCTGCCAATTTCTTTGGCATCAAAGGCAACAAATACATAACACCCAAATCCGATTCCATTCTACCTTCCATTACCAACAAGAGCCTGATGGACCTTGCCCGTGAAATGGGGATGGAAGTAGAGGTAAGACCTGTACCTGTTGAGGAACTTGCCGAGTTTGACGAAACGGGTGCTTGTGGCACTGCCGCGGTTATATCACCGATTTGTAAAATTGTTGACCATGTTACAGGCGAAGTTTACAAGTACTGTAAAGACGGTTCTGCCGGCCCTGTTTCCACAAAACTTTACAAGAGGTTACAGGCCATTCAGTTTGGAGACGAGCCGGATGTTTTCAATTGGAATTATATTATTGAATAGTCTTTTTGATGATATTAAAACAAAAGAGGCTGTCTCAAAAGCCTGAAACTGTCTAAATTTCGATCCCGATAGCTATCGGGACGAAACCTTTACCAACATATGAGTCAGCCTCTTTTGTTTTTATCATTGTTCCAGCTTCAGATGATCCCTTTATCTTTCAGCAGAATTTCCATTTCAGACTGCATCAGGTTTGCTTCCACTCCGGCCTTTACAGCAAAATCTTTTTCGCCGGAAGCAAAAATTATACTTCGTGAGGTGTTCACCAGAAGGCCGCAGTCAGGGTTCATGCCATATTGTGCCACTTCTTTCAGGCTGCCCCCCTGCGCACCCACGCCCGGGACGAGCAGGAAATGATCCGGAACAATCTTCCTTACACCGGCAAGCATGCTGGCACGGGTTGCGCCAACCACATACATCATGTTTCCGGCGTTACCCCATTGCATTGAAGCTTTCAGCACCCTTGCGTACAAAGGTGTTCCACTGGCGTCTTCCGTCAGCTGAAAATCAAAGGCACCCTTGTTGGATGTCAGTGCAAGCATCACTACCCACCTGTCATCAAATTTAAGGAATGGGCTTACGGAATCTTCACCCATATAAGGAGCGACCGTAACCGCATCAAAACTGAAGCCGGAAGACTTCTCATCAAAGAAAGCACGGGCATATTGAGTGGAGGTATTACCGATGTCGCCACGTTTTGCATCAGCAATGGTAAAACATTTTCCTTTATAACGTGAAAGGTAATCCATCGTCCTTTGCAGACTCTTCAGTCCTTCAATACCCCGCGATTCATAGAATGCCAGGTTGGGTTTATAGGCAACGGTAAAATCAATGGTTGCATCGATGATCTGCCGGTTAAACTCAAAAACAGGATCTTCATTCATGAGCAGATGGGACGGTATTTTTCCGATTTCACTGTCTAATCCGACACACAGAAAAGATCTCTTTTGCCGGATTAATCCTATAAGCTGTTCACGATTCATCTGAACCAGTATTTATATCAATTTTTAAAAACTCTTACTGGCAAACACCAGGTCAGACTGCTGATATTCAACCCCTGACTTCTGCCTTATGCAGTCAGCTTTTACGTTGTCTTAGTAGCTGACTGCTTCTTTCAACCTTTCAGCGTTTTCAGCCAGTTGAAGTGCGTCAATCATATCCTGGATAGCACCATCCATATAGATCTGCAGATTATAGACCGTCAGGTTTATGCGATGGTCGGTTATACGGCTCTGAGGATAGTTATATGTGCGGACCTTGGCCGAGCGATCGCCGGTCGAAACCATGGTTTTGCGTTTTTTTGAGATTTCATCAAGATACTTCTGATATTCCTGTTCAAACAAACGGGTCCGGAGCACAGTCATTGCCTTGTCAAAGTTTTTCATCTGTGACTTCTGGTCCTGAATTGCAACGGTTATTCCAGTAGGGATATGGGTCAGTCTGACTGCTGAATAGGTAGTATTTACCGATTGTCCGCCTGGTCCGGATGAGCAATAGGTATCTTTACGGATATCGCTTGGTTTCAGGTCAACATCAAACTCATCGGCTTCGGGTAATACAACCACTGAGGCAGCAGAGGTGTGCACACGGCCTTGTGTTTCTGTCTGTGGTACCCGTTGAACCCGGTGTACCCCGGACTCATACTTCATAAGTCCGTAAACATTTTCGCCAGAGATATTGAGAATTATTTCCTTATAACCACCAACAGTACCTTCTGTAAAGTCAACAAGGTCAATTTTCCAGCCTTTGGTTTCGCAGTATTTGGTGTACATCCGGTAAAGGTCACCGGCAAAAATACTGGCTTCGTCACCACCTGTACCGGCACGTATCTCAACCACGGCATTCTTACCGTCCTGAGGATCAGCAGGAATCAGCATCAGCCGGATGTCTTCTTCCATCTTATCACGGGTTTCATTAAGCATGGTCAGTTCTTCCTTGGCCATGGCCCTGAAATCCTCATCCTTTTCCTGGTAAAGAATGTCTTTCGCAGATTCTATGTTTTTAACCACTGTTTCATATTCCTTATAGGCCGCAATGATGGGCTGCAGCTCCTTGTAATCCTTGCTGAGCCTGATGTATGACTTCATATCGGCCATTACCGACGGGTCGTTCATCTGTTTTTCAATCTCCAGGTAACGTTGATGTATGGCTTCAAGCTTATCGAGCATAGGTATTTGTTTTTGAGGGTGCAAAGGTAAGGTTTTTTGGGTTTCAGATTGCCGGATGCGGATTTCGGATTGCAGATTAGGAGTGTTCAAAACCATAAAAGAACAATAACAAAAGCATCACGAGTACTTTGACGTATTGAAAATCAAAGGTATATAATTTCACCTAAAGACCAGGCTGGGATCGCCTCCACTATATTCGATCATAAT
>JAZDHI010000050.1:0-4911 GCA_043806115.1 Bacteroidota bacterium
CAAATATTTTTGTGACATTTTTAAATTGGCTAAAAAACCAATGGCAAAAAGTTCAGAAAATATTCAGACTGCCTCAAACCAAATATTTTCTACCCATAGTTGTAAGTGAAGCCGGATAGAAAATCAGCAGACCCTATTTAACTTCAGTGAAATTAAACTGTGTGAATTTGTCAGTTACACCGGGATTTTCGATGATGGCAGTAATACTCCCATTTCCTTTGTTCAAGTAGGTTATTCTCTTAGGAAATTCGTTTTCTGGGTTTTCGAAAACAAGGCTGTCACCAGGTGAATTGACCAACCGGAATAAAGTTTTTTCATTCCCAAAGGCAACAATATAATTCCAACTCCGACCGCTATTTTCTATGCTTAGTTTTTCACCGAAAACTGTATCTCCTTCTGATATCTGATAACCGTTACCGTGCAATGTTTCATTTTCTGATTTCCACCAGGATTCATAAAAACCATTGGTTGTGTCGACCCAATGACCCTCAAGCCAGGAAAAGCTGTTAATAGTTCCATTTTTCTTTGAAGGTCCAGAACACCCGTTACCGGACAACGCAATACAAATTAAACAGGAGAGGTTGCAGATCAGATTTTTCATCGGTAATTTATTTAATTTTAATGGTCAGATATCCTGTCCCCTTATGTCGGGAGAACCTGCCCGCCTGAAACTGGCAGTCAGTCAGGCCAAAATGGTTGGGAACTATTTACATACGGGCCCGCCAGCCGAAGAAGGCATTCAGGCAGGTTTATTCACTGTGCACATAAGGTCAATTCGTTTAGTGTGTATGCCATACTTATTGGATTTCCAGGTACTAATTTAAATACCTGGGCTGTAAATTTATAAAAGTCCGGGTTTGAATAGTACAACAAAATGCGATTTTCTTTACTGAAAGTGAGAAAGGTAACCCGCAGGCGGAGCTCAAATGAAACAATCCACCTGTAAAATTGTTATTGAGATATAAGGAAATATGGAAGCCAGAGAAAAAATAGCCGGGCGGAGTCAGGGTATCGTTGTGTTTGTGTTATTTTCAATGCTGACGATGGGTTCCTGTGCTCAAACCAATCGGGAATCAGGTAACATTCATGACACCGGGATGAAGGTGACAGAAAAGATATTCAAAAGTGATGAGGAGTGGAAGAAACTCCTGACAAATGAACAGTATGAAGTTCTGCGAAAAAAGGGGACTGAAAGACCACATTCAGGTTTGTACGACCAGCATTTCGTAAGGGGTTCCTATTATTGTGCTGCCTGTGGGCTTGAATTATTTGATTCGGAATCAAAATTTGATGCGGGATGTGGCTGGCCGAGTTTCAGCATTCCGGCAGAAAAAGGAAGCATTGAGGAACATTCGGACCGGAGTTTCGGGATGGTAAGGACAGAAGTGGTCTGTTCACGGTGCGGTGGTCACCTTGGACATATTTTTAATGACGGACCTCCTCCGACAGGATTGCGTTATTGTATAAATTCTGCTTCTCTGAATTTTATAAGTTCGGAGCAGATTGAAAAAGAGAAACGAAAATTAACAGACACTATACCTAATTCTGGCGAATAAATTCTAATTCTGTGAAGTCGAAGTCGGGATTAGGAACATCAATCAGCATTTTATCAATACCCCCGTCTGAATCAAGGATAAACGCTGCTTTTCCTTCAGGGAGTGAAGGTACATCAGGAAATTTTATTGTAAAAGTATTGTACTGCCAGTGAGCAAGCGGGCTATGGAACAGTGGTGTCGGAATAAAATTCAGGTATAGTTGATTATTTTTCATTTGTATTCTGGCTTCACCATATATTTCACTGATGTATGAGCCTACATATTTATCCAGGGGCAGGGTAGGGGATGTGCCATGAATCCTTTTCAGGGCTTGTTCTTCTTTTTCTTTGCGATCAGTTTCCCTGTTTTTATTTTCCAGTTCAAGAAACCTGGTACTCCAGTCTGTTTTTTCTCCGGAAAGGAAAGAATCGAGAATTTTAAAAGATAGCGGATAATAGAGGCTTGAATTTTTGTTGGTCAGAATTACGAACCCGAGACCGGCTTCGGGGACAAAACCTGTAAATGATATCATGCCATCGTACCCACCCGAATGGGAAATTACTTTTTTTCCATGATAATCCATAAGGCTCCAGCCCATTCCATAACTTTTAAAATGAGTCGAAGGCCAGAGTTTTTCCGCAATTGGGGAGACTCGTTGAATGGTTTGTGGTGTCCAGAGTTCACGCAGGGATTTTTCACTGATAAGTTCATGATCATTCCATTTACCTTTTTTTAACTGGAATTGTATCCACTTAATCATATCACTGGCCGAACTGTTGATGGAACCGGCAGGGCCGATGTTATCCCAATTCAGATAATTAATTGAAATAACCTTGTCATCATCATCGTTATGCGGCTTGGCTGTGTTGCCTTCCATGTCGAGTTGGGTTATGCTTGTATTTGTATGAATCATCTCCAGCGGATTCAGAATACGCATTCTGATGAATTCATCCCAATTCATGCCACTTACCGAAGCAATTATCTGACCGGCAGCCAGGTACATAATGTTTGAATAACCATAAACAGCCCTGAAGCCATATTTTGGTTTCAGTAGTGCTGCCCTTTTTATGACTTCATCTCTTGAATAGGTGCTGCCATACCAGATCAGATCTCCACTGAATGTTTCGAGCCCTGTACGATGGGAAAGAAGATCGCGGATTGTTATATTCTGTGTCACATAGGGATCATACAACCTGAACCAGGGCAGGTAATCTGCAACTTTACCGTCCCATTTTATTTTACCTTCATCAACCAGTATTCCCATTGCAGTGGCAGTAAAGGATTTCGAATTCGATGCCACTGCGAACAGAGTATGCTCATCAACCAGGTCATTTTTCCCTGTCTCTCTGACTCCATAGCCTTTCATAAGAATCACACTGTCGTCTTTGATGATAGCCACAGCCATCCCAGGTACTCCCCATTTATTCAATGCATCAGAGAAGTATGCGTCCAGTTCTCTGACATCGGATCCGGCCTGTGCATTTACATCCAGGTAAACTGAAATCAGGATGTAAACCAACAGGTATGTTTTGAACAGAAATTTCACTACAGGATGTAATTAAAATTAATTATTATGATAATCTATAAGTCCTTCGATGGCAGAGCGGTTAATTTTATTTGCAGTTATACCGGCTTTTTGAGCTGATTCCATCAGAATATCGCGAAAAAAGTAAGCAACTGAACCGGTAAAATTCACATTGACTGATTGATAGTTGCGGTACCGGCTGACATTTTTTCTGAAAAATTCATCAAAACAACTGATAACCAAATTTTTAATGTATGGATGGCCGATATTTTCCAGTAAAAACGGACTGAAAGATGCGAGAAACCTGCTTGGCCGCGGCTGATTGTAAACGGAATCAAGTATGGACTCAACGGTAGGATTATACTTCCTGACAAAGACATCAATGATATCGGATGGTATATTTCCCTGAAAATAGTCGACAATCAGTTGTTTCCCCATGTGTGCCCCGCTGCCTTCATCTCCGAAAAGATAACCGAGAGAAACCACATTGTCAGTAATTTCGGATCCATCATAAAAGCAGGAGTTGGAACCCGTGCCAAGAATGCAGGCAATTCCTGGCTCATTCCCGCATAAAGCCCTGGCGGCGCCTAAAAGATCGTGGTGAACTTCAATACTTGCCTTGGTAAAGAAATCCTGAAGAACATTATCGATGGTCTGACATTTTCGTTCTGTTGAGCATCCGGCTCCATAATAGAATATTTCTTTAACAGTATCGGGATAAATAAAAGGATAGAGTTCTTTATCGAGTACTTCTCTGATAGCAGCCGAATTCATGTGATAAGGATTGATACCAATAGTTTGAACTGTTTTTCTATCACCATTGTCATCAATCAGACACCAGTCTGTTTTTGTTGAACCACTATCAGCAATCAGCATCATATTTTTATCCATCAATAATTTGGGTTAGTATATATAAATTCTAGAATTTCAGGCACAAAAATAATGATTCCGATGATAACTGACACTATCGAAGTCCATAATACAGCACCTGCGGCGATATCTTTAACTTCCCTTACCTTTTCATTTGTATTTGGTTCAGAGATATCTGCGAGCTTTTCAATGGCTGTATTAATCATTTCAGCAGAGATAACCATTGCAAAAAGGAGTAACAGGATCATCCATTTGGTTAATCCTATTTTAAAGAAAAAGCCGCTAACTGTTACGAGAATGGCAATTGAAAGATGTATCCGGGAGTTTCTTTCGGTCAGAAATGTCAGGTATATACCACGGAATGCGTCACGAAAGGTTTTCTTGAGACTATTTTTTTTGTTTGAAATTGTCATACTTTAAACCCTTATAATTCGGGCTAAAGGTAGTGAAATGGATTGGACAAAAGGCAGGAGGGAGGGGTCAGAAACCGGAATGGTATGGACAATAATGGTGGAAAAGGTTTAACAGACAAAATTCCGGCAGTAATTAACTCTTTGGTTGCCGTGTGGATCATCGTCACAGCAGGAGGGTAAGTCCCAAATGGTTCTGCCACCCGGCAGGTGAAAAACCATCGTTTGAGCGCGTTATCAGTGCGTGCTCCTGCATAAAAATTTTCAAAGATTATACAGGTTGTTGTTACAAATTTCAAAACTCAGCCTGAGCACGCACTACAAGCGCGTGTCCAGGGAGGGCGATGCTGGGTTTTGTGCCCGCCTTCACTTCGTTACACTGGGTAAACTTTGAGCTTGAAGCCTGCCCCAGGCGGGTAAACTTAACTCCCCAAAACCACAAAAGGCTACCCTTTCGGATAGCCTGTGTGTTATAAGTTTGGCGACGACCTACTCTCCCACCGGGTTTGGCAGTACCATTGGCGCTGGCGGGCTTAACTTCTCTGTTCGGAATGGGAAGAGGTGGACACCG
>JAZDHI010000051.1:0-8679 GCA_043806115.1 Bacteroidota bacterium
CTCCGGCCAGTAACCGGGTTGCTCCAGGTGCCACAGGTAACTGGTGTGCACCTGGGATTTCAATATGAAAAATGAAAAAAGAAAGAACGATAATAACAGGCTTTTGCTGAACATAAGAGGAAAGTTTTTTTACAAAAATAATTAAAAAGCCTGAAATAAGGAATTTGCCGGCCGCATTTCAACTAATTAACGAGTGATGAATTACGATTAAGAGACTGTTTAAAATTCATTTAGAAATTCGATTAACCATTAACCGAATCATGGAAAGTTGGATAAATGCCATACCAGATTCGGGCAATCTTTCATAATCTTTGGACAATCTTCGATGAAAAGATATCCAGGCAAAAGTTCGTTCAACAATCCATCTCTTGGGCAAGACTTTAAAGGTATGTTCTTCAGTTCGTTTCACAATTTCCAATGTCCATTGAAATTGAATTCTTACCCATTCAATCAACTCACCCATGTAACCACCATCGGCAAATATTTTCACTATCCCATTGAGATATTTTTCCTTCAACAATTGCATTACTACTCTTGCTCCAACACTATCATGAATATTGGCAGCATGAATTACGATAATCATGACCAGTCCCAGAGTATCCACAACGATGTGACGTTTTCTTCCTTTGATCTTTTTGCCTCCGTCAAATCCAATGTCACCTTCACAAACGTTGCAAGCCTTCACGCTTTGACTGTCCATAATGCCAACAGATGGAGCAGGCCTTTTCCCGATCATAGTCCTGATTCTTTCTACCAGAACATCATGTGTTTCTTCTATGAGTCCATCTCTTTTCCATTTACGGAAGTAGTAATAAACAGATTCCCACGGAGCAAAGTCTTTGGGGAGCATTCTCCATTGTGTTCCGCTTTTAGCAATGTAAAGCAACGCATTCATTATTTTATGAAGAGAGTATTTTCTCCTCCGTTTGTTAGGATCAACAATATTTTCAATAACTTGCCACTGGCTTTCGGTCAAATCGGTTGGATAGGTTTTCATAACTGTTTGTTTTTTGGTACATTACAAACTGATGAAAACTTTCAATCGGTTTACGAAGGCCTTTTTTCTTTTTATTCACATTCAATTGTTAATCAGTACAATGATTCCTTATTTTTTAATTTTTAAACAGCCTCTAACATTCCCGGCATAGTTTTAACCTCAATGGTCCGGATGGTCTCGTCTCGACCACCGATGGTATTCTTGCTAAAATTCCTTCTGGTATATAATTTTCTTCAAATCCGCCCTCCTCCAAAATATCAGGCGATGGCGGTTGAGCGGTCCCAATGGCCTATCGGGACTGGACCACCATGCCCTGTTGCGGATCCGGAACCGAAAGAATTGGTATCCGGTTAAGGGGTATCCCAAATAAAAAAAGGGACACCCCCGCATTATAAGGAGAGACATCCCCGCATAGTAATGCGGGACATCCCCGCATTATAAGGAGAGACATCCCCGCATAGTAAGGGTGAACACCCCCGCATGGTAATGGTGAACACCCCCGCATGGTAATGGCTGATATCAACATAAAGTAAGGTGGTGCAAATCCCCTGTCCGGACTACAGGCGCTGGCGGGCTTCTTCCCGCCAAAAAGGGCGGGACAGGCTCCGACTCGTGCATCCGGCATTTGTCGGGTGTTCGGCGTTAGGGGTTCAATTGGTTTACTCTGATCCTTACGTAAATGCTAAAACGAGCACAAGTCGGGGTATTTCCAGCTCAGGTCCCGGATGGTCTCGACTACGCTCGACCACCGTTGGTATTCCAAACGTTGGCGCGCGTCTTCCCGCTAAAAAGGGCGGGACAGGCTCCGACGCGTGCATCCGGCATTTGTCGGGTGTTCGGCGTTAGGGGTTCGGAGCTCGTCGTTCACCGGGTAGTTCCGGGCGTACGCACTGCAATTCCGCGACAGCCAGGGGGCGCACATCAGAAGGCCTGCCCGCCTTTGGCGGGAAAGATGCGCACTAACTTAACCATGACCCGGATCACAGCCAGGACCACCATGACCCGGTACGGAGCCGGGACAGAAAAAAATGATAATCTGTAAATTTTTCCCGGAAGTGATGAATGTTGTCACAGGAAGTGCGCTCTACCCGAAACCTAACTTCCAACACAAAATGTTTAACGTCCAGCGCCCAATGCCAAACCCGAATGTCCTTCCTACCGGAGCAGCATTACAAATCCCCGCATCGGGCTTTCAATACTGTTGGTGATGTATTCGGGAACCTCAAACTCCAGTTTGTAAATATAGGTCCCTCTTGAGGCAGGGTTTCCCAGAAAGGTTCCATCCCAGGCTTCATCGGGATTGTTGGTCTCGAATACGATTTCACCCCACCTGTTGAACACCTGGAGCAGGTATTTTGACGGAAGGATTTCACCCAATACCGGCCTGAAAACATCGTTGAGAAGATCATTGTCGGGTGTGAAGGCATTGGGTACCTGCAAAACGAAACCACAGGGTGAAAGTGCTACCGTTTCAACACTGAAGGCAGGATTGTTGGTGGCACAATTCTCCGAGGAGGTCATTTCGATGGTCACCTGATCACCATTGGCCGGTACATAACTATACTCAATACCGATGGCGGCAGGATCCGCCACACCATTTACCAGCCAGCGGTAAACAGGTGTAAGTCCTTCGTTGTCGGGGGCTGCAGTAAAGGTAACCGGCTCGCCCTGGCAAACTTCTGCGGCATTGGAGCTGAGTGTAACAGCTGCTGCCGGACCGGTCACCACAGCAACCGTTTCCTCCGCTGATGTTGCTGAAGCACCGGTGACACAGGTTTCACTGCTGGTAACTATGGCATATACCTGATCATCGGCCTGCGGAACATAGGTGAAAGTCCCCGATGTTTCCGGCTGTAAAATGCTGTTTACAAACCATTGATATGACGGTAATGTACCGCCGTTATCAGGTGTGGCTGTGTACGTAACCTGTTCGCCGTTACAGACCGAAGCAAGGTCTGGAGCAATAGCCAGGCTCACCACAAAGGGCTGGTTAACAGGGAGCTGAACCGGCACCGATGTAACCACATGCTGGTTGGCGCAGGTCTCGTTGTTTGTGAGTTCAACATAAACCTCATCAGCGTCCGCAGGGATAAAATAATAATCGGGATTTGTTTCACCGGCAACAGCTGATCCGTTGAGATACCACTGATAAGCCGGTGCAGGCCCTTCATTAACCGCTATGGCACTGATCCGCACCTGATCGCCGCTGCAGATGGCTCCGCCGCTATAGAGGGCTGTTACGCTCACATCATAGGATGCCGTTACAGTTACCACTACATCAAGCGATTGCGCTGAAGCAGGAACAGCACACTGCGCATTGCTTTGCATCACGGCATAAACGCTGATGTCTGCCGCAGGTGTTATCGTCAGTGTACTACCTGTGATTCCGGTCTGCTCTATGCCATCCACAAACCACTGATATACCGGCAAACCTCCGCCGTTAACCGGATCGGCAGTAAATTCAACCGGAGATCCTGAACAAATAGTAGCAGCATCCGGTGCTATGGTGAGAGAAGGTACAACAGATGTAACCAGCACAAGAGTGATGGTTTGTGAATCATCCGGACTCCCGGTGGCACAGGATTCATTGTTGGTCAGCCTGACAAAAACCTGATCGCCGTCAGCAGGAGTTGGATGGCTGTATGTCGGTACACTGGTGGTTGCTGTAAGAGATCCGTTGATAAACCACTCATAAACCGGAGTTGCCCCCTGGTTGACCGGGTTTGCTGTAAAAACCGCAGGATTACCGGAGCATATCTGACCCGGATCTACCAGCACAATATCCACCGGAAGGTTGGTACTCACCGTAATGGTTTCAGTCTCTGAGTCAACCGATGTAACCGAGGCACAAAGTGCATTGCTGGTCAGGGTAACATAGAAGGAATCACCGTTGTTCGGGCTCCAGACAAACACAGGGCTTCCCTGGGGTGCCTGTGCTGCCCCGTTCACATGAAATACATAGGATGGGTTTGTCCCTTCACCGGTCGGCTCAGCGGTAAAGGTTACCGTACTCCCGGCACAAATGCTGGTCTGGTCCGGTGTCAGTTCAACAGTCGGGGTAACCAGGGGTGTAACGGTTACTGTGAGGGTTGCCGATTGAACCCCGTTTACCGATGTACAGGGCTCGCTGCTGGTAAGAATAACATACACTTCATCACCATTTGATGGTGATGACAGGGTAAACTGCGGGTTTACGCCACTGGTCTGAAGCCCGCCATTCAGGTACCAGGCATACACAGGTGTTGTACCCGGAAACTGGGGAGTTGCAGTAAATACAACATCAGTTCCCTCACAGGGATTGAGGTTATCGGCAGCCAGGGATACATCAACCGCCACATTGGCTGATACATTGATGGTTTCCGTATTGGATCCTGCCGGACTGCCGATGGCACAGACGGCATTGTCATACATCAGGGCATTCACCTGGTCACCGTCAGCAGGAATGTAGGAAAAAGTGCTTGTATTGAAACCCGTCTGCAAACCACCGTTGACAAACCATTCATAGGTTACGCCGGATCCTCCTGAAACCACAGTAGCCGTAAAATTAACTGTAGTATTTTCACACACATCGTTGTCGTCGGCGGCAATGGTTACGGCAAGGGTATAGGAAGCCGTAACTGTAACTGTGGCTGTGTTTGAGTTCACCGTTGCCAAAGAAACACAGGCCTCACTGCTGGTAAGCATGGCATACACCTGGTCGTTGTTTGCAGGTGTGTAGGTAAAAGTAAGTCCTGTGGTTGCCTGTAAACCTCCGTTAACATACCAGTTAATCAGGGGAGTTGACCCTTCGTTGTCGGGTGTAGCCGTAAAGGTTACACTGGTTCCTGTACAAACAGAAGGTGCCACCGGATCAATTACAATTGCAGGAACCAGCATTGGGTTCACGGTAAAGGTAATGGGTACAGCCGTTGCAGGGTTGGCAGAGCAGACCTCGGTGGATGTCAATTCAACATTTACCTGATTACCGTTCACCGGGATAAAAGTATAGGTATCCTGATCGGCACCAACCGGATTTCCGTCGAGCAGCCACTGATAGGATGGGCTTGCACTGCTGACAGGCGTTGCTGTAACAGTGACCTGTTCACCTTCACAAACCGTACTTCCGGGTGCAGCTGCTATGGTCACCGAATGGTTGTTGACCGGGTTAACCGTAATGGTAATCTCTTCGCAGATTGAAGTTCCACAGGCTGGGGTCCACCAATGTACCGAATAGGTGGTGGTGGTGTTCGGGGCCGGGCTCAGAACAAGGCTGGCACCGGTGCTGATGTGTGTTCCGCTGCAACCAGCGCCGGCATACCAGCGCAGTTCAACGCCATCACCACCGGTGGCCGTCAGGGTAACGGAAGCCGGAATATTGTCAGCACAATAGGTATTTTGATCGGCAGTTAACGAGGTAAGATCAGCCGGCGTAGGAATGGTGACATGAATGGCAGCGTACTCAGTTTCGTTATAAGCGCGGCCGCGGGCAGCATTGTAGTTGTTGCCGTTGATGTTATCGGTTGCATACCTGAATGGGTATACCCTGTAATATAGCCCTGTGTTGCAGGGCACGGTAATGCTGTTGTCGGTCCAGGTGTCGGTGTATGACCAGGCCAGGCTGGGATTGACCACAGTGGCGGTACCAAGCAGGTCGCCGAGGGCATAGAAGGTTCCGTCGGCGGGAGGAACGGAAAAGTCATCCACCGTATTCCGGAGGATCAGGTAGCCGGTAGTACCATCGGTGGTAACCGGATCCGGGATCGGGTCCCAGGTCAGTACCGGATGATTGGTCCCGTTCACGGTAAAACCGGGATTCGGGGCCGGCCAGGAGGGTTGACGCAGGGATCGCCAGAAAAGACTGTTTGAAATCATATTTGATGGCCTTATATTGGGCAACCCAAAAGTTAGGTCAACAGTGCTGTTGGTTGCATAGAATGCACCGTTTTGCGGGGGAAGTGTACCATATTGGGTTATTGTAGGAGCAACTGTTGATTGGGGGCAGGCCATAACAACTTCATTCGCTGTAAGTGTTACTGACGGTAGATTTAGTTTTGGTAGAGGCAGACCAGTAAAAGCCGCACTCGCAGGAGCGGTCGATAAATGTCCCAACACATGCACATGTATGTTTGCAGGATCCCTGATTTGCAGCAAATCACCAGTATTCGCAACATTAAGTGAATTCCCACCCCAAGTTGGTGATGTACCAAAGTCGCCACCATTAAAATAAGCGGCATTGTTCGCCCTAAGTTGGATAAAACCATCGCTGGGATCAAGGTCTTCAGGATGATCTATACCCAAAGAATTTACTGGTCTGTGCCAGATAATAATGATTGTGCCGGCTCTTAAGTATTGCCAAAAATCAATGTTGTTAAAATTAATTCTGGTTTGCCAGCTAGTCTGACTTGCATTATTATCACCGTATGACCAATTTCGGATATCCAGATTATCCTGCACGACAAGTAATTCGCTCCATTCATCCCTGGGATCGCCGGCATTGAAATAACTGCTTACCACCATTTGCTGGCCAAAGCTGTACTCTGAAATAAGGAAAAAAGCGGCGATAACGGCCAGCAATCGGATGGGGTATGGCAGTCCCTTAAGGTATAAAATCCTGTTTTTCACAAAATCAGCATTAAACATAATTAATGTCGTTAACCGGCAGGTTTAAAGCAGTTTACGAGGGTGGAATGTGAATTCCGGTTTTGTAGTCAGATGAGTTGGCAGAGGCAAAAACCCAGCGGGGTACAAATGTAAAAAAAGAAACGTGCTGTTTTACGCAATTTGGTAAATATTCCGGCTTCCGGTCAGTTTCCTTTTGCATAAACGCCAGGGTTGCCGAAAGTATTGTGTTGGTTGAAAAACGTAGGTTTCCAGGCGTTCAGTGCAGGAGGTCCGGCGTTGGACGTTGGACGTTCGTGGTTAATCCGCTGGCGCACCCCTCTACGCATGCCCTTTCGCAGGCGCGCGCTTGAAGTGCATATGCGAATAACCATTCCTTATCATCCACCGCCTGACATCCTGCGACCAGCATCAAACAGATATCTTCAAACATTCTACCCCAGGTTTATACCTGTTGCCAACTTGTTATCTGTTAACTGTTAACTGTTATCTGTTATCTGTTATCTGTTAACTGACTATACCATCCATCCCGAAAATCCGAATGGAATGGCATCGTTGTTGGAGATTACGAATTTCGATTTCGATTTCCAGTCGATGTTGGCATTTCCGGTAACCTTAACCTGGCTGGCAATCTCAGCTTTCAGGTCAATGCCGCCATCCACGTCAAAGTCAGCGGTAACTTCGGTAGCATAATAGGTATAATCAGCAATCTGGTTATTGTTAAGAAGTTTCCAGAGATCTTTATCAGATTTGCGCAATTGCTGTAATCTGGGGATCAATGTAATCTTGGACTGGTTAAGAAAAACGCGGCATTTTACGCCCGAAATAAAGAAATTGACCGAACGTGCTTTGGTAAGACCGCCGCCGATGCTGATGCCCATTTCGTCGAGGCTGGCTTTTCCTGCAAGGCTGAGACTTCTTTCGACCGTTCCATAAACAAGGTTAGCTGGTTGCAGGGCAGTGTCCCAGGCCGGTGGCGGATCTTTGAAGACCTGCGCCAGGGTTCCGGCACAGAAATAGCCCCGGTTACGTTTTTCAATAATAGCACCGGGCACAACGCCCGGATCGCTGGCAAACAGCAGGGTGATACCATAGCGTTTGAGAAATTGAGGAAAAGGAAGACTTGACATTTTTTGGGGTTTCGTTGGTAAATAATAATCCAAAGTTAAGCATTAACAGTGAAAAAGTCAACCTGAATGAACTTTCCCGCATTGGCTTGTGTCCCACGCCACGTGCAACCAATCGTTTGTTTTCATTTTACAAACGCTGGTCAACGTGCCTTCCTGGCGTTCATCCCCCGATGATTGCTTCCAGTCGTTCGTTCGGCGTTCGATGTTCAAAGTTCGGCGTTCGGCCTGTTCTAAGGTTCAATGACTTCGTTGTTCAATGGGTTGATTGCATTCCCCCCGCTTGCAGCGCGTACTCCCCCTGTTGGCGCTCGTCCCCCGACGAGTGCTTCCAGTCGTATATTTCAATTTGCACGCACTGTTTAGTATTATAAGTCTGGTCCCGCAGATGGCGGGAGATTTTATCTCGTTGGCTTATCGCGCTCTTCAGCGAAAAGCTGACAAGACTCCCACCGGGTTTGGCAGTATCCCGTCATCCCGTCAAACCCTGGAGTGTGAGGTTGACTTGTGAAATTGCCAGTTTGACGGGACGACGGGATTAACTTCTCTGTTGCTTTTCAACATACCCACAACTCCCCAAAACCACAAAAGGCTACCCTTTCGGATAGCCTGTGTGTTATAAGTTTGGCGACGACCGAATTTTATCTAGTCGGCTTATCGCGCTCTTCAGCGAAAAGCTGACAAGACTCCCACCGGGTTTGGCAGTATCCTGTCATCCCGTCAAACCCTGGATTGTGAGGTTGACTTGTGAAATTGCCAGTTTGACGGGACAACGGGATTAACTTCTCTGTTGCTTTTTAACATACCCACAACTTGCCAAAACCACAAAAGGCTACCCTTTCGGATAGCCTGTGTGTTATAAGTTTGGCGACGACCTACTCTCCCACCGGGTTTGGCAGTACCATTGGCGCTGGCGGGCTTAACTTCTCTGTTCGGAATGGGAAGAGGTGGACACCG
>JAZDHI010000052.1:0-8420 GCA_043806115.1 Bacteroidota bacterium
GAACCTGGTTGAAACCGGCGGAGAGGCCAACCAGTGCATCACCGAAGGCCGGGTTGAAGTTAACGGAGCAACAGAATTGCAGAAGCGCAAAAAACTCAGGGTGGGTGATCATATTGAATTTAACGGGCAAACCATTCTGATTACTACCGAGGGGCAGATGTGACCGGTCATAGCTTTTTTGTAATTCTTCGCTGATTATCATTATTTTGAATGTTGATCAGGGGTGCAGGGGCATTGCAAGTTATATATTCCTAAATATCAATAAAAGTATAGTATTGCGTAATAGCACATATATAATCACACCTGATATTACAATGCCGGTAACTGAGCTGTGTTTGATATTTATATATCTAGGTATTCTATTTTTTAACACCATTTGATATCTTTTTATTTTATCCGTGCAGATGATACATAAATAATTATACATTAGCCAAAACAAAAGGTACTGCGTATAATCTTTTAACATCATGTTTTCCAATAACCCTGCTATTAACCAGGTCTGTAGACCCTTTATGAATGCAGGGGGGGGGATATTGCACTGTATATCAGCTTATTATATATTACAAAGATTACCAGCCCCGCTTATTTTCTTTTCCAGGATCAACCAAACATTATTTTCTGCCGGTTTCAGGGTATTTGCAGCGATTCCCCCCTTAGTTTTTAAAGCCAATACGGATCCTTTTTGTGAGATATAATTATTATGGAACACAACGAATATTTCAGTCAATTTTATTTGTAATTATTACTACCATATTTCAGAAAAGGCTTCCGATTTAACTAACAATTCATGATTAAGGTAAAATTCAAATAAACTATTTATGAAAACCTCAGATTTATAATATCGCAAGAATGTTCATAAAACAATGTACCTCATTTTACTGCTTCTGCTGTGTTTAACCCCAATTTTTTCAAACGCGCAACACTGGATGTCTCAATTCGGGCATCTCGGCAATTATTATCAGATAAAAGCTGCTACCGAAACATATTTCAGCGAAGATACCAGCCGCATACACAACAAAGCCTGTGGATTTAAAAATTTCAACCGCTGGATGACCTTTATGGAATCACGGGTTGATGAAAACGGCACATTATCAACTTATAATACTGCTTATAATGTTGCCAGAAATCAAATATTAGAGTCAGATGGTAACGACAGGATTTTTACTGAATGGCTACCTTTGGGCCCTTCTGTAAACACACATGCCACTAAAGCATGGTTAGGATTAATTACCTCTATCTGGGTCGATGAAACTAACTTTACAACTATTTATGCTGGCAGCAACAGTGGAGGCCTTTTCGTTTCCTATGATGGTGGTGGGCACTGGGATTGTTTAACAGATCGGTACATGGTTACCGGTGTAGAATCTATCGAAAAAAATGTTTCAGAGCCTAATACTATTTATATAGGAACCGGATTTGATACATGGGGCAGAAAATATGGAGTTGGGGTTTTAAAAAGCACCAATAATGGCCTGACATGGCATGAAACTGGTTTAAATAGCAGTTCTTTTCAAAATGAGACCGGATTAGAAGATATAAACTTTGTCGTTTCAGAAACTGCCCAAAACCCTCAAACTCCGGGGAACCTTTTCGCACTTGTAAATTTTGATGTTAACAGAGGTGCAAAGATAATGCGGACTAATAACGGAGGTGTTGATTGGGAATCAAAAGTAACATTGCCACAAGGTGACATAACTTCAATTCTGATGAAACTTGAAATGCATCCTTCCAATCCAGAAATCATGTTTGCAAGTGGAAGAAAAATATTAAAAACTACTGATTCATGGGATACATGTACCGACCTAACCAATAACTTCCTGGGGGAAAATGAACGCCTTGAAAGAGCTGCGACTGCTATTAATCCCTCAAATCCAGATAAAATTCTTTTATTAATGCTCAAAGTTCTGATTAATAATCCGAATAATGTGCCAGGAACCAGGGAGCTATACCTTTCCAATGATGGTGGCAGGAGTTTTACTTCAATTACCGGAGGAGTTCTCCTTGATGGAGATACCTATAAAATGGAAATTGAATGGTCGAAAACAAGTGAAAACACCTTCTATATAGGCGGTTTTTATATATATGGATACAGCCTTTTACAGAATAATGTTGTTGAAATGTTTGACATTCCCAAAAACTATCATATTGATATCAGAGATATGAAAACCTATAGAGATGCATTAGGACAAGGTTTTATCTTTCAGGGAAATGACGGGGGAATCACAAAGGGGACAGAATCAGGCACACCATCTGTTTCGTGGAGTGATATCAGTAAAAATGGATTGAACATTACTCAATTCTACGGTATTGGAATTCCATCAAACAATACAGATTTTATTTTCGGCGGAACACAGGATGGTAATTATGAGCGTTTTAGTAGTGGGTTATGGGATATAGCTCAGGGAGGTGATGCTGGTGAAGCCATTGTTAACAAAACTGCAAACGATTACATTATCTATAGAATTCCCTTCATGAGGTCCTTAAATGACCAGGATGTAATTGTAGTCAAGTTATCGAATAGTGGTTCAACCGTTGTTAAAGATGTATTTTTACCTGATGCTGCCAGAAGAAATGATGCACCTCTTGAAAAGGGAAATAATTCTCTAACTTTCTATTTTGGAGGAACTGAAGTCTATTTTACATCAGATGATTTCACCAATATTTAAAAGCTATCAAACTTCCAATCGGGTGAATTTTCCGAATATAGTCATAAGCTAAAAACCATCAGGCATGCGCCCTCCAATAGCAACATCATATATGCAGCGCGTGAAAATCCGCATTGGAACTGTGATATGGCTGAATGTGACCGCAGACGATTGTTTAAAACAACCAATGGAGGTGTAAATTACAATTGGACTGATATTACTCCAACCAGCGCTGAGTTTTCACTACACAATGTTGGTGTATTTGATATAGCAGTTCATCCGACCAATCCAAACCTGATTTATATTGCATTGGACAGGAATGTAGCAGGTAAAAGGGTATTCCGTTGCAATGATGGTGTATGGACAAATATTTCAGATGGATTGCCCAATGTACCGGTTAATTGCATCAAGTATTACAAACGGGAAAATAACCTGAATGAACTCATTGTTGGAACAGACCTGGGAGTATATTACCGTAATGACTTGATTAATAAATGGGTGCCTTTCGGCACTGATTTACCATTAATCAGTGTTTCGGACCTTGAAATAAACTATACAACCAAGGAGTTGGTTGCTGCCACATTTGGAAGAGGAATATACAAAGCCAACCTATGTTTTGATCCTAATGAGATTAACCCGATCTATGTTGAGTACAATCAGACCTGGGATAATAAATTGTTATCCAATGATGTAATTGTTAAGCAGGGTGTTGTTCTCACTATAACCGGCACGGTTGAGATGCCCCCTGCCAAACACATTTATATTCAAAAAGGAGGGCTTCTTATCCTTGACGGTGGTAAAATAACCAATGCCTGCAAAGGAGAACAATGGGGAGGCATTATTATATTTGGTTCACCAACCGGGCCTCAAACCCTGAATTACCAGGGAATGGTAGAAATTAAAAACTACGGTACCATAGAAAATGCACAGATCGGGATACACTGTAAAAGCGCATCCAATGAAGAAGGTGGAAGTGTCGGCACTTCAAATTTAACAGGCGGTGGTATTGTCATTGTTGATAAAGCCTGGTTTAAAAACAATTCTATATCTGTGGTTTTCCAAAGATATACCCCAAGTTCAGCCAGCAAATTCAAATCGTGTACTTTTGTGATAAATGATGAACTGTTCCCTGATGCAACCTTCAAATATTTTGTTCGGATGAATGAAGTAAACGGTATAACTTTTACAGGCTGCACATTTACAAATGAACACAATTCCATTTTACTTGACCGGAGTAAAGGCATATTCAGCAACAATTCATTTTTTATGGTTGATCAGTTAGATTTACCCCCTTTCCCCTCGAAAAAGTCTTTATTTATTGATCTGCACTATGGTATTTATGCTATTGGAAAGAAGGGAGGGAGAACTTTTTCAATTAGAAATACAGAATTCAAAAACAATGAAAGTGGCATTTATGCCAGTGCCGTTGACCTTATGAGTGTTAAAAACAACAAGGTTTTTATGAAAGGGAAAAATCCATCTCCAATCAAACCGGAAGTCGCGTCTGGAATATACCTTGACAAGTGTTCTGGATATATCATTGAAGAAAACGAACTGAGAACAACCGAAGTTGCTGAGTATTTTACCACCTATGGTATATACATCAACAATAGCGGTGAAGCCAACAACACCATTTACAAAAACAAGTTCTACGACAATACGTATGGCATAACCGCACATGATAAAAACCGCAACAAAGACGGAAGCGCGGGGCTTAGGCTTAAATGCAACGAGTTTAACAATGTGAAAATGGACATTGCAGTGTTGAAGACAGAACCAGAAGCCCTTCTTATGGGCATTGCCGGTAGCCAGGGGTCAAATGGCACTACCTGCGATACTCCTGCCGGAAACCTTTTCTCCAATCTTGCCCCTTCAACCGGGTATTATAGTATCCATAACAGTGGAGAATTTGTAGATTATTTCCATCATAATCCAATTAGTGAACAGAGAGTTCGACCTAGTTTTATTACAGAAAATACAGTTACCAGGCAGCCAACTCAATGGATTTATACAATTAACTGTTGCCCTCCAAATTCAACTGGTGGAGGCAGAACCTCAACCATAGACGGAGAGATCGCATCGTATAAAACGGAATCTTTAAATACTTCAGGAACATTAATTACGCTAATTGACGAAGGCGAAACTGTCGATAAAGTCCTTGAAGTTAACCTGGCTTCACCATCAGAAGCCCTTTTGGTTAGAAACTCATTATTACAGTATTCTCCTTTTGTTTCCGACACCGTGCTTAAATCATCCATTAACCGCGAAGAATTACTCAACAACGCCATGATCCGCGATGTGATGGTAGCCAATCCCCACAGCGCCAAATCGGAAACCCTGATGCAGGAACTTGATATGCGCCTTGAACCGATGCCTGATTATATGAAAGACGAAATTCTGGAAGGTGTTTTTGTACTTTCGGCCAAAGAACTGATGGAAGCGAAACGTGATATGGAAATGCATTTTTACAATTACGGGTTTAACCGCTTACTCTCGGCTTCTTTAACGGACACCATTCCGGTTCCTTCCGATACCCTGATTGCCTTACTAAATGCTGACGGTAGTGCACGTTCATTAATGCAACAGGCGTGGATTCTTTTTGAGGCTGGTGATACAATTTCAGCATTAAACAGAATGGAAACTATTCCCACCGGGATTACATTAAATGAACAGGAACTCGCTGAACTTACTGAACAACACATGTTGATGCAATGGTTATCTGAGGCTCCGGTTCTGGATAGTATAAATTTAGAGACTCTGAGCAATTTTGTTGAGAGTTCCTCATCAAATGTTTCGGCTGCTGCCAGAAGCATCCTGATTGCCAATAACCTGCTGGAGTATAACGAACCTTACTTAGTTCCTGATCTCACCAAGAGTGCTGATATAAGTAAACCGAAACCCGGTTCAGTCCGGAATCAGACTCAAATGATCAGAGTATTCCCTAATCCCGGTAAGGATTATGTTACCATTGAATACAACCTTGGCGATAATTATCCCTCAGGCTCTTATGAGGTTGCTGACCAAAGCGGTAGGACTGTAAAAAGAGGTAATCTTGGTCGTAAAACTGATCAGGTTGTACTTGACACCTTTGATCTGACACCCGGCAATTATTATATAAGTCTTATTTCAGCCAGCACAAATATTGCCAGCGCAAGATTTGTGATTTCTAAGTAACATTTCTCAATACAAGCAAGCAGGGAAGCAAAAATGTCAACCCTGCTTGCTTTCTTAAATTTGAAAATATGAGAACCTTATTTTTAATACAGTTTTACATTATATTTTGCCATAGCCATATAATTGGCCAACCTTGGGATAGAATGTTTGGTGTTTCAGGCAGAATTGATGTATTCGAGAATTTATCTGAAACTTACGATGGCGGTTTTATTTTACTGGGAGCATACGATTATTTCCCGGATACCAGAGGGTGGTTGATAAAAGTCGATATAAACGGCAATATGCTCTATGATATAACAATGGGTATAAATAATGGTTTTGATCAAATAAATCTTCCTTTATCAATAAACCAGACTCTTGATGGTGGCAACATTATATGTAATGTACAAGGTCCAGACTATCTTGGGAATATAGGTGTGATAAAACTTGACCAATGCGGTAATCTGGATTGGTGTAGAATATTTGACACCCAAGAGAACCCGGATTGGGGGGTTGAAATCAAGCAATTGGAGGATGGTGGCTATATCATGTTAACAATGGGTTATGATTACACATTTAATAATCCAAGAATTCATTTGTTCAGGTTAGATGAAAACGGCGAGTTGCTTTGGATTGAACCTTACGCCACAACAGCCAACCACCCCTACCTTAGCTACAACGACCCTTACGATCTGGTTGTAACCCCGGACGAGGACTTTTTTATCAGCGGCTTGTGCTATTGGTGCGATGATTCAGTAGGTACTGGTGGGGTGAATAACCGATGCAGGTTAAAAGCCATGGCCATCCTTGCCGACAGCAGCCGCCAGGAGGAATGGGTAAGTGTGTACAAAGCAACCGACACTTTAGCCTATTCCTTAGCCGGTTGGGCAACCCAGCATGAAAGTGGCAGTTTATATGTTGGAGCCGTAGATCAAACCATCTGGCCAAATTCACTGCCAAGGCTGCTTAAGTATGATATAAATGGAAATCTACTCACAGATTCACTCGTTAATGTTCCAATGATTTATAATAAATGGGCAGAAGGGTTTATGGTGAATCCCTCTTTTACTTCAGATGACAGGTTGTTTACCAATATTTTGTATGCCGACAGCACGAATTATTTTCCAGGCTGGTTTGGCCTGCATGAATTGGATTCGCTGGGAGGCTGGCACAATTCGTTTATGCACCCATCAGCCCATGCTGAATCCCGGATTATTGTTACGGATGACGACAAAATCTTAGCAGGTGCAGTGGTAGGCAGCGGGTTGGATCAGGACATCATCCTGATGAAATTCAACACCAGCCTTGAGTACGACAGTATTTACATAGCACCCAGGGTGTATGATTACCTCTGCCCCGATCCAATAGAATCTAAAACCATCGATCTGAGCGATTGCGAGGTCATTGTAAATGTGGAGGATATACCTACCCGTAAAGAATATGAGGCCCGCATCAGCCTGATCCCCATTACCCCGGCGCCCAACCCGGCAAAGGAGTATGTTCGCTTTTTGCTTGAAAATACGGAGTACCACAGGAACATACGGGTTGTTTGCTACGATATGCACGGCCGGCAACTGGCCGAAATGCCAGTTAACTCCGGTGTAAATGAAACCGGGCTCAGTATTTCCGGCTGGCGGCCCGGGCTGTATATGGCGGTGGTTTATTCGGGCAGTAGGCAGATGGGTAAGGCGAGGTTTGTGGTGGAATGACAGGAGCGGTGGTTTCGTTCCGATAGGCATCGGAACCGCTCTACCACCAACGACTCCGCTCGACTACCGATGATTCCGCTGTTTTTTTGGTGGTCTCGGCTCCGCTCGACCACCAACGGAAAATGAAACTAACAACTTAAAAACCGTTGGTCGATAGGAGCAGAACGTCTTCGAAAAAAAAGCAACTACCATAAACCCGGTGGTCGAGCGAAGTCGAGACCATCCGGTAAACAAGGCGAAATAATAATAACTGAGAAAAAATCCTGTTAATCCTGTAAATCCTGTCTAAAAAATGAAAAAAACGATCATACTTCTGTTCCTTATCTCGCTGTGCGGCATTTCCCGTGCCCAACAACCCATTGATTCATTGTACCTTTGGGTTAACTTTCAGGAAGAAGCCATCCTGATTGACATCCCCGATGACTATTTCAACCACCGCACCGCAGTTCCGCAACTGCCGCGTTTTGTGGCCCTGCGCAAGCTCAACATGCTGGTGCCACCTTTACCACAAAAAGACATGCTGTTGCAATCCTTCGGGAACTACCTGGCCAAAACCACCACTCCCGCTGACAACTATGAGCGATTGGACTGGCTGAGGGTAATGGCACTTTATCTTTACTTCAGTCAGAATGAGCTGTCGCAATTGCCGCCGGAAGTTTTGGGAACATTGGAGAACTGGCAGACGGCGCCGGAAACCTGGATTATACGAAAAGAGGTTGAGTTGGTGAAGAGCTGGGTGGAGATGGCCAGGAAGAAATAAACCAAATGACGCAATTCACCCTCGAAGCCCCCCACGAATTTATCCAACTGAACCAGTTACTCAAACTTCTGAACCTGGTTGAAACCGGCGGAGAGGCCAACCAGTGCATCACCGAAGGCCGGGTTGAAGTTAACGGAGCAACAGAATTGCAGA
>JAZDHI010000053.1:0-7840 GCA_043806115.1 Bacteroidota bacterium
CCCGTTTTTGTGACCATTTTTCTTGGTTCTTGGACTATTGCAGTAAAAGCATTTTTTTTGTTCATAGCTTTCAAATTCACCAAAGCTATATCTTTGTAAGGCTTGAAGTTAATTACAGCCTGAATTTTGTCTATTAAGCCGGAATTGTCTATATTTCGACTTTCCCGCCAAAGTGGGCAGCTTGTCCCCCCGCCGAAGAAGGCGGGGCAAGCTGCCTACTTCGGCGGGGGGGGGAAGCAACTCAATATGACAATCGATTGATTATCAGATGTCAGGCTGAGCGGTTCCGATAGCTATCGGAACGAAGCCTATACTAACTTATGAGACAGCCTCTTTTTTTTGCTTATGGCACCACCGAACCGACAAAGAAGAACTGGTTATTGTCGACAATGGTTGTATCACCTGTATCCACCGTTCCATCGCCGTTGACGTCGGTAACCACATAGCCGGAAACAAAACTGAACTGATCGTTATCGATCGGGGTTGTGTCGCCTGTATCCACTGACCCATCCTGATTGACGTCGCCTGCGTAAATAACATAAGCCCCGTCAATCATCTGAAGAAGGTTTCCACCGAAGGCTTTCGATGGTTGGTCAAAGGCATAATCAACGACAGGAGATGCAAATGAAACCAGGTTAGCAGAGGTCGTTTCGATGGAGTTTCGGTTTTTTACAGTTATATAATAATTCCCTGTCAAAGCCGGAGGAATATTAACCTGTGCATTACCTGAAGTGCTCAGTTCAACACCGGAAATTGAATGCTCAATAACGCTGTAAGATGAAGCATTATGAAGCTCAATGGAAATAAGATCTGCGATTCCGGCACCAAAATGAGCACCGTATTCATCGTTTGCCTGATGCATGGTTGAACTTCCGTTGTATAGACCTTCAAGCAAGGCAAAAACATTCAGAACCTTTGTCGAAACGCCTTCCTGGGTGAGCGAAACAATTACATCCGGCAATCCGGATACAGACACGGTTATATTTGCCATTCTTACATCCGAAATATTTTCACTATAGATGGCCGGGATCGTTCCGTTTCCGAATCCTGATGCATTTACACTGCACCAGGGCTGGTCGCTGATGGCAGACCAGGCAGCGTTTGAGATAACAGCATATGAAAATGTGCCTGAAGAGGCTCCAACGGTCTGGCTGGGCGGTGACACGCTGAGTGAAGGTGGTCCGTTCAGCAGTGGATTCTCCAGTACGATCGCATTTTCTCCTGGAATAACGGGTAGCTGGGTATTTATTGTGCCTTCATATTTGGCAACCCGGGTGGCGTAGGACGGGGTGATGGCAGTACTGGGGGTAAATGCCATATTGGCCGTTGCACTTGATGCAAAAGCAACAGAATTGGTCATCCTGAGTCTGACAATTCGTGTACCGGGTGTAACCGTTGAAATGATGAAACCATTCCCGGCACCCGGGGCAGCACGTCCGGCTACCCTGATAAGTCCGGCAGCTGTTGTGCTGACACTTATGGGAGCCATGTTTGAAGGCAATTGCGATGATCCTGCAACAATGGTTGTCATTCCGGCAGTTATACCACCACCATTCAGCATTCCGAGGTTAAAATTGATTCCTTCCTGGATGGATGCCAGTTCAAAAGGTGAGGATGCATCATTGTCGAGCAGGAAAACATCGAACTCAAAAACATTGGGTGCAGTTTGCAGCACATTCTGGATGGTCAGCAGAAATTCTGAGACTACTGCCCCGGCCTGCACTACCGTAACGGAAACAGGTGAAACTCCTGAAGCAGAGACGGTGATGGTAGCTGTTCTTGAAGATGAGATTGTGTTTTGGGTATATGATGCTGTGATTGATCCGTTTCCGTTTCCGGAAGGTGTAACGGTACACCAGGTCTGGTCACTGTTTGCATTCCATGAAGTATTTGATGTTACTGTGAAGGCTGTGCTGCCGGCGGATGCCGTTACACTCTGGCTTGAAGGGGTCACACTCAGGGAGGGGCCTGTGCCGGCCTGAGATACGGTAACAACCTGAGGAGTCAGTCCGCTCACGGTAATTGTAATATTGGCAGTCCGAGCTGTTACTGAAGTATTCTCCGTATAAACAGCGCTGATGTTGCCATTGCCGGTACCTGATGCGGTAACGGTGCACCAAAGCTGGTCGCTTGATACGGCCCAGACGGAATTGGAGGTAACACTAAAAGAAGTTGACCCGGCCGGTGCAGTGACATTCTGGTTTGACGGGGAAACTGCAAGGGTGGGTGCTGCCTGGGTTACAGTAACCACGACCGGGCTTAGTCCGGTCACCGTGACAGTGATATTTGCAATTCGTTGTGCAGCAGTGTTGTTTTGGGTATATGTTGCGGTTATAGTACCGTTACCGGTGCCTGAAGCGGTTACAGTACACCATGTCTGGCTGCTGACTGCACTCCATGCCGAGTTAGAAGTCACTGTAAAAGCTGTTGAACCGGCAACCGGAGTAACATTCTGGTTTGCCGGTGTAACGGTTAAACTTGGTGTAGATGATCCGTTAACCACAACATCATCAACACATACACCGTATCCGTATTTTGCATTCCCTTCAAAAGCGATGTAATAATCTGCTGAACTCCCGGGAAGGTTAATAGTTTCCTGTGTCCATGCTGTAATGTTTGCCGTATAGGTGCCGATGGCTGTCCAGGTACCACCTGCCGAAGTCTTATAATAGACGATCAGCTGATCCTGATCACCGCTCCAGACTGCCTGTGTATGCCAGAATGTGAGAACAGGATTGCTTAGACCTGTCAGGTTTAAAGTAGGGGTAATCAGCCGGGTTTTGTTATCAGCTGCAGTATTGTCTTTCAGACAGGCATTGTAGGTTCCGCCGTGGGCTGCAGCCGGATGACTGTTGCCACTGCCTGTAATAAAGGTCCAGTCAATTCCTGAACTGGCAACCCGTTCCTGTGTCCAGCAGCCCGGAATGGCACCATTGTTCTCGAAGCCCTCTGTCCAGGGATAGGAAGTAATTCCTCCGCATGAAGTTGAGAAAGAGAGGTCATCCCCATAGGTTGTGCCTGAAGCAGTTGTAACATACGCCCTTACATGGTAGGTATAGGAAGGAAGAAGCCCGGTAAGGTTACTTGTAAAGGAACCTGACCCCGACCCATCGGTGGTATGACTGTCGGCAATTGTCGGATTTACATTGGTACTCCAGCAAACGCCCCGGGCAGTGACCGGCAACGATCCTTCACAAATCACTGTACCACCAGATACTGCAGAGGTTGTTGTGATGGAAGTAACGGCCGTTGTAGTGACTCCTGCTGTAGGAACCAGCTGGAAATTCTGAATGACTGAATTGTAATCTGTTATTGTCCTGTTGGTCAGCGTCTGTGTAACATAACAGGGGGCTGATACTTCAATGGTATAGGTTCCGGCTTTGACAGGCCGGTAATAGTCACCATGCAATGGGGTGGAATAAACTTCAGTATTGAGGGCATCATGACCTACCAGCATCACTTTGGCTTCAACCGGACTTCCGCTTACCTGATCTGTAATGAGACCACGGAAACCATAGGTAGCCTGCTTCATAAACAGAATGAATGAACGGTGATTATAGGTCCAATGTGCCGGTAATTGTGCTGCAGGCAATAATTTGGTATCAGAAATCTCAACGGTAAATTCCCGGCAATGATGGAAATAGTTCATGTAATCCTGCCGTCCGCCGGCTACTTCATACCAGTCGTATCCATTGGTTATTCCGTTATTCAGATAATCCATATAGCCGGAAACAGCATGGACATGAACAGTATCGGCATATTCCCGGCTAACAAACTGCCACCAGCTATCATCAGCCGAGCGGGTTACCCAGGTGTCCCAGGGATAATTCACTACCTCAACCCCTCCATGGAAATTGGCTGCAGCCATAAAATCATGGATTGAAGCAAAATTCATAAATGCTATGGTTTCGGGCTGCCAGGCCTCACCATCAGGATGATCACCATCTTCGGGGTCAGGGTAATTCCTGTTTAGGTCCACTCCATTGGCATTGTACCTGGTAGCTCCGCTCACAGAACCGTTTCCTCCGTTGAAAGTCCCGTCGGGATTGGCCAATGGATTGATATATATCTCCATATTGTTGACCAGGTTGGTAGCTTCTGTATTTGTACCATAGTTCTGAAGAAGATATTCAATCAACTGAAGCATAAGCACATAGCCTGTTGTTTCATCACCATGCATGGTTGCTGTATATAAAAACTCAGGTTCAGCCTCATTCGTAGTTACATTATCCGAAATCTTGGCTGCTATGATTTTCCGACCACTCGGCAGTGTTGCAATGGTTTCCAGCTGGCATAGTGTTGGATACATGGTCTGGAAATCATTCATCAGGGTTTCGTAAGCCTCATAGGTAGGATAGAAGTTCCAGGTCGTTTTTGCGCCTTTCAGCAGTTTAATCTTATCACGCATGATTACACCGGGGCCATCGCCGGGATGTGGAAGGATGTTGATCTTATAACCTGAAGCAGAGAATTTATAGAACTGTTTATTGTTGGCATATGCCCACACAGTGTCGTTTCTGAAATTATCGATTGAAATCTGCTTTGAAATGCCTTTCAGCTCATCTTTAGAGCCAACGGAAAAGTTAAAGTAAACTTCATTTCTTTTGGTGAACAGATTGTTGTTTTCTTGTCCGTAAACCAGTTGGATCAATGACAAGAATACAACCAGCAACAAGGTAGTCCTGATTTTCATAATATTGAGTTTTGAAATAAGTATTATACTGTCCCCCGACAGACAGTGAAACTATTGCGCTTGAATTGTACTTTCTGGTATTACCCGGATTGATGTAATTTCAAGTGTAAGGCTCCCTATATTTATATTCCGGTAAGATTCTTAATAATATGGTTACTATGGTATTCGACTAACAACTATCAAAAGTAGTAAGAAATTTTACATTTTCGACACTTTTTCAAAATATTTATTATTATTTACTGTTCTTTTCAATTGACTGGTATTATAAAGTGCTTATTAACAATGTTATATAATAAATTATTACTCGGTAAGTGAAAACCTCTGCACGAGCCTCAAATCTACGGGCATCAATCCGGTTTTAATACACAACATGATCAATTCTTTAATGTTAACCACAACCATTCAACGCTTGCAGGGAACACCCTGTTCAGGGGAAAAACCTTTTTTATGGAGCGAATGCCTTGAATCAATCATTATTTATTATTCATCGCATATCAGGCAGGGAGTTTGATTCATGACAGAAGAAAAACCTCTTATTCTGTATGAATTAATCCGGTGAGCATTTCCCGTGCTTTAACTATTTTGCCGTATTGTAAAGGTTGCCGGTGCCTGAATAACCAAAGCCTGAACCAGCCGGCCAATGTGCCAAGGTGCCGGTAATGGTAAAAGGTAAACAGTCCGGCCAACGGCCAGGAAATCACGAAAATAAGATCAATGTAAAACGGGATAGGAAGTATCTCCAATAAAGCCGCCAGCATAAGATACCATACCGGGAACAGGAGAAAGCTCAACCCGAAATTGACCGAACTGATAAACTGGGAATCTTTCATTTTCGCTGAAACCCAAACAGGGATTTTGTAAGGCAGATAATTGAAAATCATACCATACAGTTGAACCGGGAACAACAAAACCGAAACAAACAGAGATGCCGCCAGAGTCAGGATTGAACGCGGAGGTGATTTGATGAGTGTGTCCTTAAATTGATATCGTCCAAGTATTTCCTCGTATGATTCAAGTTCAGTGCTTATCAGATCAAGGTCTATCCTGTTTTCAGAAGCAGCCGCTTCTATTTGCCTGACAATTTCGCGGGTTGCAGAAAAACGGTTTTCCCGGTTATCGGCCCACCCCATTTTCCTCACGTAATCAGCTTCCAGCATTCCGGAAAGCGAATGAATGACATGATAATGTATCTCGTCTTCGATGTGGATCATCACCTTTTTCAATGAAGCGGCCAGATCATCGCGCAACAGGGCAATGGCTTTCTGTGGGTTCTCACGGTAAAGGTCATAATATCCGGAAACGGGAATCGGACTGCCGAAGTTGACCAGCAGATGGGTGCCCGCGTTTTGGTAATTGGTGTAATCAAGACCAACAGGAACAAGATGGATGTCGAGTTTAAAATCACTGCTTTCTGCCGCCTGAAAAGCGATCCGGCAGATGCCCTTCTTCAGTTGCTGCAAACGCTTGATGTGGGTATGGGAGCCTTCGGGTAAAATACCCAGTGGAGTGCCGGATTGAAGCACCTGAACCGTCTTATCAAATGTTTGCGAATTATTCCCCATAGATCCGACCCCGTCGCGGATGCGGTAAACCGGAAGTATTTTCAGGAAATTCAGGAGCCTGGCAATTCTTTTGTTTTTAAAAATATCGGCCCTTGCCAGGAAAACAACCGGCCGGTTAACCGTAAAAAGCATGGCCAGCGCATCCATGAGGGCGTTCTGATGGTTGGAGGCAAAAATGACCGGAACCTTGGCCGGAATTTTATCTTTACCGGTAATTGTTATTTTCCTGTAAAAAATATGGAAATAAAACCTGACCAGCCTGAAGAGCAGGGTGTAACGGAAGGATGGTTTTTCTACATCATGCATGGCAGGTCAGTTATCCGGTAATTTTCTGCTCCGCACGCCTGAATGACCAGATTGAGGCAAGACTTAGCCCGGAAAGGATATGCCAGATACCCCACCAGGCCGCGATAAATGCCATGCCACCCATATTCAGTTCCGGAGGGAATATCTTTGGATTAAAAAGCAATACCAAACCAAGTCCTGAATTCTGTATGCCGGTTTCGATGGAAATGGTGCGGCGGTCGTTGCGGTTAAGGCCAAAGGACGCGGCAAAGAAGTAACCGGTTGTCAGCGCCAGCGCATTGTGAATAAACACAATGATCAGAATCCAGTTGATATAACGGATGAAGTATTCGTAATTATTCCTGAAAGCCATGACAACAAAGGCTGCGAAAATCAGGATGGATAATTTCTCGATCGGTTTCCGGATGGCATAGGTGATTTTGGGAAGTTTTTGTGAAAAAATAATACCTGCAGCAACCGGTATCCCCAATAAAATCACCACCGTCTGGAACATCTCGAATGGATCGATGTGGATGGGTCTCAGTAAGGGGGAAGTAGTGGAATATAATGCGCCCCAGAACGCAAAATTCAACGGAGTGAATATGACGGCCAGTACCGTGCCAATGGCTGTAAGGCTGACAGACAGGGCTACGTTTGCCCTTGCCACACTTGAAATAAAGTTGGATATATTGCCTCCGGGGCAGGAGGCAACCAGCAGCATACCGAAAGCGACCGAAGGGGTGATGAAACTGCCCAATGACCAGACAGCAATAAAGGTAATCGCGGGCAGGGCAAGGAACTGACTGCTGAGTCCGATGATTACGGTGCGCGGATTCATGAAAATGCTTTTAAAATTCTCCCATTTTATACCCAGCGCAACCCCGAACATGATAAAACCAATGGAAATATTCATCAGGTGCAGGCTGGCCTGACTGAAATTCAGCCTGATGGAATCAAGTAAAAGCAGATCATCGTGCATGTGAAACGGTTACTCGCTATTTGAACTTGTATGCTGACCTGACTGAAAGAGCAGACATCAATGATGCAGAAACACTTCCCGCCATGTTTCCCTTGCATATAACAATATTCAAAAATAATAAAAATAAGGGTTCAAATATCTGCTTATGGAAGATCGACCGCTTCATGAGATTCGGAAATGATCAGAATGGTTTGCCCGTTAAATTCAATATGATCACCCACCCTGAGTTTTTTGCGCTTCTGCAATTCTGTTGCTCCGTTAACTTCAACCCGGCCTTCGGTGATGCACTGGTTGGCCTCTCCGCCGGTTTCAACCAGGTTC
>JAZDHI010000054.1:0-115223 GCA_043806115.1 Bacteroidota bacterium
TCTGTCCCGGAATTAAAGCCGAGGTGAGAACAACGCCGTCTTCATCGTCGTTGACCGGAGGATAGAGGATATCGTTGTCGTCGCCCATCGCCATGGGTTCGGGCTGGCCATCGGGTTCCGGATCTATGGAGTTTCCCAGCATAAAGCCGGGAATGATGAAGTGATTGGCACCATTGCTGACACTCAGTGTCGGATATGGTGCCTCGGGTGCGTCGCCCCAGTCGAACTCTTCCTGTTGAGGGTCAATGGTAACGAAATAATCTTCCACTTCTCCATCGGATGCAGCTCCGGTGAATGTAAGCCCCATCATGCTGCTGAACCTGAACCTTGCAAATGTCTGACCGGCGGTTGCAGAAGCAGGCACGGCGAACGACAGTGTGTTCATTCCCGGATTCAGCATAATATCGGTGAATATCTGTTCTCCGGGATCGCCCCAGGATCCGTTCATATTGAAGTCGATCCATGCATTGAGCGCACCATAGGCAGATGAGGTAACATTTACTGTTGCATTCTGTCCCGGAATTAAAGTGGTGGTGAAAACAACGCCGTCTTCATCGTCGTTGACCGGAGGATAGAGGATGTCATTGTCGTCGCCCAGCGCCATGGGTTCGGGCTGGCCATCGGGTTCTGCATCTATGGAGTTACCCAGCATAAAGCCGGGGATGATCAGGTGTCGTGCACCATTGCTTACCCCGAGTGTCGGATAAGGCCCATCCGGAGCATCACCCCAGTCGTATTCTTCGGTTTGCTGCAGGATGGTAACTACATAATCTTCTACTTCACCATCGGGTGCGTATCCGTTAAACGAAAGTCCCTGGATAGTGCTGAACCGGAACCTTGCATACATCTGACCCGGCAGCGCAGTGGGTGGGATCAGTATTACAAATGGACTAAGTCCGGCGGGGATGAGGATATCCTGGAGTACCTGTTCGCCCGGATCGAGCCAGGATCCATTGTTATTATAATCGAACCATGCATTCAAAAATCCCTGTGCAGAAACAGTGACATTTACATTTGCGGGCTGGCCAGGGACTATTGGGCCCGGAAACGCAACGCCATCCTCATCATCATTGGGAGGTGGAAACATCAGATCGTTATCGTCGCCCAGGCAAAATGGGTCGGGTTGCCCGTTGGGCTCGGAGTCGATCGCAATGCCAAGCATAATTCCGGATATAATCTGGTGCCGGGCTCCATTATTAATCTGTAGCGTTGGATAAGGACCATCGGGGGCATCACCCCAGTCCAGGCCATCCTCACCTCCGCTGATAAAGACCTGGTAATCTTCCACTTCTCCGTTTGACCCGTTTCCATAAAACAGAATTCCTCCGGATGTATTGAACCTGAACCGGGCGATTGCATTACCTGTCATCGCATTGGCAGGAACAAAAAAGGTGAGGGTATTCACCCCTGCTGTGAGCGGAGTATTCTGAAAGATAAATTCTCCCGCGTCAGACCAGACATTCAAACCGTTAAAGTCAATCCAGGCATTCAATACCCCTGAAACAGAAGCCATGACCTGCACACTGGCGGCTTGTCCCGGAATAAGCAGGCTGGTGAAAACTACGCCGTCATCATCATTTACACCCATGAGATCATCTCCCGTTGCCATAGGATTGGGTTGCCCGTTGCTTTCTGCATCTACTGAAATGCCAAGATAGGTTATTCCGTCAATGCGGTGGTATGCACCATTATTGGTTGACAGGGTAGGGTAAGGGAGATCGGGAGCATCGCCCCAGTCGTAATAGATCTGGGGTGCTTGAATATTCTGGATGGCGGCTTTGATGTTCGGCCTGGGACCGATGTTCCCGGAAGGTCCGTAAACCTGCGCTGTTCCCCAGGTTGCCAGGTGTGATCTCATATAGGAAGGAGATGCGGGGGTGGCACCGTAGGTGGCAATATAATAACCTTGTGTGCAGGCAAGGGCTCCCGTAACTATAGGTGAGGCTCCTGAAGTTCCGTTGAAGGTATTGGTATAATAATAATTTACGCCCTCAGCACTGTATAGGTCTGGGCCATAATAGCCTCCGCCCGTTGTAACAATATTTTCGCCCCAGCCCTGCAGGTTAAACCGAGGTCCGTAACTGGAAAAGGATAACCGCTGCCGGTCGTTGGAGGTGGATGCTCCACCGGCACCCACGATAATAGCCCCGGAATCCCCGTACCATGTAAGTGATCCGGTATTAACATTACCGTTGCCGCCGGCTTCCACCACATGAATTCCGTTTGCAATGGCGGTAACGATGGCTGCATATACGCCATTGTAAGTCTGGGCGCTGTTTGAATAGTTCTGCCACCATTCTATGGGTATATAATTCTGGGCACCCGCGGTATATTCCCATTGCTGTTCCAGCAGGATGATATCCCCGGCTGAAAGGCTGGCTATGGCATAAGTCAGTGCCCCCGGTACGTTCCAGCCACCGGTTGCAGGCCAGTAAGTTCCGCAGGTTTTAAGACCAGCGCCGTAACAGATGCCGGTGGTGCCCCAGCCATTGTTATCGGCTACCAGTTCTCCGATGACAGCTGTCCCGTGATTGGTATTGCTGAATGGATCGGTGATGGGATTGGGATTGATTTGAGATCCAAATGCTTTGGTAATATCGGCATGATTGTAATTCCAGCTGTATTCAAGGTCACAGACGGTTATCCCCGCACCGGTGCCGCCTGATTGGGTCCAGGCATAGATCGCATCCACACCGGAAGGGTTGTTCGATGAAGGGTTAAGATAACCCTGCTGCGACTGAAAACTGCCTGGAGGAGGCGGAGGTGATGGTGGAATGACTGGTTTTGGTACCGGTCTGGCCAGGTATATTCCGGGAAGGGATTCCAATTGTTCAGAGAGTTCCCAGATATCATACCCCTTTGGAATCTGAAGGCGGTAAATGTTATTCAGGTTGTAAAGATCCTGACCGGTATTCCGTTCGCCGTTGCTTTCCCAACCATCAATGATGGCCTCTGATACATCGGTAAACCTGTTCCATTTATGCCATGCTAGCTGATCTAGGATTTGATCGGTTCCCTGCAAAGCATTGGTTGTTAAATCTACAGGAACTCCGGCCCGCAGGCGGACAGTAGATTCCCACGAAAACATGACTTCCAGCCAGTCTTCTTCGGAATCGTAATGATGTGTGGCTCTTACCTGCTGGCTTGTACCTGCAGACTGCGCATACGCTGGTGCCCAGTTTAAACAGCAGATAGACAGGCTCAGCAATGAAAATAAGCAGAATTTTTTCATAACGGATGGATTTTAGGGTATAACTTCATGATAAATAAAAGGATTGCAGAGTCAAATCAGAGCAGCACATTTTTATTGTCTATTTGTTAAGACACTATGGGGAATTTATTACAGCGGCCTGCAGAAAGCCTTGTCTAAATGATTATAAGTTTCGTGGGTTATTTTTTGGAGAGAAGGAGAACAGTAGCGCCAGCTATGCAATTACTGATGTCCACGAAAAAATAATCTCAGAAATGGCAGGCAGTGGATGAGTTTGATTTTAATAGCAAGATCCCGGATGCAAAACAGCCTGTAATGATTCATTGTCGTAAATATACAATATTATTTTCAGAAAAGCAATATGTCTGCTACTCAAATGAAATGGTTTTTTACTGTACAATTTTAAATTTTCAGTTTATAATAACCTGAGGCAGAGCATTTCACTTGCTATAAGCCTGAAAAATTATCAATTGGTTCATAATGGTAAAGAGAACCCTTCCTGAAGTCTGTCGCTTCGCGGAAGGGTTCTCAGACAATGGTCATTCCCTTGTTGACTGAAATCGCTGTTATGGAGGGATTATGGTTTATGGAGTAATGCCCCCCACAAATGCCGCCGCATTGTTATCAATAATGGTAATATCACCTGTATCAATGGTTCCGTCACCATTCACATCGGTAGCCAGATAACCTGAAATGAAATTTGCTGCGTCATTATCCACCGGGGTCATATCACCGGTATCAATAACTCCATCCTGGTTAACATCGCCACCATAAATAACATATTGTCCGGTGATCATCTGCAGCAGATTGCCGCCATAGGCACTGGCAGGTGTATTGAATGCGTGGAATATAGACCCGTTAGCAAAAGAGACGGGTGCTGCCGAAACTGTAGCAATGCTGTTGCGGTGCAAGACGGTAATATAATAGGATCCGGTGAGGGATGATGGAACTGTAAGCGCTGCAAAGCCACTTGTGCTCAGGTTGACATGTTCAGCCAGATGTATTACATTATTGTAATCTGAAGCACTGTGAAGCTCTACGGTAATCTGGTCGGCAATCCCGGCCCCGAAATGGGGGCCGTTTTCATCATTGGCCTGACGCATGGTGTATGGTCCGTCATATAAAGCTTCAAGAAAAATCAAGAGGTCAAGTTGTTTAGGTGCGCCCCAGTGAATGCGTCCATTGGGGTCATCTTCAAATGCTTCGCCTGCGAAATTCCCGGAAGCATTTATAAAGGTGACACTGCCCTGGTTAAATAATTTCCTGACATTAAATTCACCCCCCCATGAATTGGATGGAAATACTGCATTCTCAATTACAATATCCTGTTCATTCTCGATCGACAGAAGGGTGCCTGGTCCGCTTTCACCATTACGGAATTCGCAATTGGTAAATGAATATGAAGGATTAACGATCGCGCCGGGCGCAATGTAAACACCCTGTACCGGCAGGTTCTCAAATACAGAGTAAACGGCTTCAATCATAGCACCACTATTGAAAGATAGCGAATAGCTATCATCTGATGAAACACCTTTTACTATAGACATCGCCCCTTCGTATCCAAAGGATGAAAACCTTCCATTCTGATAGACATTGACCGCCGCCAGGTTACCCATACTGAGCGTTGCTGAGTTTATGGCAAACCAACCTCCGTCCTGTATTTCAAGATTGGTACCGCACTCCAGTGCTGAGCCAAAAATAACTTCTGCCATTCCCGCAATAACATTGAAGTTATTTTTCACTTTGGAGCTAAGTACAGATAATCTTCCCATCAGGTTGTCAGGCATGTTTACCGCAATGTCGTAAAATGCACTACCGTTTGATGCATGCATCAACGGGTACCCTGTGCCGTAGAATTCTACCAATCCACCGGTGGGATTGAATCCCGGAGATTGAGCATAAAAAGCTCCCGGAGTCCTGATGGTGCCTCCGGAGATGCTACCGGTAAACGCATACGGATAGTTTTCGCCAATGTTCAGGCCGTATCCTTTGATATCAAGAATTCCGGCAGTCATGGTGAGTGAGGAATTTCCGAATTCACCCCAGCGGCTGAGGTCATTCCCGCCATCAATGATAAATTCCCCGCCATAAACCGAAATACTTCCGATAAGATTTACACTTTGGCCGGCATCCTGATGCAATTCAACAGAGTTTCCCCAAAGGACGTAATCTCCAAAGATCCCGTCATCGGCCAGATCAGCAGCAAAAAACGTGCTGCCCCCTGCTATCCACATACCACCCTGGCTCCAGTCGTAAACCTGGCATAAGATAGAGGAACCTGTGAAATCGTAGAAATATTGCATGGCTTTATCAATTTCAAGGATATCAAAATGTTCTGTTGAGCAGAATTGAGGTGTTATTCCGCTAAAAATAACACGGCTGCCTGTTTCGGTAAATGATGCTTCACCTGCGTTGTTCATCCAGGAACCTCCAATTTTGATAACACTGTTTTCGGCATTGAACACACCTGAATTGATGGTAAGATCGCCTTTAATATCCACCATGTTGGTATTGGTGTGGTTAATGGTAACAGTACCACTCTGGTTAAAAACAATATCATGATAAAAAGCCGCCGGATGAGGAATAAAAATATGGTCTGATCCTTCAAATTGAATGGCCCCGTTGATCAGTTGGGTTGTGCTGAAGCTGTAAAAATTACCGGATACAATAATGCTTTGTGCGGCATTTGAGAAAAACTCTGAATTGTAATCCACATAAAAGTTTTTAGCACGGATCGGAAAGGTTGAACCCGGATCGAAACTCAGGTTACTGCTTTCAGTCTTCGAAACGTAGATGTCATTGAAAGTACTGTTGCCGTCGTAAATGAATATTCTGGTGAATGTAAACCCTTCGAAGTATACACTGCCATTGGTCAGCTGAACATTCACTCCTTCATTATAAGTCCAGTCACCCCTGACCCTGATGGTTGAATTGGCACTGATGTTTGCTGTTGAACCCGCATTCCAGATGACACTTCCCTGAATATTCAGTATACCAAGGTAGTGATTCATGGAAAGATTTCCGGTGCATTCAACATTTCCGCTTACAGCAAGCATTCTGTTCTGTATGGTTAGTTGTCCGTTGATCTGCAAATTGTTGCAATATGCAGTCGCGGAGCCAATGACAGGCATATTGGTTGTTCCTGATGGAATGGTAACATCTGTTGCAGCATCAGGTACCACCAGATTGTCCCAGTTGCCTGCCGTATGCCAGTCGGTTGAAACCACCCCCGTCCACAGACCCGGCTGAGAAGTGGTCCAGTCAACCCGGTTATAAGGGTCCAGATCATTAGCTTCTCCGGCATAAGCACCTGTTGCATCCCTGAAATTAACCCTGCCTGTATTGTTGTTCTTCCAGACATTGTTATATACCGGGGCTGTAGGGAAGCTGGCCCCCCTGATCATCAGCTCCTGGTTGTTGCTGAAGAGCAGGAACCGGTCAACGCCATATTGAAAAGTACATTGATCAAATGGATTCAGCGGATCAACAGTGGCTGTATTCCAGATGTTTATCCCGTAATTGTATTCAAAAATGGCATATCTGGCCGAAATGGTACCATTCACCTGAAATTCATGGTGCCCCGATGATGCATTGTTGGTTATAATGGGTCTGCTTATGGATGTGCCTATTGCTTTTAGTGTCCCGCCGCTGGCAATCGTAAGGGCTTTGGTGCCTTTCACTCTCAATATCGCTGCGTTTTCCAGCGAAAGGGTGCCACCATTGTTTACAGAGATATTTTCATTGGTGGACAGTATCTTATTGTTAGCCAGGAAAGTACCGTTTTGCACCGTTAGTATTCCGTTTATTGTTGCATGGGTGGCCAGGGTGATGTTGCTGTTGCCTGATTTGTTTATTGTGAGGTTATTGAGACTTCCGTCAGCCATCGTCAGCAAGGCATTGATGGTTCCATTCATTTCCAGGGTTCCGGCAGCAGGGTTAAAGTCACTGCGGTTGTTGGTGAAATCTCTTGAGCTTTTTATTGTACCACCGGTGATTGAATGGGTAAAAGTATAAACATCATAATCTTCCCAGATATTAATTCCATGATTAACAAATTCTAGCACTCCACCGGTCATCGTCAATGACGCATTACCATCAAAAGGCCATCTGCTTTCGCTATAGCCTCCAAATACTCTGAAATTTCCTCCGTAGATATACAGATTTCCTTTCAGGTCAACATCGCCCTGGTAGTTATGAAGGTTAATTTCACATCCGGGATTAATGTAGAAATTGCCGGCAATGCCATTATCAGCAAGGCTGTTAGCAGTAAATGTGGCTCCGTTTAAAGCATCGACGGCACCGGCAGTCCAGTTATAATCTGAACAGGTTACAGTTGTTCCGTTCATTCTCAATGCCCCCCCGATAGATTTATTCACCTCAAGGATATTAAAAGTTTCATTGGAACAATACTGGTGGTAATTGCCTCCGTTGAATACAACAGTACCTGATCCTTCGGTAAAACCGGCTGTACCAACATTATTGGTCCAGTTACCGTAAATTCCTAAGGTGCTGCCAATCGGATCGAGCACACCGGATTGAATAACCAGATTACCTCTTATTTGCATCATATAACTGGTTGATATGGTTACAGTTCCTCCTGTATTTATATTTACTGAATTAAAGTAGTCGTTGGTATTTATTTGCAGGCTTTGTGTTCCGGAGGCCCGTTCGAAGCTTATTGTGCCGGCGTTCATGTAAATATTACCCGCGTTTACAAGATTGCCTTTCAGAATAGTAGTAATGGGTGCCTGGCCCATGAGAACTGCACCTGTACCAATATTCATTCCCCCGTTAATTGACAGGGTTGATGTTGAAGATGCACCGATATAGACAATTGCTCCTCCTGTTTTGTTAACAATGAGACCGTAAAAACTGCTGTTTGCGCTATTGGAAGTTATAGTGGAATTATTATTTCCAGTAAACGTAACGGAGCTATAGCCCATGTTTACTGCCGAACCTGTTGAAAATTCCCAGTTGCCCGAAACATGGATGCCCCCGGAGATCGATCCTGACATGGATGATCCGCTACCCCAGGTGATGTTGACGGCTTTGAGGGTTGTGGTAGCGACACCTGTAAGGCTCAATGAGCCGTTAATAATTGCATTGCCCGAAGCAGTCAGCATCGCCTGGTTTGCCAGAGTGCTGCTAATTGTGAGGGATGCTCCGGCGTTAATTGTAAGGTTGTTACACACCGGAGTGGAGGTGGCGCTGATCAGGGGTTGATTGGCCGGTGCCGAAGGAATGGTTACATTATCGCTGGCTGTGGGTGCGCCAGCTGGCGACCAGTTACCGGTTGTGTTCCAATTGGTGCTGCTCGCCCCGGTCCATGTCTTTTGAGCAAATGAACCGGTTGAATGCAGTATTATGCCAATGGCTAACAGGGTAAATAAATTTTTCATAATACTTTTGGTTTTACGTTTTAAATATCTGAATGGTTTATTTTTCAGTTGATTGTTTGTTCTGAACCTTTATGCTGTAAAATTCCCGTGTTGTAAAACACTGATGCCTGATCGTAAAGCTGGAAGAAGGTAGGGTAGTAGTACGAGTTACAATAAGATTGCATTTTGCCTGAAGCTTTTATCAGGTAAATCAATTAAACAGTTTGCCGGAAAATGTCGAATTCCTTGTATTTACGGCTATTGTTGAACGAGTGGTTATATCGGACCTGAGTATTGTCATTTTCATTCTCTTTAATCCAGGCGATGAACTCTTCTATTTTCCCTGGCTCACCTTCGGCATGGATCCTGACTTCGTGGTTGTACTCCATACGCCCTGTAATACCTAGCAGATAAGCTGCTTTCATACAGGCAAACCCAAAACCATCGCCGGTCTTTTTTCTGATAAAACTGATTTCGGATTGTGTCATCATTTGATTGGGGTTCTGCAGAAATAAAAATATTGTCCTGATAGATCAGTTGGCAAATTATAGGGTAGGACACATTGTAGGACAGTTTTCATTTATTTTTACGAAAGAGTAAATTGCTTTAAAACAGTAGTTAACAGGTTGGATTGAATTGACTTCCCATACTATAAACCGAAGAATCCGATATGAAAAATTCTGACTTTGCTTTTCCGTGTGTAGTTCACACATGCATAATTTCCGGTCGGGATTATTTCAAAATAAATGCAATGAAGTAACCGCTTAGGGATTATCGTAATACCTGTTACCCTGCAAAATGGTGTACCTGCCCTGAGGATATTGACATATTGCTGTAGTGTCCAGTCTTTAGCTTCGGCATGAATGGTAATACAGCCTGAATCCCCTTCATTGGATATTGTCCCGACAATCCCCAGATCACGGCCTTTCTTCAGGGCATAATAGCGGTAACCTGACCTGTGGCAATCTGTTCTGACCAATATTTTTATTGCTGATCTCATATTTGTAGTAAAAGATTAAAATACAATGCTGTATATCTTTGACGGATGTGCTGACCCGATTATCTTTTGGGCATGTTTTTATAGGTTACGCACAGATAAAACAGGGTTGCCTTTGACGGGATAAATGTATAACCGCTTCCTTACCACGTCCAAATTTCAGGGTAGGACAAATGGTAGGACAAAAAGAATAATTGTCCTAAAGTATATATTATCAATAAGTTAAAGTGATACCAAAAAGGCGGTGAGATCGGCTTCCGCTTCAAGTTTCAGTTTCTTGCGGAGTCTTTGCCTGCTTTTATTGGTTGCATCGAGCGACACATTCATCAGTCCTGCGATCTCACGTGAACTCAGATTAATTCTCAGATAGGAAGAAAGCCTGATGTCGTGATCGGTCAGCTGATGGAACTCCTGTTTAAGACGGTCGAAAAATCCGGGATGGACATTTTCGAAGGTGGCCCTGAATTTAAGCCAGTCCTGATCAATATCGGTATTGGAATTGATAAACTGAACCACTTCGTGGATGTTATCCTTATGATGCGTGTTTTTCAGTTTTTCACGGATTTCTCCGAGAATTTCATTTTTATTTACCAGGCATATCGTTGAGCTGGCCAGTTCAGCATTCTTGAGGTCGATTTCTGCCTGGTATTTCTCTCTTTCCAGGCGGTTGATCTGTTGCTCTGCAAAAACCCTGTCGCTGAGCATCCTGTTTTCGGCTTCCCTGTTTTCAATTTCCATCCGGGCCAGATCCTGTTCCTGCCTGAAAAGGAGCTGATTCTGTTTCAGGTTCTTTGATTTTACCCGGAGCAGGCTGTAAATCAGTAAAAGTACCAGGCTAAGACCGATGATAATAGAAATGCCCAGCCGCTGATTCCTTTGTTTTAATCTGATGTCGAGCTGAAGCAACTGATTTTCCTTTTCTTTTTTATCAGTTTCGTAAAGGATTTCAAAATTCGCAAGTTGTTTGTGCTTTTCAATGTTGAAGACAGAATCATGGGCAGCTGTGTATTTCCTGAAATAGCCCAGCGCTTTCTTATAGTCACCGTCAGTTTCAGCCAGTTCATAGAGATTTTTAAAATTCCTTGCCTGGTGGTAGAGTGATTGACTTTTTTCGGCAAGCGATACGCTTTCAAGAAAGCATTGTTCTGCTTTTAGTGTTTGTCCCAGTTTTCTGAAAATATTACCTATATCCGACAAGGTGATTATCTGTGATTCCACGATACCTGCTTTTCTGAAAATACCAAGCGCTTCTTCGTTCAGCCGCAGTGCTTCGGCATAATTGCCTTTGGCCACCAGTACGGTGCTGATTTCATTTTTCCGGATACCAACCTTGATTTCATGGTTGTATTTCAAATCTATTTTCAAAGCCATGTTAAGGTACTCAAGCGCTTTGTTATAGTCTTTCAGATGATACCAGGTCATCCCGATTTTACTGAAACGGATTGACTTCTTGGCTTCGGCTGAAGAAAATCCAAGTGATTCTTCATAAAACCTGATTGCTTCCCGGTGTTTTCCCCAGCGGCTGTAAACCATACCCAGGTTGTTCAATGAGGTTGCCAGGGCAGATGAGTCACCCGATTTCCGGTCGAGTTCCAGGGTTTTGCGATAGTATTCAATTGATTGATCAAACCTGGACAAATAGAAGTAATTATTACCGATGTTATTGAGGATGTTTCCGATCTCAGTCGTGTTATTAAGTTTCTGCTGTATATTGAGAGCAATTAAATTGAGTTGAAGTGCTTTCTCAATCAACCCCAGTTCCTGGTAGCAATCTGAAGTATAAGTAAGCATCTCGGCAAGAAAACCGGTTGAATCCTTTTTATTTTTATACTCACTTGTTGCCGCTTTACTATAATATTCAATGGCTTTCTGATAATCATTCATAAAAAAATAGGCTTCAGCTATTCTGAAAGCTGCTGTTGGTAAAAGTTCTCTGTTATTTGATTCTTCACAGATTTTCAAAGCGATGTTAGCCAGAAACAAGGCTGTGTCCGGGTTTTCTTCAGCATAATTCTCACTCATTCTGAGCAGGGAATCTGCCAGTTGTAGATCGGTTAAGCCTTTAAAATGACTTCTGGTGAAATCTTTCGTAACCTGGGCTATGAGAGATCCGCCAGAAAGCAGCAAAGTTAGATAAAGGGCTATATATCTGATGCTGTTATACATAAACTTCTGATTAGTGGCTGAATCTACTGGTCACCGGTAAGGCTGGCGGCTTTATATTCATTATAACTATAAATGAACCAATCACCTGTTTTGTAACCTGCTATACCCTATTTCCATGCAATTTATAACATTTTCATAAAAGTTGCACAGATCCTTCTTAAATCTGTACTGATAACAAAAATAAAAACCCTTCCTGAAGGTCAATGACCAACAGGAAGGGTTTCAGGGGAATGGCCGTTAGCGGCTTATCAGGGGTTTCAATGCCCGGTTAGCAGGTTAAGGTGTAATGCTCCCTACAAATCCGAACGAGTTGTTGTCAAGTATGGTCACATCACCAGTATCAACTGTGCCGTCTCCATTCAGGTCGGTAACTACATAACCCGATACAAAATTAAACTGGTCGTTGTCAAGCGGAGTCACATCCCCCGTATCAACAGTCCCATCCTGGTTAATGTCGCCACTGTAAATCACCACCTGACCATCAATCATTAACAGCAGATTGTTGCCAAAAGCACTGGATGCAGATTCACTGAAGTCAACATTTACATCACTCTCAGAGAAAGAAATCGGGCTTGCACTGGTGGTTTCGATGCTGTTGCGGTGCTTTATGGTGACATAATAATCACCGTTCAGGTTTTCCGGAACCGGACTTACTGAGATGTCGCCACTGGTAGCTATTTCAACATTGCTGAAGCTATGCTCAATCACACCATAATCGCTGCTGTTATGCAATTCGATGGTAACCTGGTCGGCCGTATGTCCCGGGAACTGATCCCCTGATTCTGATTGTGCCTTACGCATCACACCATTTCCATTATACAAACCTTCAAGATACAGCTTCAGATTCAACGTTTTGCTCTGTGAATTGATGACAGAGAAAGCCAGATCACTGAATTGTCCGGGATCCGGATCAGCAAAGAAAATCTCCTGCCAGCCGGTGCCTGGAATGTTGATTTCAGAAGCACAACTTACCGGGGTAATCCACCGGTTGGCTTCCTGCCATCTCCATTGTGCCGGTGCTGCAACGTTGACTGAAATGGCACGGATACTCAGCCAGTATTTATGATCCTTGATCTGTGCGAAAGGCAGCGGAAGAATGTAGCTGTATTTATAAACAGCTGAAAGTTCAGCATTGACCATTCCTGTATTTACTTCAGTGATTTCAGCAAACGGAACGATGTAACCAAGGATGGTCGTGTCAGGCTGACAATCACTGTCGGCATAAACATTCACTTCAAAATGATCGATTCCATCGCCACGATTCTCTCCGGTTGCGCTCATTTCATAGTTGCCCCACCAGTCAAACTGTGTTACCAGACCTCCATTACAGATCCAGTCGTCGGATAAGCCTGCGGAACTTCCTGAATGTAATCCGGGCAGATGATCATCGGGCAACTGATGCCATTTATGACCCGATTTACTGATGGTTACCCTGTAATCTTCCACTTCCCCGTCAGAAGCCGGTCCGGCGAAGGACAATGCCGGTTGGTGACTGAAACGGAACCTGGCGAAGGTGGGTCCTGGTATGGCAGTGCCCGGAACAATAAAGGTAAAGTAATTGTTTCCGGTTGCGGGGTTGATGTCGGTAAACACATGATCTCCGGCATCGGCCCACGAGCCGTTTCCATTATAGTCAATCCACATATTGAACAGGGCATCGCCGACGGAGGCAACCACCTTGATCTTGCATGGGTTACCCGGCGACATCGGCCACAGGAAAGTTACTCCATCCTGATCGTTGATGTTGTTGAGGTTATCTCCGTTGGCAGCCGGTGTTGGCTGACCATCGCTTTCACCGTCTACAGTCAGACCCATGTAGGTGTTGTTCGCAATGATGTGGCTGGCACCGTTGCTGGCAGTATATGTCGGATAATCGTTCGGGTTCTGAAGGTTATCCGGGGCATCGCCAAAGTCAGGCATTTCCTGCGGCGATCCTTCAATATACACGGCATAATCTTCCACTTCACCATCGCTGACCAGGCCATCGTAACTGACCGGGGCATTGGCGCTGCGGAACCTGAATCGGGAATAGGACGGTCCCATCGAAGCACTGACCGGTACGTTGAAGGTCAGCGTGTTTGATCCTGCTGTGAGGGCCAGGGTGTTAAAGAAGTGTTCACCCGCATCGGCCCAGTCACCGTCGATGTTGAAGTCCAACCATGCGTCCAGGAATCCGCTGACCGAAGCTGTTGCTGTGACTGTAACCGTTGAACCCTGCAATACAAACGGTGGCATGGTTATCCCGTCTTCGTCATCCGCACCGGCGGCATCATCTCCATTTGCCGAAAAGGTTGGTTGTCCATCTGATTCAGCATCTATCAGTGTTCCAAGGAATATATTGGCTACTATGGTATGTCTGGCACCATTGCTTACCAACAGGGTCGGATAATCCGTTGCGATGGCTTCTTCATCCGGAACATCGCCGAAGTCTTCTGGTCCGGGCGGGACAGGTTCTATATAAACACCATAGTCTTCTACTTCTCCATCGGCAACAAATCCGTCATACGAAATTGCAGCAGCGGTGGTACGGAACCTGAAACGGCTGTAAGATTGTCCTGTGGTTGCCGTAACGGGCATCGTAAACGAAAGACTGTTCAATCCGGCATTGAGCGGTTGGCTTGTAAAGATGTGCTCACCGGCATCGGCCCAGTCGCCGTCAATGTTAAGATCCAGCCAGGCATCCAGGAAGCCCGTCGTTGAGGCTGTGATTGAGATGGCAGCGGTTGACCCCAGCGGGATCACTGCCGGAATCGTCACACCATCTTCATCATCCAGATTCGCGAGGTCATCTCCTGTTGAGGAGAAATTTGGTTGTCCGTCACCTTCCGCATCAATCAATGAACCCAGATAAACGGCTGGTGAAATCAGATGCCTGGCCCCATTGCTCAGCAGATATGTCGGATAGTCCGTGCTGATCTGGGTGTTGTCGGGGACATCACCGAAATCGAAGCTTTCCTGATATTCATGGTCAATATAAACTGCATAATCCTCCACTTCTCCATCGGCAACAAGTCCGGTGAAACCAATGGAAGCAGGAGAAGTTCTGAACCGGAACCTGGCGTAGGATTGGCCTAATGCTGATGCTCCCGGAATATTGAACGAAAGGGAATTTGACCCGGCACTTACAGCCTGATTGGTGAAAATATGTTCTACTCCAGCACCCCAGGTTCCGTTTCCGTTAAGATCGATCCAGGCATCGAGGTATCCGGCAACCGATGCATTCACGTTAATAAAGACCGTTGTCCCTGTGTAAACGACGGCCGGTATGGAAACACCATCCTCGTCATCCACATTGGCAAGGTCGTCACCATCGGCCGGCGCTGTCGGCTGACCATCAGCCTCGGCGTCTATCTGGGTTCCAAGGTAAATTCCGGAAACGATGGTGTGCCTGGCCCCATTACTGCCCAGCAGAGTCGGGAAATCGGACGGATTTGCTGGATTATCCGGTATATCGCCAAAATCAAGGCTTTCCTGCTGGCCGGAAATAACTGTAAGCATATGGTCTTCCACCTCACCGTCAAATACCAGCCCGTCATAACTGATCGCTGCAGGAGAAGTCCTGAACCTGAACCTGAGATAGGTTGCACCGATGGTCGCAGCGACAGGAACATTGAAATTCAGGTTGTTGAGGCCGGCGGTTAGCAATTGGTTTACAAATATATGTTCTCCGGTATCGGCCCAGTCGCCGTCAATATTGAAATCGGCCCATACATCAAGGTACCCAATGACCGAAGCGACCACTGAAACCGGCACAGTTGCACCCTGATTTACTGTCAATGGCATGGTAACACCGTCTTCATCATCACCCAGTGACGGGTAGAAGCAATCCACATCGTCGCACCGGGCTCCGATTGAAGGCTGTCCATTTGCTTCAGGATCAACGAAACTACCCAAATAAATGTTGGGGGAAATACTGTGACGTGCCCCATTGTTGGCCAACAGGGTAGGATAGTAATGTGAAGTTTCAGGGTTGTCCGGGGCATCGCCAAAGTCGAATTCACCACCGGCTATCTGTTCAACAAATACCGCGTAATCTTCCACTTCACCATCGGCAACCAATCCATCATAACTGACCGGTGCGCTGCCTGTCCTGAATCGGAAACGGGCATAGGAGGGTCCCATATTAACGGCTACAGGCACAATGAACGATAAGGGATTCAATCCGGCTGTCAGCGGCTGACCGGCAAAAACCTGTTCACCACCATCGGCCCAGTCACCATCTACATTATAATCGATCCAGGCATCGAGGAATCCGGCAACAGAAGCCGTAACACCAATGTTAACCGTTGAAGCCTGTATGACTACCGGAGGCATGGTTACTCCATCCTCATCATCAGATCCGTTAACATCATCGCCATCAGCAATGAATGTTGGCTGTCCGTCACCTTCAGTATCAATCAGTAAACCGAGATATACCGACGGAACGATGTTATGACGTGCCCCGTTATTTGAAAGATAAGTTGGATAATCGTTTGGATTTCCCGGATCGTCGGGTACATCACCGAAATCCATCTCTCCGTTGGAAACGGGATCAATATGAATGGCGTAATCTTCTACTTCACCATCAGATTCCGGTCCGAAGAAGTTGATGGGATTGTTGGTTGTCCTGAACCGGAAGCGGGAATAGCAGAGTCCCGGGCCAGCTGAGGCTGGAATGTTGATTGTCAGGGTATTGGATCCGGCAGCTAATGCCTGGTTGATAAAAATATGCTCACCAGGATCTGTCCAGTCGCTGTTCAGGTTAAAATCCATCCAGGCATCGAGGAATCCGCTGACAGAAGCCACTACCGTTACAGATACTGTTGAGCCCTGGGTGACATTGGAGGGCATGGTTACCCCATCTTCATCATCTCCCAGCGAAACAATACAGTCGTTGTCATCGCAGACTGCCATAAAACTCGGTTGACCATCGGCTTCAGCATCTACAAATGATCCCATATATATACCGGGAGCAATCAGATGCCTTGCACCATTACTGGCCAGCACCGTCGGGAAATCACCGGGCAGTACATCGTCATCGGGTACATCTCCGAAATCGGTTCCAAAGTAGGGTGGACAGTTCTTAACCTTCAGGCAGAACACACCAGCGGTATCCACACAATTGAAATTGTTTGAAACAACCACCGCTATCTGGTAATTGCCCGGTACATTCGATATGAATGGCAGATTCTCACCATAACCCAAGGGGGTTCCCCAGTTCGAAGTTTCAAACCAGGTAATTGAAGGGTAGGCCGTCGGGTAAGTATCATAAGGAGCTATGGCATTGAGCGGAAGAGGAATGTAAAGATGCAGGGTATCCGTATCGCAGATGGAATCGCACCCCAGCGGGAAAAGGCTCAGGTCGGGTTTTGCAAAAATGAAGCCTGCATTCATGGTAGCATCACATCCGGTTGCTTTGTTGGTAACCGTGAGGCTGTAGAAGCCGGGAGATGATGCTGTGATTACCGGAGTTGTCTGACCCGTATTCCACAGGTAATCGAACAGCACCGGATTTACCGGTGAAGGAGTCAGAACGGCACTTGTGCCTTCACAAATATTGAGTGCAGGCATTGTAAATGTTGGCGTTTCATAGAACCAGATGCATATTGTATCAGTTGCCGTACATCCTGTTATGGTGTCGGTTACATTCACAATAAAATCAAATACAGCAGGCAAGGTCCCTGGTAAGGTAAGGGAAATCCAGGGTGAATTGCCATTTCCGGGGCTGAATATTGCTCCCGGAGGATTGCTGGTCCAGCTGTAAATATAGGCCGAATCAAAAACAGTGGTAAGATTAAAGAAGGCATTTCCTCCGGGATAGGCACAGACATACCCGTTGCCCTGTATATTCGCCTTAGGCAGTTTATTCATATAAATATACAGGCTGTTGGTTTTGTCTGAACAGCCGAAAATGTTGGTAACTGATGCGTAATACTCCCCGTGTTCAGTTACGCTGTATGTCATAGCGTTGGCAGTGGGAATCGCATTACCGTTTTTGTACCACTGATAGCTGGTCATGCTGTTGCAGGCAGTGAGTGTTACTGAACTGCCCGGGCAGAAGATGGTATCTGAAGCTGAGATTGTGCAAACCGGCAGTGGGTCAACATTTACATAGTTGGTGTCCCTGGCGATACAGCCCATCTGGTCGGTAATAACCAGGATGACCGTATCGGCAGGTGGGCTTGTGTTTGCATAGGCATGCTGGGTTGAAGCCAGGAATGAAGTGGCTGCGTCACCAAAAGTCCAGGCATAATTAAACGCGGGATTGTTTGGAATGGCATTGAAGGTAGCCGGTGAATTCTGGCACACAGGCGATGTAAAGGTAAAAGAGGCATTGGGCAGCAGGATATTGACGATTGATGAAAAAGTGCTGGTACAGCTCGATGACGAAGTTACCGTGAGTGTGATGGTATATTGTCCTGAAGCACTGACTGTCAGATAAGGACTGGGGAAATTGGCATTGGGAGAGAAATTGCCTAACCCGGGACCGGATACCGACCATTGGTAGAGGACGATCGTGTTCGGAAAGGATACCGTTGACTGATCGACCAGGAAAACGGTATCACAAACCGGGTAGGTCCAGAAATTGGCTACGACATCGCATGTGCCTGGTCCGCCCGGATTGCAGCTTTCAATTTTGACATTCACAATATTCGACCTGATTGAACACCCGTTCAGCGTCACCACAACATGATACTGGTGAACACCCAGCGCGAGGCTGGCAATATTGATGTTGATGGTGTTGTTGGTTTCTGCAGGGATCAGGGTGTTGTTAAGGTACCACTGGTAGGAGTAACCTGCACCCGTTGGTGTTGAAAGGGTAAGAATCTGGTTGTCACCCAGACAGAATACTGGTAGCATATTGTAAGTTGCCAGGGCAACAGGCGGGGTATTGATGGTTATGCCCAGTGTGTAACTGCCGGAACAGTTGGTCACTGTCAGGGCGGCGGTTGTTGGTGGTCCGTGCCATTGGATGCTGACGGTATTGGTTCCCTGGCCCGATTGAATGGTTCCCCTGTTTGACGGGAAAACGGACCACTGGAATCCACCCGGAGGGGTGGGGCCGCTGGCGGTATACTGAACCACAGCATCAACACAGACCGTGGTTGTGCCAGTGATCACAGGGGTGGGATAAGGACTGATGTTCAGGATTTGGGTCAGTGATGGGCAGAAGTTTCCCGGACTGATCTCTACGTTCTGATAAACACTGATCAGCCAGGGGCCGGGGCCGTTCAATTGAGCAACAATTGAATCGCTATCTGCCCCCATCTCCGAGAGTACATTTACTCCCGGCGAAGCCGGCCAGATGAAATCACTGCCACTGGTATTTGAGGATATACTGAAAGTGTGTTTGGTACCCGGACATGCCGTCATTGTTCCCTGAATGCTGCCAAGGATGGGTTTGGCTATAACCTTGACTTTCAGATAGGCGGTATCGTTGCAATATACATTCGGAATGAGCGATACGGCTGAAATAACATAGTTGCCCGGGGTCCACTGAATGGTTGCTGTCGGAGAACCATTGCCGGAAATAACAGGGCCCGGAGGTGAAACTGACCAGTTTGCCGGTACAGGCGCATAGTATTGTATTGAACTTCCTTCACAAACAGTTTCATCTCCGGTAATGGTAAAGATGGGCAATACGTTAACCGGAATTGAGTCAACACCATTACAACCTGCCAAAGGATTATTGTAAACGCATTTTACCCAGTGCAGGCCGGGATTATGAAAGGTGATGCTTGCTGTGGTGACGTTTCTGTCTTTTTTATTGAACGAAGTCAGGCCCGGGCCGTTTACCGACCAGGTATAATAGGTTCCCGGCATCCAGGGAAGCGAAAAGCCTGCTGAGGATCCAACACATACAGTCGAAGGCCCGCTGATCGGAAGATCCGGGTACAAAACAGGCACTTCCAACGTGGTAACTCCCTGGCAGGAGGAAGAAGGACAACTTTGAAGGCTGACAGTTGTCGGGCCGCTATAGGTTACATTCCATTTTATTTTTATACAACTTGTATTATTGCCTGAGATGATAGTTCCCCCGGTTACAGTCCAGTTGTAACTGCCACAGACCATGGGTGTACAAAAAGATGAGGTGTCTCCGGCACAGACAGTGCCGAAACAACAGTCGTAAACAATTTCGGGTCCGGCACCTGCAAGTACAACAACCTGCATGGTTGCGGTGTCGCTGCATCCACAGGCCACAACAGCTTCACCTCCCTGGCCGGTTCCAACCGGATGTCCGGCTCCCATATCGGTAGCTTTTAAGAGCACAGTATAATTGCCTGGTAAAGCATAGGAATGTGGCGGAGGACTGGCAAGCGTTGAGGTAGTACCATCGCCGAAATCCCAGAAAAAAACACTCCCCCCGATGGATGTATTGGAGAAATTAACCGGGGTATTCTGACAAACTGTATCGGGTGAAACTGTAAAATCTGCTTTGGGCCCGTCGATCAGACATAATTCCCTGGTAATGGAATCAATGCAGGATCCACCCATAGCCAGGTTACTGATCACAACCTTAATTATTCCTGTGGCACCGGACCCCCAAACGATGTTAACAGGATTGCCGCTATAAGTGGCTGGTGAGCCACCGGTAATCGTCCATGTGTAAGTGTAGGAAGGATCGTTCGGGTAAACAGTATAGGTATGTGCGGTATTTTTACACGCAGCCGGTTTTCGTCCGAAGTCGCCCTGATCTGGCCGGGTACTTCCGGCACAGGCTCCGTCAGGAGGACAAATTTCAACGGCATCCTTCAAAATAAAATCGGGACAACAACTCTGTGATAGATAAAGATCCGATGCTGCCGGGACTGGTTTACCAGCACTGATACCAGCCATTAAATAAGCCTGTTCCACCTCTTTCTGCCAAAACTGAAATGTATTTTGCCGGACAAGCCCGATCATCATTACATGTTCAGATTTCGTGGTTAACCTCTCAGAAGTCATCTCATTGGAGATATTTTCCTTATTTCTGATGGTATTCCGGAAACCGTTTCCGGTTACGTCGGCAAATGCAATACACATGCCTACCAGTAAGAGTATTCTTGATCTCATGTTGTTCCAGGTTAATAAATACTTAATGGGTTGATATATTCAACTTTGTTTATTATGAAAACCAATGGGCAAAAGAGAGGTGGAAGAAGATAAAAAGCTATATCAGCTGCTCTAGACTATTTTCTGTAGTAATCCTGAGAAATTAAAGTATGAAGCTGAGTTTACCTCCCGTTAAAAAGCCTGCATCGCAGATTTGGGGCGGTAATTAAAGGAAACAAATAATCTCAATAAATGTTTACATGTACATATATAAATATGAATAAAATGATTATTGCGTTCAAAATCAGAGGGCTTACGAATCAGAAATTTATTAATCTGCTATTTCAAATGGAAGGCTTTCAAAAATGTATTTACCATAACAGAACGTTATGGTGATAAAAAAACCTTCCGCTATTGTTAGGCGCGGAAGGTTTTCGAAAAACAGGTGACCAGAATAATCCTGAAATATACAGATTTTCAGTAAGACTTTATATGATTACAAAAATCTCCTGAAGACCTGCTTACGGTGTGGCACTTCCTGTAAATGCTGCTGCGTTGTTGTCAATTATTGTCATATCTCCGGTATCAACAGTACCATCGCCATTTATGTCGGTTGGCAGATAACCGGTAGCAAAATTACCTGCATCATTATCGGCCGGAGTCATATCACCGGTGTCAACGGAGCCGTCCTGGCTTACATCACCGCAATAGATCACATAATGACCATCGATCATTTGCAACAGATTGTTTCCATATGCCTGTTCACCTCCGTCAAAACTGTAGGTGATCAGGGAACTGACGAAAGAAACCGGTTGTTTGGTCGTTGTTTCTATGCTGTTCCTGTGTCTTACAGTGATGTAGTAATTGCCATTCCTGGCACCGGGAATGGTGATACTTATCTGACCGGCTGTACTCAGGTTGACATTCTGGGCTGAATGCTCAATAATTGAATAATCCGAAGAATTATGCAATTCAATGGTAACCTGATCAGCGGTTGTGCCTGAATACTGGTCGCCGCTGGCTCCCTGGGCTTTGCGCATGGTTCCGTTACCGTTGTACAGGCTTTCCAGTAAAACAGTGAGGTTGAGGGTTCGGTCGGTACCAAGGATATTTACATTGTAATCTTCAGTTTCTCCATATCCATAGCTGGAGCAGGCATCAAAGTTACTGTTGTTCCATACTTCTCTGACCCTCATACGGGTTGTACCTGTTGTTGCATCGGCCGGTACGGTAAAAGTGATTGTTCCGGTTGCTGGTGTGGGTGAGATAGATATAGTCCCCAGCTTTTCAGCAGTATCAAAGGTGCTGTTCTGGTTAAAGTCAATCCACACTGCAATATAATTGCCGCTGCTGTAGGTTCCGGGGCTAAGTGTGATGGTATAGGCACTTCCGGAAGTCAGATCGGTTGAAAGATTACTGTAATAGGTGTAATACGGACTTGATGAAGCACCGGTAGCATTGTTGATGCTTCCAAGCTGCACCAGGGTAATATAGTCGCCCGCACTGGTTCCTGTAGTGTAAACAGGTGTGCAATATACAGCCTGAATAACATTGATATAATTGGTCTTGATCTCTGAATCTGATCCATAGGCATTGGTAGCTGTAAGTGTTACCGTGTATTGTCCAAGGGCATTAAACTGAACCTGAGGATTTTGCGAAGAAGCACTGGTACCATTGACATAGGTAACTGTGGTTGGTGAAAAACTCCATGCCCAGCTGGTTGGTACGTTCGATGTAAGATCGGTGAAGGTGACTGTCGACAATATTGCAGGACCCAGATCAGAAGCCGAGAATTCCGCAACAGGCGGAGTGGCAGGATCAAAACAACTGATGGCTGCTTCCCATCCATCGCGGGTTACACTGCCATCAGAGGTAAAGTTGAAGGTAAGAGCGCCGCTGGCATTGTTTGCTGTAACAGTGCCCGGACCTGTGGTTCCGTTATAGGTACCGATCAGTGTAGCCGATGTACTGGTTCCGTTATAGATCCTAAGGTAATCATAACCTGATTCTGTGGTGAATGAATTAAAAACCATTCTCACCATAGCCCCTGCTGTAGCGGGGTAGAAAGTCTGGGTCAGACCCTCATTGTCAAGATAGGCACCAGAAGCTCCTCCTGAATCATAGAAAAATCCGGTGCAGGTAGTCACTGACCCGTTGGTCATGGGGAACACGGGTATCAGCCCGATCACAACCTGTCGGGTATTCTGCAGCGAATACTGGCCTGCACTTCCCCCGGTAAGCGTAAACAACAGATCCACAGGTGTTCCCAATGGTGTTGCTGCATCTGCAGTTACACTGAAGTAGGCCGTTACATTTGCTCCGGTTGCCAGCGTACCAACAGTAAAGTCAAAACTGTTCAGCGTGAGGTAAGGACTGCTGCCACCTGAAATAGCCAATGTACTGATGACATCGGAAACCCCGCTGTGGCCATTGTTGGCGCATACAATCTGTAGCATTGCGGTTTCGCCGGGGTCAAGTATTCCGTCGTTGTTGCATCCCGGTCCGTTGTCAAGTACGGACATAGTGCCGATGGCGAGCACGGGAGCATTGGCGGTGATGTTAAAGTTTGAATTCCAGTTGTCGGTGCCATCGGTAGCGGCAAGTGTAAATGCCACCACATGCTGGTCGGGGATGTTATTGGCCACACTGACTGCAAATCCGTTTGTAATGGTTACAGTCCCGGCAGGAGCGATGTTACCATATGCTGCACTGTTATCAGTGATCGTTACATAAGAATCAGCGGTTAAAAGTGTTGCGGCCACGTTAGAAGCAATTTCCACGCCGACATTATTTAATGCAATTGAAAGCAGATTGGTTTCAGCATAATCCATTGCACCATTGTTATTGCCGTCAGGCAACGGGTCGCTGATGGTATTTCCGGAATAAACAACATAAGGACCTTCTGCCGGGATTACCTGGATCGTTCCAATCAATGGCTGTCGGTTTTGTTTGGTGATCACAATATCAAGATCCCCCGGTGCGCTCAACGCAGTAAAACTCAGGTTAACGAGACCAGAAGCATCGGCAACCATAGCATCCAGCAGCACACCGCCGTTTGAAAGAGCCACCGTAGCGTAAGCTTCGGTATTCACTGTCAGCGATGACATCCCGATCATCAGGGTACTCTGGTAAGTAGCTGTCAGGGCTTCGGGTACCGAATAGTAAATCATCAGCGATGGATCGCCCATCAGGTGATAGATTTCCCAGTAATAGGTTTTCAAACTGGAAGTAGATTCTTCAACCGCATAATTTCCGCAAACCACCATCTGACCCTGGGTGACAAACCAGTCACTGGTTGGTTCTCCATGGTCATGGAAAGCGCCGTCATAGCCGCCGATATGTGCAGCATCGTATGCCGGATGGAGTGCTACTGTTTTAAATCCGCAGCCCCACCAGTAATCCTCATCCCAATAGGTACTGTTCGACCCGCCAATATAACCAACAGCTCCTTTGTTTTCAGCCCGAAGGACCTCCTCGGCAAAACTGGTAACATCAAATTTTGCAGAAAGACAACAGTTTCCAACCATCAGCCCGTACTTGTGTGCGTTTGTCAGACCTGAAATATCAGAAATGGTGAAACTCGGATCGGCCCATCCATCGGAACTGCAATGCGCCGTATAATTGGCAAATGCGATGCCATCCGAAACATTGTTGTGGATATCTTCAGAATAGTTACTACCCGATGGCTCAGGCTGCAGATAGGTGTGAGAAACAATGTTATGGGCCGCGTTAAAATAAGTTTCTGTTCCATAGTTAATCTGACCATTGCTCCAGGTTTCATGGCCGGAATCGGCACCGGCGGCCATCACCACCTCATTCAGGAATGACGGATCGGGCATCAGATATTGTTCATATTCCAGCGTTTTATCAATCTGGGGTTGCAACTGGGCAACGGTAGTTGCTGAGAACCTGCCATAATATACTTCAGGCAGATTGTCACCGGTGTATTCGCAATACCTGAGGTCAGTAACGTGCGAGCCAGCCGTGCCGGTCCATGCCGGTATCTGGGCTACGTCGCCTACGAATAACACAAAACTGGGAGCAGAATATCCGGCAGGAGGGGAGTTGTAGAGTCCCTGAAGGTAAGCCTTTATGGATGTGGTTGTAGTGCCAATTGCTCCATTGTTTGTATAGCCTTCAATTACCCTGAATCCTTTTTTCGTTTTCCACTGAATAAATGGCTGGAGGGCCGTCTGGAACATAGGATCGGAAATGATCACATAAGTAGCCGGAGCTGCGATTAATTCTTCGGAAGGTCCGAGTGGTTTGTAGTTTTCAACCATCTGGTACATGCTCCTGAAATAGGGAGATGCCTTGGATTGTTTTAACCCGATGGTTCCCGATATGTCGGCATTCTCAAAAACAATTTCAAATTCTATTTCATCGTAAACCCTGATTGTGTTGGTAACAGGATTGTATTGTACCGGTGAAATATCTACCCTTGCGAGGTTCAATGCCCTCATCAATCCGGCATTGTTGATTTTTATCAGTTCATCCTGGATGAAACTGTTTCTCGAATAAACGGCTTTGTTATATACAAAGGGGATTTTGTCCGGATCATCACTTTTCGACAAAGGTGGCTGAGCCGGCATCACCGGAAACCTGACGCCATTCAGGCTCAGGTCGATTTCCTGATAATGCTGACTGATGATGCGGATTGAATACTCAGCGCTCAGCGGAACCTCGATCAACCTGTGGAAAACCGGCAGGGCGGGCTCGCCTTCTATGTTCCGGTTACCGTATCCGGCTGCATTCAGCGACACAAACATACCTTCAACCGTATTGATTTCCATGAAATCAATATCTGAAAGTGATGAGGAAAATGTCACCCGCTGATAGGTATTTTCAGTGAGACGTACTTTGGTGTCCCCTGTTTTTACATGGATGTTTCCTGCTCTGATTAAAGCAGGATACAAAGCTATCAGGAGCACTACCCCCGATAACAGGCCTTTTCGTAAAAATAATTTCATTTTGGTTTAATTTAGTTATTGATGATTATTCGGTGTTCTTGTTACCGTATTTAAAATTTAAAGTCTGAACCAGGTATCATTCTGCGACCATTCTTAATTTTGTGCAGATATGTCAGGGTGTGATTGTTCCGGTGAAATTTGCTGCGTTGTTATCAAGAATTGTCATATCACCTGTGTCAACAGTTCCGTCGCCATTTACATCGGTTGGCAGGTAACCGGTTGCAAAGTTACCTGCATCGTTATCAACCGGTGTTATATCACCGGTATCAATTATACCATCCAGGTTTACATCACCACAATATATTACATAGTGACCATCGATCATTTGTAACAGATTGTTTCCAAAGGCTTGTTCAGGTCCGTCAAAATCATAGGTAATCAGTGATCCTCCGAATGAAACCGGTTGTTTGGTTGTAGTTTCAATGCTGTTGCGGTGCTTTACGGTGATGTAATAACTGCCGTTATGGCTGCCCGGTAATGCTATGCTCAACGCACCGGCAGTACTCAGGTTGACATATTGTTCAGTATGCACAATAACTGAATAGTCGGAGGCACTATGCAGTTCAACGCTTACCTGATCGGCTGTGTTGCCGGAATACTGGTCACCGCCTGCTCCCTGAGCTTTGCGCATGGTTCCGTTGCCGTTATACAGGCTTTCAAGCAAAACAGTGAGGTTAAGGGTGCGGTCGGTACTCTGAATATTGATATTGTAATCTTCGGTTTCACCGTAACTATAAGTAGTGCAGGCGTCAAAGTTGCTGTTGTTCCATACCTCCCTTACCCGCATCCGGGTTATGCCTGCCGCAGCATCGGCTGGTACGGTGAAAGTTATGGTTCCGGTTGCAGGTGTTGGTGAGATAGATATAGTTCCAAGTTTCTCACCTGTATCAAAAACACTGTTCCTGTTGAAATCAATCCATACTGCAACATAATTGCCACTGCTATATGTGCCCGGACTCAGTGTTATGGTATAGGCACTTCCCGGAGTAAGGTCGGTTGAAAGGTTGCTGTAATAGGTATAATAAGGACTTGCTGAAGCTCCGGTAGCATTGTTGATACTTCCAAGTTGCACCAGGGTTATGTAATCACCGGCACTTGTTCCGGTAGTGTATGTGGGAATGCAATAATCAACCTGCAGTACATTGATATAATTGGTCTTGATTTCGGTGTCGGAACCATAGGCATTGGTAGCCGTGAGTGTGACAGTGTACTCACCCAGGGCTGTAAACTGAACCTGTGGATTTTGCGAAGCCGAATTGGTGCCATTCATATAAGTGACTGTTGCCGGTGAAAAACTCCAGGCCCAACTGGTTGGTACATTTTCAGACTGGTCGGTAAAAGTTACCGTAGAAAGAATGGCAGGGCTGGCGTTTGATACAGTAAATGCAGCAACCGGCGGAACAGCTGAGTTATAACAACTGATGGCGGCTTCCCACCCATCGCGGGTTACACTGCCATCGGAAGTAAAGTTGAATGTCAGGGCTCCGCTGGCATTGTTGGCGGTAACAGTACCGGGGCCGGTCGTTCCGTTATAGGTGCCGATGAGGGGATCCGATGTGCTGGTTCCGTTATAGATTCTCAGGTAATCGTAACCCGATTCGGTGGTGAATGAATTGAATACCATCCTTATCATGTTACCGGGTGTGGCAGGATAAAAAGTCTGGGTCAGATTCTCACTGTCGAGGTAGGCGCCTGAAGCTCCACCGGAATCATAGAAGAATCCGGTACAGGTGGTCACAGAACCGGAGGTCATATTGAATACCGGTATCAGTCCGATAATGATCTGTTTAACAGCTTCGGTTGCATACTGACCGTCGCTGCCTCCGGTAATATCGAATTCAAGGTCAACCGGAGTTCCCAGTGGAGTAGCTGCATCAGCCGAAACATTGAAAACGGCATTTACCGTAGCTCCGGTACCGAGTGTTCCCAGGTTGTAATCAGTGCTGTTGAGTGTTAGGTATGGGCTTGATCCCCCTGAGATTACAAGGGTTGACAGAACACCGGAAATCTGACTGTGCCCTGTGTTGGAGCATGCAATCACCAGGTCAGCCGTTTCGCCGGGATCAAGAATACCATCGTTATTGCATCCGGGACCATTATCCTGAACGGTCATAGTACCTATGGTCAATACCGGGGCATTGGATGTGATGTTAAAGTATGAACTCCAGTTGTCGGTGCCATCGGTGGCAGTGAGGGTAAATGTCACCACATGCTGATCAGGAATGTTGTTGGCTGCAGTAATGGCAAAGCCATCGGGAATAGTTATTGTTTCATTCGGGAGAATGTTACCGTAAATGGCATTGTTATCATTAATTGCAATGAAGGGATCAGAAGCGGTAATGTTTGCCACCACATTTAAAGCAGTCTCGATTCCTACATTTTTTAATGAAACAGAAAGCTGAACAGCTTCCTCGTAATCTAATATGCCATTGTTGTTGCCACCGGGCAGGGGATCGCTGATCGAAGCAGCGACATTAACCACATAGGGCCCTTCAGCGGGAATCACATCAACCAGAGAATGATACCTGTAAAAGTTCTGTTTGGTTACTGTAACAAGCATCTGAGAAGGAGGTATCTGTGATGGAATTGTAATATTAACCGGTGCTCCGGTTGCTGAAGCAGTGCCAATGATCTCCCCGTTCACGGTAAGAGCAATCAATGCTCCGGCATCAGCGTTTACGGTGAAACTGGTTGTTCCTGCAAACAGGACAGGATTGTGTGTAACATTCAGGTTTTGTGGTACTTCAGAGTAAACTGTAAGGAAAGCATCTCCATGGTGATGGAAAAGATTATAAGTGACTTCTTTATTGTCTGTATTATAAGGCCAACCGGATTGATTCAGGAAAATTTTTCCTGCGGCATTTCCGAAAGCCGGCATAACGCCTCTCGACTCGGGCGAGGTTCCTTCTGCCGGCATGAATTGCGGCCACATATTGTCATACATTCCCCACACATAGGTATCGTTTACAAAAGAGTATGAGACTTCAGATGCCGCCATGATACCCAATGCCCCGGCGTTATTGCCTCCATAGGTATAACGGTGAAATTTCTCGGCAAAACACTCACTTGAGTAATTGTATTTCCCTGTCAGACAGTTGATTGACATAATATAGGTCAGATCTGTATTCACCAGGCCATCAATATCAGAGCTGACATAACCGGGTTCACCCCATCCTGTTTCCATACCATGATCGCGGTGCTGAAGCATGAAAGCACCATTGTTGATCGCTGTGTTGATGCCGGCGGCATTCCCGCCTGACCAACCCCCCATTGACTGGGGTGTAGAAGGAATATAACCGAGACCGGAAGGTCCGAAATAATTCACTACAGTAGTGGTATTGGTGGCTGTTGACCATGGGTCAGACGTTGGATTTCCCCCATAGATTGCGTTTATTCTGACAGGGTTTTTACCAAGCTCATTTTTCCAGAATCCTCCCACAGTTTCGGAGCAAATCTGAAACCAGCGCTCTGTCTGCCAGCCAAGTGCAGTAATGGGATGATCATAGAAATCTGCGGAAGTCGGAGGATTGCGCTCATAATTAAGAAATTTCGATACCATCACCTGAAGCTGGGTAGCATTGTTGGCTGTAATCCTGGCCATGGTTATTTCCGGCAGGTGGTCACCATCAACATCACCGTAAATATTATCCGAAACACAATAGCTGTCATATATAGGTGAAACCACCGTGCTTCCGGCATCTGTACCGTAATCCCCGAGAAGAAGAACAGCTGCAGGTGGTGTGGTCCATGTATTATAGGCATTATTAATATATGCTTCTATTGCCGTGGTAGTATTCCCTCCAACCTGCGTCAGCGTTCGTACAAGGGTGGAAATACCCTGTTCAGTTCTGAATTTTTTAATCGAATCGGCCCATTGAATAAAAGAGGCTCCATCCGGTGTAATGATCAGATATTCGGCACCGGCATCTTCAGATGGACCATTTTTAGTAATGTTTCTGTTATAATCGATTTCAGGTAATGAATTCCGGTTAAGCAATGCATCTTCCAGGATTGGGTCCCACCAGCGGCTGCGAAGCCGGTCATCACCAAAATGACCGTTTCCTCCCTTAAAAGTAATTCTTACTTTCAGATCACGATAAACGATCAGTTCCTTTGTTACAGGATTATACTGAAATGGCGTGATTCCAACCATGATGGCATCCATTCCCCTGATTTGCATTGAATTAGAAAGTATTACCGGCTCGGCCGGGTAGAAGGCATCCCTCGAATAAATCTGCATATCGCGGGAATATTGCAATGGAACATTTTCATCATCCCTGGGTATTCTGGGTGCAGGGGCGATTTGCAGATCTTTTATTACTTCTTTCCGTAAAGAAATAATCTCGAGTACGGGTACACTTCCCTGTGGTATAGCGATTAGTTTACCATTTCCGGGAAGATCGGGTGCTCCTTCATTATTGAAAAGGAAGCTTCCGGGTAAAGCGATGTCTTTCATCTCTTCACCTTCAACCATCAGTTCTTCCATGGAAAAATTGCTGATCGAATAATTGATTTCAACAAAGTCCGGGTGATTCTTCTGCAGAACAAAGCCTTGTTTGTCCCAGGAATCATCATAGATGAACTTCTGTGCATTGACTTTTTCTCCGAAAATCAGGAAGAATGCAATTCCTGATAGAATCAAGGTGGTTAAATTTTTCATAGGTAACGGAATTAATCATTACTGATTGAAATATTATCTCTGTTCATTCCAACGAATTAGTATCTATCTACAATATGCACCTCCTTGGCCTGGAGGTCAGCATAACCCAGACTTCCGGAATATTTTTGGGAAGGATGACCAGCCGGTAAGCCTTCCCGTAAATTCTCTGAAAATAATTTCAGAGACAGTGGATTTATATTAGATTCTAAATCAATTCAGCAATAAAGTATTCCCCTGTTTCCTTCAAATTAACCTTTTAAATTCAGGCTCACCATATTTGTATGCCCTCATCAAATTTATAACTTTTGTTATTCGGATAACAACCGGATTTTTATTTTTTCTTCAATCTGATACTTCATCAGAATCCGGATGCTTTACCAAAAAACAACTCCAAAGATGGCTTTGGGCAGATGACGGAAACTGGCCAATTAAACAGGTAATCATGTCAAAGAGAGCTATCAGTAAGTTCTTTAAAAAATATACTGCTCAAATGTCACGGGGTTGCCTTTCCGGTGAAACTTGCCGCATTGTTGTCTATAACTGTAATATCACCCGTGTCAACGGTGCCGTCTCCATTGATGTCGGTAGGCAGGTAACCGCCGGCAAAACTGCCTGCATCATTGTCCACCGGGGTCATATCGCCGGTATCGACAGCGCCGTCCTGGTTTACATCCCCACCGAAAATCACGAATTCGCTTCCGGTCTGGTGCAGGTTGGATCCATAGGCCTGTGAAGCAGTCGTGGTGAAGTTATAAATGATGTCCGATCCGTCAAACGACACAGGCAGGGCAGTAGTGGTTTCAATGCTGTTGCGATGCCTGATGGTAACATAGTATGAACCGCTGTTTTCAGCCGGAATGACGAGATTGGCCGCACCATTGGTGTTCAGGTCAACATTGTGAGCAGTATAAACCACATTGTTGTAATCGGCTGCTTCATGAAGTTCAACGGTCATCTGGTCGGCAACGGTTCCGGGGTACTGATCGCCCGATGTTCCCTGTGCCTTGCGCATGGTTCCCGGTCCGTTGTGCAATCCTTCGAGCAAGACGGTTATATTCAGGTTTTTATCATTTGAGATGTTCAGGGTACAGGGTACAAGTACCTGTGGCTGATCAGGGTCGTTGCTGGTAATCCTGATGTTGGCGGTGTAGGTTCCGGCTGTCAGGCTGCCCGCATCAAATCCCACTGAAATCTGGTTGTTCCCGGCAGGGATCACATTGCCAGAAACGCTGCCTGAACCGTCCAATGTAAGCCAGGTGTAGGGAGGAATATAGGTGTAATCAATCACCAGGTAAGGTTTGTTGACCTCATTCCAGCCGTCGAAACCAATAAAATAATTGGTACCGACGTCCCTGTCCATAACGCCTATGGCAAACCAGTTCTGGGAAAGGGCAGCCTGCAGGTTGGCATTGGCATTTCCGCCAAGTGCATGAACCTTCCAGCCGGTGCTGTATGTGCCGTTTTCGCTCCGGTAAAGATAGTATCCTGCAGCCGATTCAGCCATGATGTCGGTATAGAGGTCCGATGGTGTTGCCGTTACCGGGTCAACGGTCACAGGGTTGATGTTCCAGTAGGGATAATATGTGGCATTCACATAACCGTGAAATTCGATGGAGTTGATGGTTGCCCCGTCTGGGATGGAACTCATGTCGAACTTCATCCATCCGGCTTCAGTGGTAGGGTAGCCCTTTACCAGGCTGGTCTGTGTTTTTGCAGAAGTGGTTGTTGTTCCTGTATTGTAATCTGCATTTATGGGATAAACCGTTGCCGAAGCCCTGCCCTGCGAAGCATTGTATTCGATGGAAGCCGTATAATCGAGGTTCGTTTCCCCGGTATTTTCGATGGTCAGGATGTCTGAAGCATTACCATTCAACCCAATCGTTTTTGTGAACTGTGATGGTGAAAATACAATATTTGCCGGATCAGGAATGGGCGCTACCGGGGGAAAGATGATGTAATCAACCCAGGCACAGTCGCTGCCTGCTACTTCACTTCCGTCTTTTGAATAACTCCACCTGAATGTATGCAGACCTGCTGTAACCGGAAAGTTAACTTCACTCCAGTCAACGGTTCCTGACCATTGACCCTGCTGAACATCATCGATGTAAAACCTGAGATAATCATAGCCTGATTCGGAAGAGACCTTCCGGAAAAAAGATACAGTCCCGGCCGATGCCAGGAAAAGCTCAATGCTCATGTCGGTATTCTGACTGTTGCCAATGCTACCTGACTTTGAACAGTAATTCCCTTCAAGGGGGCTTTCCATTGAAATATTCCAGGTGGCAGCACCGCCGAAAGTCCAGTTTGGTTCGAATGATCCGATTTCAAAGCCCCAGGCGATACTTTCCTCCAGCTGGAAATCAAAAACAAACTCCGTTTCAGTGATTGTAACGATCTGATTAATTGTTGCATAACCTGCTTTACTGACCCTGATACTATAAAACCCCGTCGGAATGCTGCTGATGGTATACTGCCCCGATGAGTTGGTGGATACAGGAGGCAGGCCTGAATATACAACCTGAATAAAAGCGCCTTCAAGGGGCATCCCGGTGTTAAGATCAGTAACCGTTCCTGTAACTGTAACGTTCTGGACAAGAGGCATATTAGCCAGACTAATGGTAGCAGCCACCATCGCTTTGGTGAATACACCAACCTGCTCGAAATTGTTAACGCTCGGGCCGATGATGTCGTTGGTTGAATGGATATATGGGCTGTAATCCTGGCTGTCCTCAAACGGGAAAATACCCTTGAATCCGTGATTGTTGAAGGACGTATGGTCGCTGTCACCCCCGACCAGGGTTCCGGTTGAAACGGTAAATTCAGGAAGATACAGATTAACAACATTGGTGTAGAAGTCAACCAGCGATTGCGCGGATGCAGGCGCTATCATATCCGTGTGGACCGGATCTCCCGGCTTAAGATACCCGATCATGTCCATGTTCATATAGCCAAGAATGTGCATATCCTGCGATTCGCACCAGGCCGCATAGGCTTCACTACCATAAAGGCCATATTCTTCACCTGAAAATGCACAGAAAATAATGGTCCTGTCAAAAGTAAAGGGGCCCAGTATCCTGGCCACTTCGAGCACGCCACAGGTACCGCTTGCATTATCATCTGCCCCCGGAGCAATGGAACTCCCTGAATAAGAATCATAATGACCACCAATGACAACATAATCATAGGGATACAATGACCCTGTTTTAACTGCTATCACGTTATCACTGGCACTTCCATTTGGCATAGTGAAGTCGAAAAGGGATGTACTCATTCCATAGCTGATAAACTGATCCATGATCCAGCTCTGGGCCTGAACCGACTGAGTAGTGTAGGCATTGCGTGTTCCATAGTCCTGCAGGTGCTGGATGTTGGTCTGCATCAGTGTGGTGTTCACTTCAGCCATTCTGGCCTCGATGAACGGATCCGCTTCACGGTTGAAGCTGAGCTGAACACTGTTGTCGGGTAAAACAGCTGCCCGGTTCCATACCCTGACCATACTACCGTTTACCGGTGGTTGTACCTTCTCCAGTTGCTGAATACCGGCTTTAATAAAAAGCAGATCGTTGTTCTGAAAAATTACTTCTGCATTTCCGGCAATTTCCAGCCTGTATGCTTCATTGGTCTGTTTTTCCGCATAAACCAGGAAATAGGCATGATCTTTTGACCAGGCCTGATTGTCAAGTACCGTATAATTATTTCTGATCTCCCCGTGTTTTGTTGCCAGCAGGAATCCATTGCCGAGGTAATTTATGGTAAGCCGTCCATCTCCGGCCAGCGATCTGATTTCCTGGTTGGTTTTGACGGGTATCAATACCAGTTCATCTGCAAACAGGTTGATGAAGATGATCAGGGCTGAGAATAGAAGGAAGGTTTTTTTCATTGATGTTAATAATTGATAGTCAACTAAAAAAGTCAGTATTTTAAGTTCTTTTGGGTTCCTGCAATACACAACCTCTGTACCAGTCGGTTATGGTATTACCTTTCCGGTAAAGCTGGCTGCATTGTTATCGATTACTGTTATATCTCCCGTGTCAACGGTTCCATCGCCATTGATGTCGGTATTCAGGTAACCGCCGGCAAAACTGCCTGCATCATTGTCCACCGGGGTCATATCGCCGGTATCGACGGCACCGTCCTGGTTTACATCCCCACCGAAAATCACGAAATCAGTTCCGGCCTGATGCAGATTGGATCCATAGGCCTGTGAAGCGGCGGTGGTGAAGTTATAGATGATGTCCGAACCGGCAAACGACAAGGGTAGGGCAGTGGTGGTTTCTATGCTGTTGCGGTGCCTGATGGTAACATAATAGGACCCGCTGTTTTCGGCAGGAATGACGAGACTGGCCGTACCATTGGTATTCAGGTCAACATTGGGAGCAGTGTAAATCACATTGTTGTAATTGGCCGCTTCATGAAGTTCTACGGTCAACCGATCGGCTATGGTTCCGGGGAACTGGTCGCCTGTATTCCCCTGGGCTTTGCGCATGGTGCCCGGCCCTATGTGCAGACCCTCAACCAATACAGTTAGGTTCAGGTTCTTATTATCGGAAATATTCAGGGTACATGGAACCAGCACCTGGGGTTGATCGGGGTCGTTGCAGGTAATTCTGATATTGGCCGTATATGTTCCGGTTGCCAGGCTTCCCGCATTGAAGCCGGTTGAAATCTGATCGTTACCGGCCGGGATGACGGTGCCCGAAGTGCTGCCTGTGCCATTCAGGGTGAGCCAGCTAAAAGACGGAACATAGGTGTAATCAATCACCAGGTAGGGTTTATTGGCTTCATTCCAGCCATCGAAACCTATATAATAAGCGGAGCTGGCATCCCTGTCCATAATGCCGATGGCAAACCAGTTCTGCGTAAGTGCCGCTTGCAGGTTAGCATTGGCATTGCCACCGAGGGTGTGAATCTTCCAGCCGGGGCTGTAAGTGCTGCCTTCACTGCGGTAGAGATAATATCCTGAGGCAGATTCAGCCACAATGTCATTGTAGAGAACTGCCGGAGTGGCTGTGATGGGATCGTTGGTTACCGGATTGATGTTCCAGTACGGATAATTCGTTGCATTCACATATCCGTGAAATTCGACAGAGTTGATGGTAGCCCCGTCGGGGATTGAACTCACATCGAACTTCATCCATCCGGCTTCGGTGGTGGGGTATCCCTTCACCAGGCTGGTCTGTGTTTTGGCCGAAGCGGTAGTTGTTCCTGTATTGTAACCCGCATTGAGCGGATAAACCGTAGCGGAGGCCCTGCCCTGTGAAGCATTGTATTCAACCGTGGCTGAATAACTGAGATCTGTTTCCCCGGTATTTCCGATGGTGAGCAGGTCTGAGACGGTACCATTCAATCCCACTGTTTTTATGAACAGGGCTGGAGAAACGACAATATTTGCAGGATCGGGTATGGGTGCCACCGGGGGGAAGATGATGTAATCAACCCAGGCACAGTCACTCCCGCTGACAGCGCTGCCGTCTTTTGAATAGCTCCATTTGAAAGTATGCAGACCAGCTGTAACGGTATAAATGACTTCACTCCAGGTAACCGTTCCCGACCATTGTCCCTGTTGAATTCCATCGATATAGAAAGTCAGGAAATCATAGCCGCTCTCAGAAGAAACCTTTCTGAAAAAGGATACTGTTCCGGCCGAAGTCAGGAAAAGTTCAATACTCATTTCGGAAGACTGGTTGTGGCCGATGGCGCCGGATTTTGAACAATAAAGTCCATCGTACGGGCTTTCCGTTGAGATGTTCCATGGGACATTGCCACTGAAAGTCCAGGAGGGTTCAAATGATCCGGATTCAAAACTCCAGGCCGTACTTTCTTCCAGCTGGAAGTTAAAAGTGTGGTTGGCTACAGAAACATTAAGAGTCTGGATAATGGTGGCATAGCCTGCTTTCCTTATCCGGAAATCAAATGTCCCTTCCATGACCGAAGGAATGGCATATACACCTGAGGCATTGGTTGAAACTGAAGCAACCGGTGTATCCATAATTTCTATTACAACCCCTTCAAGCGGCAGACCGGTTGCCAGGTCTGTAACTATTCCCGTCACCTCAACAGTCTGCGCCTGAACCAGATTCACGTTCAGTATGGTCTGAGCCAGGTTATTGATATTCACATTTGTGAATGTCTGGGGTATATAGCCGTACAGAGAGTATGTCACGGTGTAATTCCCGTCGGGAAGCATCCTGTAATATCTTCCGAATGCTTCATCAGAAGTGTAGGGCATACGGAATGCTGCCGTATTATCAACACCTGTAACATTCACTTCTGCCTGCAACGGCAGGAGGGTTGCGGCATCTTTTACGATTCCTGTAAGCGTTGACTTGTCTATACGGTTTAAAAGAATCAGGGCGGCCTGTAGATTATCCTGACAAATGGAACTGATCTCACCGGCCGGAGGGATAAACTGGGTGCCCAGTTCAATGGTGTATGAAAATATTCCATGTTCTCCATAGGCATAATCATCGGTTACACCCGAAGCCGGGTAAAGTCCTGAAGATTTATCGGGGGTGTAATAACCTCCGCCCTCTGCCGGAATGGTAATTGCCATAGAAACAGCCAGTGCCTGGAGGCTGTTATGGTCCGGAGCGAAGGCATTGGTTGTGTAACCATAGGGAAACAGCACCAATTCACTGTAACTGTGATAGGTTATACCGGCTACAAAATGATGCTGATCGATCATATTTTTCATGGCCATGGTTTCGGGTTCAGAAAATCCGGCCGGCCCGCAATAGGTGATATCAGTCGGATCAGTAGAGGTGCCTTCGCCTCCCCATTCCCAACCATAATTTCTGTTAAGGTCAACACCATCGGTGGTACCTCCGTCAATTGCACTGTTGCTGTTGTTGTCGCGGATATTTTTCCTCCACCACAGGTCTGCCTCATCGGTTACGATTTTATGCCCGTTCGGATTTACAAGAGGCATGAACCAGATCTGTTTGTTGTTGACACTGTTTGTTATGGCAGGATCAGTTCCGTAGTTCGAAACAATGTGGTTCAGTATATACATCGCTACTTCAAGACTGATCGGCTCGCGGGCGTGGTGCTCTCCCATATAGAAAATACAGGGTTCGTCTTCTTCGGCAGCCACATTGTCGGATACCTTCATCGCCCATATTTCATGCTTGTATGAATTGTAGGCAGCTCCGGCATATTCTTTTCCCCGGCTTTCACCAATGTCGTATAATTTACAGATATCCGGATGGGCAGTCTGCAGATTCAATAATTCAGTGTAGAGGTCGGAATAGGTGCGGTACCCGGCCAGAGATTTGCCGGCCACCATGTTTTCCTTTAATTGTTTTTCAGTCTGGGTAATGGACACAGTGTATTCATTGCTCTGAAGGATATACATTTCCTGTTGGTTAATGACCAGATCGATATACTTTCCCGGACTGAAGGCAGCAATATCATAGCCGGATTTCAGGAATTCACTCAAATCCGTGACCTTTGGGGATTCTATACGGGCAACAAACCTTTCCTGTGCCTGTGCAACAAAAATCCAACAGATACCCAGAATGGTGAGAATTATTTTTTTCATGAATACAAGGTATTACGATAACAAGAATGAATAGAATTGACAATATTTACTACAATAAGGTACTACATTATTTCCAGGATTTCGCATAACCTTTTCAAAAACCGGCAAGCCGGTCATTCGGACACCAGTAGATTGAAGATGATAACGAGACACATTTCCACATGTCAGCATTCATCAGAAATGCTTCCCATGGAAAGAATATAGCAGATAATAGATTCTATATCAAATCAGTACCGAAAAATTCCCCTGGTACCCTTTATTGGAAAAACTGCAGATTGCAGATTTTTTATTCTGTTTCCCAGTTCAAATATAGGGCTATTGTTGTGCAAAAAGCAATAAAACATAAAATTATTTTACATTTTTAACTAAAAATGTCGGAATTCCGGTATTGAATTGAGAATATGTTCATTATTATTCCTGATCTGACAACAATGGTTTGTATAACCATATAAAAAACAGGAGCCGGAACAAAAATATCCCGGCCCCCGATTCAATATGGCAATTGAAAGTCGTGCTATACAGTCATGATATCTTTTTCTTTATGATCAAAGAGTTTATCGGCTTTTTCAGTAAATTTGTCTGTTAGGGTCTGGATATCTTTCTCAAGCTGCTTAATTTCATCTTCGGGAATTCCATCTTTTTCAAGTTTTTTACCAGAATCAAGAGCAGAACGGCGGATACTGCGAATGGTTACCCTGGCGCTTTCAACTTCAGCCTTGGCTTTTTTTACCAGATCTTTGCGTCTTTCTTCAGTCAATGGAGGAACTGCAATGCGTAATATCTCACCGTTGTTCTGGGGGTTAAATCCCAGGTTAGCAGCCATGATGGCCTTTTCGATCGGGCCAAGCATATTCTTTTCCCATGGTTGAACAATAATTTGCCTGGGATCTGGTGTATTGATGTTCGAAATCTGGTCAATCGGTGTCATGCTACCATAATAGTCAACCCTGACGCCTTCGAGCATTGCCGGACTTGCTTTACCGGCACGGATCTTCTGAAATTCTTTGTCGAGGTGAGCTAAAGCATTGGTCATGCCTTCGGTTGCCTCATCAATCACAAAACTGACTTCTTCGTTCATTGGCTGGTAGTTTAATTTTCCTGATTACGTTTAAATCGCAGGGCAACTACAATTGTGCAAATATACAAAAGCAGCAAGCAATTTCAAACCGTCAGATCCAATTCCATTAACATATTATTCAGTTACAATGGTACCTGTTTTTTCTCCTTTAATAATTTTAAGCAGGTTGCCTGGTACATTCATGTTAAAAACCAGGATTGGAAGTTTATTTTCTTTGCATAAGGTAAATGCCGTCATATCCATGATATTAAGTCCCTTTTCATATACTTCGGTATAGGAAACGGTATCATATTTAACAGCATTTATAAACTTTTCAGGATCAGCTGTGTAAATACCATCGACGCGTGTCCCTTTCAGAATAATATCGGCTTGTATTTCCACAGCACGCAATGCCGCTGCAGTATCGGTTGTGAAAAACGGGTTACCGGTACCGGCTGCAATAAGCACGACCTTGCCCTGTTTAAGGTATTCCACGGCTTTTCTGCGACTCATCGCTTCTGCAACAGGATCAATGGCTATCCCTGAGAGTAGGGCCGTCGGTAGGCCCTGTTTTTCGATCTCAGATTGTAAAGCCATACTGTTGATGACTGTTGCAAGCATACCCATATAGTCACCCTGCACCCTGTCGAAGCCTTTTGCCGCGCCTTGCATACCTCTGAATATGTTACCGCCTCCAATTACAATGGCAACCTGTACACCCGTTTCAACCGCGGATCTGATCTCGGCAGCATACGAAGCCAGTTGTTCAGGGTCAATGCCGTATTGTTGTTCACCCATCAGGGCTTCACCGCTGAGTTTCAGTAAAATCCTTTTATATTTCATTGTTGATCTGGTTTATCGGAAAATGACCATCGATCTGGTCTCATTGATGGTTTCAGTTTCAAGCCGGTAAAAATACCGGCCCGGGGCAAATTGTTTGAGGCCGGTTACAAACAGATGTTTACCGGCAGTGAAATATCCTGAAGCCAGTTCAGTTACAGCCTGGCCATATAAATTGTAAATGGTAAGCCTGATGTCCGAAGCTACCGGAAGTGTAATGTCAATACTGGTTGAGCCAATCGCCGGATTGGGGTAATTCTGGCCCAGGTATCTACCCTTATTGTTTTTAATCTCAGAAATTCCAATGGCGGGATCGGGATAGAGTATCTGAATGCACCAGTTGTCGAGCGTTCCGGTATTGCCAGATCCGCCGTCGTTAATCCTGATCTCCCAAATCCCGGAAACAGGTTTGCCATTGAATACATCCAATGGTAATTCAGGTCTGTATCTTCCGGAATAAGGGGCAGTGCCTTCAGTAATTGATAGTTCGGCCTGATCATCAAAAAGGGTATTGGTATAATTATCCCCATCTCCGCCATTGCGATCACTTAACATAACTGCAGTGTTATCAGGCCCTTTGAGGACCAACCTCAAATCGCCGACCCTTGAATGGGTGATGTCTGCTTCCAGATTCATGTCCATAATCGTTCCCGCGACAAAAAGCTCTATCTGATCATAGGTATTCTGGAAATCAGTTATTGAAAGGGGTGTGTTTTCTGAACATTCATTCACCAGCAGGATGTGGTCGACAGCATAAGTAAAGAATGATTGGGGCAACTGAGTGCCCGGAGGACTGATGCCTTTACCTCCAGCAGGCAGGGTGGCTGTGATACGACCAAGCGAATCCTGAATGGCAAAATAATAACTTACTACGGTTCCGATGTCAAATCCCGGAATCATAAAACTGTAAGTATTTCCGTTAGTTTCATATGCCAGTGTAAAATCAAATTCAATTCCGTTAATACTGTAATAGAGCCGGGGTGCAAATTCACCGCCGGCAACCGGATGATGGCTGTCAACCACCAGAACAGCTTCACGCGGTTCGGTTGAGTTGCCCGGCAGAACCGGATTGTGCTGCATTAACATCCGCTGGTCCCATGCCTGAGCTGCCATGTTGGCAATGGCATTTCTGACAAAGGCAACAAAATAATCCATGTTAAGGATGTCAATATCATCACCGGTAGTATGGTAATATTCGTTGAAATCGTACCAGTCTTCGATGGCCAGCATCGCCGGATAGCCATAGTCCCAGAAACTGGCATGGTCGCTGGCTTCTGTGTAATAATAGTTATGGTTGAACTGAGGCTGATATAATTGGGTAGTGGTGATGAAATCGTTGGTAAAAGCCTGAGAAAGCTCATTGGTAGCAATGGTGTAAACAAAGTCGTTGTCAGAATCCCAGGCAATCATATCGAGGTTCAGCACGCCCATAATCTGGTGTTCCTGTGCTGAAGCTGATTGTGCATAAACAGAACTGCCAACCAGCCCGATTTCTTCTTCATCCCAGGCTGCAAACCTCAGGGTGTAATCGAACCCGAATGGAGCCAGGATTCTTGCTGCCTCAAGAACAGCAACAGTTCCGGAAGCGTTATCATCAGCACCCGGAGCGGTAGATCCTGAAGGCATGTTGTCGTAATGGCCACAGATGATGAACTCTTTTTCAGGGTACCTGATGCCTGTTTTGGTCGCGATGATATTTTCGCCGCGCGAGCCGCTGAAAATCTGAATTTCTGGTGTATAACCATATTCCGAAAATTTCTCAAAGATAAAATCTGCCGCTTTGGCATTGGAAGGATTCAGGTAATGTCTTGATTGAATGGTTGTTGTAAGTCCATCAATGATCACGGTTGTATCACCGGCCAGTTGTCTGGTAAGCAGCAATACTGAGTTATGGGTTGCCAGTTGTGAAAGTGAATCAACGAAAGGGCTGTAGGCAATCTGCGCGTTGCCGTTGAGCCCTGTAAAGAACAGGGAAACCAGTAAAACCAGTAAATGATAATTCTTTTTCATGGCTGACAGAATTTAACATAAATAGCAAAGCGGGCGATGAAATTACGAAAACCTTAAGATTACTCACCTTGCCCGTGACAATTTTTATATTTTTTTCCACTGCCACAAGGACAAGGATCATTTCGTCCTACCTTTTTCTCAACCCTTACCGGGGCGGTTACCTGCGGTTCTGAAGTCCGGCCGGCCTGCGAAAGCATATCGGTGCGCTCTTCCTTCAGTTTACTCATATCGGTTCGCCTGGGAGCCTGTGCCTCTCTTACCTGAGAAGAATCAGAAACCGGCAGGTTGGCTTTGATGATGAACGATGTAATATCACGGTTAACTTTCTGAATCAGATTTTTAAACAGTTCAAAAGACTCAAATTTATAAATCAGCAACGGGTCCTTCTGCTCATAAGTTGCATTCTGGACCGAACTGCGCAGTTCATCCATTTCACGCAGGTGGTCTTTCCATGCATCGTCAATCACGCCCAGAGTTACACCCTTTTCAATGGATAGGGCAATTTCGCGGCCTTTATCGTTGTATGCTTTCTTCAGGTTTGCTACAACCTGCATCGAATGTATCCCATCGGTTATGGGGATCGCTATGTTTTCAAACTTCGATTCATTTTCATAAACATCCTTGATTACCGGATATGCCCTCTGGGCAAGATTTTCACATTTGATCCGGTAATTTTTATAGACCCGTTCGTATAAATCATCAACGATCTTCTGCTTGTTCTGACCCAGAAAATCCTGTTCACTGATCTCAGGTTCGGTAGCCAGTGTTTTCAGCAGTGACAATGAATATCCCTCATAATCACTGTCTTCCTGGTGGCTGGTAACAATGCTTTCGCAGACATCATAGAGCATGTTCGAAATATCAACCGCCAGGCGTTCACCATACAGTGCATGGCGACGTTTTCCGTAAATAACTTCACGTTGTGAGTTCATGACGTCATCATATTCAAGCAAACGCTTACGGATTCCAAAGTTGTTTTCTTCAACTTTTTTCTGGGCCCGCTCAATTGATTTGGTGATCATTGAATGCTGAATGACTTCGCCCTCTTTAAGCCCGAGCCGGTCCATGATTCCGGCTATTCTTTCTGACCCGAACATGCGCATCAGATCGTCTTCAAGTGCCACGAAGAACTGTGAACTTCCCGGGTCACCCTGGCGTCCGGCACGTCCACGCAGCTGACGGTCGACGCGTCTTGATTCATGCCGTTCGGTACCAATAATTGCCAGACCACCGGCTTCTTTAACACCCGGCCCCAGCTTGATGTCGGTACCACGACCGGCCATGTTGGTAGCTATGGTCACCGTGCCGGCATACCCGGCTTCCAGAACAATGTCAGCTTCTTTTTGATGAAGCTTGGCATTCAGTACATTGTGCTTGATATTACGAAGTTTAAGCATCCGGCTCAGCAACTCTGATGTTTCAACCGAGGTAGTTCCGACAAGTACCGGCCGGCCCTTTTTTATCAGGTCAACACAATCTCATCGGCAACGGCGTTGAATTTTTCACGTTTGGTTTTGTACACAAGGTCTTCACGGTCCTGGCGGATGATAGGCCGATTGGTTGGTATTACCACCACATCGAGTTTGTAGATATCCCACAATTCGCCTGCTTCCGTTTCAGCTGTTCCGGTCATACCGGCAAGTTTGCGGTACATTCTGAAGTAGTTCTGAAGTGTAACCGTTGCGTAAGTTTGCGTTGCAGCTTCGATCTTGACGTTTTCCTTTGCCTCTATTGCCTGATGCAGGCCATCACTGTACCGGCGCCCTTCGAGAATACGGCCGGTCTGTTCGTCAACAATTTTAATCTTATTGTCCATGACCACATATTCGATATCGATTTCGAACAGGGTATAGGCTTTCAGTAGTTGGTTCACGGTATGGACACGCTCCGATTTCACTGAGTAGTCGCGCATCAGTTCAGCTTTCTTCTCGAGTTTTTCGGCATCACTTAACCCGGCCCGCTCCAGATCGGCAATTTCGGCACCGATATCCGGAAGGATATAGAATTTTGAATCCTGATACGAGGCCGTAATCAGGTCTATTCCCTTTTCAGTCAATTCAACGGTATTGTGCTTTTCGTCAATTACAAAATAAAGCTCATCATCAATGATGTGCATGTTTTTCTGCTGTTCAGCGATGTAGAAATTTTCAGTTTTTTGCATCAGCGCTCTGATTCCGGGCTCACTCAGGAACTTAATCAGGGCTTTGTTTTTGGGCAAACCACGGTAAGAGCGGAAAAGTTGTTCTCCTCCTTTCTTCTCATTTTCAGGATTGGAAGTATCGGCAAGCAGGGTCTTGGCTTCGGCCAACAGCTTGGTTACGAGGTTGCGTTGCACCTCATAAAGTTTTTTAATCTCAGGTTTCAGCTGTTCAAACTCCTGATTTTCACCACGCGGGGTAGGTCCTGAAATGATCAACGGGGTACGGGCATCATCAATTAAAACCGAGTCAACCTCATCCACGATGGCATAGTTGTGGGGGCGTTGCACCAGTTCTTCCGGGTTGCGGGTCATGTTGTCGCGTAAGTAATCGAAGCCGAATTCGTTGTTTGTACCAAAGGTTATATCGGCCAGATAAGCGTTGCGACGGGATTCTGAATTTGGTTCATGTTTATCGATGGTATCCACCTTCAGCCCATGAAATTCATATAAAACACCCATCCATTCCGAGTCACGTTTAGCCAGATAGTCATTGACCGTTACTATATGCACCCCTTTTCCCGGAAGCGCGTTCAGATATACCGGTAATGTGGCAACCAGGGTTTTTCCTTCACCGGTAGCCATTTCTGATATTTTACCCTGATGCAACACTATACCACCGATTAACTGAACATCATAATGCACCATGTCCCAGGTGATCATATTTCCACCGGCGACCCATTTATTATGAAAATAGGCTTTGTCGCCGACTATATCAACATGGGCCTTTACAGCAGCCATATCACGGTCCATTTGTGTGGCAGTAACTTCAATCGTTTCGTTTTCCTTGAACCTTCTGGCAGTTTCTTTCATCACCGCAAAAGCTTCGGGAAGGATTTCGTGGAGAACTTCCTGGGTTAACTTGTAATTTTCATTTTCGAGATTGTCTATCTGGACATAAATTTTCTCTTTTTCGTCCATATCCATCTCTGAATCAGATTCAATCTGTTCCTTCAGTTTTGCAATGGTCTCTTCTTTTTCTGCAGTGACAACTGCAATTTTTCTTTTGAATTCCAGGGTTTTATTCCTGAGCTCATCGTTGGTGAGTTTTTCAATGGCGGGATAAACTTCTATAATTTTATTGAGTTCCGGGGTTATTTCCCTGATGTCTTTATCGGATTTTGTACCGAGCAGTTTTTTTATAAAGGATAGCATATTGATTTAATTATTTGTCTTTTCCGATTAATGGCATATCCGGCAGTATTTCTGCGGATGTACAGCCATTATCAGAAAATATGCCGGAAATGGCACAGATCTGCAAAGTTAGGCATTTTCAGAAATATCGTGGATGAAATAAACGGATGTACCTGAATTTACTGTAAAAAAGGGAGGAAACAGAATGGCAGACAAACGAAAGAGCCGCGACATATTGTCACGGCCCGTCTGTTAATACTCGTCTTCATGAAAGAAGAAATCTTCTTTCGATGGGTAATCGGGCCAGAGGTCTTCAATACTTTCATAAACCTCACCTTCATCTTCAATCTCCTGAAGATTTTCAATAACTTCCATCGGTGCGCCTGACCTGATACTGAAGTCAATTAATTCTTCTTTTGTCGCGGGCCAGGGCGCATCTTCAAGTTTCGAAGCCAATTCTAAAGTCCAGTACATGCTACAGAAGATTTACAGTTAAATTTTTTGCAAAAATAAATTAATTTTAGTCAAAACCAAGACAAAAACGAAACCTTGGAAGAATTGATTAAATCGGAGTGCCTGATTTTTAAATCCTTGCTTTCCAGTGAGTTTCGATAACATTCAGGTCGTTCGAAAACTTTCTGGCCAAAACAAAGAGATAATCGGACAGACGATTAAGATATTTGATCACCATTGTTCCCTGCAGGGTTTCGTTGCTTTCGACCAACCGGATGGTAATTCTTTCAGCGCGCCGGCATACACAACGGGCCACATGGCTTAACGAAACGGTTTGATGTCCACCGGGTAAAATAAATGATTTTAATTCCGGTAGCTCGCCATTCATTTTGTCAATCTCAGATTCAAGAAGCAAAATATCTTCCTCACTGAGCTTCGGCAAAGCTTTTGGTATGGTCGACGGATCAGCTGCAAGTAAAGATTCAGCCGTGAAAAGCCGGTCTTGTATCTCAATCAGCAACTCCCTTGAATGATCATCGATATTCTGATCACGCAGGAGTCCGATATAGGAGTTCAGTTCGTCAAGGGTTCCGTAGGCTTCAATCCGCTCGTGGTATTTGGGAACCCGGGTTCCTCCTATCAGGGAGGTTTCTCCTGCATCACCCGTCCTGGTATATATTTTCAAATTGGTATTCATCTGATCAGCGTATCGGTTAATTTGTCCATGAACAAGATTCATGGGCTAATGTTCAGATGACAGGGTCATGATTTCTGATAAAACTTCATTGTCCTGATTTCACTGTTTAATTCGTCAGAAGCAATCAGGCCGTCGGATAACCTTACAATCCGGTGTGCATGTCTGGCAATGTCTTCTTCATGCGTTATCAGGATGATGGTATTTCCGGCTTTATGAATTTCTTCAATCAGTCCCATTATTTCGATGGAAGTCTTGGAATCGAGGTTCCCGGTTGGTTCATCGGCCAGGATAATGGAGGGCTTGTTTACCATTGCTCTTGCAATGGCAACTCTTTGCCTTTGTCCGCCCGATAACTCGTTTGGCTTATGTTTGATCCGGTCGGTCAGTTTAACATCTTCCATTACCTGCATCGCCCTATCGAGTCGCTGCGGTTTTCCGTAACCGGCATAAATCATCGGAAGTGCCACATTTTCAAGGGCTGTCAGCCGGGGTAGCAGGTTAAATGTCTGGAAAACAAAACCGATTTCTTTATTGCGGATTTCAGCCAGCTCATTGTCCTGAAGTTTACTCACATCGCTGCCATTCAGCCAGTAACTTCCTCCCGAAGGTGTATCAAGGCAGCCCAGCAGATTCATCAGGGTTGATTTACCCGAGCCCGAAGGACCCATTAAAGCAACGAATTCATTCTTTTTAATACTCAGGGAAACCCCTCTCAGGGCACGCACTATTTCAGTGCCCACTCTAAAGAAACGGGTAATTTCCTCAAGACGTATAATTTCCTGGTTCATGCCGTATTTTATTACTGAACGAACAAAAGTAGGAATAATTGTCAGAATCTTATGATAAAATGCTGCCGGCTCAGCTCTCTTCTGAAAAATACCAGCCCCATGTTAAAAAGGTCGATGGTGGTCGAAACCTGTTTATGCTCTTTAATTACTTCCCAGGCTTGCTCCATCTCATCCGACCAGTGAATATCATGGAAAATGTAAACAGAATCATTGCCTGCATGTTTAACCAGCTGGCTGAAATATTTCAGAGTAGCTTCCTTTGTATGGTTACCATCGATGAAGGCATAATCAATGATACCGGTTTGTCTGAGCAGGCCGGGCAGTACTATGTCGAAATTACCAACTGTAAAATGTGCATCAGATGAACCGATTGCTTTTAGGTTGGTAATTGCAAATTCAGCGGTGGAAGCACACCCTTCCATGGCAAGGAAACGGCTGTCGGGCGCAGCCGATGACTGATACATGGTGCTGATACCGAGCGAGGTGCCCATTTCCAGCAATATTTTAGGTTTGAAATGCAGTACAATCCTGTGAAGCAGCCTTCCATATTTTACCGGGATTCCCGCCCGGGCAGCAATGTCCTTGACCCTGCGAAGGTGGGTTGAATATCCGATCCTTCCTTTCCCTGCTCCAAAATCAATGACTTCGATCAGGTTGGGATTCCTGAACAAAAGTCTCCGCTGCTTCTCCACGATTTGATAACCGGGATGTTCATTCCTGTCAAGAACGACCTTATCGATGAAATCGAATATGAAAGGGGAATGTATTCCGTGCCTGGTTTTAGCCCTGTAACGGTACTCCAGATAGCGCAATGCAATGAAAATCGGTCTTATAATCATAATGTAAATTTACAAAACACAGGTCACAGAGTTATCGAATTTCGTGCCACTATGGTTGAGGTTAAGGTTGAGGCTAAAGTTAAAGAAAAGGGTTCATTCGTCATTCATCATTCGTCATTTTATTTGGCAGTTGGCAGTAAGCAGTTGGCAATTAGTAGTTTTGCAGTAGGCAGTAAGCAGTAAGCACTTGGCAAGTTAACAATTAACAACTGACAACTGACAACTAACAGTTTACAGCTAGAAGTGGGCAGTAACCAGTTTTCAGTAAGCAAGTAAGTTATTTGTAAGAAAACTGTTATTAATTCGTCATTCATTATTCGTCATTCCAAAAAGGTTTCCCGCAGATAGCGCAGATTTTCGCAGAAATTTTTTATTCAGCTTTAGCAGATTACAGATTAGTAAATTGGCAAATTGACCAATTGGTCAAATCGTAAACCGTAAATATCTTATTTTTCATTCTGCATTCGTCATTCGTACTTCCCTTCACCCTCCCCACGTCTCCCGGTCAAGGCTTCGATAATGGATGGCCTCGGCCAGATGATCAGATCTTATTTCAGCGCAGGAATCAAGGTCGGCAATGGTGCGGGCTACCTTCAGAATCCGGTCGTAAGCCCTGGCCGACAGACTCAGCTTTTCCATCGCATTTTTAAGCAGCGTATGCCCGGTGTCATCTATTTTACAGATTGTTCTGAGCATTTTAGTGGTTATCTGGGCATTGGCATGGATACCCCTGTTTTCCTTGTAACGCTCCTCCTGAACCAACCTCGCCCTGACTACCCTATCCCTGATTTCATCACTTTTCTCAGAAATACGGACATCGGTCAGTTCGCGGAAAGGAACAGGCACAACTTCAACATGAATGTCGATCCGGTCGAGCAGGGGACCCGAAATCTTGTTCAGGTATTTTTGCACCACACCCGGACCACAGACACATTCCTTATCGGGATGGTTGTAAAAACCACACGGGCAGGGATTCATCGCGGCAACCAGCATAAAACTGGCCGGATAATCTACGGTGAGTCTTGCCCTTGAGACGGTAACGTGCCGGTCTTCGAGGGGTTGCCGCAACACTTCCAGGACGGTTCTTTTAAATTCAGGCAGTTCATCCAGAAAAAGCACCCCGTTGTGGGCCAGCGATATTTCTCCGGGTTGGGGATTTGATCCGCCCCCGACGAGGGCAACGTCAGAAATGGTGTGGTGAGGGCTTCTGAAAGGCCTGACTGAAATCAGTGAGGCCTGACGGCTCATTTTCCCGGCAACGGAATGTATTTTGGTGGTTTCGAGGGCTTCGTGCAGGTTGAGCGGTGGTAAAATTGATGGCAAACGCTTGGCCAGCATGGTTTTGCCGGATCCCGGCGGTCCAATCAGAATTACATTGTGACCGCCGGCGGCGGCAATTTCAAGCGCCCGCTTAATGTTTTCCTGGCCTTTTACATCCGAGAAATCGAATTCGTATTCATTCAACTGTGCATAGAATTCATCCCTGGTGTTTACGATTTCGCGTTCCAAATCCGCATTCCCGTTGAAAAACCGGATCACCTCCAGGATATTTTCAACACCATAGACTTCCAGGTCGCTTACAATGGCGGCTTCACGGGCATTGTGTTTAGGCAGGATAAATCCCTTGAAACCCTGTTTCCGTGCTTCGATGGCAATGGGCAGGGCGCCTTTTATGGGTTGCAGTCCTCCATCCAGCGAAAGTTCGCCCATAATCACAAAGTCGCCGACTTTGCCGGGTTTTATCTGTTCGGAAGCTGCCAGAATACCAACAGCAATGGTAAGATCGTAGGCCGAACCCTCCTTACGGATATCGGCAGGAGCCATATTGATCACGATTTTTTTGCCCGGAATCCTGTAGCCATTGTTTCTCAGCGCGGCTTCAATCCGCTGATGGCTTTCCTTTACGGCGCTGTCGGGCAGCCCGACCATAAAAAACTGTATGCCATTGTCCATATTGACTTCAACCGTGATGGTTATGGCATTGATACCTATTACTGCGCTTCCGTATGTCTTTACAAGCATAGGTAGTATAAATTTATCTGCAAGACGTTGTATTCTATTGAAATAATTATTGTATCATAATGGTTTATCTGCTTTTCAACCCGATGATAAATTATCGGACAACTTAATCGTTTACAGGTATTCTGAATAAGGTATATTAATTGATACGGGCCTGGATCTCACTGATTATATCTTTATAAATGTTGAGCAGGCGGTCCCATTCTTTAAAATTTTCATCTTCCTTGACACTGGTTCCTGAAACCGTACTTTGTTCGCTGACGATTTTTACCACATAACGAAGAGGATCACTGCTTCCGAGTTTTACAATGCACCGGGTACGGATGGTTTTACCATTCCCGAATATTTTTACATTCCAAGCCGTGCGTATATAACCTGTGACTGGGTCGGTAATCTCAATGACATCAAATTTTTCCATTACGATCTGGCTGATAATCTTCCAGGCTGCATCATTGCCTAGTTTCGGGTTTACATTAATGGCAAAATTAACGTTTGCCTGATCGCTGCTGATGGATGAAAGCCATGCCTCGTCTTCGGTCAGTTTAATGTGATCAGTAACAGGAGGCTCACTCATATTGCTTTTATTGCAGTAGGTTTTCTTGTTGGTATCAAACCCATCCTTGATAATTTCTGCTTCTGTACACTGATCCCGTTTAATAAGCAGGATATAGCTGCCTTTTCCAACAACTTTTCCGTCAATCCTGATATTCGCATCCTCAGGTGTTGTGTTAATCTGAACCAATCTGTCTTTCAGGGTAAAAGACTCAGATTTTGGCGGTGTTGCCGCTTCTGTTTTGTTACAATAGGACTTTTCAATAGGGGCATAGCCGTCTTTGGTAATTTTTACATTGACACAACTATTTTTCGAAATTGTAATATCAGTGGTTGTTTCTCCTGCAAGGTTTCCATCTGTATATATCACAGAACCCGGTGGATCGGAAGTAATACGGACTATTCTGTCGACAAGTTCTATACTTTCCTTGATTGGGGGAGCTTCTTTTCCATCGTTGTTATAGTAGGTGCGTTTTATGCTTTTAAAACCCTCTCCTTTTATTTCAAGATTGACACTGGTATTTTTCTTTACCGGTATATCGAGTTCATTACCGCCTTTACCAGTAAACACTCCATCCGCGTAAACTTCAGCATTAAAAGGAGCTGCAGTAATTTTTACAACCCTAGTATCAAGAATAACCCTTTCTTCAAGTTCACCCCCTCCGCTCTTTGTATAAGATTTTAAGAATGGTTCATAGCCTTCTTTCCAGACCATAATGGTTTTGATTTCATCTTTCGATAATTTAAGTTCGAATGAACCCTGAGCTATCAGTGTATAAGTGCCGTTTTGCTTGATGTAAATTCCGGCATCTGAAGGTACTGTCGTAAAAATTACTTTCTTCTGGGCAAAAGCTACTCCTGATAAAATGACAAAAAGAGTAAAAAGCAAACTGATTTTTTTCATATAATATTTGTTTTGTCGGATGTAACCGGTTAATGAGAGAATTTCTATATATACGCTGGAAAAGTGTTAAAAATAATGAATTTATTACGAATCAGAAAGAATTTTCATAATATTTTATTTGAACCGGTATTTTGGAGTGTTATTTCACCAGGATCATTACATTCTTCCCTGCTATGGAGCTATTCCGGTGGTGTTTTTTTATTTTGACAGATAACCCTTCACAGGGGTTGAACATTTTATGCTGCATGAGGTTTAATTGCAACCAATCAAATATTTCGTGGAAAGCAATAAACCTGACACAGAAGCCAAATCCCCCTGCCGGAAAGTATGCCGTCTTGATGAGGATGGTATGTGTGTGGGTTGTTTTCGAATGTTGGATGAAATCGCCAACTGGGGAATTATGCACAACGAAGAGCGCATGGAAGTACTCAGAAAGGCGCATTTAAGAATGCAGTTACGTGAACTGAAACTCTGATCATTACTTTCTGGGTTTATAGCCCGATTTCTCCAGAATTTTCTGTGAATCTGTATCGGCCATCAATTCGCTGATGCTGACTTTGTTTTTTTTCATATAAGATCTGACGATTTGCCATCCAAGCCAGACTCCGGTCCTTGCAGGTGATTCCTGAGAAAAGGAAGCAGTAAAAGGTCCATCGGTCATAAACATACTCATCGAGCGGGCATCCGTTGAAAATAACAGTTCCTGGCCGATCAGAAATTCCCACAGATTGTTTTCGTTAAGGGAGCACCAGTCTGACTGTTCTCCGGTGTATCCTATCTTTAAGTTATCATCGGTTTCAGGGAGCATAACATCTGTAAAATACAGAGTTTTCCCCTCTTCAATCATGGCATCAAGCAGTACAGGGTTTTTCTTATTGCGGATTAACGGCAATGCCATCTCTTTCATACAATCGGGTAGTATGTGAGCGGGTGTGAACCTTGATGAAATGTAAACCGGAATTCCCATTTTACCGTATCCTTTATAATCACTGCCCAGATATATATCGAGTGCTATGATCAGGGCTGAGTCAGTATATTTTACAGGATATCCGAAATCAAATCCACTGACATAGGTATAAATTGCCGGTATCCTTATTTCAGGAACTTCTTTGGCCATCCGGGTGAATGCATCTGAAAACCCGTTGCTCAGTTTATTCATATCCGGAAAACGTTTCAGGCATTCTGCATAGACTTCCTGGTTTTGTCTGTCAGCTACAAACTGACTTAATTGATTCATCTCTTCAGGAGATGAATAATTATCTCCGAGGAAGATTTTATATTCCGGAGCTATTTTTTTCAGTCCACTGCTGAAATCATCCTTTGGGATTTCGAACAGTGCCTTTTCGTATCTCCGGATTTTTACAGAAACAGATTTTGTTTCTGCAACGGAAGTCTCTTCCGGTTCTGCCCCTGGAGTACCTTCGGGTCTGTTGCAGGAAGTCAGCAGAAAAGCAACCTGAAGAATCAATAAAAACAATTGCCTGAGGTATTTCATCATTTGTATCCGGTTGAATTAAATAGTGAGAATGCTGATGCAAAAAAACAAAAAACCCCCGACATATTCAGCCAGGGGTTTTATAACGTTGAGTTTTTGCCTATAGTATTTTCCAGCCCAGGCTGACCGTAAACATATTATTTTTAAGATCGAATGCTTTAAGATCTGAAATATTGTTCAAGCCTAATTCATATCTGAGGTCGAGGGTGAACATCAGAAGATCAACGCCCGCACCTGCCTGAAAACCCCAGTTCAGATCTTTCAGATTATCCTCTGCGAAATTAAATTCCTCGTTCCAGTCTTCATCAAGTTGTACATTTTTATTGATTACCATGGAAGCAACCGGCCCGGCCATCGCCCTGACATTTATGACCTTAAGGTCAACGAGTCTGAATCCGACAAGCAGCGGGACATCCAATGAGCTAACTTTAATTTTACCGATGCTGCCATCCTGATCAATTTTCAACTCGCCTTTTCTGCTCATAACCAGCAACTCAGGCTGAAAGTAGACTTTCTTTCCGATTCTTGCGAAAGCACCAAAATGGAAGGTGCTCTTCATTTCCTCCTTAATCTGATTTTGATCTGTTGTGAATTTTGTGAAAGAAGCCCCGATTTTAGGTCCGATAGAAAACCCGGGAATGATTTGTGCATGGGCAAAAACACCCAGAATGAGTGATACAGATAACAAAAGAAGTTTTTTCATGTGTTTTGTTTTGCTAATAATAAACAAAGATAGTAATTAATCATACGAATTCCATTTATCATCTCTCTGCCCGGATATTGTCGGAATCCGGCTGAAGGATTTTTCGTATTTTCGCAGGGATAAGCCAATCACCCAGACAACGTAAAATACAGGTTTCAGAACTTCATTTTCCCGAATGTCAATTAAAAACCGTCCTATGAAATCAAAGAGCTTGTTTAAGTTGCTGATTATTGTATTGTTTCTTTTTTTTACCCGATCAGTATCAGCCCAGGAAAAGAAGATTGCATTGGGGGTTAAAATAGCACCTCATTTGGGGTGGTTAAAAACCGACCAGAAGGGTTATAAAAACCAGGGTATTGTTGCAGGTCTGTCGTGGGGTTTGGCCGCTGAATTTTATTTTGCTGAAAATTATGCTTTCTTAACCGGATTTAATTTTGATTTTCAGAATGGGAAAATGGCTTATCCGGAAATGAAGGATGGCTATGTTTCTGGCGAACTCACAAGAAAGTACCGGTTTAAATACCTTGAATTCCCGGTGATGGTCAAAATGAAGACGAATGAGATCAACGGAATGAGATTTTTTGGACAGATCGGAATGGGAATGGGAATCCGGCTTATTTCAAAAGCTGAAGATGTTTTTAAATCAGACGGAAATCCTGATCAAATCAACGGTTTAAGGTTAATCGATACCCAGACGAAATTACTGAAAGGATCGATGATAGTGGGTGCCGGAATTGAATATCCCATTGACAATTCTACTGCCATCGTTGCCGGAATCAACTTTAACAATGGTTTTACCAATGCGTTGAAAGGAAAGAATACAATTGATTCATCGGTTGAACATCATGGTGTACCTAATTTTCTGGAACTGAGTTTAGCTGTGATGTTCTGATTGAGCTATCAATTGATCCATTTAATCATAATAATCTGATGAAAATAGCACTGGCCCAGTTAAATTATCTGACAGGTGATTTTGCCGGCAATGCCCAAAAGATAATCGGTGCGATTCAGCAAGCTCAGCAATCGGGTGCCGACCTGGTGGTTTTCGCAGAATTGGCCATTACCGGATATCCTGCAAGGGATTTTCTCGAATTTGATGATTTTATCAGCAAGTCCGGAGAGGCTGTAAAAAGGATTGCCGCTGAATGCAACGGTATCGCTGCAATTGTTGGTGCACCATCACGTAACCATACCGGGAAAGGCAAACCACTGTTCAACTCAGCATGGTTTCTGGCTGATGGTGAAGTGAAGCAGATTGTTCACAAAAGCCTGTTGCCGAACTATGATGTTTTTGATGAATACCGGTATTTTGAGCCGGCAACAGAACTGGAAGTTGTCAGATATAAAGGCAGGAAACTGGCCGTCACCATTTGTGAAGACATTTGGGATACTGGAGAAATTCCACTTTACAGGCATTTCCCGCTCGAAATGCTTAAATCACATCATCCTGACCTTATCATAAACATTGCTGCATCTCCATTCAACCATCACCAGGGATTGCTCCGCAGGCGGGTGCTTCGTGAAAACGCACTGAAATACAGGCTTCCGGTCGTTTATCTGAACCAGGTCGGTGCTCAGACAGAGTTAATTTTCGATGGTGGTTCTTTGGTTTGTGATGATGGTGGAAACGTAAGGGAATCATTGGCGACCTTCTCGGAGGATTTCCGGATTACCGATGTGAACGATTCATTTTTTGGAAATAGACTTGCGGAAGAGATTCTCATTCCGGAGGAAGTAACCGACGTCAGTCTTATTCATGATGCATTGGTATTAGGCATAAGAGACTATTTCGGTAAGATGGGATTTAAAAGGGCCATCCTGGGTCTTTCCGGTGGTATTGATTCGGCTGTTACCATGGCGCTGGCTGTTGAAGCTTTAGGCCGGGAAAACGTCCGGGGAATCTTATTGCCATCAGAATTTTCATCGGATCATTCCATCGGCGATGCCCAGCATCTTGCTCAAAACCTTGGCTGTCCGCACGATCTGATCTCCATCGAAGAAGCCTATAAGGCATTTGATCATAGCCTTGAACCTTTCTTCAATGATCTTCCGTTCGGCCTGGCTGAAGAAAACCTACAGGCCAGGATCCGGGCAGTATTACTGATGGCTTTGTCCAATAAGTTTGGTTACATTCTTCTTAACACCAGCAATAAAAGTGAGGCGGCAGTGGGATATGGCACTCTATATGGTGATATGTGCGGCGGCTTATCGGTGCTTGGAGATGTTTATAAAACTGACGTTTATAAGCTGGCGGCTTACATCAACAGGGAAAATGAATTGATCCCGGTTAGCACGATTGTGAAGCCCCCGTCGGCCGAACTGAGGCCCGGTCAGAAAGACAGTGACTCCCTGCCCGAATATGATCTGCTTGACAGATTGCTCTATCAATACATTGAAAAGCGCAAAGGTCCCCGCGAGCTCGAGGAGATGGGATTTGAGCCAGCGCTGGTAAAACGTGTGCTGAAAATGGTGAATATGAACGAATGGAAACGCTACCAAACGCCGCCTATCCTTCGTGTTTCGCCCAAAGCGTTTGGTATGGGGAGGAGAATGCCGATTGTTGGGAAGTACCTGGGGTAGGTTGGGTTTGACATTGGTCGCTTGATGTTGGATGCTTGAAGTTCATAGGCTCAATGGCTTCGCCGTTTAATGCCCTTCAGGTGTTTAAAGGTTTAGAAGCCGGGCGTTTGGAGTTGGACGTTTAATGTTGGTGGTCGGGCGGCGGTGGTCGGGCGGCGGTGGTCGAGCGGCGGTGGTCGAGCGAAGCCGAGACCAGCCGAGACCAGCCGAGATCACCTGGAAGGATGCGTTGGATGTTTGAAGTTCAATAGGATACAAAAACTCCCGGATTTTGCAATAAACCCCGGGAGTCCGTCAATAAGATCATAGATAATTATAGGTTAAGTGCTTCCACCGATTTAATCTCCGGCAGGGCTTTTTTTACGGCTTCTTCAACGCCGTTTTTCAGCGTCATCCGGCTGAACGGACAGGAGCCGCATGAGCCCTGAAGTTCAACATTTACGGTATTGTCATCGGTCAGTTCAACAAAGCTTATATCGCCTCCATCGGCCTGCAGGTAAGGCCTGATCTGCTCAATGATGTTTTTAACTTTAACGGTCAGTTCTTCTCGGTTTGACATATTAAGTCTGTTTTAGTATTTAATTAACTGGTTATTTGTTCATTTCAACAATTTTGGTTGCTTCAAGCGTTGCGTTCCGGATTGCAACCTGTTGGGCAGTATTCTCAGCCAGTTGTCTGAAGGCTTCGGATACCGGCGAACTGAAATCAAGGGCAATTGGGCTGCCATTATCGCCCGATTCGCAAATACTCTGTACCAGTGGGATCTGGCCGAGTAAAGGAATATTATGCTCTTCGGCCAATCGTTTTCCACCTTCTTTCCCAAAAATGTAATACTTGTTTCCTGGAAGTTCGGCGGGGGTGAACCAGGCCATATTTTCGATAAGTCCCAGTACCGGAACATTGATATTTTCCTGGGTGAACATACCGATGGCCTTCCGTGCGTCGGCAAGGGCAACTTCCTGCGGGGTGGTTACAATGCATACACCGGTTACGGGCAATTGCTGTACAAGGGTAAGATGGATATCTCCGGTTCCGGGAGGCATATCAACCACCATATAATCGAGTTCGCCCCAATAAGCTTCACTGAAAAGCTGGGTCAGTGCATTGCTTGCCATAGGGCCCCGCCAGACCAGGGCTTTGGCAGGATCGACAAAAAATCCGATGGAAAGCATTTTAATACCATATTTCAACACCGGAACAACAAGTGTTTTTCCGTCTTTCTCAATCCCACCCGGTTTTGTACTCACTTCGTTGAACATAAGTGGAATCGAGGGGCCGTAAATGTCTGCATCTATCAGACCGACCTTTGCGCCTGACCGGGCGAGTGCAACCGCCAGATTAACCGCTACGGTTGACTTACCAACACCTCCTTTGCCAGAGGCGACAGCAATAATATTTTTTACACCGTCGAGTAAAGGCCGTTTTTCTCCCCGTTTCGAGGTTACTTTTGAACTCATTTCAACCGTAATTTCAGCCCAGGGATCTACCAGTTGCTGAATGGCTGAGATACAATCCTGTTTTATTTTGTCCTTGAGCGGACAGGCAGGAGTTGTCAGGACTACTTTGAATGAAACCTTGTTCCCTTCAACTTTTACCTCTTCAATCATGTTGAGTGTCACAAGATCACGATGGAGGTCAGGATCGTTTACGGTACGTAATGCATTGATAATGTCATCTTTGGTAAAAGCCATGGTAGTTGGATCTGTGTTAATTTAGATTTGGTAAAGATAAGGGTTTTTGTATTTCAGATTGCTGATTTCGGATTTTGTCTGCCTGTCAAGGGTGGGTATACTTTGAACCTGCCTTCACTTCGTTTTGTAGGGTACACTTTTCACTTTTTACTTTGAGCTTTGAACTTTGAGCTTATCTTTTTTGTCTGCAGTCAATTCTCATCCTTTTTCACTTTTTTACATTGCTTCTCTCCAGCTCTTTCAGGTTCTCAAGTTTCTTCTTGGCCAGGAAACTGTTGACATCGCCAAGATGCTCCTTTACCTGCTTGTTGCCGAACTCAAATACTTTTCCCACCAGACCGTTGAGGAAATCACGGTCGTGGGAAACCAGGATCAGCGTACCATCATAATCCTGTAAAGCATTTTTCAGGATATCCTTGGTTTTCATATCGAGGTGGTTGGTCGGTTCATCGAGAATCAACAGATTCACCGGTTCGAGCAACAGTTTGATCATGGCCAGGCGGGTTCGTTCACCCCCGGAAAGTACTTTGACTTTTTTCTCCCAGCTATCACCGCCAAACATAAAGGCACCGAGAATATCCCTGATTTTTGTTCGTATATCGCCTTTGGCAACATCGTCAATGGTTTGAAAAACTGTAATTTCTTCATTAAGCAGAGAGGCTTCATTCTGTGCAAAATAACCGATCTGGGTATTATGGCCGATGGATAGTTTACCCTTAAAATCGGTTTCGCCCATAATACATTTGACCATGGTTGATTTGCCTTCCCCGTTTTTACCAACGAAAGCCACGCGTTCGCCACGGGTGATGTTGAAGGATACATTGGAAAAGACCGGGTGGTCGCCATAGCTTTTCGACATCTCCTCCAGAATCACCGGATAACTTCCCGAACGGGGTGAAGGTGGAAATTTCAGGCGGAGAGCTGAGGTGTCTTCTTCATCAACTTCAATGATATCCAGTTTTTCAAGCATCTTTACCCGTGATTGAACCTGGTTTGTTTTTGAAAAAGTACCTCTGAAACGGTCAATAAATTCCTGGTTATCGTTGATAAATTTTTGCTGTTCATCAAATTGCTTTTGCTGTTGATCACGCCTTTCTGCGCGCAATTGCAGGTATGTGGAATAATTCACCTTGTAGTCATAGATGCGCCCCATGGTTACTTCGATGGTACGGGTGGTGATGTTATCGACAAAGGCACGGTCGTGCGAAATTACAATCACTGCTTTGGCACTGTTGATCAGGAAATCTTCGAACCATTGAATCGATTCAATATCCATATGATTGGTGGGCTCATCGAGGAGAATCAGGTCGGGCTTTTGTAAAAGAATTTTAGCCAGTTCGATGCGCATGCGCCAGCCACCGCTGAATTCACCGGTTGGCCGGGTAAAATCTTCGCGCTGGAAACCCAGACCAAGAAGTATTTTTTCAACCTCGGCATCATAGTTGATCTCCTCCATGGAGTAAAACTTCTCACTGAGTGTAGAAACCTTTTCTATTAAATCATAATATTCCGTGGATTCATAATCCGTGCGTGATGACAGTTGATTGTTCAAATCCTGAATCTCTTTTTCCATCTCATGAATCTGAGCAAAAGCCTGTGCAGCTTCTTCAAATACAGTACGGCTGTCTTCGGTAAGCAGATGCTGGGGAAGGTAGGCAATCACCGCATCGGCAGGTGCCGATATCTTTCCGCGCGAAGGGGTCTTAACACCCGCTATGATTTTAAGCAGCGTAGACTTACCTGCACCGTTTTTACCCATGAGCGCAATCCTGTCTTTCTCATTTATGGCAAAAGATACATCCTTAAAAAGTGTAGTACCCCCAAACTCTACTGCAAGTCCGTCAACTGATATCATTTCTGTTTTTTAATGAGGCGCAAAGATACCGGAAAACAGGACAGCTTTTAATTGGATTCAACTCCACTCATTTCGGATCGGATCCTGGCTTTTCAGAGTAAAGGCTATTTATGTTCCGGCGAACAGACTTTCTCATTACAAATTATTATTGGGCAGGAAAGTATTTTGAATCCTTGGGAATGGTTGATGAATGAGAACTATGCTATTGTTGTATGCCAGACCTGACTTTTTATTCTCTGACACTTCACCGCCCGCTGTCAATTGCCGGACAGAATTGGCAGGATGGTGTCAGGATTGATTCGACTTTTACTGGACAACAATGTATAAAATACTGGTTACCGGGCATACAGATATGAGATTTCATCAGAACCTGAGCCCTAGGTTTCTGATTATTATTCAAACTTTATGGTTCTGCTTGGACAGCTGGCAAATTAGAGATTGACTTCATGTGTATGGATGTGCTATGGAGCAGGAGATTCACACAGGAAAGCAGGAATCTTTATGCATATTTAACAACCGGATATTCAATGTTATACAGGGATTGTGGAATTTTAAAATCCAAATTGGATTTTTTAATGGAAATTACTTCATTTTCCTGTGATTTTTCAGTGACTTTTTCATTTAAATGATGATTATAATAATGAACTCATAATACTCCCTGAAATGAAAAAGGCAATTCTGAAAATTGCATCTGCCACTCTCATAATATTTGTAATTATATTAAACGGGTGTGATTCCCGGGTGCAGGATGATAGCGACACCGATGAAAAGATTTATTTTGCTAAGCAAAGGCTGGAAACGCTGCAAAAGGAGTCAGATACCCTGGTTTACAGTGGTGTAAGTGTTGAAAAGTGGGAAAAATTCAGAAATTCTACTGAAAGGAAAATTCAGAAAAATGAATTCTATTTAGCTGAATTAAAAACGCGAATCCAGAAATCAGGAAGAAAGAGTGATTTGGTGTTTGAAAGGAAAACATATATTCTGGAACAGAAAAACAAGAATTTAAGGGACAGGATTAATGCATATCCCGGGATTCAGAGTGACTGGGAATCCTTTAAAAATGAGATCACAGTGGAGTTGGATGATCTTTTCCGCAAAATAAAAGATATGGATAATTTCAAATCGGATTTGTGAGGAATACGCCGGTATTCTTTCGATTTATCAGCATCTGTAAATTGCTTTTTCAATCGTGGTTTATCATACTGCCGGTCTGCCTGAAGCGGGATTCTCCAACATGAAACAGCCGGAAAAAGTTCAGAGTTTTTCGGGTTAATGACGCGGAAATCTAGTATTGTTTTCCCAGTTGTATTATAAATGCCGTTTAATGTTAAAGCCAACCGGTTCAATGATTTCATGCCTGCTAAAATGCTGACGCAAATTCAGTTTTATCCGACTTTGGGATTTATTGATTAATTTTGTATGAAAATTTTAAACTGCTCAGATATCTGAATTCCGGTATTCACTATACCGGGTCATCCATGCAATTAAATACCGGAAATCAAAAATGAAGATATCAGGAATAATTATCACTGGTATAATGGGTCTGATGCTTTTGCAGATGCCGAAAGTGATGGTAGCCCAGATTATTGCCAATCATACCGTGGTCGATGATTTCGAAAAAATTCCACAGGAATATATCGATGAAGTAAAAAAAATGTGGGTGATCCTTGCCGGTGAATCACATTCCAAAGGCTATAGGATTGGTTGCCAGCTGCTCGAAAACAGTTTTCCCCAATTTCAGGTAAACATAAAGGATTCAGGGACTCCTGAAGGTTATACAGATGCTTACCTGAGGTTGAGCAGGGCAACCTGGGGCGATGTGCAGACTGCCAGCGGATGGATATACAATTATGGGGAGGAAGATTGGTTTACCTCTGTTACAGCGATCAGCCGGACTAAGGATCATCTAACCTACTGCAATACCAACAACCTGCCAATTGCCGCGATGGGATTTGGCTGGTGCTGGGATATGACCGCCAACAACTGGCCCGGAGGCACCGTCGACCCCCATTTCCAGGTCAGATGGGCCGGTAGAACAGATGGTGGTCCGGAGGGAAGTCTTCGCTGGGGACTGAACAATGAAGACAATGTACTTACCGGCAATTCGGTCAATATGGATACTTACCTGAACGCAACAATTGAGTACATTAACCATTGTCAGACCAATGAATTTCCCACTAAAATGTTTTTTACCACCGGGCCGGTAGATGGCAATGGAAATGTAAGCGAAAACGGTTATCAGCGCAGCGTCAAACATCAATACATCAGGGATTTTGTAGCTGCCTCTTCAGGCAGATTACTGTTTGACTATGCAGATATTCTCTGCTGGAGCAATTCCGGTGAACAACAACTAACCAACTGGACAGATTTTGCCGGTATCCGGCAGTCGTACCAGGTAATTCATGATGATAACATGCTTGATCTGGATGGTAGCTATACCGAAGACGGCGACCACATCGGTCAGCGTGGAGCTTTGCGTCTTGCTAAAGCGTTCTGGTGGATGCTTGCCCGGATGGCTGGCTGGGATGGTAATACCCTGGGCATTGATCAACCCGGAAATGAATTTCCGATACAAATATATCCAAATCCTGCCGGCGATAAACTTACCATTGAGTTGAGCAACAGTGCCGGTGGTTCGTATTATATATCCGATTTTAACGGGAAGAAATTTCTGCAACGTGATATTATAGCATCCATAACCGAAGTTGACATCAGCAGCCTTTCGAAAGGTGTTTACATTGTCGGCCTGCAGCACAACCAAAACAATGCATTCAGAAGATTTATAAAACAATAGTCCAATTTCCTGCTGCTGCACCTGCTTATTATTTTTTCTTCCATTCCGGGGTGGGCAGATCAGATTGATTTTTCTGCATAGATGCAATTTTTATCCGGAAAATTTATTTCGATTTTCCATAATTATATTATAGTTTTTTGATCTACCTTCAGATTTGCCTCTGAATGACAATGCTCTTTGAAATTTAAACCGAATGTTAATTCTTGCTTTAACATTCTCTCTTTTTATTCCTTTGCTCAGATTTATTAAAACAATCGGATGATGATTCCGGGAGCCCCGGCTTTTAAAAGGGATTCATGTCCGATTACTCCGACGATTTCAGTCAATTGCATTTTGCAGGATTTCAGGAAAAGGTGGAATTTTCATATTTTGGATTTTGCCGTTATAAATAAATCCGGATTTTATATGGTGGCAGGAAGTTTTTCGTTTTTAGCATGAACCCAGTGATTTTTTATTAATTTTAAGATATCAAAACAACGGGATGATATCTTTATCCAGATTCCTGCTTTTACTAGTTTCTGCTACTGCATGCAGGGTGATGAACCCTGTTCCGCAACCTGAACCCTCTTCAGGGTTTGAATCGGTATTCCCGGATGAAAATGCCCGTAAAAGATTTGAAGAGTTAGCGCCCTCAGTTATCAGATTGACAGCCTATATAAATTACAGAACTATCTTTTTTGAACCGGATAGCCTGGTTACCTTGTTGGAAATTAAGAAGGACCTGGCTTTAAGTTTCATCAGGGCCAGTATTGTGAGAAATGAATCTTATAGCGGAACTGCTACAATTCTTTCTGTAAAAGGAAACAGTGCTTTATTACTGTCGTGTGCGCACAATGTCAGCTTCCCCGATACACTGTTTACTTATAACGACAAAGCCAATATGCATGGAGAACGTTACCTGCTCGGGCTTTCGGTGAAAACCGGTCAGATATTGGTGTTGAACGGGCCGGTGGGCGTCATGCAGGCAAAGGTGCTTGTAGCAGATACTGAAAACGATCTGGCATTATTGGAGGTGGAAGCAGTTCAGGTAACATCAATTCCGTGTTGCCCTGTGTTGAAACTGGCTGAAGTATCAAGCCTTAACTGGGGCGACCGGGTCTGGCTTGCCGGGTATCCATCAGGTCGTTTTATGCTGACTTCAGGCCTGCTGAGTATCCCTGAGGATACTGACGGAATAATCCTGACCGATGCGCCATTCAGTGAGGGCTACAGCGGGGCACCGGCTCTGGTTTATAACCTGAAAGCCGGGGAATTCCTGTTGGCCGGTGTCGGAAGGTCGGTTGCAGCGCATTCGGAATATGTCATCAGACCAGAAAAAAAAATTCACGAAATTGCCTATAACACTGCACTTCCTTATGAGGGCCCCAATTACGTGGAAATAGAGAAACAGGCAGCACCCGGGGTAACATTCATCGCCTCGTCTGATATAATTTCCGGTTTTCTCAGATCAAACAGGGGGGTACTTGAGGAGAATGGATGGACGAACAATTTAATTCCGGCAAGTGTTCATGAAATGAAGGAGAAGGATTAGCCGGTGGCCTGAAATTTCCGGATTTGTCTTTTAATTAAAATCCGATTTCCTTTGCAGGATCCCAAAAGATCTCCCTGAAGTTTGCGATCTGATCATTTTCAATGACGGCCCCTTCACTTTCAAGTAACTGCTGCATAAGGTCAGGGCTTCCAAAATGTTGCTTGCCGGTAAGCATGCCGAGGCGATTGACGACACGGTGGGCAGGAATGGGTTCAGAAGCGTGGTGCGAAGCATTCATTGCCCAGCCAACCATCCGGGCTGAACCCCGGCTACCAAGGAAATTTGCAATGGCACCATACGAAGTTGCCCTCCCGTAAGGAATCAGTTTCACTACATCGTACACATTCTCAAAAAAAGTGTAATCATCCCTTTTTGGTATCTGATCCATACACTATTTCAGTTTAAAACGCAGATATTTGATGGGGATGCCCTGCGAAAGGAATATCTTCTCATAATGTGTCTGGGTAAGCATAACATCCTCACTCAGGTTGCTGTTGTACAGGTCAAAAGTATGCATCAGAAGTTGATGGCCTTCAGAAGCAATGGTTTCAAGGGTATACTCAAAAAAACCGGCGTTGTCGGTCTTAAGGTGGATGATACTATCGGATTGAAGTATCTGTTTATACCTGTCAAGGAACATGGGTGAAGTTAGCCTCTTACGTGCTTTTGCGGGCTGCGGATCGGGAAAGGTAATCCAGATGCCGCTGACTTCACCTGGTTCGAAAGCTTTCAGAATCATGTCAATGCGCATTCGCAGGAATGCAACATTCTCAAATTTGCTTTCGATGGATGTTTTGGCTCCACGCCATATCCTGGCACCTTTAATATCTATACCGATATAATTGTTTTCAGGATGCCGTCCGGCTAAAGTTACAGTATATTCTCCCTTGCCACAGCCAAGTTCGAGTATAACCGGATTGTGATTGCCGAAAAATTCGTGCCATTTGCCTTGCTGGTTAAAACCATTCTGCAACGCATCGAAAGTTGGCTGAAAGAGGTGCGGGAAAGTTGAGTTTTCTGCGAATCGTTCTAGTTTTCTTTTGGCCACTTTAGTTATAAATAGGCTGTTATTATTAACCGGTATCCGGAATCAGGGCACAAAAATAACCAATTGATGAAATCTGACGGTAAGTTGGCCGAAGAAAAGGAAAGTAAATATCCCGGTTCAATCCGGTATTATTCCATCGACAACAACCATGCTCCCGGGAATTCCCCGTTGCGGTATTCATTCATCTTCTGCAGCGCCGTTTTTTTATCATTAAATCCTTGAACACTGACCCTGTAAAGACCACGCCTGTTTTGCCCGGCTATGAATGAGTCAAAACCTTTTTTCCTCAGTTCTTCGGCAAGTCTCTGAGCGTTTTCCTCAATACTGAAAGCACCTGCAATGATAAAGTAGACATCAGGTTTGATCACTTCGATAATTACCCTGTTATCATCAGCTGGTGTAACATCAGTCCTGACAGTAGTCTGTACAGGCAGGTTTGTTATGACTTTGGTCTCAGGTTGAGTTTTTGCGGTTTTATGTGCAGAGGTGTTGACTGTATTATTTCCGGATGGGAGAAATGTGGCGTAATTATTATAGAAAGAACTGATTTTCCCGGGATTGAAGGCTGACCATAACCCAATAGAAACAAGGGGTAGGAACACAGCTGCCCATTTCAGGGTTGCCGGTAATCTTCTGGCTGATCTCACGGCATGATGAGGTACCAGCTTACGGCTTATCTTTTCATGCAGCGCTTCACGCTTAATGGCTGATGATGTAAAGGTTGTAAGTCCAAAGGAATCACTGTTGTAATTACAGGTCAGGTCCGGGTTGAATTGAATGTTTTTTTCTTTGTCGTAAAAAACTATTCCGATTTTCGCCAAAGAAACTTTTTCATGGTTGCCTAATTTCTCAATTATACCGGCGACTTCTGAGGCAACAAGGTCGGCTGCCTCTGTAAAGGATATTCCCCTACCAGTTCTGATGGCATCGGCAAGTAACCCGTCATTGCTGCACAGACTGGCATTGAATGCAAGGTGACGGGATGGAGGGGAAAAGGTATGATGCACCGGATGGATAATGGCAGGTGAAGAATTGGCAATAAAACCACCAAATCCAGGTACAATCACGCAATCGTGTTCAAAAAGCAGCTTGCTGATGTATTTTTCGATTATCATGGCATAAACTTTTCTTCGCTTGTGCTTTCAGGATTTCATCGCATTTATTTCTCTCTGAAAATTAAGCAATTGACTGGTACCAGGGCCTGAACTTCTGATTTGCTAAGATAGATGGAAACCTGATACTGATCAAGAAATGTTGGTAAGTTTTAATAAATCATCGGGAGTATCAATGCCTATGGTTTCAAATTCAGTAACTTCGGTGTAAATCCTGTAGCCGTTCCACAACCACCTCAGTTGTTCAAGCGATTCAGCTTTCTCCGGAGGCGCAGGCTGTAGTTCAATTAGTTTGGCAAGTGTGGTTGTACGATATGCATAGATGCCAATGTGTTTGAAATACTGGAATTTGCTGATCCATTGTGATTCAGGCAGTCCGCGAAAATGCGGAATAGGCGAACGGCTGAACAAAAGAGCCCTGCCCATGGCATCGGTTAAAACTTTCACAACATTCGGATTGAACAGGTCACCTGGGGTATCAATCTTCTTGATCAAAGTAGATATCTCAGTTTCAGGATTCCGGAAAAGGCTGATTACCCTGCTAATCTGTTGTGGCTGAATAAATGGTTCATCACCCTGAATGTTGATTACAATTTCAAAATGTTCTCCTGCCTCAGTAAGATGTCTGAGGGCCTCACCCAGCCTGTCTGTTCCGCTGGGGTGATTTTCAGCAGTCATCACAACCTTGCCGCCGAATGCAGCCACATGATTAAAAATCCGTTGATCATCGGTTGCTACAATTACTGAACTGATATCGCTACATGCCGATGCCTGATTGTACACCCGTTGTATCATGCTGATCCCGTTGATCATTGCAAGGGGTTTCCCGGGAAACCGGCTTGATGCATACCTGGCCGGAATGATGCCTGCAATCCGGTTTTGTTCCTCAGAACAGCCCATGGATTTCGGCATTGATTTTGTCGATAACTCCTGCAAGGTCCTCTGGCTTTTCTGAGAAATTGATATTATCAACTTCTACAATAAGCAACTTACCAAGTGTATATTTACTGATCCAGGATTCATACCGGTCGTTCAGGCTTTTCAGGTAATCAATTCTGATGGAGTTTTCATAATCGCGTCCACGTTTTTGAATCTGGCTGACGAGTGTCGGAACACTTGCCCTGAGGTAAATGAGCAGATCGGGCGGTTTTACAAAAGTACTCATGAGTTCGAACAATGAGGAATAGTTGTCAAAATCCCTGGTTGACATCAGGTTCATGGCATGAAGGTTGGGGGCAAAGATATAGGCATCTTCATAGATGGTCCGGTCCTGTACAACAGTCTTACCGCTGTTACGGATCTCGATGATCTGGCGGAACCGGCTGTTAAGGAAATACACCTGCAGATTAAACGACCATCGTTGCATATCTTCATAAAAACTTGGCAGGTATGGGTTTGTCTCTACATCCTCATAATGTGGCTGCCATCCGAAATGCCTGGCCAGCAACCCGGAAAGGGTCGTTTTGCCGGAACCAATGTTACCTGCTATTGCAATATGCATAATGTCTTAATATAAAATGGGTTTGTAATGGAGGTGTCCTCAGATAATGGTCAAATGTAAGAAGTAATAGGATAAAGTTGAAATTTTTTAACAAGGAAATGGTTAACAGAATTTGACCTTTTACGGGTTTGTCTGATGCAGAGGTTGTTACATGAATGATTTCCTCTAAGGTGAGCAGCAGGATAGAGAAAGGAAAAACCGGGATTATTTTGATGCTGTTGCAAGTATTTCATCCACATAATTCCTGTTGTTCGACAACCTCGGTACTTTAAACTGTCCACCCAGTTTATCACGTTTCTTAAGCCAGTTGTAGAAAGAACCGTTCGGCATAACTCTGATTAACGGCTCATTGAGCACCATGTTGTGGTAACGTTTGGCTTCATAATCCGAATTCAACGCTTTCAAAGCATTATCAAGCACTTCGGAGAAGTAGGCAAGATCAAGAGGCTCTTTTTCAAACTCTATCAGCCATTCGTGCGCTCCGCTGGTTTTGTCGCTGAAATAGACCGGGGCCGCCGTAAATTCATTGATCATGGCACCGGTTTTTTCACAGGCACTTTCAAGCGCTTTCAATGCATTGTCTATGATTAATTCTTCTCCAAAAGCATTGATAAAATTTCGTGTACGACCGGTAATTCTTATTCTGTATGGTGCCGTTGAGGTGAAGGTAATGGTATCACCGATCTGGTATCGCCAGAGACCTGCATTGGTGCTGATGACCATGGCATAGTTGACCCCGGTTTTGACCCTTTCGAGCGGTAAAGCCTCCGATACGTTCTGCCCATGATCGTTCAAAGGTATAAACTCATAAAAGATACCATAATCAAGCATTAGCAGCATGTCATCTGCATCATTCCCATCCTGTATACCGAAGAAACCTTCAGAAGCATTGTAGGTTTCAAGGTAATTCATCGGGCCGGGAATTAGCTGCCTGAACTGATTGTGGTAAGGAGAGAAACTTACCCCGCCGTGAATAAAGAGTTCAAGGTTCGGCCAAACCTCTTTTATATTGCTTTTTCCTGTAATTTCAAGTACCCTTTTCAGTAAAACCATGGTCCAGGAAGGAACACCGGTAATATTGGTAACATCTTCAAGACGGGTGATCTGTGCAATTTTCTCGATTTTGCTTTCCCATTCCGACATAAGTGCTATCGATAAATCAGGTGTCCGGATCAGTTCGACCCAGATTGGAAGGTTCTCCATTATAATGGCTGATACATCACCGACGAAGGTTCCTGCTTCCGGATTATCAGGAAAATGTGTTCCACCCATCCCAAGCAGCCTGCCTGAGAAAATCTGTGTATCGGGATTATTATTGCAGTATATTGACAGAAGATCTTTTCCACCCTTAAAATGACATTCCTCCAGTGCTTCCTGGCTAACCGGGATGAACTTGCTTTTATCACTGGTAGTGCCTGAAGACTTTGCAAACCATTTAATTTCCGAATTCCACAGCAGGTTCTGCTCACCGTTGCGAAGCCTGTCGATGTATGGTTTCAGGTCATTGTATTCATTGATCGGAACATGATTTATAAAATCATCGTAATTATTGATCGAGGTGAAATCATATTTTTTGCCCCATTCAGTATTCCGGCCTGATAGAATCAGTTTCTTAAACCACTCTTCCTGAACATCAAGCGGGTATTTCATGAAGAGTTCGATCTGGTGCATGCGTTTCTTCATGAACCAGGAAATAACGGAATTGATGATTGTCATAAAATGCTTTATTTAACACAAAAATACGCTTTCTGAAGGAAAATTACCGGAGCAGTTCTGCGAATAAATCAATATCCGGAACTTTTTGCCTATTTTTCACAGGGCTTATGTTTAATGCCCTTTAGCTTGTATATTTGCATAAACACTGATAAAAAGCTTTTATTGCCATCCTATGATTGTATTTCCAAATGCCAAGATCAATATCGGATTGCGGGTAGTTTCGCGCAGGCCCGATGGTTACCACAACATCGAAACCCTGATGGTTCCGGTGAAACTGGCTGATGCGTTGGAAGTAACTCCGGCATCTGATGGATTATTTGGCGTAACAATGTCGGGGATCCCGATAGATGGAACACCGGATTCAAATTTGTGTGTCAAAGCATTCAGATTGATGCAGAAACGTTACGGATTACCTGAAGTGAAAATCCATCTGCATAAAGTTATTCCCGTCGGGGCCGGATTGGGAGGTGGTTCTTCGGATGCAGCCTTTACACTGAAACTCCTGAACCGCTTGTTTTTACTCAAAATCTGTAACGATGAACTGGAAAGTCTTGCAGGTGAACTTGGCAGTGATTGTCTTTTTTTTATGGAAAACCGGCCTTGTCTGGTAACAGGCAGGGGAGAGTTACTGAAACCGGTTCATTTTGACATCAATCGTTTTCATGTATTACTGGTAAAACCTGAAGTTTCTGTTTCTACTGTATGGGCTTACGGTCAGGTAAAGCCTTGCGGACAAAAGTTGCCGGTGTCCGGGGAGTTTCCTGCGGACCCTTCTTCCTGGCAAAGTTTACTTCCAAATGACTTTGAGCCTCCTGTTTTTAATGCATGGCCTGAAATTGAGGAGATCAGACAATCCTTGCTCGGTCTGGGCGCTATTTATGCTTCTATGAGCGGGAGTGGATCGGCAGTTTTTGGATTGTTCGACCAACTACCCGATTACCAGGGAGTATTTAATGGAAAATTTGTATGGGCAGGGAAACCTGCCTGAATCAGGTCAGCATTCTTTTCCGGAATGAAACTTTCTAAGCTGGTATTTATTGATTGCTGAATTACTTTGGTGCAACCTTCAGCAGGTAAATACCCAATAATCCGAAAATAAAATTGGGAATCCACACCGCAATAACCGGAGGAAGATTGCCAAAAGTTGCAAAAACGGTGGTTACCTGCATAAAAAGGATAAATGCAAAGCAGATGGTAATGCCGATACCCAGATGGAAGCCTATGCCACCGCGCACTTTGCGGCTTGAGAGTGCTACACCAATAATTGTAAGAACAAGGGTAGCAAACGGGAAAGCAATGCGTTTGTGTTTTTCAATCTGAAATTTCAGCAGGTTGCCCGATCCCCTGAGTTTTTCGAGTTCAATAAATTCTCGTAACTCCCTGTAATTCATATATACTGCATCGTCCAGATCGACCGAAAAATCTCCGGGTTTCAAATTCAGCAGTGTATCTTTGGTAGCCCCCCGGCTAAGTACTTCACCTTTCTCATGTATCTGTCTCTTTACCCAGTTTTCAATTTTCCACATTCCTGAAACACTGTCCCAACGAATATTGTCACCCGTAATCTTATATGACATCCCCTTCTCATTAAACCCTTCGAGCGAGAATCTGTAACCCGAGCTGGTCTGTTTATTGAAACTTTCAACGTAGGCAAAAACACCGGGGCTTATTTGCATATGAAAATTGCTTTCGCTTCCTTTTTTCTCTTTCTTCAGGTACTTTTTCTGGAACTCCTGCATGTTCTTGCTTGTTTCAGGAATCACAAAATTTGTGAGGACAAACGACATAATTGCCAGTACAAACGCAGAAATAAGGTATGGCCTCAGCATTCTCCTGAAACTGATGCCACTGTTTAGGATGGCAACAATCTCGGTGTTGGAGGCCATTTTAGAAGTAAAGAAAATGACGGCAATAAATGTGAACAGATAACTGAACAGGTTGATGAAGTATGGAAGGAAATTTGCATAATACTGAAAAAGAATTGCCTGTAAGGGCGGTTTTCTCTCAAGGAAATCATCAATCTTTTCTGAGATATCAAAAATAATAATCACTACAGCCAGTAATGCTATCGAATAAAAAAAAGTACCCAGAAATTTACGGATGATGTAGAGATCGAGTTTTTTCATGCACGCCCGGAAAGGTGGATTTGAGTTAACGGATTATATTAATTATTATTATTATCAGATTCTCTGGGCTAATTTTATCACCATATTTGATTTCCACGTTGCAAACGTACCATCAATAATTCTTTTGCGCGCTTCATCAACCAGCCGGAGATAAAAAGCCAGATTATGCTGGCTGGCAATCATAGGTCCAAGCATTTCACCGGCAACAAAAAGATGCCTGAGATATGCCCGGCTGTATGCACTGTCAACAAATGAGGGTCCATCAGGATCAAGCGGGGAAAAATCGGCTTTCCATTTCTCGTTTTTCAGGTTGATGATTCCATTGGTGGTAAATATCATACCATTTCTCCCGTTTCTGGTTGGCATTACACAATCAAACATGTCAACACCCTGTGATATCCCTTCAAGGATGTTTGCAGGGGTGCCTACACCCATCAGATACCGTGGTTTATCCTTCGGAAGAATATTGCAGACCATTTCGGTAAATTCATACATAATATCTACCGGTTCTCCTACGGCAAGCCCGCCAATTGCATTCCCATCAGCCCCACAGGCAGCTATCTTTTCCGAAGATTTTATACGCAGGTCACGATAGACGCTACCCTGAACAATCGGGAATAATGCCTGCCGGTATCCATATAGATTATCGGATTCGTTGAAGCGGTCAATGCACCGGTCTAACCAGCGGTGGGTCAGATCCATCGATTTTCCAGCATATTCGTATTCACAGGGGTAAGGTGTGCATTCGTCAAAAGCCATAATGATATCGGCCCCGATAACCCGTTGGATGTCCATTACCCGCTCGGGGCTGAACATATGCCGTGAACCATCAATGTGCGATTGAAATACGACACCTTCCTCCTTCATCTTTCGCCGATGGGCAAGCGAATATACCTGATAGCCACCACTGTCGGTTAGAATGGGTTTGGTCCAGCCGTTGAATTTGTGCAGCCCGCCGGCTCCCTTCAATACTTCAAGACCGGGGCGGAGGTACAGATGATAGGTGTTTCCGAGAATAATTCCTGCTTTGATATCCTCATCAACATCACGCATATGAACTGCTTTCACCGTTCCGGCTGTACCAACCGGCATAAAAACGGGGGTGGCTATTTCACCGTGATCGGTCGTAATTAACCCTGCCCGGGCATTGGAACGGCTGTCGGTTGCAGTGAGTTTGAATTCCATTAAAACCTCTTGAAATCTGATTGTCTGATTCGGAGGGCAAAGTTAGCAATCTTCTGTAGAATTCTGCTTAAAAGTATGGATTGGGGCATTCCTGTTGATAAGAGCGAATCAATTTATTTTATTCGGTCGACACCAATCCATAAACTATTTCCATGTTAATAAAATGCTGGCTATCAAAGCCTTGTTTTCGTTTCGCTTACGTTAAAAGACACAACGAGCTTGTTTACCATCAGGTTGAATTTGCCATTTTCCACAATCCACTGGTTTTCAGCATTCACAAATGCAAGTTCATTCACCGGTATTTCAAAATTTACCGTTTGTGACTCGCCAGGCTGAAGCATTATTTTGCTGAATGCCCGTAATCTTTTAACTGGTGGGGATATTGAAGCAACCCGGTCGGAAACATATATCTGAACCACTTCCATACCTGGCTTCTTAGAGGAGTTCAATACTTTCACACTGCCTTTTATCGTTTCTCCGGGCTTATAGACAACAGATTCAATATTCAGCTCGCTGTATTCAAAGGTTGAATAACTCAGTCCATAACCAAATTCATACTGGGGATAAAAGGCAGACCCGTTGGGAGAGGACGGGTCATTAAGTTGCTCGCTATAAGCGTGGTAATATAATTCAAGGCTATTTGGGTATCTGGGATAGGTAAACGGTAGTTTACCTGATGGATTCGAGTCTCCGTAAAGGATGGAAGCCAGTGCGTCCCCACCATAGTTGCCAGGCAGGTAGACGTGGATGATTCCATCGGCAAGAGGCTCTATTTTGCTGATAATACGCGGTCTGCCTTCTACAAGTATAAGAATGACAGGTTTACCGGTTGAAGCGGCTAACCTGACCAATTCCTGCTGGTTTTCAGATAAATATAAGTCATTGAGGTTGCCGGGCATTTCAGTATAGGAGTTTTCACCAATACAAAGCACAATATAATCGGAGAAAGCAGCCAGTCTGAGGAATTGTCCGGCTGATTCAACAGTTTCACCCTGGAAATTCCCTTTTTCAGTGTATTTTACAATTTCATTTAACATGATCTTATCAGGATCCGTTGAATTTAGTTTTAGTGCTTCGAATATTGTATTGTTCGAATCAGCAAATTCATCTGACAGTTCACCCTGCCACGAATAACTCCACCCACCGTTAAGTGGCCTCATTGAATTGGCTGCAGGGCCTCCGATCAGGATTCTGGCACTCCTGGGCAATGGGAGCAGATGGTTGTTATTTTTGAGCAGGGTTATTGATTCCTCGGCAGCCTGACGGGCCAGAGCAGCTGATTTTTCTGAAGCAAATTCAGGGTAATCACCGGCATAGGTATATGGTTTTTCAAAAAGCCCCGTCATAAATTTAACCCTGAGAATACGTGTAACAGCATCGTCGATGCGTTCAACAGGTACTTTTCCTTCTTTCACAAGTTCAATCAGGTAATCGGCAAACTTAAAGTTATAGGGAACCATCGACATATCAACGCCGGCATTTATAGCAATTCTCACTGCATCTTTCAGGCTTTCAGCAACTTTGTGCCTGGTAAACAGATACTCGATGTCCTGCCAGTCGCTTATAGCAAATCCTTTGAAACCCATCTCATTTTTGAGTATATCTGTGAGGAAAAACTTGCTGGCATGCACCGGCGTCCCGTTTACAACCCCTGAATTGATCATGATGGTCATTGCACCTGCCTGTATGGCATGCTTAAATGGGGTAAGGTGATATTCGCGTAGCACAGGCAGCGGAATTTGCGCCGGGGTGCGGTCCTTTCCTGTACGGGGCTGGGAATATCCGGAAAAATGTTTCAGACAAGTGGCAACGTGATTGGATTCATCCATTTTGTTGTCATCACCCTGCGCCCCATTAATCAGGGCTTTCCCCATGACTGAAGCCAGGTAAGGGTCTTCCCCATATGTTTCCCAGAATCTAGGCCACCGGGGATCAACACCAAGGTCCATCACCGGACTAAAAATCCATGCAGCCCCTGCAGCCCGGGTTTCATAAGCGGTGATTTCACCTGCCCAAACACTCAAATCAGGATTCCAGGTAGCTGCTAAACCTATTTGCTGAGGAAACAAAGTTGCTCCTGCAACATAGGATGCACCATGAATCATATCCAACCCGTAAAGAACAGGTATTTTGGATGGTGAGTTCCTGATTGCACAATCCTGAATACCGGCGATCAGTCGATTCCACTCTTTTGGGTCTCTGGCGCGGTTATTGGCTGCATTCAAAACCGAACCAATGTGATACCTGGCAAACGCCTTGTGCATCGAGGACGTATCTAGCACCAATGGTTCGTAACTACTGTGCGGATTATCGCCATATGTCAGTACATCCAGCGTAACCTGGGTCATCTGACCGACCTTTTCTTCAAGGCTCATCCTGTCTATCAGCTCAGAGACCCTATACTCAATATCTTCAGCGGATACGGGGGATTGTCGCTGCGAATGGCATGAAGTAATCAGCACTGGAATGAAAATCAACAATATCAATCTTGTCTTTTTATTCATGATTTTTACTTTTCCATACTGGCTGAAAACACTCATTAAGGACCTGGCGCTACAAGATTGTCCTGTACAACAGGTGTCTGGTTGCCATAAACAAGCAAGCCGGTGTGCCAATTGCGCATTGTGAGTCTGTCTGTGAAGTTTCCGGATTACTTCACTTTATCAATGCTGTAGATTCGTACATATTCAATTTCCATGGTGGCTTCTGTCAGACCAGGATCTATGCCCTGGGCACCACCCCAGTTTCCACCGACGGCAATGTTCAGAATAAGGTGAAATCGTTTGTTGAATGGCCAGGTAGCATAATTACCTGTCTCGTCATTGTTGAAGGTGAAATACTTCGTATCATCGAGATAAACATCGATTTTTTGAGCGTCCCAGATAACGGTGTAATTATGAAAGGCTTCTGCATAATCAACAACATTGATGCTCTTTCCTACCTGGGTGCCAATCACATGGTTGTAGGATTCAGTATGTACTGTTGCGTGCACAACCCCGGGATCATAACCGACATGTTCCATAATATCTATTTCACCACTTGCAGGCCAACCGCCGTATAGCCAGTCTGTTGGCAGCATCCATATGGCCGGCCAGGTACCTTTGCCGGTGGGGAGTTTTGCCCTGATTTCCATTTTCCCATAAAGAAAATCTACCTTGTTTTTGGTAATCAGCCTGGCAGAAGTCCATTTGCCGTTGTTTTTCAAGGCTTTTATAATGAGCTTTCCGTCCTTTATAAAGGCATTTTCCGGCGAAGCTGTATAGTTCTGAATTTCATTGTTGCCCCAACCATGATCTCCGGTTTCATGTTTCCAGAACGCTGTGTCCGGGACTCCCGGATTCATGAATTCGTCCGCCCACACCAGATGATATACTTCCTGGCCATACAATGACTGCCCGACTAATAGAATCAGTGCAGTAAAAATGCAATTTATCGCTTTCATGATTATAATTTTAAAAGCCGAATGAAAATCAGGGGTAGGACAAAAGGATACAAAAGACCGATAAAAACCAACCATTATCACTGTTTGTATTCTTTCAGAATTTCTCCTGTTTGTTTTTGTCCTCCCCTGATTTCATCAGGCACACATTACCAACCAACCAAGGTTATTCTAAGTATTATATAGGGTTACCTTCCGGTAAACAGATTTTTCTGTCAGTTATTTGATTCTTCATCGGGAATAAACCAAAGGTCTTTTTGCAGATCGACACATCCGTTCATTTGCTCCTGTACAACCCTGTCGATAATCATGACTCCGGTTTTTGCCATGTGCTCAAAATTATCAACGCCGTTTCCCGGGAAATTTATTCTTGTTCTGTGAATGTTAAACTGCAGTGAGAACTTTCTGCCGAATGCCTTTTCAACACCATCCCGGCCAATCATAAATCCCAGCAATCCGCCCCATGTTGCGGTTGGATTGTCGGAATCCCAGCCTGCCAGAGATCCGATTTTTATGGTTTCAACAATGTTTCCTTCTCCATAAAACAGACTGATGAGACTTGCCGCAAAATTAATTCCGGCAGCTGCACAACCATTGCAATACAGGTTCCGGGAAGTCATATTGTAACCGTCGGCCTGGTTTACCTGGTATCTTCCATACACCTCATCCCTGGCTGTTTCCCAGGGAACCTGATTCCGGTAAGAGCCCCTGACAAAATCAAACATGGCTGCAGGAGTGGAATTATCGGGAAGGCTTTGCCTGGCTCTGTGAGCAATACTGAAAATCCGGTCTTTCATGCTTTTGTTTTCTCCGTTTCCGGAAGCCAGCGAATGCATGATCACGTAAAACCGGGCGATCAGTTCAGCATCACCTGAGGCCGTAGTCCGGATGGGAAGTTCTGCCATTTTCAAAGCTATATCAGGCCTTGATGGGGCAAAAAGTCCGAAAATTTCTGTTGTTAGCTGCGCATCGATCATATCGTATTCCGGATTTTTTTCAGGATTACTTGTTTCGGGTGGTAAAATGCCTGTTTCCATCAGGTCGAATGCCACCTGGTTCGATACCCACAGATAGTTTTCCTCTTCTGAACGGATGTGTTTCAGCCAGCCATCCCTGATCTGGCCTGGAGAAAGCAAGGAGGTTTTGTTTGTATAAAGCAGGTGCTGATACATATATTCGATGTCAGTGTCATCGTCAGATCCCCAGACCTCTCCTTCGTTCCTGAAAACAAAACCGATCACAGGTGACAGGTCGCTGGGTTGACCAGTGCTCCAGATGTTGGGCTGGTCAGGACTACCCCAGTCAGCCCTGGTATAAAAATCGCCGGTCCTGATCTCCCCGATATTGCCGATCTTATCCATTTCGGTAATTAATCCTGTCCAGTTACCAATACATTCACCCAGCCAGAACCCCTGTAATTTGTTCATATATTCTGTCCTCGAAATAGCTCTGCCTTTATTGCTACGGATGCAATCCCGGTATACCAGTCCTGAATCATACAGATGGTTCTGCACTTTCCCTTCTCCTGATGCCTGAAACCGGTTTGTGCTGCATGAAAGCAGAAAGGATGCAATTAGCACATACAAGGTGTATCTGATCATTTCCGGATGTCTGATTTTGATATGCGATTAAGTATTCCCGGATGACAGTGGAACTCCAGGTTTTTACCGGATTTCAATTTCGAAGATTTCCCTGCCAGACCTGATAAAATGAAATCTGCGGATAGCGTGATTTATGCTGGTGCGTATGGTGGAAGCCAAAATACTGCTACCTCACACGCTATTCGCAGGTATGGGAATCAATAACCCTGATTCTGATTAAACTTGCCTCCGGAAAGGTCCATTTCTGTTTGAGGAATCGGAAGAAATCCTTTGGTCGACGGATCGAAGGTCACATCAAAAAGCTGCTGGTCTCCAACATAATTGGGTCCCCTGATTCCTGAGTAGCTAAGGGTTGCATTGGCAAATGTCAGGCCTTTGCGCAGGACATCAAAATACCGGATCCCTTCGAGTGAAAGTTCAAGCCTTCTCTCCTTATAAATATTCTCGGGAGTAGCCGGAATACTGCCAAGTCCGACACGGGAACGCACTTTGTCGAGGTACTGCTGCGCATTGGGTGATCCGAGTTCAGCAGCCATCAGAAGTACATCCGAAAAGCGGATTACCCTGTGGTTACAGGTACGGTTGAGTTCAAACTGGCCTGAAGAACCCTGGTGCTCGGCATCAGAACTGTATTTCTTGGAAAAATAACCGGTATGCTGATAACCTTTGGTGAGCACACCATCCAGTTCTTCCTGGGTAAGCACAGTCATCTCATACCTGGGATCATTTTTGATATCGTCAACCAGTTTCTGACTTACTGTTCCAAAGCTCCAGCCCCTGTTCCAGTTATCAGATAATGCAACACGGGGTCCCTGCATCTGGGCCGACAGATTTCCTTCACCACCTCTTACATAACCCCAGTCCCACCAGGGAGGTGTGTCGCCATAGGAAATTTCAAAAACGGATTCTTTCCCATATTCTCCTGCCAGTTTAAAATTTTGGGAATAGTCATCGAACAGGTCGTGGCCGCTGTTTGCGATGAGGTCATCAAGATAATTTACGATGACACCGCTGTTTACAACTGTACTGCCAGCCTGAAGTTCGTTGTTATAGACTCCGTTGTAGAACAGGTAAACCCTTGCCAGAAATGCCTGTGCAGCCCATTTGGTAATTCGCCCGGCTTCAGCAGCAGGCACAGATTCAGGCAGATCGGCCAAGGCTTCGGTCAGGTCAAGCGCAATCTGATTGTAAACCTGTTCCGGTGTGGCCTGTGGCTGATTGTATTCGGATGGTCCGCTGAGTGTACGGGTAAGGAGTGGAATGTTCTCAAAATAAGCGACCTGTTCAAAGTAAAAATAGGCCCTCAGAAACTTGCTTTCCGCGATCAGCCTTTTCTTGAAGTCTTCAGAGGCTTCCACGTCCCCGATTCTCTCAAGTAAAAGATTGGCCCGGTAAATACCTGTGTAGTTCTTCAGCCAGATGGCATGAACGATTTTGTTGGTAGGAGGGATGCTAAAGGTATTCAGTTCGTTTTCATCCTGACCATCGTTTGCATCTGAACCACCGGCATAGGAATCGTCGGAAAGAATATCTGAAATTACGATGAACGGTGCCCAGGAGACCCCGGGGGTTTCCTGGTAGCCCAGCACATCATAAACTGAAACCAATGCCTGCATGGCCTGCTCTTCTGTTTTATAAAACGAGGTTGAAACTTCCTGATCCATTGGTTTCAGGTCAAGAAAGTCTTTACTGCAGGCTGATAATACCAGCATGAATAAAAATGAACCGGCTATATTTATAATGATTTTTTTCATATTCCCAGTTTTTTGAGTTTAGAATGTAATGGTTGTCCCGATACGCCAGGTTACTGCCTGTGGGTAGATACCCCTGTCAATGCCGATGTCAAATGAACTTCTGGCACCGATTTCAGGATCGGCCCCGGAATATCTGGTCAGTGTGTACAGGTTTTCACCCGAAACGTAGAATCTCCAGATAACAGCACCTATCCGTTTTAGAATGTTTCCGGGCAAGGTATAACCGATCTGAACATTTTTCAACCTGAGATAAGAACCATCTTCAATATAGAGATCAGAAACACGGTAATTCAGATTTATATTATCCTGCATAACGAATCTGGGAACAGTGGTCGAAGTGCCCTCGCCTGTCCAGCGATCTAAAATGGCGGTGGTCCTGTTGGTGTATCCCAGATCCTGACGCTGACTTCCATTAAAGATATCGTTGCCATAGGTCCCGATCATGAACAAAGAAATATCAAAATGCCTGTAATCGGCTGATGCATTGAAGCCAAATGTCCAGTCAGGGGTTGGATTCCCGATCATAGTACGGTCGTCAGGACTAAGAACACCATCGTTGTTAACATCCACAAATCTTACATCGCCGGGTTCAGCATTTGGCTGAAGCACATTTCCGGTAACGCCGATGTGCTGAAACACTTCACCCTGATTCTGGAATATTCCGTCGGTCTGGTATCCATAGAAATACGCAATCGGAAGTCCTTCTTTCGCCTGGGTTACTGTTCCGGCTATGGCCCATGTTGCACCCTGAATCACTTTTTCATCGTTCCCGATATAGGTCATTTCATTTTTGTTGTATGAAGCATTCACCCCGATATTATAGCGAAAATCCCGGGACATATTGCGCCAGTTGATCCCAAGTTCCACACCTTTGTTCTGAACACTGCCCACATTGGCTACCGGAGCGCCGTTTCCGACATGGCCCGGGATTGGAATGATTTCCAGGAGGCCTTTTGTGGTTTTAATATAATAGTCTACGGTAGCGATGAGGCGGTTGTTGAATGCCGCAAGGTCGAGGGCAATATCAATCTGTTCGGATTCTTCCCAATGAATATCTGCATTCTCGATGGAATAGGGAGATGCTCCCGTTAGACGGCCGTTCCCGAAGATGTATCCCCTGCTTTTATCAATACGTGAGATAAACTGATAATCGCCGATTTTTTCATTTCCGTTGATACCCCAGGATGCCCTGAGTTTAACCTGATCAATATTTTTAATTTCGGGGAAAAAGTCTTCATCACTGGCAACCCATGAAACACCGAATGAAGGAAAAATACCATAGCGGTTGTTCGCTCCGAACCTGGATGATCCGTCCCTTCTGATAATACCTGTAAAGGCATATTTACTCTTAAAGTCATAGGTGATTCGGCCGAACATTGAAGCCAATGCTGAGTGGAAAGCTCCTCCTCTGGCCTCCCATACCGTGTCGGTCGCCATATTCAGGTATACATTATTCGGATCGGTAAGCGGTACCATAGCATTGAAACCTGACAGGTTTTCATAATTATATTTTCTCGCTGAAGTACCTGCCAGCAGTGAGAAATTATGATCGTTGATTTTCCTGGTATAGGAAATTGTATTCTCCCACTGCCAGGTGAAATGTCTGTCAATCTGCTTGCTGACGGATGTTTTCTCAACATTCGATTGGGCACTGTTCAGATAGTAAAGAGGCTTGTAACTGTCGTTCAATACATAGGCCAGGTCTATACCAAGGCTGGTGTTAACCTTCAGCCCTTTGAGTATTTCGGCTTCACCGAAGATACTTCCGACGATTTTATCCACACGGGTTTCATTGGTCTGAATTTCAAGCAAAGCCAGGGGGTTAACAACCTCTGCACCAACGTATTCTTTCCATGATTCATCTTCATAATCATAGTATCCGGAGATTCCGTAAATATTACCGTCTTCTGTTCTTAATACAGGTTCGCTGGTAAAAGGTGGCTTGGACAGGTTCTCCGGGTCAGTTTCGTAGAGTGGGGTCAGCGGATCAAGATTTAAGGCACTGCTGTATACGCCGTTAAATGATTCATTGCTTCCTATCCCCCGTCTGATGATGTGGGAATAGGAAAGATTGTTTCCAAAACTGAAAACCTTGTTTACCTGGCTTTTGGTGTTCAACCTGGCGGTGATTCTGTCAAATTGCGATTTGTCTCCACCTATAATTCCCTGCTGGGAGAAATATGACATTGAAGAAGAGTAGGTTGTCATTTCATTCCCACCGGTAACAGAAACTTCATGATTCTGAATAGGAACATTTTTCTGGAACAGAAGATCCTGCCAGTTGGTGTTATGCTTCGGGATCTCATTCAGATCAAATTCTTCATCGTCTCCTCTGTTTCTAAGACCTTCGTTCATCATCATCCTATATTGTTCAGCGTCCAGCATATCAATTTTTTTTGCTACATTCTGGATACCGGTGTATCCCGAATAACTGATATTCATTTTACCGGTTTTGCCGCTTTTGGTGGTAATAAGCACAACGCCGTTGGCTGCTCTTGCTCCGTAAATGGCGGCGGAAGCGGCATCCTTCAGCACGTCGATGGATTCAATATCGCCCGGGTTCAGATAATCTATACCTTCAATGACAATACCGTCCACAACATACAACGGATCTGCATTGCCTGTTGTTCCTGCTCCCCTGATCCGGATGGTCGGTGCCTCACCCGGTTGTCCGGAAAGGTTTGTTACCTGCACGCCGGCTGTACGACCCTGCATCGCCTGATCTATCCGAAGAATGGGTGTTGACGTTATTTCCTGTGAGGTTACGCTGGCTATAGCCCCCGTAACTACTTTTTTCTTCTGGGTACCATACCCGATAACCACGAGTTCACTAAGACTGGTGGCTTCCGGTATCATAATGATATTGATTGATGACATTTTGTTTACAAGCACCTTCTGGGTTTTAAATCCAATAAAGGAAACCACGAGGGTTGCATCTGGTTTGGAAACGGTAATGCTGTAATTCCCGTCAATATCGGTAGTGGTTCCGTTTTGGGTACCCGATTCCACAATGGTTACTCCGGGAATACCGGAACCGGTATCCCCTTCAGTGATTTTTCCTGTGATCTTATGCGTCTGTGCAAACAAAAAGTTTGCATTCAGCATAACCACCAGAATAATGCATATTCTGAGTAATTTATTTTTCATAAGTTCAGTTTTTACATTAAAAAATCTTGATGCTCATTTCAATGAATGCGCCATAAAGAAAGTGGTGCTTCTGATTGGATTTTTTGTCATCCTGCCTGGAAAACCCTGATGTAATCAACTTTCATCTGTTGTGGAAATACGGTGGTGGCATCCGGATTTCCAGGCCATACTCCGCCAACAGCAATATTAAAGATAAAGAAAGACGATGCCTGAAACTCAGTCATATGCGCTGGCGTGATATCTACTTCATTGTATTTCACATCATTAACATACCACATTATTTTAGCAGCATCCCAGATGATGGTAAATACATGGTATTCATCAGCAAAGTTGCCTGTAGAAAGTGAATAGGACTGGCCGTATTGAACATGTCCGTTATTGTCCCAGTGTAATGTTCCGTATACGGTCTTTTCCCTGCCGCTACCGCCGATCATCTCCATAATGTCAGTTTCCCCGCATTGCGGCCACCCAACATTGGTGATGTTATCTCCAAGCATCCACAATGCCGGCCAGATGCCCTGACCTTCAGGTAACAAAGCCCTGATATCAATTCTTCCGTACTTGAATGATTTCTTATCCCGGGTAACCAGCCTCGATGAGGTGTAACTGCTGTTCTGGTAGTTCTCTTTGCGGGCTTCAATGATCAGAACATCATCGGATACTGAGGTATTTTCCTGCCTGTAATATTGCAGTTCATTGTTTCCCCAGCCTCCGGCACCGGTTTCATAACTCCAGTACCGGGAATTTAATGCAGTCCCGGTAAATTCGTCATTCCAGACAAGTTGATAGCCATCGTAGTAATCAGGGGTTACATACCCGTCGCCAATGGTCACCGGATCATCTTCACTGAGAATAATTTGTTTTTCAGCAGAAATATACCGGCCCGTAGTACCGTAAGCCCTGAGTTTGATTGTGAAGGTCCCGGCCTGGGCAAATTCATAGTCAAATGTTCCTGTTGTATTGGTTGCAGCCGGCTGATCCTCCGATCCGATGTATAAACGGTATTCCGTAACGTTGTCAGCACTGGCCTGAATATGGACCGTTCTTTCACCTTCGGCAGGTAAGGTAACTTCAACCACAAGATTGGATGGATCTCCTGTATTGGTATTGCTGTTCTCATCTTTGCTGCAAGCGCCAAGTAAAGCAAACAACAGGAAACCCGGAACGAATAGAAATAACCCGGTATTTTTCACACTTATGTTTTTAAAAGCCAAGACCGGCCACAGCCGATCTTAGCCTGATTAATTCATTATTGGAATCTGAAATTGCGGATATAGAAAGTCCCCTCATCGGTATGGCCTCCACCACCGATTGATATGGCAAAGAAGTCAAGATCAGTTCTTTCACCAGGGGTATACACTCCCATTCCGGGACCACTGGTTGGCGCATTCAGGTTAAATGTATAAGTAACCCACTCATCCATTACTGTAGCGGTAGCATCATATTGGATATGACCAGTCCACCATTGTTCAGTTTGGCTTGCTTCACCGATAATAACAGCAATACCTTTGGTTAATGTGCCTGAATAATTATTTGAACCAGGCATATAAACATCGACAGACACTGTTGTAAAATTGTCAAATTGAATGTCGTTTTCCATTTGAAACTGAAGTTCCTGATAGGTACCCTTTCTTTCATATTTACCGCAGTTAATCCCAACTCCTGCAGGATCAGCAACACCAATTGTAAATACCATACCGCCATTGGCAGCTGAACCATTACCCGGATATACACCGGCCGTATCAAGCACTACGAAACTTGAAGCAGACTCAAACGTGTTCCACATTTCTGTCGGTGTTAAGTCAGGCAGATCTTCTCCGATAGGTTCTTCTTCTTCTTCAACAGCAGGTTCCAGTGCCGGATTTGAATAGGAGGCATAGGAGAAATCCCAGTAAACACCTTCCCATTGATAAACGATGGTCATAAGATCATAACCTGTTCTTTCTTCGATCGAAATGGTGAAGGTTCTGCTATTGGGTACACTGGTAATTTCTGCACCATTGGTAATTTTTACCAGACCCATCCAGGCACCGGTACCAGAAATGGTAACGGTATTGGTTGATGCTTCAAAGGTGTAACTGTGGGTGCCACTAAGCAGGGCGCTTATATCTTCGCCGTTTACATTTACCATATTGGCTGCTGTAGCTTCGAAGCAGGTGCCAAGTAAAGGTGCTCCAAACATCACATCCTCACCCCAGAAGTATCCCTTATCATCAAAGACAAACGAGCCATCACGATTGAATGTAAATTCATGATAGTAAATACAAGGCCTGATTCCTGTATTATCGAGTGACCACCATGAACGTGCATGTTCAGCATCAGGTCCAATACCCATACAGGTGCCTTCCCTGAACAGCTTCCAGGTTTTGGAAGTTGCTCCCGACAGGAGAGCCAGTGCCGTATTTGGGTCCTGAATTTCAAATGATTGACTGAAAGTAGCTGAAGCATTGGCCGAATTTTTTGCAGTCAGCACCACGGTATAATTACCGGGAGCTGTATAAGTATGAACAGGATTCGCTTCAACTGAAGTCTGTCCGTCTCCAAAATTCCACTCATAGGTGGTTGCATTCTGTGAATAGTTGGTGAAGGTTACTTCAAGGAAATTGGTTGTGCTGATCACATATTGAAAACTGGCAATTGGGTTTGCCGGGGGATCTTCTTCATCATCTTTACACGAGACAAAGGTTATCAGAGAAAGGACTCCGATGGCGAGGAAGATTCTGATTCCCCATTTTGAAAAACTGTTTTTCATGTGTTGGTGTGTGTTTGGTGAATGGTTTGATTAATATTTGATGTTTAACAACTATTATTTCTCATAACCGGTATTTATGTAAACATCGGCAAAACACTATATTGCATCTCAATCCTGTATCCTTTCACCGATTTCTGATGTCTGGGTCGCAGAATCAAGGTACTTTTCAGCTATTGCCTCCACAAACATAATCATGAATAGAATAGAATTCAATAAAACAGGCTCATCAATATTTCATCAACTGACAAAATGTATTACATCATTACTACATCTGGCAAGTTGTAAAACCATATAAAAGAGGTTAATAGAATTGTTTTATAAATATTATGTATCACATCAATTGTAATTTTTAATCCCTGTTTTTTTAAGACTTATCAGACAGGAATTTATAATAGAAAAACTCCGGAAATCAATCCCCTTGTCCGAAATATTCTATAGCCATTTATCCTCCGGAATTGAGTTCTTGAAAAAATGCGTTGACCGTTTTGGCAACTTCAGGCCGTAGAATCTAGAATGAAATAATAAAATCAATCAGATTTACCTGATGACCAATCCCGAGTTTTTTCCTGAGGCGATACCGGCTGATCTCAAGACCCCTGACAGAAATATTCATCAGGGGTGCAATTTCCTTTGATGAAAGATTCATTTTCAGGTAGGCGCACAACCTCAGTTCTTTTGGGGTAAGTTCAGGATGAACCTCTTTCAGCCGCTTGATGAAATCCTGATGAACTTCATCAAAATAAGAGTCAAAGGCTTCCTGATGCTTTTCGTTACTGAGCTCTTTATTGATTTTTCTTACAAGGGATGACAGCTCATGCTTGTGGTCGGCTTGTCCGGCTGTTTTATTCATCATTTCAGAAAGCTGAAATTTCAGTGAAGTCAGGATCTTGTTTTTATGCACAAGATTAAGGGTCGAATTTGCCAGTTCCCTGTTTTTGTGGTTCATTTCGTTCACAAGGGTCTCATTCCTGAGATTCACGATTTCTTTTTCCTGAATTAATGACTGCTCGCGAAAACTCAATGCCTGATCGGCTAGTTCCTTTTCATGTTTCTGAAGTTCACCGGCCCGGGCTTTCTCAATTCTCTTCTTTTGATAATAAACATTGCCTGCAAAGATCAAAATCAGGAGAATGGTGTAAAAGCCATAGGCAAGCCTGGATCTGTGAAAGGGCGGATCCACCCTGAAGGTAAATGTGGTGACAGGCCCGTCTGAAGAGTAGGAATTTAATGCCCTGACCTCAAAAATATAAACACCTTCCCTTAGGTTGGTGTATTCCTTAAAATTGTTGTTGTCCCACTCTGACCAGTTCTTCTCAAATCCGGTCAGTCGGTATGAATAAAGAATATTGTGCTGTCGCTCATAACTCGGACAGGTAAAACTGAAGTTGACGGAATTGTTTTTATAAGGGATTACAACATTTAATGAATCGGACGATTCTTTCCTGCCGGCACCGCTTCTCAGCCTTGGATTCAGGATGGTGACCGGATTTTCAGGATTGCCGAATTTCACTTCCCTGATGTAAACAGGGTCAGAATGTTTGTAATCGATGGCAAATTCCGGGTTGTAATGGATGAGGCCGTTCTGGGACCCGATGTAAATATTCTGCTTATTATACAGGTAGATGTTTTCGAAGGAAGGGATCAGGGTTTTGTTAACCGGATAAAAAGGAATTTCAATATTGTTGTAGCTGCCATCTTCGAGCAATCGGTAAACACCAACCTTGTTGGCTGAAAAATACCAGAAATTGCCTTCTTCATCTTTAACAATTTCACTGATATAATCCTGTTCCCTGAAAATTTCATTGTAATTTCCCTGACTCGTGAAAACTTTGCGGTCCCGGTTAAATGCAAAGAATCCTTCCTTTGTTGAAATAAGTATTTCATTATTGATTTTATTGAGGTAGTAGGGAAATTCATCCGGCAAACCGTGACCTTTATTATACAGTTTAACAGAGCGGACTGAAGAAAGATCCCGGCTTAAATCAAGATGAAATAAGCCCCGGTAGCCATGTGCAATCCAGAAACTTCCATCATTATCCTGTTCCAGAAAACGACAGGATTCTGAAAATCCCTCCACAAATTTTCCTGCCTTCCAGGAATTGCCGTTTCTGACCATTATTACAAGGCCGTTGTATGTGCCGGCAAGCAATGTATCATTTCTTCCGTTCAATTCCATAAAATTCCAGAATCCCTGGATATCGGAGATCTTTGATACATGATTGCCTTCGATGAGGAAACATCCGTAATTATGACCACACAGCAGTTTATTTTCAATTACTTTCAAGGACCAAACCTGTCCTTCAGTTCCCTTGACTAACTCAAACTTCCTGTCGATGTACCTGTTGTTCAAATCGCTGAGGCTGATTCTGTATAGTCCCTGGTTGGTTCCGGCATACAAAAATCCTCCGAATTCCATCGTACAGTAAGTGCTTTCTATGTTATAGGTGTAGTTATAAATGCTTAACGGGGAATTGAGTTCTACATAGTCAATACCATTATCGAGGCCGAGCCACAGATTGTCGCGCTTGTCTTCAAAAAGGCTGAGGATGGTGTTGTTCTGAAGACCTTTCTGTCGGTTGACGTGCTGAAATATAACCCCTTCGTTATTGGTGATGTATATTCCATTACGGATGGTTCCAAACGCAAAAAAACCATCCCTGAGCCGTATCCCTGAGTACAGGGCGTTATCGGTCAGTTCTTTATTCAGCGGTGTTTCCCAGGGCTGGAGGGAGTTTTCATCAAGTACAAAAATCCCTTTGTTAAAAGTGCCGATCAGCAGTTCTTTCGGATTTTTCTCAAGGATACATCTTATTTCATCACGCTGAAACAACGGATGATTATACATGAACTTCAAACCGGCCTGCGTGACCTCAAAAATACCGTTGTTTTTATCAACAACCAGCAATCTTCCTCCGATATAGAATGAGTAAGTAAAGGTGGATTTTGGTTTTATTACGGTTATTCTATTCTTGCTATAAATAAAAATGTATAAAAATGACTGAAAAACAATGCCTTCATTGGTTTTATGGATTTTCCATACCTCACCAAACGATCTGTAAGGTCTGGGAATAAGCTGGGACAGGGAATGAAACTTAATCTCTCCTTTGCCGGAAGGTGCAAAATACCCGATCTCTTCGAAGGAACCGGTATAAATGGTATCCTCAACTGCCAGGACAGATCTTATAATTGACTGAACCGGAAGGCTGTAAGTTTGCCAGTGTTGCCCGTCATATTCAAGCAATCCATCGTTGTTTCCGAAATACAGAAAACCTTTGTTGTTCTGGCTTACTGACCAGTTTTGAGTACTGGCATTATAAACCGACTTGGAATAATTACTGATGAAAGGCAAACCGGTCTCCTTGATCTGTGATTGCACATAATCAGGCAACAGCAACAGATACACAAGCAGAATCAACAGCAGTTTAAAGGCATCCTCAGTTAATCGTCTCCTAAGCATCAGTGTTTTTTGAAATAATAACCTGGCGAAGGCATAAATATAGTAATTATTACCGGAACAGACTATGCACGAACCGCTATAAAGAAAGTTGCCGGGAGCAGGTATTTATGTCCGGAATGACCATTGTTGTTGGCAGCCGCTGCCTGTGTTTCAGTTGGTATTAAGTCATAAATGTCTTTACCAGAAGGTATTAATTTTCCACAACAGCTGGTTCAAGAGATGGATTCGAGTAAGAGGCATAGGTGAAATCCCAGTATACCGCATCCCATGAGTACGATAGAGTCATCAGATCATAACCTGTTCTTTCTTCTATAGTAATCTTGAATTTTCTGCTGGCAGGTACATCTGATGTTTCTCCGGTTTCGGTAAGTGTTATCAGTCCCATCCATGCTCCAACGCCAGTAATTGTTACTTCGTTGATGGCAGGATTATAAGAATAGGTATGGGTTCCGCTTAACAACGCGCTCACGTCAGTTCCGTAGTTATTTATCATGTTTGATGCAATGGCTTCAAAGCAGATGCCTGCAACCGGAGTTTCACCGAACATCCCAGACTCACCCCAAAAAAAGCCTTTATCATCAAACACAAAGGAATCATCACGGTTAAAAGTAAATTCATGGTAATACATACATGGCCTGATGCCGGAATTGTCGAGTGACCACCAGATCCGGGCATTTTCTGCACTGGGACCGACACCCATGCAGGTGCCTTCCCGGAAGAGTTTCCAGGTTTTTGAGGTTACTCCGGCTAACAGCCCGAGCGCTGGATTCGGATCAGTGATCTCTATCGTCTGGTTTAGAGTTGCGGTTGAATCTGCTGCGTTTTTTGCAGTTAAGACCACCAAATAATTTCCGGCAGCCTCATATATGTGAACCGGATTGGCTTCAGTTGAGGTTTGGCCATCGCCGAAATTCCATTCATAGAATGTAGCATTCTGTGAGGAGTTTGAAAAGGTTACCCTTAAGAAATTGGTCGGGCTTATTGCAAAACGGAAACCGGCAATGGGAACTTCATCATCATCTTTACACGAAACAATTGTATATGTTATATTTGTATTTGCTGCGTTTTTTGCGGTTAAAACCACAGTGTAATTTCCCGCAACAATATATGTGTGAACCGGATTGACCTCTGTTGAGGTTTGTCCGTCACCGAAGTTCCACTCATATGATGTCGCATTCTGCGAGTAGTTTGTAAATGTTACTTCAAGTGAATTTGCTGCACTGATAGCATATTGAAAACTTGCTATCGGGTTTTGTGCCGGATCTTCCTTCTCATCTTTACAAGAAATAATTGTATACGATGAATGTATCGAAATAAATACCAGCAACATACGACTCCATTTTGTAAAACTTTTTTTCATTGCAGCTGTGATTTAATGATTGATTGATTCATATGTCGGTGAATAATTTTTTATGATTCTGCTCAAATCCTCTTTATGCGATTAAAGTAACGGTTATTTAATAATTTTTGCCTGAAAGAAAAGATCAGTGTGATAAGAGCAGGATGATTTTGAGGGACTAAAATTAATGAATAAAAATTAGTCATTATATGGATTAACAATAGAATGTGATATAAAGAATCAGAGATTTTCAAAAGCCTTTAGTTAAAATTTCCGGTTAAAATATGTTGGCAAGTAGTCGAAGGCAAGAACGCATCCGGGCAAATTGATCCAAACCTATGGCAGGTTAACGAATATAATGTGATTCATGCCAAAAGGAATAAAAAGCCATGGTATGTTGAAAACTTGTTTCAGTGATTTGATGTCGTTTGGGTAAATTTGCCGTTTTAAAATCGACTTGTAATGGATTGGTTGCAAACTATAGTTTCATCGCAATGGTGGCCCCTGGTGGTTGCCCTTCTGGTAGCTTTGCTGATCCAACTGGTCTATTTCTGGTTTATATTCAGCAGGCTGGCATTTTATAATGATTCCAAAAGACCTGTTAAAGAACCGGGCGAACCTGTCTCTGTGATCATCTGTGCAAAAAATGAGTACCATAACCTGGTCAGGTTCCTCCCCGGAGTGCTTGACCAGAATTATCCTGAATTTGAGGTTGTTGTTGTTAACGATGCTTCCGATGACGATACCTATTATCTATTAAGAGAACTTTCGGATAAATATCCCCATCTGAAACTGGTCAACATCACTCAGAACCTGAATTTTTTTACCGGAAAAAAATTCCCGCTGTCAATTGGTATCAAGTCGGCGAAATATGATCTTGTACTGCTTGCCGATGCAGATTGTTTTCCGGCAGGGCCCGACTGGATTCAGTCCATGCAATCGGCTTTCACCGGAAGTACCGAAATAGTGTTGGGTTACGGACCCTACGCACCACAACCGGGCCTTTTGAATAGGGCAATCAGGTTTGATACACTCATGGTGGCAATTCAGTATATGTCGCTTGCCCTTGCCGGAATGCCATATATGGGTGTCGGGCGTAACCTGGCCTACCGGAAGTCACTGTTCTTTGACATCGGTGGATTTGTTAAGCACTATAAAATAAGTTCTGGCGATGATGATCTCTTTATCAATCAGGTAGCCAGGGGCAGCAATACCCGGATACAGCCGCTTGCCGCTGCCCATACCTATTCCAAATCGAAGCAGACATTTTCCACCTGGTTCCGGCAGAAGAAAAGACATCTTACGACGGGTCGCCTATACAGACCAGCCCATAAGTTTGTACTTGGAATGTTTTCATTAAGTCAGCTTGCATTTTTTGGCCTGCTCATTGCCTTACTTGTACTTCGTGCTGACTGGATGTTGTTGGCGGGTATTTTTGCAGTCCGGTTGATCAGTCAGATGATCATAATAAAAAAGAGCATGATCAGGCTGAACGAAAAACATTTTTTCCTACTTTCACCATTGTTTGAAATTATGTTGATGGTGATTAACCTCATCCTAGGAATTAGCGGATTGTTCTCCAGGAAAACTCAATGGTAAACGAAAATTCTTCAAAAGATTCCGTTTCACGCGACCTGCTTCTTGTTGACAGGGCTGTTCAGGGAGATCAGAAGGCATTTGCCATGCTCATGTCATTGTACGAAGATTCCCTTTATCATATGTTGCTTAAGAAAGTCGGAGACCCGGTCATAGCTGAAGATCTCACCATAGAGGCATTCAGTAAGGCTTTTCGGAATCTATCGAGATTTTCACCCGATTTTGCTTTCAGTACCTGGTTGTTTAAAATAGCCACCAACAATTGTATTGATTATCTGCGTAAGCAAAAGAATGATCCCTGCGCCCGTGAGAAAGGTCAGAACCCCGGACAACAGGCAGAAATTGTTGATCGTGCCTTCGGCCCGGAAGAAAATTTTATCAGGGAGCAACGTCAGCGGTTGTTACGCGAAATCGTTGACAAACTTAATCCGCGTTACCGGATGCTAATTATGCTTCGTTATTTTGAGGAACTTTCCTATGAGGAGATATCCGTTCGCCTCAGATTACCTCTGGGTACCGTGAAGGCTGGTATCTTCCGGGCCAAGGACCTATTGTATCATATTCTGCGGAACTCCAGAGATATCTGACCGGGATCTTTGCTCAAAAAATCATTCTTACCCATTCCAGTTACTTTCAGTCACTATTAATCATTAATATTCAGCAGTCTAATGCCTGTTGAATCGTTGGTTGCCGGATTGACCAATCCCACTTCTGGGAAAATCAGTCCCGGCTTTTGTATAACTTGAACCACGGATATGAGAAGTGAGCAATTGGTTTTTAAAGAAATCGGCGGATGGCAGATATCAGATGCTGTTCCAGATTGCCGGAATGCCGGACTGGTATTCATGTTTGGCAGCAGGAAATTGCTGTCGGAAAGCGAACATATAGCTTATGTCAGGAACAGATATCCGGTGGCCGAGATAGTAGGTTGTTCAACGTCGGGGGAAATCTGCAGGGAAGAAGTATTGAACTCAAGCATTGTATGTACGGCTGTTCAGTTTGATAAAACCTCTGTCAGGGTCGTTGAAGAGCAAATTGCAAATGCAGGAGAGAGCTTCACCATCGGTCAGAAGCTGGCATCAAAGCTCGATATTAATGACCTTATTCATGTTATGATATTATCTGAAGGCCTTAATATCAATGGATCCGAACTTACCAACGGGCTAAGCTCGGTACTTGGGGAAAGAATCCAGGTGACGGGAGGGTTGGCAGGGGATGCTGCGGATTTTAATGAAACAGTGCTGGTTCATAACCGGTCCGGCTCGAAGAACCTGGTGATCGCTATCGGATTCTATGGTGGAAATATAAAAATCGGATATGGATCGATGGGAGGTTGGGATTCGTTTGGTGTTGACAGGCTGGTGACAAGGTCAAAGGCCAATGTTCTGTATGAGCTTGATGGTCAGCCTGCCCTCGAACTTTATAAAAAGTACCTTGGTGATCATGCGGCTGAACTACCTGCTTCTGCCTTACTTTTCCCATTGAGTCTGCGATCCGTCGATTCTGATGTTATACTCGTGCGTACCATCCTTTCGGTAAGTGATAAGGATGGGAGTATGACTTTTGCAGGAGACATTCCGGAAGGTGATTATGTCAGGCTCATGAAATCAAGCTTTGAGAAACTTGTCGGCGGCGCTCTTGGTGCAGCTGAGTTGTCAGGTGTCAGTTTGGGCGACTCAGATCCTGATCTTGCAATCCTCATCAGTTGTGTTGGCCGCAAACTGGTTCTGAAACAAAGGGTAGAAGAAGAAGTTGAGGTTGTAAGGGATGTGTTGGGTAAAAGAACCACCATCACTGGTTTCTATTCCTATGGTGAAATATGTCCTGGCCATCCGTTCGGACAGCGGTGTGAGTTACACAATCAGACAATGACGATTACCCTGTTTAAGGAATATTAAACCGATATCAGGATGGAAAGGGAATTACATAAACTGCTCCTGCGCCAGATTAAGAGGCACTTCGGACAGAACACGGATTTACCCGTTGAAATATCCGGTTTTGTCAGTGATATCAGCGACACATACTATAGCTTTGAAGATGATTCAGGAATACTCCAGCACTCACTTGACCTGAGTTCACAGGAATTAAGGGATGCCTACCTGAAGCAAAAGCAGGATGCGGACGGCAGGAAAGAAATCATCGATAAGATAAGGACTGCAATTTATGCATTGAATCCGGCATCAAAAAACGACAGGGATGAAGCTGGGAAAAACGATACGGATTATCTTTTCGAATCTCTGATAAGCCTTATTGAACAACATAAGCAAATGGAAATTTCATTGAAGGAAAGCGAATTCTATTTGCGTGAAATACTGGATTCACAAGATGTTGGCGTTATCATCATTGATGTTGAGACATCTGAAATTTCGTTCATCAACCGTAAGGGTGCAAACCTCTTTGGCGCTGAAAAAGATCAGATTATCGGGAGAATATGCCATGATTTTATTTGCCCTACTGCGAAGGGTCAGTGTCATTTGGCCGGTTCACAAAGTTGTCTTGTATCCTCAGAGAAAGTTCTGATCAACTCGGAAGGGGAACACATACCGATTCTGAAATCGGTGGTTCATTCAACATTCAATAACAGGAAATGCCTTGTTGAGTCCTTCGTAGACATAACTGAAAGAAAAAAGGCTGAAGCAGAGATCATCAGATCCAAAGAAGATGCTGAAGCTGCAAACCAGGCCAAATCTGAATTTCTGGCTAATATGAGCCATGAAATCAGGACCCCGCTGAATGGTGTTATCGGCTTTTCGGATCTCCTGATGAAAACGGAATTGAACAGCACCCAGTTTCAGTATATGCAAACTGTTTACCACTCGGCAAATTCATTGCTGGATCTGTTAAATGATATCCTTGATTTTTCGAAAATCGAAGCCGGCAAACTGGAACTTTATCCTGAAAAGACAGATCTGATTGAGCTCGCAGAGCAGATTAGTGACATGATGCGGTTTAAGGCCCATGAAAAAGGTCTGGAATTGCTGCTCAACATTCCGGCCGGTTTGCCCAGGTTTATTTATACTGATCCGGTCAGGCTGAGGCAGATACTGGTTAACCTGCTTGGGAATGCTTTGAAATTTACGGATGAGGGAGAAGTTGAATTCAGTATTGAAACCGAAAGCACGAATGAAACGTCCGGTGAAACACAACTTTGTTTTACTGTGAGGGATACCGGCATTGGTATCCCGGAAGAAAAGCAATACAGGATTTTTGAATCCTTCTCTCAGGCTGACTCAACAACAACCAGAAAATACGGAGGTACAGGACTCGGGCTTGCGATTTCTGCCAGACTGACCGAAATGATGGGTTCTACACTTCAACTGGAGAGTATCCCGGGGACGGGAAGCCGATTCTTCTTTTCTATCATCGTCAGTGCTGAATTTGGTGAACCACCTCTTGTTGGTGATTTAAGCAGAATCCGGAGCGTTCTTATCGTTGATGACAATGATAAAAACCGTCAGATACTCTGCCAGATGCTGAACAGCCGGCAGATAAAGTGCGATCTGGCCGCTGATGGTAATGAAGCATTGCAAATGGTAGAAAATAATATGCATTATGATGTAATCATCCTTGATTACCATATGCCGGGACTCAATGGCCTTGATATTGTCAGGGCAATCAATGGAAAGTTCAGTAAATTATCCATTCAGCAACCGGTCATATTTCTTCACAGCTCTTCGGATGATGAAGAAATCCGGAAGGAGGGACTGAGGCTGGGTGTGAGGCAGACCATGGTAAAGCCTGTGAAAATGACCCAATTGTTCTCAACGCTTTCACAGGTCTTTATGACAGATTCCGATGAGAGCAATAGAACAGATCTTGTCACCAACTCCAATGGGGTAACAACTCAGCGCCAATACAACCATTACAGGATTCTGATAGCCGAAGACAACAAGACCAATATGATTCTGGCAAGGGCAATCATCAGCCGGCTTTTGCCAGGATGTGAAATTATTCATGCTACCAACGGAGCCGAAGCGGTGGAACAGTACCGTTTGAACCGGCCGGATTTTATGTTTATGGACATTCAGATGCCGGTTATGAATGGGTACGATGCAGCCAGGAGTATCAGGGAAATGGAAAAACCAGGCAGAAAACGCTGCCCGATTATTGCATTGACCGCTGGAACTGTCAAAGGTGAAGAAACCAGGTGTATTGAGGCCGGAATGGACGACTATATCTCAAAGCCGGTCGTTGAAGAAACCATCGACAAAGTTTTGAAACTCTGGTTGATGGAAGTAAAGGACTTATCCTTCAGGAACTCAGGGATGTTTCCGGATTCAGAATCGGCTCATTTCAACAGGGTTGAGCTGATTGAACGGCTTCATGGTGATGAAGAACTTCTCCATGAACTCATCACTGTTTCTTCGGAAACCTATCCTGGCTTATTGAATGAAATGAAAACAGCTTATGCTGAAAAGCAATGCATGGAAGTGAAACTGATAGCCCATTCAATAAAGGGATCCGCAAAAAGCATCTGTTGTAATACCCTGGCCGATATCGCCACACGGATTGAATTGTTGCAAGGCTCTGATGAAAAAATAATGGAAGTACTTCTTTCAGAACTGGAATCAGAGATAAATCTGCTCGCAGGGGAATTTATGAAATGATGATTAAAACACCTGAATAGAATGCTTTATTTCATGTAATTTTCAGATATACCATTCTTCTACAATTTCCTGGATTTTGGCCTTATTGGCTTCGATTTCTGTCAGTTGTTTCACTGTGGCATCATAACCTGTTTTTATCAGTTCTTTTGCCTTATAGAACTCAAACATGTCAGCCAGATTAACCGGAAGGTTGATCAATAAATCAACCTGTTGCTGCTTTAAGGCCGATTCGGTGAGTTTATACTGCATCATTTCGAATGAACCAGTGACGATATCAAAAAATCCATGTTTCTGACCTCCGTCAGTTTCATGCCCGGCAAGCATCCCGTTCCATTTTTTATTTACATAGCTGAGGATGCTGTTATACGATTTTTTTTCAGGTGATGATGCCTGCCTGATCACATTTTCCCGGGGAGCATTTACATTCACAGCGATCAGGATATCACCTTGTTGCCTTTCGACCCTGTTTATCGGAAGGGGGTTCACAATAGCACCATCAACCAGGACTGATTGTTCCAGTTGCTGGGGCATCAAAACAGTCGGGATTGCAGCAGAAGCACGTAAAGCATTCAACAGCTTGCCATGCCTGAATATAACTTCACGGTGATTGAAAAGGTCAGTTGCTATAGCGGTAAACGGAATAGGGAGTTCTTCAATGGTTCTCTCGCCAATGAATTGTTTGATCTCTCCGAATACCCTCTCTCCTTTGATGATACCCTTTTTACTTACAGCAAGATCCATTAGTCTGAGAACATCCATTTTATTGAGGCCCGTGAGAAAATCTTTAAACCCTGGCAGGGCGCTGTTGGCATATATGGCACCTACCAGTGAACCCATGGATGTTCCGGCTATGGATGTGATGGTATAACCATATTCCAGGAGGGCTTCTATGGCCCCGATATGGGCCAGACCTCTCGCACCGCCACTTGATAAAACAAGGGCCACATTTTTCGGGTTCATAATTTCAAGGTTCTGATAATCTTCAGAGGGCTGTGAGACAGTGACGAAAGACTTTCAGCATCTACAATGTGTATTTCATCTGAAAACCTTCCTCCTGCTGAACAGGCTGCAAGCTTGTAATCTTCGCAAAGGTAATAGGATTTTAGCAGGTATCCTTTCGCTTCCGGATCATCTGCAAGCATAAATTCCTGATTACCTGTTTTGACAACGGTAAATGAGTTAAGATTTTTTGTCAGACCCTTGCCGATAGCTTTCAGAAAACTCTCTTTCAATGTCCATAAAGTGAAAAAAATATCTGCTTTCTCAGCATCGCTTCCGGCAGACTGTAACAAACGGTTCTCTTTTTCAGAAAAGAAACGGGCAGCAACACCTTCGGGAATTCTCCGCATTCTTTCAACATCTATACCCACGGCAACCGGTGACAGGGCCACCACGACCCAAATGCCTGAATGCGAAATGTTAAAATGAATGCCCTTGAATCCATCAGGACCGGGTTTGCCTTTTTCGCCGGTAGAAAAGGGTTTATCGGGAAGTTCTTCTCCACAAACCTTACGCAACAGGTCTCTCGCAAGGAGTTCCCCCAGCAGGCTTCGCTGGGCATCGTTACTGCGCATAAACGATTCAATTTTTACGCGCGTAACCTCAGGCACCCTTAACATAAGGGCCGGTTTTATTTTTTCGAAGGCCGATTCTTCAAGCAAAGAAACTGCGAAAATTTCAGTCATTGTTCCGGTGATAAATAAAGTACGTTTGAAAGGCTGAATTGTTTCAGGAATGTTTGTTTGCGTATTTCTCCACTTCCTTCATCACCCTCAGGAGGTTTTTACCCCAGATTAGCCTGATTTCCCTTCCGGAATAACCCCTCCGCACAAGTTCCATGGTGATATTTCCCATCTCTGAGACATCTTCGCACCCAGAAACAGCACCCCCTCCATCAAAGTCAGTTCCTATCCCGACATGCCGGATACCCGCAACCTTCACAATATGATCAATGTGATCAACCACGTCACTCACAGTTGCTAATATCTGGGGATACTTTTCATCAATTTCATACCACGCGTGCCTGGCTTCGGTCATTTCCGCTTCAGAAAGGTTATTGAATCCATTGTATTTTTCCCGGAGGGCCTTTTGGGCAGAGTCACGCGCCGGATTGGAAGGTGATGTTTTTACATAGCTGCTGAGGATGCACATCTGTATCACGCCGCCTTTTTCAGCCAGGGCTCTCAGCATGTCGTCCGACAAATTCCGGGGATTATCGCACATGGCTCTCGAACAGGAATGTGAAGCAATAACAGGGGTTTTACTTAGCTCCAGTGCATCAGAAAATGATTTGTCAGAAACATGTGAAACATCAATCATCATTCCGAGGTGGTTCATCTCTGCAATCAACTGTTTCCCAAAGTCTGTGATTCCGTTGTGTTCGGTCGTGTCAGTAGATGAATCACAGATATCGTTATTCCGGGTATGACAAAGCGTTATGTACCTTGCACCGAGCTCATAAAATTTCCTGACATTGCTGATATCGGAGCCGACTGGATATCCGTTTTCAAGTCCGATAAATACAGCCCTTTTACCTTCCTTTTCATGCAGTCGTGCATCAGAAGCAAGAGTAGCAAAGGCAGCTTTTTTATAGTTGAGAAGTATGTTCCTGTTGATGGCATCAAATGTTTTCAGGGCCTGGGCAAGTGCTTTTTCATTCCCGGACCGGGTTCGTTCACCCTGGCCGACAAAAACAGCAAAAAAGGCCGCATCCAGTTTTCCCATCTCCATCCTGGGAAGGTCAACCCTGTTACTGTGTGGCATTCCTTTATGGTTGATACCGAAGTTAAAAGTCGAATCAACAAACCACATGGGCGTGTCGTTGTGTGAATCAATGGTAAGGGCTTGGGCATGAATCCGCGCTGCTTTGCGCTGTAAACGCCTTTCTTTTGCACCGCCTGATGCTAAGATTTGTGATCCTGACCATAAGAATGAAAGAGCCAAAATCAGAAGTATTGATTGAAGATGTTTCATGGTTGATTCATGATTATTTCATTGGTTTCCTGGCCAACAGCCTGATAACATGGGCTTCACCCTGATGCAGTGGTCCCTCATTCAGATAGGTCAAAGTTTCTGCAAATTCAAGAAAATCCAGCCCTGAAAAGTCATTACGGATAAAGTCTTTTTCGTACAGCAGCATTTCAGTGCGTGGACCACCACTGGTGTTATTTAATTGTTGCTTTGTAAATGCTTCAAGGATAATATATCCGCCTGGTTTCAGAAGTTCTGTTATTCTGAGGTGAACTGACTTTCTTATTTCAACCGGCATATGCACAAATATCAACGCAATCACATCAAACCGCTTCTTTTCCGGATTGTATCCGGTAAGATCAGCGATGTCATAGTTTATCGTAACACCCTTCAATGCTGAAAGACGTTCTGCCTTCTTTTTGCCTTCTTCACTCTGGTCAAAGGCGAAAACCTCCCAACCCATCTCTGCAGCATAAACCGCATTCCGGCCTTCACCTTCAGCAGGAAAAAGGATGATGCCGGGTGTCATTACCGCTAATTTTCCGGCAAGCCAGTTGTTCGGATCCGTGCCATAAATGTAGGCATCGTCAGCGTATCGCTCATCCCATTGTTCCTTCATAGATTCAATTCTAAAGTCTGAGTTAAAAAGTTAAAAATCTAAAGTATAAATGGAAGTATTATCATTTGAATACTTTTGTCCCTTAAAAGGAAATGGTCTTAACCTGCATTATTCATAAACTACTACCAATCCACTTGAATCATGCTGGATAACCCGGACCCGGGAGAAATTAAATTTTGCAAACGTAGTGCACCGAAATATTAGTTTTTCTTTGTATTCAGAATAATTCATTCTGTTAGATTCAGGATTTATGAAATGTTGGGGTTAAATTCCCCGTGCCATTTCCCGGATTAGTTTCCATGCATCTTCAACATGAACAGCTTCAGTATTTGTCTGCGCAATCACCATGCGAAGTGTGTATTTGCCATTCAGCTTCGTGTGCGTAAGATAAATCTTACCACTGGTATTTAGTTGCTGCAACAGCTTCTCATTCATTTGGTTGATTTCATCTTCCTTCTTTCCTGCAGGATTGAATCTGAAGCATACCAGGCCAAACAAAACCGGAGCCAGAAGCTCAAAATTACCTGAATTCCTGATTTCATTTTCCAGCCATTTTGCCAACTCAAGATGTTTTCTCATTTTCCCCCTGATTCCTTCAACCCCGAAATTTCTTATCACAAACCAAAGTTTCAATGCCCTGAATCGTCTGCCCAGTGCCACACCCCAATCCCTGTAGTCATTTACCTGTCCACGGGTGCGCGTTTTCAGGTACTCAGGTAATATCTCAAAAGTCCTGATCAAAATCTCCGGATCACGGACAAAATATGCAGAGCAATCAAAATTGGTAAACATCCACTTATGAGGATTAAAGACATAGCTGTCAGCATATTCCAGACCTTTCGCAAGGTGTCGCATTTCGGGTAATACCAAAGCTGAACCGGCAAAGGCTGCATCCACGTGAAACCAGATATCATGGTTATTGCAGATTTCCCCTATTTCCCTGAGGGGGTCAACTGCAGTTGACCCGGTGGTGCCAAAGGTTGCGACCACACAACAGGGTTTAAATCCTTGTCGGATATCTGATTCAATGGCGTCTCTGAGATTTGACGGGTTAAGTGCGAAATTTCCGTCAACTGCGATCTTTATCAGGTTCTTCCTGCCGAATCCAATAATTTTTACCGCCTTTTCAATGGAGGAATGTGTTTCTGTTGAACAATAGACCCTGAACTTTTCATCATGGACAAAACCTTCTTCATTCAGCCTGAAGCCCGTTGCCTTTTCACGTGCAGTAAGCAAGGCCGTGAGAGTAGATGCGGAAGCAGTATCCTGTATTACACCGGTCCAGTAATCGGGCAAACCACACATTTGTTTAAGCCATTCCATTACCCGCTCTTCAAGTTCTGTTGCAGCAGGGGAGGTTTCCCAAATCATACCCTGTTGACCCAGCGCGGCGGTAAGCATTTCGGCAAGAACACTCGGATAACTTGAGTTGGCCGGAAAAAAGGCATGAAAAGCCGGACTCTGCCAATGCGTAATCCCTGGCATAATGAGGCGCTCGAAATCTGACATAATCTCAGCCATTGTTTCAGGATTATACGGCGGTGAACCGGGTAGTTGTGATAAAATCTCTCCGGGTTTTACCTGCGATTTTACCGGATATTTTGATATTTCCTCAAAATAATCGGCAATACGGTCGGCCATTTTGTGGGCTTCAGCCCTGAATTCCAAGGCATTCATCGCAATGGGTTATTTGTCCTGATCATTTGTAAACTTCCCTAATTGTGGTAATCAATAAATTGAGATCAGCAATGGTAGTCAACGGATTCATCAGGGAAACTCTGAGGAAAACCTGTCCGTTTACCTGAGTCTGAACGATGTAAAACCGTGCATCATCCAGACAATTTTTACGAATACGGGTATTCAGTGCATTCAGGTCGCCCGAAAAATTTATGGGACAATACCTGAAACAGACGATGTTTCCATCCGGTTTCACTGCAAGTTCAAAGTCGGTCTGTTGTTCAATTAGTGCTGCAAAGTCTTGTCCCAGATCGTAAGCATTCGTGATGTACTCGCTGAAAAGCCCTTCTCCGTACAGTCTGAGCATTGCATATACTTTTACGCCAAGCATTTTCTTGGTGCATTCCAGCGTTCTGCCTGCTCCGTCGTACCAGGGTTTTTCTCCATCACCTCCGAGCAGGTATTCAGCTTTTTGAGCGAAAGTTTCAAAGGAATGTCGGCCGTTGCGGAAAATAACAGCGGTAGTCAACGCCGGGGTCAGCATCATTTTATGGAAATCAATAACCACTGAGTCAGCGCGTTCAATGCCTTTGGTCAGATATCTGTATTTTTTTGTCATAGCGGCAGCCCCGCCATGTGCGCCATCCACATGAAACCACAGACCATGGGTTTCAGCAAAGTAGGCCATTTCCCATAATGGATCGTAAGTTCCTGTTGATGTTGTGCAGGCATTCCCTACTAAAGCGATGACATTTAAACCACTTGCCCTTGCGGTGGCCAACGACTCTTCAAGTTTTGATGTGTCAAGCTGCATCCGGCTATTGACCGGAACTTGCACAACGCCTTTTTCACCCCAGCCCATGATGTGGGCGGCCCTTGAAACGCTGTAGTGCGCTTCTGCCGAAACCATGAAAGCCAACTGTGAGTCATCCCGCTTATCTTTATCCAAGATATTTTGGCCATGCATTGCCTGGCGGGCTGCCAGCAAACAGGTAAGGTTTCCGGCAGAGCCTCCTGATGTAAGGATACCGTCTGCCTGGCTTGTCATTCCTATCTTTTCAGCCAGCCATCGTAATACTACACGTTCAATCGCAGTGGCTGCCGGGCCCATTTCATAAATGGCCATGCCATTATTGAGCAATGCTTCCAGAAGTTCAGTCAGCGCAGCAAGCGGAGCAGGTGGAACCACCTGATGCCCCATATATCCCGGATGATGAATATGGTTGGACTGGTCGATCAGAGTCCTGTAAAAATCCTGCAGGTTGAATTCCTTGCGATTCAGATCATTTTCCCAGTAAGCCAGCATTTTATCAGGCTCGGGAGGAGTCAAAACGGGCATTTGTCTGGCATCACAGCAATCCTGAAGGTAGGAGGCGAGCAAATCAACAAGTTGATGGCCTTCTCTGCGGAATTCTTCAGGATTATAGGCGTGGTTAAGCAAGCGGACCATGACAATAGTATTATGGGGGTAAAGATAGGGATTTCGCTTTTTACCCGAATTGAGCGATTTGAAAAAGAAAATCGCCCAATCGGGTAGGCATTCCACAAGCTTTTCAACGTATAAGGGATTGCATTGGCTACTAAATATAATCGTTACATCTTAAAAAAATCCAGTAAATAAAACCAGTGCTGAAGGCTGTCGGATTTTCGAATACCTAAGAATTGGAATTTGATTGATTAATGGAAACATAACTGTCCGGATATTATTAAGACAAATGCTTGAATCCTTTGATAGTCATGTAAATAGGTAATATCACGCTCCGCTGGAGCTCACTTTATTTATCTCAGATTTCACTACAAATATTATGCGGCTCTCCCGCTATTATGGTTGCTACAGCCTGCCTGTATGCAACACGCAAAAAGGAGTAGCAAAATATTTGTAGTCAATCGGTTATCAGAATTGAATATGAGCTACAAAGTAGCGAGATATTATTTTTTTAAATGTTCGGCAACTTACCTGACAACATTGTATGGAAAATTAAAACTTTACCCGTATGTATCCTGGTATGGCTTTTTTAACGGATTAAATTCCTGATTGACTTGAGGGTTTCATCCTGTTCAACTGCAAATCCGTTTTGCTGGTAAACAATAACACCTTCCCGGTCAAAGACATGGATAGTATTGGAATGATCAAAGCCGCCATCTTCCAGCTTTTTAATGCGCACACCAAGTACATTTGCTACTTCCATGGTGGCATCCGGGCCGGAACAGATCAGCGTCCAGTTGGAATTCAATTTATGCACTGCAGCAAATTCTGTGAGTCTGCCTGGTGTATCTCGTTCAGGATCCATACTGATCAGAAGGAAGCTAATCTGCTCAAGTTCCTTACCGGAAAAAGATGATTCAATCCGTTTCATATCGGCTACGATGCGGGGGCAGGCCGATTCACAATGCGTGAATACCATGGCTGCAATTACAGTTTTATCTCTGAAATGAGAAAGTTTCAGATTCTCATTATTCTGAGAGGTCCACGATGAAGTGAGATGATACACCGATTCACCTGAAAGATCCTTCATCACACCTGCGGGCTTTTCATTGCTGCAGCAGCTTTTGGTTTTAACCTCCGGATTTTTGTTACACGACACCAGTAAAGTCGTGAACAGAATAACTGGTATAATGGATTTTTTCATGACTTTATTTCTTATTTAACGCACCTGAACCCGAGATTGGCAACGCAGTATTTTGCCTTTACACTTGATCGCATGGCAAAACGCATAAACGAAGCGTAATTATTAAGGTCTTTCGCGGAAAACGAACCGCCACCACAAAACATAGTATTGTCTAAACTGCTGTTACCGCGCGATTCACCGGTGGATAGTGCACTGTTAAAGTCATACGTCCATTCCCAGACCAGACCATGCAGATCGTAAACGCCGTAGTAATTCCTGAAAGTTGAACCAACGGAAGGCAACGTTTTCGGATTTGGTTTTGTAACCCAGTTTAAAACCCATTGGTTGAACCCGGGATCATTCCCTGCGTCCGCCAGTGTTTCACTTGCTTTAGCCGCCAGTTCCCATTCAGCATTTTCAGGAAGTCTTTTACCCTGGCATTCACAGTATTTCTTAGCAGCAAACCATGATACATTTACAACCGGACTTTTAGCGATGTTTTGGTCGAAGGCCAGATCAGAATTCCATTGTTTCAGATAATTGTTGTCGGCAAACAGGCTTTTAACTTTACTCTTCTTCCACCCCGGATTGGCTTTTACGAAAATCAGAAAGTCGCTATTGGTAACCGGATGCACATCCATTTCAAAAGGTCGGACCTCTGTTTTCTCAGCATCACTGGAATACATCGGAATGTATGATCCACCCCTGATTTTAGCCATTGCAGATGCTGGGGATTTTTGCTGACACAACCCTGTAATTGTTGTTAAACAGCTTAATATCAGCAAAAAGGATTTCATATTACTTTTTTCTGATTTTTGCCACATCGGATGCATGCAGTTCTCCCCCTTTGTTCCCGAAATTATTGAGTACAAAGGTTGCAACTGAAGCAATCTGGTTATCACTCAGCGTTTGCTTCGGCATTACACTGTTGTACTCTTTCCCGTTAACTTTAACCGGTCCGGTTAAACCGTGAGAAATTACCCGGATAATTTTTTCCGGATTTGAAGCAAAATAATCCGATTTTACCAATGGGGGGAAAGCATTTTCAATTCCTTTGCCATCTGCCTGATGGCAAGCCTGGCATGTTGAAACATAAAGGTCTTTCCCAATCCCGAGTTTCTCTGCTTTTGTCAATGTTTTAACTGCTTCAGCGTCATCTGATGGCATGGTTTGAACGGCACCTCCTTCAGGCTGGTAAATCCTGTCATCCTGTTGTCCTGAAAAAATCTTTTTATTTTCCGGACCATCAACCTGGAGAACTCCTAAAGCGCCTTTATTAAAGGCCCTGAAGATGGCATGGTCAACCATAATGAAATTACCGGGAACATCCAGCCTGAATTCTGTAATGGCCGAACCTCCGGGTGGAATAAGTGTTGTTTGGATATTATGATTCAACGTGCTTCCTCCTTCGGGATATACATTATCAAAGATTTCGCCGATCACATGAAAACTGGAAGTAAGGCCTGGTCCGCCGTTTCCTACGAACAGGCGTACTGTTTCACCAACCCTGGCTTTTAAGGATCTGTCGCCGGTCATCGCGCCCACTTTCCCATTAAACACAACATAATCAGGGTTTTCTTCAAGTGCTTTTTCCATATCGAAAGGTTGAACTCCCGATTCCCCATAACTGCCTTTGGTATAAAAATCTCCCTGGCAGACATAAAATTCCTTATCAACTTTTAGTAAACCATCTTTCGGTTCAACCAATATCAGACCGTACATGCCATTTGCAATATGCATTCCCACAGGGGCGGTAGCACAGTGATAAATGTAAAGACCCGGGTTAAGAACGGAAAATGAAAATTGTGTTTCATGCCCCGGTGCTGTAAAGGTAGAAACAGCCCCGCCTCCGGGACCGGTAGCTGCATGAAGATCGATATTGTGTGGCAGTTTGCTGGAAGGATCATTTTTTAAATGAAACTCTACCCGATCGCCTTCGCGAACACGGATAAATTTTCCGGGAACCTGTCCGCCAAATGTCCAGAAATTGTATTTCACACCATCCATCATCTCCATTTCCTTTTCGATAACTTCAAGGTTCACAATTACTTTTGTGGCATAGTCGCGGGTAATTGGCGGAGGTACATTGGGAGCAAAGGTTAACACTGCAACTTCTTCCCCTTTGATCTCTTCGATGTTTGATTCGTCTGACGTCCGGCTGTTTTTACTACAACCTGTAAATATTAAAACGGATGCAAATAACAGAAAAGCTGTTTTTTCGAGTCGATTTCCGAATATCATGATATAAAGGTTTAGGTTTAAGTCACTCAGGGGATTTTCAGATGGATTTGATCATGTTGAGTAAAAGCCGGCAAGGAAACCGATCATTGCGATATAGTCAGCTTTGCTGTGACCGCTTTCACTATTGACTTCTACTTTTACAAAATCATGCAACAGCGATTCCTGTTCGGCAGGTGTAAATGCTTTATCAGCCATGCGGAAAAGCACATTGTTTTCTTTTCTGATATGATTTTTCAGCAAATCTGCATAACCCAGCATGTTGCTGTAAATGGCACTTAAAGCAATGCGTTCCCCCTGTTTAAACAGCGAAATATTATCTGTCATTCCTTTTACATAATTTCTTCCCGTTACGTGCTCGTGAAGCATAACGGCCACGGGGCCTGATTCGTTCGAATAGCCCTTCTTAACCATCAGTGGGAAAAGCAATTGCTCTTCCTTGGCATGGTGAAGTCCATCGGCAAATTCACGGATCACCTTTATAATCGTTTCCATATGCTCCAAATTCGGACCGGCCGATTCGGTTATCCGTTCCATGACTTCGATCAGTCGAAGTATCTGTACATGGTCATATTCAAGGTTTTGTGTTGCTGTGGTCATGATCATTCCTTTCTTATTCAGCAAGTTTTAAAGCTTTCGGATACAGAATATTGTTTTCAAGATGCACATGAATATGAAGGTCGTCTTCAAACTGTTCCAACAGCTTAAGTGAAACACGATAAGTATTGCAGGCATCATCAGGAATCAGATAGTTTTGTGTCAATACGTTTATTTTATCCATGGCCCCACCTGCAAACTCATGCTCGCCCTGCATACGCATAATTTCAGAAACAATGGTTGACTTCACTTCCGGAGTAGCATTCTTTTCAGCTTCTTTAATCGCAGGAAAAAGAACTTCTTCCTCATTCTTCAAATGCTGGAGCAGCTCCACATTGATTTTAGTAAACAAGGAGGCTACTTCAATGAGTTCCGGATGATGGCCGCCATGAACCTCAGCAATCTTTTGAGTATAAAAAACCAGTTCGGGAAGATTCTTCAGGACGAATTTGTGGTGTGTGCTTGCGATGTAATCGCTCAGGAAACCCAACTCCCAATCCTTAAAGTTCATGGTACCGGTGACAGGTGTTTGAGTCAGGGAGTCGAGTTGGCGGATTAAATCAGGTTCATCTGCTCCTTTTTCGCGGCAGGCTTCGGTAATACTCTTGTTGCCACCGCAGCAAAAGTCGATGCCGGCTTCCTTAAATATTGAGGCTGCCCTGAAATCGTTGGCAACGATTTCGCCAATCGTTGGTTCTATGTTTGTTATTTCTTTCATGTTGTCAGCTTTAAATCTCCGGACAAAGATAATCATAAAATCAAATAAAAGACAAAAAGGTCTTTTATTATTTAATAATTTTTTTGTTGTACCTTTGCCGGATTGAAATTTTAAAAGAAAGTAATGCAATATGTTCAATAAAGAAACAGAATATGCGCTCAGGGGATTGGTTTACATTCAGTTGCAGAATTCGGAAGGCAAACGGCCGGGTATAGCTGAAATTGCGGAACAGATTGACGCCCCGCATTTTTATACGGCGAAAATATTACAACGTCTGGTACGGCAGGGCTTTATCGAATCACAGAAGGGAAAAGGAGGTGGGTTTTATTTTGATTCGAAAAAGCCTGATTTACCACTAAAAGAACTTATTATAGCTACACAGGGTGATAATTTATTTTCCGGGTGTGGATTTGGCCTGAAACAATGTGACGATAACAATCCTTGCCCGCTTCACGATAAATATGCTTTAATCCGGAATGCATTGAACAAATTGGTTACGGAAGAGAATGTTCAAAGTTTGGCCCAAAAATCTTCAAGAGGAGGGGAGATACTTTTGCCGAGGCTCAGGTAAAGAATTTTAAAATTGAAACTGGATTTCACCAATTGACTGAAGAGCCTGACCCGCCATTTATCCGGGAGAGTTCACCGAAGATAATCCACAATTCAAATTCCTTTATACCTTTGTTTCACTTTAAACCAATCTCTTTTAATTTATCATCCAATGCAATTAACTGATTTTCAAAGATCAATTATCGCCGGGATTCCGGAAATCCTACCTTTATCAAGGCCAATTGACAAAGCCGTCAGCCATGCACCGGTCCGGAAAGACATTTTAAATCCTGAAGAGAAAAAACTTGCCCTCCGCAATGCGCTCAGGTACTTCAATCCCCGGCTTCATGAAATTTTGGCGCCCGAGTTTGCTGAAGAGCTTAAGAAATACGGACGTATATATATGTATAGGTTCCGTCCGGAATACCAAATGTACGCCAGGCCAATAAGCGAATACCCTGCAAAATCGCTGCAGGCTGCCGGTATTATGCTGATGATTCAGAATAACCTTGATCCGGCCGTTGCCCAGCATCCGCACGAACTGATTACTTATGGTGGGAATGGCGCCGTCTTTCAGAACTGGGCTCAGTACCTTCTCACCATGAAGTACCTCTCAGAAATGACCGATGAGCAGACCCTGGTGATGTATTCAGGCCACCCGATGGGGCTTTACCCTTCACATAAAGATGCACCACGGGTGGTGGTTACGAATGGAATGGTGATACCGAACTATTCAAAACCCGACGACTGGGAAAAATTGAATGCACTGGGTGTTTCACAATACGGACAGATGACAGCCGGTTCCTATATGTACATCGGGCCTCAGGGCATCGTTCATGGAACCACCATTACTGTTCTGAATGCCGGCCGTAAAATTGACAAACAGGGGCAGGGTATAGCGGGTCGCCTGTTTGTAACATCTGGCCTTGGCGGGATGAGTGGTGCCCAACCCAAAGCAGGGAATATTGCCGGGGTGGTGACCATTTGTGCCGAAGTTAACCCGCAGGCAGCCAACAAAAGACACAGCCAGGGTTGGGTAGATGAGATTTCGGATGATATTGACACTGCCATTGATCTTGCAGTGAAATATCAGTCAGAAAAGAAAGCCCGCTCAATTGCCTATCTCGGTAATATTGTGGATTTGTGGGAACGACTTGCAGAACGCAGCATCCTGGTGGATATGGGTTCCGACCAGACATCCCTGCACAATCCCTGGGCTGGTGGTTATTATCCGGTCGGACTGAGTTATGAGGCATCCAATGAGCTAATGGCTCACCAGCCCGGTGAATTTAAAAGGCGTGTTCAGGAATCTCTGAGAAGGCAGGTTGCAGCCATCAACACCCTGTGTGGAAATGGAATGTACTTTTTCGATTATGGTAATGCATTCCTTCTTGAGTCGGGCAGGGCAGGGGCTGATATTTTTAAAGAAGATGGTAAATTCCGCTATCCATCGTATGTTCAGGATATTATGGGCCCCATGTGTTTCGATTACGGTTTCGGACCGTTCCGTTGGGTTTGCACCTCGGGTAAACCGGAAGATCTCAATACCACAGACCGCCTTGCCATGGAAGTGCTGGAGGAGATTTCCACCACTGCTCCTGCTGAGATCAGTCAGCAGATGAAAGACAATATTAAGTGGATTAAGGGTGCTAAAGAAAATCGTCTTGTTGTTGGCTCACAGGCCCGTATTCTTTATGCAGACTGTGAAGGACGCACAAAAATTGCGTCGGCATTTAACAAGGCAATTGCTGATGGTCAGATTTCAGCTCCGGTAGTCCTTGGCCGCGACCATCACGATGTATCCGGTACCGATTCACCTTATCGCGAGACATCAAATATTTATGATGGCAGCAGTCTTACCGCAGATATGGCCATTCAGAATGTTATCGGCGACTCATTCCGGGGTGCTACCTGGGTCTCCATACACAATGGGGGTGGTGTAGGCTGGGGAGAAGTAATCAACGGTGGTTTTGGAATGTTACTGGATGGATCACCCGACTGTGACCGCCGCCTGCGTTCCATGCTTCACTGGGATGTCAACAATGGAATTTCCCGCCGTTCATGGGCGCGCAACGAAGAGGCTATCTTTGCCATTAAGCGTGCAATGCAGTCCGAGCCCTTGCTTAAAGTAACACTGCCCAATTTTGCAGACGATCGGTTAATTGATGGTTTATTCTGAAATTTTATTCTCTTTTCTATTCAGGTTCAGCGGAAGCCCGGACTATGTTTATTGTAAGGTGGCAGGTGCTGCCTGCAAATCAATGCGCAGAAAGTAAAAACCCTCCGGCTATGCCTGCCGGAGGGTTTTGAAATATCACTTTCAATCGGCTATTTTCCAACTGTTACTTTTCTGTTGCTGATCTCATTTCCGTTTTCAAACCGGATCATGTAAAAGCCCGGATTCCAGTTCCTGGTATTGATCTCCAGTTTCTGATCTGCACCACCCCGGGCGCTGATGTCATACCGGTAAACAACCTGCCCCAGTGGATTATATATAATGATTTTAGCTTCTTGATCCGGATCCGCGGTAAATTCAATGAACACCGTTTCACTGGCGGGATTCGGATATGTAACAAATCCGGTTTCAGGGGAGATATTTTCTGTTCCCACACTTACCACATCAAACTGTGCAAAAGCTTCAGCACCAAACTGAGTACCCTGGGATATGGTAACTGATCCTGATTTGAGTGTGTAAAATCCTGAACCATTGCTGCAGCATAATCCATTGCCTCCGGAATCAAATAACCTGAATTCATAACAGTCATCATAAGGAAGAACAGATACCTCATTATATACTGTTCCGGCTTCAGTGTAAGGGCCTCCGGAAAATACTACCTCACCGTTGCTATCAGCAATCACCCAGGTAATTTCTTCAGGAAAATTGTCGGTCCTGATTTTAACCAGAATATCCCTGGAAGCCTGAATAGCAGGAGTAAAGTTATGGATCAGGGTATCGTTCTTATGATATTCGTCCGTAACCTGATTAACCTGATCCACATATACTTTCAGGGTGTTGGCAGCCAGTAAATCGAAATCCATCTGTGGTAATTCGATTTCGTATTTGCCCAGAAAAGGCAGATTTCCAGTCCAGCTATAGGTCAGCAATTCATCATCATTTACCTGATATTTTATATCAAGACTGGTCAGTGGTGAATTTCCATTGTTGCAAATTAGAATTTTGGGAGAAAATTCAGTTTTGCAATACTTGTCAACCATATTGGTGAAAGCGGTCAGTTCAACGTCATTGTTATGCAAAGCGGTAATCGCCTGCAGCGAAAGATTAGCAGACTGATGTACTTCTTTTGAGATCGGATTCTGGACGAAACCAACCACACTTAATTCAGGAATACTATATACATTGGCGAGCAACCAATAGGATTGAAGGATCACATAGTCACCGGTAACCATGGGCGTTGGTAATGAAATTCCGGTTTTGGAAGGTAATAATTTTTTCATTACATTATAAAAATCCTTCTCACCATTACTGCCTGGTGCAGTATTAAAATGGATGTGTTTCTCAATAACAGTCATGAATGCACTGAGTGGTCCCGATATATCAGAAGTCGCTTCAATGAGCATGGTAACGAAAAGCGTGTCATTGCCAGCTGAAAGTTGCTGGTTTATTGACAGATTGAAAGGCGATGGTACTGCATACCGTGTATTGACCGTATTAATGTTCCATCCATTCGGGTGACCATTGTAATAATTTCCGTCAAGCACGGAATTAGGTACGCTTTGGACCACGTAGTAGGAGGTTCTTGCTCCGGCGTCAACTGTATTGTGATTGTACATCGGATCATAACCCGGCCAGCTGGTGTGGTACATGATAGAGGTTATCTTGTCGGGATTGGCCGTTAGTAAAGTATGAAGTCCGGGATTAACTCCGGCACAGGGTCCGCAGCTTGCCTGGGTAAAATGTTCCAATAATACCAGCCTTTGCGACTGACTGAACCCTGTGATGGTGAGGGTTATTAACATTGTGAGTAGTACTAAATTTTTCATAATGTGTGATTTATGTAAATTATGTAATTGCAAAGATCAGCATTTTTTAAAACCACTCATAAGTGTTGAAAAGTTTTTAAAAAAAATTTCTAAGATTTGCCTTTTTGTTTGTTAAAAATGGTAATTTTGCAGTAATACAGAGTTACTAATCAAACAGTTGATTGTGCAGAAAAAAGTTTTTTAACAATAATTGGTGTTTCGTCGTTTTCAGGTATCACTTTTAGCACAATTTTTGATTAATAATCACAAATTCTCAACGTCATGAAGAAAATATTACTTCTTATAATAATCGGTTTGCTGACTGAGTATTCAGTGCATGCTCAATCATTGGTCATAAAAGATAAAACCGGTCTTGAAGTTACCGGCCAGACCATTGATTTTCTCTGCAATCCAGCTGATGGATTTGCCTCTTTAGGATTGGATACTTACAATAATTCCGGTACTTCAAAAAATGTTAAGGTTCGCCGGTACAATATTTCGGTTCTTGACGGTACAGAAATTTCTCTCTGCTGGTTGTCCTGTTATCCTTCTTTTGTCTGGGAAACACCGGATCCGATCACAATTGAACCCGGAACGTTTTCACCCAATTTTACCGGAGATATTACCTATGGCGCTCTTTTGGGAACCACGACATCAAAGTTTGTCTTTTTCGACATGGATAATCAAAGTGATACAAGTTTTGTCATTGTGAACTTTAATATTGGTTATCTTGGAGTGCCTGCCGCTCAGTCCGGATTGATAAAAATGGTAAACGCATATCCCAATCCGGCTTCCTCAGTTGTCTTTTTTGATTATAAACTTCCTGTAAACAGCGCCAAAGCAGGCATCCGGATTACGAATCTTCTTGGCACTATTATTGATGAGTTAGTTCTTGAAAAAACGGAAGGAAAAGCAATTCTAAACGTTAACAATCTTAAAAACGGAATTTATTTCTACTCTCTGATGATAAATAATTCTGCTACAATCACACGAAAATTCGTTGTTAAGCGTTAATTCTCAGAACTCGTAAAACTTGGAATACTTGTTTAACTTAATGTAGAAGAGCCCTGCCTTGGCGGGGCTCTTTTTCTTAAAAACCAGGTGATTCCGGTTGATGCTTTGGTTATATTATAAAAAAAAATAGCCTTGGTCCTGGCACATTTCCACGGCTATGGCTATTTTACAAATATTCAGGAATCAGATGCCAAAAGCCAGTTTAACCCGATCAATATAATCTGTTTTTTCCCAGGCAAACAACTCAACTTTTTTGAAGTGTTTCACAGATCCACCAATTATCTTGTCGTAGGTGTCTCCATTGGTAAAATATACTTCCACTTCTTCAACCCTGCTATCCCGGCCGAAATGTCCATAAGTTGCGGTTGGTGTATAAATAGGATTTCTTAATCCGAACCGTTTTACGATGGCATAGGGCCTCATATCAAAAATCTCATTCACTTTACCGGAGATTGCTCCATCGGTTAAAATGTGGCCCTGATTGTCTTTAACCCGGGCTGTTCCAAAAGTATTTACATACAATCCGACAGGGCGTGCAATTCCTATTGCATAGGCTACCTGAACCAGTATTTCGTCAGCGACTCCCGCAGCGACAAGGTTTTTGGCAATGTGCCTGGCGGCATAGGCTGCTGAACGGTCTACCTTGGAAGGATCTTTACCGGAGAAGGCACCTCCGCCATGCGCACCTTTGCCTCCATAAGTATCCACAATGATTTTGCGGCCTGTGAGCCCGGTATCACCATGAGGGCCTCCGATCACGAATTTGCCGGTTGGATTCACATGAAGTGTAATATGATCATCAAAAAGGAAACGGACTCTTTCCGGCAGATCAGCAATGGCCTTGGGTATAAGGATTTCGCGCACATCCTGCTCTATCCTGAGGCGCATAAGTTCATCCCCTTCTTTTTCAGGCAATGATTTGTCGGCGAAATCATCATGCTGGGTTGAAATTACTATGGTATCAATCCTTACAGGGCGGTTATTGTCATCGTATTCTATGGTTACCTGCGACTTGGCATCAGGTCTCAGATAGGTCATTACTTTACCCTCCTTGCGGATTTCGGCAAGTTTTTGCAGCAGAATATGGGCCAGCTCGATGGGCATGGGCATCAGGTTATCCATATCGCGGGTGGCATAACCAAACATCATTCCCTGATCACCTGCACCCTGGTCTTCAGGGTTTTCACGTTCCACACCGCGGTTTATATCGGGCGATTGTTCATGAATGGTAGAAATAATGCCGCATGATTCCCCTTCAAACCGGTATTCATTCTTTGTATAACCGATATCGGCTATGGTTTTTCTGACAACCTTATGAAGATCAACATAACCTTCTGTACGGACTTCACCGCTGCATACCGTAAGGCCTGTGGTAACAAGCGTTTCGCAGGCAACTTTGGAATTGGGATCAAATCTCAGGAACTCATCAAGTAAAGCATCGGAAATCTGGTCGGCAACCTTGTCGGGATGCCCTTCCGATACTGATTCAGAAGTAAACAGATATGCCATTTCAGCAAATTTAAGTGTAAATGAAATAATTGAGCGGAAAGAATGATCAATGGCAGGAATTGCTTTAGCATTTTTTTAAATGGTTGCAATCAATCAAATTTTTCCATCGCGGTTTAAACGCCCGGCAAAGGTAGGAATTTTTTATTTTGGATTGCAGATTAGGAGTGTTCAAAACCATAAAAGAACAATAACAAAAGCATCACGAGTACTTTGACGTATTGAAAATCAAAGGTATATAATTTCACCTAAAGACCAGGCTGGGATCGCCTCCACTATATTCGATCATAAT
>JAZDHI010000055.1:0-2134 GCA_043806115.1 Bacteroidota bacterium
CCCTTCAGGTATAGCCCAGTTCAGTGTCCCGTCAGCACCCATCTTTGAGGTGATGTCGATAATTCCGGTCGGATTAATTGTTGAACCCGGTGCAACTTCCGGACTTGATGTTGGTCCATAATCGAAAAGGTGGAAGAAACCTGCTTTATCTTCCCACCTGTTCACTCTTCCGCCGGTATGAAGCAAAATTTCACTGAATACGTATACAGAGTCAGGTTTTGGTTTACTCTCCGACATTACCTCGGTAGGCTTCCATGGTGCGCCGGTTATCTCTAACCTGTAGTATTTTGCCACTGTTTCAGTGAAAGCAACTGTTTCCACCTTCCCGGCACGGTATAATTGAGGCCCGGGAAGCATTGCAATTGTTCTGAAGTTTTGTCCGTCGTTGCTTACCTGAAGCGTTCCAAAAGGAATGCCGTTACGACTGGCAAGGGTAACAGCCTGTGCTTTAAATGGCTGATCGAACGAGAATTGTATCCATGCTCTTTTTGTATCTTTTGAAGCTCTGACAATTAAGGATGTATTTAGGTTATTGTCAAGCAGGTTCACTGCATTTATATTTCCGGTACTTGTAGTCACCAGGGGCTGAAATTTCTCAGATTCAAGCTCATAGGCCGGAGTAGAGAATGCCAGCACAATGCAATCTTTATAAAACGAGGGTTCCTTTCCACTGCTCTGAGCTGATCTTGATAAATTCCCAAATGGACCTTCGACAGATGGAGGCATAGGAAGAGTACCGTTAAAATTCTTTGGTCCCTTAACGTTGATTTCGCTCCATACGAGTTTTTTCATTGCCTGTTCAGGCTTTACCCATGGGCCTCCTGTGAGGCTCCACCCGGCTGAACTGAATATTGTCATCTCCAGATTTAAACGTTGAGCTTCTGCAGCAGCATGCCTGACAGCGTCGAGCCATTCCGGTGATCCAAACAAGATCTTATCTTTCACTGTTTGCCCCTGACCGGAAGCGACATCGGCAAGTTGAAAACCACCAATACCGACACGCTTCATCCATTCAAGGTCTTTAGTAATTCCTTCTTTTGTAATATTACTGTTTGTCCAGTGCCACCATGTTCTTGGTTTTGCGGATTCCGGTGGATTTTTGAATCCTTCTTCAAGTGATCTTAAATCGTTTTGAACAGATAATAATTGCGGAATTATCAGCAGCAACGAAAAGAATAGAGTTGTTGATATTCTTGTTGACAGATTTTTCATCATAATTTAATTTTGATTTTAATGGTATGATGGAACCGCACATGTTAATAAAATTATATTCATAAGTGTTTGTGTTATCATAACATGTGGGTTTCATATCGTGCTTTTTCTTGCTATGTTTTCTAAGAAATGCATTTTCATAAATTTCAGGAATATTTCATAATCAGCCGGCAGGGCGCCATGGCCGCCTGAATGCATGTAATATCCCAGGGTATTCAGTATAGGTTGTCCCGCTGGTGGCATAACATCAGTTCCCAATCCTTTTTTCCCCAATAATCTGAATACCGGTTCAGCTGCGACGGCTGCCAGAAACTCTCCTTTCGGATCAGACCAGTAATCTGTATCACCTGTCTGCAACAAGAGTGGCCGTGGTGCTATTAAGGATACAAGCAAATTGGCATCTACAGGAAAATCATTCGGATTATCACCGTATTTACCATAGTTCCCGCAAAACTGATAAAAATATCTGGTTGAATCAGACATGTGCTTTATTGTCTCTCCGTAATTACGCCTGGCAATAGCTGCCCCTCCCTCTCCTGAACAACTTGCAATTACCATCCCGAAACGGGTATCATGGGCGCCTGTCCATAAAACTGTTTTTCCCAGCCTCGATACTCCAAACAAAGCAACCCGCTTTGAATCAATCTGGTTATCCGTTTCGAAATAATCCATTGCACGGCTCAGTCCCCAGGCCCAGGCTGAAATAGCGCCCCATTCATCGGGTGCAGGTGATAATAATCCGGGTTTCAGGTAATAACTCCTGATCCCGTATTTAATTCCAGAAGCAAAATCAGGTTCTATATCACCATAATATATTGTTGCAACTCCGATTCCCTGAGAAATAAACTGATCTACATTTAATCTGCCGAATTGCCCTCCCTTTGGTGCGGGAACTTTTTTCCCATCCCTGCCCCAGACAAAT
>JAZDHI010000056.1:0-16006 GCA_043806115.1 Bacteroidota bacterium
CAGAGCCCGTTTCCGCTTAACTGACAAACAAATTTAATCGTTCAATTTTGAATTGCTATATTTTTAGAAAAAGAAAAGCCTGAAAAATGTCTATTAGAACAAAAGGTCTCAAAAAAAGCCTGAAAAATGTCTATTACGCCAAGAAATAAACCTGTTGGCAGGCAAAATCAGGCTGAATGTTTTGTTCGATATGGCTGAACAGGCTGAAACACTTGCAGGTATGCTCAAATATCCTGCAGGCTTTTTCATTAAAACAGACGTTGGCTATCACCGTTCGGGAGTTGATCCGAGTGACTTTGAGACCATTGAACGAATTCTGGAAGCCACAGCAGGAACAATTTTATCTTTCCAGGGGTTCCTGACACATCCAGGGCATACTTATAAGGCACAGAGCAAAGAAGAAGTGCTTCTCATTCTGAAAGAGACCATTCGCTTATTAGCCGGATTGAAGAAGAAATACCAGACCCGTTATCCGGGGCTTATCCTTTCGACCGGGGATACCCCCTCCTGCAGTCTCGGAGAAGATTTTGCAGGCATTGATGAAATCAGGCCGGGCAATTTTGTTTATTATGATCTGATGCAAAACCGGCTTGGCTCCTGCCGCTTCTCTGAAATTGGCGCAGCAGTAATCTGTCCTGTGGTTTCGGTTTATCCGGAGAGAAACGAAGCACTGATTTACGGCGGCGCTGTAAACCTTTCCAAAGAATCGCTGACCAATAGAAATGGAAGCAAAACTTACGGCCTTATAGTCCCCTTTGCCAGCGAACATTGGCAAAATGCTGAAGGGGAAGATCACATTGTATCACTTTCGCAGGAACACGGCATTTTTAAAACAGCAAGTCTATGGGCAAGATCACTGAAGTCAGGGACTCTGGTGGCTGTAATTCCGGTACACTCCTGCCTGGCAGTGAATCAGTCGAAACTGGGAAGTTATTGAATCTAATAAATACTAGAAAACGGTACTGTAACCTTCCTGGTTTTTGCGACTGGGCATGTATGCCTTCTTCGGAAGTTATGATGCGGACAAATTTCAAGGCAGGCATATTTCAGAATGTTGATATATGACAAGCCGGCGGGTTGTTCACGTATTGTAAATCCAAGATCAATATGCCCGTTCATTCCTACCTTCTATATAATTAATAAAGGACCGGTTTACGACCTTATTACCACCAGGCGTTGGATAATTCCCAGTGAAATACCAATCGCCGGAATGATTGGGAATGGCTTCATGTAAATCTTCGATGGTTTGGAAAACAACCTGGACACGTGCTTTGCAGCCGGCCGGTGTTACAAGCAGGGATATTTTTTCAGAGATCTGTTCGGCAGAAAAAGGGCGGTAGATATCCTTGACAAAATTCACTACCTGCTCTTTGGGGAGATTCTCCTGGTTCTTACATTTTAGATATACTTCATTGATGATGTGTGCCTGTTTTGTTTCTTTCAGCAACTCAATCGCAGCATTGAAAGCAATAAAGTCGCCTAGCTTGGTCATATCAATGCCATAACAGTCAGGGTAACGGATTTGCGGAGCTGAAGAAGCAATCACGATTTTGACCGGGCCCAAACGGTCAAGTATCCTGATAATACTCCTGCGAAGGGTTGTCCCCCGTACGATAGAATCATCAATAACAACCAGGTTATCGACTCCCGGATTAACAACGCCATAGGTAACATCATAAACATGTGCAACCAGGTCATCCCGGGCATTATCCTGTGTTATAAAAGTCCTTAGTTTAATATCCTTTACTGCGACTTTTTCGACCCTTGGCTTCAGTTTCATGATCTCTTCAATGCTGGAAGCCGTCAAAGTAGCTGCATCTTTTAACAGATGTTCTTTCTTAATCTGATCACAGAAATTGCCCAACTGCTCAACCAGTCCGTAAAAAGCAACTGCTGCAGTATTGGGGATGTAGGAGAAAACAGTGTTGGCGATATCATGGTTAACCGCTCTGAGCACATACGGGGTGATCATTTGTCCGAGTTTCTTCCGCTCGCGGTAAATATCTACATCGGTTCCCCTGCTGAAATAAATCCGTTCAAACGAACAGGCCTGACGTTTTCTGGCATCCAGAACCGGGGCCATGTTTACACAACCATCCCGTCTAATGATCAGTGCATGACCAGGTTCAATCTCTTTTATCTGGCTGTAGTGTACATTAAGTGCTGTTTGAATCACCGGCCTTTCGGAAGCTGCAATTACAACCTCATCATCCTGATAATAAAAGGCAGGCCTGATACCGGAAGGGTCGCGAAAAACAAACGCATCTCCGTGGCCAAACATGCCCGCAATGGCATAGCCACCATCCCAGTTTGCAGATGCTTTCTGCAAAATATCATGTATATCAATGGCTGTAGCAATTTTACCAGTTATTTCCCGCTTGGTGTAACCTTCATTTTTGAATCTAGCATATAAACGCTCATTTTCTTCATCCAGAAAATGTCCGATTTTCTCAAGAATGGTAATAGTATCAGATGTTTCAACAGGATATTGCCCAAGGTCAAGTAGCTTTTCGAAAAGTTCGTCTACATTCGTCATGTTGAAATTACCGGCGAGTACAAGGTTACGTGTCATCCAGTTGTTTGCCCTAATAACCGGGTGAAGGTTTTGAATATTGTTTTTGCCGAAGGTTCCGTAGCGCAGATGACCCATAAACAATTCTCCGGCAAAACCGGCATTGTGTTTCAGGTACTGAACATCTTTCAGCCTTTGCGGATGATCATTAACAATCTGGTGGATTTCACTGTATGCAGATTTGAAAACATCTGCGATTGGTGTGTTGGAATTGGAACGGTTGCGGCTGATATATTTGGTGCCGGGCTTCGGATCAAACTTTATACCGGCGATACCGGCACCATCCTGTCCGCGGTTATGTTGCTTTTCCATCAGTAAATGCAGCTTATTCAAAGCCCAGGTGGAGGTTCCATATTTGCTAAGGTAATGTTCAAGTGGTTTCAGCAACCTTACTATGGCTATCCCGCACTCGTGTTTAATCTGCTCGCTCATGCTGAGTTTATTGTAATTATCATATATATTTGCTATCAGAATAACCGGATGCCAGTTCTTTCGACACTGCAAAAATAAACATTTAAATTGCCTTTTATATTGAACTGCTTAAAAGGCATTATAATTGAATCATCTGAAATATAAAGTCCTTTTTACAAACACTCACTTTTTTAAAATGATGTTAAATAACGAAAATATAAAGGTCAGGCAAGCAACGGCAACGGATATCGGATTTATCATTACAGGTCAGCTGAATTTGGCCTGGGAAACTGAGAAGATCAAACTTGATGTAACTATCGTATCAAAAGGTGTAAAATCAGTTTTTGGCAAACCGGAAAAAGGCTTTTATATTGTGACTGAAAAAGGGAATCTAAGATGCGGTTGCCTTATGATTACGCCTGAATGGAGCGATTGGCGCAATGCCTGGGTCTGGTGGATACAATCGGTTTATGTATTACCTGAATTCAGGAAAACCGGTATTTTCGGCATGATGTATGCTTATATAAAAAAAGAGGTAATCCGACAGGACAATGTGTCCGGAATAAGATTGTATGTGGACAATACCAATACGATTGCCCGGAAGGTATATACCAGAATTGGAATGAATGATGAGCATTACCGCACTTTTGAATGGATGAAGAATTCTAAATGAAAATCAACAACTTATGAGAACCAAACTTTTTACTTTCCTGCTTCTTTTTGCTTCTTTAACCAATTATGCCCAACGACCGCAACGGTGTGATGTCTCGATACCTGATCATGTTTTCAGGCAAAAACAAAAATCTGTTGTGATACAGCCATCTGAGGATCTCAAACTGCAGGTAGCGACAGCTATCACGATCAATAATTGTCTTTCTGTTAAACAGATAAAAAGCATTGCAGTTTTGTTTATTGATGACTTCAATCGCCTTGATTTCGTAAAATCTGCCTGGCACAGCGCCGTGGATAAGGAAAACTTCTATTTCATTTATGACGATTTTGCTTATTTCTCAACGGTTTTTATGTTGCATGACTACATACAAACAATGGAATCGCATCCAACCGATTACTTTCCACCATCTGAACAACCGGTAAACCTGATTTTCCCCCCCTTTGATTTTCCATCTTACGAAAACTACCATGGCCCTTCAAACTGCAATTACCCGGTGCGCGAGGATGAATTCCTCCGGCTGGCCGCACAGGTCACCTTCAATAAGTCGGAAACAACCAGAATGTTATTGCTCACCCAGATAACACAAAACAGTTGCCTGAGTGTAACACAGGCAATGAAATTAGCATCATTACTGGCCGAAGAACCCAACCGCCTTAGCTTCTTTAAAACTGCATACATGTCATTATTCGACCTGAATAACCTTCCTTTCGGCGATCAGTTGTTCGATAACATAACAGTAAAAGCAGCATACAATGAGTTTATCAGCATGCCGGTTGTTCCGCCTCCATGCAAGATTTCACCTGATGAATTCACTAAAATAAAAGAATCGATTCAGAAGGAAAACTTCAACAGCACCAAACTTACTATTGCCAAACAGATTGTTCGAAGCAAACAATGTTTTACTACCCGCCAGATTACTAACCTTGTAAGTCTTTTCAGTTTTGATGATACCCGACTTGAACTGGCTGAATTTGCCTGGGAATTTACCATCGATAAGGATAATTATTATCAGATAGCAGATGCTTTAACATTTAGCAGTACCAAGGAGAAACTGATGATGTTCCTGAAAGATAGAAAGAAATAGCTGACTCCATCTCTAAGGCTGAAAATCTGTGGATATGCCAATATATAACCCTGTCTGTTTAAAATAATCAATCCGAATCATTCACAGTGAAAGAAATGAAATTCAGATTTCATGTTCTGGGAAATGATTTTATATATTTCGGATAACAATATTTTCAGGCTCTGAGGCTGTAAGAATATGAATGTGGGTTGTATTGAGTACTTAAAAATTCAGGAACAAAAGATGCACAGAACTGTTTACTTATGAGTTTATAAAATATAATGAAAACATACCAATTTATCATATTTTTCTTTGTGGTTCTGTTGGTTTATTCGGCAATCAACTATTACATTTATCACCGTGCCATGCAAACTCTTCCTGCAGATTCAGGTGTAAAAGTATGGTTTAAATGGATGTTTATTTTTGTCACCGGTTCTTATGTTGTCGGCCGCATTCTTGAACGGATTCAAATTTCAGCTCTCAGCAATTTCCTGGTCTGGACCGGTTCGTTCTGGCTGGCAGTGATGTTTTATAGCCTTCTGGCAGTAATTCTTTTTGACATTATCAGGATATCCAATCACTTTATCGGATACTTGCCCCTATCATGGCTAACCCAGAAAGCAACGTTAAATCTGATGGGCATTACCATGCTTTTAATTCTTTCAACCGTCCTTGCCGGTTACTTTAATGCCATTAATCCGAAGTTCAAGCACCTCGATCTTAAAATTGACAAAAAGGCCAATGGCATTGAGGAATTGAATATAGCTATGGCGTCTGATATTCATATGGGAACCATCATTGGTCCTAGGCGAATGGCCAAGTTGGTAGACTCAATCAACATGCTTAAGCCAGACATTATCTTACTGGCCGGAGACATTGTCGACGAAGATCTTGGTCCGGTTATCAAACAAAACCTGGGAGAAGCATTGCGTAAACTACAAGCTCCCATGGGTGTCTATGGAATAACCGGAAATCATGAATACATCGGTGGTGCACAAGCTGCAGTAAACTACCTTCAGGAACATGGGATAGTTATGATATGCGATAGCGTGATAAAAATTGCTGATGCTTTTTATATTGCAGGGCGGGAAGACCGGGATAAGCCGCGTTTTAGTGGGAAAGCAAGATTGCAACTGGAGAAATTACTCAAAGATACAGACAAATCGCTTCCGATTATTTTGATGGATCACCAACCTTTTGATCTTCAAAAAGCCGAAGCAGCAGGGGTCGACCTGCAACTTTCAGGTCATACACATCACGGCCAGATATGGCCATTGAATTACCTCACAAAAGCCATATTTGAAGTAAGCATGGGTTACAAAAAAAAAGGGAATTCCCATTTCTACATCTCTCCCGGATTTGGCGGATGGGGGCCTCCGGTGAGAATCGGAAACCGACCTGAAATAGTTAATATCCGGCTAAAGTTTAAAACTTCAGACAAGTCGATTTCATCTAAATAAAAACCAGAATCCTGCACTCCTCTTTTGTTTCTTCAAGTCCATTTTTCATATTAATTGTTTCAATATGATTGAAGGTATTCTAACAACTGAAAAGGCTGTCATTTCAACACCCATTGGAATTATTGAGATCATTGCAGAAAAAGGCCTAATAACCGAGTTGCATTTTGCCGACAGAACTTTAACTGAAATTATTCCAGATTCTCTATCGGATGCCTCTAACCAAATAAAACGCTATTTCAAAGGAGAGTTGAAAACCTTCAGTTTTCCGGTAAACCTGAAAGGTACTGATTTTCAAAAATCAGTTTGGAACCTGCTTATGGCTATCCCTTATGGCTCAACCACATCTTATGGTGAAATCGCAGGAAAACTTGGAATAAAAAATGGTGCTCGTGCGGTTGGACTGGCCAATAGTTCAAATCCTGTTCCCATCATTGTACCCTGCCATCGGGTTATCGGGCAGGATGGCAAACTCACAGGCTACAGGGGTGGTTTGTGGCGCAAGGAATGGCTTTTAAAAATGGAACTCCCGGAAATAAATGTAGGATTGTTTGTCGGTTAGTAAACTGTTCACCTTCGGACAGTATTTTGCCATTTGTTCATATACAATACGAATAATAACAACGATTAAGCATATTAAGTGCTCAATAACAATGCATTAACATATATGGCATAAATTTCGATAGAGTTAGAATAACACCTAAATAAAAATCATGCGAGAAGTTGTTATTCTTATTCCTGAAACAGACCCTGAACAGAATGTTGAAATTGAGGTTCGTATCAATGGTCGAAGCAAAACCATCCAATACCGGGTTGAACTGGTCTCCTGGGAAGGCTCTGAGTCATCACCGGAAGAGAAGTTCACTGTATTGAAACACCGGATTGATGCCTATGATAAGGATTGGGAACTGGTTGAAATCGGAGTACCAGAACCGGAAAAAATTCCTCTTGTATTCAGAAGACGAATACTGAAAGAAAATCAAGCCTGACCTGATTCATTCTGATACCGGATTCTTACAAAATCCAGCATTAGTGGAATGTCATTCTCATTTACCCCGTTCTGCATAAGAAATTTCCTGTCTTCAATAAATGCCTTTAAGAAAGTTCTCTGATCGCCACTTCTTTTAAAGATACTCTGCACATAATAGTCCGTTGCTTTTTGCCTGTTACCCTGACAAAACGAAACATGGCCTGCATTCATATAGTCGAAAGCATTCGGTTCCATTCCAAGTAGTTGATTATAATAATTGTCAGCCTCATCAAGTCTGCCAAGTGTAAACAGGCACCAGGCTACAGGTCTCATTGATTTGGCTGTACCGGGTTCAATGAAATCGATTCTGTAAAAGTATTCGAGCGCCTTGGCTGTATCGCCCATATTTAAACAACAGGTACCTGCAGCTGCCAGGTATTTAATATTATCAGGTTCCATTCGGGAAAGTTCCAGATAAATATCAAAGGCTTCCTTTCGTTGCAAAGATTTCAAATAACAGTGCGCCATTTTTCCAAGCAACCATTTACGGTTTGTATCAAAAAGATCAGCTTTCTGGTACATTGCAATGGCATTGTCATATAAACCTTCCTGTTGTAAACAATAACCTGATTTCTCATAAAGTTCTGCATAGTTCTCTCCCATATCCATCAGTTTCTGATAAATATTATAGGCTTCATTAAAATGATCGAGGTCGAAACAGAAGGCTGCGATACTCTTGTAAAATATTGGTGAGACAACCAGCCCGGTAAGTGTCCTGGTATTATATACTTCAAGCGGATAACTGAATACATCTCCGGTCTCAGTTTTTATGGAATTGAGTTTGAAAAAACGATAAAGATCCTGTATGTATTGAATTGCAATTCGTTTCTTCCGCAAAGCAGGATCTGCCAATTCTTCATTAATCAACTCTTCAAATTGCTCGGCTTCGCCGGATAGCATCTGAGCCATCATTTCCTTTTGCCCTTCAGGCATTATACTAAGATTAAGGATGAATGAAAACTTATCCGAGTTGCACATGTATGGCGAATTTTCAATACCCTTTAAAAAAATTTCCCGGGTATTTTCATTTTCATTGCGAAGGGCAGCCACAATGGCAAAGTGCTCTCTGTAAAATGGCATGAACCAGTGGTGAATGTCATTAAAAAATCCAAAGTTCTTTAACATTGAGAAAGCACCCAGAAACACATCATTTCCTTCCATCTGCATGTTGGTAAGGTCTTCCAGTTTGCGCACCAAATCTGGCTGATTATCAAAGTACTTTTCCCAGTCAGGATTCTTGTCTGCTTCTTCATCTGACTGAAGTAACTTCTCAAGATTCAGTTTTTCGCTCAAGTCTTCATTGAATCTTATAATCTCTGGAACAATCTCGTCCCTGAATTTCCGGGTTATCCGATCTGTATCCTTTGCCCTCATTATCTGTTTTATAATTGTTAAAACATCCAATTCGAATGACTCATCATCCTTTAGTAATTGCAGAATAACAGAAAACTTCGGTACAAGCGAAATCCGCTTGTCATAAAGGCAGAAGGCGATAAGAATTCCAACCAATGCTCTAATAGAAACCTGTGGATTGCTATGTGCATAGAGTTTTATCAACAGTTCTATCCTGCGGAGATCAAAAGTCCTGACCAGTCCAAGGGTAAGGGAACTTACCAGTAAAGATTTTTCATACCAAGGAAATGAATTACTCTCAAAAATCTGACCAACAACCTTTGTATCGTCTTCTGAAAACCTGTTATTAAGCCAGAGGAAATTAAATGCCCGTTGAATGGCTTTCCTGTGCTTTGCTGCAGATTCACTTTCCGATTCATCTTCATATAAGGCTGTACTCCGGAGCATTTCATTCAACTCATAATCGAATGACAACCCAAGAAGGTTTCCGGCCAGATCTTCATTGTTTAACTGCATTTGCTTTTCAAGGTCATGTTTTATTGAAGCAATGCGATATCCGGGTTGATTTATTAGTTCCAGCTTCAATTGGTCTGCAAGTTCGTAAGTGTTGATAATAAGGCTATTATATATTTCCTTGCTTTGCGGATCCTCAATTCCCTGTACTTTGTATTTAAGTAAATTGGTATAAGTAAATCGGAGTTCATCCAATTGTTCATTTATTATACTGTAACTTCCTTTGGGCATAGCTGAAGCTATTTTATCGAAAGCATCAAGCACACGACCTTTGTCAAGCAGATAGTTGATCCTTTTATACCATTCAACAATTTCTTGTATATTCATAGTGTAATTAAAAAGTATTTTTTTACTCAAAAATCGTGCTTATTTTTAAAAAGTGACACAATTACAGTCAAATGCTGTTCAGTTATGTACACCCTTACATCCGAATGCGTACAAAATCGCTGAAAACTCAATGAGTTCTGACCATATAATATTCATAATGTGGTCATTATGTTATCTGGCATGATTCATGAAAACAAACTATCTAAAAAATTAAATAACCCTGAAATGTCTTTGATCTATAATTATATAAAATCTGCTTTCAGAAATCTGACAAGAATCAGGATACATTCTCTCATCAATATTATCGGATTGGCTATTGGACTGTTATGTTTCATTTTCATAATGCTTTATGTTAATGATGAGCTAAGTTATGACAGGTATCATGTTAATGCTGACAGAATTTATCGGATAACAAGTATTACTGATTTTGAAGGAGTTGCCGAAAACTCATCAAGTTGTCCTGCTCCGCTCGGCCCAACAATTGCGGCTGAATTTCCTGGTATTATTGAAAAAATGACAAGAGTTTTTAATGACTGGTCTTCTGAATTTTATATTGAATACAATGACAAAGGATATCGTGAGAAACATTTTTTCTTTGTCGATTCAACTTTTACTGAAATATTTGATGTCAGGTACTTAAAGGGGAATCCGATTCAGGCACTTTCAGCGCCCTTCACAGCAGTTGTAACGGAATCGACGGCGAAAAGGTACTTTGCAGGCAAGGATCCCATCGGACAGGTAATAAAACTGGAAGGCAAAACCAATATTACCATAACAGGTCTTATAGCTGACCCACCGCCGCAATCTCACATTTCGTATGATTTCCTGGTTTCGATGTCGACCCTCAGAATGCTTTGGGGTGGTAAAATGCCACAAACATGGGTATATAATCCTTTCTGGACATATATTCTTGTTAAAGATAATTCCGCGATAGAATATCTTATCCGACAACTGCCTGCTTTTACTGACAAGTTCTTCTTTGACGCTGAAAAAGACCATATTTCACTGGGTGTGCAATCATTGACTGACATTCACCTTCGTTCAAGACTCGATTATGAAATCGAGCCTGGTGGCAAAATATCCTATATCAGAATACTGACAATGGTAGCTATCTTCATTCTAATTATTGCCTGTATCAACTATATAAATCTTTCCACAGCTTTTGCCACACGAAGATCACGCGAAACTGCCATTCGGAAGGTTTCAGGGGCAACTACCCGTCAGTTGATAACACAATTTTTAGGAGAATCATTACTTATTACTTTTATTTCGCTTGTCATCGCCCTAGCTTCAACAGAATTTTTACTATCACTATTTAATTCCTTTTCGGGAAAAAACATTTATCCCGGGTATCTCTACACCCGGGAATCTCTTCTATGCATTTTGTCATTGTGGCTTGCAACAGGAATACTATCCGGAATATATCCTGCTATCTATCAGTCAGGATTCAGTGCTGTCAAAGTACTGAAAGGGACAAATCAACATTCGACCGGAAATTTATTTGGCCGTAAGGCATTGGTTGTATTACAGTTCTGCTTATCAATTACGCTGATTACAGTCTCAATGATGGTTTTTGAACAGTTGCACTACTTAAGGAATGCTGATCTGGGATTTAAAAAGGAAAATATTCTTGTCATTCCGGTTACAAGGTCTCCGATTGTCAAGCAATATGAATCATTCAGGGAGGAATTATTAAAAAAGCCCGGTATAAATTCTGTTTCAACCGTTGATTATATACCAGGCACAAATCATAATAACCACGAATTCAGACCTGAAGGTTTTCCAGCTGATAAATGGCAATTTTACCCAGCTCTCATCATACGCGATGATTTTGTTGAAATGTTTGGTATAAAAATCATTGCCGGACGCGATTATATCAAAAACAGCAAAACCGATTCCAGAGAATCCATCCTCATTAATGAAGCAATGGTAAAACATCTTGGATGGAAATCGAATGAAGCTGCAATCGGAAAGAAATTCAACTCAAGAGTCGGGAATGAAAAAGTCGTTGGTATATTTAAAGATTTCAATGCAAATTCGCTACACAATAAAGCCGGCCCACTTGTCTTAAACCTAAAGGAAGATCTCTGGGAGATAAATGCATTCACAAACTTTGTAACTGTAAGCTTAGCATCAGGCCATCACGAGGATGCCATCCGACACATCAGGGAAACATGGAATGAATTTGCGCCCGGAAGACCTTTTGAATTTAAATTCCTTAATAAGGAGCTGGATAAATTATATAAGGAAGAGGATTATCTTGGCAAAGCCGCAGCTATACTATCAGGGTTAACAATTCTGATAGCAGCATTGGGTCTTTTGGGGCTTGTTTCATTTATGGCTTCACAACGTATCCGGGAAATTGGAATCAGAAAAGTCCTGGGTGCTGAACCATTTCGGGTTGTTAAACTGCTTACAACAGACTATGTAATGCTTGTGTTAATCAGTATTCTGATTGCCTGGCCTTTGTCATACCTGATCATAGAACAATGGTTAAGTTCATTTGCCTACCGTGCCGAAATAAAATGGCAGTATTTTCTGATCTCTGGCCTTATTTCGTTGATCCTGACATTGATTATTACCGGAATAATTGCATTCAGGGCATCAGGGCAGAATCCTGCCAATACTCTGAAATACGAATGAAAACAACTTTTTTCAGACATACTCATCAACAACACCTGACCCAAAATAAGTAGAACAATATTTAAAAATATAGTTTATGATGAGCAACTACATAAAAAGTGCCATGAGAAACTTCAGTAGAAACAAATTCTACTCATTACTGAATATTCTCGGCTTTTCTGTGGGATTGACAGCGACCTTCTTCATCCTGTTATATATCAACGATGAATTAGGCTTTGATAAACATTTCTCCAATTATGATCGGATTTACAGGCTGGAGGGCGACTTTACCATCAATAATAAACACGACAGGTTTGCAGTAAGTTCTTCCGCTATTGCCCCTGCACTTAAAATAGAGTTTCCTGAAATAGACAAATTTTGCAGGTTTGCCTCGAATGACAATGCTGTTATGAAATTCAGGGAAAAGGAATTCTATGAAAAAACCATCTATTTCGCAGATTCAACAGCTCCTGAAATATTCTCACTGAAATATTCTGAAGGAATTCCTGAAAAATCCCTGAATGAACCAAATACTATAGTATTAAGCGAAAGTTCAGCTAAAAAATATTTTGGTATTGAATCAGCTTATGGTAAAACCCTGATCACAGGTAATGGAAACTCATTCAAAGTCACCGGAGTCTTTAAAGACTTGCCTGACAATACCCACCTGAAGTTTGACATGCTTATGTCAATGAACACCCTGGTCAAACTTTTCGGACGTGAACAGTTCAACAGCTTAGATCCGGGGGCTTTCTGGAACGTAAGTATGTACAGCTACATTCTGCTGAAACCCAACAGTTCTATTAAAACCATTGAAGAAAAATTCCCGGTTGTATATAAAAAATACATGAAGGAACTCGGTGATCAGATCAATGCTTCATTTGATCTTATGACTACAAGACTGGACAAAATACACCACCATTCTAAACTGGCGGCAGACTTGCCGGTAGGAAACATGGCTTACATTTATGTTTTTGCTGCAATGGCAGTTTTTATTCTACTACTTGCCGCTATCAATTATATGAACCTTGCCACAGCACGGGCTTCTGTCAGGGCTAAGGAAGTAGGTTTGAGGAAGGTTGCAGGGGCTAATCGAAGTCAGCTTGCATTGCATTTTCTGAGTGAAAGTGTATTACTCTCAGCGGGAGCATTGATAATTTCTTTTGCATTAATGCAGCTTCTTTTGCCAGTTTTTAATGATTTGTCGGGCAAACAACTGACTTTCAGCATAATGACAGACCCAGACATTTTGTTAGGTATCATCAGTATCACATTGTTAACCGGATTAATGTCAGGGTCATATCCTGCACTGATTCTTTCAGCTTTTCAGCCAGCTATGGTTCTGAAGGGTAAATTACAAAGTGGCTCAAAAGGAAGCTGGATGAGAAAAGTACTTGTCACCCTACAACTGGTGATTTCCGTAATGATGATTACAGGAACACTTGCCATTTATAAACAATTGAATTTTCTGCGGAACGCCGATCTGGGATTTTCAAAAGAGAATATAATGGTTGTGGACATTCAGGATACTACTTTCAGAAAAAAAGTAAATGAGTTTAAGGATGAATTACGCATGAACCCATCCATTCTTTCATCAAGCATGTCTCTAGGAGTACCTGGAGGGCAGAACAGCATTCAGGTAATGCGTGTAGAAAAAGAAAATAAAATGCAGGAATACGCCCTTAATCTTATCCCTTGTGACTTTGATTTTCCGGATTTACTTGAACTTGCTTTTGTTGAAGGACGCACATTTGACCGTGAGATGGGTACCGACAAGCTTGAAGCTGTAATCATCAATGAATCAACAGTGAAAGCTATGGGCTGGGGTAAAAATGCTATTGGTAAAAAGATACATTTCGGTTTCGAACTGGATGGCACCGGCGGAAGAATGTTAAAAGTAATTGGTGTTGTCAAAGATTTTAATTTCACCTCGCTTCATAATAAAGTAGAACCTTTGATAATGTTTATTCCCAACTTCCCATCAAATACACTCACCATAAGGTTAAAGGAAGGGTTCACTCAAACAACCATTGAGTTTATACGTGATAAATGGAATCAATTTGGAGCCAACAGACCATTTGACTATTATTTTCTTGATAAAGAATATGAAAACAAATATCAGTCTGAATCCAAACTGGGAACGGTTTTTGCAACTTTTACAGGATTGTCTATTTTTATTGCTTTATTGGGTTTATTAGGATTGTCTTCATTTATCGCAATGCAACGATCTAAAGAAATCGGAATCCGTAAAGTTCTCGGATCTTCTATTGAAGGTATTTTATTGATGCTTTACCGTGAGTCTGCCATCCTTGTTCTAATTGCATGTGTAATTTCTATTCCTGTATCTCATTATTTTCTGAATAATTGGCTTGAAAATTTTGCCTATCATATTGAAATCACCTGGCCAACCTATCTGCTGGCTGGACTTGTTTCATTCTTTATAGCTTTCCTTTCTATCAGTTTCCATGCAATCAAAGCAGCGACTTCTAATCCAATTAACTCAATCAAGTATGAGTAGTTTCACATGAAATCAAGAAAGAGGTAGTCTGAAAATTATATCCAGGCATCGACTCCACTTCTCCTTACAGTTGAATATTAAAAAAATAGGTTTAGCAGACAAATTTCAGGCTGTGACATCGTCAAAAAGCAATAGTTATAGTACTTTGATCAAATTGAAAGTTTTGGACTTTGTTCTAACACCATTTTACATAAGTTAACTTGAGTTCGACATATTTTAAAGAGCGTAAGTTGCTGTGAGTAACCTTTTTCAAAATGGATTGCTGGTTTTTTTGGGAAGAAACTATAAGCAATCAGGGAAGAAATGAGGTTTACTATGAAATTAGCGAAGCAACGATGTCTTGAATGCTCAATCTGGCAAATATTTTTCAATTCATCGTTTATAGATCCAATAATTGCCCTTTTACGCAACAGTAGTTTATCTTCCAGGCTAAGAAGCGAATTCTTCATATTGCTGCGAGTCTTCGTGAATAGATGTATACCATCCACAAATAACATTTCAAACAATTTCTGTGATAAATAACCCCTGTCGCCAAATAGCTTACCTTGAATTTTTTCAAGTAAACTACTTCCTAATAGTGGTTCCCGATCATCAACGTTACCCTGAGTTATGACAAAGTTGATAATTTCACCCATATCGTTAACCACCAGATGAAGTTTAAAACCATAGAACCAGCCCATGCTCCCTTTACCCCGCTCTGCAATACCTTTGAATACCCTGTGGTTATGTATCCTTCGGTTGTTACACACTTTTAATGTCGTTGGGTCATGAATGAAATACCTGTACAATCACCCATACATTTCATTTTAAGGTATAGGGCCATGGGCAACATCGCTTTTTGCATGAGTTCGACGAATCGATTGTAAGAAACCGTAGTGGGAAACTCCTTTTGAAGGTGGTTTTTAACATAAAAAAGATAGAAATGCTTGAAATTCCTGAAACTGCCCAGGTGAAAGTAAATCATGATAGTGATAACTTCGCTGTCAGCCATAGCAAAAGGTCTGTTTTTCCGCTTTTTCCCTGCTCAAGAAGATGGGTACGAATCCCTTTATCAAATTCAAGACAAAAGTCATCCACCTAGCAAAAAATTTCCGTAATTTGGTCGTACATTTTCATAGAGAATCCTCCTGTTTTCAGGTTTGGCGACATAAATTTAGGAAGATTCTCTTTTTTATTTAACTGAATATCAATTTGTTGATAAATATTTTGCAATTGTTAACAATCGCAGATTGTGCAAATACATTATGTCGAACTCACGTTAATTTAACAATATTACTTCTTGAATAAACAGGAATCCTTGGGTTTTTGAAGGCATTTACTCTTAACCTCTAACCTGGAAAGAATTACGTATTACCCTCCTCAACTGTCAGTCCGATTTTTTCAATCATTTTCTGGGCGTGGTTTGTAATTTCATTCAGGTACCATTTATCGTTGATTCTGATCTTCTTCAGATCGGTGAGCATCTGG
>JAZDHI010000057.1:0-123196 GCA_043806115.1 Bacteroidota bacterium
CAGAGCCCGTTTCCGCTTAACTGACAAACAAATTTAATCGTTCAATTTTGAATTGCTATATTTTTAGAAAAAGAAAAGCCTGAAAAATGTCTATTAGAACAAAAGGTCTCAAAAAAAGCCTGAAAAATGTCTATTACGCCACAATTCCTGACTTTTGAGACAGCCTCTTTTTATTCGGATTCACTGCTCCGGAATTTGGCTGTCTTCTGTCCGGGGCCGGATTTCACATCTTTATTTTCTATCGGATGATCTTCCTGACCATTTCTTCGGTCTCACTGAAAGCCTGTCCAATGGTTTTTCCGGCTTCTCCGCCGATCATGCCGGCAAAAACAGGAGCATTCATCCTGCTGATGTACGTTTTTCCGTCCGATTTTTCATAGACAGAAATACGGCAGGGTAACATGGGTGAAACATCACGGAATTGATCCATGGAAAGGATCTGAAAAGCATGGTTTGGGCTACAAAGTTCAATGACACTGACAGGCAATACATCTTTTCCGTTTTTCTTCATGGTTGCCTGAAGATCATGTGTTGTGGTGATTTTCCAGCCTTTTTCAACAATAATACCTGACAATTGACTGATCGTTTCAGCAAAGCCATAGCGACTCTGATCTTCTATCATTACATCCGGTTTTTCCATTAGTTGTGTCTGCGCTGTGGCAAAAAAACCGGTGAATACAATGATTCCTGTAATTATACTGTTGATTTTCATTGCGTTGACAATTATGATTGATGTTTCAATACCTGCTTAATGAGAAAGTCCCTGGGTTTCACACCGACAAAACGATCAACTTCTTTACCGTTTTTAAACAGAATCAGTGTTGGTATGCCCCTGACACCCTGCTTTTGTGAAACGGATTGAAAATGATCAACATTCAGTTTTGCAACAGTAGCTTTAAAGCTCTCATCTTCTGCTAATTCGTTCAGAACAGGGCCCATCACTTTGCACGGCATACACCATTCGGCCCAGAAATCAACCATAACCAGGCCCTTTTGAATCTGTGCCTGAAAATTTTTGTCGGTAAGGGTCAGAATTTTTTCACTTTCAGGAACCGTTGCCATGCTCTTCATTCTTCTGAAAGAATAAATCATGTATATCCCAAAAAGAGCAATGATCGAAAGGGTAACAATAAGTCCGGTTGACATACTAATTTGTTAATGATTCGTGTAATTCTTTGGTTTTCAGCTGATGAATATAGTTCGATGCGGCCAGGGCTGCAACAGTAGCATCACCAACGGCAGTCGTAACCTGCCGGAATCGTTTTACAATAGAATCACCGGCAGCATAAACCCCCGGAATATTGGTGGCCATATCACCATCAACCATAATTTCATTCCATTTGTTCATGCTTAGCTTTCCGTTCAGAAATTCTGTATTGGGAACATACCCGATGAAGATGAATACGCCATCAGTCTTAAAATTCTGAATTTCACCGGTTTTCAGGTTTTTAATGTCGATGCTTTCCAATTTATCTTCACCGGCAAACTTCATTATGGAAGACTCCATGATAAAATGGATTTTCGGATTCGCTTTTGCTTCTTCCACAGCATATTCAAATGCCTGGAAATGATCAAACTGGTGTATTATGGTTACCTTGGTGGCATATTTTGTTAGTGAAACCGCTTCTTCCAGTGCAGAATTGCCTCCGCCAACCACAACTATTTCCTTCCCGGTGAAAAAATCACCATCACAGGTGGCGCAATATGAGATACCACGGCCCTTAAACTTGGTCTCTCCGGGCACGTTGAGTGTCCGTGACCGCCCACCGGGGGTAAGGATAACCGATTCAGCAGTATAGGTCTGCCCGTCAGCAAGAATGATTTCCTTCACCCCACCTGTGAGGTTGAGGCTTTCAACAGCCGTATTCCCTTTTATTACACAGCCAAAACTCTTTGCCTGCTTTTTCATGATATTGGCTAACTGGTATCCTGAAATGCTTTCAACTCCCGGGTAATTGGCGATTTCATGGGTCAGCACCATCTGTCCGCCCAAAACGCCATCACTGATAATCAGGGTTTTTAACCGGGCACGGGACAGGTAAATACCGGCAGTCATGCCTGCCGGCCCTCCACCTATTACAATTGCATCGAAATGAGTTGTTTCAGTCATTGTGGATTCTATGAGATTTTCGTGTTTTATGGTTGCAGGAGGATAGAAAGGAAGAATAACCCGGAATGTATGTTAACCTTCCGAAGTAAAGTATTATTCTCCCAATAATCCATTATTCCATCATTCCAAAATTCACTTATTAAGTATTAACCGACAGTTACCTGTGCAAACTCTTTTTCCAGAATTGATTTCACCTGGCTCATACTCTGAATACTTGATGTAGCCTTTACCAGTTTCCCCTTTTTGTAGTACATAGTAAAAGGTATCCCCATAAAGCCACGAACTTCAGGCACATCACGGATAACATATGCTTCCGGATTGTCAAATTCCATATCGGCAAACTTTACATGGGTGTATTCGCTCTCAATATCTTCCATGATTCCGTAAACTGGAATACACATAGGGCCCATACGGCCGCAACAGATCATTACATTTTCATTTTCATTGATGAGCTTCTGGTGTTCCGAAGCTGTCATTACATGGTGCAGATTTGTGTAAAGCATTGTATTTGATTTTTGGGTTAGTTTGAGTTTTTAGTTATTCGGGCTCCGGAAGAATGGAACATTGGAAGCACCTGTTTTGCCAATCTGGCAGGTTAATCTGGCATAGTAAACTGAATTATATCATACCGAAATCATGCTCTTATCTCCTCATTATTCCGGTATTCCATCACTCTGTTGTTCCAGTATTCTTATCTCGTATGTGAGTGGCATCGCCTTCCGGTAAACCGCCGAAACGCCACAATACCTGTCCTGCGAGAGTTCGATGGCTTTGCGGAGTTTGTCCTCCTCAAGTCCTTCTCCTGAAAATTCGTAGATCAGGTGCATACTGCTGTAATGCTTGGGATGTTCTTCTGTAATTCCGGCCTCAATACTGATGTTGAATGATTTGGGCTCAACACGCATTTTTTTCAGGATTGAGATAACATCCATACCTGTACAACCTGCCAGCGAAGCAAGCATCAGCGCTTTAGGCCTCGGACCACCATCTTTACCGCCAACTTCAGGTGAAGCATCCATAATAACATGATGACCACTTACCAGCGCATCGAACTGCATATCACCTTTCCAGGAAGTATTTATTGTTTGTTTCATAATAAACAGATTTGATGGTGCAAAAATACATCTGCCTACAATACGCTCAAAAAAAACAGGCTTCGCAGAACACAAACCTGAAATTGAGTTTACTTAACTTTTTGTTTGACTAAAATCCGGGCTTGTTGTCCCTGACAAAGTAATTCTAAAAAAGACTGCTTCACCCCGGTTTTGAATATTTGTCAGATTACCTTACCGACCAGACACCTTTTTGGGCTGATAGGGTTGTATATTAAACCCTGATAATTGATGACAGTTAAATAGTAACTTTGCACGTTTACAAAAACCAGCCACTGATGAAAACCTATATTCCTCCCGACGATTGCTCATTCAGCCATATAGATGCTCCCTGCTTCCGCAACCTGCTTCCCGAAGAGATTGAACTTGCCCGCAACAGCAAAACCAGGGTGGTCTTCAGGAAAGGAGAGAACCTGACCAAACAGGGGGCATTTGCTTCAAGTGTCCTTTTCGTAATGGATGGACTTGCAAAACAGTATATTGAAGGTGATTCTACACACAATTACAACCTGAGGCTGATCAAAGGCGGAGAATTTGTTGGTCTCTCGGTGGCCTTCAATAACCACATCTATAATTACTCTGTTGTCGCTTTACGCGAAACAACTGCCTGCCTGATTGAAAAAGAAGCCGTAACCGGCCTGATCAAAGGCAACGGTGCTTTTGCCTATAACATCATCAACCGCTATTGTGAACAGAACGGCAAATTGTACACCGCTGTTCATGACCTGATGTACAAGCAAATGAATGGCCGCCTGGCTGGAGCCCTGCTTTATCTTTGGAAGGAACAGTCAGGGACTGATGAGGTTTTCCCTTTTCTGAGTAGAAAAGATATTGCTGATTTTGCCGGTCTGTCAACCGAAAGCACAGTTAAACTGCTGAAAATTTTCGAAAAGGACGGATATATAAAACTGGAAGATAAAAACGTATTGTTACTCGAAATTCAGGGGCTGGAGCAGATAAGTCTCAGGGGATAGGAAAAGAAATGTCTGATCTCCTATTTCTGATATCCTGTTAACAGGTATCCGGTTTTCGGCTTCCTACAGATGTTTCCGATAATAGTGGCTGACACTAGGGAATAAAGTAAGTATTGAAATCAATGCCCCGGTAAGCGCAAAAACAGGCTGTAATAATGAGGAGAATCCCAGCATGATGATCTGGACATTTATCCAGATGATCAGAATAAATCCGTAATAGATCGAGAATGTCCAGCACCAGTGCTGCTTGTGATATAAGTTAACCAGTTCCGGCCATTGCCAGGGTGGTTTTACAAATAGTCCCCAGGCTATGATCAATGGCAGAATTCCATTGAACAAAATAAGGATAAACCCCGGAATCAGGAATGTATTAAAAGGGCTGTTACTGAGGATATCCGTCGTCATTCCCATTTTACTGCCATCCGGAGCCAAAATAAACGAATACCCTCCATAAATTCCCCCAATTCCGGTAAAAACCAGAATAAGTGCAAGTAAAATTACGGAAAGGGGCATTTTATTACCAATATCAGACATGCCGTTAGTTTTTTGTAAATCTACGGATTTCTGCCCTTTGTTTAACATTCAAACCTGTTGATAACACCGGGAAGTACGATCAGGATTACTGGAAGTTGATTCCCTGCCTGTTGTTGGTAAATTTTGTCAACAGGGTTTTTCTCAGTCCTCTGTATGTTAAGACATTTCTTTCAGCCCTTTCCTTAACTTTCAAAGTAATGGTTTCCAACGCTTTCTTTCTGTCACCGCTCAGCAGATTCTGCAACTCAGCCTCTTCATTCTGCAATTCATCGAAAAAAGAGGCTTCAAGTGTCGTTTGTTCCGCTTTTACCAGCTTGAATCCCTCCTGCCAGTTCATGTACAACAGATTGTCCACTTCATCAAAAGTCCATTTGGCACTGGCATCATCGAATTCGTCAGGGTTAAATACAGCATAAGATTCCGGGATCTGCTGTACCCCGCAATAGATAGGAAGATAAGGCCCAACGGCCTGATTATCGAGATATACCCAATAAATACCCCCGATTTCATCCGGCAGCCATGACCGCAACTGAGCTACCATGCCATACCCCCCCCGTGATACATTCCTTCGCCAGGTAATTCCCAGTAATTCGCGCAAATTACGTGTAGGGAAAGGTGTTGCCATATTGCTGTATTTCATGCCCCCTTTCCCGTCAGGAACAAAGTAGGCAGGATGTTTCGACATATCGTAGATTGTTCCTTCAAATGTATGGCGCTGCATACCCATTACATCCTGAACGCTGATATTCTCAGCTGGTTTGCAAGAAAACGGGTAAAGACTCAATGGCTCCACAAATTGAATATAGGGATTTTGTGTGTCAAACGGCGATTTAAGGTTCCGGTCAGGCATATCCTTTATACCTGGGGCGTACCTGCTGTAAAACATCCAGAGACGGGAAGTTGCCCATTCGCGCGGAACCGGTGCATAAACGTCCTGCCATATAAACGGTTTCCCTGATTTCGGATCATACCAGCCCCGTTCTATTCCGGCACTCTTATAATTGGATGAAGCCCTGAAGTTCTCTTTATCCATGATGTTGATCTCTTTAATGATGCTCCAGTTGGCAATCAGTGTAGCATGATCGTCGGGTAACCGTTGAGCGGCCCAGATAGCTCCGGGTTTACCTTCTCCCGGTTCCCAGCCCGGACCGACACTGAACACCTCCAGAATCCAGACTTCATTGGGGTCGGCTATTGCCAGGCATTCTGACTCATCCACACAGGATGGCAGAAAGCCATAAATATCAAGAAGCCGTGTAATCAGCTCAAGTGCTTCACGGGCGGTTTTGCATCGCTCGAGGGCAAAAATCTGTGCCTGTTCGATGGTTATAATCTGTCTGCTTTCCTCCCGTTTGATTTTCAATTCCTCCCGCTGACTCATGGTGCTTTCTCCGATAGCCAGCTGAAACTCATTGATGTGTGAATAGGCTGAGCGGATATAGGTGTATGTCTTTTCCACCTGCGGAATGTAACCGATGATTTTCCCCATGCTGTCAAGCGGTTGCCTCACATCCTGCAGACCCCAGTATACCGGAGCCATCGACCCTTTCGGAAATTTCCGCCCATGCATCACTTTAAACCTGGAATTATCGCCGCAATCGGTATGCGAAACAATCACAGACCCGTCTTTGCTTGCTTTTTTGCCAACAGCAATAATGGTACAGGCATTTGTACGGATCACCCCACCTGCTAAAATCAGGGCAATCATTGATAACAGTTGTATTCTTTTCATAATCATTGTTTTGAATAAATCATTCGTTTTCATGTTCTGTCCGGCAGATGATCTCTTCCTGAAGTTCAGGGGTAAGATCGTTGAAATAATCACTGTATCCGGCAACCCGCACGATCAGGTTATTGTACTTTTCAGGATTTGCCTGGGCTTTGCGCAAAGTTGAAGCATTTATTACATTGAACTGTACATGGTGACCATCCATCCGAAAATATGCCCTGACCAGGTGACCGATTTTCTGAATGGCTTCATCATCCTTAAAAAAGGCTGGTGAGAACTTCTGGTTCAGCAGGGTTCCTCCTGTTCTGATCTGATCGAAACGGGCGGCAGATTTGATAACAGCCGTCGGTCCTTTCCGGTCAGCGCCCTGCACTGGAGAAATGCCTTCCGAAAGTGGTTTGCCGGCCCTCCGGCCATCAGGAAGGGCATTTACTTTGCTTCCAAAATAAACATGGCTGGTCGTGGGCAGCATTTCAACGCGATAGGTAGCTCCCCTTGGGCTCTTTCTGCCGTCAACTGCATCGAAGAAGGCTTCAAACACATCAGATACATGCCTGTCGGCTGCATCGTCATCGTTACCATATTTGGGAGTATTGTAAATCAGTTCTGCCAGTTCCTGTTCATATCCGGAAAAATCTTCCTTCATCATCAAAAGCAGTTTCTCCATCGAAAACCGTTTGGTTTCAAAAACATTAACCCTGATTGAGGTTAAGCAATCCGTCATCGTACCCAATCCGACACCCTGAATATAGCTGGTGTTGTACCTTGCGCCCCCTGCATTATAATCGACCCCGTTTTTAATGCAATCATCGGTAATGACCGAGAGGAAGGGCGCAGGCATCTGTCCTGCCCAGATTCCTTCAATAAGATTACTCCCGGAAATTTTAATATTGATAAAATGCTGGAGCATTGCCCTGTAAGCATGAATTAAGTCTTCAATATTCCGGAAATCCCGCAGATCCCCGGTAGACGGACCCAGTTGAATTCCGGTCAAAGGATCTGTCCCGTTGTTCAGGGTAAGTTCCAGAATTTTCGGCATATTGAAATACCCTGTAAGAATATAGGCTTCCGTGCCAAAGGCACCGGCTTCAACACAGCCTGAAGCCCCGCCCCTTCGGGCATCTTCGGCTGTTTTCCCCTGCCGCATCAGCTCCTTTACAATGGCATCGGTGTTGAAAACGGAGGGTTGTCCAAATCCGGTTTTTATAATCTGCGCAGCCCGGTGAATCAAGCGATCAGGGTTTTTCCGGCTGAGCTGAACCATTGAACCGGGCTGTAAAAGGCGCATCTCTTCAATAACATCCAGGATGAGAAAGCTGAGTTCATTTGTGGCATCAGATCCATCGGCTTTCAGTCCTCCGACATTGATCAGGCAGAAGTCGGTATAGGTATTGCTCTCCTGTGCTGTTACCCCTACCTTGGGCGGAGCCGGATGGTTGTTGAACTTGATCCAGAATGCCTGAAGGAGTTCTTTAGCCCTTTCCCTGGTGAGAGAACCATCGGCAAGACCCTTTTCATAAAACGGTAGCAGATGCTGATCGAGGCGACCGGGGTTATAAGAATCCCAGGGATTTAATTCGGTGATCACACCAATGTGAATAAACCAGTAGTGCTGTAATGCTTCGTGAAAGGTTTCGGGGGCCTGTGCCGGAACTTTACGGCAAACGGAGATCATATCAAGCAACTCATTCCGCCTCTCCTGATCTTCCTCTTCAGATAAACATACTTCCAGCGCATTGACATATCTCTCCGCAAACACATTCAATGCTTCGCAGGCGTAGCGCATGCCTGTCAGCTGTTCCATCCGTGACAATGCCTTACCATCATTAAGGAAGTCTAACTGTGCTCTGGCTTCATCGGTTTCCCTGATCAGGTCGTTCATCCCCACCCTGAATATTTTCTCACCGGCAACAGTATGACCAGGAGCGCGTTGCTCCATAAATTCAGTAAAAATGCCGGCTGAGTAAGCCTGCTTCCATTCCCCTGGAAGCGCGCTGAACATGCGTTCACGAATGCTCCGGCCCGTCCAGAAAGGAATGATTTCATGCCTGTACAAAATGCGGGTCTCTTCATCAACTTTATAGGAGACTTTTGACCGGTTATCGAGAATATCAAGATCACTCATTGAATGAACACAGACCTCCGGGTAAGTAGGTACTGCCTTTGGTTCCGGCCCTCTTTCCCCGACAATCAGTTCACCTTTACCAATATAAATCTTTTTATTCTGAAGAAGATATAACAAAGCCATTCCCCTTTGCACAGGGACAGGGAACCCTGCTGTTTCAGGATTTCCGTAATAACGGGTGATCAGGTCAGCTCTTTCCGGGGAAATCCGGGTGACCGCTTTCAGACTCTCTTCACGAAGATTTTCTATTCTTCTATTCATCTGATCCTGTATTTCAGTTAAAAGTAATTCGAAAAGTCATTTTTGCATATTCACAATATCACTTCTATCCACCTAAAGTTACTTCAAATCCAAAGTTTCTGAAAAAATCAGCTGCAACAGAAACTTCTCTGTTGTCGGGCTCCTTCACACCCTTCATTTTAAATTCGAGGCCCAGACGAGAATATTTATGCGATGCGAAATAATGGTAAGGTAAGAGATCAACCCGAAGAAGGTTTTTTAATCCGGAAATAATCTCAGCCATTCGGGTGTAAATATTTAAAGACATATTAAATCCGGGCACCAGTGGTATTCTGACAATGATTGGTATTTCTGACAGTGCCGCCGAATGCAGGTTTCCCAGAACAGTTTCAAGCGATCCATTGGTAAATTCATGGTACATGTCAGCATCCGTATGTTTCAGGTCGAAAAGTAACATATCCGTTTCCTTTAAGACCATTGAGAAATCATCCGGCCGGGCATATCCGGAAGTATCCAGGGCAACAGAGATATTATTGTATTTCATCAGCCGGATACATTCCAGAAGAAACAATGGTTGCATCAGGGGTTCACCCCCCGAAAAGGTCACTCCACCACCGGATTCCTCAAAAAACAGCCTGCTTTTCAGTACTTCGTCCAAAACCTCCTCAGGGGTAATTGATTTACCTATAGTTTCCTGAATCATTACCAATTTATCATCTATCTGTTTCTCAACAATCGTTTCAACAGGCAGCATTTCATGGCTTTCCGGATTATGACACCACCGGCACCGCAGGGGACAACCCTTAAGAAAAACTGCCGTCCGGATGCCGGGGCCATCATGTACCGAAAAGTGCCGGATATCAAAAACATAGCCTTTCATGGCAGAAAAAACCGGTATAAGTAATTTGTAAAACTAAAATAAAGGAAACTTCCGGCAGAATTTTCCCGGAATTAAATCAATGAAAGTTGCTAGCACAACCAGCACTCATATAACCCACGGCCAAAGCAATGATACAGATTTGAATAGGACCTGACTTTTTTCATGGGTTTATTTTGTTGTACAAAAGTACAGTGAAATCATCAATATATCAATATTTTCAAAAAAACCACCTGAAATATGGAAACAATCTGAACACGCTGAAGTCGCATACCCGGGATTTGAGCGATATAATCAATTGGCCTGAAACCAGTGACACGAATTTAATTTCTACCGGAATGTTTGAACCGGGATTTCATATCCAGTGAATACCTTTGCGAAAAGTGATGTTCTGCTCAAATGAACCGATGTCACATTTTTGAAAATTTCCCTTTTTCTTATAAAACAAAAATTGTTGATTCAGGAAAAATATAAATGAATTGTAGTCCCGGGACTTTATTGTTTTGATATACAGCTATTTACAATCAATGGGGTTAATTCTACTAGTGTTTGAAAATGACCTTCCATATTACGAATGCAATTCATCAGATGGTGTATTATGTAAAATATTTTTCCACCTATCTTTGTGAAGAAATCTTCCGGATTTATGCCTAAATGGTTGCTTATTACCGCTTTGATACTGACATACTCCATGGTCAGCGCACAGAATGCTGCAATCATTGATAGTTTGAAAAAGGAATTAAAAAGTTCCACGGGTTTATCAAGAACAGATGTTCTTATCGAACTGGGGTGGGAATTAAAATACCGGAATCCTGACAGTTCAACCCGGCTTACTCAGGAAGCCCTCTCACTTGGAAAAATTCAGTCATATACCAAAGGCCTGGCCCTGGCCAACAGGAATATGGCAGCTATTTTCATTATTCAGGGTAAAAGCAGGGAAGGTCTTGCATATGCAGAGGAGGCCCTTGAATATATAAAAAGTACTGAGGATGAATTTCAAAAGGGAAAGATTCTCAACCTTCTTGGGATTATTCACCGGGATTTAAAAAATTACAAAAATGCCCTGAATTATCAAAACCAATCCCTTCAGATCTTCAGGCAATTGAAAGACACCTTTGAATTGGCCGGTAATCTGAATAATCTTGGATTGATTTATAAGCAATTGGGAAACCGTGAGGAAGCGCTCCGTTTGTATCTTGAGGTTTTTGAAATTGAGCAAAAACAGAAGAATAATTTCGGAATATCGCGAACATCGAATAATCTTGCTGCGATTTACCAGGAAATAGGTAAGTTTGATCTGGCTGAAAGAATGTATGAACTGAGCATCCGCTCAGCCCAGTATGCCGGTAACAAACAATTTGAAGCAGCTTCCATCCATGGCCTGGGCTTGTTATTCCAGCAAAGGAATCTACCTGATAAAGCCATTCACGAGTACAAAAAAGCCATTAAAATTAACCGTGAAGCCGGCTTTTATGAATTCCTGGGCAATAATCTCGTTCAACTATCCGGAGTGTATGAATCACAGGGGAGTTTCAATGAGGCTTATGCAACTTACAGCGAAGCACTGGAAGTCTACAAATCGATCGTAAGCCCCTGGCAACAGGCCATTGCCCTGAACGGCATGTCAGTTCAGCAAAGAAATCTCAAAAACTACCTGAAAGCGAAAGAACTGGCTGAACAGGCACAATTAATCGGTGATTCGCTCAAAGATATCAATACCCTGGCCGTTATTCACTTTAACCTCTACAAAATAAACAAGGAAACCGGCCTGGCAGCCAAAGCACTTGAACATCTTGAAGAATACCTCAAATTATATGAAAGCATTGAGACCAATGAGAAATCCCAGTTGCTTGAAGAAATCCAGACCCGTTATGAGGTAAAGAATGTTGAAGCAGATAATTCCAGATTAAAGTCTGAAAATCTTTATCAACTGCAGGTAATAAGAAGCCAGAGGGTTGCTACTGCCGGCATTGTTCTAGCTCTTGTTCTGATATCTATATTGGCTGTTGCTATTGCAATAGGTCGCAAAAGATTACGGAAAATGAACAACGAACTAATACGGAAAAATGAAGAAATTCTGAAACAATCAGAACTGCTACATGCATCCAATGCAACCAAGGATAAGCTTTTTTCAATTATTGCCCATGATATACGCAATCCGTTTGCAGCATTGTTAAACCTGTCAGAGATGCTCAACGAAGAATTGGATACAGCCGATAAAGGAACCCTCCGGTTTTACGCCAGTAACATCCACCAGTCTGCAGGTAATACTTTCCAGTTACTCGACAATCTTTTATACTGGTCCAAATCACAACGGGGAACTATTGAATTACGGCCAGAAGAATGTAACCTGTTCAAAATGACGGCAGAAGTATTCAGTACAGCCCAGGCCGGAGCAATTGAAAACAACATTACACTCAACAATGAAATATCCACCGAAACCAGGCTGAAAACCGATAAGACATTGCTGCGCATTGTGCTGGGCAACCTGATCGGTAATGCTGTCAAGTTCAACAATCCCGGCGGTAGTATCACGGTGTCCTCAAACAATGATCCGGAAAATATAACCATCTGTGTAAAAGACACCGGTAGGGGCATTGCTCCCGAAAGAATAAATCAAATCTTCGACAAGGAAGAATCATTTCAGCCTTCCGGCAGCCGGGCAAAAAACGGAACCGGCCTGGGTCTGATTCTTTGCCGCGATTTTGTTGAAAAACTGGGTGGGAAAATCCGGATTGACAGTGAAGTTGGTAAAGGAACGGCGTTCACGATACGGTTGCCACTGGAAAATCCGGAATAATACGGGTCAATCATGACTTTGCCTATTTTTACCTGGTAAAGCTCCCCTGCATATGATGCTGTTGTTTATTTCTGTCTTACCGGTGATCTTCATCCTGATATATATCTACTATAAAGACAAGTACGAAAAAGAACCGCTGGGATTATTGCTCAAAGCCTTCATTGGCGGAGTTATGTCTGCCGGCGCTACATTACTTTTGTTGATCCCTTTGAACGGATATGATTTACAGGCTGGCAATGTAGTCGCCGGTGCTTTTATAAAAGCATTTGGCTGGGCTGCCATTCCGGAAGAGTCACTAAAATTCATTTTTCTTTACTGGATAATATGGAAGAACCGTAACTTCAATGAATACTATGACGGGATTGTATATGCTGTTTCCGTTTCTCTTGGATTTGCCTGCTTTGAGAACATTCTTTACGTGACCCAGCATGGAATTACTGTAGGTATTACAAGGGCTTTTCTATCTGTTCCGGCTCATGCCCTATTCGGGGTTGTTATGGGGTACTTCTTTTCTTTGGCCCGGTTTCATGACACTAACACATTGAATAACCTGTTTAAAAGTCTGTTCTATGCAATCATTTTACACGGAATTTTTGACTTCCTGATATTCCTTTTCGCTGATTCGGCTGGCCATTCTTCCTTGTTATCGTTGTTGCTGGTTATTACCTTTTTTGCTTTTGTGGCTATGCTCTGGCGATCGGGGTTTCGCAAAATTAAAAAACACATTCAGCTATCCGTTTTCAGGTAATTATGCAGCATATTATATCGGCCAGTGCTACAGACTAAAAACCGGATGCTGCCTGTTATGGCAACATCCGGCAACTCATCCACATTAACCCCAATCGGATCGTTAGAAAAACTAGTTCACGAGCAATTTAAAATGGTTTACCCCTGTTGGGCTTGTTACCACAAGCAACCAGGATCCCCTGGCAAAACGGGTTACGTCCAACTGATAGTCCTCAGAATCTATTATGGTTGAGGCAGATAACCTTCCATCCATGCTATAAACAGTCAGCTCGGCGTTTAATGCCCCGGTTATAGTGACTTTGTCTGAAGCCGGATTCGGATATACCTGCATTCCGGTAGCGGCAACATAGGTGTTGTTTACATATACATAATCAAGAATGTTTGAAAATGACAATTCAGATTCCCCATTGGTATACACTGCTTTTACAGCATATACATATTTCCCGCTTGCCATTGGTGGCCAGCTGAGATCGGTAAATTCATTAGTGGTTAAAGGAACTTCATTCAATAAAGGCCAGTTCTCTGCATTATTAATATCAGCCAGCAGACCTGTACTGATGTTATATGAATTTACCTGTCTTCCCGTGATACGGTCACCGGGTTCTGTCATTGCATTGGCATGAATCAGGAAAGTTCCGTGTTGTCCGGTAAGACCCGAAAGCAACTGGAAACTACCGTCCGGATAACGGTAATAAGCATAATCCGGTGTTGTAGCAGTGGTATCGAAAGCAAGGAAAGTCGACTGCGAAAATAACCCACTCCAACGGATCATCACATAGTAATCGCCGTGAAAAGTCAGATTCGGAATTTCAACATTCACCCACTCATCGAGTCCTGACATAAATTCAGCGCTGCTGACAACAATTTTACTCTGATCATCAAATACATCGAGACGCATGATTTGTTGTGTGTTGAGGCCATAACTTGCCCAGTAGATATCAAAACTTGTTATGGTAGTTACTTCTTCTACCGGGAAATAATTACCAAGCCAGACTTCTTCATTGGGTTCGCCGGCATAACCATTCTCGTGAATGCCATCATCAAAAGCCAAAGTATACTGAGCCGAAGATGCCGGTTCGGACCAATGAATATCTGCCTGTTCAATGCCGGGCAGTGCGACTACCGCAAAAGGAATAATCATGGTTTCAGTAAGTACGATGGTCCCCATATCTATGTCTGAATCACTCACAACCAGTTCGGCGGTATAAACATCGTATCCATCGGCTACAATTTCGAGCTGGTATGTCTGGAAACTGTATACGCCACCAATGGTAAAATCACCTCCGTTATCTGAGGTTGCGGTGAAATCGCCATAACCGGTCAGGCTGACCACCGCTTCAGCAATGCCACTCCCCGGATCATTGTCTCCGGTTATATTGCCCGATATCGTAACCAATTCCAGTAATCCAAGGGTAAAATCAAGATCCGTGTTGTTGCCGGTATTCACCTGTAAAGGATTGGTTACCGGCATATAAGTAAATTTTTCAGCGGTCGCCTGATAAGCCCCGGCGGGGATAAAAGGCATTTCGTAATTTCCTGAAGCATCGGTGTAGGCCGTAATGTTCAAATCATCAACAACCACTTTTGCGCCTTCAATCGGTGTTCCACCCTGTTCACTAACCATGCCGGAGGCCAATCCGAGGTTATCATTGAATACAAACCTGATGTTGGGATTCATATTCGTACTCATTCCACCGGTCAGCGGAGGATTATACGGATCGGGAATTGAAACATCACTGGCCATCACCAGGGTTGACATATACATGCCGCCATATCCCATATAATTCTGATCAGGCTGGCCATGATCCCCGATCTTTTCGGTCATTATAATCAGGTTTTTTGAGCCATCGCTGTAATTAAAAGGAGTCTGGAAAGGGATATATACTGAATGTTTGCCCTTGGGAATGCTCAGTAACCCATCGTATACCAGCGTCATTTCCGTGGCAGAAATCCATGTCTGCAAATTTAAGGTATCGGTTTCACCCATCCAGATGCGCACCGGTGCATCCTGTTCATCGGCTTTAAAATAATATTCATAGCCAATGCCGAAAATTACACCCGTGTGGTTTATTTCAGTGCTTGTATAGATGGTTTCTGAGAGACTCTTTTTTACGCTAAATTCAATCGGCCAGTTGGCATAAATAATATCTTCTCCAACACTTACAATTTCTGATTCTCCGGCCAATCCGTGAAGATTGATGGTCCGGCTGGTATTGTTAACCGGATATTCATCGGCAGCGTATTCAATTTCGGCATACACCGGAAATTGATCAATTGCATCGAAAGTGTAGGCAAAATCATAGGTTTGTTCGGTAAAACTTTCTATTTCGCTGCCCGGAACCGAAAATAATTCCTGGGGTGAAGTTCCGCCCCTCATCAGTTTAACGTTATAATCGCCCCCTGGAATATTCATCAGGCCATCATTCCGGATGGTCAGGCTGAAACTAACTTCCTCCCCGACATTGTAATAATCATTCCCTTCAAATGCCTTGGCTTTCAGATCAAAACCATCGGAGTATAAGGTAATTCCGGTTCCGATAACCTGGTCAAGATGAACACTTCCGGAAAAAGAGTAGGGGTCAGTAACATTCACAAAGAAACCGATACGACCAATTCCGACATACGCTGAAAGATCAATCTCAAAAAGGTCATAGCTGAATGTATTGAGCGGAATGTTCTGAATATAACTCCAGATGCCGGTGGATTCGTCGAGCCAGTAAAGGTCCATATTCCCTACCCACCACATGGTTGTCTTCGCTGCAAATGATATCATCCCTCCATCCTCAACCTGAAGCCGCGGAGTTACCAGGGTGTCAGATTGATTATAGGCGAAGAATGCCTGGGCATTGAAATTCCCGTTCGACGGGTCGGTTGCCCTTCCCCACAATCCGCCATGCCTCCAGTTTTCAGGCGGAAACATCTCTGCTTCAAAATCTTCGTAAAATGACCCAAACGGGTAAACCGGCTTCTCAATGGTAATAAAATTATTCGGATCAGCGCCTTCATCTTCAGGCACACTGGCTTCAATCAGGTAGTTACCGGCTTCTGTTGGTGTCCATGGAACCGATACCCATGCAGTGTCGGCTGACCCGAGAACCCCAGTTAGCTGGATTCCGATTTCAACGCCATTGGCTTTAAATGTAACCGCTTTTTCCTGTGATGCTGATCCGTAATTCTGAATTTTTGCAGAAAGCATAGGTACATCACCGACGAAAATGGTGGGAATATCACAATTCAGGGAAAGCACAGCAAAATCGTCAGGAACCGGTGTTGTGCAGGAGATAAAAGCCACCCAGCCTGAAGTATTTTCCCAGCCCGGCCCCACAAAATGTATGGTCAGGGCTCCCGATGGATTAAGGGCATCAATAATACCAGGGCTATCGGTTCCATACCAGGTTCCAATCAAAGGTGCATTTATGTCGGTTCCGTTGTAAACATAGAATCCGCCCCAACTGGCATTAAACTCAAGGAAAGTAAGTCTGACACGGTCTCCGGAATTTTCCGGATAAATGGTGGTAACAGCATCATCATAATCCCCAAAGTTGTTATCCAGCCCACCTGAATCGGTAAAGGTACCGCCGCAGGAAGTAATGGTCTGCGTACCGGTAGCCGGCATCGGATAAATGGTGCCCAGGTTATAAATGCTTTTTACAGCAGTATTGTTTTCAGGTCTTGGATCGCCGGAAACCAATGCCGTTGCAGTGATTTCAAAGGGTCCGGGAACAGAAAAATCAGCCATAGCGGTAAAAGTATATTGGGCAATCTGGTTGGCTTCAAGTGAAAAGGTGCCTACATTCTCAGTAATGGTAGTTCCGCCATTCACTGAATAGCTTACATCAAAGCCGGTCATCAGGCTGCTACCTTCATTTTTCAGTGTCACCGTTATCTGTTCGGAAGAACCAAGTGTGGCTGAAGTTGAAGGTGCGTCGATGCTCATCATCGTTAGATCATTGTCAAGTCCTTCGCCGTATAATGCAAAGGCCAGATTGAAATCGTACCAGGTCATCAATGATGCAGCGGTCCAGTCAACATTGCCGGTGCCATAACCGTCGGCGGGATTTTTCCAATGGTATTCATTTTCGATGGTAAACCCCTGATGTGTCAGCCAGCCCCATTGACCCATTACACCAAAATCGCCGACTGCCTGCACGCCCAGCCAGTAATGGCCTTCGGTAAATACCAGCGTCGAGGGCAGCATGATTTCGAACCGGCTGCTGTGCGAATAGTCATTTATCAGAATCTCATTGTATTCCGTATAATGTGTAAAGGTATGCATTGCAGCACCAGGAACTCCATTGTTGTTTTCGTAGAAAGTAATGTTTAGCGATTCAATCGGATTACCGTTCCATGCAAAATATGCCCCGGCAACATCTACATAACGCACACCCCACGATTCTCCGGCCGGAACGACAAAGTCATCAGCCGAAAAACTTGTATTGGCCGCTGATGCTGGATCGGTAAACTCCTGGCAAACCATGAAGCCGTCACCCACCATGTTAAACTGGTCATAAAGCGCCAGGCCGTTTCTGTCTGAGGGAGCCTGGAAGGGTTTCCCAAGATGCCCCATAAAATCCTGCTGGGCAAATCCGTTTTGTGTATGTACGAACAACAGGATTACCATCAGGGTTAAACAAAAAGTCATTTTTCTCATGATTCAACGATTTGGTTTATTATTTATTGGTTATTTGTTTGATTTACAATCCTCTGAATTACCATCCTCAACGGTTCCCGTTTTTTTTTGGTCCTTCTGTTTTTCTTTCGGTTCAAGAAGGCTCAGAATCTTGTTCAGCGCAACATTTTCGCTGTTAAGCTGATCAATCATATCCTGAAGTTCCTTTTCGACCTGATCTGAATTATTATTTTTTGGTGATTTCATTTTCCGTGGTAAAAACATTGCTGCAAAATTCGTTCACACAGGCAGTTACTCCTAATTATTATACACCACAAAAAAGCTACAAGCTTGAAAATGGAGGGAACAAAAATGCTACATTAACAACATATCGTTGTATATAAGCATCTTACAAAACAGAATCCGCGTTTCGGCTGGATGGTCTTACAATGATTCGTGCTGCCTGACCGGTATTAATCTCTGACCGACTTTGCAAACAATTTCCGTAATGATCAGTGGTTTGAATATTCCAAACCACTGCTGTCCGGTTAAAATCAGACAAAAGGAATGTAACTATTGATGTTGTTGTAAAATCTATTATAGCGCTCTGTGCATGGTCCCGGGTTTCTGTGTAATTAAATTTCACAACAAATATTTCCGCGTTCTGCAGCAGAAAATTGCTATAGAGTTGCGTAATCTTATATTTGTGTTGGTTAAAAAATGAGCCGGACAAACGTAATAACAGATGTGTCTCATCAGAAATATGCTGATAAGCATCAGGGATTGAAAACCAACGATGGTAAAATTCAACAGAGCTGTTGAAGATAGGATACCAGGTTTTCATCACGTGAAATATCCATTTTTTTACGCAACCGAGCGCGGGCAACCTGAATGCTTTTGACCGACTGAAAGGTAATGGCGGAGATATCTTTGGTAGTCATATTCAGGCGAAGGAATGCACAAAGTTTGGTCTCATTGGGTGTGAGATCCGGATATTTTTCGCTGAGTTTCAGATAAAAGTCTTTGTGTACCTGCTGAAACCTGACTTCAAACTCTCCCCAGACGGTATTATCGATGTTTGACCTCATTTCCCTTACGATTTCCTGCAGCCATACTTTGTTTTCGGCCAGAAGCAGTGGTTTAAGCGCCAGCAGTTTTTCAGTGATCGATCCTATAAATTCATTCTTTTTCAGCAGATACATCACATGGGTGGCCAGTTCCTTGTTGCGGAATTCCAGTTCCAGTTCAAGGTTTTGCTTTTCAAGAAGCAGATTTTGTTTTTCGAGGTTCAGGTTTTTGCTTTCGAGTTCAAGGCTCTCCTGAAGCAATTTCGATTGTTTCATTTTTATCCGCTGATTCCGGTTAAGTAAAACGACAATTACAAACAAAAACAGCAACAACCCTGCTATAATAAGAAAAACCAGCGACTTACGTTCTTTTCGGGCCAGTTGTATCTCTTGTTGTAATTCACTTTCTTTCCGCTGCTTTTCGTAATGATATTGAAGTTCAAGCCGGGCTGTATTCTCGATTTGTTCACTGTTTATAATACTGTCGTTCAATTGCTTGAACAATTTGTACATCGACAGGGCCTCATCTGGCTTATTGATTTTTTCATATGTCATTGAAAGGAAATTCGCTGCTTTCATCTGTGAACGAAAATTTCCGGCTCTGCGGCTGAAAGACAGAGCCCTGTTCAGGGTTTCAACAGCACTGGAATAATCTCCGGTGAGGTAATAATAATCCCCCAGATTATTGTACACCTGTGCCATTCCGGCAGAGTCAGCAAGCCTTGATCTGATTTCGAGACACCGGTTGTAATAATCAAATGCCCTGGCGAAATCTTTCTTCTCTTTATATATTATGCCAAGGTTATTATACAGTACACCATAATAAACCTGGTTATTGATTTTCCTGTTCATTTCGAGGGCTTTCTCGAAATTCTGCCTTGCTTTCTCAAAATCGCGGCTGCTCAGGTAAGCCCCACCCATATTGATATAAATGATGAGACGTTTTTCGTTTACCGGATAATCCGGGTCTATTCCGGCAAGTGTGTTTATTTTCTCAAGCCCTTTCCTGTAATATTCCAAAGCCTTGGCATTGTTCTCAAGGTTAAAATAGGTAGTTCCAATGGTGACATAAGTGTTGGAGTACCTCGCCAGGATTGATCTGAAGTCATTTTCCCCGGCTGCCTCCGCATCAATCAGATTCAGAATCTTAAAATAATATTCCAGTGATATGGAATAATTACCGCTGCCGGAAAAAAGAAGTGCAAACTGGCCATAGATAGTATAAAGGTGTTTGTTGTATCCCGATTTACCGGAGAGGTCAAGTGCCTTATTCAGGTAATGTAACACAGAATCAGGGCTGCTTTTTTTTAAAAGCATTTCACTGGCTATCAAGCCATATATTTTTATAGAGGAGGTATCATCTCCTGCCTTTACAAGTTCCGACCTCAGGCTGTCGAGCCGGCTGAAGGCACAAAAACCGCCGGAATAAAACGAAACCAGCAGCATTGTTAAAACCGGCACTTTCCACAGCCGGTTCAGGCGCCCTAACAAAGAAAAGGTGGAGTTATTCATCGAATGAAATTATCAGCCCAAACAAAGTTAGACAATTATACTTAAAGCTGATTTTTACGACTCTGTTTAAAGAGATAAATTTGAGAACGGAGGTATACTTTGTTGCTGTATATTCGCTCCGGTTAACCGGTTTTTCTACCTTTGATCCGGAAATAATAATGATTGTCCGTTTAAATCAGGATTTATGACACCACAGGAACTCTGCAACGATTTAATCGGTTATTGCAAGGTCAACGCAAACCCTGAACTTGTAAAGAAATACTCGCGTTACTTTAAGGAAGGTGTATACGATGCATGGGGACTTAGCCAGTCTTTGATGGATGCAAAAAAAACTGATTTGAAGAAATCAGGTGAAATTACCATTGACATGGTCTTCGAAACAGCCCCTTTGCTTATGAAAAGCGGCAAATATGAAGAAACATCTTTTGCCCTTGCTCTATTGGGATCACTGGTGGAAAAGTCTGACCATTCGACTTTCGACAGGTTGGAAGCATGGTTTTCCATCGGTATTGCCAACTGGGCCCATGCCGATTACCTGGGCATGTTTCTGTTGCCGGAATATCTGAAGAAAGGGATTATAACAAAAGAGGATTTCTCCGGATGGATTGTCTCCTCCTTTAAATTCCAGCGGCGTTGTGTACCTGTTGCTTTTATCAAATTACTGAAAACCGGGGTTTCATTCCAAGAATTGTTTTCTTTTCTTGAGCCGCTAATGCGTGACCCTCAGCGTGAAGTTCACCAGGGTATGGGATGGTTTCTGCGTGAAGCATGGAAAATAAAACCGGAAGAAACCGAAGCATACCTGCTCAAATGGAGAGATACCGCTCCCAGGTTAATTTTTCAGTATGCCTGTGAGAAGATGAAGCCTGAGGAGAAATTGAGGTTCAGAAAGGCGAAGTAACAGGAAGAAGGGATGACGGACGGTGAAAGGGATGAGGGACGACCTCTCCTTTCCTTTGATATTTTATGCCAGAATGAAGCGGACAAGGAGACAAGGGGACAGGGAGACCAGGGGAAAAAAGAAGCAAGTCCTTGTCCCCATTTCCCCCTATCTCCGTGTCTGTCGCTTATGAGACGGGATTTCGCATGTTAACTCCATGCCCTGCGCACCGAGCCCTGTACCACAACACTTCATCCCCAAAATCCGACAATCCGGTAACTAATATTTTATACGGGATAAAGGCTGATGCATCTTTGCTGCATCAAATCATTTCTATTTATGAAAATCATTTTCGCCTGTTTCCTGATAAGTTTTTGCACCGGGCTTTCAGCCCAGACAATCATCAGCGGAACCGTCAAAGCAAAAAATGACGGAACCCTGCCGGGCGCCAATGTTTACCTGAAAGGCACCTATGATGGTACATCCACCGATGCTGAAGGCAGGTTCAGTTTCAGGACACTGAAAACAGGACCGTTTATCCTCTCAGTTGAGTTTCTGGGATATGAAACACATTCCGAACAACTCACCCTGACCGGAAAAGAGATTAAAATGGTCATTGAATTGAAGGAAACCTTCAATAAACTGGATGCGGTAACCATAACCGCCGGTACTTTTGAGGCTGGCGACAAAAAACAGGCAAATACCATCAGTTCACTGGACATGATCACCACAGCCGGGGCTGCCGGGGATGTATTCGGGGCATTGCAGACCCTGCCGGGAACAACCACCAATGGAGAATCGGGACGCCTTTTCGTTAAAGGCGGCGACAGTGATGAATCACAAACATACATAGATGGTGCACTGGTGCATACCCCCTATAATTCAACAGCACCCAATACTGCCACCCGAGGCCGGTTCAATCCGTTTATGTTTAAGGGAACCATTTTCAGTACCGGGGGCTATTCAGCTGAATATGGACAGGCACTCTCCAGTGTCCTTTTGCTCAACACCAATGATATGCCTGTTCAGAATCAGTTCGATTTATCGCTGCTCACAATCGGACCTGAAGTTGCCGGGACCAAACTCTGGAAAAACGGTGCAGTCACTGCGACACTTGGATACAGCAATCTGCAGCCTTACATGAATCTGGTTCCACAGAACTTTGAATGGGAAAAAGCCCCCGAGTCAGCTGCAGGCGCCATAAGTATCCGTCAGAAAACCGGTAAAACAGGGATGTATAAAATTTACAGCAGTTTTGACAATGGCCGTTTTACCCTGGGTCAACTAGATCTTGACCAGGATACAATGATTAATTACAGCCTCAGGAACAGGAATTTCTTCGTCAATACTTCTTACCGGACAACCATTGGTGAAAACCTGACCCTTGCCACCTCGGCTTCTTTTACGAACGACCGCGACAAGGTCAGTTTTAACGGAAATCTTTTCGATAAATCACTGAGAGGGTTCCACCTGAAAGAAACTGCTTCAAGCGAAATTACGCGTAAAATAACCCTTCGTGGCGGTGCAGAATGGTTTACCCGGTCAATGGAACAGACTTTCCGGACAACGGGCGATACAATCGTCAACAGTTATGATATCAATACGCTTGCAGCTTTTGCGGAGGCGGAACTCTATGCATCGAAACGGTTTGTAACCCGGCTTGGGTCACGGCTTGAACACAATGACTATCTGAACCGGACCAGTCTGGCCCCACGCCTCACAGCAGCCTGGAAACTTGATGAAACCAGCCAGTTTTCGATGGCATACGGATGGTTCTACCAGAATCCCTCGGATGACTATCTTATTTATACCGATAAACTCAACTACGAAAGGGCCGATCACTATACATTCAGCTATCAATCCTCACGGAATGATCGAACACTTCGAGCCGAAATTTATTACAAGGATTACTGTAACCTCACCAAACAGGGCTCCGGAGAATTCTACCTGCCGGAAACATACAACAACAATGGCAGTGGATTCGCCCGGGGTCTGGATTTGTTCTGGCGTGATAAAAAAAGCATCAAATATGGCGACTACTGGATTTCTTATTCCTATCTGGACACAAAACGCGATTACAAAAACTATCCTGAAGAAGCAATTCCGACATTTGCCAGCAAACACAATCTGGCCGTGGTTTATAAACACTGGTTTGATAAAATCAGGTCGTACGCGGGAGTAAATTACAAGTACTCATCACCCAGAGTCTACAATGATCCGAACAGCACAGAATTTAACGGAGAAACGACCCTAGCCTACCAGACACTGGATGTAAGCTGGAGTTTCCTCTATAAACCCAATATTATTTTTTATGGTGCCGTTACCAATCTCCCGGGTTTTAAACAGGAGTTTGGCCGCCGGTATTCTGAAACACCTGATGATTCCGGTCTGTACAGGAGCACCTCCATTATTCCGGGATCCGGAAGGTTCTTCATATTGGCCTGCTTTATTACCTTTACCCAAAAAGGCACTGAAAATCAATTGGATAAGATACAATAAAACAGATTCAGAGTACCACCTCCGTTTAATTCCGGCTGATGAAATCCTGTAAACCTCAATCAGAACAGAAGATAAAACAAAACCGGGTTTCCCGGCTAAACCAAACAACAAATTAACCAAAACCCAAAACAAATATCATGAAAGCAACACTTGTTACCCTGACCATGATGCTGGTATCATTTGCCGGCATATCGCAAAAAAATGAATATTACCAGGCACTGGGCGAAAGCCTGGGCCAATACGCAACCTGCCGGACTGTTGAAGACTTTCAGGCACTGGGGAACCGGTTCAGCATGATTGCCGGTAATGAGAAAGAAGAATGGCTCCCGTTATATTATCATGCACATTGCTTTATAATAATGAGTTTTATGGAGCCTTCCGATGCTGCTAAAAAAGATGCCTACCTTGACGAGGCAGAGAAATCAATAAACAAAATAATTCTGTTGGCTCCCGGCGAAGCCGATGTTTTCGCCCTTCAGGCCATGTTCTACACTGGTCGTCTGGTTGTTAACCCGATGGAACGCGGACAGCAATATAGTATGCTTTCTGGTCAGGCAATCGGCAGGGCTTTGGGCATCGATCCGTCCAATCCACGCGCCAGGCTAATTAAACTGCAGAACGACATGGGTACTGCCCGGTTTTATGGAGAAGACACCAAAGTGTTTTGTGTTGTGGCCAACGAACTGCTTGCCGGCTGGGATAATTTTACCCCAAAAACCATGCTGCACCCTTCCTGGGGTAAAGACCAGGCAACGGAAATCGTCTCAAATTGTAAATAAATCAGGAAGTCATAACCTGTAACAGGGATTGAAAGGGGTTTGTCATACTGAAAACAGATTCTTTCAGCATCGGACAAACCCCTCCCCCTTTGGGGAATAATCATTAATTTTACCAGCACCTGTCACTATCTGATAAACCAACCCTGCATGAAAATCACAAGCAACCCTGCCAAACCCTTCAACTTCTGGTTGTTCATTCTGGGAAATGCTATATTATCACTGATCATTCTTTTTGTCTTTTTCAACAGGACATTCGTCAGCCCCGAAAGGTTTTTCATCGGGTTTATCTGGTCATATGCCATTTGTTCAACTCAATGGGCCGGCCCTGTTTTTATTAATATTTTTCTCGACAAACACATTCAATGGCTTGATCGGCCAATTACCAGAACAATCATAGAAATAATCAGCCTGCTTGCCTGGTCGGTAGGCTCTTTTATTGCCGTTCAGCTTATCATGTATTTTCTGGTGCTTCATCAGCCTCCGTTATTGGCCTGGCAGTCAATTTCCCATTCGACTATTTATGCACTGCTGATATCATTGTTTATCTCACTTGTATTTACAGTCATTGGATTCTTCAGGGCCTGGCGTCAGTCGGTTCTCAATGAAGCGGAATTAAAATCCGAAATGATGACTTATAAATACAATTCTTTGCGTAACCAGCTCAATCCACATTTTCTTTTTAACAGCTTCAATGTCCTGAGTGAACTGGTTTATGATGATCAGGCCCAGGCTGTAAAATTCATCCGGGAGATGAGTGACCTTTTCAGGTATGTGCTCGACAGCCGTGATAAGGAACTGGTAAGCATCCCGGAAGAAGTGGAATTTATGAATTCCTACACTTACCTGCTGAAAACCCGTTTTGGTGATAAGTTCCATTTAAAAAATGAACTGAATCCGGCAAGCGATTCATTTATCGTGCCAATGACACTTCAATTACTCGTGGAGAATGCAGTTAAACACAATGAGGTTTCAGAAAAATTTCCTTTAATTGTTATGATCAGACAAAATGGAGATTACATCGAAGTGGAAAATGTACGAAAACCAAAACAGGTGGGTGAAGAATCAAAAAATACCGGTTTGCGGAATATATCTCAGCAATATGGATTTTTTACAGACCGTGAAATAGAAGTTAAATCAAGCGAGACTTCGTTTCTGGTCAGGATTCCTTTAATACAAATGATTCAAAAATGAAGGTACTCATTATCGAAGACGAGGTCAGGGCATCAAATCACCTGAAACGTCTGTTAAAGAAAGTCGCTCCTGAAATGGAGGTGGCAGCTGTACACGAGTCCGTCAGGGATGCGGTGGAGTTCCTCTTATCTGATCCGGATATCGGACTGATTTTTTCAGATATTCAGCTTGCCGATGGTCTGAGTTTTGAAATTTACAGGAAAGTGCGGGTCAGGTGTCCTATAATTTTTACAACCGCATGGGATCACTATGCCATTGAAGCTTTCAACACGAACGGGATTGACTACCTGCTCAAACCCATCGAAGAAGAACGGCTATTAAAAGCGATTGAAAAAACCCGGCAGCTATCATCTATAGCCGTTCTTGAGAAAATACTTTCAATGATTGGCCCAGGACCCGGGAAATCTTTTAAATCAAGATTTCTTGTTAAAGCTGGTGAGAAAATAAAATCCATCCCGATTGAAGAAATATTGGTTTTCTACAGTCTTGAAAAAGCATCTTATCTCCTCACTAAAGGGAAACGCAGCTATTGCATTGATTTTGCACTCGATCAGTTGGAAACGATGCTGGATCCTGAAAAGTTCTTCAGGATAAACCGGAAATATATCGTTACTATGGAAGCCTGTAACGTTATTATTGCGTGGTCAAACAGCCGGCTGAAAATTCAGATTGACGGAGTAGATGACAGGGAAATAATTGTTGCAAGGGAGAGGGTACAGGAATTCAGAGACTGGCTTGACCGGTAAATCATTGAAGCATAGGAAATTCTCTTAATACCCCTGATAATTCCTGTCCTGTCAGACAAACAATACCAATAACCTGACAACAATACCAAGCGCAATCATTACAGACAATATAAATATAAAACCAGGAATGACCTTATTTGATTTTTGAATTCTGACAACAGGAAGATAATCTATTGATCTGAATGCCAGCGGCAACAGGATTAATGCCGAAGCAAAAGTAATTGCAATATTTATTTTTAAACTAAAAAATAATAATATCAGGAGTAATACCGGTCCGGAGATTACAGGAATAAGTACTACCCATATCAGCCAGGTTCTCATAATTGAAGGATCGTTTAAAAAAATACGGGTCGGACAACATCTTAGAAACATCAGGCCAAATCGTTTAGACCAGTATAAGAGTCCAATGGTTCCGGCAACTATTATGAAAATTCTTAAAATATTGTTTGATACCAGCCATTGCAGGGCAATCCCAAATCCTTTGTAGAAAAAAGTTGCAATGAGCAGGTCGGCTAAAAAATAAGCCATCAATTGAAATGCAATCCAGGCAAGCAACAACCTGAATATCCAATCCAGCTTTCTATGTCTGACAATGAAACCGGTGAGATACATACTTCCTGTCAGAAATATCAGATTGGGAATTCCATACACAACCAGCAATGCCCCGTCGGTCCAGTTAGACTCATCACCAGGAAGGTAATATATGTTGAATATTGTGTATATATGATTGATGTGGTTTAGCCTTAACAGTCCTGTAAGCATCAGTATTGAAATGGCTTTAACCAGGAGAAACGCAATTGCCATCAGGGCCATTGAAAACAACATCAACCTGAAAAGACCGGTAACTGAAAGGAACGCATCATCACCTTTTTCATACCCGGATGGGATAAGAGGGAAGAATAATCTTTTATAATGCCTGAATGCATTCTGTACCAGTGGGACTATAACTGCTGTAAAAAAAGATATTTTTTTCTCTTTCATAAAATTGCCACCTGTCAGAATGAGGTCTGGGGAATCATAACTCAATGTACAAATTTAATCATTATGATCAAAATCAATAGCCGACCTGTCTCTGACCCGTAAGAATTATAATGCCGGAATATAAGGTTCCTGCATTTGTTTTCTTACTGAACCCTTTCGAGATCTACAGTAAAATGACGCATAATGGGAGCTTCACGAACTATTTTCAATCCCTGGGTTATAGACTTGCTTCGTTCATAGACATTTGCGAGTGCTGTTGCAACATAATCCATATGATTATTGGTATAAACCCTGCGTGGAATGGTCAGCCTCAGTAATTCAAGGGCAGGGAACCTGTTTTCACGGGTTTCCGGATCCCTGTCGGCCAACAAAGCACCAATCTCAACTCCCCTGACTCCACTTTCGAGATAGAGTTCAACAGCCAGAGTTTGAGCATGGAACTGCTCCCTTGGTAAATGAGGCAGAAAGCGCTTTGCATCAACAAAAACAGCATGTCCGCCAATAGGCTGTTGCACAGGAACGCCAAATCCGACCAGCCGGCTACCCAGATATGCCACCTGATTGATCCTGGTCTCAAGATAATCAAACTCGGTTCCTTCACGTAAACCCTGTGCAAGCGCATTCATATCCCGGCCCGACATACCACCATATGTAACATAACCTTCAAACATAATATTGAACACAGAGGCTTTGTCAAATAGCTCTTTGTCCCGCATACCTATAAATCCACCCATATTAACAATGGCGTCCTTTTTGCTGCTCATTGTCATAAAGTCAGCACAGCCGAACATCTCAAGAACAATTTCCCTGATTGATCTATCCTTGTAACTTTCTTCCCGGGTTTTAATAAAATAGGCATTTTCAGCAAACCGGGCCGAATCTATTAAAATTTTAACATCATACTTATCAGCCAGTTGCCTTATACCCTTAAGATTTGCCATCGAAACAGGCTGTCCTCCCGACGAATTGCAGGTAACCGTCACAACGATGAATGGAATCCTTGTCTTCGGGTTGCTGCTCAGGACATCTTCAAGTTTATTCAGGTCGACATTACCTTTAAACGGGTGATTAATGGTAGTATCAAAAGCTTCAGCGATGGTGCAATCAACTGCTTTTGCCTTTCGGAACTCTATGTGACCTTTTGTGGTATCAAAATGAGAGTTTCCGGGAACAATATCACCCGCTTTAACAAGAGCTGAGAAAAGTACATTTTCAGCAGCCCGGCCCTGATGGGTGGGTAAAAAATATTCAAATCCAAGGATCTCCCGGATGGTGTCTTTCATTTTAAAATAAGAAGAAGCACCGGCATAACTCTCATCGCCGAGCATCATTTCGCTCCATTGTCTGTCACTCATGGCTCCGGTCCCTGAGTCGGTCAGCAAATCGATGAAAACGTGTTCACTTCTTAATTTAAACAGATTGTAATTGGCTTCCTTTATCCATCTTTCACGTTCAGCACGACTACTTCGGCGGATGGGTTCCACCATCTTGATTTTATATGATTCGGCAAATGGCAACTCCATAATATCTATATTCTAAGATTAGTAAAAGGAAAATTATCCGGGGAAATGGCAGCTGTGTGAGAAGAGATCAGAAATGATATTCATCCCTGTTTTTTATGTTGCGGAAAATTGTTTTGGCGGTTAGCCTGAGAATATATCTCGCTGACATTGTTAACATGTATAGGCGGTCAAATGTAAGGCATTTTTTAAAAAAGCAAATAAAATTGATAACTTTTTAAGCCTATTTCCAAAAACAATTGTAAAATCAAATATTTCGGGAACTTTATTTATATCCGTCTGAAAACTTGTTCACATCCCTGAGTCAATGGTTCCCTGGCAGAATTCAGAAATCCATCATTTAATATCCGCAATCATTTCCTTATCTTTGCCCCATGGCAAACAACGAAGAACTATTTAAAAAAATCATTTCCCATGCCAAGGAGTATGGGTTTGTATTTCAAAGCAGTGAAATCTATGATGGCCTGAGTGCCGTTTATGATTATGGCCAGAATGGCGTAGAACTAAAGAACAACATCAAGGAATACTGGTGGAACGCCATGGTCAGGCACCATGAGAACATCGTGGGAATTGATTCGGCAATTTTTATGCACCCCACTATCTGGAAAGCGTCCGGGCATGTGGATGCCTTTAACGATCCTATGATCGATAACAAGGATTCGAAAAAACGTTATCGCGCCGATGTCCTGGTTGAGGATTTTGTGACCAAAACAGAAGATAAAATAGCCAAGGAAGTTGAGAAAGCTGCAAAACGCTTTGGTGATGCTTTTGACGAAGTTCAATACCGGGCAACAAACCCGCGTGTTATTGAATATCAGGCAAAAATTGACAGCGCCAAAGTGCGGCTATATACCGGATTGGAGAAAAACGACCTGGAAGATATCAAAAAGCTGATTGAAGACCTTGAAATCGTGTGTCCGATCTCAGGCTCACGTAACTGGACCGAAGTGAGGCAATTCAATCTTATGTTTTCGACCCAGATGGGTTCACTGAGTGAGGATGCAAACACCATTTACCTGCGCCCGGAGACTGCTCAGGGAATATTTGTAAATTTCCTGAATGTTATGAAGACGGGTCGTATGAAGATTCCCTTCGGAATAGCACAGATAGGAAAAGCCTTTCGTAATGAAATCGTAGCCAGGCAGTTTATCTTCCGCATGCGTGAATTTGAGCAGATGGAAATGCAGTTTTTTGTCAAACCCGGCACTGAGCTAAAATGGTTTGAAGCATGGAAACAGGAGCGTCTTGACTGGCATCTTTCCCTTGGAATACCTGCAAAGTATTACAGGTTTCATGATCATGAAAAATTGGCTCATTATGCCAATGCAGCGAGTGACATCGAGTTTGATTTCCCTATAGGTTTCAAGGAACTCGAGGGAATCCACTCTCGTACAGATTTTGACCTTGATGCCCATCAGAAATTTTCAGGCAAAAAAATTACCTATTTTGATCCGGAACTCAATGAAAGTTATGTTCCCTATGTGGTTGAAACTTCCATCGGACTGGACCGTACCTTCCTTGCCATGATGAGTTATGCCTATACCGAAGAAAGGCTGGAAGATGGCTCCGAGCGCGTAGTACTGAAACTTCCCCCTATCCTTGCGCCGGTAAAGGCAGCTATCCTGCCCCTCGTCGCCAAAGACGGTCTCCCTGATAAAGCTCGCGAAATCATGGATGTCCTAAAATTTGAATTTAACTGCCAGTATGAAGAAAAGGATTCCATCGGCAAACGTTATCGCCGTCAGGATGCCATCGGAACTCCGTATTGTATTACCGTTGACCATCAGACGCTGGATGATGGAACCGTAACCATTCGGGAACGGGATTCAATGCAGCAGGAGCGGATTGAAATCTCTCTCGTCAGCAATATTATAAACGACCGATTAAAAACCAGAAGATAGCAAATTGCTTCCCGGACAATAAAGGGGTTGCCAAAGTCAGACAATCCCTATATTGTCGAAAACCATTATTATTTCTATTTGTTGTTATATAAATTCATTGTATTGGCTGCTCCGCCTGAAATGAAACTTTTAATCATTTCAACAGCCTGGGGAATTTTTTCCATGAATACCTTTTCCTCTTCACGGGAAAATCGGCCCAAAACATAATCAACCTGGTATCCTCTGGCAAAGTTGCTTCCGATGCCTACACGTAACCTCGGAAAGTCAGTATGACCCAATACTTCTGTAATATTTATCAAACCGTTATGGCTTCCGCCGCTGCCTCTGGTTTTCATTCTTAACACACCCGGATCGAGATCGAGATCATCGACAACAACCAATGAATTTTCAATACTGATATTCTCCTGGGTCAGCCAATAACGAAAAGCTTTCCCACTCAGGTTCATGAAAGTTGTCGGTTTGATAATAACGATTGTTTTTCCACGAAAGCGTGCTTCTGCCCGAGAAGCATAGCGGTCAGTTGAAAACCTGACACCAAAGTCCAAAGCAAGAGCATCGCCTATGATAAATCCAATATTATGTCGGGTATTGGCGTATTCTTCACCAATATTACCTAGACAAACGATCAGGTATTTCACGATTTTAGTTAAATTTCCGACAAAAATAAGCCTTAAACCCTTTCCAGACAAAAGGTGTTTCTGAAAGGGTAAAAAAATAACCGGAGAGTTGCATCACGCGGCCCTCCGGTTAAATACCATATTCCGTTGATTACTTGCCCGGGACTACGGGTGCTTCAACGTTGCGGGTTGAAATAACACTCACGACTATTGCACTGGGAATATCAAGAAATTCAACCTTATCGACTTTAAGGTCTGAAACCTTCACCGATTGGCCGATATCGAGGGTGCTGATACTGACTTCAATCTCATCAGGCAAATGCTGAATGAGGGCTTTTACCTTTAGCTTGCGGAATTTCTTTACCAGCTTACCACCCAGAAGAACACCGGGAGATACGCCCGATACACGGATCGGAACCGGAATAATAACCGGTTTTTTCGGATCCAGTTCGAGGAAGTCCGCATGAAGAATCCTGTCGCTGACCGGATGTGATTGAACATCCTGTAAAACAGTCAGGTGGTCTTTACCATCGATGGTAATGTTAATCAGGTTTGATGCAGGGGTATAAAGAATCGGTTTGAAAGCCGTGTCTTCAGCTGAAAAGTGAATCTGCTCTTTTCCGCCATAAATTACACAGGGAACCCGACCCGCTTTACGCTGGGCTTTCGCATCTTTTTTCCCTACGTTCCCGCGAAGGGAACCGCTCATAGATACTGTTTTCATTGTTTAAAATTTAGTTCATGTTTATATATAACCCAAAAGGGGGATTATTCAAATTTAAACAGTGTTGAAATGGATTCATAATTATGAACCTTTCCAATTACATCAGCCAGTAAAGAGGCTGTACTCAACACTTTGATTTTTGCACTTGTAACTTTTAAAGGAATGGTATCGGCTACCACGACTTCTGTAAACGGAGAATTTTCAATTCTTTCAACTGCATTGGCTGAAAGTAAGGGATGGGTACAAAAAGCACGTACGCTGGCGGCTCCGTTATCTATCATCAATTGTGCTGCTTTGCAGATAGTTCCGGCAGTATCAATGATATCATCTACCAATATAACATCTTTCCCTGTGACATCTCCGATAAGAGCCATTGTGTCAACCTGGTTGGCTTTTAATCGTTGTTTATAACAAATGACGAAAGAGGTGTTCAGAATTTTAGCATAGGCTGCTGCCCGCCGTGTGCCTCCGGTATCGGGTGATGCCATTGTCAGATTAGGCAGCTGTAATTGCTTGATATAAGGAATAAATATTGACGATGAATAAAGGTGGTCCACCGGTACATCAAAAAACCCCTGGATCTGATCCGCGTGAAGGTCGATGGTAATAATACGCTGGACACCTGCTGCTGTCAATAAGTTAGCAACCAGTTTGGCCGCTATGGAAACCCGGGGTTTATCTTTTCTGTCCTGCCTTGCGAACCCAAAATAAGGAATAACTGCAATGATGTGCCTTGCTGATGCTCTTTTGGCAGCATCGATCATCAACAGAAGCTCAAAAAGGTTATCGGTCGGGGCAAAAGTGGACTGCACAATAAAAATATCATTACCACGAACATTTTCTTCGAATGAAGGCTGAAATTCACCGTCTGAAAAATCAGTTATCAGCACATCTCCCAGTTTCTTTCCATAGCTGGCTGCTATTTTTTCAGCCAGATAACGGGTGGCTCTGCCCGAGAAAATGTTAACCACTGTGGCCATTTTTCATTGTGCTTTAAGGGGTTATAAATTCGGCTTTGAGGGTGGCAAAGGTATAACTTTTTATCAAGCCATTGTTAAAGAATAGCGCAAATTATAAAAATACCTGCCCAAAATCTTGATTTTTGGGTAAAATTGTATTATTTTTGCACCCCCTAAAAACCAACCATGTGCCGAACCTTCTGATTATTATAATATTAGGGAACCGCAAAACGTTAGTTTATTGATTGCAAACTTACAACAGTTTATTTGTTTAATAAGCGAAAACGGTCTTTTTTAATTCAAATAAACTCCATTAACCATATAAACCTCCCGGAATGAAACTCTCTCAATTTCGCTATCATTTACCTAACGATTTGATTGCCATGCAACCGGCCAACAATCGTGGCGAATCAAGACTCATGGTATTGGATCGCAAAACAAAAACCATTGAGCACCGTATGTTCAATGATATACTTGATATTTTTGGTGATGGTGATGTTTTTGTCATCAACGATACAAAGGTATTCCCTGCCTTGCTCACCGGTGAAAAAGAAAAAACCGGAGCAAAAATTACAGTTTTTCTTCTCAGGGAACTCAATTCTGAAGCTCGTTTATGGGATGTTCTTGTTGATCCGGCCAGAAAAATCAGGATTGGTAACAAATTGTATTTTGGAGATGATGACTCACTTGTTGCAGAAGTAATTGACAACACAACTTCACGTGGACGAACATTGCGGTTTCTTTTTGATGGTCCTTACGAACAGTTCAAAAAAACCATCGAAAATCTGGGCAAAACACCCCTGCCCGAGGAGTTGCAGGCTTTACGTGAAATCATGCCCGAAGATAAAGACTGGTATCAGACAATCTATGCAAGTAAAGAAGGTGCCGTTGCTGCACCTACTGCCGGCCTTCATTTCAGCCGCGAATTAATGAAACGCCTTGAATTAAAAGGCTCATCGTTCGCATCGGTAACCCTTCATGCAGGAGTAGGTAATTTCAGGGCTATTGATGTTGAAGACCTTACCAAGCATAAAATGGACTCTGAAGAGTTGGTAATTGAAGAAGATGCTGCCAATATCGTTAACAGGGCCAAAGAAAACAGAAAACAGGTATGCGTTGTGGGTACCACAACAATGAAGGCAGTTGAAACCTCCGTATCCATCTCTGGCATGCTGAAACCTTACAAGGGCTGGTCAAATAAATTCATTTTCCCACCTTATGATTTCAGCATCCCAAGCAGTATGATAACCAATTTTCATTTACCTCTTTCTCCTATGCTGATGATGACTGCAGCTTTTACCGACTTTGATTTCCTGATGAAAGCCTACAAGGAGGCAATCAACGAAAAATACAAATTCTTCAGTTACGGCGACGCAATGCTGATTCTATAGCATTTTCCGGAAAAATAGAAATATCAGTCCCTGACTTTCAGGGACTTTTTTATTTCTCATTTCAAAAATCCAGACAAATGCTTTGAATTGATTTTTACTTTCAAATGCTTTTTATTGTTAGGTTTGTAAAAACAACTGTGTGAACAGATTTGCCATTATTGTAGCAGGAGGATCAGGTTCCCGGATGGGAACCGGAATTCCCAAACAATTTCTCCCGATTTCAGGGAAACCTCTGCTAATGTACACGCTTGAATCATTTTCCGGGCATTCTCCGGCAATACAAATAATCCTTGTTCTGCCTGAATCACACATCGGCTACTGGCAGGAATTGTGCATTTTACACGCATTTAACATACAACACCATATTGTAGCAGGCGGGTCAATAAGGGGAGAGTCTGTCAGAAACGGACTGAATTCTATTGACGAACCGGAAGCTTTGGTTGCCATCCATGATGGCGTAAGACCATTTGCTGATTACATAACGATCGAAAAAGCATTTGATCTGGCTTCCATTTATGGAGCGGCTGTCCCCGGTCGTGAAATCACCGATTCTGTCAGGATTATTGAAGATGATCATACAAAACCTATAGACCGGAGAATGATCAGAAGCATTCAAACACCTCAATGCTTCCGGTTATCTATCCTCAGGGATGCCTATTCCGGAAGAAACCTGGAGGGTTACACTGATGATGCAGGACTGATTGAAAACCTGGGCTATTGTATACATCTGTTTGAAGGAAATCCTGAGAATTTAAAAATTACGACACCATTTGATTTGCTCCTTGCCGAAGCAATTATTCGCAATAAACCGATTTAAACCTGTCTTCCGTTGCAATTGTTACAATGAATACGAAAAAAAATAATCTCGTCCTGAATGCAGGATGGCTTTCCATCATTACCAACATCCTTCTTTTTATTTTAAAATTCTGGGCCGGGGTAACAACGGGTTCCATTGCTATAATAGCAGATGCATGGCATACCCTTTCCGATTCACTGACTTCTGTTGTTGTGTTGGTCGGTGTAAGGATCTCAGCTAAACCGGCTGATGAGGAACACCCTTTCGGACATGGAAGGGCAGAGTTGATAGCAGCCATGATTATTGGGGTTTTACTGAGCATTGTGGCTTTCAATTTTGTGCTCGAGGCAATTCAACATTTACGTTCCCGGGAACTTGTAAATTACAGCATATTTGCAATCGCCGTCACCGTTGTTTCGATCGTAGTCAAGGAGGCTCTCGCTCAGTATGCGTTTGGGGTCGCCCGAAAATCAAATTCAAGATCAGTCAGGGCAGATGCCTGGCATCACCGTTCCGATGCGATTTCATCGGTTGTTATTCTGACAGGTATCTTTCTGGGGCGCCACGCTTGGTGGATTGATGGGGTGCTCGGTATTGTGGTTGCTTTTCTGATTTTTTATGCTGCCTATGATATTCTTAAAGATGCAATAAATACCATTTTGGGTGAAATCCCGGAAAACAAACTGATCGAGCAGGTTCGAACCATCTGTAAATCAGAGACCATTCTTGAAATCAATCCCCATCACTTCCACATTCACCGATATGGCGATCATATCGAAATGACCTTTCATATAAGACTTCCAAAAGGTCTCAGCCTTTTCGATTCACATGAGATTGCGTCGAGAATAGAATTACGGGTCAGGAATGAAATGGGTATTATAAGCACTATTCATATGGAGCCCGAAAGCACCGAGCATTCATAAATTCATCGCCGGATACCCCTTCCTTTCCAGGATACATTTACGAGGTTTCCGGCTATGGCAGCAAAAACCGTAAATAATACGACCATGAGCTGAATAATTGGGAAAAATACCATCAGGTGTTTTTTCCCGACAAAACCGGTAAAGGCGGCAATCAGAGGAAAATCTACAAGAATTTTTATGATGAAAAGAGCCAGCGATAGCCAAAGGTACACACGGGAAAATATTCCGGTAAATGCCAGACTCAGAATTGTCGCACTCATCAGAAAGACAGTTATTGCAGTTATAATCAAACAGGAATCCCTGTAAGCACGGCTTTTTGAAACCCACCTTAAACGCTGACTGATAAACCCGGATATTGTTCCGGCTGCATCAGCCATTACGACGGCAGATTTGTTCTTCACAAAAGAAATTCTTTCTGAGCCATATTTTTTTTTCATTGAAAGCATCAGAAACACATCGTCACCTGAAGAAACTCCGGATCTCATGGCATCGTTGCTTAACCTGCGGTAAGCTTCTGCCGAAAACCCGAGATTGGCGCCATTGCACATCAAGGGTGTATTGATGCCTATGGCTCCGGCTCCGGAAGCAACCAGTGAAATAAACTCCAACTCCTGAAAAAGTCCGGGTAAACTACCATGGGCGTTCAGCAGAACCGGTCCTGAAATAAACACTGAATCTTCTGATTTATAATGGTCCGACATAGACCGGACCCAGGTCCTCGGGTGGAAACAATCTGCATCGGTACACAACACAAGAGAACCATTGGCAAACTCCATGGCCTGCTGAATTGCAGCCTTTTTTCCTTCCGTTTGGGTTAATGGCAACACAATTACTTTCACATTTTCAGAAATCAATGAAATCTCAACTGCCGTCCTGTAGGTAAGATCTTCAGAATGGTCATCTACAACTATAATTTCAAATAATTGGTGAGGGTAATCCTGCGCCATCAGTCCTGAAAGACACCCTTTGATATTTTTTCCTTCATTTCTTACAGGCACTACAATGCTGACACTGACATTTGGCAAGGATTCAACCTGAGCACTGCCGGGAATGCGGTACCAGCCAATTGTTAATCCTGTAATGATGGTCACATAAGCAAGGGTAACGACGAATGCGATCAGGTAAATTGCCGAAATTTCAAATTCCATCTGAACTGCTTTTTCTCAGGATTGTCAACCGGTTAATAAACATCAATCCGAACAAAGCCGGAATTGCCAGATTGATGATCCAGATAAGCGTGGTTGCAGAGAGAATTGATGTTGCAACCAGGGCTCCCCCTGAAAAATACTTGCTGATAAAATAGATAGCGATTGACCCCCTGATTCCCAGGTCAATAAGGGCAACAGTAGGAATAGCCGCCACAACGAAATAGGTCATCGAAATCAGGATAAATGCATTGAAAAATGGGATATCCAGGTCGAATGCCCTTAAAAGGATATAGAACTGCGTGCTGAAAACCAGGTATCGTGCAATACTTAACAGTAAAACTTTAAGTAAAACAGCCCTGCATACTGCTTGTAAAACGGAAATGTATTCATGTATTCTTTTCCAACCCGGCCGGATTAAGGAATGAACACCGGCGGAGAGTATTGGGGTCCTCAAAAATAACATTACCATCACAGAACAAAGAAGGAACACCATCATAACGATTCCCACAAAAAGGTAAGTGTGCCATGATTCCGCAAATGGAAAATATAATTCAATATAAAATAACAACGATAATAATCCGAACAACAATGTTGCCATCAGCTGACTGATACTCCCGGCGATGGTAAGCAACACTCCTTTGAAAGGATCGTTAAGTTTTAAAGTAAAAACCCTTCCAAAAAACTCCCCAACCCTGTTTGGAGTAAATAAACTCATGGAAATTCCGGTAAATACAGATCTCAGCGCATTACGGAACAATACCTTTTCAACATAACTTATCAGTAACTGCCATTTATACGCCTCTATACCCCAGTTTAAGGGCATCAGAATCATAACCAGCAACAGCAGCAACCTGAATTGATTTCCTCCGAGTTTTTCAGAGAAATCATGGCTGAAATGTAAAAAATCCCCTGAAATAAAAACCTGTTTGTAAATAAATGAGAATGCCAGCAAGGCAATAAGGAAACGAAGTCCGATATTAAGGGATTTCTTTACCTTTGCTGATAACTCCATACTATCTTACCTCCTGGGTTTTATGAAAGGCGAACGTGTTATACTCGGCATTGATCCCGGAACCCAGGTTATGGGTTATGGACTAATTGCCGATAAAGGTAAGAAAATTGAGCTGATTACCCTGGATGTGTTTAAGTTCAGTTACAAAGAAGACCAGACTCTGAGACTGAAGAAGATATTCGAGTCCGTACTCAGGCTTATTGATGAATACCACCCTGACGAATTAGCAATCGAAGCCCCTTTTTTTGGTAAAAACGTACAATCGATGCTAAAACTGGGACGGGCACAGGGTGTTGCAATGGCTGCAGGTCTTTATAGGGATATTCCGATTTTTGAGTATTCTCCGCGTAAGATTAAACAGTCAATTACAGGAAACGGTAACGCATCGAAGGAACAGGTCGCCGGAATGCTTGGTAACCTGCTCATTATGGGGGGGCAGCCTAAGCTGATGGATGCCACCGATGCAGTAGCCGTGGCTGTTTGTCACTATTTTCAACGAGAACAGGATGCAACAGGTAATAGTTATACCGGTTGGAAAAGTTTCCTTGACCAGAATCCGGATAGGGTGTCAAAAAAGTAGCTGCCGGAGGGGCAGAAGATAGAAATTTTTCTTGCCTTTGTCTCTCAATCAAATCACTGCTTAATAACCAGGCATATGGCAAGATGCCCTGAATTACACTTGACAGCCTATGTTTTCCATATGCCTGCTTCAGGCAAAGACTGCATTCCACGAATCCTCTGCTCCGTTCCTGACTACATCAGTTTCTGATACATTTGCCACCATCGGTCGGGGATATCGTTATTACATGCTGTCTGATAATCATTATATGTACAAGGCACTATATAGTGATTGACATACTTTTGGCGGTTTTCGGGCCCACAAACAATTTCCATCCACCATCGGTCAGTTTTTCTGCTTTTAATGAAAACTATGCCATCGGTAAAGTTTTTTGTAGGAACAATATACCTGACAAATGACTCATTGTCGGAAACCGGGAAATCGTTTTTCCGGCTGTTGTATCCTTCGAACGCATACCAGATCATCTGGGCTAGCAGGTGAGCCGTAACACCATTCCGGTCAAAAAGCGGATTCAGTTCAAAGAAACCGATGGCCGAAAGCTTGTCACTCATTGCAGCATACCGTACTATCTGACATGCTTCATCACCCGAAAAACCATTGGGTGTGGCATTTGAATTGCCAGGGGCATCAGCGGCGCGGATAGCACCCAGGTCGAATGATAGTATATCAGCATTTCTCACCAATGGTTCAACCTCTGAAAGATCATTATGCAACATACCAAGCCGGTAAACATCGAAAAGAAGTTTCTTCATCAGGTCAAGGGCCGGCTGGTCAACAAAAAAAGTCTGATATCCCAGATTGGTATAATTGAACAGATAATTGGGCTTCTGCATTATAATCTGGCTGAGATAGGTATGAGAATTTAAACCATCAGATGTTTCACCCAGATCGAACATCGGGTCAACAACAGCCATATTTACGATTTGACCAAGATTGGCATAAGCTTTATAAATTGCAAAGGTCAGATCCTGACCACCCCCGATAATAACTGGTAGAATCTTATTTGAAATCAGGGCTTCAATTACAGATGAAAGCGCAAAATGAGTGTCTTCAATCGAATGGCCCTGCCGGATATTTCCAAGGTCAGTGATGCTTGCATTCCATGCTCCGGGAAATAGCTGATAAAGGTATCGCCTGGTTTCATCAGCAGCTCCGGCACAACCTTCATTGCTGACCGCGCCTCTGTCATCATTCACTCCAATCAAAGCAATCTGAATGCCCTCTGTATTCGGGAACAGGCTTCCAACCCTGAAAATATTCATTGTTTGTCCAAGGCGGGGGTGTGTTTCCGCTTGTAAATCATCAAACAGAGAATCTGCAACTGGCTCAAAATAAATGGAAATGTCCATATATTGGTTTTTGGTTTTCTATTTTCAAACCTACATTAAATTTCTGAAAAACCCGGATTAAAATAAGGGATGCTTCTTGTAAAAGCACCCCTTCAATTAACATCTATCAAAGAAAACAGGCGATCATTTCTTTTTTGAAAACCTTCCCTTGCCTGAAGATTTTGGCTGGGCGTCGGATTTTTTCGCAATTTCAAGGCATTGCAACAGCGTAAGAGATGACGGTTCAATTCCTTTAGGTATCCTGTAATTCGATTTGCCAATTACAATATAAGGGCCATACCTGCCATTAAGGACCTGTACCTGTGAGTCTTCATCAAAAACACGAATCACCCTTTCCGTTTCTTTTTTTCTCTTTTCCTCAATCAAGGCTATTGCACGCTCAGCATCTATGGTAACCGGATCATCCGATTTAGCTAATGAATAGAAGGCTGATTTGTGTTTGACATAAGGACCAAATCTTCCGATTGCTACGGTAAGATCAGCATCCTCATAATTTCCTATGGCACGGGGGAAATCGAAAAGTTTCATCGCATCCTCGAGATTAAGACTATCCATCGATTGTCCCTTTTTTAAGCTGGCAAAACGGGGCTTGTCATCATCTTCAGCCTCCCCGATCTGCACCATAGGTCCAAACCGTCCTATTTTAACATAGACATTTTTCCTGCTTACGGGGTCAGTGCCCAGTAGTCTTTCTCCTTTAACTTTCTCTGAATTTTCAAGGGTATCCTTAACCTGTTTTGCAAACGGATGATAAAATTCCCTGATCATCTGGTTCCAGACTTTCTGTCCCTGGGCAATTTCATCGAATTCTTTTTCAACGTTTGCCGTAAAGTTATAATCAAGTATATTCTCAAAATTTTGAACCAGAAAGGTATTCACCAGTGAGCCAATATCGGTCGGGAACAATTTCGCCTTCTCGAAACCGGTATTTTCCGTTTTAACTTCTTCCGATATTTTTGAATTCCATAGTCTTACAAAACCATATTCACGCTTTATTCCCTGCCGGTCTTCCTTCACGACATATTCCCGCTTCTGAATGGTTGAAATGGTTGGTGCATACGTTGATGGCCGGCCGATCCCGAGCTCTTCCATTTTTTTCACAAGACTTGCTTCAGTGTACCTGGGAGGTTGTTGTGAAAACTTCTGAGTGGCAAGCATTTCGGAAAGGGCAAGTTTCTGACCTGTTTTAACAGGGGGGAGCATCGCTTCATCATTTTCGGAAGAATCATCATCAGTGGATTCCATATATACTTTCAGGAAACCATCAAACCTGATTACTTCGCCTTTCGCAATGAATTTTTCAAGAAGTTCATTACCTGAAATCTGACCCCGGGGAGTCACAAGAATAGTCACATTTGTCCGTTCCAGTTCGGCATCACTCATTTGTGACGCGATGGTGCGTTTCCAGATCAGGTCGTAGAGCCTGCGTTGCGAATCATCACCTTTTATTTCCTGGTGATTCATATAGGTTGGCCTGATGGCTTCATGAGCCTCCTGAGCACCTTTTGATCTGGTGGTATATTGCCGTGTTTTAATATATTTATCACCGTATAAATGCGAAATTTCCTCCTTGGCCATATTCAGGGCCAACTTTGAAAGATTAACCGAATCGGTTCTCATATAGGTGATTTTCCCTTCTTCATATAACTGCTGCGCAACAAGCATTGTCTTGGCAACCGAAAACCCGAGTTTTCGGCTTGCTTCCTGCTGAAGGGTAGATGTTGTAAACGGTGGTGCCGGCGATTTCCTGGCCGGCCTGGTATCAATGTCACTGATGTGGAATGATGCCCCGATACACTTCCGCAAAAATTCAACCGCCTGGGGTTTTTCATTAAAACGTTTCGACAATTCCGCATTGATCATCGGCTGTCCGGCTGCATCGGGAACGGTAAATGTTGCCGTAACCCTGTAATTATAGGTTGATTTGAAGGATTTAATTTCATCTTCTCTTTCAACGATCAGTCGTACAGCAACGGATTGAACCCTGCCAGCCGAAAGCGCTGGTTTCACTTTTTTCCAGAGAACAGGTGAAATTTCAAACCCGACGAGCCTGTCGAGTACACGCCGGGCCTGCTGAGCATCGACGAGGTTAAGATCGATGCCCCTTGGAGTCTGAATCGCTTCTGCAATGGCACTCTTGGTAATTTCATGAAAAACAATACGGCGGGTTTTTTTCATGTCAAGCGATAAAGCCTCTGCTAGATGCCATGAGATCGCTTCTCCTTCCCGGTCTTCATCGGAAGCCAGCCAAACTACTTCAGCTTCTGAAGCAAGCTTCTTCAATTCCTTGATAAGCTTGGTTTTATCGGCCGATATCTCATAGCTGGGCTTAAAATCGTTTTCAACATCAACACCCAATTGCTTTTTCGACAAATCCCGAACGTGACCAAAACTTGATTTGACAATAAAATCCTTCCCCAGAAAGCCTTCAATTGTCTTGGCTTTTGCAGGAGATTCAACGATTACCAGGTTTTTTATCATACCAGATGTCTATGATTTTCAATCAAATCTTTATTTGAAAATGGGCACAAAGTAACGCAATAAAAACACATACCAGATTTAAAAATCAATATTTAATTTACAACAATTTAATAATGAGGCGGTTCAAATATTCATAACTTTGTCGCCTACTTCAGTAACAAAGAAAGCACGAAATGGTTTATTGTTCTTAAACTAACGCATAACCCGATTTGGAAGCAAAACGCAAACTTTATATAGAGACTTATGGTTGCCAGATGAATTTTTCTGACAGCCAGATTGTCGGTTCAATTATGACTGACAACAATTTCGAAACAACAGATATTATTGCAGACGCCGACCTGATTTTCGTAAACACCTGTTCAATCCGTGATCATGCAGAAAAACGTATCAGGGCGCGGCTGCAGGAGTTTAAAAGATACAAGAAAATGAAGCCCGGCCTTATAATAGGGGTACTTGGTTGCATGGCTGAACGATTAAAATCGCAGTTGATTGAAGAAGAAAAAATGGTGGATGTGATTGTTGGACCTGACGCCTACCGGGATTTGCCACGACTCTTATCTGTAGCAGAAACTGGTCAGAAAGCCATCAATGTTATACTCTCTGCCGACGAAACCTATGCAGATATCAATCCGGTGAGAATGGACAGTAACGGGGTATCAGCATTTATTTCAATTATGCGGGGTTGCGAAAACTTTTGTTCTTACTGCGTGGTTCCTTTTACCCGTGGTAAAGAGCGCAGCCGAGATCCGGAAACCATAATAAAAGAGGCTAAAGACATGTTCAATAATGGTTATCGTGAAGTAACGCTGCTCGGTCAGAACGTGAATTCGTATACCAGTGAAAATGGTATCGGCTTTGCCGGGTTAATGGAAAGTGTCGCAAAAATTGATCCCAGGCTAAGGGTGCGTTTTGCCACTTCTCATCCAAAAGATTTATCTGACGCTTTACTCAAAACCATTGCCGCCTATCCAAATATTTGCAGGTCAATCCATCTTCCGGTTCAATCGGGCAGCGACAGGGTTCTCAGACTTATGAACCGTAAGTACGACAGGCAATGGTATAAGGGCAGAATTGAAGCCATTAAAACCCACTTGCCTGATTGCACAATTTCTACGGATATCATCACTGGTTTTTGTACTGAAACTGAACAGGATCATAAAGATACCATTGAATTGATGAAATGGGTAGGTTATGATTACGCTTTTATGTTCAAGTATTCTGAACGACCCGGTACCACTGCAGAAAAGAAGCTTAGGGATGATGTTCCGGAAGTTGTTAAAAGCAATCGCCTTAAAGAGATTATTGATGTTCAGCAGGAGATGTCATATCGCAGCAATCTGGCCGACGTTGGCAAGACATTCCTGGTACTTGTTGAAAGTTATTCCAAAAAATCAAAAAAAGAACTTGCTGGCAGGAATAGTCAGAACAAAATGGTGGTTTTCCCAAAACACAATAATATGCCCGGAGATTATGTGTCAGTAAAGGTAACATCATGCACTGCTGCGACCTTGATAGGAGAAATCATCAAAGCATGAATTGATTTAAAACTTGAAAAACGCTCATGGTTTAGTTAAAAACAAGGGTTTCGTGAATTCCGCCTGTAACCCGGATTGAGTGAGTTCAACAGAGAAGTAGTTCAAATCAATTGTTTACCTCATTATTAAAATTAATATGCTAAATTTGCATTTCTTATATTAAGATTAAGCATATATTCCTGATGCGAATTGCAAAGTTAACAGGGTATATCAATAATTTTTTCGCGTTGTTTCTTTGGTTACTTTTCAGTGTTTTAGTCATATATAGTTCAGTCAAAGTTCTTCTCAATATGAAACATGGAATGCATTTTAGAGTGAGTCAATTGTTGATTATGATATCGGCAATGCTGCTGATCAGTTCCTGTGTATCGCTTAATAAGGTTAAGTATATTCAGGATGTTGCTGATTACCAAAAGGACAGTAAAATAGAGTTTAAAAATGAAAGTAGTCCCGACTATATTATCCAACCAGGAGACAATCTTTATGTTGACGTTTCAAGCCTCGACTCGAAAAACCTGAATCCTTTTGATGCAAATCAGCGTGTCAATTATCAGAGTAACAACGAAATGAGTGTTTACCTCAACAGTTATATGGTCTCAGACTCCGGATTTATTGTTTTTCCTGTTGTAGGTAAAATCCTTGTAGCCGGACTCTCCGTAAATAGTGTAAAAGCAAAAATCCAGGCTTCGATCAACGATTTTTTCCAGTTAACAACTGTAACTGTTAAACTGGTAAATTTCAAAATCAGTCTTCTTGGTGAAGTCGCCAAACCCGGCACGTATCTGGTTTATCAGGAGAACATTAATATTTTACAGGCCATAAGTATGGCCGGCGATCTTCTTCCCTACGCAAACCGGAGTAAAATTACCATTATCAGAAAAGCCGGCAGAGGCGCATCAGTGCATACTGTCAACCTGCTTAAGGCCGGCATCTTTGAATCACCTTCATATTACCTGCAACCTGACGATATTGTATATGTGGAACCGTTGAACAGCAAAAACTATGCATTCACAGCATTCCCGTATGCAATTATCTTTTCAACGATCACAACAACCCTTCTTCTCCTGAGTTATTTCAAATAATATAGAATCGTGGATAATTACATTAAAGAGTCTCAACAGGAAGAAACAGTAGATTTCAAGCAACTGTTTTTCAAGTTTTACCGCTATTGGTATTTCTTCATTATTACAGTATTTATTGCTTTAACCATAGCATTTCTGTTCAATAAGTACACCCAGCCCATTTATAAAGTCGGCACCACGGTCCTGATCAAGGATGACAAGTCCGGATTTGATGCACAGGCATTATTGGGAATCGGGAATATGAAAAATGCCCAGATTCTCGAAAACGAGATTGGGGTATTAAAATCCCGCTCATTGGTCAACCGGACAATAAGGGCATTAAATTTTAACATTTCCTATTTCAAGGAAGAAAATTTTGTCACAAGCGAACTTTATAAAGACACCCCCTTTACCGTAGTTTTTGATACGGCTTTCCCTCAACCTGCCGGTCTGAGATTTAACCTGATCATATTCCCTGACAATGAATTCAGTTTAACTACAGAAGGCGAGTCAGTATTCCTGTATGATTATTCCAAAGGCAAACAAGTTGAAAAAATCAACCAGAAACTTGATATCAGGGGAAAATTCAGGTTCGGCGAACAGATCCGCGGGAAATATCACAATTTTAAGATACTGTTAAATACGAATTTCTTGCCAAAAGAACATGTTAATGTGAACATGTATTTTACATTCAATAAGATTGAAGATTTAACCAAACATTTTATGGGGTTCGAAATTGAACCGATAAATCGTGAAGCCTCAATAATAGAAATATCGCTGCGTAGCACAAATGTAAAAAAGGCAACGGACTTCCTCAACACCCTTACAGAAGTATATCTGACAAGAGGACTTGAAAAAAAGAATCAGATTGCCACCAATACGATTAACTTCATTGACGAGCAATTACTCGGCATTACCGATTCTCTCAAGACTGCCGAATCGGTTTTACAGGATTTCAGAACTAAAAACGAGGTAATGGATCTCGATTTTCAATCGCAACAGGTTTTTCAGCAAATGAAGGAACTTGAAAATGAGAAGGCAGTTCTTTTTGTTAAAAATAAATATTACCTGTATCTCAAGGAATACCTCAGGAAGAATGAAGGCGACCTTGCCGGACTTACCGTCCCTTCATCAATGGGTATTGAAGACCCGATTCTTACAAAGCTCATTACTGACCTCACTGCCTTGTATGCTCAGCGCGGTGAAGCAATGCTCATGGCAAAAGAAAAAAACCCCATTATTGCATCGTATGATGACCGGATCAGGGTAAATAAAAGAACTCTTGAAGAAAACATCAAGAACATCGTTAATACTTCAAGCATTTCCATTAAAGAGATTGACAACAGGATCAACGTACTTTCAGGGAAAATCAGTAAACTTCCTGCAACGCAGCGTTTGCTTTTTGGTATTGAGCGCAAATTCAAACTTAATGATGCCATTTATACCTATTTGCTGGAGAAACGGTCAGAGGCTCAGATTACCAGGGCATCAAACCTGCCTGACAACGAAGTTATTGACCAGGCATCCTCTGATGAAATGGAACCTGTATTCCCGAAAAAGACCCTGAATTATACCATTGCTTTGTTGTTGGGCTTTATTTTCCCGATCGTATATGTCCTGGGCAAAGGCTACTTCAACGATAAGATAATTGATAAGAAGGACCTTGAAAACATTACTTCACTTCCCTTACTCGGACATATCATTCATAATAATAAAGATAGTAAGATTGTAGTTGCAGAATACCCGAAATCATCCATAGCCGAATCTTTCAGATCTGTCAGGACAAACATGCAATACTTTGCCCAGTCAAATGAAAAGCAGACCATTCTGATAACCTCTACTATGGTAAGTGAAGGAAAAACCTTTATCGCGATCAACTTAGCTTCCATTTTTGCTCTTTATGGAAAAAAAACCTTGCTGATGGGTTATGACCTCCGAAAACCGAAAATCTATCAGGATTTCGGACTTTCCAATACGGAGGGAATAAGCTCTTATCTGATTAATCGCAGTTCTCTGGAGAATATAATCCAGAAATCCCCATTGGACAATCTTGATGTAATAATGGCCGGCCCCGTTCCCCCAAATCCGGCTGAATTAATTGCTTCTGACAGAAATTCCGAGCTTTTCAGACTTTTAAAGGAAAAGTACGATTATATAATTATCGACACTCCTCCTGTTGGACTTGTCACGGATGCATTCCTGTTAATGAAGAATGTTGACGTGTCAATTTTTGTGGTAAGGCAAAATTATACAAATAAGAAAGTCTTTGGTTCGATCATTTCCGACATTGAAAATCGCAAGATCCCAAACATTACAATTCTTGTTAATGATGTAAGGTTCGATAGCCAGTCTTATGGTTATGGCTATGGTTATGGCTATGGTTACGGTTATGGCTATGGTTATGGTTACGGTTATGGTTATGGTTATTATACCGATGATCAGGAACCAGACAAGGAAGGGCTGATCAACAAAATGTTCAAGAAATCGTGAACATTTAACCAAAAAAAGCCACCCTGCCGGTGGCTTTTTTTATGCTGAGGCCAACCGTTCATACTTCTTCGAAAAATGTGCTAATTTTGCCTCCCATTAGGGATCTAGGATAATTTGATGGGAACAGACAATTACATCAGGTCGTTGGATGAAAGACTGGGTCAGCGGGCCAGGGTAATCTGGCTATCGGGACTGCCATGCTCAGGTAAAACTACCATCGGGCTGGGCCTGGAACAGAAACTGGTAAACCAAGGTTTTCGTGTTCGGATGCTTGATGGGGATGTAACGCGGAAAGGGATCTGCAGTGACCTTGGATTCAGTGAAGCAGACCGCAATGAAAACATCCGGCGCATCTCTGAAATATCAAAATTGTTTGCTGAAAGCGGAATTATAACCATCAATGCTTTCATCACACCAACTGAGAAGTTACGCTCTATGGCTATGGAGATAATAGGCCGGGACATTTTTACCGGTGTTTTTGTCAATGCTCCTTTAAATATTTGCGAAGAACGCGATGTTAAAGGGATGTACAAAAAGGCAAGAAACGGTGAAATAAATGATTTTACCGGTGTCAGCGCCCCTTTTGAGATCCCTGTTCATGCAGATTTCGAAATAAATACTTCAGGTTTTAATCCTGACCAAAGTGTTAATGAATTGTTAGAATACATTTTACCATTAATCCGCGTCATTAAATGAGAGATAAATATATCCTGACCCACCTGGAGGAACTTGAATATGAATCGATTTATGTGATAAGGGAAGTTGCTGCACAGTTTGAGCGCCCTGTTTTGCTATTTTCAGGAGGAAAGGATTCAATTGTCATGACTTACTTAGCAGTTAAGGCATTCTATCCGGCCAAACTGCCTTTCCCCCTTCTTCACATCGATACCGGCCACAATTTCGCTGAAACAATTGTTTACAGAGATGAACTTGTGCAAAAATTTGGTGCCCGTTTAATTGTAGGTTCTGTTCAGGAAAGTATTGATAAGGGTCGCGTTGTTGAAGAAAAGGGACCTACCGCGAGTAGAAACCTTTTACAGACAACCACTTTACTCGACACGATTGAAAAATATAAATTTGATGCTGCCATGGGTGGAGGGCGCCGCGATGAAGAAAAAGCCCGTGCCAAAGAACGCTTCTTTTCACATCGGGATGAATTTGGCCAATGGGATCCGAAAAATCAACGGCCGGAACTTTGGAATGTTTTCAATGGCCGTAAAAATCATGGTGAACATTTCAGGGTTTTCCCCATCAGTAACTGGACTGAGATGGATGTATGGCAATATATCATGAGAGAGAACATCGAACTTCCGAACCTCTATTTCACTCATCAGCGTGAAGTTTTCTTCCGTGACGGGCAGTGGATGGCCAGGGCTCCTTTTATGATGCTGAAAGAAGGTGAATTCTATGAAACCAAAACTGTGAGGTGCCGTACAATCGGCGATGTTTCCTGCACCGGGCTTACCCTTTCAACAGCAAACAGCCTTGAAGATATCATTCAGGAAATTGCGGCTACAAGAATTACTGAAAGAGGTGGAAGAGCAGATGACCAGCGTTCTGAAGCAGCTATGGAAGACCGGAAAAAGGAAGGATACTTCTGATTTTTCACCGGCATACACTGAAAATTATTCTATATCATTGCTAATACTAATTACAGATCATGAGCGATTTTTCAACTAAAGGATACCTTGATATGGAATTGTTGCGTTTCACGACAGCGGGAAGCGTGGATGATGGAAAAAGCACGTTGATTGGCCGTCTTCTTTATGACAGTAAATCAATATTTGAAGATCAGCTTGAAGCTGTTAAAAGGGCCAGTATCAGAAGAGGAAATGAACAAGTTGATCTCGCTTTACTTACCGATGGATTGAGGGCGGAACGTGAACAGGGTATTACCATTGATGTTGCTTACCGTTACTTCGCCACACCAAAACGAAAGTTTATCATTGCAGATACGCCGGGTCATATTCAGTATACAAGAAACATGGTCACCGGTGCCTCCACGGCAAATGCAGCCATCATTCTGATTGATGCCCGAAATGGTGTAACCGAGCAAACATGCCGTCATTCCTATATTGCTTCGTTGCTAAGAATTCCCCATGTTATTGTCTGCATAAACAAAATGGACCTGGTCGGTTACAGTCCTGATACGTTTAATAAGATTCAGGGAGATTTTAATGAGTTTTCGAACTTGCTTGATATTCGCGATGTCCTATATGTCCCAATCAGTGCATTACATGGGGACAATGTTGTAGATGCCTCTGTAAATATGCCCTGGTATAACGGGGGAACCCTGAGACAGGTTCTGGAAGGGATTGAGATTGGGAATGACAATAACCTGACAGACTCTCGTTTCCCGGTCCAATATGTTATCAGACCTATGTCTGATGAATTCCATGATTACCGCGGTTATGCCGGAAGGGTTGCCGGGGGTGTATTTATGGCAGGGGATAAAGTAGTTGTTCTTCCTTCATTACTTAAAAGCACCATACGGTCGGTTGAAGTATATAAAAACAGCGTTGAAAGCGCTTTTGCTCCTATGTCAGTGACCATAACCCTTGATCATGACATAGATATCAGTCGCGGCGATATGCTGGTTAAAGAGGACAATTTGCCTCAGATAACCCAGGATATTGATATTATGATTTGCTGGATGAACGAAAAGCCGCTGCAGGTTAATGGCAAATATGCTGTGAAACATACAACCAGAGAAGTACGGTGCATAATAAAAGAGGTAAAATATAAAGTAAATGTAAATAACCTTGAACGAATCGAAGGCGATAATAATATAGGATTGAACGATATCGCACATGTCAGTATCCGGACCACCAAAACACTGTTTGTAGACCCTTACAAGAAGAACAGAAGAACCGGAGCCTTGATTATTATTGATGAAGCAACCAACAACACTGTAGGAGTTGGAATGGTGATATAAATTATCCTTCTTTATGATTGCGATAAATGCAATCATGCCTTATTACTGATCAACGGTAAAACCCAACATCGAAACTGAAGCTGATAACAAAATGAATCCCTCTTTCAAAAGCTAATCTAAACAATATCATTGCTATAACTGCCAGTGTAAAAATAATCAATCCCGGAGGTCTTTTATGTCTGCTGGGTCTTTCAGCCAGACTTCTGGGTTTTGCTTTATTGTTAAAAAAGGCTGGCAGAAGCATAAATCCCATGGATGCAATAATAATTGCATCATAAACCATAATATTGGAATGCTGTGGTATGGCATTGGGATACTTAATCACAACGATAATCAAACCGCCGATAATCCAGGGAATGATAAACCTTGCACCCAGGGCAAGACTTAGTCTCCAGCGCTGTTGCCTCACACCGGCAGGTAAAGTTTCAAGTGCAAAAACAGCGCTGTAATATCCGGTCACAGTTAAAAGGAACAGGAATATCAGGGAAATCAGAATCCTGAAAAACACATTCATATATAACCAGTTGGCGACATAACCAAACCCCTGGCTGGTAGCAATTCCAGCTACAAAAGCGCCAAGAAAATGAGTTGATCCATGAAAAGCCGCCCACAATAAGAAGAGCCGCAACTGTGGATTCAGCTTTTCACGCATCAGAACAGCCCTCAATAAGATCAGGGAAACAACAACCGAAACAAAGGGGCTGGCCAGTGTAATGACAATTATATTAAATCGTGACCAAAGTGAACTGGCGTTACCTATCGGGAAGTATATTTCATAATAATACAGAACAGAATCAATATTGAAATTTGAGGCGACCAACATCTCAGTAAACTGATAAATCAGGTAGACTGTCAGGTATGATAACATATAAAAGCCAAGAGAATTAAGCATTGCATAGCCTTCTCCGGGTAGTATCATTTTCAGGTCATCAATAAAATCCTGTCGGGAACTCCCGATTTTTCTTTCCTTTTTTCTACTTCCGAAAAGTTGTTTTAAAAAGGACTTTTTTTTAGGGGGTTTTGGCCGTTTGATTGGATTCCGCTCACTTATTCTATCCTGGGAAGGTTTTTCAGATGGGAAAGAATTCGGATCCGGCATTATATTTTTGTCAATAGCAGTCCTTTCTGGTGGAAGATCTTTTCTGACGCCAGTTGGATAATTTTTTACTGACTTCTTTGGTTCAGGATTGATGAGATTATTAAAAATCCTGCTAAACATTGATTTTTTTTTACTGCGTCTCGCACCTGGGCTAATCTGAACAGGCCTGTTGTCCGTTGTTTCCCGAAATTCAGGTCTTATTCGAATCCTTTGACTATGATGTCGCCTCGGCCTTTCTCCTGTCAGGATATAAATAATATGGTCTCCCAGTTTTCGAAGGAAGTTCCTGTTTCTTTGGCGGTTTTCCGGCATAATGGAAATATCTCTTAATAAGTTAAACCATCAATTTTATAACTTTTAAATAATCATCCTGACTGAGCTTATGTACAAATGTTGCAGCTCTGTTGTGCACCATCACCCGGAATATTTCATCCTGATTCACTTTATCGGGTATTGCTTCACTTAAACGGACCGGGCAGCCAAGAATCCGGAAAAAACCTTCAAGCCGGTCAATAGTCATATCAACATCTTCTGTATTAAAAAGATTCTTTCCCAGAAACCTGATCCGTTGAGCAAGATTATCCCGCTGTAACCGCAGCCAGGCAGGGTATACGATGGTAAGAGATGCTCCATGCGGAACATCATAAAGCAGCGACAACAAGTGTCCTATACTATGTACACCCCAATCTCCGGATACTCTTCCATGCATCGTCATCCCGTTCAGTGCCATAGTGGCTGCAAACATGATTTTAGCCCGAAGCTCATAATTCGACAAATCATTCATCAGAGAGGGGCCATAATCCATGGCTTCTTTGATGATCGAAAAGACAAACCGGTCAGATAGCGTGGCATCTTCTCCTTTTCCAAAATAGGCCTCAAGGCAATGGGCAACCAGGTCGGCAATACCATATGCTGTATAGTCGGCTGGTACTGTTATCGTTAGCTGTGGATCAAGGAAAGAGTGTCTGGGATATAAAAGCGGGCTGCCAAAACCATTTTTATTTTCAGTTTCATGATTGGTCAACACTGCAAACTGGTTCATTTCGGTTCCGGTTGCCGCCAGTGTCAACACTGCAACAAGTGGAATTGCCGTACGGGGAATCATCCTACGTTCAAAAAAGCCCCATGCAGGAGCTTCAACCGGAATCGCGATGGAAATGATTTTAGCAGAGTCAATAACACTGCCACCACCCACTGCAAGAATAACATCTACAGCATACTCACGTCCTATAGCTGCTGCGGCATCAACATCCTGAACCACCGGGTTCGACTTTATTCCACTGTATTCATAAACCTCAGCACCAATAGAATCAAGCTGCTGCTTTATTACATCATAAAGTCCATTGCTTTTTACAGAGTTTTTACCATATACCAGTAAAACCTTCTTACCAAACCTGTTAATGGTGATGCCAAGCTGATTCAGAACATTTCTCCCGAAATGCAGTGTGGTGGGATTATATGCTGTAAAGTTTTCCATTCTACCTGACAATTTCCAAATTACTTCAACCTGAACGCTTTGCCAGAAGGTCCGTCATCAAGAACAAAATCCATCTGTTTACGTTGTAAATCTACTCGTTTCACTTTTATTTTCAAAGGAGCGCCCAGTTTAAATTCGCGGCCGTAGTGCTGTCCGATTACGCGGTAGTTATCATCGTCTAGGTAGTAAAAATCGTCGTCAAGGTATTTAAGTGAAATCATACCTTCACATTTGCTCCCTTCGAGTTCAACAAATATACCCCATTTACTGATACCTGAAATAAGTCCGTCAAAGGATTGTCCGATTTTATCCTGCAAAAATTCCGCCTGTTTGTACTTGACAGAAGCCCTTTCTGCTTCAACTGCTTTACGTTCCATATCAGAACTGTGCTGACAATATGTTTCAAATTCATCCCTATTGACGGAAGGTTTGCCCTGCATATACCTTTCCAGCAACCGGTGTACCATTAGGTCAGGATAACGGCGGATTGGAGAAGTGAAATGGGTATAATGCTGGAATGCCAGCCCATAGTGCCCGATATTTACCGTTGAATATACTGCCTTGGCCATAGTACGTATAGCGATTGATTCAATCATATTTTCTTCACCTTTTCCTGCAATCTGTTCGAAAAGCTGATTGAAAGATTTTGCAAGTCCTTTACGGGAACCAAGACTCATCTTATAACCAAGTTTAGACAGGAACTCTGAGAATTTCTGCAGCTTGTCGGGATTGGGTTCATCATGTATCCTGTAAACAAAAGTTCCGGGTTTTTGCTCACCGGTCTTTCTGCCAATCTTTTCCGCAACTTTACGATTGGCCAGCAGCATGAAGTCTTCAATCAGCATATTGGCTTCCTTCTGTTCCTTGATGTAGGTGTCGATCGGCTTACCCTTTTCATCAAGGACAAACTTTACCTCCTGACTGTGAAATGCAATAGAACCCTTCCTGAACCTTTCTTCCCTCAGGTGGGTGGCAAGCCCGTTAAGGATCATCAGTTCATCCCTGAAATCCCCGTAAGCACCTTCAATTATAACCTGAACTTCCTCATAGCTGTAACGTCGATTGCTTCTTATGATTGTTTTCCCGTACCACTCGCCACTGATCCTGCCGCTATCATCCATATTAAAAACTGCAGAAAAGCAAAGTTTATCCTCATCCGGACGGAGAGAGCAGACCATATTCGACAGCTTTTCCGGTAACATAGGAATAGTTCTGTCGACAAGGTAAACAGAAGTCCCTCTTTCGTAGGCTTCACGGTCTATGGCTGTGTCCGGTTTCACATAGTGAGAAACATCGGCTATGTGAACGCCGATTTCCCATTCCCCACTTTCAAGCTTCTTGAGTGACAAAGCATCATCAAAATCCTTTGCATCCGGTGGATCAATGGTACAGGTCCACACCTGTCTGAAATCACGTCTTGAATCTATTTCCTCATCTGATATCCCGGCAGGTATCCTTTCAGCTTCTTTTAGTGTCTGAGGCTTAAACTGCAAAGGGAAATCAAATGTTGCCAGAATGGAATTCATCTCAACATCATTGTCCCCGGGATCGCCCAGCACCTGTACGATCTCTCCGAAAGGATTTTTTGAATGCTCAGGCCAGTCGGTCATTTTTGCTATCGCTTTTTGTCCGTTTCTCGCCTTGTTGAGAGATTCATTCGGAATAAAAATATCTACCGGAATGCTGGTATCATCAGGTACCAGAAATGCAAATTTCCCTGTCAGCTGCACGGTCCCGACAAATGTGGATTTCGATCTTTCCAGCACTTCAACGATTTGCCCTTCCGTTTTCCTCCCTTTACGCATCGGAAACAGATGCACTTTGACTTTATCACCATTAAGGGCATGGCCGGTATTATTGGCAGCAATGAAAATATCCTCATCAAGCTCAGAAACAGCCACATAGGCTTTCCCTGTCTGTTTCATGTCTACAATGCCGGTAACTGTAGATTGCAGAATCTTATCAGCCAGGAGGTCAGGGTTATATTTAAACTTTCCCCTGTTAAGTTCAAGGATCATCCCTGATTTTGCCATTGATTCAAGCGCTTTGTTAACAAGCGCTTTGCTCACATTATCAGTGATCCCGAGAAGTTTTGACACCTGCCGGTAATTAAACGCCTTAAAAGGATTGGCAATAAAAAGTGCCTCTATAAGGTTAAACACCGGCCCGGTATTGGCAGAGGCCTTTTTTGACAGTTTCTTCTTTGCCATTATAAAATTTTTACCATGTAAAGGTATAAAAATACAGCAATGGGTAGTCTGTAAACCAATGTTCCGGAGCTGTGTTCTCAGAAAATTAAATAAATATCCCGGAAAATTGACGAATAACCGGATTACTTTTTTGCAATTGTATGATAAACCTATGAATGCCCGGAAAACCTGTTCCTGAACTGAACTAATTTTCTAGCTAAAACAAGACGAGAGTAACTACTAAATATACGGGGGTATATATGGACTCGGGAAAAAAAAGAATCCTTTTAGCAGAGGATAATGCAATTAATCAGAAAGTTGCGTTGCTCATGCTGAAAAAATATGATCAAAGTATTGATATAGCCGACAACGGAAAAATCGCTGTGGAAAAATTCCTGCACTATGATTATGATCTGGTGCTTATGGATTTACATATGCCTGAACTGGATGGCTTTGAGGCTACCATTCAGATTCGTGAAATCGAGCTATCGGAAAAACGCAAAAAGAAAGTCAAAATTTATGCTATGACAGCCAGTTCCATTACCGATGAAAGCGAAAGATGCTATGCTGTTGGTATGGATGGCTATATCAGCAAACCATTCAAGGCAGAAGAGGTTATAAACGTGTTGGCGTAAAACCAGTTCCTGGAATAGCAGCTATTAGTTCACGGGTATATTCTTCGGATGGATTTTCATATAATGCATCTGCTTCTCCGGATTCAACAAGTTTTCCATTCTTCATTACCATCATCCTGTCTGACATAAACCGCACGACCGAAAGATCGTGTGAAATAAAGATATAGGTAAATCCAAAAGATTTTTTGAGATCATTTAACAGGTTTAGCACCTGAGCCTGAACTGAAACATCAAGTGCAGATACCGATTCGTCACAAATAATAAAATCGGGGTCCAGAGCAAGTGCTCTGGCAATACAGATTCTTTGCCTTTGCCCTCCCGAAAACTGGTGCGGATAGCGTTCAAAATGCTCCGGATTGAGACTTACCCTTCCAAGTAAATCCATAACTTTATCTCTTCTCTGTTTATCACCATTGAACATATGATAAGCCTGCATAGGTTCCATAATAGCCTGGCCGGCAGTAATTCTCGGGTTCAATGAAGAATAGGGATCCTGGAAAATAATCTGCATTCGCTTGCGTATGTTTCTGAGTCCTTCTTTCGGCAAATTTCTCAGCCCTATCCCATCAAAGGCCAATTCACCGGAAGTTGGTTCTATCAACCGTAGGATCGCCCTGCTCATTGTTGTTTTTCCACAACCGGATTCACCTACCAAACCAAGCGTCTCTCCTTTATAGACATTAAAACTGATCTGGTCTACCGCCTTATAGTAGTTCCTGTGTCGTTCAAAAATGGATTTTGGCAATGGATAATAGACTGAAAGATCCTTTACTTCCAATAAGGGCGCTCCTGAATACAATTTATGATGTTCTCTGATCCGCTCTTCTTTTGATACTTCTTTAAACAAATTTGAATGATCAGCCGGCGGACTTCCTGTTGTCCCGATAAAATCACTGACAACTGGTAACTTTTTAAGCCGTTTTCCAAGCGGTGGTCTGCAGGCCAGCAATCCTCGGGTGTATGGGTGGACGGGGTTTGAAAAAATATCTTCGACAGATCCCTGTTCAACAATTTCTCCATGTTTCATTACCAACACACGATCGGTCACTTCAGCAATCACGCCAAGGTCGTGACTGATGAAAATCAGACTCATTCCATACTTCTCCCTGAGAGATCTTAGCATTGTAAGAATGGCTTTCTGAACTGTAACATCCAGAGCGGTGGTGGGTTCATCAGCAATAAGAATGTCTGGTTTGCATGCTATGGCCATGGCAATCATAACCCGCTGCTTTTGCCCTCCGGAAAGCTGATGTGGATAAGAGTTATAAACACCGGGCGGATCTGGCAGAAGAACTTCGCTAAAAAGTGAAAGCACATGTTCCCTGGCTTTTTTCTTATCGTACCCCAGATGCAAACGAATTGATTCTGTTAATTGTTTTCCGCATCTCATTACCGGGTTTAACGATGTCATTGGTTCCTGAAAAATCATTGCAATACGGCTTCCCCGAAGCTTTCTCATTGCAGCCTCCCCGATATCGTTGATGCCAATGCCAATACCTCCTTCTCCGGAGAAAATAATCTTTCCGCTATCAATTCTGCTTCCCGTAGCTGGAAGCAATCTCATGACGGAAAGGGATGTGACCGATTTTCCGGACCCACTTTCACCAACAATTCCCAGGGATTGACCTGGTCTGAGATCGAAGGAAACATTATTAACCGCCCTGATCCATCCGGTTCCGTCACGAAACGAAACCGAAAGATTTTCAATCCTGAGAATGGGCTCTTTCATTTAAAACACTATTAGATTCTGAGGTGTTGGCGAATTCAGCTTAAAGCAAAGCATTCCTGTTTGCATCCTGCTTGATAAATATGAAAAGAAGTATGGTGAAAGCCCACAATGAGGACCCTCCGTAACTAAAGAAAGGTAATGGAATGCCTATTACCGGAACAAGCCCTATAGTCATACCGACGTTGATCATAAAATGAAAAAATAATACAGATGCTACTCCATAACCATACACTCTGCTGAATTCTGACCGCTGTCGTTCGGCTAGCAGAATGATTCGCACCAACATAGCAATAAATAATGATACAACTACCAATGACCCAAGAAAACCCCACTCCTCGCCAACTGTACAGAAAATAAAATCGGTACTCTGTTCCGGAACAAAATTATATTTTGTCTGCGTCCCGTTCAGAAATCCCTTCCCCAGAAAACCACCGGAACCAATGGCAATTTTTGACTGATTTACATTATAACCCGCTCCTTTCAGGTCAAGTTCCTTTCCAAGAAGAACATTGATCCTCGTTTTCTGATGTTCACCGAGAAAATGATCAACACCATATTCAACAGAATAGGTAAATCCGATACCGAGTAACAACAGGGCAATCAGGTTAACAATGTTGCGGCGGGTTCTTTTCATGAAAAAGAAAAGGATGGCTGCCATAATACCCAGCAGAATCATAACATAAATAGTCCCCACCATTAGTGTTGATAGAGCTATAACCACTACGAGAGCACCTGCCAGCAAAAAGTTACCTGATAAGCCCATCCGGTATAGAACAAGTATAAAGGAACTATACACAAGAGCAGAACCTGTATCATTTTGCAGAAGAATCAAGATGGCAGGGATGCCCATCAGCAGCATGGGCATTAATCTGATGCGAAGGTCTTTGATGTTAATGTGCTGTGCACTGAAAAACCTTGCCAGTGCCAGATTGGTTGCAAATTTAGCAAACTCGGCAGGCTGTATACCAAATCCCCCAACACCAAACCATGATTTTGATCCGGAAATTTCGGTGCCAACAGCCAATACTACGATCAGAAGAAAAATGGTAAATCCATAGATAAAATAAGAAAAAGTACTAAAGAACCTTGCATCTGTAAGTAATATTACCAACGCCAGGAACAAGGAAGATGCGATCCATATCATCTGCTTCCCATAACTTTGCGTAATATCAATAATACTGGAGAACTCTTCATTGTAAACAGCAGCATAGATATTCACCCATCCCAGCAGTACCATAACCAGGTACAATATGATGAGGGTAAGGTCAACGTTGCTGAATATGTTTTTCCGCTCCCGCACAGGTCAGTACATTTTTTTATTCAACATGTCTTCTTCTACATCCTTACGCAGGACTTTTCCTTTAATGAACTTTTCGATCATAAGTGAAGCAATCGGCAGTGCGGTCGTTGATCCGAAACCAGCATTTTCAACAATAACCGCAATGGCAATCTTAGGATTGTCCGCCGGTGCAAAGGCTATAAAAAGAGAATGGTCATCCCCATGCGGGTTTTCGGCAGTCCCGGTCTTCCCGCACATGGTTACACTATCAATCTGGTACCACCGTGCAGTTCCCAAGGTGGCAACCTGACGCATTCCTTCAACGGCAACTTCGAAATGAGCAGGATCAATTGTTGAAACAACTTTTCTAAACTCTGCTGATTTTTTCCCTTTTTCGCCAACTGATTTTACAACATGGGGTACAATGTAAAAGCCGCGGTTGGCCATCACCACAGCATAATTCGCCAATTGAAGGGGTGTTACAAGTATTTCGCCCTGACCAATTGATAATGAGCGTATTGTCAACGCATTCCAATGGCCTTTTCCATAAATGGCATCATATTTTTCTGCAGAAGGAATGTTTCCCGAAAGTTCAAACTGTAAGTCTGTCCCGAGTTTCTGACCAAATCCGAGGCTCATCACATGATTGCGCCAGCTGACGTAATTGTTCCGAATGCCCCCATGCCCGCCGTTTGTGATTATTGAACGGAAAACCTGCCAGTGAAATGGGTTGCATGATTGGTTAATTGCAACAAGAACATCCAGAGGCGATTGGTGTGTATGGGTGCACCTGATGGGTGAGGATGTTTTCCCCTGGCAGGTATAGCGTGTCCCAAGATCCAGGGTGCCTTCCTGAAGTCCAACCAGATCATTCACCATTTTAAATGTTGAACCGGGAGGATAAGTACCTGCCATAGCCCTGTTTAACAATGGTTTAATCTGATCTTCGGACAGTAATTTGAAGTTTTTACTCCTTACCCTTCCAACCAGCAGATTGGGATCATAGGCCGGACTGGAGAGGAAGGCGAGAATTTCTCCGGTTGATGGTTCTATGGCCACGACACTTCCCATCTTACCTTGCATCAGCCTTTCACCATACTCCTGCAGATCAGCATCAATCGAAAGGTAGAGATCCTGACCCATAATGGCTGCTGAATCAAATCTGCCATCCTGAAAGCTTCCTACCTCCCGGTTATGTACATCTACCATCTTGATTTTCATTCCTTTAATTCCACGGAGAGTCTCTTCATATGATTTTTCTATACCACTTATACCTATATAATCCCCCGATTTGTAATATGGATTCTTATCAATCAATCCCTGGGTAACTTCACCAACATACCCAAAGAGGTGCGCACCCATTGGCGTTGGATAGTATCTTAAGGTACGTGGCTGAACGAAAAATCCAGGAAAACGGTACATTTTTTCTTCAATGTAACCGTAGGTTTCCTTTGATATCTGTTTTTCAAAAAGACTGGGCTTATATTTCGAATATCTGCCGGCTTTCTCCATCCGTTCGGTAAATCCTTCGATGGTAATCTCAAGAAGTTTGCAAAACTCAGCAGTATCAATCTCTTTTACCTGCATTGGTGTTACCATCAGGTCATAAACAGCTTCATTATATACAAGGAGCTTTCCGTTACGATCATAAATTAATCCACGGGCAGGGTATTGGGTTACATACCGCAGAACATTGTTATTCGCAGAAAGAGTATAACTTTTATCGATCACCTGGATGTAAAATAACCGCACCAGATAGATGAATCCAATAACCAAAAATATGGCTATAACTGTTTGTTTACGGGAAGATAGAGTTCTGTTCGCCATTGGCTTCCGCCAGTCATGAGTATCAGCGCAAAAATACTGATTAACGTAGTACGGTTAACAGCAAACAACACTGTGTGGAAAACTAAAAATCACTGATCGATTACCCTGGCAGAAGGATCTGTGTTGTGAAGAAAAATGCTGCAGTCTTGCGTAACGTATCGTTAAAATGTTCTCAATGCCATTGTTCTATTGTTTGAGCAAGGCTGCCAACAGAAGAATGAAGGACTAAGTTTTTCAAATCCAGCCCCTGATTTTGTAATAGGTCAGGGCAAAATACTCTCTGATCACAATGACCTCATATTTCAGGTGGTTCCAGAACTGGTACCGTACCTGAAGATTTTTTCCAATGGGTGGAGCCAGTTCGTTTCCTTCAAGATCCTGATCATTAAACGTCAGGTCAGAGGTAAGTGAAGATTCAAACGCAGGAAAGCCGCTTACATTGGTAAAGCCGCATTTGCGGAAACTCATAACGGCCCGTTTCATATGCTCCGGTGATGTTACAATGGTCAGAGGCCGTGAAAGTTGGTTGGGCTGAACCTTTTTTGAGATCTCCTGAGCCTGCCCCCTGGTATTTTTACCTATATTGGCAAAGTACACTTTTTCAGGATTCACACCACGGAAAACCAACTCAGCGGATATCTGCGAAGGATCGCCCAGACTGTCAGACAATTTTCCGGGTACAGCTATAAATATAATGGCATCTGGGCATTCCTGTGCAAGCCTGGCAGTATAATAAGCCCTGATCAATCCGTTTTCACTTGGGATACCGGCCCCCGCCAGCATCACGATTATTTCCGGGGCTTCTGTAATTTCACCTTCGGATGTCGCAAGCCGGTAGTATGCCCAAAAGGGAAGTGATGTAAATGCCAGCAGGCAGAGAACCAGAAAAAGGCTTCCCCCGGAAAGCAAAATATTTTTCATCAAACCACGGATAAATCTGTTTCTTTTACTCATTTATATAAAGAAAAACACCACCCTCATTTTTCCCATCGTTGATAAATCCAAAGAAATTCTCATCCATCAGTACTTTAAACGTCTCCGGTTTTAGATATCGGGCTGTGATTTTTACTTTCCCGTCAGCATTCAACCTCACTTTTACATAATTGAAAACATAATCTTCCCCTTTGGGATTCTGAATAAGCTTTGATTCGGAGGCGACCAGGAACGCTTCTTTATTTTTAACACTGTTGGGTGCAAAATACTCAAAAATATCCAGCGTCATTCCTCCGATGGCATCAGGAACCTTTTCCTGCTTCTCGTTGTCAGCAATCAATTCGCATTTTGAGTAGTGAATAACCATTCTGACCTGGCCTCCGCATTTCACCGCTGTTATCAACTCGTCAAAACTGTTGATTTGTTTTGTCTGGGCTATCAGTGCAGTGGACAAGCCAGACAATAAAGCCACTAAAGTAATGAAGACCGGTTTCATGCCTAGTGTTTTTTGATGATGATGGGAGGCGTTTGGATTATATTGCTTTTATTCAATTCCCGGTCCAGAATATAGGCTTCAAACATGATGGTATCAAAGGCTGATAATGGGTTATTCACGAACAGGGTATCTTCAATTTCACCACTGATGGCTTTGTTTTTACCGGCGGGTGTTAATATCGGGATCCGGCCATTGAAGTTAGCTGTATCGTAAACAATGGTGGTATCGTTGATAATATCTGAGGTTATAAGGAATATTTCCCTGAATACACCGTTCTGACGCTCAAAATACTTTACGAAAAGGTTATAATCGTAAGGTGGTAGTGTATCATAATCATACAGGCCGATGTTCCCATCGCCATCTGCAAAGGATAAACGGAGTACACCCCGCTGATCAATACCCTGATCGTCAGGGAGCAATATAAAATCCATGAATTGAATTGTTGGTTCAGGCGGGTAATCTTCATACTTTTTGCATGAAAACAATACAAAAGGAAGTAAGATAAAGAGCAGTGCAGGCAGTTTTAGTTTCATCCCTGTTACGATTTTGAAAATTCAAGCGCAAAACATGTGCCGTAATAATACCGGTTTATACATTCAGTATTCGAATCAGGTCCAAAACTATTCATTTGAGAACAAATCCTGGTTTACCAGTGGTCTGATGAGTTCAGGCCCATCTGAATTGACCGAATTAACCCTATCGCTTACTTTATATACCTTCATACCGTTATCCGGAAAAGGTCTTAACATTTCAGACAGATTATATTCATTATCGCCGGACAGCCATTCATCGTAATTTTCCTTCAACAATATCACAGGCATCCGGTTATGGATCGGTTCCATCAGCTTGTTGGGCGAGGTTGTGATAATTGCAAACGAATAAATATGTTTCCCTGGTTCATGGCTCCATTCGTCCCATAGTCCGGCCATGGCAAAAGGTGTTTCACCGGTCATTACAAATCGGAAAGGTTGTTTTTTTTCGGAACGGGTCCATTCATAAAACCCGTCGGCAGGTATCAGGCAACGCCGTTTTCTGAAAGCTTGCCTGAACATGGGTTTCTCATTAAGGCTTTCTGCCCGTGCATTGATTACCGGGGTTGATCGGGGAAATTCTTTTGACCAGAATGGAACCAGGCCCCACCTGAAATATTGAATCCTGTGGGGTTCCATTGCAGTGATAACTGCTAGATTCTGGGTGGGTGCCCCATTGTATCGCGGAACATAAGGTTCAGTACCTCCGGCCAGCCTGAAAAACTCATTCAGTTGCTGCTCTTCTGTCGTAAGTGAAAATCGTCCGCACATGATTTACGAATATTTGATAAAATTAACAATTTTTGTGGCTGTAATCTTTCATGCTTGCTAATTTGATTAATTTTGGTAAAGTCTGAAACAATCATTAATGACAATATACCCTTTTTTGAAAAACACTAAAATTCAACAATATGAAAAAATTTGCTGTTATTCTTGCCGGCAATGGGGTTTTTGACGGAGCCGAAATTCATGAAGCCACCCTTACATTACTGGCCATTAAGAAAAACGGAGCTGAATATGAGATTTTTGCTCCCGATATTCCCCAGCACCATGTTGTTAACCATCTGACCGGAAAAGAAATGCCTGAGACGCGCAATGTGTTGGTTGAATCAGCCCGCATTGCCCGTGGCAGAATTAAAGCTTTGAGTGCTTTCAACGCCCGTGAATACGATGCTTTAGTCTTTCCCGGCGGTTTTGGTGTAGCCAAAAACCTGTGCACTTTCGCATTTGAAGGATCCGAATGTAGTGTTGATGAAGCAGTCGGGAGGGCAATCAAGGATATGGCGAGTCTTAAAAAACCCATCGGGGCTATGTGCATTTCGCCGGTTCTGATCGCTAAAACGCTGGGTAATGTTGAAGTTACATTAGGTGCAGATCCCGTGGATGCGGAAAGCATCGAAAAAATGGGAGCCATTCACATCAGTACCGGTCACGGAGATGTGGTCAGAGATCCGCATCGACCGGTATTTACTACTCCCTGTTATATGCTTGATGCTGACATTCTGCAGATAGCGGAGGGGACCGACAATATTATAAAAGCGATAATGAAAGAGATGTAATAACTCCGGGGTGGTTAATCACACTGCAGAGAACAAAACATGAACATGCTTTAATTTCAAAACCACCCTTTAGACATCCCGAATATCACTGCATCTGCAACAACTTCTTTGTGATCAAAAGCAAGGGGTGGTAATTTTTTAATCTGAAACCAACCGGCTTCTATCGCATCGTCAGCTCCTTTTGCCACTTGAAAATTATCAAGGATCATACCAGCATAAGCAATGGAGATCGTCCGGTGGCGTGGGTCCCGGCTCACCGCACCATAGGTGTGGTATTGAAAAAGTTCAATGCCCGCGATTCCGGTCTCTTCCTGCAGTTCCCGTAAAGCTGCCCTCTCCGGGGTTTCACTCATATCAAGAAATCCCCCAGGAACAGCCCACATACCTTCAAATGGCGGATTCCCACGTTTTATCAGCAGAACCTCTGTTTCATTCATTGATTCTCTGAAAACAATTGCATCCACGGTAACTGCCGGTCTTGGGTATTGATAGGTATACATCAGGATAATATTTCATGCGAATTTATAATAAAAAGTCCTGCCGGGCAGGACTTTTATCTCACACACACGAGAAAACATATCTGCACAAATCATTGATATGTTACAGTTCAGAAAATGCTGTGGGAACAATTTCCTGATCTGATTTTTTGGTTTCTTTAGTACAGAATAAACTTCAGCATGAGCATGTACTGACGTTCTTTTGAATCATCAGCCATGAGAGTCATTCTGTTCAGGCATTCTATGACATAGCGGAGCAGGCCCGGATGGGTTCCTGTACTGTTATAAACCGAAACCTGACCAAGGTTATTGGTTGAAATCTTAACATTGACAACACCCTCAAGATAAAAATCCCTGGCAAAATCAGGAAAAGTGATCCTCCGGCTGATCTCTTCACGCAATAAACTGTGCTCAGAAGCTGCAAACATTGATCTGCAGCCATCCCTTGCAACAACCATTACGACCGGTGAATCAGGATTCATGATTATATTTATCTATCGGATGACTTTAATAACCAATCCCGTGCCACACTTCTACAGGCCTGATTTTACGCTTGTTAAAAAATATGCAGAAAGGAACATCGTCCGTTTTCAAGAAACAGATGTCCGGAAATGAACGGGATAATATCAGGACGAAAAAGAGGAAGATTTGTTACAGATCAGAAAACGGATTCTGCATCATTCGTCTGAGGCTGAAGAGGTAATGTCATCATGGTTTCCGATTCCGGCTACAACAATCACAATTTCACCTTTGGGTGTACCCTGACTATAGTATTCCGCAAGTCCGGAAAGAGTCCCACGGCGATTTTCTTCATATAGTTTTGTCAGTTCACGCGACACACAGGCTTTTCTCTCCGGGCCTAAGATTTCTGCCATTTGTTCCAGCGACCTGACCAACCGGAACGGGGATTCATAAAGCACAAAAGTACAAGGCAGTACTGATAAGAATTTCAACCTCGTTTGCCGCCCTTTTTTATGGGGAAGGAATCCTTCGAAATAAAACCGGTCGCAAGGTAAACCAGAATTTACAAGCGCCGGGACAAATGCAGTCGGGCCGGGAAGGCTCTCAACCTCCACGCCCATGGCAATACAGGCTCTCACAAGCAAAAATCCGGGATCGGAAATCCCGGGTGTACCAGCATCTGTTACCAACGCCACCGACTCGCCCAAGGCAATGCGCGCAGCGATAGATTCAGCAGTCCGATGCTCATTGTGCATGTGATGGGCAATCAATTTATTCCCGATCCCGAAATGCTTAAGTAAAATGCCTGTTTTGCGCGTATCTTCAGCAAGGATTGCATTCACTTCCTTCAACACCTTAAGTGCCCTGAGGGTTATATCCTCAAGGTTGCCTATAGGGGTCGGAACAAGATAAAGTTTTGGCATTGATCAAACATGTTATTTCATTAACCTGACACTGGGTTTATCACCTGTCTTTCCAATCCGCAGCTATGGGTAACTGATCAAAAAGTCACGTAATAATCTGAAAATATCTTCATATTCAGTAAACGGAACGCGGTCAGCACTGTCATAGATATTATGATATTCCCTGTGTTCATTCCCCATTGAATAGATAAAAACTGCAGGTACGCCCTCCCGGTAGAAAGGGCAATGGTCGCTGTTGCAGCTCTCTCCACGCTGTTTAACAGTCAGAAGATACTCATTGTCGGAATTTATTTTTGAAATCCTTTCAAACTGCTTAACAAAGGTTTTTCCATTCACAATCGTAATTCCTTCACTACCGGTTCCTACCATATCGAGGTTGATCAGAAATGAAATCTCACTAAGCGGGAAAACCGGGTTTCTGATATAGAATTCCGAGCCGTTTAATCCGGTTTCCTCTCCTGAAAAGGCCATAAAGGCAATGCTATAACGGAGTTTGTGTTCAGGAAGTGAAAAATGTCTGGCAAGATCAAGCATCAAGGCTACACCACTGGCATTGTCGTTAGCTCCGGGGAAAATAACTTCGCTACCCATCATGCCTAAATGATCCAAATGAGCGGTAATTACCAGAAACGAATCAGGAAATTCATTGCCTGGAATAAAACCGATCACATTCCTGACCTGCATGGCCGGGTGGAATATTGCTTCAATACAATTGCCGGCTTTCGCTGGTTTAGACGGCATGGCTGATTTCAGAACCTCAAAAACAGGAAATGACTTCTGCTTGAATCCTGAAGAAACACTGAAAAGAAGCCGCTCTTTACCGGAAATTACAATAATGCCGGCAGAGTTAAGGAAATTCGTCCGGATAAGAGAATCGGCAAGAGATAACTGTTCTTTCTGAATCGAGGTTTTATCAATCAACAGGAATACATCAGAAAAGTCACGTCTTTTCATCCTGAAGAGCTTATCCGGATGTAAGAACAGTCGTGGGTTCAGCTTTTTAATCTTATAAACACCTTCAATTGCAGGGCTGTTAGCCGAAACAATGAAATCAACACCTGGTTTCAGGGTTTTTTCATTTAATTTTAATTCAACTTTACCAGGGAAGGTGTTGATCGGTAAAGTAAATGGTTGAAAATATCCGTCATTAAAAGCGTTCAATCCATTCTTTTGCATTTCGGCCGCAATAAAATCCGAAGCTATCAGGTTGCCATCATTCACATAACCGCGGCCTGACATACTCTCTGACGCAAGCGTATCAACAAGTTGCTCCGCGTAGGTTTTATCCTGGGCAATAACCCGGGCTATTCCGGAAAAATAAAATAAGACGATGAACAGCACACGAACTGAAAAACGCAACCCGGACTTGCCGATCTTACCCTTCAATCTGTTCCTGCTGGCTTCAGGACTATAAATATCGCCGGATAATAAATTCATGAAGTTTTTTAATAACCGGTTTCTGCTCGTCCCAATTATAACGTGATTTCAGGTCTGAATAAAGCTGATCAGCCTCGCCACTTCCAGCGCAGGAATTCAGCAGATTTACAGCTTCAGTGTACCGCTCAGTTGAGCCTTCGAATAATTCATTGATAAACTGAAACTTCTCATTTAATCCTATGGCTGCCCTTAAATCACTTATTGGTTTCAACTGTATCCTGTCGGCAAGAGAAAGATCGTTTTTGCCGGAAGTTATTTTATCGTTTAGCGAAGGTGTGTCCGTTTTAAGCTTATCAGCAATTGTTGGTGTTCCGAATAAATCAAGAGACCCAGGCAATGATTTATTAGCCGTCGGACCGGAATCGCGGGTGAATTCATTTTCAGCATTGAATTCATTTACAACCGTTGGCTTCGCTTCTGTTGCCGGCATGATATTCTCCGGTTTTGGTCCAACCGGTTTGAATCCGGTTTGAGGCTCATGCCCCGGGGGAACTGCTTCTGGTGGAAACCCACCGGGTATAATGAGCGGTATTTCCACCGGTTGATGATGTGCGGGTTCAGGTTGAGCAGGAAATGGATGGATCTCCTGAGAAGGTTCTGATGATACCCTGATTTCAACCGGAGGGAAATTGCGTAAGGCCTCTGTTTTTATGTACAATTCCCGTATTGATGATAATATCAGATCAGCATCCAGCGGATGAAGCGGCCCGTCCGGCAGATCATTATACCGCGTAACCAGTTTCTCAAGAAGTAGTAAAACCTCAGATTTTAAAGAGTCCATTTTATTAACAATTTTATAATCCGGAAGAATGTGAATGCCGAATGACGCTATTTTTGTATTTTGCAGGCTTTATTTGCGGCAGGCGAAGATTGTATCCGGGTGTGATATTGTTTTCAGAGGTTAAAATTAGTAAAGATATCCGTTCAAGATTAAGAAATGTTTCTCGAAAGCGCCATTAATCCTTCACAACGCCGAGGCTGGATAGAAATTATCTGCGGATCGATGTTCTCTGGTAAAACTGAAGAACTGATCCGACGGCTGATCAGGGCCCGCATTGCAAAACAACGTGTGGAAATTTTTAAACCGGCCATCGATACCCGCTATGATGACATAAATGTTGTTTCACACAACGAAAATTCCATCCAATCAACACCGGTTCAGGCCTCTTCGCAGATATTGCTGTATGCAAACAATGTAGATGTAGTTGGAATTGACGAAGCCCAGTTTTTTGACGATGAGTTGATTTCTGTTTGCAACAAGCTGGCAAACAGTGGAATACGGGTTGTTATCGCCGGACTTGATATGGACTTCACAGGCAAACCATTCGGACCTATCCCGGCACTGATGGCAACCGCCGAGTATGTAACAAAAGTTCACGCCATTTGCATGCAGTGCGGCAATCTGGCACATTATTCACACAGGAAGTCTGCAGAAGAGAAACTGGTGGTGCTTGGTGAAACCGATTCGTATGAGCCCCTGTGCCGGGATTGTTTCATCAGGGCCAGAGGGAAGTGAATCTGATGTTATAAAGGATCAGGACATAGCCGGATTCAGGGGGCCGGGTATTTTAGGAAAGGATAAAGTTTCAGGGCCATTCCTGGCATGTAAGATACACCGAAACAATAAGGAGAAGAAAAATCCCCTGCACCTGGACAATTTCAGGTTAAGTGAAATACTTGCCTGCCGGATTGCGGATGAAACCAATTATCAGTCACTTCTGGTGCTGTTCGCTGAATTTTTGTAAATTTGCAGGCTGTAAATATTTCTTGCATGGCCTGCAGTTACAAATCATTCAGAAGCATTCTGTTTTTACTCCTCACTTTGATACCGGTAATGGTTCCGGCCCAAACCCGTGAACCGGAATCCCTCGTTGTTGTTTCTACATCCAAAGGAGATATAACGCTGAAGCTTTACGACGATACACCCGGGCACCGCGACAATTTTCTGAAACTTGCAGGTGAAGGCTTTTTTGACAGTACCCTTTTTCACAGGGTGATCGCTGGCTTTATGATTCATGGTGGCGATCCGGATTCAAAACATGCACTGCCTGGCATAGAATTGGGAAACGGTGGTCCCGGATATGATCTTCCTGGAGAAATCATACCATCTCATTTTCACAGGCGCGGGATTCTGGCCGCAGCCAGGGAAGAGGATAAAGTGAATCCGAAACGGCTCTCTTCGGGCTCCCAGTTCTACATTGTCCATGGTAAAAAATTTACAGAACCGGAATTGGACATGCTGGAAAAAGAACAGAATTCTTTAATAAAACAGCGTATTTTTGTTAACATCATGGACAAGCCAGAAAATCTGAGTCTCCGGAATCAGTTTTTTTCGCCCGATGCTAAAAAAGACTCCCTCCATTTCAGATTTCTTCTTGACACCCTGAATAAAATGATTGATAAGGAATATGCTGCTGTACCTAAATTTAAAGTAACGGAAGCGCAGCGGAAAATATATACTACCATCGGGGGTGCACCCAAACTTGACGGGAAGTATACGATCTTCGGTGAAGTAGAGAGTGGTATGGAAGTTGTTGATGCCATTGCCGCAGAAAAAACCGACAAAAATGACCGGCCGCTGAATGATATCCGGATGAATGTAAAAATAGTTACCAGAAAAAAATCCCAACAATGAAAAAACTGAGTTTACTGGCTGCCCTGACCATTCTTGCAGTCACCATTTCTTACGCCCAGGCTCCGAAGGCCCATACTGCCGCGAAAAAACAAACCAAAATTCTGATAGAAACCGAATTTGGCAATATGACCGCTGTGCTTTATAACGAAACTCCCCAACATCGTGATAATTTCCTGAAACTAATCAAACAGGGATGGTATAACGGTTCCATTTTTCACCGGGTGATCAGGAATTTTATGATTCAGGGAGGAGGAAAAGAGAGCCAGATGAATGATCCCGGATATACCATACCGGCCGAAATCAATGCAAAATATTACCATAAAAAAGGAGCACTGGCTGCAGCCCGCAAACCCGATCAGGTAAATCCTAAAAAAGCATCTTCAGGATCGCAGTTTTATATAGTCCAGGGCCAGATCCTGAAAGATCAGCAGTTGGATATGTTCGAAAAACAGACAAATAAAAAGCTTAGCGCTGAAGAACGGACGGCTTACAAGACAACCGGAGGAACCCCCCACCTCGACGATGAATATACTGTATTCGGGGAGGTGGTTGCAGGCCTGGATGTAATTGATAAAATTGCTGCCGTTCAGACCGGACCAGGGGATAAACCGGTAAAGGAAGTGAAAATGAAAATTACTGTGATAAAATAATTTATCGGCACGGGTCTCACAACCGGTTTGTGAAACCGATTGCCGGCAGGCAGGCTTTGTGTCTTAGCGCCTATGTGGCAGAATCCATCAATGAATGAAATATCAGATCAATAAATACCTGGCTGAAATTGAGTTATTTACAGCCCAAACCAAGGATGAACTTGAGCAGTTCCGCATAAAATATTCCGGTAAAAAAGGGATACTGAATGATTTGTTTTCCGGGTTTAAAAATGTGGCCGCTGAAGAACGGCGTGAAATGGGTGTGTTATTAAACGAACTGAAAGGCAGGGTTCAGGAGAAGATCGACAGTCTGCGCGTTAAACTTGAAGGGAACGAAGCATCGGCCGGTCCGGTTCAGGACCTTACCCTTCCTGTTGATTTCACCGAGTCCGGTTCACGTCATCCGCTGATGATCATCCGTAACCGTATGATCGAAATCTTCTCGCGTGTCGGATTTACGATCGCCGAAGGGCCTGAAATTGAGGATGACTGGCACAATTTCTCTGCGCTGAATTTTGCCCCGGAACATCCTGCCCGCGATATGCAGGATACCTTCTTTATCGAAAAGGATCCGGATATCGTGTTACGCACCCACACTTCAAGCGTGCAGGTAAGGGTGATGGCAAAAACCAAACCGCCCATCCGGATGATTTTTCCCGGAAGGGTTTACCGCAACGAAGCCATTTCGGCCCGTGCGCATTGCTTTTTTCACCAGGTTGAGGGCCTTTATGTTGATAAAAACGTAAGTTTTGCCGACCTGCGTCAGACCATGCTCTACTTTGCCAAAGAGATGTTCAGTGCGGAAACCCGGATCAGGCTGAGACCCTCCTATTTCCCTTTTACCGAGCCTTCGGCCGAAATGGACATTTCCTGTAACCTTTGCGGCGGTAAGGGCTGTGGTTTCTGCAAATATACCGGCTGGGTTGAAATTCTCGGCTGCGGGATGGTGAATCCCAATGTGTTGAAAAACTGCGACATAGATCCTGAAGTTTATTCTGGTTTCGCATTCGGAATGGGGATAGAGCGCATTACCAACCTGGTTTTCAATGTAAAAGACCTGCGGATGTTCTCCGAAAATGATGTGCGCTTTTTGAAGCAGTTTGAATCGGCCTGGCAATAAGTCTGACCAAAAATAAATTCATATTAAATTTGTTCTATTTACCGTTGAAACTGAGATATTTACTATCCGGTTTTGACGGTTTTTTCAATTATCTTTCAATTCCGGCACAAGCTATAGTTATGATATCTTTACAGTTTATGCTAAGGGATTTATTAATGTTGCCAGACTATCCCGGTCAATTGCAGGCGCAGGAAGTTTACCTATCCAAACCGGTTTTCGGAGTTCGCTTCACAGCTAACTAAGGTTCAATACCAACAGATTGTCCTGAGAATTTCAGGGTATTAAGTTCAAATCCTTCCGTCTTTGTTGAATTTAACAAGCACTTTGATACCCACATTGGGGTGGTTTATTCACATCTCCCTTATTACTCTTTACTGGATTAACTTTGTTATGTATAAATCTGATACAATGGGATTAACTACAGGCACCAGGATAAACTTTCCTGTTCATATCAAAAATCTGAGATTTTTCGGACAATTGGATGGCTCAGTAACTGAAGTGAGGTTTATAACAACAAATTCACATTTCCAGGAAAGTGACCTGCAAACAAAATTGATTTGGGCTTGCAGTCTCTCTCCCGGGGTTGATTATCAAATATATAACAGGTTCCATGTATCTACCGGATGTTCCCTGGGTTTTACTTCCGGGCATTACAATGTTTTCAATGAAGTAATGTTGTCTCCATTTCTTGGCATTGATTACCGTTTCGGTACTTTAAAGAAAAAATAGTTTTACCTTTATTGAACCGGAACTTATTCGAATATTATTATGCCTGTAGGACAAAATACAAGTCAATCTTCTGGTTCCAGATCTGAAAAATGGATCAATCCTGTATTCCGGGTATTGATTGTATTGGTTCTTCTCACACATCTCCCTTTTCTGAATGCCGATCCCGACAGCCTGGTCAGTCTCAACACCCGGGGAGCCTGGACCGATGAAGGGTTGTACACCGCCCAGTTACGCGACTTTATTAATCATGGCACTTTTTATCTTTACAACAACAACGGATTTATTATTACGCCGGTTTTACAGATCCTCCTGTTCCCGTTTTATTCTATTTCCGGAACCAACATTATTGTAGGAAGGATGGTTGCTCTGCTGCTCACCATCGGGGTTCTTGTTATTCTTTCCGCAACCGGGGAATTAAGGTTGCCGGCCCTTTTTTATCTTTTGCTGGTTGCCCTGCAGTATCATTATTTCCAGTTCTGCCATTACAGTATGGGAGAAATCTTTGCCATCAATATGTTCCTGCTGACGATGTTTGCCCTGGCAAAGTTTGAAGAGTTCATCAGTCACCAAAAAAAGTTGCGATGGTTGCTGCTGGCGGTACTTTTCAGTTTTCTGGCTTATGGGGTGAAAATTCAGTTTGCCTATATCGCGATACTGGTACCGGGAGCCCTGCTGTTCAAGGCCTGGTCGGTTCCCCGGAAACATAAAAACATACGGAAGGAGTATTACAAAGCGTTCCGGATTTCATTGCTCTTCACCTTTGCGCTAGGGCTGGTTTACCTTGCAGCCTGGTACCTGCCCAACCGGGATTTTTATGACCATATCATGAATTATGAAACCAGCGAACGGTTCAAAAGCAGCCTCCCCGGACTGATTGAAGTTTACAGTTTCAATTTCAGGCACATCCTCCTTGTGCCGGCTTTGTGGCCGTTGTTGCTGGTTACTATGCTTGCACTGTTTGGATTGAATGCATTATTGCTCCGTAAATTTAAAAACAGGTCAATTCCCCTTGTACTCATCTTTGCTCTGATATGGCTGCTGCTGGAACAGCATAAGATTGCCATGATTTACCTGCCCACCCGCTATTTTCTGAGTCTGATTGCCGCGGCAGGGATTGCAGCATCACTTTCCCTGGGATTACTGGTAAAAAACCATCCATCCACGATAAGATTAATTATTCCGGTAGTTTTCATCCTTGCTGCCCTGAATCTTACATTGGTTTACCAGGCCTGGCGGCGGCGTACTTTCGATATACAGACCGTTCAAAAGTATCTGGAGAAAACTTCACTTGACAGAAAAAAACCGGTGCTTGGTATCTGGGCCTATACACTGGCTTCAGCGTCAAAAGCCCCGACTATAGGGATCCGTCACAACTACCTGAACGAAAAAGATCCCATCCGGACTTACAAACCACAACTCGTCATCACTGAATTTAACCAGGCCGAGAGCGACAGCGCCTGGGCAAGGCAGGGAATAGATCTCGCAGCCATTTCCGACTCAGTAAGACGTTTTAGAGTCTGGCGGTATGATCTGGATTTTTATTGGATCAGGCCAAGGTAAAGATTCACACAAAGACGCAACGGTAACAGGAAGCGCAGTTTTGTATTAGAAACCCGGATAATAAGTAGTACAGAAGTTTAATGAAATCGGGTGTCCTTTATATCAGAACCCCCGGAGAAAATCACGGAGAATTAACAATCCTTGCGTCTTCGCGTCCCTGTCTGCCGACCTTTAGATTTGATTCTTAAAAAATCAATATATAAACGGAATCAGTTTTTTCGAAGTCCGGGTATATTCCAGGTAAGCCGGAAATGCCTGCTTCAGGTATTGTTCTTCAATATGAAGTTTGGCTATCAGCACAACAGTAAGCCCGGCCACGAAACCGAGTTTAAGGAAGCTGAAGTGTCCCAGTACCAGCGGCCAGCAGGTAATCAGAATGGCAGTGTACATGGGATGGCGTATCAACCGGTATGGCCCGTGGGCAATCAGTTTTCCGGCAGGCTTTACATGGGGGGAAATGTTGAAATTTCCGAGTCGTATGGTTTGAATGGCATACAGACCCAGTCCTATACCGGCCAGTATAAAAATGATGACCCAGATTTTCAGTTGTGTAAGCGGGCTGGATATCACTATCAATCCGATGAACATAAACTGTAGCATCACCAGAAACCATGCAAGGTAGGATTTTCGTCGTCCCATGCGGGTCGTGTTGAACATATATGGTATTTAAATGGACATTTTACTTAATTAAGGATATTTATAACAAATTTAGTGACCTTAGGGTTGAATACAATAATAAATTTATTCAGACACAAGGTCAGGATACAAATAAAAAAGGGTGGCCGGTTAAATCATGGCCACCCTCATGGATTTATTAATTCCGGTTATTGTCTGGCAAGACGGGCCATTTTATTTGACTTTCTGCGTTGAAGCCTGATTTTAAACTCATATACCATCAGATAGAGCGCTGGTACAAGAACCAGGGTAAGGAAAGTCGCAAAACTGAGACCGAATATAATTGACCAGGCCAGCGGCCCCCAGAACATTACATTGTCTCCACCAATATGAATCTGAGGGTTAAGCTGGGTAAACAAAGTTACAAAATTCAGATTGAATCCAATCGCCAAAGGTACCAAACCAAGTATGGTTGCCGTTGCCGTCAGGATAACCGGCGTGATACGTGTAAGACCAGCCCGGATGATTGCTTCGCGGGTTTTCATTCCCCGTTCTTTCAGGGTATCGATAAATTCGACAATGAGAATACCATTTCTGACGACAATTCCTCCGAGTGCCACTACTCCAAGTCCTGTCATGATAACGGAAATTGACATATTAAAGATGACAATACCCAGCAAAACACCGATAATACTGAAGATAACTTCACTCAGGATAATAATGGTTTTACTTACCGAATTAAACTGTGTGATCAGAATAAAGAAAATCAGTCCGAGTGCGATCATCATAGCCTGCCCAAGGAAGTTGGAGGTCTCAGCCTGATCTACCTGCTCGCCGGTCAGTTTAATCTGAACGCCATCACTCACGGGAAAATCTGCGGCAAGGCGCTCAATCTGAGGCACAATCTCATTGGCCGTATAGCCCGTTAATACGGCACTGGATATAGTAATAATCCTTTTAAGATCCTGTCGTTTTATTCCGCCGTACGAATCGGCATATTCAATGGAAGCTACCGATGACAGCGGGATTTGCCTCAACAGACCTGAGTTCATATCACGATAGGTGATTTTCAGATTGATCAGGTTGTTGATATTATCGCGGGTAGCCTCTGAATAGCGGAGTTGAATTGAATACTCATCTTCATCAACTTTGTATTTAGACACTTCCTTACCCAATACGGCAGTCCGTAATTCCATGGCTATCTGACCGGTACTGATCCCGTATTGATTGGCCCGCTCGCGATCGATGATGATGGCAATCTCAGGTTTGTTATCCTGAAAATCACTTTTCAGTTCTTCAACCCCTGGAATCTGGATTGAATCAAGGTAGTTCTGGAATGCAGCGGCATCGCGAATCAGATTATCCAGATTTTCGCCGGTTACCTCTATGTTGATCGGTTTACCGGTTGGAGGTCCTGCACGGTTTTTCTCGGTTGAAATTTCAACCCCGGGAATCCCTTTAACCTCATCCCTGATCTTATCCAGATAGTCATTGGTATTCAATCCATGCCTGTATTTATATTCAACAAAGTTGACAGTAACCTTACCTTTTTCAGAGCTGATGTTCCGGGCAAAATCCATATCATCGCCTGCCCCCAGGGCTACATTGGTAATTACCGATTCTACTACAGGATTATTATCGCCAAGCAATGCTATAACCTTGCCTTCAATTATCCTTGTTACAGAGTCTGTCACCCTTTGATCTGTACCTATAGGCATCTTAACCATAACATTGATACTGTTAGGCATATTATCGGGAAAGAAAACAACCTTGGGTGAACGAATACCAACCAAAACGATCGTCACGAAAAAGAGACCGATCACGATCAATAGCAGGTAAAGGGGATTTCGTCCTATTATTACGAATCGCAGCTGACGCTCATATAACCTCATAAAGAATGGCCAGCCCTTTTCCTGCCACCATTTGATATATGGATTGAGTAACGTATGAAAGAAAAGAATCAATGCTGCAGCAAACACCAGAAAATTACCGATACCAAAAGCATTTTCACTTCCATTTACAGCATAAAAAGTATAACTGACCAGGGCGAGCATGATAACCACAAGAATCTCAATGGTGACCTTTTTCTTCAGCTTTTGTTTGTCAGGTGCATCAAATTCATGTTTCATAAATGATATGGCAAACACAGGGTTGATAATGTAGGCAACAAACAGGGAAGCAAACAGGGTAAGGATGAGCGTTACCGGTATGTAGAACATAAACTCACCAACAATGCCAGGCCAGAATGCCAATGGGAAAAACGGAGCCAGGGTGGTAAGCGTTCCCGATAAAATGGGCAGAAAGACTTCACCAGCCGCCCGCTTGGCCGCCACAATAATATTCGGTTCATGTTGATGCGTTCGGTGGATGTTCTCAATGACAACGATGGCATCATCCACCACAATTCCCAGGGCAAAAATAAAACCGAACATGACAATCATGTTCATGGAAAAGCCCATTGCCGGCATCGCCATAAATGCAACAAACATCGACAATGGAACAGCCAACGCGACGAAGAATGCATTGGTGAAGCCCATAAAGAACATAAGTACAATTGTTACGAGAATAAAACCGAAAATAATGGTGTTATTCAGCTCTTCGAGGGTATTCCTGGTATAACGTGATTGTTCACCTGATTTTGTAACGGTTACATCAGCTGGGAATACTTTATTGATCAACTCATTATCCAGAATATCATTAATCTTGTCAGATGCATTGAGCAGGTTTTTGCCGCTCTTTTTCACAACATTCAAAGTAATAACATTGTCACCATTCAGGCGCGAAAAGCTCTCCTGCTCTTTGAATGTGTCTTTAATTTCAGCCACATCCTTCAGATAAACAATTGCACCACTGGATGAATGAATAATGATGTTCTGAATAACATCCATATTGTCAAACTGCCCCTGTACCCTGATTGAACGTTTCATGCCGCTCGTACTGATATTTCCTGCCGAAATAGTCAGATTTTCAGATGATACAGCCCGTTCAATATCAGAAAGGGTGACACTGGCGGCCTGGGCTTTGTACAAATCCACATTGATCTGTATTTCCCGTTCAAGTGCCCCGACAATATCCACCCGGGTTATCTCGGATAATGATTCGATTTTATCCTGCGCTATTTCAGCGTACCGCTTTAACTGGTCGAGATCATATTCCCCTGAAATCTGAATATAAACGATGGGAATTTCCGAAAAGTCGATATCCATCACATTCGGGTCATCCAGCAGATTGTTGGGCAGGTCGGATTTACTTTTATCCACAGCATCTTTTACCCGTTGTTTGGCTTCAGGTACTTCAACATCGGTGTTAAACTCTATTGCAATGGAGGAGAAGTCCTGTAAAGAATTACTGGTGATCTTTTTAACCCCGTTGATTCCTTTCAGTTGCTTCTCGATGGGTCTTGTCACCAGGTTTTCCATATCCTCGGGCGAAGTTCCGGGGTAAACAGTGTTCACAAGGATGGTAGGAATAACTATTTCCGGGAATTGCTCTTTGGGAATGCTACGGTAACTTGAGATCCCCAACAGGGTAATAAAGGCAGTCAGCACGTATATGCTGGTCTTGTTATCAATCGCCCAGCTTGTGGCAAAAAACTCCTTGAATTTATTGGTTTTCATATTTATATCTCGATTGGGTTTGGGTATTTGCCCTCATTATTTGCTGACTTTAATCAATTGACCATCCATAAGGCTGTTATAACCGGTTGTTATAACTTTATCACCTTTGACTATCCCATTGGTTATTTCAGCCATTCCATTGTAGGTATTGCCAACAGTCACGATCTGCCGCCGGGAAACCAGTTTGCCTTTTTCTTCCCTGGCAACATAAACATATTTACCTGATGATGACTCCCTGACCAGCGAAACCGGAACGACAAAGGCAGAAGGATTGGAGTAATCATTGATTTTAACAACTGCCATCATATTGGCCCTGTAATCAACTTTACCCGAACCAATTCTGATTTCCGTAAGGAAGGTGCGATTTACCGGATTTATATATTTGCTGGTAAAATGTATTTTAGCATCAATATCCGCATCGAAATCGGGAAACGAGACAATAACATTGTTACCAACCTTGATTTTTGAGGCATAGGCTTCAGAGATCTCGGCAACAATTTTTACCGTTGAAAAATTAACAACCCTGACAGCAGGCAGACCCGGCGAAGCCATTTGTCCGACCTTAAGGTTAACCTCCTCAACAGTCCCATTGATGGGCGATTTAATCTTCGACATCTCCATCTGGTCATTCAGGGTAGCCAGGCTGGCTTCCAGGCTTTCCTTATTGTTCTTGGCCGAAAGGTATTGTACTTCGCTGCCGATCTGTTTATCCCAAAGCGATTTCTGCTTATTGTAAAGATTGGTTGCAAAAGAAAGCTGGGTCTTTACACTTTCCAATTGCTGTTTCAATACGCTGTTATCCAGTTGAGCCATAACCTGGCCCTTTTTTACCGCATCACCCTCTTTAACAAAAACGGCGTTAATTATTCCTGCCATCTGAGCCGAAACTGCTATGTTGTCTTCACCATCTACTTTTCCCTGAACTTCAAGGTAGTGATTAAACAACATTGGTTGAGCCTCGGTAATCAATACGTCGGTCATTTTCAACCCGGCGGGACTCCCTTTAACTTCCAATTCATCTTCTATTAACTTTATTTTGGCGCTAATCTCATCCCTTTGTTTTTTCAATGCTGTCAATTCAGCTTGCTTATCAACAGTATTTCCACAGGCTGTGGCGAAGAGAACGAGAACTGCCAGAATCAATGTTTTATTCATGGTTTTCATTTATTTGGAATTTTATGTTTCTGTTAAAGATTGTTGTTCAGTTTGTCAATTTTATTCTGTGCCTTAATCAGCGAATAGATGGCATTGTAGTAGTTTGACTGGGCCGTAAGGTATTGGTTCTGGGCATTGGTAAGGTCCATACTTGTTGAGATTCCCTCTTTAAATTTGATCAGAGTCTTTTCATAAATCCTGTTGGTCAGTTCAATGTTTTTCTTGTTGTTCAGATAGTTTTCGAAGGCCGTTGCCAATTCATTTCTGGAAGATTCAAAATCCAGCTTCAGGCCCAGTGCTGCATTTTCCTTTAAGTTTGTGATCTTTTCCAATTCGAGCTTACGCTGCTGCACCCTGACAATCCGCTGCCCACTGCTGAAAATCGGAATATTGAGTGACAATTGAAAAATGTCGGCCGGTGTGAAATCAAATGCCGGCTTATTTACTTTCTCCGTATGCCTGTAAACAGCTGCCAGATTCGGCAGGAAAGTGCTTTTTTCACGTTTCAGATTCAGGTTTCCGAGCTTTTCCTGGGTTGTAAGTATCTGGAAATCAATATTACGTCCCAGGTCGAAATTCGAAACCGAAATGCTTTCAAGATTTGAACCACCAGCCAATGCCTCAAGATCATCGGTCAATTGAATATCGGTCTCAAAAGGCATTCCCATCTGGAATTTCAGCAGATTTTTAGCAGTTCCAACCTGACGGTTCACTGAATTCACTGTATTCGTCAGATTCAGACTCATCATCTCCAATTGGTCAACATCTGTATTTTCTATCAACCCCTGTTTAAAAACTTCCCGCATTTCATTAAGCGTGGAATTAAGATTTACAAGCGATTTGGCTAGTTTTTCATGAGTCTGTTCAAGCATTAGTACCAGACTATAAGTATTGGCCACCGATTCTTTCAGATCGTTAACCGTCTTTCGCTGGCTCTGGTCCGACATCTGGTAATATACCTTTGATGCCTGCAGCCCGACCAGGTATTCGCCACTGAAGACAAGCTGGGTTAGTGTAAAGTCGAGCGTGGTATTATCTTTAACTCCCAAAGGAATCGGATCGGAAGGGTTAAATCCCAGATAAACTTTGTTGTTTAAAATATCCCCGGCTGTAATTGGGGTTTCGGTCGATAAATCTGTTGTCAGAAAAGTTGATCCGCCAAGGCTGAGTTCCGGAACTTTAAACAAATGCTGGTAATTGGCCTGGGCACTCAACTGTGGCAGCCCGATGGCTGTGGTTTCCCAGATTTTCTTTTTTGCAAGTTCGAGATCAATAATTGCGTTTTTATTGCCAGTATTGTTCTGAATTGCATATTCCTGCGCCTGCTTCAGGCTGAGATATCCGGCTTGTGTTTTGTTCTCCTGGGCATGCAGCGTTGCCTGTACAAAAAGTAACAGGAGCAGGATTGATAAAGTTTTTGTCAGTGCTAATTTCATGGGTTTATAATGAGATTTGTTTGTTGATTTGTTTTTCGTAATAAGCGAGTCCTTCCGGATTGGCAATGCCACGGATATGGTTGTCGAACATCACCTGAAAGACTTTTTCAAATGAAAAGTCAACGGATGAAAGAAATTCCGGATCATGAACATCCATCAGTTTCTGCACGTACAGTTTAGCCACCAGGTCCGAATCAACATCATTACGGTAAATCCCCTCAGAAACCCCCTGTTCAAGATTTTCCTTTATTCTCCGGTAAACATGATCGCGTTTCGCTGTAACAAAATTCCGGTACAGGGCCGGATAAAACTTCTCAAGGTCAAAGGCAATGGATGGGTTCATTTCCTTTATTTCCTGACTAACCTTGACGCTGACCTGAATCAGCACGTCGATAGCGTTCAGGTTGCCTGATTCTTCCGTGATGCAGGCCCTGCTGCTCGAAACAAGATGTAATAAAAGTTTCTCTATCAGGTCAGTCTTATTCTCTACATACTGATAAAGCGTTTTCTTCGACATTCCCATTTCCCGGGCAATGTCATCCATCGAAATACTTCTGATCCCGTATTTCTTAAAAAGCCCACCCGAAGCTTGAAGTATCAATGACAGTTTTTCATCCATAGGTATTGAAATTTCGGCAAAGGTATAAATAGTTGGAAACATTTTACACAATAAACGTTTCTATGTTTACTTTGTTTAATCGTGTAGTGTGTAAAATACATTTTATACTTTCGGTGCAAAAGTATGTCTATGAATTCCGTGGGGAAATTAATAATCGGCCAAACGAATAATTGCGGGGGTGAAAGGGGGGATTTTACCGATGAACTGTCACAATTAATAAAAGCATGTGGGTATGCTTCTTTTTCCATTCCTTATTGCTGACAAAAAAAGCTGCCAACTCGATGGCAGCTTTCTTTTTACTCAGGAGTCATTATTTAAGTTCAAAAGAGGATTGACCGATTTCATAATCATCTGAATAAACCGAAACGACATAAACACCGGGAGGCAGGTCTTCCTTTGATGACCGGTTAATCCAGTACAGGCATAGGTCGATCGCCTGGTTCTGATAATTAACAGTCTCTTTCATTGTATACTGTAATACCTCATCTTTATATGTAAATGAGTATTCATCTCCTTTGCCTCGTGCAAGTATAAGTTTATCCGGGCGCGAAATTCGCACATAAACATCCTTTCGGCCGGCCGAAAGCAATGAATTCTCGCTCAGGGTAAAACAGGCTTTTATTTTTTCAACCCTCTTGGCTTTATCCGTTGCCCTTTCCTTTTCACCATTTCCGCGAACACCCAGTCCTGTAATTTTATAGGCTTTTAAAACTGCAGCCATGCTCACTTTTTCCGTCAGGGCTTCCTTGTCTTTTTGAAGTGAGGTGCTTTTCTGTTGTTCCTTTTGATAACTTGTTCGGATCTGTTCATTTTCTTCACGAAGTTCACGGTTAACGGTATAGAGTGAATCCATCTGTTTCAGGTAACCCTGAGAAATAGTTCTCAGCTTATCAAGCTTTTTCTTAACTTTAAAGAATTCATACTGGGTATCAAGCAACTTCCTGATCTCATTTGCATTGGCCTGGATGATACTGTCTTTCCCTGCCAGGGAATCAGAAAGAGAACCATATTCAAGTTTGATGTTGTTGTGCTCATTGATCAGGGAATCCAGCTCATGCTGTAATTCCACACGTTGTGACTCTTTCTCTTCAATCATGTTTCCGAGCCGGGTACGGGTAGAAAGGTACAGCCATGCGAGCAAAGCAAGTGCAGCAATGAGAAGAACTATAATGATGATAAAGAGGTTGTTCCTTCTTTTCTTTTCGCCGTTATTCGGATAACTGCCGATATTTTCCATTTCGATTATTTTTTATGACATTCTGATGTACCCTTTTACCTGTATTAAAACAGGAACGTAGAATGAACTGCAAAATTATTGCAATTTCAGTGAATTAAAACAATTTTTGTTGCAGCTGCTCTTTTTAAAAAGGAATTCGCTGAATTCAGCGAGAAATATCATCAATTACCTATAATTAAAACCCGGTTTGTATATCAATAAAAAAGACGTCCGACAAATGGACGTCTTTCAGTTAATTGCATTTATTCGTCATCAATGTCCGCCGCTACCTTCCGGCTGTTTAAATTTTCCGTTGGTTTTATCTATAATCATCCGGTAGTAAGATTCATCATATCCGGGTTGCTTCACCCTGGGGTTCTGATTATTGCCATCCTTAACCTTTACATTTCCATCCAGAAATTTTGTAAACAAATGGCGGTATAGTTCCTTCCATCTGGCAACTGTACTGTTGCCCTGGTTAACCGAATATTCAGTGAGAAATTCCCGTGCTTTACCGGGATTGGTCTGATACAGTTCAACTGCTGCTTTATCAACTACCGGGGTATAGGAAACGAACTTGTTTTCCAATGCAGACTGAACCTTTCTGATATCCAAAATCATATCTTTATACCTGGTATAAGCCAGATTCGAAACCTGATTGAATACCCAAAATGCAGCATTGTCCGAGAATTCCATCATACGTCCGTTTCCAACGGCATAGGATTCAGGTACACTGGTGATACCGCAATACATCGGCACATATACGGTGCTATAGGTGTCATCTACGCCAAACCAAAGAATACCTCCCACCGGATCAGGCAACCATGAACGCGACTGCGCTACAAATGAGAAACCTGTTTGCTGCGTTGAGATGGCCCTCTCATGAAAATAGCCAACACCATCAACTTCCCAGGTCATTGGCCTCCAGCGGACAATTGACTGATAAGGGCCGGCCCCGATGTCTTTGGTCATATCCAGTTCTGTTCCCTGATAATAATCACGCATCATATCCATGACATCCTGAACACTCAGTTTCCGGTCTGGTTTTATCCACAAAGGCATTCTGTTCTTCAGGTCATTTCCTTTGGCATATTCAAGATATTTATCCATTCCTTTACCAACTTTATTGAAACCTGCCCACACCCTGGCTTCACAAAAACGGGCACCGCCAAAATCAACCGGAGCATAGGTGTCTGAGAAGCTGAAGTCTTTATCTTCGCCGGTAAAGTATCCTTTTGTTCTTGCAAAACTGATTACGTCAGGAGCATAAATACAATTCTCAGGATCATTCAGAGGGAATGTGGTGATCCTTGCATGGTTGGCATGCCCCGAAATATAACCGTCGGGAATACGCAGAGCTACCCAAACGGCGCCCTCACTGTAATCCGTTTTGGTCTTACCTTTCTTATCCTTTACAATCCGGGGAGACCCTTTGCCGATCATTTCAAGAATCCAGACTTCGTTTGGATCAGCAATTGAGAATGATTCACCGGAGCTATTATAACCATACTCAGCAACCAGTTCGCCCATAATCTTAATGGCCTCTCTTGCTGTTTTTGCGCGTTGAAGCGTAATATACATCAAACTTCCGTAATCAACGATTCCTGTAGTGTCTACAAGTTCCTCGCGACCTCCGTATGTCGTTTCACCAATAGAAACCTGATGCTCGTTCATGTTTCCAACAACAGAGTATGTATGCCTGACCTGTTTGATTTTACCTAGATATTTACCAGTGTCCCATTCATAAACATCGAGCAACGATCCTTCGGGATAATCTGCTGATGGTCTGAAATACAACTCACCATAAAGCACATGGGAGTCGGCCGAATAGGTAATCATGGATGAACCATCGGTCGTTGCACCCTTTGAAATAATAAAATTCGTACATGCCATTGCGGTTGTCAGGCTTAGTAGAACTGCAGCAATAAATAGGGTTAATGCTTTCATCTTCTGCATAGAATTATAAATTAAAAAGTTTAATGATTCATATTATTGTACCAGCCCGGAGCTGGAAATGATGATCAGTAAAATTGGGAGCCGCACTAACAGGTTCCGGCTGCCAAATTACAAAAAACCTGATAATCTGTAACCTGCCCTGTAAAAGGACTGTGTTATTTTTTTATACTTACCTTCCCTGAAGTTATTAATATTGACAATTTTTCGGCTGAACAATTGCCAATCCCGATTGTTTGTTAAATTTGCTCACAAAATACAACAGATAAAATTATTATGGCCGAAACTATCACCGGTAAGATTTCTCAGATCATTGGTCCTGTAATCGACGTTTCTTTTGACCAGGACAGCAAACTTCCGAATATTTATGATGCACTTGAAGTAGTCAACAACGATGGCCTTGTGATTGTACTTGAGTGTCAGCAGGATACAGGAGAAAACACTGTACGCACCATAGCAATGGACTCAACCGATGGTTTGAGCCGGGGCATGGTTGTCACATCTACCGGGAAACCCATCTCCATGCCTGTAGGTGAAGACGTAAAAGGCAGGTTATTTAATGTAATAGGTAACCCTATCGATGGATTGGGAAAAGTATCACGCGAACAAAGTTACGCCATTCACCGTGAGCCCCCGAAATTTGAGAATCTTACTACTCAGAAGGAAGTTCTTTATACAGGGATAAAAGTGATAGACCTGATAGAACCCTACGCGAAAGGTGGCAAAATCGGACTTTTCGGTGGCGCCGGAGTTGGTAAGACTGTTATCATTATGGAGCTGATCAATAACATCGCCAAGCGTTATTCGGGTCTTTCCGTCTTTTCCGGTGTTGGTGAAAGAACTCGTGAAGGAAATGATCTTCTGCGCGAGATGATTGAATCGGGCGTAATCCGTTATGGTGATGCTTTCATTGAAGATATGGAAAAAGGCGGTTGGGATCTAAGCAAGGTTGACCGTGAAGAACTTCTTAAATCACAGGCCACCCTTGTTTTTGGTCAGATGAATGAGCCCCCGGGAGCACGTGCAAGGGTTGCGCTTTCCGGACTCACTATGGCTGAATATTTCAGGGAAGGCGATGAGAAAAGCGGTGGCCGTGATATCCTTTTCTTTGTAGATAACATCTTCCGTTTTACCCAGGCCGGTTCGGAAGTATCGGCTCTACTTGGCCGCATGCCTTCAGCTGTAGGTTATCAGCCTACACTTGCCACGGAAATGGGCATTATGCAGGAAAGAATTACTTCCACCAAACGAGGTTCAATCACTTCGGTTCAGGCAGTTTATGTTCCTGCCGACGACCTTACCGACCCAGCTCCGGCAACAACCTTTGCTCACCTTGATGCCACTACGGTTCTGAGCCGAAAGATCGCGGAGCTGGGTATTTATCCGGCCGTTGATCCCCTCGATTCCACTTCCAGAATTCTTTCTCCTGACGTTGTCGGTGATGATCACTACAATACTGCTCAGCGCGTTAAGGAAATCCTGCAACGATACAAGGAACTGCAGGACATCATTGCTATCCTTGGTATGGATGAGTTGTCGGATGAAGATAAACTCGTAGTTTCCCGTGCGCGCCGTGTACAACGTTTCTTATCTCAACCTTTCCATGTAGCTACTCAGTTTACTGGTATCCCGGGTACTTTTGTCGCTATTGAAGATACCATCAAAGGATTTAAAATGATTCTGGACGGGGAGATGGATGAATACCCGGAGGCTGCCTTCAACCTTGTTGGCACCATTGAAGAAGCAATGGAAAAGGGCAAAAAGATGATGGAAGGCAAATAATCCTTAAACACAGGCTGAAAAACTTCTTTATGATTTTAGAGATCATCACACCCGAAAAAACCATCTTTAACGGAGAAGCCAGGCTGGTCCAGCTTCCCGGTAAATCAGGATCCTTTGAAATTCTTTCCAATCATGCTCCAATGATAGCATCACTGAAAAAAGGAAAAATAAAAGTTGTTGCAAGCGACAAATCAACCCAGTACATTGATATTAACGGAGGTACGCTCAAAGTTCAGGATAATAAGATTCTTGTGCTTGCGAACTGAATCTTCTGTTAGAATAAAAAAAACCGGCAGACATCTGTCGGTTTTTTTTGTGGTATCGGCCGGGATCGAACCAGCGACACACGGATTTTCAGTCCGTTGCTCTACCTACTGAGCTACGATACCGCTTAAACGGCTGCAAAGTTACGTAAGAAAAAACCATTTTAACAAATATTTTAATAAAAAAACTCAATCATCGCTGGAAATCAGATATTTTTGCACTCCGCTATTCCAGGGAAACCGTTTATAAACATCTTCCGATAGCCTCTTTACAATTCAACTGCCATGAATCATTCAATGGAGTTCCGGAAAATAGTTATTGATCTTGGTAATTCAAGGGCGAAAGTGGCAGTATTTAACCAAAATGAAATTTGCACTCTTTTCCACATCGGGAATCCAACACCTGAGAAGCTTCTGAATCTGGAAATTGACTATACGTCTGTTAAGTCTGGAATCATTAGCTCCGTTGCTGCAGATACTATATCCTACACACAGGTTTTACCGGCGATTAACTGGATTCACCTGAATGAAATGACCCCTGTTCCTGTCAATAACAGTTACAAAACACCGGCAACACTTGGGAAAGACAGGCTGGCAGCTGTAACCGGTGGACACCACCTCTATCCCGGAAGGGACTTGCTGATTATTGATGCCGGCACTGCTGTTACCTATGATTTCATTAACTGCAACGGGGTGTACATCGGTGGAAGCATATCACCCGGCCTTTCAATGCGGTTCGCTGCCTTGAATACTTTTACCAGCCGGCTTCCGTTATTGAAAATACAGGAAATCGATTTTCTGACAGGCCGTGACACAACTGAATCAATTCTGTCGGGTGTGATTCATGGAATCCGGCTTGAAATGGATGGAATCATTAATGAATACAAACTTATGTGGCCAACTGTTATTACAATAATGACCGGGGGTGATGCCGAATATTTTGAAAAAATCCTGAAAAATAACATCTTTGTAACCCCTAACCTGGTACTAACCGGTTTAAAACTAATACTTGACTATAACCTTGAAAAGTAACAAAATCATAGCAAGATTGCTGATTGTTCTGGCTTTCTTATCGCTAAACGGCCAGTTATCTGCCCAAAACCGGATCAGTTCTCCCTATTCCATGTTCGGGATTGGTGACCTTCTCACAAACAATGGTGTTTATAATATGGCAATGGGGGGCATCTCTTATGGAATTTATTCACCATATTTTGTCAACACCTCAAATCCTGCCACTTATGCAGCTTTTGATTCCCTGTCGTTCATTTTCGATGTCGGTGCCCATACCAGGCAGTCAAAGCTTATTACACAGGATCTGACCCAAACAGCCAACCATACATCTCTCGGAAATCTCCTTTTCGGATTCCCCGTATCACGATCGTGGAAAAGCAGTTTTGGCCTTATGCCATACAGTATGGTGGGCTATAAAATGCTTGACAGCCGTATTGATGATGCTGCCGGTAAGGTTAATTTCCTGTATGAAGGTTCCGGAGGGGTCAATCAGGCTTATATCGGGAATAGCATTGCCTTGAATAAACATTTCAGTATAGGATTCAATTTTTCCTATCTGTTCGGGACTATATACAAAACAAAGGCCGATGAATTTCCGGATTCAATTTTCAAATTAAATTACAAGGTAATCAGTACGGCAAAAGTCCACGATATTTATCTCAATTATGGTATTCTTTATCATAACCAAAGAAAAACCGGACTCCATTACAGTGCAGGGCTGGTTTTCAGCAACAGCTCAAAAATCAGTGTATCTGAAAACAAACTTAGTTACCTGTACTATAAGAGCAGTACAGGAATTGACATCCCGACAGATACGATCCTTAATGAAAGTACGGTAAAGGGAAATCTCAGATTACCAATGAATCTGGGTGCCGGTTTCACACTCGGCAAAAACGACAAATGGCTGGTCGGGGCAGACATCCAATGGCAGCAATGGGAAAAGTATTCATATTTCGGAACACCGGATTTACTTAAAAATAGTATGCGGGTTTCTTTGGGCGGATCTTTCACCCCGTCTGTTTCAACGGTATCAAGCTACTTTCAGCGCATTACCTACCGGGGGGGGGGCAGATATACAAAAAGTTACCTTGAGCTGGAAGGGAAAGGAATCAACGAGTTTGGCATAAGTCTTGGTATAGGTTTACCGTTACCACGAACGAGGTCAACAATAAATCTTGCTGCTGAATTCGGGTCCCGTGGTACCATCTCGAACAACCTGATAAAAGAAAGCTTTGTGAAGTTTACTCTGGGCCTTTCGATTTTTGAACGTTGGTTTATTATCAGGAAGTACGACTAAATAATTGAAAACCTAATAAAACACAACTATGAAAAAGGGCATGAAAGCGGCATTATTCCTGGTGATGATAAGCTTGTTTCCATTTATTTCTGCTTTTGCACAGACCGGCGAGGACGCGGAAACCAAAACAACAAACAAAGGTCCGAAATACGGAACTGATTCTGCAACCTGTGTGATGCACCTCTCTCTATACCGGGAATTTTTCAAACAAAAGAATTACAAAGATGCATATCCGCACTGGGGCTGGGTGTTCAACAACTGCCCTCTGGCCAGTCAGAATACTTATATTGATGGCGCAAAGCTTGTTACTTCCAGAATTGATGAAACCAAAGATCCCATAAAGCGTGGTTTGCTGATCGATTCACTGATGATGGTTTACGATCAGCGGATAACCTATTTCGACCGTGAAGGGTATGTGCTGGGTCGTAAGGGTGTTGACCTGTTTACTTTCCGTCCCGAGAAAACCGAACAGATTTATCAGATTCTTAAAAAGTCGGTTGATTTAACCGGTCAAAAATCAGAAGGATCTCCGCTCGTTTATTATTTCAGAAGCATTATAGGCATGGTTGATATGCAAAAACTTGATAAATCAGCTATTGTGGATGGTTACGATCAGATTTCCCAGATTATTGATTTCAACATCCAACAAAGTCAGGAAAATGCACAACAACTGGCAACCTGGGAAAATATTAAAGGTAACATAGAATCAACTTTTGAACCTTTTGCTACCTGTCCCGACCTGATCAGCATGTATGAAAAGAAGTTTGCAGCAAACCCCGAAGATCCTGAATTGTTAAAAAAGATTACCAATGTGCTTGATCGCAAGAAATGTACTGATTCGGAATTGTTTTTCAAAGCAACTGAAAATCTTCATAAGATTGAACCAGGAGCCCAGTCGGCATACCTGATGGGAACACTGAACCTCAGGAAAGAGAATTTTGGAAAGGCTGCAGAATATATGCAACAGGCGGCAAATCTTTTTGAAGATAACACAGATAAAATTAAAGCGTTGGAATTGCTGGCAAACATCAATTTCAACCAGCGCAATTATACACAGGCACGCACCAATGCCCTTAAAATAATACAAATAAATCCATCTTATGGGAAAGCTTACTTACTGATTGGCGACCTTTATGCAGCCTCCTCCTCCATGTGTACTGAGGATGATCTGGGTGGTAAAACTGTTTTCTGGGCTGCTATTGATAAGTATCTGAAAGCCAGAAATGTTGATCCTTCGGTTGAGGCAGATGCCAATGCCAAAATTGCCCAGTATTCACGGCATTTCCCACTTTCAAGTGATCTGTTTTTCCGTGACCTGCATGAAGGAAATTCCTATACAGTCGGTTGCTGGATAAACGAAACTACAACCATCAGGGGAACTAAATAGTGGTCAGATTCAGGTGAAGAACCAAACCGGATTTTCAATACAAATTATTCTTCTGAAAAGCGTTACCGTTCTTTCAATGGTAGCGCTTTTCAGCTGTAATAACGATTTGAATGAGGTGAACCTGTTGAATCAACCCGATACTACGCCATCGATGTTTGCCAGAAATGTTTCTATTGCTGAAAGCGAGTTTGGCCGCATAAAATACAATTTAACGGCTGCATTTCTAAAACGCAGCGAACTGCCCGGGAAAGCAACCAGTACTATATTCCCCGAAGGATTCCGGGTAGTTTTTTTTGACTCATTGCAACCCGATAAAATCAGGACTGAAATAACAGCCGAATATGGCCTGGATGACGAGAGCAAACGCATTATGGAAGCCAGGACAAATGTTATTGTAATTAACCATCTTAAAGGGGAAAAGCTCAATACCGAACGCCTTGTCTGGGATAAAAATACGAGAAAAGTTTATTCTGATAAATTTGTCACCATTACGACACCTGATAAAATTATTTATGGTGAAGGAATGGAATCCGATGAGAAATTTGAACGCTGGACAATTAAGAAACCGCGTGGTGAAATGTATATCAATGAAAATCCGGAGTAATTGCAGTATATCAAACTGTTGGTTATCTTTGCAGTGCAACTGATCGCTTAAATGGATTTACTGATTCCTGTTTTTATTGCCATGCTGTTCTCGGCCTTCTTCTCGGGAATGGAAATAGCCTTTGTAACTTCAAACAAATTGAAAATTGAGGTTGATAAAAACAAAGACCTACTTCCGGCAAAAATTTTGTCCGGTTTTGTTAAAAAATCATCACGATTTATCGGAGCAATGTTACTTGGAAATAATATTGCGCTGGTTATTTATGGTATTTATGCAGCCCGTATTCTTTATAAACCGATAATTAACTTTTTACCTGCGGGACCGGGTTCCGGGGCTATGTTGCTGATACTTCAGACAATCATTTCAACATTGGTGATTCTTGTATTTGCAGAGTTTCTTCCGAAGGTGCTGTTCAGAATCAATTCCAATAAAATTCTGGATTTTTTTTCTGTTCCTACCTATGTTATTTATATCCTGCTTTATCCGGCCATTCTTCTTTTTATTGGTTTAGCTGAAATTATTTTACGCCTTGTTTTCAGAATCAGCATTTCTCAACCTGACTATACTTTCAGCGCAGTGGACCTCGATCATTACCTGAGGGAATCTGCTACACTTCAGCCCGCCGAAAATGAGGATTTTCAGGAAATACAGATGTTTCAGAATGTCAGGGATCTGGGTAATATCAAATTACGGGAATGTATGGTTCCCCGAAATGAAATTATGGCCATCAATGCTTCCGAAAACATTGATTCTCTGAGAGGTTTTTTTATAGAATCCGGCCATTCAAAAATACCGGTTTATCAGGAATCCATTGATAATATTATTGGTTATGCCCATTTATACGACCTGTTCAGGAAACCGCAAAAAATCAGTGACATCATCAAACCTGTTATGATTGTACCCGAAACAATGCCTGCCAACAAACTGCTCAATCAATTTATTGCAGAGCGGAAAAGTGTGGCGCTGGTGGTAGATGAATTTGGTGGCACTGCAGGGATGCTTACCATAGAAGATGTGATAGAAGAAATCTTTGGAGAGATCGATGATGAATTTGATATTGAAGATCTTATTGAAAATCAGCTTGATGAAGATGAATACCTGTTTTCCGGCAGGTTGGAAATCGACTATATTAATCAGAAATATAATCTAAACCTGGCTGAGTCAGATGATTATGAAACACTGGCTGGTTATATTATTCATCATCACGAAAGTATCCCTGCCATCAATGATGAAATTCTGATTGAAGGATTCCTGTTTACAATTGTTCAGGCAACGGATACACGGATTGAGCAGGTTTTACTGCGGCTGAATCCATCCTGAAAAGTTAATTAATTGAAACAAAGGGTTACTGATTTATAAAAAAAACGGAAAAGTCTATAAAAAAACCTGTGAATTCCAATTTTATTTTTATACTATCAGTTTTATTGTAAATTTGCACCCTCTTATAAAAATTTAATAAAATGGCATTAATCGGAGATATTCGTAAACGATCAGGACTTCTTGTCATCATTATCGGTGTGGCGCTTGCTGCTTTTGTTCTTGGTGATTTCTTGTCGAACCGCAGCCCAAGAGGAGGCCGGGGAAATAATATCATAGCTGAAATTAACGGTGAAAAAATTCTGGCCACCGACTTTAACCAGCGTGTTGAAGACAATATGGAGGCTCAGAAGCTGAATACCGGAAAGGAAAACCTCACTTCAGACGAGCAGTTTCAGATCAGGCAACAAACCTGGGATCAGGTAGTGAATGAAACGCTTTTGCTTGAAGAGGTTGCAAAACTCGGTCTTTCTGTTACTACCGAAGAGCTTGATGATCAGATCAGGGGGAAAAATCCACACAGCTATATTGTTCAGAGTTTCCGCGATCCGAAAACAGGTCAGTTTGACCCGGCCAGTGTTGTGAATTTTTTGCAGAACCTCGAAAAGGTAGATCCGCAAATGAAACAGCGTTACCTCATGATCGAGAAAGCAATCAAGGAAGACAGGTTGAATACCAAATACCGAAACCTGATCGGAAAAGGATTTTATGTTCCCAAAGCTTTTGCCAAACGTGATTATGAAGCCAGGAATAACCGTATGAAAGTGCGATATTATGGTGCATCCTACACAAGTATTGCTGATAGCCTTGTAAAAGTTACCGATGCCGATTTTGAAAAATTCTATACAGATAACAAACACAAATACCAGCAGGAGGCCTCGCGTGATATTGAATATGTGACTTTCGATATCCTGGCTTCTGACGAAGACCGCGAGAAGATCAACCGTGAGGTACAGGGTGTTTACAATGATTTTATAAGTGCCGAAAATTTGATCGCATTTGTAAATTCCACCTCTGATGAACGTTACGATAGTACCTGGAAGAAAAAAGGCTCATTACCATACCAGATCGACAGTCTGATGTTTAATTCTGCACAAGGAGCCGCATTCGGTCCTTATCTTGAGAACAATATGTTTCAGATGGCCCGTTTGGTGGATGTTCAGATACGGCCCGATTCACTGAAGGCAAGTCACATTCTGATTTCTTATCAGGGAACCAATGTTAATCCCGATACAAAACTTACCAAAGAGCAGGCTAAAGCCAAGGCTGACAGTATCTTTAAGATTGTAAGGACAAACGGGGCCAAATTCGAAGAACTTGCCGGTACAATCAGCGATGATCAGACTGCAAAAAAATCGAAAGGCGATCTCAACTGGTTTGCTGACGGGGCAATGGTACCTGCATTCAACAATGCTGTACTTAATGGGAAAATCGGAGATGTTTTACAGGTTGAAACACAATTTGGTTTTCATATAATCAAAATTACCGGTAAGACCTCTCCGGTAAAGAAAGTTCGTGTAGCAATGGTTAAGCGGCTGATTGAGCCAAGTTCGAAAACGATGCAGGATGTTTATACCCAGGCAAGCCAGTTTGCTTCAGAAGCAAAAAATATGGAAGGGTTTACAAAACTGATAGAACAGAAAAAGCTTACCAAACGTCTGGCAGAGCGGATTAGTGTTGATCAGAGTTCCTTACCCGGTTTACCGCAAGCCAGACAGGTTGTGATATGGGCATTCAATGAAGAAACGGATAAAGATAAAATTTCTCCGGTATTCGACCTTGAAGGCCGTTATATGGTTGCCGTATTAAAAGATGTTCGCGAAAAAGGGACCCCATCCCTTGAACAATTAAAAGAGTTTATTGAACCGCTTGTTAAACGCGAGAAAAAGGCTGAAACACTGATTGCCTCAGTCACTAAAACCATCAAATCGATGGCAGATCTTGATAATGGTTATGTTTTACTTGGTATGAAGGCCGATACCAATGAAGTGACTTTTGCCAATTCCAATCTTCCGGGTTATGGTAAAGAGGATGAAGTTATCGGTACGATGTTTACAATGAAACAGGGACAGATGTCAAAACCAATCAAAGGCAACCAGGCCGTATTCATCATTGTTGTGGATCAGATAACTCCTGCTGCACCGAAAGATGATCTTACACCGGAAAAACGCATGCTCATTAACGCATTTGCAACCAGGGCGCAACGTGAGCCGGCTGAAGCACTTAAACGGAAGGCGGAAATTGAAGATAACCGTCTGATGTTTTATTAAATAAGATAACTCCTGCTAAAAAGCTACCTTAAGGGTAGCTTTTTTTTTGACAAAATCCTGCTTTTTCATTATCTTTATGATTGCAATCATATAGCATATGTTTAAACACCTCGCAGGGGATGTCATCTCTTTGTTTTATCCCAGGATATGCCTGGCCTGCGGCAATATTCTTTTCAGAAACGAGGATATTCTATGTTTCTCCTGCCAGTATCATTTACCAAAAACCGGATTCCATCTGGAAGAAGACAATCCTGTAGCCAGACAGTTCTATGGTAAAATCAATTTCGTCTCAGCGGCATCCTGTTATTATTTTACCAAGGGAAGTAAGGTTCAACACCTGGTGCACCAGTTTAAATACAAAGGTTATAAAGAAATTGGTACCTGTGTCGGGAAACTTTATGGTTCTGAATTAAAGAAAACACCATTGTTTAATACAGTATCTTCTGTCATCCCGGTTCCTCTTCACCCGCTCAAGCAAGCCAAACGAGGCTATAACCAGGCAGAATGGTTTGCAAAGGGACTTGCAGAGTCGATGAGCATAGCCCTTGATACTACAACACTGATCAGAGCGTTTGCTTCTGAAACTCAAACAAGAAAATCGAGGTTCAGCAGATGGGAAAATGTTAAGGAGATTTTTAAGATTGATGATTTCGGCAGACAGGCCGGTAACCATGTTCTGCTGGTAGACGATGTTATTACTACGGGTTCAACACTTGAAGCAGCCGGCTTAACCTTGATGAGTATTCCGGGCATCAGGATCAGTGTGGCTTCGATTGCCTGTGCTGTTATGTAAATACTACACACTGCTGAGTTTTATCATATTTGTTTTACCTGCCTTGCCTATCGGAATGCTTGAAACATATATAATATAGTTGCCATGGGATATATACCCACGGGCAAGCAGGACCTTCCTCATTTCCAGCATTGCTGAATCCGTACTGGAAAATTTTTCGGAGTAAATTCCCTGAACACCCCAAACAAGGTTCAATGTACAAAGCAGTTGCCGGTTATTACAGAAAATATAAATTCCGGAACCTGTCCTGTGACTGGCAAGTTTAAAAGCAGAGTAGCCGGTATTTGTCATTGCAATCAGGGCATGGGCATTAACTTTTCGGGCCAGATCACAGGCCGCCATTATGATAGAGTCGGAGATTTTTCTTTCCGGTGATGAAACCCTGGTATCAAAGTCGGGGGTATATACACTGTTGGCTTCAACATTTGAAATTATCCGGTTCATGGTTTCGACAGTTTCAACCGGATAGCTGCCAATTGAAGTTTCCCCGCTTAACATCAGGGCATCGGCGCCATCAAGCACGGAATTTGCTACATCGCTCACTTCGGCCCTGCTTGGTCTCATGCCGGAGATCATGCCCTCCATCATCTGGGTGGCTATAATTACAGGCTTCGAGGAGGCTATACATAATCCGGCCAGTTTCTTCTGGACGACAGGAACCTGTTCAAGCGGTATTTCAACGCCCAGGTCACCACGCGCAACCATAACTGCATCCGATGCCGCAATAATTTCTTCTGCATTCTCCACAGCTTCAGGCTTTTCAATTTTTGCGATGATGCGGGGAGGCATTCCTGTACACATCGCATTCAGCCTCTGCCGAAGATCATCGATGTCAGTTGCAGAACGGACAAATGAAAGAGCAACCCACTGGATATTTCTTGTAACAATAAACTTCAGGTCGTCGATATCTTTTTCTGAAAGGCTTGGCAATCTGAGTTTCGTTTTCGGGAGATTGACACCTTTCCCTGAACTTAACGGACCACCCTGAATCACCTTCGCTTTCGCTTCATCAATACCATTGGACGAAACGATCTTTAAAAGTAACTTTCCGTCATCAAATAATACCTCATCGCCCGGATTTACATCTGCGGCAAAATATTTATAATTCAGGCTGATCATGTTTCCCCGGCAGATTTCATTCCTTGTTGTGATGACCATCTCTTCACCTGAATTGAGCATCATGATATCCTTCTCAACCTGCCCGGTCCTTATTTTTGGACCTGAAAGATCAGCCATGACAGAAACCTGAAGCCCGAGTTCGGCATTCAGGCTATCGATCATTGCTACCGAGTTATTATGCATTTCATGCGACCCGTGTGAAAAGTTCAGCCTGAATACATCCACTCCTGCCAGCATCAGTTTTCTCATTATTTCTCCGGAAGCAGATGCTGGGCCTAGTGTTGCTACAATTTTTGTTCTCCTCATCAGATGTATTATAAACTTCCCAAAGTTACCAATTCCAGGCTAAATCTTCAGCAATTCAATACAAGGGGAAAACTACTTCTTTTAAAATCAACCATTAAGGTGCCGTTCAATACATTAAATACTTCCCCTTTGCGAATCGGGCATGGTTAATTTCATTATTTTTGCAGCCTGAATAGTGAAACGTGTTATCTCAAACTGAAATAATTGTTCTGACGCTCGCCATTGCTGCTGACAGTTTTACAACTTCATGGTTTTCGGGAGCTCTTCACCATAAACTTGATATTGCGCTGGATAGAAAACTGCCGGTATTCTTTGCTATGGGTAGACTATTGTTTTTGGTGCTGGGATTTGGTGCTGGTTATTATGCTGCAACCCTTTTCCCTTATTATAGCTACCTTTCGGGTTTATCGTTACTTTCTGTTATTGGCATAAAATATGGGATAGAATCGTTGAAATTTTATCCTGAAGAAAAAGTTATTCTTATTGATAATAGGAAGACCATTTTGATGCTAAGTATTGCCGGAAGCATAAATACTTTTATTGCCGGCATCGCGTTTGGCATTGCCGGTATTGGGCTGGCTACGCCAGTTGTTGTAATTATTGCTGCTGTTGCCGGTTTCACTTATGTCGGGATGATAGCCGGAAAAGTGAAAGGATACAGGCCTTCGATAAGATATGTCGGACTTGTTTCCTCCATTTCAATACTGGCCATAACTCTTCGTCTTTTTGTTCTGAATCTGATTAAATAAGTTATTAATGAAAAAGTTACTCCTCCTCACATTCATACCGCTGTTTACTGTAACCCAGGCCCAGCCTCCGACAGGGTATTATGATTCAGCAAACGGCTTAAACGGCACAGCTTTGCAAGCTGCTCTGCACAACATCATTGATGATCATAATGAACAAAGTTACAATTCACTGCATGACCATTTTGAATCGACCGATCGAAAGCAAAACGGAACAGTATGGGACATGTATTCTGATATCCCCGGAGGAAACCCGCCCTATGTTTTCAACTTCACTTCAGGCGATCAGTGCGGAAGTTATAGTGGTGAAGGAGATTGCTACAACCGCGAACATTCCTGGCCAAAAAGCTGGTTCAACGATATGAGTCCGATGTATTCTGATCTGTTCCATTTATATCCTACTGATGGTTATGTAAATGGAAGGCGCAGCAATTATCCTTATGGAACGGTTTCGTCTGCATCATGGACTTCTGAAAATGGCTGTAAATTAGGCAATTGTAGTTATCCTGGTTATTCAGGAACTGTTTTCGAACCTATCGATGAATACAAAGGTGATTTTGCCAGAACCTACTTCTACATGTCAACACGCTATTACAACGAGGATAACGGATGGCCCGGCAGTGATATGGTGAATGGTTCACAATTGAGGCCCTGGGCGCTTGCCATGATGAAAGAATGGCACCTGAGCGACCCGGTTAGTCAGAAAGAAACCAATCGGAATAATGCTGTTTATGATATACAGGAAAACCGTAACCCTTTTATTGACCATCCTGAATTTGCTTCGCAGATATGGGGTGGACCTACTTCCGTGACAGAAATCGCCTTCAACTACGACATTTCAGTTTACCCGGTTCCGGCGAACGACCATTGCGTAATCGACCATCATGGATACTACAATCCGTATAAACTGGAAATGACGGTAACGGATGTAACGGGAAGGCATTACGAAGCTGATATCTCCAAAATGAATGGTATGATAAAGGTAAATACTCTGCCTCTCGCGGGTGGTTTTTATTTTGTTATTCTAAACGAGCCGGGTAAACTTCCGGCATTTGTGCGTTTGCTTAAATAGTTCATAGTTCAGGGTAACGCCTTTATTAAGAATAACAAAAGCACTTGGGTCTGAAACGGCTCATGTCTTGCCGGTAATCAGAGGCCCTGCTGGTATTTCCATGGTCATTCCTTTTAAATTGTACGTTAATGTTAAAGGCAGGCATGAAACGAATGTCAAAACATCATACCTTGGGGCGGATATAGACTTCTGGAAATTCAAAAGAAATTGTCAGGAAACAGATTCCTGAAGAACTGCACCCCTTCCTTTTCCTTAATAAAACAACCGCTCCCTTACAGATTAAAGAAATGGAGGATTTTGCCGGACGGTTGATCCACGTCAACTATCACCCTCCAGTGAAAATTTGCTGATTGATTTTACCAGGTGGTTTAATTTGTCTCTGCCGGCAGCTTTCAAGTTGCTTAGTCTGAACCAATCTGAACTGTAACTTCTGATGCGGAATGATATGCGAGCGAAAACAGGTAATTCACTTTTCAGGTTTTATTTCTGTTTATCAACTGCTCAAGTTTAAAGTAAAGGCTGTTTTTATTGATTGGCTTCGCTATATAGTCATCGCAGCCTGCGGCAAAACAATTCGATTTATCATCCTTCATAGCCTGTGCGGTCTGAGCAATAACCGGCAGCCCGGGATATTTCATTTTGATTTTCCTGGTGGTCTCATAGCCATTCAGAACCGGCATCTGCATATCCATCAATACAACATCTACCATGTTTTTTTCCAGTATCAGCAGAGCTTCCTCTCCATTTGATGCATATAAAAGGTTTGCCCCTGTATTCAACAGTAAAACTGTGAGAAAACGCATGCTGACCGGGTCATCCTCAACCATCAGAATCGACTTACCTTCCCATGAATAATTCCGTACTTTCCCGTTCAGATTCAGGCTTTTTGCAGGCTCCTGAGAATGCAGGACATACGGTATGGAAAAACTGAATTTCGATCCGGATCCCTTTGAAGACTGAACCCTGATATCACTACCAAAAAGTGCCGCAAGGCCCTTACTGATGGATAAACCCAGGCCGGCACCACCAACCCGGCGGGATAAGCCGTTTTCAACCCTTCTGAATCTTTCAAAAATGACTGTCAGATCCTCTTGGTTCATTCCGATACCTGTATCACTGACATAGAATTCAATCCGGTTGTAATCAGTGAATCCAAGACCAAACTCGATTTTTCCGGCAGGAGTGTATTTAATGGCATTCAAAATCAGGTTCCAGAGTATCTGCCGCAATCTGATTTCATCAGTATTCAGAATCAGTCTCCTGCATTCAGGTGGAATCCTCAGGCTGAGGACAATGTCTTTTCTGTCAAATTCTGACTTAATCCCTTCCGATTCAACCAACAGGGATTCCATAAAACGACTGATGTCACATGGCGTTTCACTGATCCGTACCTGTCCTGAGTCAATCATAGCCAGCTCAATAACATCATCTATCAACCTCAGAAGATGCATACCGCTTGACTTCATGATTTCAAGGTATTCGTCCCTTTCATCAGGGGTGATGTATGGTTCATTCATCAGCTCAATGAAACCGAGAATGTGATTCATCGGAGTTCGCACTTCATGGGAAATGCCTGCAAGAAAGGCCGACTTCAATTTGTCAGAGGCTTCAGCTATCCGTAGTGCCTCCTTTATTGTAATTTCCTTGTTTTTCCTTTCCTGAGCATTAGCCAGAATCTGACCTGTAAGTTTAAAGGAATTGATTGCCAGATCATCCCATTCCATTGGCCTGCTGAAAGTATCGAATCCGATATATCCTTTAAATTCATGATCAATAAAAAGCGGTATAATTACAACAGATTCAATGTTGAGAAGGTCAAAAAAGAAAGCCAGGTTGTCCGATCCATGGGTTACTTCATGATCAGTCCGGTGTAGAACACTGATTTCGCCCGACATGAGTTTACTGAAATAACCGGGTAACTCGTTCAGATATATAACAGGTAGTCGTTCGAGGTGTGAAAACCTTTCGTCGCAAGCCCATTCATGTGTAATATCAATATAATCCTGCGTTTCTGACAACTTGACAAGGTAAGCTCTTTCTGCAGCATAAAACCTCGCCACTGTTTCCAGGGCCTGCCTGATATTCAGATCTATTTCGTCAATCTTCAGATTAATCAGATCAGAAGATAGCCTGCTCATATATTCAATAAAGGCTATCCGGTTGATTTTCTGCTTTTCGCTCTTCTTTCTCTCACTAATGTCGCGGTAAATTCCGTAAATACATAAATTCCCATCACCTTCAGTAAATGGAACTCCTAAAACCGATACATCGATCAGTTTACCGTCACGGCGTAATCGCTGAGTTTCGACAGCGACTGTACCCCCTTCCCAATTTGTTCTTGTAAATTGCATTGCTTCAGAAAGAAGATGCCCGGGGGCGATCAGTTCATCAAGTTTTTTTCCAAGAATTTCATGTCGTTTAAACAGAAACATCTGCTCAAATTCAGGATTAATGTCCAAGATAAGATTATGCTTATCAAGCATAGCAATGGCTTCAGGGGCAGATTCAAAAAGACGTGTGTACCTTATTTTATCTTTTTGCAGATCGTCAGCTTTTCTTTGAAGTTCCAGCGTATGCCCAATAATACTTAATGCAGATGAGATAAAATACCGGTCGTCGGGTGCTATTTCAGGTTCTGATCCAAAGGCAATAACAATCAGTTTTTGAAGCGAATCAACCGGTACAGGAAAAACTGTATAACTGATACTTTGCAATAATCCGTCAACCAAAACCGGGAGTTCTCCATTTTCAGTTTCACCCTGATTTAGACAAGTAATACCTTTGATTTGTGAAACCAATTTAATGAAGTCAATTTTATCGAGTAAAGCAGACTTTTTATCGACCGGATTCTTTATTTCCAATAGAATATCCTGATTTTTAATTTTATGGCGATATAAATGCAGCCCGATAATACACAGGCCTGAAAGGCCGGTTTTTTTCACAACAGCATTCAGCAGACTATATGCCATACTTAAATCAAACAGCTTTTCGTAAGCCTGTTTCATTACATTTTGATAAATCGGAGATTTTGATTATGTATTCGCCGGTGTCTGAGTTTATCACCAATACGATAAAAAGTAAGCCGTTTATGAAAAATATGGATTAAATACCAATAAACATGCTAAGCTTATTTTGCCAGATTCAGGAATCTGTCAACGTTACAAAGGGAGGTCGGGGGATGGTTAAACCCATCACAAAGGAAAATGATTTCGACTCACTTCCATTTAATAATAACAATTCCGGCCAAACAAATTATAACCATAAATAGATGCTTGTTTTGGCTAACCAGGTTCGGGTATCCGGCAGTAACAGACACACCCGCCAGGTGGCCAACTGAATGGTTGTAATTCTTGTATCCTTTGCCGAAGGATGCGTCTTTTTATGTTATTCCAAAATCCGTAAACTTTCACTTATTTGCTGACGATACAAAGTAGAGTGAAACTGAGAGGAGCAACAGGTTCAACACCTGTATGCTGGTTACTCTTGGCTCGAAGCCGAGGTAGAGAAAATAGAGTAACAGCAGGCTGAGCAGCAGGGCAGAAACCACCGTTAAAGCAGGTTTTGAGGCAAAACCACCTGCAAAAAGAAGAACAGTGAACAGCACAAAAGCCAGGGCTATGTAAAACGGCCGGGTTTCATACTGCATGGACAGTATGGTATTCCCATGCTGCAAAACAAAGTATGCAAGCAGGGTTAGCCTTAACAGCCACCGGGCGGCGGGAAGCAACGATTTAAGGGGTTTCATGAGCGGGGTTTTATCGGTTTGGGTTGATGCAAGTTTAACAAAAAAAACTTTAACCCCAACGCTTTATGTGGTAAGTTGGGAGTACAGGGCAAGGTTCAGCCTGTTGTTAAAGATCGTTGTTAATTTTTAATTGTCTATACTGTTGGTGAGCCTGTCGAACCTGTTGGTGAGCCTGTCGAACCATCGCTGAAATTGCTTAGTATGCACCCTCGCTTTTTCACTCCCTTGTCTGTTAGAACGCGGATGACGTTTATAAAAGGATTATTACGGATATGATCGCAAACTTTTGCCTGGTTCGCTGAAGTCGCACCCTCGCTCTATCACTCCATCACCGGATTAAACCGGGAAGCGATTGAACGGTGCAGCCAAAGAACCTTTGAACTTCAAACCCCCATCGTTTCACCCCGAACCAAACTGTTAGTTGTTCACTTTCCCCGAAAGGTTAACGATCAGCCGGAGCTCGTCGAGTTGTTCCTGTTTTATGGGAGAAGGAGAATCGATCATCACATCGCGGCCGTTGTTGTTTTTCGGGAAGGCGATGTAGTCGCGGATGCTGTCGGAGCCTCCGAAGAGCGAGCACATCCGGTCGAAGCCAAAGGCAATGCCGCCATGGGGTGGAGCGCCGAATTCAAAGGCATTCATCAGGAATCCGAACTGGGCCTGGGCGTCATCGTCGGTAAAGCCAAGGATAGTGAACATCTTTTTCTGAAGGTCCTTGTTGTGGATACGGATGGATCCGCCGCCGATCTCCACCCCGTTAATCACCAGGTCATAGGCATTGGCACGCACCCTTCCCGGGTCGGTATCGAGCAGGGGGATGTCTTCAGGTTTGGGTGAGGTAAACGGATGGTGCATGGCGTAATATCGTTGGGTCTCATCGTCCCATTCAAGCAGGGGGAAGTCAACCACCCACAGGGGTGCAAAGACCTCCGGATTACGGAGCCCGAGCTGGTTGCCCATTTCAAGGCGCAATTCTGACAGGGCTTTTCGTGTCTTATTTGCATCTCCCGCCAGGATCAGCATCAGGTCGCCCGGTTTGGCTTCAAAAGCAATGGCCCATTTCCTGAGATCTACTTCCGAATAAAATTTGTCCACCGATGATTTAAGGGTACCATCTTCGTTGTAACGAACATATACCAGGCCCGTTGCCCCGATCTGCGGGCGTTTCACAAAGTCAGTCAGCGAATCAAGCTGTTTGCGCGTATAAGCAGCGCATCCGGCGGCATTGATACCAACCACCAGTTCTGCTTCGTCAAAGACTTTGAAATCGTGTCCAGCGACCCATTCGTTCAGTTCAACAAAAGTCATCGCATAGCGGATATCGGGCTTGTCGTTACCATAGGAACTCATGGCATGGGCAAATGTCATCCTGGGTAGTTTTTCTATATCAACGCCCTTAACGTTTTTAAAAAGGTGTTTGGTAAGCCCTTCGAAGGTATCAAGGATGTCATCCTGAGTAACGAACGACATTTCACAGTCGATCTGGGTGAATTCCGGCTGGCGGTCGGCGCGCAGATCTTCGTCGCGGAAGCATTTTACAATCTGGAAATATTTGTCGATACCGGCCACCATCAACAGTTGCTTAAAGGTTTGCGGCGACTGGGGCAGGGCATAAAACTGCCCTTCGTTCATGCGTGAAGGCACCACAAAGTCGCGGGCGCCTTCAGGAGTTGATTTGATCAGCACCGGCGTCTCCACTTCGATAAACCCGATGTTGTTCATATACAAGCGGGTTTCGATGCCCATGCGGTGCCTGAGTAAAAGATTATCCCGCACAACATTCCGCCTCAGGTCGAGGTATCGGTATTTCATCCGGAGCTCATCACCCCCGTCCGTATTGTCTTCTATCGTAAATGGCGGTGTTTTCGATTTGTTGAGTATTTCAAGTACATCAACATTAATTTCAATATCACCGGTTATCATCTTCGGATTCTTATTGCTGCGTTCAACAACAATGCCGGTAACCCTTATTACAAATTCACGGCCAAGTTTCCGGGCTTCCGCACAAAGTATATCATTGGTTTCCATATTGAAAACAAGCTGGGTAAGACCATACCGGTCGCGCAGGTCAATAAAAGTCATACCACCAAGATCGCGTGAGCGTTGAACCCAGCCGCTCAGTGTTACCAATTGTCCTTTATGTGAAAGGTTAAGTTCTCCGCAGGTGTGTGAACGTAGCATAATAATTGATTTTACAAATGCGCAAAATTAAGCATTTTCAGCCAAAGAGGCCTTGCCGGTTTTTTCCATAAAAAACAGCACTTTTAGGTATTACCTTTTATTTGAAAAGAGATTAAAGAATAAATAATCAGGGAATCTGCCCTTACCAGGATTGCTCGTTTTACTTACAAAACTCCGGGAACAATGAAAAGACTGTTAATCCTGATTATCCCGCTGATCCATGCAGCAACAGGAATATTGGCTCAGCAGACGGGCATTGAAGCTTTTGCTGATGCGGTTCCTTATAATCTGAAATCGCCTGAGAATATTTACCTGACCAACCAGGATGCGGAAGCCGTTAAAACTTTTTATACACAATCCGGCCGGGTACAACCTGATCGTATTGTTCGTGTAGAGGAAGGCTATTATCACGGATACCGGCTGTGTTATAATATATCCAACTGCAACGGACGGGAATTGCCGGCAAGGTGGATTCAGGTTGTTACCGTTGATATTCCGGAATGTATTGAGTGGTTTGAAGAACATAATCCTGAACTCCTGATGGCACCCTTCGTCGGGCTCAGGGAATTAACCGGCAAATACGGGAGTTCTAAAACAGATTTTTTTAATTTGTATGATCAATATAAATTCCTGGCCTGCAGGTTATACCGTCAATCGGAAGATCATGAAGGTGAAGATACCAATGAACTGGCCCTGGTCATACACAGATTTACTGATAAAATCAGCCTGGAAACCAGTCAGATGCTGGCATCAGGCGGTGAGGGCGTGATGCTGAAGCCCGGTAACAGCAATCAGAATGAATGGGACCTCTGGATGCAATGTTTCGGCGAACTTGAAGTGATCGGTTACAGTTCGCTGATTGAATACAGTGATCCGCCGGTTTCAGGCATGCTATGGTAGCCGGTTTCGAAAATTAATTTCCATTTTTTTGTCTGAATTCATCGGTAATGGGGCATAATGCGCTCCATTTCAGCCTGTTTGATTGCATTACCCAATCACGCATAAAAGAGTTATCAATTATTTTACACATACTATAAAATTTTATCATTTAAAGTATTACTTTTTACAAAAAGAAGTATTAATGAACATCCGCGGGCATGATTCTGGATAAAGTAATTAAAGGATTATAGTTTATACTTTTATTGAAATGAAAAGACTGCCAATCTTTTTGATATTTCTGGTAATCTCGTTACCTTCAATCATAGCACAACCGGCCGGTGTAGATCCTTTCTATGATGCAGTCCCCTACAGTGTAAAAAAATTTAACAGAGCTTTTCTTACCAACCAGGATGCGGCCACCATTAAATCATTCTTTGAGAATCAGCCGGGTTTTAAACCCGAAAGAATATTAAAAATTGATCAGGGTTATCATCATGGCTATCGTATTTATTATCGTAATGCGGATAACGATCCGGATCTCCCTGAGCCATGGATTCAGATTTTTACTGTCAATACCCCGGAATGTATTGTTGCCTGCCAAAAGAACAATCCTGAATTGTTGGATGGTCCCTTTCTGGGTTTAGAGACTTGTTCAAAAAAACACGGGTATCCGGAAGAGGATGTCAAAGAGTTGGTTCGCCAGTACAGACATCTGGCAACAAGATACTACCGTCTGATCGAAGATGAAAATGCAAAAACAATCAGTGAAATGAATCTGGTGTTTCAAAAATACAATTCAAAATTCAACAACCAGTCCGGTCAGATGCTCGCGTCAGGTGGTGAGGGACTAATGATGAAACCCTTAAGCAGCAAAGAATATAGCTGGAACCTGTGGATACAATGTTTTGAGGAAATAAACCAGATAGGGTACAGTACCCTGATCGAATACAGCGAAGTTCCTGCCATTGGTCCTGATCTATAGATCACCCTGTTGATTTTCTCCATAAATGCTTGGTTTTTAGCGAAATATTTCGTATATTTCGGAATCAAACCTTATAAGTATGGCATCATGGCAACACGTATTCTGCTGGTGTCATTGTTTCTTTGCTTATTGACGGCCTGCGATAAGAAAGAAGATGACAATAATCCCGGCAAGGACTACACAGGCATTCTTTCACTCACCTATTCCCGTTCTTTTCCTACATTTCAGGCAGTCGTACTGATTGATGCAGAAATTGTCGCGAACGGAAATGTTACTTTAAGCAACCCTCAGCAGGTTGAATTTGACGGCCTTTCTGAAAAGATGATTGAGGGGGAACGTTTCAAAATAAGAGAGCAGGGAACCATCAATATCACATCCATTTCAGGGAAATGGACAAAAGTTGACGGCAAGGAATACCTTGAAGTAAACCTCTTGTGCCTGCTTGAAGGAATTCAGACCGTATGGTCTTATGAAGAATATCAGTGGATCAAAACCAGTGAAATATCATACACTCAGGAAAATCCTGTCGCAAGTCCCATGTGCTTCAGGATTCAGAGTGCGGTGATGTCAGAAGCGGTCTGTGGTGGCAGCTGCTGCGACTGCTGGGGAAATTCCTGTTTCAGATGGCGGCTGGAGCTGAAAGAAGGAGTGTAATACAGCAGAACCCGGAGCCATGAATTAAATGCTTCCGATATCTGTTGGCCTGGTCCGGTTTTGAACGAATGCACCACCACCGGAAGTCAAAATATCCGGATATCAAAGACTATCAGGGGTAGCAGGGCTAACCGGAATTGCTTGTTGCCGGATATTTGCCGATGAAGAAGTTTGTATAAGGCCGTATGCGGGAAAACCGCACATATTAATTGACGAAGAGGCAGGGATGGAGTATCATTCTTTCCATTCTACTCTACCGGAAAAAACAGCTGAACCTGGAATTCGTCAAAGGCTCACTGGAGCCCCGGGAAACGAATACAATGGCTTTCACACCAAGAAATTACCTTAAAGAGTATATAAACTAAATCGAATAGGATCAAAATATTAAGTGCTTAAGGTTCTTTAACAGGCATTTGGTTGACGGATAAGTGCGCTTTAAACTAAAATGTTGAGTTATCCCTGAAGCTGGATTCTATTTGAATAATTGGAAGCTTTCTGGCAGGAAACTTGAAAGTAAGGGAGCAAGCATCGTAATAGCTATTCTCAGGTTGTCCAGCGCTGTTCCTTCAAATTTAACTATTCCGGTTATGGTTTGAGACCATTGCTGATCGTTAGGTTCTTTCAAATTTGCAACTGATTCCTTAAACCTGAGGAACCGGCTTTTCAGATAAATATAGACCGGTATATACATAACACACAGAAAAAGAGAAAAATACATCCCGTAAACCAAGCTAAATTCAGCAGGAAATATATCATAATCCTGTATTTCCACTACATGTTTAATCGACTCTCTTAATGCACTAGATGTGAGAACTGAAAACACAACAACTATTGCCAATAATTGCAGCGCGCTCTTTAATGTTTGGTTAAGAAATTCAAACTGTCTTGCTATGCTTTCAATAATGGCTTTTTTTTGTTTAACGAATTCTTCTTCTGATTGAATATTCATATCATCAGGATTCCTGCTATTTGATGTCTTCCATTTATCAGAGATTGATGTAATACTTTCTTCAAGTGAAATATTATCAGAAGCAATCCCAACCAGAAAGATTATAATGAAAGCCGGAATTACGAGTATAATTGTAGCTGTTACAATCCCTTCAAGAAAACTGCCGTTTTGTAGCAGAATTTTAAAATCTGCAATAATATGTGGTGTTTTATAGTATCCCGGCCAATTTTCATTGGTAAGATATAAAAAAAGTGCAATAACAATGGCATATACAACACCCATGAGTAACTGACTTCTACGTAATTTAAATTTTTCTTTTAATTGCCAGATCTGAACCAAATGTACCGGAAATGAACCTGCAGCTATGGTTATCATTATTGATATAAGGATGATCCAGATAAAAAAGACCGGATTCCGATGAAACAGAATATTCCTGGTAATCCGAACATTTGATGTTATTTCAGGCTCTATCGAATCTGTTTCAAATTTTGATATTATTGGCAGCTTGAAAACAACACTATCCTTTCTGAAATGATCAAATACTTTCACTCCGATCTCTTTGGGCAGACTTGAATATTGTATCAGATTATTACGGATTATGGAAGTTGTGATTAAGTATGCAACAGTAGCACAAAGGATTATGGCTATAATAATTGCGGAATTCTGTATTTTCATATGTAATGACATCATTTACAGCATTATGGAATTTCCGGTGCGCACAAACAGATTGTTCAATATGTTCAGGCTTACCGATACTCTTATTTATTCATCTTTAACCTTTATGCTACCCTGTTTTATCCTGCTACACAGAGAAACAACATTATTTAGCAAATCCAACCTGATTGGTCCAAAAAAAAGATTCCGGGAACTTGCAAAATAAACATTGGTAATGTTTATAGATCATTATTGTCCTGAAAACTTTATAATTACTCATGAAATTCTCCACTTCACTTTGTTACATTCAGAATGACAATACATTAGCTTTAGAAGCGGAGGCCTTGGTAGTGGCGCTGCCGCCACAAAGCCCCCCGCTTCTAAAAGCCAGGTAAATCAAAGTCCTTCTGAGCCTGCCTGACTGCATCAGGCAGACAGGCGTTAGCGAAGAAACGATCCGCCTGTGGCGGAGAACTCACCGAAGGTAACCTCATGTTTTTTACGGGACAACAGTGTTTGGAGATCTGTTAGTTAACTAAAATCGTTTTCTTGCCGGGCAGGCTAAAATTGAGGTTTACCAAGCTAAACATACCACCCATAGAGATTCTCGAGTTTTCGAAATCCTTCCCTGCAGTCAGTGAAACGCTTATGTTATCTGAGAACTTGTACTGATAAGCCAGAGCAAACCTGGAGGTATTATCCGTTTCAGAAACGTTATAGATCTGCCCGTCAGTGGCAGTTATATCCATATAGGTACGATAACTACGAAAAATGCCTTCCAGCGTAACACTGTAGTTGTCGCCAATTAAAACCCAGCTCAGGCCCAAATCAGAATTGTAACTGTTGGATTGCTGAAAGTTTCCACCAAATCGTGCCATCAGGTTAAAATCGTTATTCTTTTTGCTTCCTTCTTTTGGTTCCATGCGATAAGTCAGTGTACCCCAACCTGCCCAATCCTCTCCCAATGTGTATTCAATATTATTGGTAGGGGCTAACAATGAGGCCGCACCGGAAAATTCCAAAAGCCATCCGACACGGCTCATTCCATGCATTTCAATCAACATATCATTTACCTTGTCAGACACATTTAATCTTTCAGTTTCCAGGAATATTGCTATAGTTTCTTTCTGAAATGGTGATTTTTCCACCGTTTGTAAAAGGTTATCAATGTATTCAGTTGCTAACTTACTACGTTTATCCTTACTTTGTTGAGAGCGATTTATAAGTTCCTTGTCAAAGGATAACAGACTTTGTACGATAATGGTTGCGTTTTCTTTAAGTTGATCTAATGTAGCTATCTTACCTTTGCTAACCCTAAGTCCCAATTCTGCAATTGCCTCCCTTATAAGTAATTGATCTGAAAGAGAGCCTTCGTAAGCATTTGTAAATTCTTTCGACGGTTCGCCTTTCAATACCTGGAATCGAATACCAATAGCCAGGAATCTTGAGTCTATACTATCAATATCAGGACTGGCATCACTGGTTGCAACGGAGAGAGCAAAAGACTGTGCTATCTGGTCCATGAAACCAACGGATGATTTGCCAGTCTTGTCCAAACCATAGTATTCTTTATATGTTAGTCCGTGCCTTGGTACCCACCAGTAAGGGGTTGTTTCAATAGCAACATCAGAGGCGATACTTTTGCCGTTGAGACCGTTTGCCAGACTCATCAAAAAGGGTGTACCAAGGGTGGGACGATTTATCGTTGTAGGGCTCAAACCCAATAAAGTAAATGCAGGGGTGGATGGCGAAGTAAGCTCATCTAATTCCAGTTTTTGAGCACAAAGGTTTCCCCCTAAAAATAAAGCTAACAAAAAGGTTAAAATCTTTTTCATGATTGTACTAAATTAAGTTGATGGTTACTTCGTATATGACTTCTTCATAATCGGGTTCATATGAAGTATATTTCCACCTATCTGAATTTTGTTGATCATTCATTTCTACGGTTAAGCTTGCATGAGGACTGCTGGTTATGGGTTTGTTGATGGTGGCAACGATGAGTATAATATCCCCTATTTTAGGTTTTACGATTACTTCGACTTCTCCCTGACCATAAGCAATCAAATTATCATTCTGAGAAATACGAATTGTTGTGAGGTGGGCATCACCTGCAATGGATTTGATGAATAAGTCACCTGAGGATAATTTAAAAACCTCGTTTTCCTGAATTGTTTTTGTTTTCATCATTTTCTTTGGATTTAAGTTAATTGATGGTTCTGGATTAATTTTTCGTTTGATGTTCGCTGCATTGGTCTTCATTTATTTATGTTTAATCTAAGTTCTGCTCAACCCGGCTATACTATCGCCTCCAGGTCATTGACGTAGGCATCCAACCCCAAACGCTTCAGAAAATCATTAGAGAACATGGCAGCCATTTCAGGTCGCAACAGGCGGCTACGCTGCTTTATCCATTCATCTTTTTCGGTGGGATACATGAACTCCATGAGTGACGGATAATCCCAGGCGGCATTTTTACCCCAATGGAGGGTGAAGTCAATACCATCCCGGATAAATGCCTTTAAGATCTCTTGCTGAACTCTCAGTTGATCACCCGTCGGTAGCCATTGAACGCCATCCATGTGAATGACAGCAGTTACAGGGAATTTGTGGAACCCAAGGGTCGCGTTTGTTTTTCTCACCAGTTTGATGGCGCTTAGACCCGGGGCCTTGTGGTGCTTAAATATACCAAGCCAGGTTTCTATTGCCCGGTCAAGCTGACTTTGGTTCACTCCCAAAGCCCAGGAAAATCCTGGTTGCTGATAACTGACCGAGCGGAAAATGTCGCCCAGGGTACCAACGAGCGGTGTTGTGTTTTTGCCGGGATTTGGCATCGCAGTGCCTTGAATAAGCCTGGTGAGGAGATTCGTCACTTTCATCTCACTTTTTTCCAGCGCCCACCGCATGAGTCTGAACAGGTCGGGATGCAACTGCGAGGATATCTCCGCTTCAGGGTATACGGTATTCTGGTAAGGGATTTTGTAGATGATTTCTGCTACACAATCTTTTGTGAATTGATTGATGTAAGTTTTGAAATGAAAGGGCCGGATCGGCTTATTATGGGCATCCACCTCTCCGGTTATTTTAAAATCTGAATTCTCAAAGTCTAAAGTCTGAGACAGGAGTATGGCATCATTATATTTTATGCTTCTGACATAGCGACGAAGGGAGAAAATGTCTTCTACCTCCATCACGATTGCGGCAATAAATCCGAATGAACCAAGTCCTACTATGGCTGCATTAAATACATCGTCATCGCAAACAATACGACTGCCGAGCATTTGTGCAAACTCATCATTTAAAACCGGCTCCGATGCCCGTTCCAGGTAAATTCTATCACCGGGAGCGTCCCCAATGATCAGGTGCATGCCTGCGATATAATCAGAAAGGCATTGGCGGTCGAAAGCCCCTCCGTGCACACCCGTTGAGGTGGCACCTGCAATGGTTTGCCCGTTGCTTCCACCGCTCACTTTAAGGGACTTCCCGCGCCCTTCCAGATATGATGTGAGCTGGTTTACCGTTGTGCCACATTGGACAAAAACCAGATTGTCGTGAGTAAGCGCGCTTTCAGAATGCATGTTTCCGGGGGTAAGTGCCAGCCTCATATCCATATCGGTATTATTCAGCACCCAACCCCCGTTGAAAGCAATATCATTCAGCGACCAAAGGGAGCCGTACGCCCGGAAGCGCTGGCCTCTCTTGTTGCATTGAGCCAGCAACTCCTGTACTTTAAGCACGCTTTCATTGTGCAGGGTGAAGCCCTCAGGGCCCTGCTGCCGCAGAACCCAACGTGATGTAACAGGGTATGGGCCGGTCTGATGCCAGGTGCTTAATTCGTTCCTGCGATCTTCAGTTATCGTAACCATTTGTATTTTTTTTCAGGATGGTGCTTCATCGTCATCAGCCATTATTCTTTGGCGCAACTGATAAGAACACTGCGCAATACCGGATTCTCCTTCTCTGGTGCAAACTGAAATTCGACAGACTGGAATCCGTCATAACAATCAAAACACGGATCCTTTACATCAATTTTGTAAAGATTGGTAGCCGCCCAGAACCTGCCCGGGCTTGCCCAGTCAAAATCAGGGTTATCGTATTTACACACATAGCAGATTTCAATGTCTATAATTTTCCCCTTCTTTCTTGTGCCCAGGTCTTTTAGCATGATGATGGCTACACCCTTTTTGCCACAGGCAGGGATTTTCAACTCTGCAAGGCCAGGGGTTTTGATAAATCCGATTTTTATGGAAGTGTCAATGGTGTGTACGCGATATTGTTTAAGGGTGTCAAGCCAGCGGCTCTTTTCCTCATTGCTCATCAAAACCACAGAAGCCGGGAAAACCAGTTTCTTCTTTTTGTAAGGATCGCCCAGGTCGTTTAAATCGTTTTGTTCATGTTGTATTCCGGGGTTACTCACAATGACAGAATAAATACCCGTGTGGCTGCATCCGGTTAATAGAGTCAATAACATAACCGACAAGCCTGTTATTTGACCTTTATGATGAAATGGAATCAGGCATTGCAGATATCTTGCCAATAGTGCAATATGCGACCGGGATTTCATTTATTCGTTTCGTTTAGTGTAATCCTGACTTTGAATACTCACTATTTCTCAGCGTTGGCATTGGTACTTCCCGGTTTTAAACTGCTTCGCAAATTGGCAACTTTGTTCAGTACATCGAACCAGAAGGGAGCTCCCAGACTGATTGCAAATACCGTGATCATCAGCCCGAAAAACTTGGAAACAGAGAACAAGGCATAAATCCAACCTACGTTGGTTATTGATGGATGTTGTAATTTGAGTATATTGATCTCGGCTTTGCAATTCCACCCGATCGGGATTAAGGTTCCCAAATACTCACTGGTGCCGGCAATCCGGTTCCTTTCATTTTCTATCTTTTTTAAAATTGTTTGAAGACTATCGGTTCTTTCATTACTATTGTTATTGGTATCGTTGGTTATACCCGTTTGAATCCGGTTCACCATTGCTTTATATGTACTATCGTCTGGTGCTGCATAAGCAGCAGCAGCTATCTTTTCCCGGGCATCTTTGTTGGCATACAGATATTTGGCTATGCTGATGCTGTCGATATTTAGCGCAAAACTTGCCAAAACCGCGATACCGAATGTAATTTTAGCGGCATAGCGTTTATATGAACCCGTCACCCTTTCCATCATACTGTCGAACCATTTCTCAACCTGCTCATGGTATAATTCAAGTTCAGTTTTAAGCTGTCCCGCCCTGGCACCGGCCTGTTGAGCATCCACGATATATAATTGAAGAGAGCGCTTAAAATCATCCGGAATTAAACCGGGTTGATCAGTGGTAACCTTTTCAATCATGACAGATAACTCAGAAAGATTTTTCGGAACTGTCTGAGAAAATTTTGCTATTGTATCAATAATTACAAGAGAGAAGTTTTTACCGGAAAGATACGAGCTGGATTTACCGGGTTCTGATACCCCGTTTAAAATAGTATGGTTAAGCATGGAATTCGCCAAACCCGGCAATGTTGTCAATATCCATTTTTCAAGCATTTTAGCCCTTATTTTTCTGAGAGCCGAAAAGCCTTCAAAAAAGGCATTGCTGATGATACTCATTAAGAAATAAATAAATATCATGCCTGCAATCAGGTCGAGGATTGGGAAGTTTGTCATATTGAATGTGAATTATTGAAGTATTATGATTGTTGTGTTTTCTATAAAGAGTTTAACTATCGTGGATTAATATATGTTCATTTCTTTATTAATCAACAACATACATTAACATATAATTAACAGGATTCTGGAATTTTTATAAACTGTAATAACGATATTCAGAATAATTAACTTTTTCTAATACCAGAAAAATAAAATTTTAAAATATTTTACGATATTATTTATATTCAGCTTTCCTTTGAAAACGATAAAGGCCAGCCGGAAAGAAAATCCCGGCTGGCCTTTATCAAATCTTCCTTTTTGCTGTTGTTTAACAGGTTAATGTAGTTTCAAACTGCACCGGCTTGCTGATTTCCTTTGGTATTTATTTCTATTTAAGTGGCCGGATGCCTGTCTGAAGCAAGTGGGGGAACCCCCATATTCGAAAATGAATTACCTTTGTGATTGCGAATGCAATCCATGTGGGTTTCATAGTACAATAACGTATGTTGGAATCTTATGAATTGGCTTATTCCAACATAAAAAAGATTTACCTGACCAAAACCCTGATCCCCTCAGAATGGGCGGCAAATTCAGGTGCATACATGCATTGCACGCTGGTTACCCCGTTTGAGAATTCACCTTTCTGTGAAACCACCAGTGGGTATTCGAAAACCCAGGTGCCTTTCGGCAGCCAGCTAAAAAAGAAATTGGTGGCGGCATCACGGGTATTCTCATAATAACCCAATCCGCCGTTCCAGCGGTAACCCGATAAGGTATTGACCGGTTCAAAACCTGCCGCCCGCATATCTTTCAGATGTACATATTCAAGATCACGGTCGGTGCGGAGTTCAACCCTCACTACCATTTGTTGCCCGACCATTAACGTACTTTTATCTGAAATTGCTTCGAGTACAGGCCCCGCACCGGTATTTCTCTTAATATACAGTTGTTTGATAATTTTCAGCGGACTGTCATGAGCCGATACCTTATCAAGATCTTCGAAATATTGCCAGTAAAGTGCACCCCAGGCTGGGCCTTCTGTTGACTTTGCAACGCTGACATTGCCCATCTGCGATTGAATCTCCTGTCCGCTCCATGCCATCTTGAAATAACCGGTTCCGGCTTCGGTTTTCAGATCCTGTTGCACAGCCGGATCAATGGTTTTTCCGCCCAATGTAATCATCACTGATGGACCAGTCTGAAGCCAGTCGCCACCCCGGAGAAGGAGGGCGTATACCGCATCGGCGGTAGACCGGGAAGTTGGCCAGGATTGTGTCTGTTTTTGTTTCAGCAGCCAGGTTTTCATCTGGTCAACAGACCGGGGGTCATTGCCCAATTCTTCGAAAAGCTCAATCAGCAGTGCCTGGGTTTCCACCGGGGCCTCATACCAGAACCAGCCACTGCGGTTATCGCGCCAATACATGCCCATTTCATCGCTTTTCAAAGACCGTTCACGCATTGATTTCATAATAGCCGCAGTTGTTTTGTCATTTCCGCAGCGGCCGGCCCAGAGGGCAATCATCCCCTGCGTGTATAGCCCCTGATTCGTCCAGTATTTACGCGCCTGACCGCTGAAATAGGCGATGGCTTTTTCGGCTTTCCCGGCAGGTTTTATCACATCACCAAGATAACTCATGGCATACAGGTACTGGATATGGTCCTGGTTGATGTGGTTCTTGTCCATTTCATCCGGGAAATCCTTCATGATACGCTCATAATCCTCGTTAAGACGGATGCCCAGGTAATTTACCGCTTGTTGTACCATCCTCCTTGAAGCCTCATCCTTATTCAGGTCAATAACCTTGAGGTAATGCAGTTTGCCGAATCCGGTCACGATCAGCCGGGTAATGTAACGGCTCTCCGGCATCCCTTCAAACCAGGGCCATCCACCGTTGGAACTCTGCGATTGTACTAATTTTCTGCCGGCAGCTTCTTTTTCAACTGCCATCCGGTTCAGATCAAACATCAGGGCAATGTGCTGTTTGCGGGCTGATTCATTCCTGGCTTCCATCAGCCAGGGTGTTTCTTCAAGCAGCAGTGACTTCAGATCCTGATTCTTTTCCAGGTTAGAAAGCAGGGCATCGGGTGTCAGGTTTTTCCAGGTTTCAAATACTGCCCGGATCTTCGGACTGCTGTTGGCTATGTAGGCTGCCAGGTTGTTGGCATAAAAGCGGTTGAATACCTGATCAATGTTTTCATTGGTATTTTCAGCAAGATAAGGTAGTGCTTGAACGGCATACCAGGCAGGATTTGAAGTAAATTCGAGCGTCAGGCGATGGTTATGTAAGGTTGTACTTGCGTTGGCCTGATTCAGCAATTTACTGAAGGTGAAGCTTTTATCTTCATTGCCATTGACGGGTAATGAGAGGGTTTCTGTTACAAGCATCCGGTTGGTTAATACCGGCAACAATGACTCTTCTCCGTCACTATAATTGCCTGCCTGGGCTGTAATACGTACCATCACGGCATCAATGCCCCCGGGGATGGCTATCTCCCAGTGAACCACAGCATTTCCGCCTGGCTCGAGGTCAAATACTTTAAATGCAGCCAGATTTTTCATCTGTAAATCCACCGGCTCCAGGGTAAGTGCATCGAACAACTGCAATTTTGCATCTCCCTGCACCGGATTGGAGGTAAGATTACTCACTTTGGTCTGAATCACCATGAAGTCACCTTCCCTGAAAAAACGCGGCAGGTTGGGGGTAACCATCAGCTCCTTACGTGTGACCACTTCTTTTGTAAACTGACCAAAGCACAGGTCTTTGGTATGGGCCAGCCCCAAAAAGTTCCATTTGGTGAGCGCTTCCGGAACCATGAATTCCACCATCACCTCGCCCTTTTCATTGGTGGTAAGTTGCGGATAGAAGAATGCCGTTTCATTCAGATTACGTCGTATCATTGGTTCTGGTGCATGTGACTTATTCGGTATCCCGGTATCACTGATGGTCTCTTCTGATGGAATTTTAGCAGTTTCATCCATTTGCATTGCGGCATCAGGCACTGCCATAGCTTCATTCCTGAGGATACCACCCTTCTGCATTTCTCTTACGAAAATTCTCCCGCTGAACATATTGTATCCGAACCAGTTCAGTTGATCGTAATCCCGGGAAATGCCCGTAACCCGGTCGGCTCTGTTGTAGTTTGATGAATAACTGGTAGCAGTTTCAAAAGACCTGATATTTTCCCAGTTAAATGATTCAACCCAGGGCTCAACCAGTTGGAAATACCAGTTATGTGGCATAAAAGCATTGAGTGATGCATCGTACATACCGGCCAGAAGTTCAGCCGGCACCGGCAAGCCATCCATAGCCGTCATTTTTAGTTTCCATTTTTCAGTTCCACCTGGCAATAAAGGGCTTCGGAATGTTTCAAATGCTATATTCAATTGATGACGGGTATCCGGGATATTGACAGTAGTATTGTAACTATAACTGCGGTTATCCGAAACCATGGTCAGACTCAAGGTTACATTGCCATAATATTCAGGTGGAACCTGAAATTCGATGAGTTTTTGATCCTGAGAAAAAGTGATCCATTCCTGTTTAACCGGTTTACCTTTTAACTGAACTTCCAGAAGTATCCTTACATTTTTAGCGGCACTTCCGGCAAGCAACCTGATCGTCTGCCCTGGCTTAACTTCCGGTGACAGTAGATCAGCCCAGAAGGCCTGTTTAACCGGAATACGTTTTGAAGCAGGTGAGAAAACAATGATCTCCTTATCTGAAGTAATTTTTTCGCCGAATGCATCCACAGCACTCAAGGTAACAAGGTAACGGCCAGGTTCCCATTTAGAGAGGCCGGTTATTTTTATCAGACTGTCATTTGCAGTATTAAAAACATCTTTAAATACAGATTTTCCTTTTGACACTGCCTTGTTATGTTCGCCCATAAATTCATCTGTGGGTAGTTGTTTTATAAATTCTTCTTGCGTATACAAGGCCAGATCCGGATCATTCCAGCGACGCTGCCGGGTCAGGCGGGCATCGTCCATTAACCTGAATGCTTCTACTGTAACCTCAGCAGGAGTTCTTTTACCATTCAGGTTGGTCGTGGTCAGTCTGAAACTTTTTGCCTCATCCCTGTTCAGGGTAACCGGCAGATCCAATCCGAGGATCAGGGCTTGGGCACTCACCTGTACAGATGTCACCGAGGACCGGGTTTCGCCATTGATATCGGTGACATCGGCATAAACTGTAAAATTGTATACCGGGTCAAGGTCACCAAAGTCAGTTGGATCAGGCAGGGCGGTAAAGTCCACCATAAAGGTTCCGTCGGACTTTGTAACCATACTGCCGTTGCTGATTTCACTTTCTGTCATCATGCCTGGCCACATCTTCCATCCATATCGGAAATAAGGGAAAAATGCTGATCGGACAACCCGGTAACTGACTGCGGCATCGCTTACAGGCACCCCTGTATAGCCTTCAGCCTTCCCTGATACGGAAACTTTTTCGTTTAAACGATAGCTTCCCATCACAGGCAGGAATGTGACTGCAAATTTTGGCCGCTTGTATTCTTCTACCTGAAAGTAAGTATTGCCGGAACTGTTTTCTATTCGGAATTGTCCACCCAGTCCGGAAGCCTGCAACATGAATGACCCGCTGAAAGAACCAAAACTATTGGAAACAACATCTAAAGAAGAAATCTTTTGACCATTAACGTCATATAAGTTAACGGTGGACTTGTGATCTGAAACAACCCTGTTTTGATCAACATCGGTTCCGATTACAATTCCCTTGAAAAAGACAGGTTGGCCGGGTCTGTAAATGGAGCGGTCAGTGAAGAAGAATGTCCGGAGTTTTTCTCCCTTTTGCGGTTCATTGCCACGGTAGCGGGAGAAGTAGTTTTCTATAACAAGACGGTCATTCTTTATTGAAAAATCAAAAGAAAGGGTAGAATAATCCCTGCTGCTAGCGCTTTTAACAAGAAAAGAACCATCGGTTCCGGTTAAAAAGCTCTCATAATTCCGGCGGACGTAGCTTCTGTCCTGATAATTATACTCCCGGCTGAAACTTTGTACTTTAACCTCCTGCAGCGGTTGGCCGGAGTTGCGGTCGAGCAGGTAAAAGAGGCCCGAACCGTCTTCATTCCTCTTGCTGATATAACTTATTGCCGTTGACCAGAAATCCTGCGCCGCCAGCGGAGAAGACCCCCGGTCGAAAGATGAAGTGCCGGACACAAGCAGGGCATAATATCCGGGTTCGATGGCAGGAATGATTACTTCAACGGCATGCGACCGGTAGTCGGATGTGACGGGCAGGGTGATGCTCCATTCCTTCAACGGTTTCATTGCCAGATATTTGTCTATCCCGCGTTCACCATAAAGCTCCTGACGAAGATTTACATTGTTGTCATAATCAGGGTTCAGGAGCCTGAACCAAACGGTTTTGGTATTTCTGAAATTCAGCAGGACCGGAAAGGCCTTTGCAGGAGCCACTTCCTGATCGATATTGAAACTCAGCGAGGGTTCTTCAATAGCCTGGAGAATTACACGGCAATTTTTTGCTCCGTCACTGTCAGGATATTTTTCAATGGCTTTCAGACACCATGACCTTGCGGTAATATAATTGGTATTTGTTTCCTGTCTGTTGCCGGAAAATGGCCTGATGGGGTTATTTCTCTCATTCAGTCCATACCAGTAAGCTGCAATTTTCTCAATTATATCAGCGTACACCGGAATGCCCGAATATTGTTCTCCGAGCAGGGTCAGGGTTGAAAGGTAGGCACTGTCCTTACCGCTAAGGTTGATGTGCTTCCTCACAAATTCAAGCCTTTTAAGGGAAGCATCCACCAGCGCTTCCGGATTTCTGTCATTAAAATGAAATGCTTCCACTTGTTGAAGCATGCTAATGGCATGGAAATAAAATGAAATACTATCGGATGTTTTTATTTTATGAGTAATAAATTGGTCAGGCAGGGCAAGCAGGATCTTTTCTTTCATTACAAACGGATTAACCGGCCGGGTAATGGAAGCTTCTTCGTTTCTGAAAAAATCGATGGCTCTGTGGGAAAGAAAATCAAAAAGTGTTGGTCTGAATTTCTTTGATCCTTCGGCTGTTTGCAGCACAGGGTCATAAATCTTCAGAGAAACAGACTGAAGCAATGATGTCTCTTTCAAGGAAGCGAGGTAATGGGCTGAAGCCTTGTTTACAAACATTTTCGCATCCCAGGTGTCAATATCCGCATCATTATTATCGGAGATGGTTGTCTGATTGAGGATACGGTAACGGTTTTGTTGATAATACTGCCAGTAAAGGTCCGCCAGGATAGAATGCAATACATGTCTAGCTACGGTTGGTGTTGTGCTAAGGCTTTTCTCGGTTTCAGCAATGTATTTTGGAATATAATCTTCTTCAAATTCGCTTCGGAACCGCAATTGGTATATAGCTGCTTTCAAAAACTCAGGCATATCCCCTGCTTTTAAAGCACGGAGATAAATTCGGTTAACCAGTTCGAGCGCAGATTGGGGAAGGCCCTGGGCGGCAAGCGAATCTACCTGCTTCCACAGATCCTTGTTATCGATGTAGGTTTCCATGTTTTTTTGTGATTGTTGGAAAAAGGATGGCAGCTGTTGTATCAGGCCTGCTCCGATGGCCATCAGGCCAATAAAGCTGAAAACCAGCAGGATTCGGTTTTTCATAATCTGTCAGATTTAATTCATGAGAAGTGTCCGCTCGCTAAAGTCGGAGATTGCTGATAAGGTAGATGCAATATAATGGATATTTCCATAAACCGATAGCTATTTTTTTGAAGCGGCAGCATGACCATTTCCATTGGATACCCTTGACGAAAAAGGATTCTTTAACCCTTCATAACCGATCAGTTCCATCTTAACTGAACCAACGATCACTGCTGATTTTACCATAACCGGCAAGCGGTTTAGATCATCGGTTATCCACAGCTCCATTGGATAAGGTTCGTTAAACACCTCACCTTTCAAAACCATTGGCTTAAATTTCAAACAGTTTATAGTACCAAGCCCGGTTTTTATCTGTTCACGGCCAAGAAAAACAATTTTTGAAACATAGAGAGAATCATCCAGAAAGAAAGAAAGCGGGAAAGATTCTCCTGGTTTTACGCCTGTAATATCAAGGGTTCGCGCATAATAGAAAACTGAAAGAATATCCTGAGTATTCTCCGGAATTCTTTTAACTGCATTCCGGCTGACTGCCAGGCCATATTGCTGCCGGAAGGTTACTTCATCATCTTTTTTATATCCCCCTTCACGGGTGCGACGGGTAAAATACCAGGGGATCAGAGCCTGTTCATCGATGAATGTTTCAAACTTATCGTCAACCTTGAAAAAGAAGTTAAAAGCACCCTTTGATTGACCTGTACCGACAATATGGTATGTCTCCCTGCCATTTTTAGTAACTGTCCTTTTTTTTACTTCAAGTTTAGCTTCTCCGGCTGTAACCTTTCCTGTTATGGCAGAATGATAATATACCCTGAAGGTGAGATTTTCTCCGTTCGTAAAGGCCGTATTCTCTATGCTTCTAAAGGATTGAGCGACAACCGGATTATACTGAATGATGAAAACAGGGATAAGAATACAAATTAATATGTGGGATTTAATAGTCATTCCATTGGGTTTGATATCCGGTTTGCAAAAAGCGTTCCAAATGCTCCATTATTCTAATAACAACAATTATCAGCAGATGAAGTTGATTTGTCCTGAAAGATTAACGAACTGATGACCGGTATATTCCACGTGCCGGCAGAATGAAATCATTTATTGGATGAACAGGATGATATCAATATTCTATTTTTCATTTTATTCTTCTTTGTCACGGAGATTACTTAAATGCACTTAAAATTGATTAATCACCGGAGAATTTGTTTTAATCAAAAAATCTAAAGAACGGCAGTCAGGGTAGGTGGTTTTTCTTAATCGGATTACTGTCTCTTTAACACTGGCACTGAGATCTCTGTGGCGCACTGAGAAAAGGGATACGATGGAAAAGAACTGTATGACAAGGGGAAATGGAGACCTCTTGCTAATAAGGATTTCGTCACTTAACCCAGAGACACAGAGACCAGGGGAAATGGAGACATGGAGAAAGGGGAAAAGGAGAAAAGTGAAATTTCCTGGTCCTGTGTCTTGTCCTGAAATAGGTTTACATATTTTGTAAACAAAAATCAGGATTATGAAATTAAGAGTAAATCGATTTCCGGACGAATTTAAGCAAAAGGTAGTCCAAGAGTACCTCGGAACAGCAATGAGTCAGAAGGATCTC
>JAZDHI010000058.1:0-154332 GCA_043806115.1 Bacteroidota bacterium
ACGTTAAGAGAAGCGATGCTCATCAGAATTACCCCCGTAAGAATGATAGTTACCTTTTTCATTGTTTTAGTTTTTTTAGTTGTTATTGTTTTGTCAGAGATTTCAGTTTGAAGTGATAAGACTAAGTCAGAAAACGTGCCATTGAAGGAAATCAGACTGTGCCAAATGATCGGATTACTGGAAAATACTTTTTCAACATCCTGAAAAACAGCGACAAAGAATTCAATAATTTTCCTGATAATTTTTCCGGTCCGTGAATCTCTCTGTGTCGCAAACCGGAAATAGTCTTATCTGAGGACAGTGAATTCCCGTTACGGGACAAATTCCGGAAAATGGAACTCATTATCAGGCCAGGCATGCTTTAACTTCAGGTAAATGATTCATAAAATCCGGGGATGATTCTATAAAATAGTTCCGGAATATTGTTCAGTTCGGCTAATTTTGCATCTTCTATCTATTCAAAGCAACCAGAAATGAAATGTTTAACTATTTTTTTGCTTTTATCCTGCAGCACTTTCCCTCTTTTTTCACAGAATGTTCAGTTGCATTATGATTTAGGTAAAGACCGCAATTATATAACATCCACTGCGGAATTATACAAAACGGACAAATGGGGTTCCACTTTCTTTTTTGTAGATATGGATTATAATGTGGGCGAAGTAAAAGGCATCAGTATGGCCTACTGGGAGATAGCCCGGGAGCTCAACATCGGTAAAAGCCTGTTTGCTGCTCATGTAGAGTACAACGGTGGTTTCGGTCAGTATTATGCAACGGATTATTTCGGAGCCTACCAGATCAACGACAGCTGGTTGGGAGGTCCAGCCTATAATTATAACAACAAAGACTTCACAAGGGGTTTTTCATTTCAGGCTCTTTACAAATATATACGTGATAAACACGATGCCTCTTTTCAGCTGACCGGAGTGTGGTACATGAATATGTTGAATAATAAGGTAACTTTCAGCGGATATGCTGATTTCTGGCGTGAGGATAATGTTTTTTCCGACAATGCAGGCCAAGAAACCACAAAATTTGTATTTCAGTCCGAGCCCCAGTTATGGTACAATTTCACCGAAAATATCTCGCTTGGAACAGAACTTGAATTGGGGTACAATTTTGTTCCGGTCTTGGGATTCAGATTAAACCCCACCATTGGGGCAAAGTGGACATTCTGAAAAAATTCTCAGAATTCCCGGACCCATTTCCTTGCCACTTTTTCCTGCATTTGCAGATTCCTGTATACGGGTATTCCCAAAAGGGAACTTAACTCTGATCTCTGTCACAAAGCGTTTAAAAGTGTCTGCAGGTGGTGTGTTTTGATCCCAAACATTGTTTTCAGCGACTCCAGTCTGTTCATTACCAACGGATCTGGAGTCCCGGCATCTGATTTTCTGACTGCAGCGATCATCACATTCTTGGGTGTGTGTTCTGTGGAGATAAACTCAAAAACCCGGGTCCGGTAACCATAGGCTTCCAGTATCATTGCCCTGATGGTATCGGTAAGCATTTCGGCCTGACGCTCTTCAAGGATGCCGAATCGTGTGATTTCACTCAATGGTTTTGCAGGATTCATTTGTTTCCTGATCTGTTTGTGACAACAGGGAGCAACCATGATGACTTCTGACCCGGCCACAATTCCCCTGAAGATGGCTTCATCGGTTGCTGTGTCGCAGGCATGCAGGGCTATCAGAACATCCAGCTTGGGCAGTGAAGCATCTACGATTGCCCCTGTTTCAAACCGGAGTGTCCCGAATCCGGCCAGGATGGCTATGCGGTTACAGCTTTCGGTAAGAGCAGGCCTCAGCTCAATTCCGGTCATATGAAAGGGCTGATTCATTGTTCTTTTCAGATGGTCATACAGAGCAAAAGTAAGATAGCCCTTACCCGAACCCATATCGGCAACGGTAAACCCATCCCTCAGGGTAGCTGACTTCAGGACATCTTCCACCAGTTCCACGTAACGGTTGATCTGTCTGAACTTGTCCTGCATATCTGTCTTAACTTTCCAGTCAGCGGTCAGAACACCCAATTCTTTCAGATAGATATTATTTTCGGGCTCAATCAGCCTTCGTTTGATCTTGTCATGGTTGAATACCGGAAGTTCTGTGGAACTGGCAGGCTTCTTAAGCAGGGTAGTTCTGCCCCGTTTATTGCTGAGCAGCGAATAATCGGCCGATGCGGTGAACAGATCTGCATTGAAAAATGTCGAGGAAAGCAGTCCGGCAATCTGATCCAGCGCTTCCTCTGCACTGAAGTTTTTCGTTATATCGCGGGTAGCATGCCTGAAGACAAAGGATAAATATAACTTATCCTTGATGGTTACAGGTTTAATGAATACATTGTTAAGGTCGTCTGCTTTGTTGCGCTTGTTGCTGAGTGTTAGTTTCAGCAGGCTGCCATCAGCCAGGCAATCGGCAAATGCGGTGGATAAGGCTGCAATGTGTTCGTTGAATGACATATTTGCGTAGTGAAGTTGAAGTGTGCAAAGGTAAATAAGCGACTGTTGTGAACCTATGAAACGGAAGAATCTGTTCATCAAATCGTTGAATTGATCAGTCTGCTTATCTTCTGAACAATAAAAAAGGCCGGAATCCCTGTGGATACCGGCCTGTAATTAACTCTAACAATAGGATGCATCAGAAGGTTACATTCGTTACTTTATTGGTAATGGTGAATGTTTTCCTGAAGTTTCCGCCCGAATAGGTGCCACCGGTATACAGGCCGTTGTTATTCGTACCTGTACAGATTCCGCCGGTATAGATAGAGTAGGTACCTCCGTTTACCAGGGCAGACGAAGAGAAAACAATGGAGTAATAATTTCTTATTGGCTGGAAAGTCAGCACATTGTTGGCCGATGCATCCTGCAGGTGGAAGAGTGTGGATGATGAAAGACTGGAGTTTGAAACGGCCTTGATGCTGTATTGTGCCGAGCTGTTGCTTGGGGCCTGGGTCATATTGGAGTTGGTGCCCGAGATGACCAGGAATCCGCCGTTCACATTGCAGGTGCCGTTGTAATCCATCCCTACTTCTGGTGAAGAGGGAGGGCCATGTACTATGGTGGTTCCTCCTGTTACAAGAATGTCTCCGTTGCTGTCGAGTCCGTCACCGCCGGTGGTGTTCAGTACAATATAGCCGCCGTTGATGGTTAGCAGACTACCGTCATCCTGTTCTCCGCCATCGCCGAAAGTGGCATTGATCACATCGTCGGAGGCACGTGCATTCACATCTCCGCTGTTTATGGTTATATATGGTGCTTCAAGACCTTCAACGGAATTGGTAATATTTACAGATGCTGTATTGATGGTAATTGATATTTCAGACTTGATACCGTCATCGGCAGAGGCAATGGTAATGTCCCCGTTATTAATGACGACTGCCCCGTCGCTTTTTATAGCTTTGGCTTCTGCATATGATGCGTTTGGGCCGCTTCCTGAAATATGAATCCGGGTCCCGGTAGTAGTGATTTGCAGGACAGGGGAGAGGTCAGCAGTTCCAATGGTTAGTGAACCGTCTACCGAAATCCCTTTTCCACCTGAGCCGGAACTTGTGGTTGTAACCGATCCGCCGGAGAGGGTGATGTTCCCATCGGCACTCAGGCAGGTGGCGACATAGGCATCCAACACACCGGAAGTATTGGTGTAAACAGCTCCGTTGCCCGTAGTGGTTACAGCCACGGTACCACTTGTCATTACAATATCGGTATCAGATGATATGCCTTTTCCGGCGAGTCCTGAACTGGTGATGGTTATGGCTGCACCACTGATGGTGACGGTAACATCGCTCTTGATGGCTGTGCAATACGAGGGGTCATAACCCGAACCGGAAGCTTCAAGAACCGCATTGCCCGATGCATGGATGGTGATGTTGCCCCCGCTGAGTGTCATGGCCTGCTTGCTTTTCAGGGCTTTCGACTGATCTCCTGTCACAGTGAGGTTAAAGGTGCCTCCCGAAATCACCATGGTGCTGTCGCAGGCAATTCCTTTCACATCATCCTCCACATTATTGGTGGTGATGGATCCGCCCGAAATGAGCATAAACCCTTCGTCGCCGTCAATGCCATCGCCTGACGAAGTTACACTGATCGTGCCTGCTGTAATTGTGATCCCGTCGTTGGCATGAATTCCGTCTTTGACTGCCCTGAGCACAGAAATGTTGCCCCCGTTTATTTCTATAACATCATCACTGGAAAGAGCATGCTGATCTTCACCGTATCCGTTAACAATGAGTGTGCCGCTTCCGGTGAAAACGAGTTTAGCCTCACTGAAGAAGGCAGCATCCTGGTCCTCTTCCTCCCCGTTTCCATTGATTGCCGGATCACCGTATGTAACACCGTCGGTAACGGTATTGGTCTTACCTTCCACCAGAATTACCGTAGTCTTCTTTTCAGATTGTACATTAATGGCCGGACCATCAGGATTGGTAAGGTTTACCCCGTTAAGCAGCATGTTGTAGCGTTTTTCGCTGTAAATCTTAAACATTCCGTCACCTGTGGTTCCTGAAAGGCTGTAGTTGATGTCCTGTGTTTCGGTAATCGAGTTTACGGTGACATCGGCACCCTCAGCAACAACTGATACCCCCTCAAATGCCAGTGGATTGATGATGGTTACATTCGTTCCATTGTAGGTGACAAAAACCGTATTTGAATTTGCCCCGAAAGTAATGCTATCGATTTCTGCCGTCGGATAGTGTGCCAGGCTGTCTCCGATGCGGAAAAAGGTTATCGAACCATCATTGCTGAAATAGATGCTGTCGGTCACGGAGATCATTGCGCCCAATGTTAAGTTATCCGATTTATGGATGTACATCTTCTCCTGGGCAAACAGGGTCATACAACTTATCAGGCTGACTGCGAACAGGAATCGTTTTTTCATAACCTGATAAATTTAGCGGTACGACCATTGGCCTGAATGAAATACAGGCCGCTATGAAAATCACGGATATTTATGGTTTCGGTGTCGTTGGAAATATCCTGCTGATGCATCAGGACTCCGTCAGACCTGTATATGTTAAGGGTGCCTTTCTCTTTTGCAAGATTTCTGATGGTGATCACATTGTCGGCCGGATTAGGGAAGATGGTCAGTTCATCCGATCCGGAAGGTGTATTTTCCGGGGTGCCTGTGCCCGTGTCGAAATAGAGCTTCTGGATCAAAGGCAAACCATACACATCGGTCTGCCCGGATTTTAGTTCCAGCAACAGATCATTCACAGTGAACGTCAGTTTCTGAATATTACCAAGCAATTCAATGTTTTCAGTGCCGTCGTTCAACCTGACAACCAGACTTTGAGCATTCAGATCCTGCCCACCGGCAACGAAAATCAGAAGTAAAGTCAGAATAAGCGTTTTGTTTTTCATTTACGATTGTTTTGTTCAGATGGTTATTTCCAATTGCTGAATTTATTCGGGTGTGGTATCCTGTATGATTTCAGGTTTACCAAAGGCTCTTATTGAGAAATCATTCAGGCAAAGGCTAAAAAATAAAAGCCGGTATACTTTATTCCATTTAGGTTTTAAGGATTGCATGTAAGCCTCCTGATCAACCGTTATTCAATTTTTCTCTTACGTAAGAAAACAAAAAAGGTTGGGTTGTTTGAAAAATATTTTCAAAAGTAAGGCATTATTTCCTTTTCCTCATAGTAAAACAGACGTTGTGACGTTTTTAACCGCCCATTTCCCGGAGGAAACCGATCAATGACAGATTTTTCAGGATAGCATCCGGTAAAAGGAAACAGCCCTTAACGGACAGAATCCGGAAAGGGCTGTAAATATCTGGCATTGAAGGGGAACCTTGCCCCCTGAAACCATTAAGGAGTAACTTTTCCTGTAAAGGAAGCGGCATTGTTATCAATAACCGTCACGTCGCCGGTATCAACAATGCCATCTCCGTTGGCATCTGTCGGAAGGTATCCTGAAACAAAGCCTGCTGCATCGTTATCCACCGGAGTCATATCTCCGGTATCCACCGTTCCGTCCTGGTTAACGTCGCCGCCAAAGATTGTATAGGTCCCATCAATCATCAGCAACAGGTTGTTTCCATAAACATTTGCCGGAATATGGAAGGGCATATTAATAACCCATGGTGATGCGAGTGAAAACGGACTGGAGGAAGTAGTTTCAATCGAATTGCGATGTTTGACGGTGAGGTAATAGCTTCCGTTAAAACCCGGAGGTATTGCCACCATTGCAGAACCACTTGTGTTCAGAAATACATTGGGATTTGCGAATTCAATGATCCCATAGTTGCCTGAATTATGAAGTTCAACCGAAATCTGGTCTGCAATGCCTGCACCAAACTGGGGTCCTGTTTCATTGTAAGCCTGATTCATTGTTCCTGATCCTGAATAAAGCCCCTCGAGGAAAGCGGTGAGTCTGACAACTTTATTCGGATTGCTGATGACCACATTGTAATCCTCTGTTTCACCATAAAAATAGGTATTGCATGGATCAAAAGCAGCTATACCCAGGGAAAATATTTCGCGAACGCGCAACCTCGTGGTTCCCGGCAACGCGGTTGGAGGGACCGTAAAGATGATGGTACCGGTGGCCGGGGTGGGAGGTATATCAATGGTTCCCAGTTTATCGGAATCATCAAACACCCCGTTGAAATCGTAATCAATCCATGCAGAAATGGAATTATAGGAGCCGTAAGTTCCCGGACTTAAGGTGACAGTATAGGTTGAACCGGCATCCAGGTTGGTTGACATAGTATTGTAGTAAGTATAGAAAGGCGATGGGCTGGCTCCGGTTGCATTGTTGATACTACCGAGTTGAACCAGTGAAATATAATCCCCTTCTCCTGAGCCAACAGAATACGAAGGGTTACAATATTGGATTGGAAGTACATTGATAGTATAGTCTTCTGATTCACCAAAACCATAGCTTGAACAAGGATCAGCATTGCTGAAGTTAAATACCTCCCGTACCCGCATCCTGGTAATCCCGACAGGAGCGTCGGCCGGCACTGTAAAGTTAATACTTCCGGTTGCAGGCATAGCAGCAAGAACTACATTCCCCAGTTTTTCATAGATTTCAAATATGCCGTTCTGATCAAAGTCAATCCAGACGGAAATGTTATTAGCATTCGGAAAGGTGCCGGCACTGAGGGTGATGGTGTAATCCGACCCTGGTAAGAGATCGGTGGAAAGACTGCTGTAATAGTTATAGTATGGATTGGGCAATGCTCCGGTAGCGTTGTTGATACTTCCCAGCTGAACCAGGGAAATGTAGTCGCCATAATCGGAACCGTTAATAGAGCCCGGGGTGCAATATTGAACAGGTAGGATGTTCACATTGTAATCTTCGGTTTCTCCATAACTATAGGTTAAGCAAGGATCGATGTCGGTGTAGCCGTATACCTCACGGACGCGCATCCTGGTTGTACCCAATGTTGCAGAAAGAGGGACTGTAAAGGAAATGGTGCCTGTTTCCGGTGCTGCACCAAGTGTCACATTGCCAAGTTTTTCACTGGTTTCAAATACCCCGTTTTGGTTATAATCTATCCAGACTGATATATTGTTATTGTTGACCCAGGATCCAGCACTCAATGTAATGGTGTTTGAAGAAGCGCGTGCAAGATCTGTCGACAGGCTGTTGTAATAGTTGTAAAATGGTGAAGGTAAAGCACCAGTTGCATTATTGATACTTCCGAGCTGGACCAGAGTTATATAGTCACCGGATGAGGTTCCGATGGAGCAGGCCGGGGTACAATAAGGAGTAATAGTAATATAATTGTTTTTGATTTCAGAATCTGATCCAAATAGATTGGTTGCTGCCAGGGTAATTGTATAAGAACCGGCAGCAGTGAATTGAACCTGGGGGTTCTGAGAATTGGCAGTGGTGCCTCCAACAAAGTTTACCGTATTTGGACTGAATGTCCATGACCATGAGGTAGGAGAATTGGAAGTCAGATCTGTGAATGAAACAGTCTGATTAACCGCAGCAGTAGTTGGTGATGCAGAAAACTGAGCGACAGGCACAAAAGGAATCTGGAAAACACCCACCTGGTTTTTCCGGCCGCCATTAAAATATTCGCCAATGGACCAAAAGGTCAGATCATCATTCGGATCAATAGTCATCTGGGCGTAATCACCATAGCGGTAGTGCGGGTCCACCTGGGTTCCGGTTGCAATAACATCCTCAGTAAGCGTCATGGTGCCTAACGGATCTGACGCCCGCCTGCCAGTAAACCGGAGCGATGGGAACGTTGAAGTACTGACTACTGTGTAGGCCAAACCAATACTCCCGTTCTGATCCATACACATATTCCCGCAAAAAGCGCTTACTCCGCCCGGCGCGGAATAGGTTCCTTCCTGGTAAATACTCCAGGGAGCTCCATCACCAGGTTGACGGAGTTCGAACCATCGGATCCCGGAATAATTATCTGCCCCGTTCAGGTCAACCACGAAATTTAATACCGCTGAATTATACCCGGGGAATCGCCGGTATTGAGCCATAAACATGATGGTGGCCTGCAACGCATCAATGTCCGGTCCCCCGGAAGGTTGCGGAAGGTTCGAGAAGGATCCGCCATCGAATAATCCGTCGAAGGGGGCTGTAGGTATGATCTGAGGTGTGGAGATGGTTGAACTTGCAGGGGTCGTCCAGTTAACATTAATGGACCAGAGTTTAAGGTGATCACTTGCAACACCACCCCAGGAATCATCCTGCATATAAACAACAGGAACATTTCCTGCCGGTGGAGCTACAGGCCCGTTTGCATTGAATCCTAAAGGGCTGTAAAATCCAGAGGTAACAATGCCTGGTAAGGGAAAGCCCTGCATGGTTGCTGTCGGATTACCGGCAATCATCTTTGCCCTGTCAAGTGCAAAAACTACCTGGCTGCTTCCGGCAGAGAATGCATCTTTATTGGCAGTGATGTAATAACCATCCGACCACACGGAGAATTTCGGGTAATCAGGGAATGAACTTGTGGGGAACCTGTATACATACCAGCCACTGGTAACAGGATTTGAACCCTGGCTGATGGCTACATCAAAACCATTGGAAAAAAACTCGGTGATCAGGAACCTGTCGGCATACCGGTCGTAGATCACAATAGGATCTCCCGCAGTGCCGGGAAGAATGGTACCGAGAGAGGCTTCAGGGGTTAAAGGGTTCCCTGCTTTATCCCATATCCTGAAGGCAGAGTTCCATGAGTTCACGAAATGGTTCGGACCAACAGCGCCTGTCGGATCCGTTGGAGTGGAACCTGATGAAGCAGCCTCGAAGGTAAGTATCGGTGCCCTGCCCTGTGTTTGTGCAGCCCTGCTTTGCTGGTCCCAGAGCGGATCATTGCCAACAGGCAATCCTTTGCCCGGGACAGAATTGTTGGAACTCCATTTTTTAGGATTGAATTCCTTAATGATGTTCTCATTCGGTTTGAACGTCCCATTGGCAATCTGCGATTCGATAGAAGGCGTTACTCCCATGAAGATTGCATCCACGACTAAGGTAGGCCCCTGTGGACCTTCGTTGATGATATTCTGATCATCCTGCGCCATCGCCGGTAAAGCAAAAATAAGTATGACAAAACTCAATAGCTGCGTAATTGTTTTCATAGTGGATTTTTTTGATTAAACAATTTCTCTATGGATTTCAGGAAATCCATTTCTGATCAAATAATAGAATGGGGGGGAAGACTCAGTTAGAAAAAGAAGTTGTTCGAGTATTTAACAAAGATAAGTCTGTGGAGAATGATTCCGACATTTTGAAGAAAATAAAATTAAATTAGACTAAATTAAAATAATCATTGTCTGCCGACATTGGAAATCTGCTGAAACCAGCCGGAATTCTGCTAAAGTAGAAAGTCCTTTCCGGAATGGCTCCGGAAAGGACTTTCTACGATCATATTTTACAGGGGATGATTGATCCGGTTATGTCCCTATGGTGTTACTTTTCCTGTAAAGGAAGCGGCATTGTTATCCACGATGGTCATATCACCAGTATCAACCGTGCCATCGCCATTTGCATCTGTGGGCAGATAACCTGAAACAAAAGCTGCCGCATCATTGTCTACCGGAGTCATGTCACCTGTATCAATCCCGCCATCCAGGTTGGCATCCCCGCCAAAGATAACATAGTTGCCATCGATCATCATCAGCAGGTTACCCCCGTAAACATTGACCGGCTGGTCAAAGGCGACGTTAACCACCGATGATGCAAATGAAACAGGAGCGACTGAGGTGGTTTCAATAGAGTTACGGTGTTTTACCGTTACAAAATAGCTGCCTGCAAAACCGGAAGGTATGGTTACCTGGGCAGAGCCCCCGGTACCTAGAAATACATTGGGATCTGAATGCTCAATGATCCCATAGTTCCCTGCATTACGCAGTTCAATGGTTATCTGGTCGGCAATCCCGGCGCCAAAATGCGGGCCGCCTGCATTGTTGGCCTGATTCATTGTACTTCCACCAGCATACAACCCCTCCAGAAATGCTGTCAGATTGAGGGTCTTACCTGAACTCTGGATGTTTACATTGTAATCTTCAGTTTCACCAAAACTATATGTTGAACAGGGATCAATATCAGTCCCGAGATAAACTTCCCTGACACGCATCCGGGTTGTGCCTGAGGACGAGCCTGACGGTACGGTAAATGTTATTGTCCCTGTTAAGGGTGCTGCTCCGTTAATCAGGATATTTCCAAGTTTCTCGCCGGTTTCAAAAGTGCCGTTTTTGTTATAATCGATCCAGGCTGCTAAGTAATTGCCGGAACCATAGGAACCCGGGCTCAGGGTTAAGGTATATTCGGTACCCGGTGTCAGGTCTGTTGATAAACTGCTGTAATAAGTATAATACGGACTTGATGAAGCTCCGGTAGCATTGTTTATACTGCCCAACTGCACCAGGGTGATGTAATCTCCGTATATGGTGCCACTACCCTGGCCTGGTGTACAATAAGATACCGGATTAACCGTGATGTAAGCCGTTTTGGTTCGAGTGTCGGTTGCTCCCGGTTTTGAAGCAACCAGCGTAACATTGTAGGTTCCGGGAGTGGCGTAGGTGATGGCTGGTGGGTTCTGACCTGAGTAAGCAGGAGGAGAACCGCCGGGGAAAGACCATTCCCAGCTGGTTGGACTGCAGCCGGAATTGTCGGTAAAAGTTACACTGCCACCCATAAAAATGCTCAATGGTACACCGGTAAACTCAGCGATCACATTCTGAACATTGATATAACCCGTTTTAGTTTCCGTATCCGAAATCACACCGTCTGATACCGTGAGTGTTACACTGAAGCTTCCGGCCACAGGATAGGTTATTGCCGGAGGATTCTGTCCTGAAAAGGATGAAGGTGTTCCGCCTGGGAAACTCCAGTTCCATGAAGTCGGATTGCCATAGGATAAATTGGTGAATGTGGTTGAACTACCGGTGCAAATGGTGGCCGGAGAAGCTGAAAAATTGGCAGTAGGGAGCAGGTATGACTGTGCAGCCAGCAATGCCTGATAGGCATTTAGTCGTCCGCTTCCCAGCTGTCCGGCATAGGTTGGGTTTAATCCATCGATGTCATCGGTGGTTGAGGTCAGGATATCCTTTACATTCTGGGGTGTGAGGGCTCCGGGGGCCAGGGAAAGAATCAGAGCAGCCACCCCCGACACATGGGGGCAGGCCATGGAAGTACCCTGGTAGAATCCATAGGTATTTCCGGTAAGGGAACTGAGCACTCCCCTGTCAGCTACTACATTGGTTTCACCACCCGGGGCAGCGATGTCAACCCAGGTGTCATAATTTGAATACCATGCCTTTAGATCCTGATTACCAGTGGCTGAAACAGAAAAACATCCGCTGTAGCAGCCGGGATAATACAACCCGCTTGTGCCACTGTTCCCAGCGGCGTAAATGGTAATACCCCCGTTTAAAACAGTTCCGCCACCATTCACATTGAAATAATCTATCCCGTCAAGGGTTGCCTGCTCGTAGTAGCCTGGTGAGGTGTAACCCCAGCTGTTCTGTGAAATCGCGGCTCCGTTGTCGGCAGCCCAGATTGATGCGGCACCAAATCCGGCGCCACCGGAACTGCCGATAAAGACCTGGCACGACATTAACCGGATACCATCACCGGTGCCACTTCCACCGGCGATTCCGCTGACCCCGATGGCATTGTTTGTATTGCCTGCCACGGTTCCCGATACATGGGTTCCATGATCTCCGGGGATGATTATGGCGTTGTTGTTTACGAAATTGTAGCCGATTCCGGGCCAAATATTGGCGGCCAGATCCGGGTGTGAAAAATCGATCCCCTGGTCAATAATAGCTACAATAACATTGTTGTTTCCCCTGGTGATGTCCCAGGCTTCCGGAAGATCAATATCAGCATCCGGGGTTCCGCTCTGTTGACCGGTATTGTGGTAATGCCACTGCTCATTGTATCTCGGATCATTGGGTACATAATTAAGACCGGTATTGTTACCGGCGGGTGCCGGTGGCTGAATATCGTTTATCTCAGCACCAATCAGCTGCTTCCTGTAAACCGGCTCTGATAACTGAATTTCATTTTTCGATGAATAGGCCATTACCATGCTGCGGATATCGGTCCCGGCAGGTACAATAAGGTCAAACCATAAATGAAACCCCCACTCACGGTGACGATCGGTATATTTTGTATTCTGAAGGGCTGCATCAAAGGTTTTTTTTACCTCAGAAACGCCGAATTGCTGATTTAACCGGTCGATGGATGAAATACCAAAGCTCACGGATCCATCCGGACTGGTGGATATCGCAACCTGATCCAGGTGATTTTCCAGGATTTTGTTAAACTTAATACGAATAATCCCCTGCTCTATGGCCTCATCGGGCCCCGCGGAAATTTCGATCGGAGGACGTTCTCCCCTGATGATGGTACCATCGGGTCGGGCAGCCATTGCCTCTGTATGATCAACGAAGATGCCCGTTAAAAATATTGTCGTGAAAATAAGGCCACTTAAAAGGCCGGAAGAGTAATTTTTTTTCATTTTGTCAGATGCTATAATGTTAAACAATAATTCAATGCAGGTCTTTTGAAATATTACACTTATAATTTTATATTTCCGTCAATATCTCACAACAGCCCGTTCGGTGTTTTTCTATATTGATCGTAAGCTATTGTTACTTTCAGAAAATACAGCTATCGGAGAACCCTTGAATAATCTTCAATTAAGCGGATGTTGTCAGGGCATTTGTAGTATGAGAATTAATTAAGTTTTGAAAGGCAGGGAGTGAGCGCAGTCAGGCTATAAAAGTTTTGAGTAATTAATAATCTCACAGATCGCAAAGATACACTGTCAGTTTACGCTTCCGACAATTCAGAGAAAATAATTTTAAATAAGACTAAATAAAAATAACATCATCATACGAAGCTATGGATATTATCACAATAACGGTATTCAATATAAATTGCCTCATCTGATTGAATAGAAAAGCCAATAACCGAAAATCCGGAAAAATCAGCTTTCAGAGGAACACATGGTCCCGGAACAAGCTATCTGATTTTTCGATTTTCTCAAGCTGTTGCTGTGGTTAAATATCACTGTTGCCCATCCCGATATCTTACAGCTCAGGACATTGGACTCGGAAATTTGGTAATCTGAGCAGATTCCTATATATTTACTCCTGATTAACGGCAAAGACGTTAATGCAGATCTGCAATTAACAGAACCCGTATTTTAATGCTTTGAGAAGCTGTTTATTTTTTTTTGAAATCATGCTATTGAGGTTTTATTAAAGCGGGCACAGGCTTCGATCTTGCTCAGCCTGGCAATTGATAACCAATTATTTGTCGACCGGGTTATTCCAATTGCCCTCGGAATGAACGATGAATAAAAACAGACTATTGAGGCAGTTATAATTGACTATTTGAAACTTAAACGGTCAAAATCTGAAAAATTATGAAAGCATCAATCCGGGCATTTCATTGGCTCCCCAGAATATTATGCATTCTTGCCATACTCTTTATCAGCATGTTTGCCCTGGATGCTTTTGCCCCCGGGCTTACCATAATACAACAAATCGGAGGCTTTCTGATCCACCTGATCCCCTCTTTTATTTTACTCGCCCTGTTGCTTGTTGCCTGGAAACGGGAATATACCGGCGGCATCATTTTTACAATCATCGGCCTCGGGATGAGCCCGCTGATATTCAGACACAATTATAACATGAACCATTCCATCGGCATGAGCCTCGGGATTATCCTGATGATTACATTCCCCTTTGTAGTGGTGGGAGTCCTTTTTATTTTAAGCTACTTCCTGAAGAAAAAGAATTCGCCTTCCAATATTGATTTGTAATGATTTAGGAATAAGGATTTTACAGAATTATAATTCAATTTCAGAAAGGAACACTGTCCCGGATTCATCTCCGGTCAGCCGGAGCCATGGCTTAGCACCCGGATAACAAAACAGCGCCCTGATTTCCTGTTAACAGGAAGGGAACAAACAGCAATTGCATACTGAGCTATATCAATGATAGCCAATAGAATTCTTTTTTTTAAATCTGAAACCTGAACGAAAGGACAAAATAATCTATTTGTTCATCACCTCCTTTTTGATCCGCTGGATGTGTCCCCGGCCAAGGGCCTTGACTTCACAACCCAATTCAAAATATCTCCGGATGGCACTGTCGGGCAATATGCCGAAGCAGTCAATGACGGCCAATGGCTGGCCGGCCCATTTCACGATGTCGTCGGGCGTAAGCTTCAGGTATTCGCTGTGTGGCACGGCAAAGATAACGGCTTCCGCCCCCTTGAGGGTTGCCGGCAGGTCTTTCTGTACCCTCGATTCGGTCAGCTGACCCTGGTTGCGGAAGAAACGGCTCCACGAATGTCCCGGCGACGGATAATCGTCCTGGGTTTCCAGTTCATACCAATGGTCCACATAGGGATCATGTATCCTCATCTCGGCACCCATCTCGGTGAGTTTGCGCACCACCAGCTCACTGCCGCTGTAGCGGGTGTCGCCCACATCCTGGCGGTAGCTGGCACCGCAGATCACCACATCGGCGCCGGCAATATACCGGGCCATATTGCGCAGCGCATCGCGGGTCAGTTCAGCCACATGCAGTGCCCGGGTATCGTTGATGTCGATGGCGGCAGGGGTGATCCTGAAAATCTCATCCCCGTCGTCGAAGCCCAGGATGTGGCGGTAAGCCCAGTAACCCAGCCCGCCGTCCTTGGGCAGGCAATAGCCACCCACCCCCGGCCCGGGGAAGATCATGTTGGAATGGGTCGGCCGCATCTTGATCGCGTTGATCACCTTGATCAGGTCAACGCCGTTGCGCTCGGCAAACAGGCTCCACTCGTTCATATAGGCCAGGATGGTTGCCCGGTAGGAATTCTCGACAATCTTGGTGGTTTCCGATTCAATGGGGCGGTCCATCACGGTGAGTGGAAAATCTTTGGTATTGAGTACTTCATGCAGGAATTTCTCTACCCTGGCACGTGCTTCAGCCTCGCACCCCGAACAGACCCGCCAGAAATCGCGGATGCTCGAAACGTATTCCCTTCCGGGCATCACCCGCTCAAAGCTGTGCGCCAGCAGTGGAACAGATTTGATGCCGCGGCGGGCGAAGGCCTTTTTCAGGATGGGCCAGGCCACAAACTCAGTGGTGCCGGGGGCCACGGTGGTCTCGATCAGGGTAAGACAGTGTGGCTGGATGCTTTCGCCGATGGTTTTCAGGGTGGCTTCGAGGGCAGCCATATCGGCCTCGCCCGATTTCATATTGCCCAGGTCTTTCTTGGCGAAATCGCACTGCACATCCACCACCACCACATCGGCAAATTCAAGCACTTCGCTGTTGTAGGAAGCGGTCAGTGTTTTCTTGTCGCTGACGCAGCGTGTGATGATGCGGTCAACTTCCGGGTCTTCAGCCTTTACGGGTGACTCGCCCCGGTTGAGCATCGGTATTTTCCAGTAGCTCCGCTGGCTGGGCCGCTGGCAGCCAATCACGAATTTTGAGGGTTTACCGGCAGCATCCACGGTATCGGCCACAATGGCGGCCATCACGGCGCCCACAAAGCCGACCCCCATCACCACGACAATTTCCTTGCCTTCGGTGCGGGCTTTTTCAACCAATAAACGGATTCTTTCTTTTTCAGCGGCATATTCACTTTTTGCCGGAACGGCAAACTGTTCTCCGGAAGGGCTTACTGACCAGGTTTTTTCATTGGACATAACGGGATATTTTGAGGATTTGTGTCAGGTTAAATTCAAAGATGTTTTATTCAGATATCAAATCTATGAAGAATCATGCAAATGATTGCAATGTACAGGCAATACATTATCTCTTTGAGTTAAATTATAGAAGGTACATATAACAAGGTTAAATCCTGGTCGGGGGAATAGAGGCATGTGGCCGTGAGCCCTCAAAACGATAGTTCGGTCTAGATCATTCACAGACTGGCCCGTTTTATTTATTATGTCAAAACCTACAATCAATACTCCGTTAAATTTTTTAAATGGTTAATTGTCACGGCAGTGGCACAATGCTTTTAATTTGTAAAATAATGAATATCAATACATTGCGTCCCTGCCAGCCGGCAGGCTGGTTTGCGTCCTTGCGCGATTCTTAAAATTAAAGACTATTGTACAATTCGAATCATCATTAAAAAATAATTTACTATAATACCAATAATTGGTATTTTTGCAGAAACAATTTAGCATAAGCAATTATGGCAAAGAACACATCAATTTTGCTTGGAGAATATTTCGAGAATTTTATAAATGAAAAGGTGAAATCAGGAAAATTTGCATCGGCAAGTGAAGTCATAAGAACTGCTTTACGCTTGTTTGAACAAGAGGAAAACAAGACAAAAATGCTTGTAAATGAGTTAAAAGCAGGTGAAAAATCAGGAATGATTTCCAATTTCGACAGAGAAAGCGCGCTTACCGGACTTCACGCCAAATACCTGCGCAATGAAATTTGAGATAAGGGAAAAGGCTTTTGAAGATATTGAAAACATTTGGCTTTATACGATTGAAACCTGGTCAGTTGAACAGGCCGATCGATATTACAATCTGATTTTTGACGAGATTGAGTACATAGCAGAAAATCCTTTATCCGGTAGAAATGTTGACCACATCAGGAAAAACTATAGGTGTACCTTAGTTAAGTCACATATGATATTTTATAAATACAAAACAACGGAGAAAAAAGTGGAAATAATAAGAATACTCCACCAAAGTATGGATGTTGAAGAAAGACTAAAAGGATAAACTATGGCACATAAATACCGGGACTTTATGTAATCTGAACGGGAATGTCCCCGAACCGGGCTTTTTCCAACAATAGGCGTATTTTTCTTTTTCTGCGGCCTATTCACTTTTTGCCGGTACGGCAAACTGACCAGGTTTTTTCATTGGACACAATGCGATATTTTATTGTTTAAATGAGCTGAAAACTCAGGATGGATGCTTATTCAATAATCAAACCTACAAGAATTTATGCTGATTCGCAAGTAACGGACAAAAATTTAATGCGATCTGCCCACCTTCCGGTATCAACAGGGAAATACAGTGTCTTTCCGGAAGGAATGCAACCGGCAATGTTAAGGGTTTTTTTGAAGGGGATCAGGTTAAAACCGGGCTGAGGTCCCTGCTTTATTCATTCTATACCGGGCACTACGAGAGTTACACAGCTTCACACAGAACTGATCAGGAAGATCTGAAGGTGTTTATTGCAATTGGAAGATGCTTTGTTAAAAAATAAATCCGGTTGATTAAATTTTGAGTATCATTGGATATTTCAAACTTTAGCTTTTTAAGAGCATTCATTACCCGATATTGAGTTTTCATAGTATATTTGTTTAGTAGATTTATTTCGAAAGAATTCTAGTAAATATAAATCTCAATTATTCGGCATAAAACTGATGATATTTTTTTCCTTGTGAGGATATACTCTCAGATCTAAAGCGTGTGAGTTGAGTTTATAACAGAGTTAGGCGCAAGAATATAAATGATTCATTACTTTTACTTTAATGTCATAATTAAGTTAAGATGTTTAAAAATATACATGTATTCGATGGGAAAAATACAATCCAAATTTTCTGGTGAGAATGAATTTAGCGCAAAAATAAAAAGCACTTCTTTTTGGGCTGATATTGCAGGTGTTTTAGGATTCATTTTAGCGTTATATCTTGGCTATATTACTTATCAAGATAGATATGATAAGATTATGCCAACTCTGAGTTTAGCAGGGTTGAATCAAATTGAAAAAGTACCATTCTCTGAAATCCCGAAATTTCAGTTGGATAGCATGCCAGGTATAGTTTTCACATTAAATCATGAAAAAGGCAAAACAATAATAATTCAATCTGTTGCGCTAAAAATAAAATTAGAACCCATCGAAAAATCCCATGGTGCATCAGGTTCATGGAGCACATCAGAAAGCTTTGGTCCAGCAGGTTATGAAGAGTATGATAATGACAATGTAATTCGATATGGCTGGCTAATTGATAAAAATGGTTCTATCTTACCTCCTGAAGTTCGCAGTCTACCATTTTCTGAAGGCAGCACTCGATATTATGCTGTACCTCTTTATGGACCTTGGAGTGAAAGAAAAAGGTTTTTTCAAAACTCAAACTTTGCCACATTAGAAATTTGGTCTCAAGATAAAAAAATTGAGGAGTTTGATGTTTCTCAACTTTTATCTTCCGGTCTTAAAGAGTACAATAGTTTCTTTATCAATAAATTTAACGACAAGGCTAAATAAAGGTGAAAGATAATTTCAAGCTAGATATAAAAATAATAGGAATATTATTGATCTAGGATAAACATTCCAGCGCCTAACAAATAAGACTTAAACGCTGTCGGGCAGATTAATGTAAAATCGCAGTCCTGAATTTCTCACGACTGCCCCCGCAAAAGTAGCGGGACAAGGATTTAAGTTAAAGTTGAACTTTCCGACCTGATCAAACATATCTTCACTTCGGCTTCGCTCAGTGCAGGCATGGGGATTCAATGTTTTATATCGGTTTCCGATTGGATTCAGGGCTTATGTCACTTGAAAAATACAGTTATCATTTCTTTTTTCGCATCATTTGGCCTATTATTTCATGATTCTGTGGTTATAACCGGAATTTGGTTTGGGTTTTGGCATAACAATAGCTATTCTCTTTTGGGGAATTATGCCCGGTTTGATGATCGTTGTTTCCATGCCTTGAAAATATTGGTCGGTGGTGGCCGTGGGTCAACAATGCCGATAATCTTCATTCTGCCCGACCCGCAGCAAGGGCATTTTTCCGAGTCATAACCCAGCCGTTCACGACACACATGCTGCCGGGCGGGTTTTGAGGGCATAACCTTCTGCCCGTTGCCATGGTTATTGCCATTGTATCGTAATTCGCCTTTCGTATCTCCGGCCTGCTATGCAATAAGGTCCGTCCCGGCAGAATCAACCAGTGCAAAGCATCAGTTTCCCCGGTTTTGTGTGAGTTCGGATAAGCCGCAGTGCAACTCCTCAAAACCGGCAGGGTTGTTTATAGAACATTCGTAAATTGTCAGTCAATAATATGACTGAAATAACAAAATATATTTTAATTTTACATAAAAGCCAATACAGTAAATAAAAAATATGAAAACATCAGGGAACCTCTGTTTGCTTCTCCCGGTTTTGGTATTTCTTTCTTCCTGCCGGGATGCACCACACGATCACTCGCCGGTATTTAAACACAACAGCCCCAGGCCAGAATGCCGGTACTGTGCTGACACAAACAGGGCGGCATATTTTGATAAGCCGGTTGTTTTGGCAGATGACTGGAGTGAACCTGTTCTTTTGGCCGGGCCTTTAACCGATTTATGTCCAAACGATGCTGTTACGATCAGTCGTGATGGTAAAACAATATACTTTTTCTGGTCACCGACGGTTAATGGCACAAATGAGGAGTTGCTTCACATCCACACGGGCACGTATTATGCAACCAGGATTGGAGAGGATCCGGGTGTTTTTTCTGATCCCCGGTTTTACGACCTTCAGAAGGGAGTTCAGGGAGGCTCTGTTGATGGTGAGTTAAGTTTCACTCCTGATGGCAGTTATGTTTATTTTCATTCAACCCGCAGCAATAACACGGGTTATCAGAACACCCCTCCCATAGATGACCCGATGGATATTTACATGGCTCCCGTTATTGACGGCGAACCCGGAACCGCAATAAACCTTGGAGAGCCGGTCAATTCGGTGTACATCGAAGGTGAACATACACTTAGTCCTGATGGACAGAAATTATTCTTTGCCTCAACCCGTCCGGGGGGTATCGGAGGTACCGATATCTGGGTCTCATCCAATGTAGCCGGAACCTGGTCTGCACCTGTCAATCCCGGTGTTCCGGTGAATTCAGCAGGCAGTGACTTACAACCCGAATTTCCTGCCAATGACCCTGACATAATGTACTTTACATCCGACAGGGATGGCCCGGCAAGCATCTACCGGTCTGTATATAATGGTATGTCATGGAGCGAACCTGAGGTTGTTATTACCGGATATGTGGGTGAACCTTCTGTTACCGGAGACGGAAGTATAATGTATTTTGTTCATGTTCTGGTGGATAGCAAGGGAGTATTTGGCTCAAATATCTGGTATGTACGCAGGATCAGGCCGTAGCGGAACAGAGACTATTTTACATGATAAGGAATAAGGTGCTTTAGCATCTTCCCTGTTCTCAATAACCTGACAATTTGTACCCTGAAAAAAACCGGGATCAAACGGTATGAAAAGATAACTCCTCCTCCCGGAAAACGAAAAAAGAAATTGTATTCGGATGACAGATTCTGCATGACAATATAAATGCACTTTTACCAACAACGGTCGTTATGATTTACCCCGGATTCCCTGCTTTATAATTGTCCTGATCCGGGAAGTGGATCAGGCAAAAAATGACTGAAACTGAAAATTGATGAAAGAACGGACTACAGATCAATATATTGAGAAGAAGTTCGTTGAAAGACTTAAAAAAATCATTTGAAACCACAAATATTGAATTTCAGGAAATTGAACATGAAATTTATTTCGCAGCACATCAAATAGCGATGTACCCGGAAAAATAAATTCCGACGGGTATTGATAATTAGATAAATATTAATAATTTTGACATGTTAGTTCCCGTAAGCAGGCGGTAATACACCTGGCTACAAAACATAGTGGGCAAATGGAGAATGAAAATTATAAATAGAAAAGTGACTGACTTAACAAAATAAAAATCAAATTTGAAGATAAAAATGTCTGAATTCTTTTTATAAAGGGATAAAAATTTGACCTGACCAATCCCCAAAATAAGGTAAGGCGGTATTAAAAAATGTAATAAAATGAAAAGATTTTACCTGTTATTAATTGTTACCGGATTGATTTTCTCCGTTCAAACATTTGCGCAAGTTAAATTTGGAGTTAAGGCGGGTGGAAATGTATGTAAAATGAAATTTGATATTGACAGTGATTATGGAGACGAACCTGAAATCAAGTCCAAATTGGGGTTTCATTTCGGTATAATTGCAGACATACCGATTTTGGAAAACACTTTAAATTTGCAACCTGCTTTACTATACAGTAATAAGGGATATAGTCTGGATTTTGAAAAAATGCTTGAAGATGAGTTAGATCATGAAGGTGTAGATCTGGATGATTATAAGGGCCATGTCAGAATGAAATATGACTACATTGAATTACCAATAAATATCGCTTATAAATACAGCGATTTTCAAGTTTCAGCCGGACCTTATTTTGGATTTGGTATGGGTGGAAGAATGAAACACAAGTTTTCATTTGAAGCCGATGGAGAAGATTTTGACAGCGATGATTTTTTCGAGGAAGATACCTATAAATTAAAACCTGTTTTGGGCAAAGTGGATGATAATAAGTATGAAGATTATATTGATGATGACGATATATTGGAATTATACCGGGCTTTTGATTTTGGATTTAATTTAGGCGTTGGTTATCAGATGGAAAATATTTTGTTCAATGTAGGATACTCCTTCGGATTAGGTAATCTTACACCGAGATATGATGCCGATGATTATGATATGGATGAAGACTATACGGAGAATGTTATTCAGAAAAACAGGGTTTTTAATTTTTCTGTATCATATTTTATTAATTGAGCAATTGCACCCGTTTAACATTTGCCGGAATAAAAATAAATTATGTTACCACCTGTATTACCTGCCTGCCTGACTGCATCAGGCAGGCAGGTACGGGTGCAATTAATCTTTAAACCGCTGTGTTCTCCCCCCTGGCGGGACAGGCATCCGACCGGTTAAATTTATTGACGAAACGATATCGGGTAAACAATCAATGCCTGTTACTGAGTATCCGCCATCAATAAAGGACCGGGTGTGTTTCCCGTACCATCCGTCTGAGGCAGATCCATGTACCATGCCTGCCAACCCTCTTTCGACGGGTAAACCGACAGTCTCGTACGGCCTGTTCAGCAGTTTGGGAACAGGCTGTTAAGATATAGGGCAATTTTCCCGTAAAGATCAGGCATTGCTTTCGTTCGCGTCCGGGGAACTTCATCAAAGCCTGATGCAGGAAATATACATTGCTTTTATCCTGTCAGGAGTCAGGGCAATTGGCCGGCCGGGCGGTTTGATATGACCGGTAATATATTTGGTGAGTCGCTCTTAAAGGCCGGCATTATTAATAATACCGGATGCGGGCAGGCGCAAACAATGGCCGATTGCCGGCTGCCTTTCCGGGAAAGCGGCTCAGGCAGTGGGATCAGCCAAAAATATAATAATAACGGCCGGGGGCTACCGGTCATATGCTATTTTCTTTTGTTAAGGATCGCAAGTAATACAATGGAGGTAATTACCTCTTATCAGGAAAAAGAATAACAAAACTTTAACAGTTCCGGTAAAATACTTAAGTCTGGCTGTTTGTTCTTTATCAGTCATTCCGGATCTTACGAATCCGTAATTTCCGTTTTATCCGTTTACGGACTTTCAGGCCATTTTAACATACTTCCTGCAATTCACAGATGTTACCGGGAAAGAAAAATAGTGAAACATGCTCCCGGAAATCAGCCGGAAGTTGTAAATCAATACCTGTCTCGTTTATTTCAGTCAAAGTATAAGCAAAAACCGGTTCCGGAGCTTCATTTTTATTTTTAGCCAATAGTCAACGCAACAATCAATTAAATCAGTTATATGAGAATCAGACCAATCCACTTTTTGGCAATGGCTTACATTGCTTTTTCGGGAAATAACAGCGTTTCAGCCCAGGAACCGGATCCGGCTTTCGGCACCAACGGGAAAGTATATACCTCGTTCGGAAGTTTTTCTTCCTACTTTCAGTCAATGGTGGTTTTACCGGATGAGAAAATAGTTGCAACCGGCTATAATACCAATACAACGTTTTCGATCCTTATTGCCAGGTACAATTCCGACGGCACTCCGGACCTCTCGTTCAATACGACCGGAAAGAAGCAGATTGATTTCGGTTCTGCCTATGAGTTTTGTTATTCCATCCTGGCCCAGGATGACGAAAAACTGGTTCTGGCGGGGTCCTCAAATGGTAATGCGGCCATGGCGAGGCTATTACCCGATGGCAGTTATGACGGATCGTTCAGCGAAGATGGTAAACTTACCTTATCATTCGGGGCAGGCAACGGCTCATCATTTCAAAAGATACTGCTGCAACCCGATGGTAAAATAGTTGCTATTGGCGAAGCATACAATACGAACAGTTTTGATTTCGCTATAGCAAGGTTTCATCCTGATGGCAGCGCTGATGATACTTTTGGTGAAGGTGGTAAAACAACCATCGATTTCAATAATTACAACGACTTCGGCAGAAATGCCATACTTCAGACAGACGGAAAAATCGTTGTGGTGGGTGCCGCGAAAAACAGCAATGGAAACAGCTCAATTGCCCTGCTCAGGCTGAATGCGGATGGCACCCCCGACATTACTTTTGGCGCCGGTGGCAAAACAACCCTTACCATCAGCGGTGTGGCGGATGATTATGCCGAAGCCGTTGCCCTGGATGAGAACAACAGGATTATAACCGGGGGATATTCAGCCGGTGACTTTCTGGTGTTGCGGTTCAATACAAATGGTATCGTTGATCCCTCTTTCGGAACCAATGGATATACCCTCACTGATTTTGATGAATTTCAGGACAAGGCTTATGCACTGACCATTGACGATGATGGGAACATTTATCTCGGCGGTCATGGTTATGAAACAGGCAATGGCGGGTTGTTTCATTTTGCTGTCGCAAAATACACCAGCAATGGCTTGCCCGACACAACCTTCGATTTGGACGGGAAAATGACCATTGTTATGGGTGCTGATCAGAGTACAGTTTTCGATATGGTCGTACAGCCGGAAGGGAAAATTCTGTTTGCCGGGCAATCGACCGGCGTTCAGGGAGGATTTACCGAATTTGCCCTTTTCCGGCTGCGCAATACAACAACCGGCATTCCTGGCAAGGATCCGGAAAGCCTGGATATCCATCTTTTTCCGAATCCGGCGGCTGATTTTATCAGGATGGACCCTGCCAGTTCCGGCCTGATAAGGGTTTATGATGTCCTGGGTGTTATGGTATTGCAGACATACAGTGCCGGATCAACGGACAGGATGGATATTTCGATGTTGCCGGCAGGTCTGTATTACCTCAGCATCAGCGATCATAAGAAAACCAGGTCATTCAGATTTATAAAGAAATAGCGGGGTATTTGTCTGATTTCCTGTTTTTAAAAGTATTCAACCCTTAATAAAAAGGCTGGTAAATCAATGATTTACCAGCCTTTTGTGGAGATGGCGGGAGTCGAACCCGCGTCCAAACAGACAGCAATAATGCTTTCTACAAGCTTAGTTTTCTGTTGGTTGTCGGGAGCCGGCAGGGAGAAAACCGCCCAACCGGTTCCGTATTCCTTTTGGTTTTCGAACAGGCACCAGGGCTTTACCTGTCTTATCGCGGCATTTGTGATGCTCTTACCGGGACGCGGCCACGCGGGGCTTCCCGGGGAGCAGAAAGCGGCTTAATCCTTGATTAAGCGGCTAACGCGTAATTATAATCTGTGCCGTTTAGAGGCTGTGCAAGTTGGGATTAACGGGCCACGCTTACAACGCCCGGCGTGCTTACAGTACCACTTCTCTGCTGTCAAAACCGGTCATCCCCGGTTACAATCTGCAAAATTAGTCATAAATCAGATAGCAAGGGAAATCTTTGTATATTTATTAGTTGTTATAAGCATCTGCTTTATGACATTGCCATTGAAAAAGACCTTTCTTTTTTTAATGCTTTCCGTTGTTTTCCAGGTAACTGTCACCGGCCAGTCGATGCACTTTACCCGTTATACGGAAGAGGAAGGGTTGCCATCCCCCCTTGTTAAATCGGTCACCACCGGTCATAATGGAATCGTGTGGGCGGCAACCGACGAAGGCCTGGTACGTTTCGATGGACGCGATTTCACACTCTTCCACAATGAACTTCCGGGCATTTATGCCAAGTCGGTGCTTGCCCTGCCCGATGGCAGAATCCTCGTCACCACCGACATGGGTGTGTCACGCGTCACCGACAAGGCCGGAATGGTTCGGTTTGAAACGATTGCGCGCGGATCGGTTAAGCAGAGCGATACCGCTATGTGGTACCCGAAAATGCTTTTCAGTGATGCTTCAGGCAGGGTGTGGCTTTCCGATAATTTCAGGATTTACCGATATACAGAAAAGGGATTCAGATCCTATGTGCCGGGCCCGGGTGTGGCAACCAATAATTTTAACCGCTCCTTCTCCTTTGCAGACGACGGGAACGGCAACCTGATTGCTGTTTCCGAAACAGGACTGGTATTTATATACCACGAAAAGACCGATGGTTTTAAACCCGTGAAGCTACCCCATCCTGTATCGGGGGTTCATGCCGCCTTTAACTTCGCACCGGGCGTATTGCTTATAGCCACCCGCGAAGGCCTTTATGAACTGATGATGGACAAAGCCGGCAATGTAAATAATCAGAAGCTGATCTGCCCGCTTGAGATCTCCTATATGGCCAGAGACAGAAAGGGGGACGTCTTTGCCGGCACCTGGTCGAAAGGTCTGTTCACAATAAACCGCGACAGGAACGGAGTGTATATCATAGATGCCGTCAGCCATTTTACCGAGAAGGATGTAAGCCACCTGTTTGTAGATCAGGAAAACAATGTGTGGATAGCATCCGACATCGGAATCATACTTCTGCAGGAAACTCTTTTTGGAAACCCATTCAGGGTGCTTACCAATGCCTACATTCAGCACATCTGTTGTGGTCAGAAGGATTTGACCTATTTTACCGATGGCAGTGCCGTTTTCAGGGCAGAACCAGGCTCGCCGGTCTCTGCAACCAGGCTCTTTTCAACCAATGCTGTTGTGCTGCAGGTGATCCCTGATAAAAACGGATTGTGGCTCGCCGATGCCGGCGGGGCCATCACCTATACTACCATTACAGGCACTGTGAAGAAGCATTTTGACTTCAGTTCGCACGGCAGGGCAGTTTTCAAAATGATAAGGGACCGCGATGGGAGCATCTGGGCTTGTCAGGATGTCAATACAAGCATTATCAGGATATTGCCTGATTTTTCCACGAGATTATACGGGCCGGATGAAGGGTTGATTTCAAGGGCGATTGCACTGACCATCTCAGGTTCCGGTGAGTTGTATGCCGGCGGCATGACCGATTCTGCTTTTCTGATGGTGTACAATCCCTTCATCGATAAATTCATTAATCTGAGTGAAAGAATTGAGTTTGAACGCAACATCGACATCAATGTCAACGATATAGCCTGTGCTCCCCGTAGCAACGACATCTGGCTGGGCACCTCCTTCGGGCTGATCTGGCTGCACAAGGGAAGTTATAACAGGATTGACCTTGGAAATTTAACCGGGAACTCGGTAAAAGCCGTTGCCATCGATTCCCTTGGATATGTCTGGTTTGCCAACAACCAGGGGTTACATCGTTACCGCAATGGTAACCTGATGTCGTTTACCGAGCGCTCCGGCCTGCCTGCAAAAACGGTATCGTACCGGGGACTGATGGTTGACGGTTTTAACCGTCTGTGGGTAGGTACAGTCGCCGGACTGGCTGTTTCCTCTCCGCTGAAGCACCCGAGGAAGACTTTGAGTCCGGGCATCAGAAGTTTAATGATCAACAATGTCCGTGTTGAAAAAGCCGATCCTGAATCCTTTGAATTCAGTAATAAGGGTTTTGTTAACCTGAAAGTTTCTTCTACGGAATTTCCTGCAAAATACCTGAGATATGAGCGGTGGATCGGGGGAGTGGATACAGCCTGGGTTGAGATTCCGGATGACGGTGATATTGTTCTGGGTAGTATGGAGACCGGGAGCTACATCATGAAGGTAAGGGCAAGGCAGACAGGGAATTTTCTGAGCAGTGACCCGACACTCATTAAATTCAGGGTAAACCGCATCTGGTATGAGCGCTGGTATATTATTCTGATTGCATTGTCAGCAATTGTACTCGTCTTTATGATGTTTGCGCGCAGGCATTCACGCCGTTTGCGGTTCGACAATGAAAAGCTTGAAAGTATTATTACCGAACGTACCCATGAAATTGTAAAACAGCGGGATCAGATTGAACAGCAGAATAGACGGATCAGCCATAAAAACGAAGCACTTAGCCTGAAAAACAAGGAGCTTGAACAGGCGAAGAACCTGGCTGAAGAGGCTGCCAAGGCCAAATCGCAGTTCCTTTCGGTGATGAGCCATGAGATCCGGACACCGATGAACGCAGTGATCGGGATCACCCATCTGCTGATGCGCGACAATCCTAGGCCTGAACAACTCGAAGACCTGAAGATTTTGAAATTCTCGGCCGAAAACCTGATGGGACTGATCAACGATGTACTTGATCTCAACAAAATTGAAGCCGGAAAACTGGTGATAGAAGCCATCAATTTCAACCTGAAAAACCTTGCCGAAGGGGTCTACAGTTCGATGATCCACAAGGCTAAAGAAAAAGGGATTGAATTCAGGTTCAGCTATGATGAACTGCTGCCTCTCTATGTGGTGAGCGATCCGCTCCGCATTGCGCAGATTTTGAATAACCTTGTCAGTAATGCCATCAAGTTTACAGATAAGGGTGGGGTTATGCTTGAAATCAGGCTGGCAGGCAGGAAGGTAGAGAAGGTGGATGTTGAATTTATAGTTTCCGACACAGGCATTGGTATTCCGGACGAAATGCACCAACGGATATTCGGTGCTTTTACCCAGGCTTCATCAGAAACATCAAGGAAATACGGCGGTACAGGTCTTGGACTGGCCATTACCAGCAAGTTGCTCGAAATGCTGGGCAGCGGCATCCGCTTAAAGAGTGAGCCCGGGGAAGGATCTGATTTTTCATTTGTCATTACCATGCCTGAAGGGCATACCAGAAAACCTCAGGAAGTATCGGCCGATAAGGAGATGGACAACTACAGTTTTGGTGGGCAGCGTATTTTACTGGTGGAGGATAATAAGATCAATGAGCTGATTGCCAGGAAGTTTATGGAAGAATGGAATCTGAAGGTGGATTCTGCCTCGAATGGTCTGGAGGCCATCGAAAAGCTTAACCAGGAGAATTACCGGCTGATCCTGATGGACCTTCAGATGCCCGAGATGGATGGCTATAAGACGGCCAGTATTATCCGTAGCCGGGGGGTTGAGCCTTTTACTTCAATTCCGATCATTGCGCTTACAGCCTCCTCAAAATCGGAAGTAAACAATAAAATAAGCCAGGCCGGTATGAATGACTTTATTTCCAAACCATTCAATCCGGCAGAGCTTTTCAGCAAGCTGAGGACCTATCTTGAGGAAAGGTAAGTATCTGAAGAGTAATAAATACCATTACTGTTTCAACGGCCTTGCATAGCGGGTGATATCGTCAGCCGTAATGGTGCCGTCGCAGAGGATGGCCAGGCGTTCCACCACATTTCTGAGTTCCCTGATGTTTCCCGTCCAGTTAATCTCCTGAAGGGCAGTCAGGGCCGCCTCTTCAAATATCATTGTTGGTTTTCCGCTGCTTTCGCAGATGTCGGTGATAAAATAATTGGCAAGTAAAGGAATATCTTCTTTTCTTTCGTTGAGAGAAGGCACATGGATCAGGATAACGCTGAGCCGGTGATAGAGGTCTTCGCGGAAGTTACGCTGTTCAATTTCTTCCTTAAGGTTTTTGTTTGTGGCGGCAATTACCCGTACATCGACCGGGATTTCCTTTTCTCCGCCCACCCGCATAATCTTGTTTTCCTGCAGGGCGCGCAACACTTTGGCCTGGGCAGAAAGGCTCATATCACCAATTTCGTCAAGAAAGAGGGTACCGCCGCTGGCCTGTTCAAAATCGCCTTTCCGTTGCCTGATGGCTGATGTAAATGAGCCTTTTTCGTGGCCAAACAGTACGCTTTCGATCAGTTCACCCGGTATGGCAGCGCAGTTCACTTCAACAAAGGGGCCTTCGGCCCTGTTGCTCAGTTCATGCAGCCAGCGGGCAACCAGTTCCTTGCCGGTGCCGTTGCTGCCGGTAATCAGCACCCTGGCATCGGTGGGTGCTACCCTGTCAATCATCGTCCGGATCTGCCGGAGTGGCTCCGATTCACCCACCATTTCATAGGTCTTGCTCACTTTACGCTTCAGAACCCTGGTTTCCTTTACCAGGCTTCCTTTTTCCATGGCATTACGTATAGTAATCAGCAGGCGGTTCAGGTCGAGTGGCTTGGAGATGTAGTCGTAGGCCCCCCGTTTGATGGCATCAACAGCTGTTTCAAGGTTCCCGTGACCTGAAATCATAACAACCGGGGTGTCATTCATCAGCAGTAGTTTGTCCAGCACTTCAATGCCATCCATTTGCGGCATCTTGATATCGCACAGGATAACTTCGTATTTCTCTTTTGATGCCAGTTCCAGCGCTGTTATTCCATCGGGAGCTTCATCCATCTGGTAACCCTCATATTCAAGGATTTCCTTCAGTGTGTTCCGGATGCTTCTTTCGTCATCGATCACTAATATTCGTGCCATTTATTTTGCGTTATGCGTTATGCGTTGTGCCCTTCAACTACGCTCAGGGTGATGGGTTGTTAGTAAGGGGTTGTTAATTAGCAAATTAGCAGATTTCCCGATTTTCAAATTGCAATTCTTCATTCTCAATTCAGATGTGTTAGCAGGCAGCAGGCAAATAGTGGTTAACAACCAACAACAAACGACCAATAGTTGGCAGTAGGCAGTATGCAGTATGCAGCAGGCAATTAAAAATCGTAAATCGTAAACCCTGACTGCCGTCAGGCAGGCCACCCCGTCGGGCAGTCCGTAAATTCTTTCCACTTTGTCACCCTGAGCGAGTCGAAGGGCGTCATTCGTCATTCGTACTTTGTCTATCCTTTATAAAACAGCCATTTCCACATTTCGCCCCAGCTTACTTTTTTGCCATACATCAGGATGCCGGTTCTGTAAACCCTGCCGGCCAGCCAAACAGCCCCGATGAATGATACCGTGAGTATTGCCATTGAAAGGGCCAGCTCCCATGGGGGTACGCCAAACGGCAGCCTGACCATCATGATGATGGGGGAAGTGAACGGAATCATCGAGAACCAGAAAGCAATCGGCCCTTCAGGGTTGTTAATCACAAACTGGGCCATCACGATCGAAAGGATCAGCGGTATCGTCACCGGCATCATAAACTGCTGCGTGTCAGTTTCATTGTCAACAGCGGCGCCGATGGCGGCAAACATAGCCCCGTAAAGCAGGTAACCTCCAAGGAAGAAGAAAATGAACGAAAGCACGATTTCTATAAAGTTAAGCTTCTGAAAACCACCCAGTATGGCATTCATCTTTCCGGCATCCTCTTTTTCAGGTGTGGCAACGGCAGTGTTGTCACCGGCCGGGATCCGTGTGCCGGGATTAAACATTTCTGTATTATCGGAAGTGCTCAGTTTATCCGGCACAACCGTCTTAAAAACAGTAACAATCGCCAGTGTAAGGACAACCCAAAGCATAAACTGGGTAAGCCCCACCAGGGCAATCCCGACAATTTTACCCATCATCAGCTGAAATGGTTTGACAGAAGAGACAATGACTTCAACAATACGGCTCGTTTTTTCTTCGATCACCCCACGCATCACCTGCGCACCGAAAAGGAAAATAAAGAAATAGATCAGAATGCCTGCGAACATACCGACACCCATGCTGACTTCTGTGAAGCTCTCTTCTTCCTTACCCTCTTCCCCCATTTGAATGGCGGTCAGGTTTATATTGGTTTTGATGTTTTTCAGGATCTCTTCACTGATAAGTGCCTCCTTAGAAAGTGAATCGTTTCCGACGGATTTGTACTCAGGGTTCACTTTCCTGATTTCTTTCAGGATCTCAGCCCCGAGTTTCTGGTTTTCGACCTCTTTGGCCATCACATTCCGGATATAACCCTTCAGGTCGATGCTGGCCTGTTTCTCACTGTATATCACGGCAGCTGACGGGACACTGGACGCAGGACGTGGAATATACAGCAGGGCATAGCCTTTTCGGGCGGTCATGTTTGCCTTGGCTCTCTCCAGGTCATCGTACACATAATCAAAATGAAAACGATCTGAGTTTTCAAACTTAGTGATAAACCACCCGGTTTCATCCAGAATATCGATCTTTTTGGTTTCATCGGAAATCTGAGAAAGATAGACCGGAACAATAAAGAGTGCCGCCATCAGGATCGGACCCAGGATGGTCATGACAATAAACGATTTCTTTTGCACCCTCGACAGGTATTCACGTTTTATGACGAGTATAATCTTGTTCATGACCGGTTGTTTAGAGAATTTGAAGAATGAATGACAGCGGCATTCACGGTTTCTATAAAAATATCATTCATTGAGGGTATAATCTCATTAAATGAATGGAGTGTTACACGGGGGATTAAAAGGGTAAGCAGCTGGTTCTGACTGGTGCCCCTGGGCAGGCGGATGGTGGCTTTGTTGATGCCATCCTCAGTCTCCTCGTTCAGCAGCTCAAATTCAGCCGGGATCATGGTTTTGAGTGAACCAGTGAAATCGTTGTACTCAAGCGAAAAGGTGTTTGTTTTGTATGTATTCTTAATGTCTTTGACTTTTCCCTCAAGGATCTTGTGTGAGTTGTTGATCAGGGCGATATTGTCGCACAACTCTTCGACCGATCCCATGTTGTGGGTTGAGAAGATAATGGTAGCTCCTTCTTCCCTCAGTTTCAGGATTTCTTCCTTCAGCAGGTTCACATTGATGGGATCGAAGCCGCTGAAAGGTTCATCGAAGATCAGCAGGGAAGGCTCATGAATGATTGTTACAATAAACTGCACTTTCTGTTGCATTCCTTTCGAAAGCTCTTCAACTTTCTTATTCCACCAGGCCTGAATCTCGAACTTTTCGAACCAGTATTTCAGCTTTTTCAGTGCATCGCTTTTGCTGACCCCTTTCAACTGAGCCAGGTATAAAGCCTGTTCACCCACTTTCATTTTTTTGTAGAGTCCTCTCTCTTCGGGCAGATAACCGATGTGTTCCACATGATGCGGTGCCAGTTTCTCGTTGTCGAAAAATATTTCACCCTCATCGGGGCCTGTAATCTGATTGATGATCCTGATCAGGGATGTTTTGCCTGCACCATTCGGGCCCAGAAGCCCGAAAATGCTCTGTTTGGGCACATCTATGCTAACGCTGGTGAGTGCAGTATGGTTGGCATACCTTTTCGTAATGTTTTTTGCTGAAAAATAGTAGCTCATGAAACTTCGGTTAAAAATGCTGAATATGAACAAAAAATTGGGGATGAAATCTGCTTGTTTGTGCCATCATCCCCGGTCAGTCCCTTTGAATTACAAAACTATTGAAAATACTCTTTCATTCTGTCGAAGAAAGTTTTATCCCTGACCCCCGGATGTGGTTTAAAGTTTTCAGATTGCTGCAGCTTTTCGAGGATTTCCTGTTCCTGCCGGTTCAGGTTTCTGGGTGTCCAGACACTGATGTTAATCAATTGATCGCCTTTCCCGTAACCATTCAGTGAAGGAACTCCTTTTCCTTTCAAACGCAATACTTTTCCGCCCTGGGTTCCGGGTTCAATCTTAATCCTCACTTTTCCTTCGATGGTTGGCACTTCGATGGAAGTACCCAGTGTTGCCTCAGGAAAGCTGATGTAATGTTCATACAGTATGTTAGATCCATCGCGTATAAGCTCAGGATGGGGTACCTCTTCGATCTGCACGATCAGGTCACCGGGAACGCCGCCTCGCGGAGCTGCATTTCCTTTTCCCCCAACTGAGAGTTGAATTCCTTCCGAAACACCGGCCGGAATATTCAGACTCATGACCTCTTCTCCTTTCGTGGTTCCGCTTCCCCCGCAAATGTTGCATTTGTTTGTGATGGTCTGTCCTTCGCCATTACAGTAAGGGCAGGTAGAGGTTGTCTGCATCTGCCCCAGGAAAGTGCTGGTGACCCTGGTAATTTGCCCGGTGCCGCGGCAATGCGAACAGGTTGAAAAAGCCGATCCACCGGCAGCTCCGCTGCCATGACAGGTTTCGCATGAGACCAGTTTATTGACTTTGATTTTTTTCTCAACACCCGTAGCAATCTCTTCGAGGGTAAGCTTAACTTTAACCCTCAGGTTGGTCCCCTTGTTTACCCTGCGACGACCGCCACCTCCTCCGCCAAAGCCACCAAAACCACCACCAAAAGCGCTACCAAATATGTCGCCGAACTGGCTGAAAATATCATCCATACTCATTCCGCCACCGTAGCCACTGCCACCACCTCCGTTGCGGAGTCCGTCGTGACCATACTGATCATATCGTGCCCGTTTTTCAGGATTGCTGAGTACTTCATAAGCTTCTGCCGCTTCTTTGAAATGATCTTCAGCATCCTTGTTTCCCGGGTTTTTGTCAGGATGGTATTTAAGCGCCATTTGCCGGTAAGCCTTTTTGATTTCAGCTTCACCGGCATTCCGCGCTACACCAAGTATTTCGTAATAATCTCTTTTTGTCACTTTATCTGGACTTTGTGCAACATTTATATTTGTTTTTTTGTTGTCCGGGATTCCTGAACACCGGCTTGGCTTTTTAAAATTCAGTTTCCGGAATTTTAAACCAGGATTTCCCGCTACTTCACCTAAGATGATTAATTTCCCACGACGACCTTGGCAAAACGGATTACTTTTCCGTTCAGGGTATAACCTTTCTGGGCAACATCCAGAATTTTGTTCTTCTCTTCTTCCGAAGCAGCAGGTACATTGGCAATGGCCTCATGGAAGTCGGTGTTGAAAGGCAATCCAATGGCTTCGGATTCAAGCAGTCCTTTTTGTACCAGGCTGTTTTTAAACTTGTTATAGATCAGAAGGGTGCCTTCTTTCAGTGGTTCCACGGTTTCAACTTTATCAAAAGTACCAATGGCCCTTTCAAAGTCGTCGAGAACCGGAAGTAAACCGGTAATAACCTCTTCTGATGCGGTTTTACTCAATTCCGATTTTTCTTTGATCACTCGTTTGCGATAATTGTCGAATTCAGAATACAGACGAAGGAATTTGTCATTCAGATCCTCGCATTTTTTATTCAGTTCTGCAATAATGTCTTCAGGGTTCGGTTTTGTTTCCCCGGCAGGACCTTCGTTTTCTGCAACACCGGGGGCTGCAGAGTTATTGATCCCTATGCCTTCAGCAGCTTTGCCTGCTGTCTTTTCTTCAACTTCTTGTTTGTTTTTACGCTGTTTAACCATATTGTTAAATATTTTCATCTGATTCAGTTCAATAATCATTAAACCCTTTCCAGCAAATTGTTTGCCAGTAAGGCGATAAGCGCCAATTTGTCAGTCAGTGGAAGCGGTTAGTTGTCAATTCGTTCAATGTCGGCTCCCAGCGCACGTAGCCTGCCGTCGATGTCCTGGTAACCGCGGTCGATCTGTTCGATGTTGTCGATCTGGCTTTTTCCCCTGGACGAGAGGGCCGCAATCAGCAAAGCTACCCCGGCCCTGATATCGGGCGACGACATGGTGATGCCACGAAGGGCATACTGGTGATTCAGCCCGATTACGGTGGCTCTGTGGGGGTCACAAAGGATAATCTGGGCGCCCATCTCAATCAGTTTATCGACGAAAAAGAGGCGGCTTTCAAACATTTTCTGGTGTATGAGCACACTGCCTTTGGCCTGGGTAGCAACAACCAGCGCTATACTGATCAGATCGGGTGTGAAGCCCGGCCATGGTGCATCGGATATGGTCATGATGGAACCATCCATGAAGGTGTCTACCTCATAGGTTTCCTGGGCGGGGACATAAATGTCATCGCCGCGGAGTTCAATTTTTATTCCCAGGCGTCTGAATACTTCAGGAATAATTCCAAGTTCATTGAAATGAACATCTTTGATGGTGATGGCTGAGCCTGTCATGGCAGCCAGCCCTATAAAACTTCCGATCTCTATCATGTCGGGCAACATGGTGTGGGTAGTTCCACCCAGTTGTTCTACACCTTCGATTTCAAGCAGGTTGGAGCCGATTCCGGTTATTTTAGCCCCCATCCGGTTGAGCATCCTGCAAAGCTGAACCAGGTAAGGTTCGCAGGCGGCATTGAAAATGGTGGTTTTTCCCTTTGCCATCACGGCGGCCATCAATACATTGGCTGTTCCTGTAACGGATGCTTCGTCGAGGAGCATATAGCAGCCCTTTAACTCTGAAGCGTCAATGCTGTAAAAGCTGTTAGGCCCTTCCGATTCGAACCTTGCACCAAGTTTCTGAAGACCTGTAAAATGGGTATCGAGCCTGCGACGTCCGATCTTGTCGCCACCGGGATGGGGGATGTATCCTTTGCCAAACCTGGCAAGCAGTGGGCCGAGTATCATCACCGATCCGCGCAGTCCGGCTCCCTTTTTCCTGAAATCAGCAGACTTAAGATACTCAAGGTTGACGTTTTCGGCTTTGAAGATATAACTCCCTTTTCCGGCAGGTGTTACCTGAACGCCCATATCGCCGAGCAGTTCTATCAGTTTGTTGACATCCCTGATGTCAGGAATATTGTGTATGGTAACAGTTTCGGAGGTAAGGAGTACGGCACACAAAATCTGCAGTGCTTCGTTTTTGGCTCCCTGCGGGGTTATTTCACCGGCAAGCTTTTTGCCCCCGTTAATGACAAACGAACTCATAGCTTAACAATGGATAATTATACAACAAAAAGAAGGATTTCTGGCTGCAAGTTAATTCTTTTTGCGGTTCCGCAAATCACGGAAATTGCTACTCTTGTCGTTTTTTGGGTTGAATTTTTTCCTGCGGTTATTGCTTTGGTTCTGGGGTGCGTTTGTCCCGGGGCCAGTGTTTCTCGACAGAAGATCGTTGGTGTGCGCCAGGCGCATATCTTCGCTGAGTTTGAGCTTGCCATCCGACAAATCCCTGAGGTGATCGGTAATCAGTTCATCGTTCACCGAATCGCGGTTCCAGTTGAGGTATGATTTTTTCAGGTGGTTGGCGATGTTTTTCACGAGGGCGTCTTTTTCAGGGCCGTCTTCAAACAAAGTGGCTTTTTCAATCATTTTGGCGATGTTCTTGCCATAAGGTCTGAATTTAATGGCTTCCTGAGGATAAGGGATGCGCTGTGGCCTGCCAATCCTGTCTTCCGGTAACGGGGCCGGAAACGGACCATCCACGTCAAGTTTGAAATCGGAAATGATGTGCAGGTGATCCCAGAGTTTTCTTTTGTAGTCAGCGGTGTCCCTCTGGTCGGGGTGCAGCTGGGCCATAACGTTTACCAGTGCCTTGGCCATGTTGGTTCTTTTTTCGCGGTCCTCAATGGTCAGCAGAAATGCCGCCATCTTTTGTACATTGCGCCCATACTCAGGTATGATGAGTTTGTCGCGGGTGCTGTTATAATCCATAAATTTTACTTGTTGCGCTGAAATGCTGCTTTATAATGTAAAAAGGCTGATAAAATCCGGCAGGATAAAAATGCAAAATATCAACTACCTAATAGGGTAAACCGATTCATCAATACCGCAGCCAAATGTAAAAGCGGTTCTGTTATATTAATCCTGGAGATAACGGGGATGAATCTTTCGTCTGCAAAGATAGTAAATATTTATGTGAGAACGTTGCAGGATTAAAAATGATTATTTCGTTGAGGTTATTGCCGGAGATAGCTTCTATGTCCGAACAACTGAACATTCAGGAATACAACTTTGCCGGAGCATTTCACCTCACCCCAGCCCTCTCCTCAAGGAGAGGGAGTTTGATCATGCTAAATTTATGCATTAATTTCTTAATAAGCACAAATGACCGATACAGTAGGATTCCAGAACCCTCTCCTTGAGGAGAGGGCAGGGTGAGGTGATCTTTCAGGGCACTACAATACCATCAGATACTTCAATAATTTCATTTAAGACTTCTTTTAAGTTGTGCTTAATTTCATCGTTTGTGAACCTTAGAATCCTGATGCCATATCTTTCCAATTCATAGGTTCTGTTTTCATCTCTTTCTTTTGCTTCTTCACTATCATGAACTGAACCATCTACTTCCACAATCAGCCTCTTTTCATGACAATAAAAGTCGGCAATAAAGGACAGGATTGGATGCTGACGTCTGAATTTTAACCCATGGCATTTCCTGTTTCTTAATTCATTCCAAAGTATTGATTCACTCTCTGTTTGATTTGCTCTCAGATTCTTTGCCTGAATAAAGGATTCTTTGCTTGAATGCAGGTGCAATTGCTGATCAAATGTCTTTCCAATAAAGGCCATTGATTTTGGATTATGGTTCTTATCAAATATAAACAATCAACCTTCCTACCTCACCCCAGCCCTCTTCTCAAGGAGAGGGAGCTACATCCTGTTAAATGTATAAATTATTTTCTTAAAAAGCATAATGATCAAATGAAGTTTGATTTCAGAACCCTCTCCTTGAGGAGAGGGCAGGGTGAGGTGCTACCTGATCAACGCCACACTCCCCCTCAATTTCACAACCTTCCCCACCATTTCCGAATAACTGATCACCCAGCTATAAACTCCTGCCGGTGCATCCTTTCCATCCCAGCCTTCTGCAGGGTTGGTTGTTTCAAAGATCAGCTGCCCCCAGCGGTTGTAGATTACCATGCTGAACTGCCTGATTAGATCACCGGTGACTACCGGACGGAAAACATCGTTCAGGTTATCACCATCGGGTGTGAAGGCATTGGGGATATTAAAGTAGAAGGGCATGTAAATATTCTTCAGGTAAGCGGAATCAATGGTGGTGCAACCTTCCTCTGTTTTAATTATGACTGAGTAGTTGCCTTCTTCTGTGCCGGTGATAAAGTAAGTGGTGTCGCCGTTGCTCCATTGGTAGCTGAAATAACCGGGGGTAGCTTCAAGGGTAAAATGTTGTTCGAAGGAAATGGTGTCGTTTGGAAAATTCGCTGTGGGGCCGGGTATTACATTCAATTGCAGGAAAACTGTATCACTGCATCTTAACTGATCTGTAGCGTACAATGTATAAGTTCCCTCATCGGCCTGGCTGATGTTATCTATTTTCAGTTCAGGGATGGCGGTTACAACTCCTCCCGGATCCTGCCACCGATAGGTAATGGCACCGGTTCCACCCGCAATTCCCGGATTAAAAATAAAATCACCACCCTGGCAAACCTTTATCTCTCCGGGCTCAATAATCTCAGGTACAGAATTCACTACAATACTTCCCATGGAATAATCAACAATAAGTTCCAGACCGTTGTTATCAAGGAAGTGATTAACGCCCGGAGCTGCATCCCATTCAACTGTTGAAATTCCATTTAAATTCGAAGCAAAAACCAGTTCAAGTATCAGCGTGTTTTCAGGCAAGGTAAGCGAGGAGGTGCCCGTCCATGAAATGGTTATCCTTCCGGCAGCAGGATAGGCAATGGGTTGAATATCCGCTTCGAGTAAGGTATTCACATGGATATATCCAATGCATTCCATAATGGAAGCATCATAGTTGAGGGTAGTTGTGAAAGAACGCACTCCCGTAAAATTGCTGACATACAGCGGTGATCCTGCCGTTTGTCCTTTGCAGGCCGAACCATCACCGGCAATGGCCTGCAGATACTCGATATCAAGCGTCGTAACGGTAATCAGTACAGTTGTCGTGCATCCGTTTTCATCGGTCACTTCGCAAAGATATTCACCGGCAACCAGATCGTCAAAATATCCATTGTTGACGAGTGTTATCCCGTTTACCGTGTAATAGATGGTATCACCTGCTGCAGAATTAGCCGTAAGGATAATGGATCCATCGGCCTGCCCGGCTGTTGCGGGAAGCATAACCTGCCCGGTGATAACAGGTCCGTCAGGACTGGTGATGATTATTGGCGGCCGGTACACACAGGTGCATCCGCTTGAATCAGTTGCCCACGCATAGTAAAGCCCTGGCCCCAGCCCGGTAAAAACACCATTATGCCACTGAACAATTGTATCATTTTCATGCTTGATAAAATACTGAATCCGTGAACCAAGTCCCGATACCGCGATCACATTGATCTCCGCGTTGTACTCATTACACAGTGAATTTGTATTGGTAACCGTATCTATCAGCAGATCTCCGACATCCTGAATCTGAAAAGTGGCTTCGGGCATATTGCAGCCATTGGCATCAACAAGGCTAAGCTGGTAGATGCCAACTCCGAGATTAAACAGATCGGGAGTATGGCCAACCAGATTTCCAGAAATCAGCTCTGACCAGGTAAGCGTATAAGGTGGCTGCCCGCCAAAATCCAACCCGGTAATGGCGCCGGTTTGATTTCCGCAGGTGGTTGGACTGATTGTTAATAAATCATCGATCAGTTCAATTTCAGGATAATGAATCACCCGGACACTGTCAGTGTATTCGCAATCGCCCTGGTTGCGGACTTTCACCCAATACAGACCGGGCTCACTCACGGTGATGGTTGGCTCAACGGATCCTGTACTCCAGAGATATCCTGCAAAACCGCTTCCAGGCGAAAGATCTGTCGTAGCACCTTCGCAAATTCTGAGTGTATCGCCGAGATTGAATTGCGGAAGTTCAAAGATATTGACCGTTCTGGTGGAAGTTTGCTGTGTTCCGTTCGGGAAAACAACGGTTACACTAACTTCATATTCACCGGCGGTTTCATAAACATGAATTGGATTTTGAGCTGTACTGGAATTGGCGCTGCCACTGACCGGATCACCAAAATCCCATTGGAAGGAAACCGGTTCCGGATAAAACCCTGAACTGAATTTTACAGAATCGCCGAGGCAACTTCCTGTCCAATCGAATTCGGCCATAAATGAACTGACAAACGTCGGCAATCCTTCATATATCCCGAAGTCTTCAATAACCCGCAACTGCATATTACAGGCTGGTCCAGGTAGCGAGGGGTTGTTGATTCCAGAAAGATAGCTATAGACATTGGTTTCATCATTATCGTTATGCCTGAAATAGATACTGCCATTGTTGGCAAGCAGTAGGTTCCCATAAGGGAACATAGAAGTGTCTTTTGCAAGAACATAGGCATCCTGTTCAAACTGAGTAACATTATTTATTTTACTCAGGTCGTATTGACATACCCATCGTCTGTAAGCTGTCAACGAAGGAATGAAATCACTTTGGCTTATATAAAGGCGTTCAGAATTTGCAGAAAATTCAGCTCCTGTATTAAGCATGCTATTCGTATGGAAGAGCAAGACAGGTGTTAACTGCCCGGTAATATTGTTGAATCTGAATAGTTCAGCCAATCCCTGGTTCCCTGCAGTTCCATTCCGGTCAACATAAAGAACAAATTTACCGTCGGCTGAAGCTTTCATGATCTCGCCCTGACCCCCTCCAAAGGCGAAATATAAGTTACATGGCGAAACAACCGGTGTCTGATTCACGCCTGACTGGTCAATGAGATACGAAAGCATTTTATTGGGGGTTCTGTGATTTCGCAGAATAACCCAATAAGCGTCCCGGCTGCCGTGCTTAATACCCTGGACGGTTTCATATACGCTGTCAGCAGCAATTAACGGAATGTTCTTTAACCCTTCAACAATGGCTCCATTGTTACCATCAAGTTCCATATCGATAATAGAATATTCCGCTCCGGCCCTGAAACTGTTTTGTGATTTACCACCAACAGTAAAAAAATAATATTTACTGTGGTCACCAGGCATTGGGAACGCAATACACGGATTTGTAGCAAAGCCGGCGCCCATAAGTCCATCGCTGTTTGCCATTAATACATGACTACGATTGTAGAGTTCAATACCATCAGAATAAAACAGAAGATTTCCCAGGCTATCGGATAGTGAGGTGTTTCCGTAAAATGAAAAAAGCGGGATATATGGACTTGTGACCCTGACAGGTTCTCCAGTTGAATAATTGATCCAGATGCCCCATCCGTATATCCAGTTATCGGCTTCACGTTGGGCGGATGCAGTTCCGGTGATTACGCCTAAAAGGGTTATCAATAGTATAAACTGCTTCATTTCTTTTTGATTGGCTGATCAGCAAATTACTGTCTCTTATAATTATCGGATGATTAGCAATGTTAACTGCATTTTCATCCAATAAATTTATTTTATTCCGGAATAGCAAGCACCTCAAAATTAATAAAAAATCACAAGAGCCTATATTAAATCGATATTTAAGTTAAAGGTAATATCGTGTTTGCGGCAATTTGTAATATGCTATAAGTTTGGAATTTCACCTTAACCATTTTCTCTGCGCCTGTGAACTGTTTCAGCAGGCAGGAAGCAAAGCGATTTAACCTTTTGAACAGCACAGCAATTGAACCCGCCTGACCGACTAAAACAGTGATATTGAGAAACCAAATCTCGTCAATTCTGCCCGAATACCACAAACTTACCGGCGGGCAGGTGCCCGAAGGTCATCGAATTTTGAATTTTAAATTATTAACTGTTAACTGTTAACTGTAAACTGTTAGTTGTTAACTGTTAGTTGTTAACTGCCTTTAATCCTCAGTTTGGCAAACTTAAGCAGCAGTTGTTTTTGACCAACGGCTACAAAGAACACCGTTGCCTTGATGTTCGGCCCGGCGCCTTCCACACTTAAGACCTTACCCTTTCCGAACCTCTCATGTTCTACCTCAACACCCGGTTGTATCATTTCGACAGGGGTTTCAAAGGATTGTGCATTGCCTGTCCCGGCTTCCTCCAGCTTTTTCATGTTCTTTTTAATGAAAACCGGCGCTTTCTGCATCACCGGCATACCAACTGAAGGTTTCACCTGCACCCGTCGTGTGGTCTGTTCTATATAGGAATCATCGATCTCCTCCAGGAACCGGCTGGGTTCATTCATGGTCAGGTTGCCCCAGCGATAACGGCTTTCGGCATAGGATAATGTTACCCTCTTTTCAGCCCTGGTAACAGCGACATAAAATAGACGCCGCTCTTCTTCAATATCAGCCCTGCTTTGAAGCGACATGATGGATGGGAACAGATTTTCTTCAACTCCGACAATATAAACATAAGGGAATTCAAGTCCCTTGGCTGCATGAATGGTCATCAGCGTTACCTTGTTGTTGCTGTCCTCATCATCGCTGTCGGCATCGGTCATCAGCGATATTTCCTGTAAAAAGAGGTCAAGCGACCGGGTCTGGTCATTTTCAACCATTTCTTCATCCGCTTCTCCCGGGAACAGGGTTTCTTCCTTTTCGGAAAAATCCTTCAGCGCATTCAGCAACTCTTCGCTGTTTTGCATGCGCGACAACCCTTCTTCCGTCTGATCGGCCGCCAGTTCCTTAAACAAACCTGAATGTGTGGCTATTTTCCGGCCGAGTTCATAGGCACTCAGTTTCTTCAGCTGAATATGAAACGATGCGATCATCGTAGCAAATTCCTCGATCTTCGTGGCCGTGTTTTTTGCAAGCCCCGGAACATAGCCGGTTACATCCCGGGCTATCTCATAAAGACTTTTATCATTTTCACCGGCCGCCAGTTCAAGTTTTTCAAGGGTCGTATTGCCGATTCCCCTTGCGGGAAAGTTGATGATACGATTGAATGCCTCATCATCGTTGGTATTTACCACCAATCTGAAATACGCGAGCAAATCCTTGATTTCTTTTCTTTTATAGAAGGAAAGACCACCATAAATCCGGTAGGGGATATTCAGTTTCCTGAATGCTTCTTCAATGGTTCTCGATTGTGCATTGGTGCGGTAGAGAATGGCGAAGTCGCTGTTGGGCAACTGCTGATTCATCTTGGTCTGAAATACAGAATTTGCCACGAGAATGCCTTCTTCAACATCGGTGGTTGCTTTCAGCACCTGGATCAGGTTGCCTTCATCGTTTTCGGTCCAGACCTGCTTGAAAATCTGATCCTTGTTTTTCGCAATGATGCTGTTGGCCGCATTTACGATCACTTTCGTGGAACGGTAATTCTGTTCCAGTTTGAATGTTTTTACATCCGGATAATCGTTCCTGAAATTCAGGATGTTCTGGATGTTGGCCCCCCTGAAAGAATAAATACTCTGGGCATCGTCGCCCACCACGCAGATGTTTTCGTGACGGGCCGCCAGTTTCTTTACAATCAGGTATTGCGCATGGTTGGTATCCTGGTACTCATCCACGAGGATGTATTTAAACTTCTGCTGGTATTTGAACAGCACTTCAGGAAAATCACGCAACAAAACATTTGTATTGAAGAGCAGATCATCAAAATCCATGGCCGAAGCCTTGAAGCAGCGGGCACGGTAATGTTTGAAAATTTCGCCAATCATGGGGCGTCCGGCTATGCGGTCACTGTCCATGATTTCACTGTTGTTAAGGTATTCCTCTGCTGAAATCAGGTTCGACTTGGCGGCTGAGATACGCGAAAGCACGTTTCCCGGTGTATAAACTTTCGGATCAAGCTGTTGCTCCTTGATGATGGTTTTCAGCACACTCTTCGAATCGTCGGTATCATAGATGGTGAAATTCTGGGGATAGCCGAGAAAGTGTCCTTCAACCCTTAAAATCCTGGCGAAAATGGAGTGAAAGGTACCCATCCAGACATTGCGCGCATCGGTGCTGCCGACGAGGCTGATGATTCGCTCTTTCATTTCGCGGGCGGCCTTGTTGGTAAAGGTAAGGGCAAGCACATTATATGGATCTACACCCTTACTGAGCATATGAGCAATCCTGTATGTAAGAACCCTGGTTTTTCCGGAGCCTGCGCCTGCTATAACCATAACAGGGCCTTCACTGCAAATAACAGCCTGTTGTTGGGCCTCATTCAGCTGATTGAGAATTTCCGTCACTTTAATCGATCAGTTTTCCCGCAAAAATACACTTCTTTTCTATCGCATCCAGTTGACTTTCCGCAGTAGTTGTCAACAGTGATCATAATTATTAAGAAAGAAAATAAATTATTTTTTTTTCAGATTACTTTTTTGAATTCCTGTGATAAACGTATGAATACTCCCTGATTCTAACTACAACTACTACAATTACTGCACTATGATGAACTTACTAAAGCGGGGAGGAGGCTTTAGCCTGATTGTGGAACAAATCGTTGACAAACAGATCAGGCGAAATTATCCTCCTGAAGCGTCTGAAACCTACTACAGGCTCATCGGGGATTCGTTCACTGACATGGAAGCAAGGCGGCTGATATCAATGGCTGTACAGGTTGAAATTTTCAGGCTGATGCGTTTCGGAGAAGCCTTCAATCACGCCAGATATATTGGCAACCTTCACGGACTGCCCGATCTGCCTGATATTGATTGATGATTTTATATTGAGTTTTGGGTTAATTTTTTTCATAATTGATGAATGATTTGGGGAAACCGGGGTCTGATTAACCCCGGTTTATTTTTTTGCCCTGTTCCTGACCCATTTACCGGTAATTTTTCTTTGTTCACCGATTTTGTCTGGAATCAGCTTCCCGGATACCCTTACATTTGTCAGAAAAAACACACATTAAACTTTTATACAATGAATTCATTCAGCGAGGATAACAAAATGATGAAACCACAGCATCGCTTCAAAACGATGGTAGTCGGGGTTTTGGTTGTTGCATTCGGACTTCTGTTTATGATGCATAACATGGATTTGATAGACCGGCATACCTGGCGTATCATATTTTCATGGCCCATGCTGCTGGTGGCCCTGGGGGTGGTCAATCTGGCCGAACGTAAATACAGCTGGGGTTTAATACTGCTTGCAATCGGAGGTGTTTTTCTGATTGACCGCTATTATGATCTGCCATATAATGTTTTTACTTTCTTCTGGCCGGTGTTGATTATCGCCATAGGACTCGGACTGATCTTTACAAACTCTTTCAGGGCATTCAGGATCAGGAGGCACAAACCCGATTATATTTCCTCTGACGGCGACCTGATTGATGAATCAGCTGTATTCGGAGGGAGTGAACGTGCCATTCATTCACAGAATTTCAGAGGTGGTGAAATCGTGGCCATCTTTGGCGGAACAAAGATCGACTTGACCCAGTGCCAGCTCTCACAGGGTACAAATGTTCTGGAGATGACATCCATCTTTGGTGGCAGTACACTGATTGTGCCGAATGACTGGAATATTAAGGTGGAAATGACTAACATCTTTGGCGGGTTCAGCGATAAGCGGCGCAATACCAATGTTGACCTGAATAAGATTCTTATTATTAAAGGTGCCAGCATTTTTGGCGGCGGTGAACTCAAGAGTTATTAAAATTCATCCTCTTCAATGTTCTCAAAACTGTTTCATACCACGCTTTTGCCGGTCTATGCAGGCGCATGGCTGGCAATAGCTGTGGTGCATTATTTCATTGTTACGACCCAGCTTGGTGTTGGACTCTTTATGGCTGTATCGGAGGCTCTGGTTTTCAGCACAGTTTTTGCATTGCTGGGTATCGGGCTGTGGTTTCTCGTTAAATTCTCCGATCTGGAGAAACTGAACCGCCATGAGATGATCCTCAGACATGTAACAGGCAGTACAGTGACCATGGTCATCTGGTTCGGCAGCAGCTATCTGATCCTGGGACTGGTATCGGATCACGACAAGGAATACATGTCGATGCTCAATGATACAATGGTGGTGAGGATAATTGCCGGAATACTCATGTATGTAGTAATGCTGACTGTCTATTATCTTCTGGTGAATAACCAGAACCTCAAAGACCGCAAAGCAAGGGAAGAAGCATTGCAGAATCTGCTTCACGAAAGTGAACTGAATTCGCTGCGTGCGCAGATTAAACCGCATTTCCTTTTCAACAGCCTGAATTCCATCAGTTCTCTTACGGTAACCAATCCTGAGAAAGCCCAGGAAATGGTGATCAACCTGTCGGAGTTTATGCGGTATTCGCTGAGTTTTTCGGACAACAGGATGAGCACCCTGAAGCAGGAACTATATCATCTCCGGCTCTATCTGGAGATTGAAAAAGTCAGGTTTGGCGGCCGGCTCAGGGTGGAAGAACTGATGGAACAGGGAATCCTCGAATGGCCGCTGCCTCCGATGATCCTGCAACCACTGGTTGAAAATGCGGTGAAGCACGGGGTGTATGACACTCCGGGGCAGTCGTTTATCAGGATTGCCGGCAGGGTGTCAGATGGCTGGCTTGAAATTAGTGTGATCAACAATTTTGATCCGGAACTGCCCGGAAAAAGGGGAACAGGCACAGGCCTTACCAATGTAATGAAACGGATGCAGATGGTCTATGGCATGACCAACCTGGCCAGGATTTTAAGAACTGAAAACACCTTTGAAGTTAAATTGAAATTTCCGGGAAATGACAAAAATCAGCGTATTAATAATTGACGATGAGCCGCCGGCACGCGACATCATCAGGCATTACCTTGCGGGGAACGGAGATATAGAACTGGCCGGAGAATGTGAAAATGGTTTTGATGCGTTAAAGAAAATAAATGAACTCAGGCCTGACCTGATTTTTCTGGATGTCCAGATGCCAAAGATTACAGGTTTTGAACTGCTCGAACTACTGCCTGATCCGCCTCAGATAATTTTCACTACCGCTTATGATGAATTTGCCATCAGGGCATTTGAAATGAATGCTGTGGATTATCTGTTGAAACCTTTTTCCAAAACCAGGTTCTTTCAGGCCATTGACCGGGCCAGGCAACGGCTTGAAAGTAAAATAAAAGAAGTACAACATGATATTGAAGCGCTTAAGGCGAAACTCGACGATTCAACCGAAGAGCTTGACCGGGTGGTTGCCAGGCTGGGGAGTAAGATCATCGTTATGCCCGTAGAAAAGATATGGTATATTGAAGCCCAGGACGATTATGTGATGGTTTACTCCGAACTGGGCAACTACCTGAAGGAAAAAACCATGAGATATTTTGAAACCCACCTGGCCCCCAAAGGCTTTATCAGGATTCACCGGAGTCATCTTGTTAATGTTGCTCAGATATTATCGGTAGAGCTTTACGGAAAAGACACCCATCTCGTAATGCTAAAATGCGGTGCGAAGTTAAAGACCAGTGCAGAAGGGTATAAGCGGTTGAGGGAGTTGCTGTAAGCCGGCGTTTATTTTCTTTTTCCCGTGATTGAAATCTCAATTAGTTAGGAAGCAAAATTGCAAATTATACTGAATATGTGAAATTAATATACTGAATGATATAGCGGATGCTGCAGGTCAGGACCGAAATCACCCTGGCTTAATAGAGTGATATTTACTTAGTATATGGTAACTGAAAATCTGGATGAAATTCGCAGGGGTTGAAAATCACTTTATAACATTAAGTTGCTGCGAATAACAATTGCTTTTAGTCATATGAAAGAATCCTGATAATATCGGGTAATCATCTGTTTCTTAAATGATACTATTTGGAAATCAATCAGATAACAGAGAAAATCATTGGGTGTACGATAGAAGTTCATAAAAATCTGGGCCCCGGATTGTTAGAATCGGCTTATGAGGAATGTCTGGATTTTGAGCTTTGAAGTGCCGGTTTATCAACGCTCCGGCAAGTTGCAGTGCCTGTGGTTTATAAAGAAATCAAGCCGGAGTATGGATACAGGATTGATATTCTGGTAGAGAACACTGTGGTGATTGAGTTGAAAACGGTTGATATATTAGCCCCGGTTCATGAAGCACAGATACTGACTTACATGAAGTTTGCGAAGAAACAAATCGGATTGTAAATCAACTTCAAAGTAAAACTTCTGAAAGATAGTTTACGGAGATACAGGTTGTGACTTCTCCGTGATCTCTGTGAAATAAAAGTTGGTAACTTATAGATACCCAAAGGTAGTACAGAGATACTGAGAAAATTGACCGAAACGAGAAATTCACAAACGGTTAATCATTTCTAAGTCTTTAAAGATGAGCCCGTGAAGAAATCCGCAGGGTTTTTATTGATTTGTTACAAAATAATTGAAAAAAATGTTGCGGATATAAAATTAATTTCTACTTTTGCAGCCGCATTTCGAAGGAAAGCTTTGATTTTAACTTCCTGAAATGCACAATTTTTCTGAGATTTTCGAATCCGGGAAACCTGATAAAGTTAGACAACTATAGGTTTCAATCAATACCTGCCAGCGGGCACCGGAATACCAAACGGGGTGTTGATTCAGTCTAAGGCCTGCGGCCTTTTTGTCTGTCACTATCTTTTTTCCCCTCCTTATTTCAGAACAGTATCTTGAATGCCGATGTTGAGCAAAGGGTTACTTTTCATCATGTTCATATGAAAGAAAACCACGGAAACACGGGCAGGATAAGCCAAATAGAGAATGTAATTATTTTTTATTCAGCTTATTGTAAAGTTAAAATATAGTTGTACTTTTGCAGTCCCCTAAAAAAAGGGTAAGCCGAGTCTCAAAAATCAAATTAAAAGTACCGATATGCCTACAATTTCACAATTGGTTCGTAAAGGACGTAAAAAGTTGACCGACAAGAGCAAGTCTCCGGCACTCGATTCATGTCCGCAGCGAAGAGGTGTTTGTGTCAGGGTTTATACCACAACGCCAAAGAAACCTAATTCTGCAATGCGTAAAGTCGCCAGGGTCAGGCTTACCAACAGTAAAGAGGTAAATGCTTACATTCCGGGCGAAGGTCACAACCTGCAGGAACACTCGATTGTCATGATCCGCGGTGGCAGGGTTAAAGACCTTCCCGGAGTAAGGTATCACATCATCCGTGGTGCATTGGATACATCCGGTGTTGATGGCCGTAACCAGCGCCGTTCAAAATACGGTACCAAGCGTCCGAAAGGTGGCAAAGCGGCAGCCCCTGCAAAAGGTAAGAAATAATTCCTGATTCAGGTATTAGCAAAGTATAAAGCAATGAGGAAATCAAAACCAAAAAAGAGAATCATTCTTCCTGATCCGAAGTTTAACGACGTTCTTGTTACCAAATTCGTCAATAACCTGATGTATACAGGTAAGAAAAACCTGGCTTTTCAGATATTTTACGAAGCCATCGCAACCGTTACTGAAAAAATGGGCGAAGACGGACTCGAGATTTGGAAAAAGGGACTTAACAATGTTACCCCGAATGTGGAAGTCCGCAGCCGTCGTATCGGTGGTGCAACTTTTCAGATTCCTTCTGAAATCCGCCCGAGCCGCAAAAGCTCTATCGGCATGAAGAACCTGATCCTTTATTCCCGCAAACGCCACGAAAAAACCATGAGTGCAAAACTTGCCGGTGAAATCATGGCCGCTTACAAAGAAGAAGGCGCCGCATTCAAGAAAAAAGAGGATACCCACCGTATGGCAGATGCCAACAAGGCTTTCTCACATTTCAGATTTTAATCATCACCATTAATAACTAACCAAAGTACAAATCAAAAGTAATGTCCGTCAGACTAGCACATACACGCAACATCGGCATTATGGCTCACATTGACGCGGGTAAAACCACGACAACAGAGCGGATATTGTATTATACAGGTATCAGTTATAAGATAGGTGAAGTACATGATGGTACCGCTACCATGGACTGGATGATCCAGGAACAGGAACGCGGAATTACCATCACTTCTGCTGCAACAACCGTTTTCTGGGATTGCAGGGATGAAAAATATAAAATAAACATCATAGATACCCCGGGACACGTTGACTTCACTGTTGAAGTTGAGCGTTCACTCAGGGTGCTTGACGGAGCTGTTGCCATTTTCTGTGCCGTGGGTGGTGTTGAGCCACAGAGCGAAACAGTATGGAAACAGGCTGATAAATATAATGTACCCCGCATCAGTTTTGTCAATAAGATGGACAGGGCCGGTGCCGACTTCTTCAGCGTAATAGATCAGATGAAGGAAAAGCTCGGAGCCAATCCGATTCCTTTGCAGATACCCATCGGAGAAGAAGAAAATTTCAGGGGAGTGGTTGACCTGATCACCAACAGGGCCATTACCTGGGACGACGATTCACAGGGCATGAATTATTCCGAAGGTGAAGTGCCTGCTGAACTTGCAGATCTCGTTGAAGAATACAGATTGAAGCTGATTGAAGGCGTGGCTGAGGAAAATGAACAACTCTTTGATAAATTCCTGGCCGACCACAATTCCATTACACCTGACGAAATGCGCTCAATTATCCGTAAGGCTACCATTGAGCACAGAATTACCCCGGTTCTTTGTGGTGCTTCATTTAAAAACAAAGGTGTTCAGCCATTGCTCGATGCAATTGTCTCCTTCCTGCCGAATCCTTCCGATATTGATTCCGTTAAGGGAATCAATCCGGACACCGAAAAAGAAGAAATAAGAACTGCTGATTCCACGGCACCATTTGCTGCCCTTGCCTTTAAGATTGCTACTGATCCTTTTGTTGGCAGGCTGGCATTCATCAAAGTATATTCCGGTACCCTTAATGCAGGAAGTTATGTGTTGAATACCGGTACTGGTAAGAAAGAGCGGATTTCACGTATTATGCAGATGCATGCCAACAAGCAAAACCCTCTGCAGCAGGTTGAGGCCGGTGACATTGTTGCTGTTGTCGGATTCAAGGAAGTAAGGACCGGCGATACCCTTTGTGACGAAAAGCACCCGATTGTACTGGAAACCATCGTTTTCCCCGAGCCGGTGATCAGTGTTGCCGTTGAGCCCAGGACCCAGGACGATGTTGACAAACTCGACCAATCACTGAACAAGCTCGCTGAGGAAGATCCTACCTTCACCGTAAGGGTGGATGAGGAGACCGGCCAGACTGTAATCAGCGGAATGGGTGAATTACATCTGGAGATCATCATCGACCGCCTGAAACGAGAGTTTAAAATTGAAACCAACCGTGGTAATCCACAGGTTGCCTATAAGGAAGCCCTGGTTTCGACGGTTACCCATCGTGAGGTTTACAAGAAACAAACGGGCGGCCGTGGCCGTTTTGCCGATATTATGTTTGAAATCGGACCGGCGGACGAAGGATTTAAAGGTCTTCAGTTTATCAATGATGTAAAGGGTGGCAATATACCCAAGGAATATATTCCGGCCATCGAAAAGGGATTCCGTACAGCCATGCAGAATGGTGTTCTTGCAGGTTTCTCACTCGAAAGCCTGAAAGTGCGTTTGCTTGATGGTTCTTACCATAGTGTTGACTCTGATCCCCTTGCTTTTGAGATTTGTGCAAAAGTCGGATTCAGGGAAGCTGCCAGGACCGGACGCAACGTGTTGCTTGAGCCTGTAATGAAACTGGAAGTCAATGTTCCGGATGAGTATGTTGGTGAAATTACCAGTGATCTGAACAAGCGCAGGGCCAATGTTGAAGGCATCGATAACAAGGCACGCTATCAGGTAGTAAAAGCCCATGTTCCGCTTGCAGAGATGTTCGGTTATGTTACCAGTCTCAGGACCATTACTTCGGGTCGTGGTAATTCAAGCATGGAATTTTCACATTATGCTGAACTGCCCCAGGTACTTACCGACGATGTAATCTATAAGCTAAAGGGATACCTTGTTAAATAAAGAAACTAACTCAATAAATACAAAATAACGTGAGCCAAAGGATCAGAATAAAACTGAAATCGTACGATCATAACCTGGTTGATAAATCGGCTGAAAAGATCGTAAAGACTGTAAAATTGACCGGTGCTGTTGTTAACGGACCTATTCCTCTGCCTACCAACAAGAAGATCTTCACGGTGTTAAGGTCAACCTTTGTCAACAAGAAATCAAGGGAGCAGTTTGAGCTCAGTTCTTACAAACGCTTACTTGATATCTACAGCACAACCAGCAAAACCATCGATGCATTGATGAAGCTGGAGTTGCCAAGTGGCGTGGAAGTTGAAATCAAAGTCTGATTTTCACCGGATAAACGGTTACCGGTAAAGCCGGCTGACCAAAAGGAAAAGAATCATCAATTTTAACATGATACTGCAATGTCAGGAATTATAGGAAAAAAAATCGGAATGACCAGCGTATACGATGCCAATGGCAGGAATTTACCGTGTACGGTCATTGAAGCCGGCCCCTGCTATGTAACTCAGATCAGGACCAAGGAGATAGATGGTTATGATGCCATCCAGCTGGCCTTCGACGATAAGAAGGACAAACATACCAACAAGGCTGAGAAAGGTCACTTTGCCAAGGCTGGTGTAACACCAAAACGTAAAGTGGTGGAATTTACCCGTTTTGAAGCCGGTCACCAGAAACAGTTTGGAGATGTTGTATCGATCGACGTTTTTGAAGAAGGTGAATATGTGGATGTTGTCGGAACAACCAAAGGAAAAGGTTTCCAGGGTGTTATCCGCAGGCATGGATTCAGCGGGGTTGGCGGGGCTACCCACGGTCAGCATAACCGTCTCAGGGCTCCCGGATCTGTCGGAGCATCTTCATGGCCTTCACGTGTATTCAAAGGAATCCGTATGGCCGGTCAGACTGGAAACAAGAGGGTTAAGACCATCAACCTTCAGATCATTAAAATCGTGAAAGAGAAAAACCTTCTGTTGATTAAAGGTGCAGTGCCCGGAGCCAATGGATCATATGTAATTGTTGAAAGATGGAGCTAGCAGTATACAACACTAAAGGGGAAAAGACTGCAAGGACAGTTACCCTCAGCGAATCGATATACAATATCGAGCCTAACGATCACGCGATTTATTTAGATACGAAGCAGTATCTGGCAAATCAGCGCCAGGGAACCCATAGCTCAAAGGAGAAATCCACCGTATCGGGAAGCACACGCAAGCTGAAAAAGCAAAAAGGAACCGGCGGTGCCCGTGCAGGAAGTATCAAATCGCCGCTTTTACGCGGTGGTGCCAGGGTTTTCGGTCCTCATCCGAGGGATTACAGTTTTAAGCTCAATCAGAAACTGAAACAGCTTGCACGTTTGTCAGCGCTGAGTTATAAGGCAAAGAACAACAACATTGTTGTGATTGAAGACCTTGCCTTTGATAAGCCGAGGACTAAAAATTATGTGGAACTTCTGGAGAATCTTAAACTTTCAGGGAAAAAGACATTGATGGTGCTGAGCGAAAGCAATAAAGCCGTATATTTGTCCTCCCGAAATCTGAGCCGCACCAGGGTTATAAGGGCTTGTGATTTAAACACATACGAAATTATTCGTGCCAATAACCTGATCATTCTCGAAGGCACAGTTGCCGAAATCGAAAAGACATTTCAGAACTAATTCACCGCTCAAAGCGCTGAGATTAAGAACCATTAACAAGAAAAACGATGGGTATCATAATAAAGCCGTTAGTTACGGAAAAGATGACAGCCTTAGGTGAAAAGCTCCACCGTTACGGCTTTATCGTGCAGAAGGAAGCAAACAAGCTGCAGATAAAGAAAGCAGTAGAGGAAATCTACGGAGTTGATGTTACAGAGGTAAATACAATGAATTACGCAGGCAAAACGAAGTCCAGGTTTACCAAAACCGGGGTTGTCAAAGGCAGCGGCAATGCATTTAAGAAGGCTATTGTAACATTAGCTGAGGGTGAAACAATTGATTTTTATAGCAATATTTAAAGATAATGGCTTTAAAAAAATTCAAACCGACCACATCAAGCCAGCGCTTCAAACTGGTTAGCGCTCTGGATGACATAACTGCCACCAGCCCTGAAAAGAGCCTGTTGGAGCCAAAGAAGAGAACCGGAGGCCGAAACAACGATGGAAAAATGACCATCAGGTCAGTAGGTGGTGGTCACAAGCAGAAATACCGTGTTATTGATTTTAAACGCGATAAGGAAGACATTCCTGCTACAGTGAAAACGATTGAATACGATCCGAACCGTACAGCCCGTATCGCCCTGCTTTTCTATGCAGATGGTGAAAAACGTTACATCGTAGCGCCCAACGGACTCAAAGTCGGCCAGGAAGTAGTTTCAGGCAAGGGAGCCCAGCCTGATATAGGCAATGCCCTGTATTTGAGCGAAATTCCTTTCGGAACGGTGATTCACAACATCGAACTGAGGCCGGGTCAGGGAGCCAAGATGGCACGCAGTGCCGGTTCGCATGCGCAGTTGATGTCACGCGATGGTAAGTTTGCTGTTATCAAACTTCCTTCCGGTGAAACCCGTATGATTCTTCAGACCTGTAAGGCGACCATCGGTATTGTATCAAACACAGAGCATAACCTTGAAGTCTCCGGAAAAGCTGGCCGTACACGTTGGTTTGGCCGTCGTCCACGGACCCGCGCAGTTGTTATGAACCCCGTTGATCACCCGATGGGTGGGGGTGAAGGCAGAGCTTCGGGTGGACATCCGAGATCGCGCAAGGGATTACCTGCAAAGGGATACAAGACCCGTTACCCGAAGAAAGCTTCGAACAAATATATTATCGAAAGAAGGAAGAAGTAATTGAACCTTAAACAGCATTTAACATGAGCCGTTCGCTTAAAAAAGGTCCTTATATCGACTATAAACTGGAAAAGAAAGTTTTGGATGTGATCAGCACCAACAAAAAAGTAGTTATCAAAACCTGGTCGCGTGCATCCATGATTTCTCCTGATTTTGTTGGGCAGACAATTGCAGTGCACAACGGGAACAAGTTCATTCCGGTTTATGTAACCGAAAATATGGTAGGTCACAAACTCGGTGAGTTCTCTCCTACCCGCATATTCAGGGGCCATGCCGGAAGTAAAGATAAAGGTAAAAAATAAAGAAGAATATACCAATGGGATCACGGAAACATAACAAAGCCGAGCAAACAAAAGAGGCTAAGAAGCAGGTATCATTTGCCAGGCTTAATAATTGCCCTACATCACCCAGGAAAATGCGCCTGATGGCTGATATGATCCGCGGCATGAACGTGGAGCAGGCCCTGCATGTGCTGAAGCATTCACCTCAGGACGCCAGCGGTCGTATGCATAAACTGTTACTTTCGGCCCTTGCCAACTGGCAGGCTAAAAACGAAGGCACCCGCATGGAAGAGACCAGCCTTTTTATCAAAGAGGTCGGAGTTGACGGAGCCCGCTCGCTGAAACGTATCCGCACTGCTCCGCAGGGACGTGCCCACCGCATCCGTAAGCGCTCAAACCATGTAACCCTTGTTATTGATAACAGGATTGCTAAAAATATTGAAAAAGAAACTGCAAATCAGGTTTTAAAAACCAAATAATTATTTGTTGAATGGGACAAAAGACAAATCCAATAGGTAACAGGCTCGGCATCATCAGAGGATGGGATTCCAACTGGTATGGTGGCAGGAAGTTTGAACACAAACTGGTAGAAGACGACCAGATACGCAAATATCTGAATGCCCGTTTGTCGAAAGCCGGTGTATCGAAAATTGTGATCGAACGTACACTTAAACTTGTTACCGTAACTATTCATACTGCCCGTCCGGGAATTATCATCGGAAAAGGTGGACAGGAAGTTGACAAACTGAAGGAAGAATTGAAAAAAATCACCAAAAAGGAGATTCAGATCAATATTTCTGAGATCAAACGTCCTGAAATGGATGCTGTGATCGTTGCCAATGCCATTGCCCGTCAGATAGAAGGCCGTATTTCGTATCGTCGCGCCATTAAGACTGCCATCGCTTCTACTATGCGCATCGGTGCTGAAGGAATCAAGGTATTGATTTCAGGCAGGTTGGCAGGTGCTGAAATGGCCCGCCGTGAAATGATCAAGGAAGGACGTATTCCGCTGCATACTTTGCGTGCCGATATCGATTACGCAATTGCTGAAGCGCACACCACCTACGGGCGGATTGGAATAAAAGTCTGGATATGTAAGGGTGAGGTTTATGGTAAAGTTGAGCTGACTCCTCATGTTGAAGCTGCAAACGTTGGGAATCCACGTGGCGATAAGCCGATGCAGCAGCGCCCGAACAGTAACAGGCCTCAGCGTGGAAACCGCAGGGACAGCGGTAGCAATAACAGGGGTCCCAAGAAATAAGAATTCAGTAAAAAGAGTAACAACAACACGATCAATATCCGATAATAATGTTACAGCCAAAGAAAACCAAGTACAGGAAAATGCAGAAAGGCAAAATGAAAGGCAACACCAAGCGTGGGGCGGAACTTTCATTTGGTTCGTTCGGAATCAAGACCCTGGAAGAAGCCTGGATTACCGGCAGGCAGATAGAAGCTGCCCGTCAGGCCGTTAGCCGTCACATGAAACGTGAAGGACAGATCTGGATTCGCATATTCCCCGATAAGCCTGTTACCAAGAAACCTGCAGAAGTACGTATGGGTAAAGGTAAGGGTGCTCCCGAATATTTTGTTGCCCGCATCAGTCCGGGACGTATGCTCTTTGAAGCTGAAGGCGTACCTATGGAAGTGGCAAAAGAGGCCCTCAGACTTGCTGCTCAGAAACTGCCGGTAGCTACAAAGTTTGTGGTAAGAAGAGATTACGTTGAAGAATCAATATAACGAACGATGAAACAAGAAGTCATTAGAGAGCTTTCAACAGCCGAACTCATAGAACGGCTCGATGAAGAACGCAAACAGCTTATCAAGCTAAAGCTTAACCACGCTGTTTCGCCTCTTGAGAACCCCAATAAAATCAAAACCTATCGCAGGACCATTGCACGTATGGTTACCGAATTGCGCTCACGCCAATTGAAGGATGCTGCAAAGGTTACAGCCACTGTCAACAAACAATAACCGGAGAAGCTATGGAAATCGAAACCAGAAATCTGAGAAAAGAAAGAATTGGGGTTGTTGTCAGCAATAAGATGCAGAAATCGATTGTCGTTCAGGTTGAACGTCGCGAGAAACATCCCAAGTACGGAAAGTTTGTAAAGAAAACTTCCAAATTTGCAGCACACGACGAAAATAACGACTGCAATATCGGTGACACTGTTCGCATTGCCGAAACCAGGCCGCTGAGCAAAAATAAATGCTGGAGATTAGTTGAAATCATTGAAAGAGCCAAGTAATTATGATACAACAGGAATCACGACTTACGGTTGCTGACAACAGCGGGGCAAAAGAAGTTCTTTGCATCCGGGTCTTGGGTGGAACACGTAAAAAGTATGCCTCTATCGGCGATAAAATCGTTGTAACCGTTAAAAATGCACTTCCTTCCGGAAACATTAAAAAAGGTACAGTTGCCAAGGCAGTGGTTGTCAGGACCAAAAAAGAAATTCGTCGCAACGATGGATCCTATATCCGCTTTGACGACAATGCCGTTGTATTGCTGAACAACGCCGGTGAAATGTCAGGTACCCGTATCTTCGGGCCTGTTGCCAGGGAACTTCGCGAAAAGCAATACATGAAGATTGTTTCATTGGCACCTGAGGTGCTGTAAACGACAGAACAGACTATGAGCACGAAGTTAAACATAAAGAAGGGCGATAACGTAAAGGTTATTGCCGGTGACTCAAAAGGTAAGCAGGGCAAGGTTCTTGAACTTGATGTTGAAAAACTGATGGCCATTGTTGAAGGTGTAAACCTGGTATCGAAACATACCAAACCCAATGCTAAAAATGCACAGGGTGGTATCGTGAAAAAGGAAGCCGGTATTCACATCTCGAACCTTATGGTAGTTGACAATACCGGCAAGCCGACCCGTGTAGGCCGCAAGCTTGACAGCAAAACCAATAAATCAGTACGTTATTCCAAAAAGTCCGGGGAGGTAATCAAGTAATGAACTATTCACCACGCTTAAAAGATAAATATGCCGGTGAGATCATTCCGGCGCTAAAAGAGCAGTTTCAGTATACTACTGTTATGCAGGTCCCGAGATTGCTGAAAATCAGCGTTAATCAGGGTCTCGGAACAGCAATTGCCGACAAGAAACTCATTGACGCAGGTGTAACCGAACTTACTGCCATAACAGGCCAGAAGGCAGTTGCCACCAAATCGAAGAAAGACATTTCTAACTTCAAACTGCGTAAAGGAATGCCCATCGGCGTGCGTGTTACCTTAAGAGGCGACACCATGTATGAATTCCTCGACAGGCTTGTTTCGGTTGCCATCCCACGTATCAGGGACTTCCGCGGAATCAACGAAAAAGGATTTGATGGTCGTGGCAATTACACCCTGGGTGTAACCGAGCAGATCATCTTCCCTGAGATCCTGATCGACAAAGTGGCCAAGATCAACGGTATGGATATTACCTTTGTGACCACCGCCCGCACGGATAAAGAGTGCCTGGCACTGTTAAAAGAATTTGGTTTACCATTCAAAAATCAGAAATAAACGATATGGCAAAGGAATCGATCAAAGCAAGAGAGCGCAAAAGAGAACGCCTTGTTGCAAAGTACGCAGCCAAACGTGCAGAACTTAAAGAAGCCGGTGATTATGTCGGACTTCAGAAACTGCCAAAAAATGCTTCACCGGTGCGCCTGCACAACCGTTGCAAGTTGACCGGCCGCCCCAAAGGGTATATGCGTCAGTTTGGTGTTTCGCGTATTAACTTCCGTTTCATGGCCCTCGATGGTCTGATTCCGGGTGTGAAAAAAGCCAGCTGGTAAGAAAATTAAACATCATTCATCAAAATATCAAAGGATAAAATGGTAACAGATCCTATTGCAGATTACCTGACCCGTATCAGGAACGCCGTAATGGCAAACCACCGGATCGTGGAGATACCTTCATCCAACATGAAGAAGGAAATGACCAAGATTCTGTTCGATAAGGGATACATTTTGAACTATAAGTTTGAAGACGAGAGCATCCCGGGAATCATTAAGATTGCGTTGAAATACCACCCGGTTTCAAAAATACCGGCCATCAGAAGCCTTGAGAGGATCAGTAAACCAGGTCTGCGCCGATATGTAGGTGCGGATGACCTGCCGCGGGTTCTCAATGGTTTGGGTATTGCCATACTCTCGACCAATAAAGGACTTATGACTGATAAGGAAGCCAGAACACTTCAGATCGGTGGCGAAGTATTGTGTTACATTAGCTAAAAAGAGGAGATTTCTACGATGTCGAGAATAGGAAAAATGCCAATAGTTATCCCGGCCGGTGTTCAGATTGCGGTTTCGGATACGAACCTGGTGACCGTTAAAGGAAAGCTTGGACAGCTTGTACAGCAGATGGACCCAAACATAACCATTAAGGTTGAGGGTTCACAGCTGACTGTTGAAAGGGCCAATGAAACCCAGGATGTCAGATCGAAACATGGTCTTTACCGCTCTTTGCTTGCCAATATGGTGAAAGGTGTATCGGACGGTTTTACCATTGTGCAGGAATTGGTAGGTGTTGGTTACAAAGCCACTGCAACCGGAAACCTGCTTGAGCTGGCACTGGGCTATTCGCACAGTATTTTCTTTGAAATGCCTGCCGAAGTGAGTGTTGAAACTGCCGCTGAAAGAGGAAAGAATCCTACCATTACCTTAAAATCATACGACAAACAACTGATAGGACAGGTAGCTGCCAAAATCCGTTCGATGCGTAAACCCGAGCCATATAAAGGCAAAGGTATCCGCTTTATGGGCGAAGTTGTTAAGAAGAAAGCCGGTAAATCAGCATCTGACAAATAACATTTAACATAAACCAATCCCGGTTTATTCCGGGCTAATTCCTAAGATAAGGATGGCTATTAAGAACAGAAAAGAATACAGAAGGCACAGGATTAAACTCAGAGTCCGGAAAGTAGTTACCGGTTCACCTGAGAAACCACGGTTGACAGTATTCAGAAGTAACAAGCAGATTTACGCTCAGATCATTAACGACCTGGATGGAAGAACACTTGCTTCTGCATCTTCACGTACTCCTGAAGTATCGGCAACCCCGATTGCCAAAATCGAACAGGCTAAACTGGTTGGCCAGCTTATAGCTAAACGTGCGCTTGAAGCAGGCATCGAGAATGTAGTTTTCGATCGTAACGGGTACTTATATCATGGTAGAATCAAATCCCTGGCAGAAGCTGCAAGGGAAGGAGGCCTTAAATTTTAAAGGAAATGGCAAACGCAAACATCAAAAGAGTAAAATCCAGCGAAATTGAATTCAAAGACAGGCTGGTAAGTATACAGAGGGTTACTAAAGTTACCAAAGGGGGTCGTACCTTCAGTTTTTCAGCTATTGTAGTAGTTGGAAATGAAAACGGAGTGGTTGGATACGGACTTGGCAAGGCTAAGGAAGTTACTGCCGCCATCGCCAAAGGTGTTGATGATGCCAAAAAGAACCTGGTGAAAGTGCCCGTACTTAAAGGTACAATTCCGCACGAACAGCTTGGTAAATACGGCGGAGCCCTCGTGTTCCTCAAACCTGCAGCACCCGGAACAGGTGTTATTGCCGGTGGAGCTATGCGTGCTGTGCTTGAAAGTGTTGGTGTAAAGGACGTTCTTGCCAAATCAAAAGGTTCGTCAAACCCCCACAGTGTTGTAAAAGCTACCATTGATGCTTTGGTGAATATGCGGGATGCTTATACCATAGCTCAGCTTCGCGGGGTAGAACTTAGCAAGGTGTTCAACGGGTAATAAACCACCGTTAATAAATAGCAAGATGAAAAAACTGAAAGTTACACAGATAAAGAGCGGGATTAAACAACCCGAACGTCAGAAGCGCACCCTGAAAGCCCTTGGCATTTCACGAATGGGACGCCCGGTCGAAGTGGTAGCAACCCCTCAGATTGAAGGGATGATTGCCAAGATCAACCACCTTCTGAAAGTTGAAGAAATCTAATTAATATACAACGTTAATCGGAAAGACATTATGGATTTAAGTAATCTTAAACCGGCTCAGGGCTCTACTAAATCAAGCAAGAGGATTGGGCGAGGACAAGGATCAGGTGGTGGTGGCACTGCTACCCGTGGACATAAAGGGCAGAAATCCCGCTCAGGCTACAGCAGGCGTTTTGGTTTTGAAGGCGGTCAGATGCCCATTTACAGGCGTTTACCCAAGTTTGGCTTTACCAACATAAACCGTGTCGAATACTGTAGTGTTAACCTCGATGTAATCCAGATGCTCGCTTCTTCTTTGAGTTTGGAGGTGATTGATATGGAAGTTCTCGTAAAACATGGACTGGCTTCGAAAAACGACAGGATCAAGATTCTCGGCCGTGGCGAACTCAATGCCAAAGTTGATGTTAAAGCCCATGCTTTCTCAGCTTCTGCTGCAAAAGCAATTGAATCAAAAGGTGGTCAGGCAATCAAAATCTAAACTTTAGATGAAAAGACTAATTCAGACAATACGGAACATATACAAGATTGACGAGCTTCGCAAGCGCATTGCCTACACTATTGGTATTGTGCTTCTGTACAGGCTTGGTTCTTATGTTGTGCTTCCGGGCGTTGATCCAAACCAGCTGGCCAATCTTCAGAACCAGACCAGCAGCGGATTGCTCGGTTTGCTGAATATGTTCTCCGGTGGGGCATTCTCGAATGCTTCCATCTTCGCATTGGGTATTATGCCATATATCTCTGCATCTATCGTGGTGCAGTTGCTGGGTATGGCTATTCCTTATTTTCAGAAACTTCAGAAAGAAGGTGAAAGCGGCAGAAAAAAAATCAACCAGATTACCCGCTATCTGACGGTGGTAATTACTGGTTTCCAGGCTCCCGGTTATATTGCCAACCTGGTTTCGCAGCTTCCGGCTCAGGCAATTTCGCCTTTTGATCCGGCCATCACCAGTCCATCAACGTTTTTCTGGGTATCCTCGGTTATCATTCTTATTTCCGGAACCCTGTTTGTGATGTGGCTCGGTGAACGAATTACCGATAAAGGTATCGGAAATGGTATTTCACTGATCATTATGATTGGTATTATTGCCCGTCTGCCCTTTGCTCTCTTTGGTGAACTGGTTTCCCGTATGGAACAGAAAGGTGGTGGATTGGTTATCTTTATTGTGGAACTCGCGGTACTGGTAGGAGTGATTCTGATCAGCATTCTGCTGGTTCAGGGTACCCGTAAAATACCCGTACAATATGCAAAACGTATTGTTGGAAACAAACAATATGGTGGAGTAAGACAGTATATTCCGCTCAAAGTGAATGCAGCCGGTGTTATGCCGATCATTTTTGCCCAGGCAATCATGTTCCTTCCTTTGACACTGGCCGGGTTTGCCCAGTCGGAATCTCTGTCAGGGTTCTTTGCTGCCTTCACCAATGTGAACGGATTCTGGTATAATTTTGTATTTGCTCTGCTCATCGTTGTTTTTACTTATTTCTATACAGCCATCACAATCAATCCGAATCAAATGGCGGAGGATATGAAGAAAAACAATGGTTTTATTCCGGGTGTGAAACCCGGCAAGAAAACGGCTGAGTTTATCGATCAGATTATGTCGCGTATTACTTTGCCCGGATCCCTGTTTCTGGCCTTTGTTGCCATCATGCCGGCACTCGTCGGACAGATCGGTGTTACTGCGCAGTTTGCCAACTTTTTTGGTGGTACTTCACTGCTTATTCTGGTAGGGGTTGTACTCGATACATTGCAACAGGTGGAAAGCCACCTGCTGATGAGGCACTATGACGGACTGACAAAATCGGGACGTATCAAGGGTCGTTCATCAATCAACATGAGTTAATCATCAGTTTCTGGTTTGAATTCAGTAGAATGATCCTTTACAAAACTGACGAAGAAATAGAGTTAATAAGGTTAAGTTCTTTACTTGTTGGTAAAACCCTTGCCGAAGTTGCCAGGCATATTAAACCCGGAATTATGACGGGTGAGCTTGACAAAATCGCTGAAACATTTATCCGCGACCATCATGCGGTTCCCGGGTTCAAAGGATACGGCGGATTTCCTGCTACCCTTTGCATCTCGGTGAATGATGTAGTGGTTCATGGAATTCCGGGGAATCTGGCATTACATGACGGAGACCTTGTTTCAGTTGACTGCGGCGTGGTCATGAACGGTTTCTATGGTGATTCAGCTTACTCTTTTGCGGTAGGCGAAGTGAACGAAGATGTCAGATTACTGATGGAACGCACTAAAGCGTCACTCTACAGGGGCATTGAAGTTGCCAGATCGGGAAAACGGACCGGTGATATCGGTTACGAAATCCAGACCTTTGTGGAAGGATTCGGTTATTCGGTTGTCCGCGATCTGGTGGGTCATGGACTTGGTAAAAACCTTCATGAGAAACCTGAGGTTCCCAATTACGGGAAACGTGGGGTGGGAGCGATGCTTCAACCCGGTATGGTTATCTGCATAGAACCGATGATTAACCTCGGAAAACGGCAGGTAGTGCAGGATAACGATGGCTGGACCATCAGAACAGCAGACCGCAGGCCGTCAGCGCATTACGAACACGCTATTGCAATAAGGGAAGGGAAAACCGATATTCTGTCTTCTTTCGATGAGATTGAAGAAGTACTGAAATCAGGCACATTAACAAACTAATAAATGGCGAAACAAATTTCGATAGAACAGGACGGAACCGTTACAGAATCTTTGGGTAACGCAATGTTCCGTGTTGAGCTTGAGAACGGGCACATCATCATTGCCCACATTTCGGGAAAAATGAGGATGCACTACATCAAGATTCTACCCGGAGACAAGGTAAAACTTGAAATGTCGCCCTACGACCTGTCAAAAGGAAGAATAATTTTCAGATACAAATAACAAACAATCCTGGAAAAATGAAAGTAAGAGCATCTGTCAAGAAGAGAACGCCTGACTGCAAGATCGTCAGAAGGAAGGGGCGCTTGTACATTATCAACAAAAAGAACCCCAAGTACAAACAAAGGCAAGGATAATTGAATTAACTTCAAATAATAAAACAATATATGGCACGTATTGCTGGTATTGACTTACCCAAAAACAAAAGAGGCGAAATAGGTCTGACCTATATTTACGGTATTGGACGCAGCACGGCACAGAAGATACTGTCTTCAGCAGGTGTTGATTTCAATAAAAAAGTACAGGACTGGAACGACGATGAGCAGAACGCCATTCGTACCATCATCGGTGATCAGTTTAAAGTAGAAGGCGCCCTTCGCACTGAAGTTCAGACTAACATCAAGCGACTGATGGATATCGGTTGCTACCGTGGCATCAGGCATCGCCTTGGACTTCCACTTCGTGGACAGAGTACCAAGAACAACGCCCGTACCCGTAAAGGGAAAAAGAAAACTGTTGCCAATAAAAAGAAAGCAACGAAGGGTTAAAATTGATTTTAGCCTGGGAGTACAAACAAAACGAATTGGAGAAAAAATATTGTTATGGCAAAAACTGCTAAAACATCAAAGAAAAAGGTTGTTAAAGTTGATCCGATCGGACGTGCATACGTTACCGCTTCTTTCAACAATATCATTATTTCCCTTACCAACAATGCCGGACAGGTAATCAGTTGGGCATCAGCCGGAAAGATGGGCTTCAGGGGATCGAAGAAAAATACCCCTTATGCTGCCCAGATGGCTGCTACCGATTGCTCGAAAGTAGCTTATGATATGGGGCTGCGTAAAGTAAAGGTATTTGTAAAAGGTCCGGGATCGGGCAGGGAATCAGCCATTCGTACCATCCACTCTGCTGGTATCGAAGTAACTGAAATCATGGATGTAACGCCATTGCCACACAACGGCTGCCGTCCTCCGAAAAGAAGAAGGGTCTAATACCCGCCGATTGTCTTTGCCATGAATATGCTTTCGCAGGATGTTTGTTATTATCATGGTTCAGACTTCTGACAGAAAAACAAAATGATCATAAAATAAATAGTAATTATGGCCAGGTACACAGGTCCAAAAACCAAAATTGCACGCAAGTTTAAAGATCCGATCTACGGTCCCGATAAGTATTTCGAAAAGAAAAACTACGGTCCTGGTATGCACGGAAATTCAAAAAGGCGTAAAAAACTTTCAGAATACGGTACGCAGCTTCAGGAAAAACAGAAAGCTAAATATACCTATGGAATTCTTGAAAAACAGTTCAAGAATACATTCCACAAAGCTACCCGTAAAAAAGGCATTACCGGTGAGGTCTTGCTTCAGCTCATTGAATCAAGGCTTGACAACCTGGTTTTCCGCCTGGGTATTGCACCTTCGCGCAGTGCCGGCCGCCAGCTTGTGTCGCACCGACACATTACTGTGAACGGCAGTGTGGTAAATGTACCTTCGTATGAAGTAAAAGTTGGTGATGTGGTTGCGGTAAGGGAAAAATCGAAATCACTCGAAGTGATCCAGAATTCACTTGCCTCCAAACGCAATACCTATCCATGGCTTGAGTGGGATAGCACACTTATGACAGGCAAACTGGCCAGCCTTCCTGCCCGTGAAGATATTCCTGAAAATATCAAGGAACAGCTCATCGTTGAGTTATATTCGAAGTAACGGTTTTATTGGTCAACAAATTCATTACACAAGAGGAAGAAACTATGGCAATATTAGCATTTCAAAAGCCTGAAAAGGTTATAATGATCGAAGCTGATGATTCGAAAGGCGTATTTGAATTCAGGCCTCTTGAACCGGGTTTCGGTATTACCATCGGCAATGCCCTTAGAAGAATTCTCCTTTCATCACTTGAAGGATTTGCAATTACCTCCATCAAAATTGAAGGTGTTGACATGGAATTCTCCTCAATCAAGGGCGTAGTAGAGGATGTTACTGACATTATCCTGAACCTGAAGAAAATCCGGTTCAAACGTTTACTCGAAACCGAAACCAGCGAACGTGTTCATCTGGTTATTTCCGGTCAGGATGTATTTTCAGCAGGAGACATCAACAAATTCCTCTCAGTTTTTCAGGTTCTGAACCCTGAGATTGAGATCTGCCATATGGAGCCATCGGTAAAATTAACCATCGACCTTACCATTGATAAAGGACGTGGTTATGTACCGGCCGAAGAGAATAAAGTTGCCGGTGCCCCACTCGGAACCATCGCAATCGATTCAATTCATACACCGATAAAGAATGTAAAATTCACCATTGAGAATTTCCGCGTTGAACAGAAAACAGACTACGAAAAGCTGATCATTGATATAACCAGCGACGGTTCTATTCAGCCTAAGGAAGCTCTGAAAGAGGCTGCCAGGATTCTTATTCATCACTTCATGCTGTTCTCTGACGAAAAGATTACCATTGATACTGAAGAGAAGGCTGTTGCTGAAGAGTTTGACGAAACTTCGCTTCACATCCGCCAGTTACTTAAAACGAAACTGGTTGATATGGACCTTTCAGTTCGCGCGCTCAACTGCCTGAAGGCTGCTGATGTTGAAACCCTTGGTGAACTTGTATCTTACAACAAAAATGACCTTCTGAAATTCCGCAATTTCGGCAAAAAATCGCTCACAGAGCTAGAAGAACTGGTGAAATCGAAAAACCTGGAATTCGGAATGAACATTGCAAAGTATAAACTTGATAAGGATTAATTGAAATGAGACACGGAAAGAAAGTCAACCATCTTGGTAGAACGAGCGCCCACCGCAAGGCAATGCTGTCGAACATGGCTGCTTCACTTATTCTTCATAAACGCATCAATACCACGCTTGCAAAAGCCAAGGCTCTGAGAGGTTATGTTGAACCTTTGATCACCCGCTCAAAAGACGATTCCACCCATTCGCGCAGGATGGTGTTCAGCTATCTTCAGAATAAGGAAGCTGTTACTGTATTATTCAGGGAAGTATCTGTTAAGGTTGCCAGCCGCCCGGGTGGTTACACCCGCATCCTGAAAACAGGCAACCGGTTGGGTGATAATGCTGAAATGTGTATGATGGAGTTGGTAGACTTCAACGAAAACATGCTCGCCTCCAAATCTGCACCCAAGGCTAAAACAACCCGTCGCGGACGCACATCCAAAGCAGGTGCAAACGAATCTGCTCCGGCAAAAACGATTGCCAAAGCCCCTAAAGCTCCTGTTGTTGAGGATGTTAAAGAAGAACCAGCCAGCGATACAGCTGAAAACAAAGAGTAAGCCCGATATGAACAACATGATGAGGATGAAGTATTATCTACTTTGTCCTCATTTTGTTTGTAAATAATCTGTAATGACTGTTAATTTTGCAGGTCATATACGGATTAAGCAAACCTGAGTTAACCAAATACTAATCAAAATTTTATAAAATGAGTTCAATTGCTAATATTTTTGCCCGCCAGATCCTTGATTCACGCGGAAATCCTACCATTGAAGTTGACGTTTATACAACCAACGGAATCATGGGTCGTGCTGCTGTTCCTTCCGGAGCCTCTACCGGTGTCCATGAAGCTGTGGAATTGCGCGACGGCGATGATAGCATCTATATGGGAAAAAGTGTTCTCAAAGCTGTCCAGAATGTAAATAAGGTTCTTGCAGAAGAACTGAAAGGCTACCTGGTTTCAGAACAAAACGAGATAGATCAGCGGATGATCGAAATCGACGGTACACCCAATAAAGGCAATCTCGGTGCAAACGCCATCCTTGGTGTTTCTCTCGCCGTTGCCAATGCTGCAGCCCAGGAATCAAACCAGTTTCTTTTCAGGTATGTGGGTGGCGTGAATGCCAATACTTTGCCCATTCCAATGATGAACATCATCAATGGCGGGTCTCATGCCGACAATGCCATCGACTTCCAGGAGTTTATGATAATGCCGGTTGGAGCACCCAGTTTCTCCGAAGCACTCAGGATGGGCGCCGAAGTATTTCATAATCTGAAATCAGTACTTAAAAAGGCCGGCTATTCAACCAATGTTGGTGATGAAGGCGGTTTTGCACCAAACCTAAAATCAAATGAGGAAGCAATTACCGTGATTCTTCAGGCCATTGAGAAAGCCGGATATAAACCCGGAGTGGACATATTTATATCACTCGATCCTGCGTCTTCAGAGTATTTTATTGAAGAAGAAAAAGTCTATCACCTGAAAAAATCCACCGGTGATAAATTGACACCTTCCCAGATGGTGGATTACTGGAAATCATGGGTTGATAAATACCCGATCATCTCTATCGAAGATGGTATGGCCGAAGATGACTGGGATGGCTGGAAGCGGATGACCGATGTGATGGGTAAAAAGATCCAGCTGGTTGGTGATGATCTGTTCGTCACCAATTCAAAACGTCTTCAGATGGGCATCGATAAAGGTATTGCAAATTCAATCCTTGTTAAGGTAAATCAGATTGGTACACTTACTGAAACCATCGATGCTGTGAACCTCGCTTACCGCAATGGTTATACAGCTGTAATGAGCCACCGTTCAGGTGAAACCGAAGACACTACCATTGCTGATCTCGCAGTAGCCCTGAATACCGGGTTGATCAAAACCGGTTCTGCCAGCCGCACCGACAGGATTGCAAAATACAACCAGTTGCTCCGCATCGAGGAAATCCTTGGCAGTTCAGCCAGGTACCTTGGTAAGGAATTCAAATATGCCAGATAAACATTTTCCTGTTTTCTGAATTATCCCCGGATCTGTCAATGTCCGGGGATTTTTTTTCATTCCTGTTTTGCCGGATGATGTTTGTGTAGTCAGGGTTAATCACCCTGCAGGCTATCAAAATATCAATTTCCTGTCTTTTCAGGGATTAATATATGTTGATTTTTAAATTTGTTTAACTTTACCGGCTGAAATATTAAATCCGGGAAATGAAAAAATTAAATTTCGGTATCACAGCAACATTGATTCTGATGTTCCTGATCCTTGTTAACATTAATGCAACTGTTTCCGCAACTCCGGCCTCAACCGACGGAACCGTTTCGTTTACTGTTCAAACTGTAACCAACGGAGCCACTTATTCACCGAAGAATGTACTCGCAATCTGGGTGAAAGATGCTCAGGGGAATTTTGTTATTTCCCGTAAGGTGATGGCAGCTAACCGCAAGCAACACCTTGTAAAATGGGTTGCATCGTCAGGTAACAATGTTGTGAATGCCACAACCGGGGCAACCTTACCCAATCATCAGACGCATACCATTGCATGGGATTGCCGCGATGTTAACGGAAACCTGGTGGCCGACGGAAATTATGAAATCTGGGTTGAGTTTACCGAACGTAACTCGAACAATGGCGGTGCAGTCGGACCTTCAACAAAAGTTGCCTTTACCAAAGGGTTGGATGTTGTTTCATTAACACCTCCGGATGAGTCCTATTTCAAAAATATACAGCTGACTTATACACCTGTTGGTGTGGGTTTTGATGAAAAAATGGGTGTGACCCTTCAGTTCCTGGCATTCCCCAATCCCTTTTCAGATAAGTTGAATGTGAGTTTTGAAATGCCCCTGAGCGATTATGTGAATATATCCGTCTATGACATCAGTGGAAAACGTTTGGCTGAACTGGTGAATGAGGTATTACCACAGGGAACCAACTCATTTTCGTGGCTGGGTACAACCGGCAACGGGATGAAACTTAATCCGGGTGTCTATTTTCTGAGAGTGGTATACTCAGGGAAACTGTTTATGCGCAAAGTAGTACATACAAACTAGCCAGCGTATATGCAGGTTTATCATCTTTTGGTATTAATCTGAAATTTAAAATGATACAAAGCGTCCTGGTTAGTATCAGCCTGATACTAATCCAGGATTTTTCGATAAACCCTGAACCGTTTGACAACCGGTACATTCAATCGTTCAAATACTGCCCTCATGCGGGTGTTGGTTTCAAGTATCAGGTGGGTTTCGATGGTTTCGATCCCTGCTTTCTTTGCAGATTCCAGCATTTTCAATCCCATCCATACTTCCAGTCCAAGACCCTGCTGATGCCGGCTGACAGCTCCCAGCATAAGGTTCAGCTGGGTAGCTGTTTTCAGTGAGCGGAGTATGTGAAACCATCCGAAAGGAAACAATCTGCCCCCGGCTTTACGGAACCCTTCCGCCATATTTGCAACACCCACAACGTAAGCAATGATTTCGCCATTACATGAGATAATCTTAACATAGTCAGGGTTAAGAACAGCCGAATATCTTTTATAAAGATCATGCATTTCCGCCTCCGAAAGCGGATAAAATCCGTAAAGATGGCTGTAGGTTTCGTTGGTCAGTCTGAGAACCGGAACAATATACGGCAACAGTTTTTTCTTCGAAGTAAACTCCAGCAATTCGTATCGGTGGCTGTTTTCAACACGCTGTGAAGTCCTTTTGTAGACTTCTGGCAACACAAGGTTCAGATCAAAACGATAGGTGAGGCAGTCGACCAATTTGACAAAACCGTCCTTTTCCAGAAATCCGGGCATGTATTGAAGGTTACAGTTGGTGTCAATCAGTGGTGGGTCATCGAATCCTTCAACCAGAAACCCCTGCGGATCCCGGTCTGAAAATCCGTAAGGTCCGTTTAAACTAACCATTCCCTTGCCGATGGCCCAATCTCTGATAAAATCAAGCAATGCTCCGGCGATATCAGGTTCATTAAAACAATCAAAAAAACCAAACCTGGCTGATTTCTCATTGTGCTGCTGATTGTAATTGCGATGAATAATTCCCATAATCCTGCCCATGGGTTCATTCTCTATATAAGCAACAGCCATAATTGTATCGCAATAGCCGAAAGCCTTGTTCTTTTCAGGATTGAAGAATATTTTTTCATCAGCATAAAGCGGAGGAAGCCAGTTTATATGCCGGGCATGGATTTTTTCCGGGAGTTTGATAAAATCCCTGAGCGTTTTCCTGTTATTGGTTATCCTTATGTCGGGCGTCATGAATCTGACTGTTTTCAACAGCTCAGCAATTCCGGTTCCATGACCGGTTTCTGTTTTTCTATACAAAGATGATTTATTTCACCCGTATTTGCAATAGAAAGAATTGTAATTTAGTCGATTCAAAAGTACCTGGTACCGTGGTATCTCTTGATCTCAGGACCGGAGTGCTTTATAACTGATAAATATATACTTATGGATGATATTGTATATGTCGGTGAGCATTTGCTGACCGGCACCTTAGGCAGATTAATGATCTACCTTTCTTTTTTGGCAGGTTTTGCAGGAATTTTCTTCTACCTGAAGCTGATCCGCAAAGGTCAGGAGAATAAATCCCTGCTTAGGATTGCCCGTACAGCCTACCTGATCCAGACTTTTTCAATTGTTGGGGTGTCACTATCCCTGTTCTACCTTATTGTGAACCATTGTTTTGAATTTGCATATATCTATCAGCATTCCTCATCGCTGATGCCTGCCAGGTACATTATTTCAAGTTTCTGGGCAGGGCAGGAAGGAAGCTTCCTGTTATGGGCATTTTTCATAGGTCTTTTTGGGATTGGCGCCATGCTGACAGCCCGTAAGCTTGAAGGGCCGGCCATGATGATTGTAATTCTCGCTCAACTGTTCCTGATGACCATGCTATTGGGAATTAATGTTGGGGGAATACCGTTGGGAAACGATCCGTTCATTTTACTCAGGCAAATGCCTGTAAATGCAGGCAATGATTTTTTCCTGAATCCGGATTATCTGAAGTTTATAACCGATGGTAATGGATTGAACCCCCTGCTTGAAAATCCCTGGATGGTGATTCACCCGCCATTACTGTTTATGGGTTACGCAACGGCATTATTCCCTTTTGCCTTTGCCTTTGCATCCCTGATCATGAACGATAAGCGATACTGGATCAAGCATGTTCTTCCCTGGGTTCTCCTGTCACTGGGGCTTTTGGGTACCGGTTTGATTATGGGTGGTGCCTGGGCTTACCAGTCACTGACTTTTGGTGGTTTCTGGGCCTGGGACCCTGTCGAAAACGCATCGCTGGTACCCTGGCTTGTACTGGTTGCCGCATTGCATTATATGCTGCTCTCCTATAAGAGGGATAAATACTATCTTGGGACGTATATCTTTACCTTCCTTGGCTTTATTATGGTACTGTACGCAAGTTATCTTACACGTTCAGGTGTGCTGGGCGAAACTTCGGTACATGCTTTTGGTGACGACGGCCGGAGTTTTCAGCTGATTCTTTTTATGTCGATATTCGTTCTGCTTGCTGCAGGAGCGCTTATAAAAAGACGGAAGGATGTCACCAGCAGTGAATTGCCAAACCTTTTCAACAGGGAATTCCTGATGATGTACGGTTCTATCGTTGTGCTTCTTTCGGCTTTCCAGGTGGTCAGTACTACCTCCGTTCCGGTGATAAACAAATTGTTCGGTACCGGATTAACTCCACCATCGGATGTTGTTGGTTTTTACAACAACTGGCAGCTGCCTTTTGCTATGCTGGTGACTTTGCTTTTAGGTGCCGGTCAGTACGTTTCCTATGGGAAAAACGAATCAAAACAGTTCTGGCGCTTGATCATTTATCCTGTCATCCTGTCGGTTGTCTTAGGTATAGCCGGATTTATTGCGGATCCTGACATGAATATCGCCCATGGCCTGTTTCTGGTCAGTATTTTATTTGCAATATTTACCTCCCTGGGATTCCTGTTCCGGTTTGCCGGCACAAAAGGCAATACCGGTGCAGCAATTACCCATGCCGGTTTTGGAATTCTTCTGCTGGGGGTACTGCTGGCCATGTCGAATACCAAAGTATTGTCAAAGGCTGACAAATCGGCCATGACCGGCGGAAGCGACAACATCATGCTTTTCAGGGATCAGGTAAAACAAATGGATGACTATTACATCTGTTACAGCGACAGCAGGACCGAACGTGATGAAACTTTCTACCAGATTGATTATCTGAAAAAAGGAGCCGATGACAAACTCTACCTTGAGTTTTCATTGTATCCTTCACTGAAAGTAAATCAGCGAATGGGTAATGTGCACAATCCCGATACGAGAAACATGATTAAAGGAGATGTTTTTATGTTTCTTACCTATGCTGAAGATCCTTCGAAACGGATGCCCGACGGCTATGCGCTGACCGGGACTTCAGAAGTAAGCACCGGAGATACCTTGATGGCCGGATCGGCAAAAATAATGCTCGATTCATTGTACGTTGAGTCTATGGATGAGATCGTAAATCATGTGAAGATCACGGCACTGATAAAGGCATCAGACAGTGCCGGGAAGGTCAGTACTTATCCGCTTACCTATGAAGTGAAAGATGGTTTCGGTGAAAATGGAATAATTGATTTTCCTGATAAAGGCGTAAGGATCAGATTTGATAATGTTTCAGAAAAGCCAAGTAGTATTATTGTCGGCATTTTTGAAAAGCAACCTGAGTTTGTGGTTGCAAAAATACTCTTCTTTCCCTGGGTATGGGTACTCTGGGCAGGATCAATTATTATGTTTTCAGGAGTTACTGTCAGTATCTGGCGCCGTGCTGTCAAAGCAAAGCAGGCTGCCGGATAAACTGGTTTACTTAATCCGGGTGTTGTCATAATTTTTAAAATGCAGGCTGAAGATATCAGGTCAATTTCATTTGCAGGTGCGGGTAATGTAGCAGGTAATCTTGCATTGGCATTATTTAACGCCGGATTTACCATCAGAAACATCATCAGCCGCAATCCCGGAAATGCCGGTTTACTTGCTTCAAAAGTAAAGGCGGAACCAGTAACCACCATCGATGAAATAGATGATAAAACCGATTTACTGATACTTGCCCTGCCTGACCAGGCTATTCCGGGTTTCTCTTTAAGCCTGAAAAATGCAGGGATATACACTGGTCTGGTTGCGCATACTTCCGGTTCACAATCTTTAACCGCCATAACGCAATATCATGCCAATGGCGGGGTTTTTTATCCTTTACAGTCTTTTACCAGGCAATCAACCCCTGATATATCAAAGGTTCCGTTTTGTATTGAAGGAGCATCACCCGAAATTACCCGGCGGCTGGCAAGCCTTGCAGGAGCACTTTCGAAAGATGTCAGGCTGATCGACACGGTGCAGCGTGCACAGATTCATCTTGCAGCCGTTTTTGCATGCAACTTTACCAACTTTATGTACGCCACGGCCGATTGTTTACTCGCAAAATCAAGGGTTGATCCCAACATTCTGTTGCCCCTGATACAGGAAACGGCATTGCGGATCCAGGGAGGTGATGCGGCTGCTTTGCAGACCGGGCCCGCTGTACGGGGCGACTGGTCAACCATCGATATGCATCTGAACATGCTGAGAAACAATCCCGATATGAGGGAAATCTATAAAACGATCAGTGAACTCATTGTCAAAATGAAAGAAACAGGGGGGGCCTGCTAAACCAGCTTATGTCAAATTACAAAGAAAACCTGACCCGGATAACCACCTTCATATTCGATTATGATGGTGTGCTGACCAATGGCGTTGTCCTGATTACCAATACCGGTGATCAGCTGCGCACCGGACATGTAAAGGATGGCTATGCCTTACAGCTGGCTATAAAAAGCGGCTACAGGGTTGCCGTTATTTCAGGGGGATATTCCGAATCAATGCGCCACCGGTGCAATGCCCTCAATCTGACCGATGTCTTTCTCGGTGTGGAGAACAAAGTGCAGGTATTCAATGAATACCTGCATAAAAACAACCTGACTGCCGGCGAAGTGCTTTATATGGGCGATGATATACCCGATTACCAGGTCATGAAGATGGTGGGCATGCCGGTATGCCCGGCCGATGCCGCAGAGGAAATTAAGAGCATCTCGGAATACATCAGCCACTTCCCCGGCGGAGCCGGTTGTGTGCGCGACATTATCGAACAGGTGATGAAAGTTCAGGGAAAGTGGATGAACGGGAATGCATTTCACTGGTAGGGAGATGGAGTACAAAACAGGGTTTCACATGATTCATCTGCTGCGACTGATCCGCTGGCCAAATCTGGTGATCGTGATGATTACCCAGTGCATGGTCATGTATCTTATCATCGGCAGGGTTTATGCCCATTCGGGCATCTCTCCGGCCATGGAAATCCTTCCTTTTCTTGCACTCGTCCTTACTACGGTTATAATTGCCGCAGCCGGTTACATCATCAATGATTATTTTGACATTCGCACCGATCGAATCAATAAGCCCGATGCTGTAGTTGTTGGAAAATATCTGCCGCGACGGAAGGCCATCAAGCTGCATATTATACTGAACAGCATCGCTATCGCAGCAGGCTTCATCATTTCGTGGAAAGTAGGCTCTTTCAGGCTGGGAATCATCTTCCCGTTGATGATAACTTTATTGTGGTTCTATTCCGAGCGCTATAAAAGAACCATTCTTACCGGAAACCTTTCTGTTGCGCTTATGACAGCTATGGTTGTGCTGGTGGTCTGGCTGTTCGAATTCTTCGCATTAAAATCGGATCCGGCGAAATTTATGGCGGTTTATACGATGCTTGGATTGATCAACCGGATCGTTCTGTCCTACTCATTGTTTGCTTTTCTGCTTACTATGATCAGGGAAATCATTAAAGATGCCGAAGACATAGAAGGAGATGCTTCTACCGGCTGCCGGACCCTTCCGGTCGTATACGGTATCCGATCATCCGGGAATCTTGCTTCCACCCTCCTTTTAATTGCAAGCTTGCTGGTTGTGGCCGGTTGCATTTATTTGTTCAATCATGCAATGCCTGTGCCTTCGGCCTATTTCGGATTGGTAGTGTGCCTTCCTATGTTATACATCCTTTTCAAAGCATTCCGGGCTGAGAGCAAGGCAGACTTCCACAAGATCAGCAAACTGATAAAACTGATCATGCTGGCCGGAATACTTGGTATGATGTTGCTGGCCATCTATCTTTAAACTGAGGATGATGAAAGATCTGAACAACGCCGGATTTCATTTTATCCTTGCATCCCAGTCTCCCCGCCGCCATTTTCTGTTAAATGAAATCGGACTGAGATTTGAAGTCATTGTTAAACCCACCGATGAGTCCTACCCTTCGGGTTTGGTTTGTGAAGAGATACCCCTCCATGTCAGCAGAAAAAAATCTGAGGCCTTTGATTTCAGTGAACTTCCAGGGAATGCCCTGGTGATTACAGCCGATACCATTGTTTGGCTTGATGGCGAATGCATTGGTAAACCAACGGATGAAGATGATGCCCGGCAAATGCTGGGCAGGTTATCAGGAAAAAAACATACAGTGGCCACCGGAGTCTGCTTTAAAACAAAGGACAGATTTCTTTCCTTTTTTGTGAACACCGATGTTTTTTTCAGGCGCCTTGACCCGGCTGAAATTGACTACTATGTTGAGAAGTACAAGCCACTCGATAAAGCCGGGGCTTATGGCATTCAGGAGTGGATTGGTTATATAGGTGTTGAACGCATTGAAGGGTCTTATTTCAATGTGATGGGGTTGCCGGTGCAACGGCTGTATTGCGAACTGAAGCAGTTTATTTCTCCGGTTTCCCCATGATACAGAAGTGTGATTGCACTTAATTCAGTGAAAAAACCAATTACGCCATCATTAACAATAATTTAACACTCCCTTGCGAGGATTTCAATTGTTCAGTTTGTTTATTGAACCGTTGATGGGATTTCTTTTACATCTTACTTCCTGACTCTCCGGTTTCTCAGACATCCATTTTGGTAAAGGATCAAGGTTTCATCATTTCTTTCAGATCATTACTCAATTCCTTTACCATTAAAACTGAAATGTCATGAGAATCCTGCTTCTTTTTATCATGCTGGTAACTGTATCAGCCCAGGCCCAGGTAGCCATCAACACCGACGGTGCCGACCCCGACAATTCAGCCATGCTGGATGTGAGCTCCACATCCAGGGGCTTTCTGCCCCCAAGAATGACTCACCTTGAGCGTGATGCCATCGCTGATCCTGCCCAGGGGCTTGTCATCTATTGCACCGACTGCGGGGAATTGCAGGTATTCAGTGGAAATGTCTGGACAAATATGGCCGGCAATATGGCCAATCAGGGACTGGCCATTGGTAATAATTACCAGGGGGGTATCATTGCTTACATTCTGCAACCCGTAGACCCGGGGTACATTGCCGGAGAGTTTCATGGACTCATTGCTACTCCCGGCAACCAAACTGCAGGCTCTCCATGGGGCTGTTACGGAGCCTCAATTACAGGAGCTGATGGCACAGCATTGGGGACCGGCATTCAGAACACCATAGACATTATGGCTGGCTGTGCCGAAGCGGGAATAGCTGCAGGAATATGCGGAGACCTTGTTTTGAACGGTTTCAGCGACTGGTATCTGCCATCCATCGATGAATTGAATAAGCTTTACCTGAACAGGGCTGTGATTGGTGGTTTCGTTAATACCGCCTATTGGAGTTCTTCCGAGACGGATCCAAACAATGCATGGCTGCTGAACTTCGTTACCAGTGCCCAGCTCTCAATCGGGAAGTTCAACAATAACTATGTCCGTGCTGTAAGGGCTTTCTGATCATTTTCCTGCTGGTTGAATCTTCTGTACGTTTCCGCTTGCTTTCCATTTTCACTGCCAGATTCAATACCAACGGGCTTAATTGTGCTTTGCCGGCTAATAAGAAAAATCAAAAAAAATAATCAAAAAAATGAAAAATCTTCTACTTATTCTTTTTCTTGCTTCCTGTCTGAGCGCCTCATCGCAGGTAGCCATCAACACCGATGGGGCCGACCCTGATAATTCAGCCATGCTGGATGTGAAATCAACCCTTAAGGGCGTCCTGTTTCCCAGGATGACCACCTCGGAACGCGAAGCCATTGCCTCCCCGGCCACCGGGCTATCCGTGTATGATCTAACCACGCAAAGCTACTGGTACTACAACGGCACTGCCTGGTCAACCATCGGCAACGGTATCTGGACGCAGAATGGCAATAATATCTATTCGGATATTACCGGTAACGCAGGTATAGGAACGGTCACCCCCGGCGATAAACTGCATCTGTATAATTCAACCAATCTCAGGTTGATGATTGAAACCCCGGATACTTATTATGCAGGCATCGTGACCCGGAATGCTCAACGTGAATTTTTCACCGGAACCATAGAAAACCGTTGGTCAGTTTTTGATAACTATGTGGGTGGTGAAAGAATCAGTGTGCTTCCGGATGGCAATGTGGGGATTGCAACCACTACACCCGATCCCTCGGCATTACTGGATGTCAGTTCTGCAACCAAAGGATTCCTGCCGCCAAGAATGACATCCGCGCAGCGAAATGCCATAGCTGCTCCCGCTGAAGGATTGGTTATTTATAATACGGATGAAAAGGCGCTTAATGTATACAACGGAACAGCATGGGCCTCCGCGATGCCTGTGCTGCAGCCATTCGAATGCGGCTATTCTTTTACAGTTCATCATTCGGTGGCAGGAGGTGTTGCACCGGTGAATAAATCAGTTACTTACGGAACGGTTACCGGTATCCCGGGCAACCCAACCAAATGCTGGATAACTTCTAACCTGGGAGCCAGCCGACAGGCTGCAATGGTAAGCGATGCCTCCGAAGTTTCTGCAGGCTGGTATTGGCAGTTTAACCGCAAGCAGGGTTATAAACATGATGGAAGTATCAGGACGCCTGATATCACCTGGATAACCAATATAAATGAAAACTTCAACTGGCAACCTGAAAATGACCCCTGTAGTATTGAACTTGGCACCGGCTGGCGTCTTCCAACCGCTATCGAATGGACGAATGTTGACAACTATTGGTCTGATTGGAATGGAGCGTTCAACTCTTCGTTAGCGCTTCATGCTGCCGGCTTTCTGAACTTCAGCAATGCTTTTCTGAGCGAACGCGGTTCGCGCGGCGCCTACTGGAGCAGTTCGCAGAACAGTTCGAACGTCGGAGAGAGCCTTATTTTTACAGCTGGCTCCAGCACCATGGGCATTTCTAACAAATCCTATGGTTTTTCGGTTCGTTGTCTTTTTTCGCAATTGGTGATTGGTGATAGCTTACAGGGGGGTAAAATTGCCTACATTTTACAACCCGGCGACCCCGGATATATTGCAGGAGAGGTCCACGGATTGATAGCAGCCCACCTTGACCCGGGCATAATACCCCAATGGGGCTGTTATGGAACCGCAATAACCGGGGCAGATGGCGCAGCATTGGGAACCGGAAATCAGAATACAACAGACATCATGGCTGGCTGTACCGAAGCGGGAATAGCGGCAAGGATATGCGGAGACCTGGTCATTAACGGATTCAGCGACTGGTATCTGCCATCAAAAGATGAACTGAACATGCTTTACATTAACAGGATTGCAATTGGCGGTTTTGCTGGTGCCTACTATTGGAGTTCTACCGAGTACGATAACGATGCCGCATGGATACAGTTCTTCGGCAATGGCTTCCAGGTCAACGGCGGTAAGAACTTCACGGCCTATGTGTGTGCTGTCCGGGTTTTTTAACCATTTCGTTGCTATCTCATTTAACTTCTGATAAGATAAATTTACCTTATGAAGAAACTGTTCGTTCTCATTTTCCTTGCCACCGGGCTGAGCTCCATGTCGCAGGTAGCCATCAACACCGATGGAACAACTCCCGATAATTCAGCGATGCTGGATGTGAAATCAACTGCAAAAGGCTTCCTTCCCCCACGGATGACCACCACCCAGCGGAATGCCATAGCGGCACCGGCGGAAGGACTGCTTGTTTATAATACAGATGAAAAAGCTTTGAATATGTTTACCGGAACAGCCTGGAAATCCCTGATACCGGTTCCGGACTTTGAATGCGGCCTTTCTGTTACGGTTAATCATTTGGTTGGCAGAGGGGTTGCCCCTGTGCTTAAAACAGTAACATACGGTACAGTGAATGGTATCGCGGGCGAAGCTGCGAAATGCTGGATAACCAAAAACCTTGGCGCCGACCAGCAAGCCACGGTCGTTAACGATCCCACCGAGGCTTCTGCCGGATGGTACTGGCAGTTTAATCGTAAGCAGGGTTATAAACATGATGGTACAACGCGAACGCCCAATATAACCTGGACGAATTTTATCAATGAAAACCTTGACTGGCAGGCTGCCAATGATCCTTGTGCTATTGAACTCGGCTTTGGGTGGCGTTTACCTACCGTTTCTGAATGGACAAATGTAGATGCTGGTGGAAACTGGAACAATTATGTTGACGGCTTTAACTCTGAATTAAACCTACATCTGGCCGGGCTTCTGGACTACAGCAACGGTTCGTTGCTCTACCGGGGTGCGAACGGTTATTACTGGAGCAGCAGCAGGAGTAATGCTGCCAGCGGCTGGGCACTGGTCTTCGGATTTGGTGATATATACATAGACAATAACAGCAAGACAGGAGGTCACAGCATTCGTTGTATCCGGGAATAAGGTGCGCCATGAACGTGAAACAACTATTAGCGAATGCGAACTCTCAGTGAATGGAACAATGTGGATTTATCCTGCACATGAAATAACCGGCCCGGCTCGTTCATTCCGGTTCTTATACATACAGCTGGTTATATAAACATTGGTACGTGGAATCCGGGCAGCCCGGGATCGTTCGGTTATTTCCGGAGCTCTTCGCAGGATACCGGATCCAATGCATGGAGCCTGACCATTTTACCTGGTGAATCCTGTATGAGTGGTGATTACAAGTGCTGCTGCAGTTTGAACATTAGCAAGGCATAAGGATTTAGTCCCCTTCTACCGCAGCGTAAAGTTTAATTTGACCAATCTTAAGCATTATCAGCAATTTAAACGTTAACGATAATTTGACTTTTATTTATTTAGACTCATTCTAAATTAGTAGAAGTTTTTATGAGGGGGGCAGAGATCGTTCAGCGAATCAGAGCAACCGGCTGTTTTCATTAGTATTCAGCCTGATATTGTTTAATCTGCAGATGATTTTTCGAAAAAGAAGTTGAATACCCGTGTCGCAATCATTTATTTAAGAATAAAACTATGATAGATTTTTTGGCTTAACTCCTGATATTGCAGGTTTAATCCCCAGGGCCCGGGATCAGCTTCTGATTAAGCTTTAATCCATGTTCTTTGATTGGCATTTTTTTTTGATTTTCTACAACCGCTGACATTGCTCTGTTATTGCTTTATGGCAATATAACCTTCGTTTCCCTTTGATTATTCTTTTGTAATACCCGTCACAACAGGTACTTGTTGTTGCCGGATAATGATTTTGATTGGTTAATTTTTAATAATTCTGTTTATGAAAACATTTACACTGATTTTTTTGATGCTTTTGGTAACTACCCTGAAAGCCCAGGTTGCGATCAATACCGATGCTACAGCTCCGGATAACTCTGCCATGCTTGATATTAAATCAACCTCCAGAGGCATTCTTATCCCCAGAATGACCCGGACACAGCGGAATGCAATCGCGGCTCCTGCCACCGGTCTGATGATTTACCAGACAGACAATACCCCGGGATTTTATTACAACAGCGCTATTCCGGCCAGTCCGGTATGGGTTTTAACCGGGACAGGATCAGGTTGGGGATTGAATGGGAACAGTGGCACCCTGGCTGCAGGCAGTTTTATAGGTACAACAGATGAAGCACCACTGATGTTCAGGATTAATAATCAACATGCGGGCAGACTTGAAACCGGAGGGAACAACACCGCATTTGGTCTCCATGCCCTGGAAGATCTCACATTGGGACTTAACAATGTTGCTTTCGGTAATGAATCAATGGCTGTAAATACCAATGGCAGCTGGAATACCGCCATTGGTTTCCAGACGCTTTTTTTTAACACTTCAGGTGAATACAACAATGCGAATGGATACAGAGCCATGTATTTCAATACTACAGGCAACAACAACAATGCGAGTGGCAGAAATGCCCTGAGCGCCAATACCACAGGAAACAATAATACTGCAGCCGGATCATTTGCCCTTACCAGCAATACAATCGGAAACGGCAATTCGGCCTATGGCATGCAGTCGCTTTTTTCAAATTCGTCAGGAAGCTACAATGTAGCTACCGGCTTTGACGCCTTATATAGCAATACTACCGGCGGCTACAATGCTGCGTTCGGATATCAGGCGATGTACTCTAATACCACCGGTGATGAAAATACCGCAGGCGGAAATCAGTCACTGTATTCCAATACCACGGGTACGAGTAACACGGCATATGGTTATATGTCGCTTTATGCAAATACCATCGGCGACCAGAATACCGGTATAGGAATACTGGCTCTTTCATCGAACATCAGCGGGCATAAAAACACAGCCTTGGGCAATAATGCCCTTCGATTCAATACCAATGGCAATAGCAATACCGCTCTTGGTGATTCTCCAATGCTTGGCAACACAACAGGAGATTACAACACAGCCGTCGGAGTCCAATCACTTTCTAACAATACCGGGGGTAATCAAAATGTCGCGGTTGGAACTTTCGCAATGCAAGGCAATACCTCCGGAGGGAATAACACGGCTTTAGGGTTGTCTTCCCTGTATTCAAATACTACCGGTTCTAATAATACAGCAACAGGATATCAGTCGCTTTTCTACAGTACTACGGCATCCTATAATATTGCAATCGGATATCAGTCAATGTTCTCGTCAACAACAGGAGAGGAAAACATGGCCATTGGCTTTCAGTCGCTTTATTCAAATTCGACAGGGAGCAGCAATTCCGCAGCCGGTATGCTGTCGATGTATTACAATACTACCGGACACAGCAACTCAGCATACGGGTCGAAGAGTTTGTACTCAAACATTACAGGGCACAGCAATACAGCTGTCGGGATGAGGTCGCTGCATGATAATACCATGGGAAACTCGAATACTGCTATTGGAAACAGTGCCATGTCCACTAATACTACCGGCAACAACTGTACTGCTATTGGCGAAGCTGCACTGGCTGGCAATACTACCGGTTTGGATAACACAGCAGTTGGATATAGTGCACTCCTGGCCAGCTATACTGGTAATCGTAACATCGCCATCGGGGCGAATGCCCTGGCATACAATTCCTGGGGTAATGACAACACCGCAGGCGGAAATGCAGCAATGTTTAACAACAGCACAGGAAATTATAATACAGCCTGGGGCAGGGAGGCTTTAACAAACAGCAATGCTGATCTTAATACCGGCATTGGTTACTATGCTGCTTCAACCAATACCACTGGTTTCAGAAATACTTCGCTGGGTGCATATTCACTGGTTATAAATACCACAGGAGCATATCATACGGCGATAGGATACAATACGGGCCCCACTACGGCTAATCTGTTTAATACTACGTGTGTTGGAATTGATGCCGCCGCAACAGCTTCTGATATGGTTCGCTTAGGGAATGTTTTTGTTAACACGATCGGAGGGCAGGTTGGCTGGTCAACCCTGAGTGATGGGCGGTTTAAAGAGAATGTCCGGGAAGATGTCCCTGGTCTTGCGTTTATTACTTTACTGCGTCCTGTAACTTATAAAGTTAACCGGGACAGAGTAAATGAATACACTGGTGTGAACGGCAGAAATAATACATCAGGCGCTGAGAATCTGAATCCGCCAGGATATAGTCCTGCGAATTTCAGCCAGGTAACGACTGGTTTCATCGCCCAGGAAGTGGAAACCGCAGCCCAAAACATTGGTTTCAATTTCAGCGGGATCGACGCCCCGAAAAATGAAAATGATTATTACAGTCTGAGGTACGCAGAGTTTGTGGTGCCTTTGGTTAAAGCAGTGCAGGAACTGAATTTGAAAATTAGTCAATTGGAAGATTTGAAAATGGAAATTCAGGAGATCAAAAAGCAAAATGCAGAATTATTACAGCGCCTCGAAAAATTGGAATCAAATTAGTTTAAATGAAAATCCTATGAAAAATCTGTTCTTTATATTAGGCCTGTTAATTGGGATGTCAGTCAGTGCCCAGGTAGCCATCAATACTGATGGATCTAATCCCGACAATTCATCCATGCTGGATGTAAAAAGCACATCGAAAGGATTGCTGATACCAAGGATGACAATAGCCCAAATCAATGCCATTGTAAGTCCGGCCACCGGGTTGCTGATTTTCTGCACGGATAACAATCAGTTCTATTCAAATTTTGGAACGCCTTTATCCCCTTATTGGTCGGCAATGAACAGCCAGTGGATTACCTTTGGCAGTGATATTGCATACTCCGGGGGAAATGTTGGAATTGGTACTTCAATTCCAGCCACATTGCTTGATATAAACGGTGGAAATGGCTGGGATGTAGAAAATGGAGAAGGGGATTTCAGGATCGGAAATGGTCTCTACAGGTTAAAAATGGGTGTTGCAATTAATGGAGGCGGGGCAGGTGCCGCCGGGATTATGCAGGCCGGTCAGGATGGAGGATACAATGTACTTTCATTGGGCTCCCAGGGCCATAATCTTCTCTTTCTGAATGGAGGTACACAGCGGGTTGGAATAGGAACCGATAATCCTGCCACCAGCTTTGATGTGCATGGAACTTTCAGTGTAGTTGATGGAACAGAGGGAGCGGGAAAAGTACTGACCTCTGATGCAGCAGGAAAGACATCATGGACAAATAGCAGTGCCGCCAACTGGAGCCTGACAGGCAATGCCGGTACCATCGCAGGAAGCAACTTTATCGGTACTACAGATAATAATCCCCTGGTATTCAAAGTCAACAACTTACCGGCAGGGAAAATCGACCAGTTGTTGTTCAACACTTCATTTGGAGTTATTTCAATGTATTCGAATACCACTGGTTCCGGCAATACTGCCCATGGATTCAAAGCCTTGTATGCAAATACCACCGGGAGCTACAATACCGCCAACGGTATGAATGCTCTTCAATCTAACTCTTCGGGTTACAGTAATACTGCCCTGGGATCGTATGCTCTTTATTCCAACACCACCGGAATCCGTAATACAGCTAACGGATCACAGTCCATGTTCCACAACACCACGGGGGCCGAAAATACGGCAACCGGGGCCGCTGCCCTTTATGAAAACTCTACAGGTTCATACAATACAGCCACCGGGTTTAGTTCCCTTACTTCCAATACCACCGGAAATAACAATACTTCCACTGGCTATAATGCACTGTATTATAATACTACCGGCTACGAGAATACTGCTGATGGAGTAAATGCCCTCTACTTCAATACAACGGGGTTTCAAAATACGGCTGTCGGGATGCAATCCCTTTATTCGAATACCACAGGAATTTATAATACTTCTGTGGGATGGCAATCCATGTATGCGAATACTACCGGCGGATGGAATACTGCGACTGGATACTGGGCATTGTCATTAAACACCGACGGTTTCCTCAACACTGCCACCGGGGTTCGGGCACTCACGCTTAATACCATAGGAAATTACAATACAGCAACCGGCACAAATGCACTGAGTTTTAATACAGAGGGGTTTCAGAATACTGCAGTTGGAGTCAATTCAATCTATTTCAATACGTTGGGTGCCTATAATACAGCTGTTGGATATAATACCGGCCCTGTTTCAGGAGTATTGTATAATACTACCTGCATCGGGATTGATGCCATGGCAACGGGTTCTGATATGGTAAGAATCGGAAATACCTTTGTTGGTTCAATAGGAGGGTACCAGAACTGGACCAATATTTCAGACGGCCGGGTCAAGGAGTATGTAAAGGAAGATGTGCCGGGTCTGAGTTTCATCACCCAATTGCGCCCGGTTACTTACCGGCTGAACCGTGAACGGATCAGTGATTTAACCGGTATCACTGCAAGCCATTCGAAGATCAATGAAAAGGATAATTCAGCAAAGTTCTATACAGGGGATCAATACGGGCCTGTTTCAACCGGTTTTGTCGCCCAGGAAGTTGAAATTGCAGCCAAAAATATCGGGTTTGATTTCAGCGGTGTTGACAAGCCGCAGAATGAAAGCAGTTTGTATGGACTGCGGTATGCCGAATTTGTAGTTCCATTGGTAAAGGCAGTTCAGGAGTTGGCTGCAATAAATGAAACACAAAAAGAGACGAATGAAATACAAAAGGTTGCAATTGAAAAACTATACCTAACCATTGAAGATCTTAAAGCAAAAAATGTAAGATTAATGCAACGCATTGAAAAATTGGAGAATAAATAATCTCAATTTAACCGATTAACCTCTTTTTACCGCAGATCTGCGTTGCGGCAGTTTGTTGTGCGACCTGAGTGAGATGGGAAATCACTTATCTTTTATGTTATTTTAATAATATTAAGTCCTAAAATAAAGGTTAACAAATCATTAACATAATTATTATAAGTATCAACCTATTCAGATTGTTATATGTAAAAGGTTGAAAAAACCTGAACAAACCCTTCCTGAATCCCTGCCCCAGCCTCAAACTACTTTTCAGATTTATAATCAATGATCATTGCCGGAATGCCTGCTTAATGGTTTCAATGGCCTTCCTTGTCTGAAAAATTATTCAATTTATCATTAATTCAAAGAATTTAAAACACTGGTTATGAAAATTTTTCTTTTTCTTTTACTTTTAACTTCTTTGTCATTCGTCCATGCCCAGGTGGCTATTAACACCGACAACTCCGATCCCGATCCCAGCTCGATGCTGGATGTGAAATCCATCGGCAAGGGCATTCTTTTGCCCAGAATGACTCAGGCTCAACGGGATGCAATAATTACGCCGGCCGAAGGGCTGATGGTTTACCAGACCGATAATACACCTGGGCTATATTATAACGCAGGGTCAGGTGACAGCCCTGTATGGGTAATTGCAGGAAACGGTTCTGCATGGGGACTTGCAGGTACCAGCGGCACTATCGCCGGCACTAATTTTATCGGAACTACCGATGATGCCAGCCTGGCGATTAAAGTGAACAACCAGCCGGCAGGCAAAATTGATCATTTGTTATTCAATACATCGTGGGGATACCAATCGCTTGGTCTGAATACCACGGGAATCAACAATACTGCCACTGGACAAACTGCGCTTTTCTCCAATACCACCGGAAACAACAACACAGCATACGGTTTCGAGGCACTCTTTAACAACACTTCAGGATACAGAAATACTGCCATCGGAAAATCTGCGCTTTTTTCCAACACCGAAGGGCTCAGAAATACAGCCATTGCATTTAATGCCCTTTATACTAACATAACGGGAAGTAGCAACATAGCCATCGGAAACCACGCACTCTATTCCAATACCGAGGGATCATCCAATGTAGCCACCGGAAACTCGGCGTTATATTCAAATACTTTGGGGTACAATAACACAGCCAATGGACAGGAAGCGCTTTATTCCAATACCACAGGATACTATAACACTGCCATCGGCAGTGAAGCCATGAATTCCAATATCTCGGGAAACAGCAATACAGCCATCGGACGAACTGCGCTTTCTTCGAACACCACGGGAATCCGTAATACAGCCACCGGAAACGGTGCCTTATATTCCAATACTATTGGGTACAATAACACAGCCAATGGGCAGGAAGCCCTTTATTCCAACATAATAGGATACGAGAACACAGCCAACGGATCATTTGCCCTGTATTCCAATACAACAGGTGTTAAAAATACAGCAAACGGGTACTTTGCGCTTTATAACAATACTGGAAACCAAAATACAGCAAACGGTGTACAGGCGCTTTATTTCAACTCTGGAGGATACGCAAATACCGCCAGCGGAATGCAAGCGCTTTTTAACAACACCGTAGGGCTCTCTAATACAGCCATCGGGTACGCTACCCTGCTTTACAACACCACAGGAAACAACAATACCGGTACAGGTGTTTGGGCACTAATAAACAACACAACAGGAGATTACAACTCCGCATTTGGCTATTCCGCATCCTTTGGCATCGGAACTTATGATAATACCACTTGCATCGGATACGATGCCGGGGGAGTAGTGAATGCGAGCAATCGTGTGGAAATAGGCAACACCAGCGTGAGCGTGATTGCCGGGCAGGTGGGTTTCAGCACATACAGCGACGAGCGCATCAAAGACAATATAAAAGATGATGTGCCCGGCCTTGCCTTTATCAACCAGCTTCGGCCCGTAACCTATAACCTCAATATTCATCGTGAAAATGCTATGGTGCAGAAAGGTACGAACAAAGACGAAGCTGATTGGGAAGGCAAATATGATATTGAAAAGATCAGGATGACCGGCTTCCTTGCACAAGAAGTTGAAAAGGCTGCCGATGAATCTGGTTATGATTTCAGTGGGGTACAAAAACCGGCCAATCCTGATGAACTATATTCTCTCCGGTATTCGGATTTTGTGGTGCCTTTGGTAAAGGCTGTTCAGGAATTAACCATACAGAATGAAGAATTGCTGAAACGAATAGAAGAATTAGAATCAAAATAACCTCTTAAACCAGATTCCATGAAGAAACTGATCTATATAATACTCTTAACAGCAGGTATTTCCGTGAATGCCCAGGTGGCTATTAACACCGACAACTCCGATCCCGATCCCAGCTCGATGCTGGATGTAAAATCCATCGACAAAGGCCTGCTACTGCCCAGAATGACACAGGCTCAACGGGATGCAATCATAACTCCTGCCGGAGGGCTGATGGTTTTCCAGACCGATAATACACCTGGGCTTTACTATAACTCAGGGTCAGGTGCCAGCCCTGTATGGGTAATTGCAGGAAACGGTTCTGCATGGGGACTTGCAGGTACCAGCGGCACTATCGCCGGCACTAATTTTATCGGAACTACCGATGATGCCAGCCTGGCCATTAAAGTGAACAACCAGCCGGCAGGCAAAATAGATCATTTGTTATTCAATACCTCATGGGGATACCTAACGCTTGGTATGAATACTACTGGAGTCAGCAATACTGCCAACGGACAGGCTGCCCTTTTCTCCAATACCACAGGAAACAATAACACAGCCGCCGGTTCCGGAGCCCTCTATAGCAATACTACAGGATACAGAAATACCGCCAATGGAACTTCTGCGCTGTATTCCAACACCGAAGGGCTCAGAAATACAGCCATCGGATTTTCTGCCCTTTATTCCAATATAACGGGAAACAGCAATATAGCCATCGGAAACAACGCACTATTTTCCAATACCGAAGGGTCATCCAATGTAGCCACCGGAAACGCAGCCTTATATTCAAATACAACGGGTTACAATAACACGGCCAGTGGACAGGACGCCCTGTATTCAAACGTCACAGGATACTATAACACTGCCATTGGCAGCGATGCCATGTATTCCAATAACTCTGGAAACAGCAATACAGCCATCGGACGCACTGCACTTTTTTCGAACACCACTGGATACCGCAATACAGCAACCGGTAATGCCTCACTGTATTCCAACACCGAGGGATACGAGAACACAGCCACCGGAAGGAACGCTTTAAATTCCAACACCACCGGATTCGAAAACACTGCAATCGGAAACGATGCCCTTATTTCCAACATCACAGGATACTATAACTCAGCCATTGGGTGCGATGCTCTAAATTCAAATACAACGGGTTACTTCAACACAGCCAGCGGACACGCTTCCTTATATTCCAACACAACAGGATATTCTAACACAGCCCATGGTGTAAATGCCTTAACTGGCAATACCGGGGGATTTGAAAACACAGCCGTTGGCCACAATGCCCTGTATTTCAACACTCATGCAGACAGAAACTCTGCTCTTGGAAACAATGCCCTACTCTCCAACACCACAGGATACAGTAACACTGCAATAGGGGCTGAGGCACTGTCGTCAAACACTATTGGAACTGTCAATACAGCCACTGGGGTTTCTGCGCTTTCTTTCAACAGCACGGGAGACGCTAACACAGCCAACGGACAGCTCGCTCTTGCTTCCAACTCAATAGGAAATTCTAACACTGCCATCGGATACAAAGCCCTTTGGAGCAATTTAGGAGGCGATAATAACACAGCTTGTGGATCTTATGCAGGCAGTGATTACAGCTACAACTATTGCTCTTTTTTTGGTTATGGGGCTGATGTGTCATTAGGTTCTACCAATTTAACCAACTCAACTGCTTTGGGGAGTGAAAGCCTCATAACTGCAAGCAACCAGGTCCGCATTGGCAGTAGCACTGTAACCAGCATTGGCGGGTATGCAGGTTGGAGCAATATTGGAGATAAACGCTTTAAGACGGATGTAAATGAAAATGTCCCGGGTCTGGCATTTATCAACCAACTGAAGCCGGTTACTTATCATCTCGACATCAATGGTATACGGAATTTTCTGGGTGAAGATAACGCCGGTGGAGAAAGCGAGGAAAGGTTTTCTGAAAAATCGCCGGAACACAAAGCGTTAACCGATAACTCTGTAAAGGAAAAAGAGCAAATTACCTATTCCGGGTTTATTGCACAGGATGTAGAGAAAGCCGCGAATAATCTGGGCTACGATTTCAGCGGTGTTGACAAGCCGAAGAATAAAAGCAGTTTGTATGGATTGCGCTATGCCGAATTTGTAGTGCCATTGGTAAAGGCGGTGCAGGAACAGCAAACCATTATTGACAACCAGAATAAGAAAATTGATGAATTGATCCAACGCATTGAATTGTTGGAGAATAAATAGATTCCTGTAAAAAGCCTTTTCATCCGCATCTGCTGAAGTCGATTTGATGATATGGCGAAAGATAGTTCTGAGTATATTCCGGAATTATATTGCTCATTGACCTTTGGTTGAAAGATATATCTGCCCGGGTAAATTCTTCGCAATAAACCATCGTAGAACCAACCATTATTTCCTGATTCAGGTAACGGCTTCTGTTTGTTACTCAGTTTATGAATGTGTGCTAAATGTTTTGGAATTAATCTGAAATTTCCAATTAAATTACTGTTAACCAAAATATTAACAAAACCTTAACACCGATTTATTTAAAATCATTCTAAATTAGCGTATCTTAAAAATGCTTCCATATGAACAGACTTTACAAACTGGTAACCCTGCTGATTATTATCCTGAGTTTATCTGAAATATTACGGGCTCAGGGTGTTGCCATCAATGCCGATAATTCCGCCCCCGATCCCAGCGCAATGCTGCACATAAAGAGCACAAGCAAAGGTTTATTGATCCCTTCAATGTCAACAATCCAGCGAAACGTTATTATTAATCCTGCTGAGGGATTGATTATTTACAACACAACAACCAGCCAGATCAACCAACGGCAAAATGGTTCCTGGAAATCATTGATTACCAATGATTTTTGGGTGGGCGGTGGCAGCGGCTGGATGTTCAATATCGGTGATAATATCGGTATCAATACTGCTTACCCATCGGAACGTTTGGATGTGAACGGGAATATCCGCTCCACCAGCTCGGTTTATATTGATAACACTGAAGCAATTCTCCAGTTTAAGAGCAGTGGAGTAAATACGGGATTTATTCAATTATCAGGAGATAACCTGCGACTGGGAACCAACAGTGGAAACACAACCGGCGATGTGGTATTCAGGATGAATGGAACCGACCGGATTTTTGTGGATGAAATTGGCCGGGTGGGATTAAACGAAAGCAACCCGACTTCGAGGCTGCATGTAAATGGTGATGCCAATATTACAGGCGATATTTCCCTCAGCAACAACGGAGAAGTCCGAAGCAGCGCTACCGGCTCTTTTAACCTTATTCCCCTGTGCTATGGTACGGTTGATACCGATGGAACCATCATGAGCGGCACCCCCAACTTTACAGTGACCAAACTCGGCACCGGAGATATAAAAATCGAAGTACCCGGATCTTCTGCCTCGACGACTGTTCTGGTAACCTGTATAACTGCGCAAAGAATTGCTTCTGCCTCATTGGCTGGTCCTAACAATAACATTTATATTGCTGTTATCAATGCCCTGACCGGATCAGTTGGAGACGCAGCTTTCAGCTTTGTAGCTTATAATCAGTGACCCTCAAAAAATCAGACATGAAAAATAAGGTGATCGCACTATTACTGTTTTTTTTGTGCGGAAGTCTATATCCGCAAAGCAGTGTCGGAATCGGAACGGCTACTCCCAACAGCAGTGCCATGCTGCACATTAACAGTCAAAGCCTGGGATTGCTGGTTCCTTCTATGTCAAACACCCAACGAAATGCGATTGTTTCACCGGCAGAAGGTTTAATTATTTACAACACAACAACCAGTCAGCTTAACCAAAGGCAGAATGGCATATGGAAGTATTTGCTTACAAATGAATACTGGGTTGGTGGTGGCAGCGGTCAGATGTTTAATAACGGCGACAATATTGGTATTAATACTGCCGGGCCTTCGGAACGGCTGGATGTAAATGGAAATATCCGCACAACCGGTTCCATCAACATAGATAATACTTCAGCCATACTCCAGTTAAAGAGCGGAGGAGATAATAAGGGCTTCGTGCAACTTTCAGGCGATAACCTCCGGCTTGGAACAAATAGCGGAAATACCTATGGTGATGCGGTGTTCCGGTTAAATGGAACGGACCGGGTTTTTATTGATGAGGTTGGCCGCATGGGTATCAACGAAAGCAACCCAACTTCCAGGCTACATGTTAACGGGGATGTGAATGTCACCGGGAATACGGTTTTGAGCAATTATGGCAACCTGACCACGCCTGCTACAGGATCCTGCTATATGCTTCCGCGATGCTTCGGCATGATTGCCGCCAATGGGGATATCATCAGTGGAACTCCAAATTTCTCCGTAACAAAAGGCGGGCCCGGCACTTATTATGTTTCAACCGCTATGAGTGCCCAGGCTATTGTGATAGTTACGTGCATAAGTCCGGGGTTTTATATCAGAGCAACAACCGGCGGCACTCCCGGAAATTTTGGTGTTGTTACAGCACCTGTCGGCACAGTTGGATGGGTAGATGCTGCATTCAACTTTTTGGTTTTTGATCCGTGAAGTCAGAGATGATATATTAAATCAATCGGAATGATGTGACAAAAGCCTTGGCTTTAGTTAAATGAAAGGCAAAGGTTCATAGTAAATCAATTATTCTCAAAAGAAATGAAGGCAATCAGATTATTTTTCTTCCTGCTGATGACGGGAACCGGCATTTCTGCCCAGGTAGCGATCAACATCGATGGTTCAACCCCCGACAATTCAGCCATGCTGGATGTTAAATCAACGACCAGAGGTGTGCTGTTGCCCAGAATGACACTTGCCCAGAGAAATGCTATACCCCTTCCGGCTACAGGACTTATCATATACCAATCCGATAATACAAGTGGATTTTATTACAATTCCGGGACTCCTGCCAGTCCGGCGTGGGTGATTTCAGGGACAGGCGCAGGTTGGGGAATGACAGGAAATGCCGGAACCAACCAGGTTGCCAATTTTATAGGTACCACGGATAACCAGTCACTTCGTTTCAGAACCAATAATGCCTGGGCAGGAGAGTTGAACCCGGTTACTGCCAATGTATATCTTGGAGGAGGGGCAGGACAGGCTAATACATCCGGCAATTCAAATGTTGCTATAGGTGAACGCGCCCTGAATGCCAATACAACTGGTGGTTATAATACTTCCACGGGTTATTATTCACTCAATTTCAATACAACCGGATCCGATAACAGTGCTCAGGGTGCTTATGCGCTGTATCACAATACTACCGGAATTAATAACACCGCCACGGGCAGGAATGCTCTCTTCGCAACCATAACGGGATCGATGAATACAGCTACAGGCAAGGATGCCTTGTTAGCCAATACAACCGGAGATGCAAACATAGCCACCGGATACAGGACTCTTTATTCAAACCTGACAGGCGGGTACAATTGTGCAACTGGATACCAGGCATTGTATTCGAATACCTCCGGGAATAACAATGCAGCTTACGGGAGTATGTCATTGTATTCAAATAGCACCGGGAATGCCAATGTAGCTATTGGTGATCAGTCCATGACATATAATATTTCCGGAAATTCAAATGTTGCCATTGGCTCCTCCGCACTGTTATTTAACCTTGCGGATAACAATACAGCAGTTGGCTCGGGATCCTCGCCAAACACCACTTCGGGTACGGGAAATACGTCAATCGGATACCATTCATTTTTTAACAACACTACCGGCAGTTCCAACCTTGCTTCAGGATACCGTGCTTTGTTTAGTAATGTAGGAGGAGATATGAATACTGCACTCGGATATTATGCATTGTCGGGCAATCAGTTCGGGTCATATAATGTGGCCGTTGGCGAAAACGCACTCTATGCCAATGTCTCCGGGTCCGGGAATATAGCCATCGGTCGTTATTCGGGCACCCATCCCAATACAACCAACCTTTATAATACCATAAGCATCGGTAACGACGGCTTCCTGAATGCTTATCAGAACCAGGTTTTCATTGGCAACATGAATACTGCATATATCGGGGGCAAAGTAACCTGGAGCACTTTTTCGGATGCACGGATCAAGAACAGCGTGAAGGAAGATGTAAAAGGACTTGATTTCATAATGCGTCTTCGGCCGGTTACCTATCTGATCAGCAACCAGGCCATCACCGACATAACCGGCAATAAGGAAACCCCTGATTATCCCGGAAAAAATGAAACAGAAACTATCAGATACACAGGTTTCATAGCCCAGGAAGTAGAACAGGCAGCCAGGGAAGTTGGGTATGATTTCAGCGGATATGCAGCACCTGAAAACGAATGGAGTTTATATACCCTTAGCTACGAGCAGTTTGTAGTACCGCTGGTGAAAGCGGTTCAGGATCTGAATTCCAGAAATGAAGAACTCATTGGTGTGAATGAAGCGCAAAAGGCCACAAACGAAGAACTGAAAGCCCAGATCAATAAATTAATGCAACGCATTGAAAAATTGGAAACCAATAAATATTAAAAAAACTCATGAAAAATCTGTTTTGTCTTTTTCTCCTGGCATTGAGCATGTCAGTTCATGCACAAGTCGCTGTAACCACCGATAACTCCAATCCTGATCCCAGTGCGATGCTGGACATTAAATCAACCAATAAAGGACTACTGATTCCCCGTTTGGACTCAGCCCAACGGGTAGCCATAGCCGGTCCTGCAAGCGGATTGCTGGTATACCAGGCCGATGGCGCTGATGGTTTCTATTTTTATAACGGAACAAACTGGGTTATCTTAAGCGATGCTACACAGTCACCCAAGGTGCTTGCCGATGCTGACAACAACACCAAAATACAGGTAGAAGAAAGCGCAGATGAGGATATCATCCGTTTTGATACGGGTGGCACCGAATATTTCCGTATGAACCATGGCCGCCTGGAAATGCTGAATACCGGCAGCAGTGTTTATATGGGAAGTGCTGCCGGTTTTAACGACGATTTCAATAACAATAGAAATGTGGGCATTGGTCACGAAGCACTGTATTCCAACACCATAGGTTTTTATAATTTCGCAAGCGGCTATCGGGCATTGTATTCCAACACCATTGGAACCTACCAAACCGCAATTGGCTACCAGGCATTGTATTCCAACACCACAGGTGCTTCCAATACCGCCAATGGCTACCTGACATTGTTTTCCAATATCACAGGATCTTACAATACGGCAAACGGCTTCACTGCGTTGCTCTCCAACACAACGGGGTATTTCAATACCGCAACCGGCTACTCAGCTCTGTTTGCCAATACCACAGGAGGTGCAAATACCGCAACCGGCACCTACGCATTGTTTGCCACTACCGGAGAAGAAAATGTTGCAATGGGCACCTACGCATTGCTTACCAACACCACAGGAGATTTCAATACTGGTATAGGCTATAGTGCCGAAGTTGGTTCAGGAGACCTGAGCAATGCCACAGCCATCGGTTACAGAGCCCGGGTTGATCAAAGCAACAGCCTGGTGCTTGGCTCAATTGGCGGTGTAAATGGGGCTACTGCCGATGTAAATGTGGGAATAGGTACAACTACCCCTGGTAACAAATTAGACATCAGTTCAGATGGCGTTGCCGGTATACAAACCATTGTCCTGGGTTTAAGTTCAAATGTTTCAAACAGGCCGGTTATCCAGTTCTCTGAGGGAACAGACGCTACATTAACATCAGGTATGAGCATTGAATACAATGGCGTTGGGGCTGCATCTGATAATAAAATCCACATCAATGGCATCGATGGATTGCCTAAGTTAACGGTTGAAAATGGTGGCCAGGTAGGTATCGGAGAATCATCTCCGGATCGTGAATTGACAGTATTTGATACGGATGGTAATGGGGATGCGGCTATTAATGTAAAATCAAATAACAGTGCTGACCGGGAATTGCTGTTGGCTGTCAATCAAAGTACCGGAGGTATTATTGGTATGACAACAGATAATGACCTCTTTTTCCGGTCAAATAACACAAATCGGATGGTTATCAAAAACACCGGGGATGTCGGGATTGGGACAAGCAACCCTACGCAGTTACTGTCGGTAAATGGCACAGCAGGCAAGCCCGGTGGCGGATCATGGGCCTCCTTTTCCGACAAGAGAATGAAACAGGACATCAGGCCATTTCAGCAGGGACTTGCAGAGGTGATCAGCATAAATCCGGTCCGGTTCAGGTACAATAAACTCAGCGGATACGATACCCAAACAGAATACGTGGGTGTGATTGCCCAGGAATTACAGGGAATTGCACCCTACATGGTAAGCACCATTGAAAAAGATGGCGAAGCGTATTTGCAGGTGGATAATTCTGCCATGACCTATATGCTGATTAATGCGGTTAAAGAATTGTATGATGAAAATCTGCAATTAAAAAAAGAGATTGCTCTGATAAAATCAGTAGTGGAAGCCAGTGCGCAGAAACAGTAACAAAATCAACAATAAAATGAGAAAAAAAATATTGAATGGTATACTCGCTGTTCTTATAGGGTATTCTTCCTATTCTCAGGTCGCCATTAACAACGACAGCTCCATCCCTGATCCCAGTTCGATGCTCGACGTGAAATCAACATCCAGAGGTATTCTTATACCAAGGATGACCCAGTCACAGCGGAATGCGATTCCTTTGCCTGCCAATGGTTTGATGATTTATCAAACGGATAACACACCCGGGTTCTATTACAACTCTGGTAATGGTGCAAGTCCGGCCTGGATAATTGCAGGAGCCGGATCCGGATGGGGATTATCGGGCAACAGTGGTACATCAGCAGGTGCTAATTTCATCGGAACCACTGACGAAGTTCCAATCATTTTTAAAGTGAACAACCAACAATCCGGTAGAATCGAGAACGAAGGTTTGTCCACGTTTCTTGGCTATACCGCCGGTAAGAGCACCACACAGCCCGGCAACACCGGAATCGGTTGGCAGTCGCTCTTTACAAATACTACCGGGCAATTCAATACCGCTTCCGGTTTCAATTCGCTGGTGTACAACCTGACCGGAACTTCCAACACAGCAATTGGTGCAAATGCACTTTTTTCGAATGCAGCAGGCAATTATGGAACAGCCGTTGGCACCAATGCGATGTATTATTCCAACAATACCCCGGTGTCGTTCGAGAACTATAATGTTGCGTTAGGTTATGAGGCGTTGAGAGGATCGGCCACTGCATCTGCAAACACAGGAAATTACAATACGGCCCTTGGCTTTCAAACATTGGTTAACAATACTTCAGGAAGTCAGAATACAGCCAGCGGCGTATATGCGCTTATTTTCAATACCAGCGGAAACTACAATACAGCATACGGCGTTGACGCACTATACAGCAATACTTCCGGAAGCACAAATTCCGCGAACGGGGCATATGCACTTTATGCAAACACCTCCGGATCTGACAATTCAGCAAGCGGAACCAACGCACTTTCCACCAATGTAGCCGGAAGCAAAGCCACAGCGGTTGGGGCAAATGCCATGCAGTATGCTAACAATACTTCGGTTCCCTTCGACAACTCCAACGTGGCCGTAGGATTTGAAGCCCTGAGAGGCTCTGCCACATCATCTGCAAATACAGGGTATGGCAATACTGCCCTGGGCTTTAAAACATTATTAAACAATACTTCCGGTAGTCAGAATACTGCCAGCGGCGTATTTGCGCTTATATCCAATACTACCGGAACCTACAATGCCGCGCATGGAATTGACGCACTTTACAGCAATACTACCGGAAATGCAAATTCTGCCAGCGGAGCCTACGCACTTTTTTCAAACACCACCGGGTCTGAAAATTCAGCTGTCGGTACCAATGCGCTTTCTTCCAACGTTGCCGGCAGCAGAGCCACTGCATTCGGAAACAATGCAATGTATTATTCCAACAATACTCCGGTGCCCTTCGAAAACCAATCTGTAGCCGTTGGATTTGAAGCCCTGAGGGGATCTCCCGACGCATCTGCAAATACCGGAAATGTTAATACAGCCGTTGGATATCAGGCATTGAAGGATATCAATTCCGGGGCTGGGAATACAGCTGTAGGTGCGAAATCCCTCTACTCAAATACAGGAGGCGCCCTCAATACAGCCGTTGGATATAATTCCATGAATTCCAATACGGATGGGATTTATAATAGTGCTTATGGAGCTCAGGCCCTGTATTCAAACACTACCGGAAATGACAACTATGCGGGTGGCATGTGGGCGCTTTATAATAATACGACAGGAAGTTCAAATACTGCAGCCGGATTTGGCGCTCTTCAATACAATACAACAGGAAGTTTCAATACTGCATATGGTTTAGAAGCCCTCAAGTATAATTTTACCGGTAACAATGCCACGGCAGTCGGATATGGTGCAATGTATTATGCCAACAATTCTTTAACTGCTTTTGATAACCAAAATGTAGCCATTGGGTATCAGGCGCTGCGGGGTTCAAATATTGTATCAAATAATACAGGTAACAGCAATACTGCCAGCGGATACCAGGTATTATGGAATAACTCTACCGGGGGGCACAACAGTGCCCATGGGACCCAGGCTTTATATTTCAATACAACCGGAAGTAACAATACGGCTGTCGGTTCCGATGCAGGAGGAAATCAAAATACCGGCAGTGATTGTACTTTTCTGGGCTACAGCGCTGAAGGATTCTTTGGTACTTATTCCAACTCAACCATTATTGGCAACCAGGCTACTGTAACCGGCAGTAACAGGGTAAGGATCGGCAATTCATCCATAACCGAAATTGGCGGATATCAACCATGGACAGATTTGAGTGACGCCCGCTTCAAAAAGAACATTGATGAAGATGTAAGGGGTCTTGACTTCATTATGAGGCTGCGACCGGTTACCTACAATCTTGAGGTAAATAAGCTGGCTTCTTATCTGAAAGAAGATGAACACACCAATTCGTCAGGCTCAAAGGAATACCGCGCACCCGATGACTTTACCCAACGTTCCCGGAATGAAAAAGAACAAATCCGTTATTCAGGATTTGTTGCCCAGGAAGTGGAATCAGCTGCTGCAGCATCGGGCTATGATTTCAGCGGCGTGTCGCGACCTCAGAATGAGGATGACCTTTACGGATTAAAATATTCACAGTTTGTGGTGCCTTTGGTAAAGGCAGTGCAGGAGTTGAGTGCAATAAACGGAGCGCAAAAAATAACCATTGATGAACTGAAACAAACAATGGATTTATTGAAGGCGCAAAATGAGCAATTCATGCAACGCATCGAAAAATTAGAATCTAAATAGCCTTAAAAATTAAGTCCCATGAAAAAACTGATCTTTATAATAATCTTATTAACTGGTATTTCTGTTAATGCCCAGGTATCCATTAACACCGATGGCTCGATCCCCGATAATTCAGCCATGCTGGATGTAAAATCAACCAATAAGGGCATTCTGCTGCCAAGACTGACCCTGACTGAACGGGATGCCATCGTTAACCCTGCCACAGGGTTGATGATCTACCAAACAGACAATTCTTCGGGGTTTTATTACAACTCCGGCACCAATGCGAGCCCTTCCTGGGTAATGAATAGTAGCGGCACCGGTTGGGGTCTCACCGGTAACAGCGGTACTTCAGCTGGTAGTGATTTTATCGGGACCACTGATAATGTTCCTCTTACTTTTAAGATAAATAATGAGTTGTCCGGGACAATTGACCAGACAAATACTTCATTGGGATACCAATCACTAAACTCCAATACCAGCGGAAATTACAATACCGCCAATGGATCCGGTGCGCTTTATTCCAACACTACCGGGAGTTACAATGCAGCAAATGGTGCTTCTGTCTTATATTCAAACACAACGGGAGATAACAATACTGCAAACGGATACTAGGCACTTAATTCGAACACCAGCGGATTTAACAATACTGCAAATGGATACCAGGCACTTTATTCCAATACAACCGGAATTTACAACAATGCAAGCGGATTCCATGCACTATACTCTAACACAATTGGAGATTATAATACAGCCATTGGAGTAGAGGCACTTTATTTTAATTCCGATGGTAACAGTAACACTGCTACGGGTAGCTATGCACTTTTTAACAATTGGGGTAGCTTTAATACCGCCAATGGTGTAGAGGCACTTTTCTCCAATGCTAATGGCACTGAAAATACCGCCAATGGAAATAAGGCACTTTACTCCAACACCAATGGATATGAAAATACTGCCAATGGATTTCAGGCACTTTACTCCAACACTACAGGAGACAAAAATACCGCCATTGGAAGTCAGGCGCTTTTCGCTAATATAGACGGCTCTAATAATACCTCTATTGGATATGGTTCGCTTTCTAATAGTACTATAGGCTGGCATAATACCGCAATTGGATTTCAGGCTCTTTCTAACAATATAACGGGATTCGGTAACATTGCAATTGGTGATAATTCCGGACCAGCTCCCGGTTTTACAAATCTTTCCAACACCATCGGTATTGGCAACGATGGCGGCTACCAGCATGGAGGCTCTAACCAGGTGGTTATTGGCAATGCAAGTATGCTCGTTATTGCCGGAAAGGTGGGCTGGAGTGTTCTTTCGGATGCCCGTATAAAAAATACCATTAACGAAGATGTAAAAGGGCTGGATTTTATTCTAAAGCTCCGTCCGGTTACTTATCATATCAGCAATGCAGCCATTACTGCTGTTACAGGCAGTAAGGAAACCCCCGATTTCCCCGGAAAATACGATGGCGAAAAAGTTAAATACTCCGGCTTTATTGCTCAGGAAGTTGAGCAGGCAGCCAAAGCGGCCAACTACGAGTTCAGTGGTTACGATATACCTAAAAACGAAAGGGGTTTGTACACTATTAAGTATGCTGAATTTGTTGTGCCTTTAGTAAAAGGAATGCAGGAGCAACAACAAATGATTGTTGAACTGAAACAATCGAAGGATGATTTGAACAAGACGATAGAGCAATTATTGATTCGCATAGAAAATTTAGAAGCTAAATAATCACTATTGTCCGGCAAAATTTAGAATAAAACTCTGAATCCGCTGCTGGTATTGAAAAAACGTAATATTACGCTCCTCTGGAGCTTATTTTTTGATTTAACCGGATTTTACTACAAATATTACGCAGCTCTGCTGCTGAAAAAATTGCTACAGAGTAGCAAAATATTTGTAGTCAGTAGGTTATCAGAATTGAAAATGAGCTACAAAGTAGCGTGATATTAAAATTGCCAAATGTTCGGAAATTAACCGGACAACATTGGCTAAATAATCTTGAAAATAAAACATCATGAAAAATCTATTCTATCTTTTATTCCTAGCATTAAACATATCAGTCAATGCTCAGGTAGCCATCAACACCGATGGCTCCAGCCCTGATGGTTCAGCTATGTTGGATATAAAATCAATCAACAGAGGCATTCTGATGCCGAGGATGACCCTGGCCCAGAGGAATGCAATAGCCAGCCCTGCCAATGGGCTTATGATATACCAGACAGATAATTCTCCGGGATTCTATTATAATACCGGCAATGGTGCGAGCCCGGCGTGGGTAACCAGCGTAACCGGTTCTGGATGGGGGCTTTCAGGGAATGCCGGCACAAACCCTGCAACTAATTTTATCGGCACCACGGATAACCAACCATTACGCTTTAGAGTAAACAATGCCTGGGCAGGAGAAATACATCCTACGACCGGCAATTTATTTTTTGGATTGGGTGCAGGGCAGGCAAACACAATTGGCCAGGCCAATACAGCCATTGGAGAACATTCAATGGTCGCCAATACAGATGGAAACTTTAACTCTGCTTATGGAAGTTATGCCCTTTCATCCAATACTTCAGGATATAGTAATACTGCTATGGGCTCCTATGCGCTTAGTTCCAACAATCTGGGATTCTCTAATACCGCCGCCGGTAGAAATGCCCTTTTCGCCAATACGGCTGGTAATTATAATACTGCTTCTGGTGAAGGCTCACTTTTATCCAACACATCTGGCAGCTATAATACCGCAAATGGTTATTGGGCACTTTATTCAAACACTACCGGTGTTTACAATAATGCAAGCGGATACCGGGCACTTTTTTCTAATACAACCGGAGGCGGGAATAACGCCAGTGGAGCAAGTGCTCTTTATTCAAACACAACAGGAAGCAATAATACTGCTAACGGAGCTGCAGCACTTTGGTATAACTCCACTGGTAATTACAATACTGCCAGCGGCGCAGAGGTTCTTTATTACAATTCAACCGGCTCCAGCAACACTGCTACCGGAACTTATGCACTTTTACATAATACTTCCGGCAGCTTTAATACCGCAAACGGAACCAATGCAATTTTTTCCAATACAACCGGTAGCCATAATACAGCTATTGGAGTTCAATCACTTTTTTTCAATACAACAGGGCAGGATAATACCGCTGCCGGAAATCAATCTCTTTATTCAAACACTTCTGGTATTAAAAATACAGCTACCGGATATCAGTCGCTCTATTCCAATACTACCGGTGTGGAAAATACTGCCAATGGATACCAGGCCCTTTATTTTAACTTGGAAGGTTTTGGTAATACCGCCAACGGGTTTGCGGCTCTTGGTCTTAACACTTTTGGATATGGGAATACGGCTACTGGATACAGGGCACTTTTTTCTAACACGACCGGAGATAACAATACTGCAATAGGTGGCGTCGCACTCGAGTACAATACCACCGGAAGTGACAATATTGCAATAGGGGGACTGGCTCTTGTTAACAATACCACCGGAAGCTATAACATTGCAATAGGATCATATTCCGGCACCGCTCCCAATTTCACAAATCTTAGCAACACAATCGGTATTGGTAATGATGGCAGCTACCAGCATGGAGGCTCTAACCAGGTGGTTATTGGCAATGCAAGCATGTTGGTTATTGCCGGAAAGGTTGGTTGGAGTGTTCTTTCGGATGCCCGTGTAAAAAATAACATTAACGAAGATGTTAAAGGGCTGGATTTTATTTTAAAGCTGCGGCCGGTTACTTATCATATAAGCAATGCAGCCATTACGGCTGTAACAGGCAGTAAAGAAACGCCAGATTTCCCGGGAAAATATGATGGCGAAAAAGTTAAATATTCAGGTTTTATAGCCCAGGAAGTTGAACAGGCTGCCATAGCCGCCAACTATGAATTCAGCGGATACGACACACCCAAAAATGAGTGGGGGTTATACACCTTAAAATATGCAGAGTTTGTCGTTCCACTGGTTAAGGCAGTGCAGGAATTGAACGCTATAAATGCAGTGCAAAAAAGAACAAATGAAGAATTAAAGGAACAAAATGAAAAATTAATTCAACGCATCGAAAAATTAGAATCCAGATAATTTTAAAACAAGACCTCATGAAAAACATATTATATTTTTTTTTCCTGTCGTTATGCATGTCGGTCAATGCCCAGGTCGCCATCAATTCCGACAACTCCAATCCCGATCCCAGCGCTATGCTGGATATAAAATCAACTTCAAAGGGCTTGCTACTGCCAAGAATAACACTTGCCCAGCGAAATGCAATTGCTAGTCCTGCTAATGGATTAATGATTTATCAGACCAATAATTCCCCCGGGTTTTATTATAATTCCGGTACCAGCGCAACCCCGGTCTGGATAATTGTCGGTACCGGTTCAGGCTGGGGACTTACAGGCAATACCGGTACAAACCCCGCAACTCATTTTATTGGTACCACTGATAACCAGCCATTACGGCTAAGAGTTAACAATGCATGGGCAGGAGAGATACATCCAACAAGCGGTAATATTTTTTTAGGATTAGGTGCCGGGCAGATAAACACTGGCGGACAGGGTAACACTGCCATCGGGGAGCATTCCCTCTTTTCCAATACGGATGGTACCTTTAATACCGCTTTTGGTTACGAGGCTCTTTACTCCAATACTTCAGGCATTTTCAATACTGCAACCGGATATCAGTCGCTCTATTACAACACTACTGGCAGTTATAATACAGCCAATGGATTAGGTGCGATGGCATACAACAGTACAGGAAATAACAACTCGGCCTCCGGATACCAGGCACTTGCCCTAAACACTACAGGAAATGACAACACCGCAACCGGAAACCAGACGCTTTATTCCAATATCTCAGGCAGCAACAATACAGCATCCGGACATCAATCGCTTTATTCAAACCTGACAGGAATTGACAATACTGCTGAAGGGCATATGGCTTTGTATTCCAACACAAATGGAAACATAAATACTGCCATTGGTACTAACGCACTTTATTTTAACACCACAGGTAGTGCAAATACTGCAATGGGATATGGTGCGCTTTATACCAACACAACTGCAACATATAACAGCGCCGTTGGAGGGTTGGCGCTTTATAACAATATCTCCGGAAATAATAATGTAGCTATCGGAAACTATTCACTTTATTCTAATACGATAGGAAATGATAATACGGCAAGCGGAGTTCAGGCACTTTATTATAACACAACAGGGGAGGAAAATACCGCAAGCGGATATCAGGCACTTTATTCCAACATAACTGGGGAGCAAAATACCGCCACCGGTTATCAGGCACTTTATTTCAACACATTTGGGATTGGCAATACTGCCAATGGATATGCCGCACTAGGTCTTAATACTATCGGAATTGGCAATATCGCCATTGGATGGAAAGCACTTTTTAATAATACCACTGGAAATAACAATATTGGAATTGGAGAACTCGCACTTAACTATAATACAACCGGGAACCATAATATTGCCATAGGCCCTCATTCCGGTGTTGCCCCTAATTTCCCAAATCTTAGCAACACGATCGGTATTGGCAATGATGACTACCAGCATGGAGCATCTAATCAGGTAGTAATTGGCAATGCAAGCATGCTAGTTATTGCCGGAAAGGTGGGTTGGAGCGTTCTTTCAGATGCCCGTATAAAAAATACAGTTAAGGAAGATGTAAAAGGGCTGGATTTTATTTTAAAGCTGCGTCCGGTTACGTATCATATCAGCAATGCAGCCATTACTGCTGTTACAGGCAGCAAAGAAACCCCCGATTTCCCCGGGAAATATGATGGCGAAAAAGTAAAATACTCAGGCTTTATAGCCCAGGAAGTAGAGCAGGCAGCCATAGCCGCCGACTATGAATTCAGCGGATACGATACACCCAAAAACGAATGGGGATTATACACCTTAAAATATGCAGAGTTTGTCGTTCCCCTGGTAAAAGCAGTGCAGGAATTGAATGAAAAAATCATTATTCAGGAGAGTACAATTATTGAATTGAAGCAAATTAATGAAAAATTGAGGGTGCAGAATGAGCAAATATTGCTTTTCATCAACAGTTCATTTGAATGACCTTGAATCAAGTTCCGGCAACTTAAATCATCCCTGATCTGATAAAAGAATCTGAGTCTGATTCAAACATTAACAATATATTAACATTATTTATTTAAAATCGTTCTAAATTAGCGGAAATATTGAAACTGATTTCAATTCATTGAACTGTTATGCATTCAGCTTTAATTTCCTGATTTACGGTACGTCTTTTACAGGACAAAATCAGGGAGCAACCTGAAATAATGAATTTAAGCTTCATCTTTGATTAAGCTGTATTTGACATCACTACTATTTATTGATCTCTCTTTTCACTGAATGACCCTGTATACTGCTCTGTTACTCTAGTTTCATTCTCCCTCTGAAGCTGATATTTCTGCTATTAAATTTCTCTCCCTTGCTGTTCAACGTAACAGACTTCAGTATCAGGCGTATTTATTTTCAATACACTAACAACAAACGCATTCGCATGATGAAAATTCTGTTCTTGGGTTTCATGCTTATAATATTTAACGGCATCTATGCCCAGGTAGCCATCAACACCGATGGTTCAACCTCTGACAATTCGGCCATGCTGGATGTAAAATCAACCGATAAAGGTTTGCTTCTGCCAAGAATGACACTTGCCCAGCGAAATGCTATTCCAAGCCCGGCAACCGGGCTAATCATATTTCAGACTGATGGCCCTGCGGGCTTATTTTATAATTCAGGTACACCGGTGGTTCCAGATTGGAAATCAGTTGGCAGCAATGATGGTGAATGGCTGAATGACGGAACGAATATATACTACATCGCCGGAAACGTAGGTATTGGCATTCCGGCGCCGGCTGGGAAACTGCATGTCAAGGGAACCACAGATGTTTCTCAGCTGATTATTGATGCAAACAGTACTCAAAGTAACACTCAACCGCTCTTAAAACTGCGCAAGAGTAACGGTACCGATCTGATGTGGATTCACTCAGATAACATAAACAACGTTTTTATTGGAGAGAATGCAGGAAGGATGAATAATCCGGCCGGGGGTGGAATTTATAATACATTTATTGGCAGACTTGCCGGTTATTCCAACACCACAGGAGTGGATAATATCGCCATCGGGCCCTACTCACTTTATTCCAACACCACAGGAGCCAATAATACCGTCAATGGATTAAGTGCATTCTTCTCCAACACAACCGGAAATTCTAATGCTGCTTTTGGAACTGAGGCCCTTTATTCCAATGAAACAGGAAGCAACAATACAGCCATCGGTGTGAGTGCGCTTTATTCCAGCAGTACAGGGTCTAATAACACAGCCATCGGGCACCAGTCTCTTTTTTCAACAGGAACAGGAAATAACAATACCGCGGTCGGTTATGGAGCAAATGTATCTACCGAAAACATCTCCAATGCAACGGCCATAGGTTCAAACGCATATGCCGGCAGCAGCAATAGTCTAGTACTTGGCTCGATCAATGGAATTAACGGAGCGACTTCCGGTATAAATGTAGGTATTGGCACCAGCACACCAACCCGGGCGAAACTCGAAGTACATGGGGCGGAAGGTTTTACCAGCGCCATTTTCGGTGGAGAAAGCTCTGGAATTGCCCTCATCCGTAATAATCCGGGAATTGGTTTTAATCAATATATTTCAACAACCAGCAAGAATATATCAGACGGTTATAGCGCTTTATTAGAGTTCAGTGCCTATAGTGGTACTATGTTTCTTGAAATGTATGGCTATACCACTGCTAATTCTAATGCACCAAATTTTATCAGAAGTTTTACCATCAGAAATGATGGCAACATTGGTATAAAAGCACCTCCGTCCAATGCATCGCTGAATGTTGTTAAAGGAACCAATTTCGATGGTTCAGCGGTTTTCGGAGGCACTTCCTATCTTTCACATTTTCAATATGGAATTGAGGAAGATACCTATATAAGGGGCGGTAAAAATTCAAGTACGGTATTTATTAACGATATCACAAGCGGAAATATCCAAATGGGAAATGGAAGCAGTAAAGTAGGGATTAACACATTGCCCTATGCTCCACAGACGTCCCTTGAGATAAATGGCGGACTTTCCTTGCGAACTGCAGTTTTCGTATTGGCTTCCGGTAACACCACTGTTACCGTCGGTGACCGGTCTTACATCTATATAACGAACGGGCAATATCCGGCTGTTTTTACAGCTAATATAACGGACGGAATTAACCCCGGACAAATACTTGTCCTTGAAAGTGCAGCATCAAATGGGATTGTAGGTTTCGATATCGGTGGAGGAAATATAAACATGGAGGGAACCATCTGGCGAATGCAGGGCGAAGAAACCATGGTTTTATTGTGGAACGGAATCAAATGGCTGGAATTATCAAGGTCAAATAATTATAACTGATAAAACACTGATTGGGTGAGAAAGAAATATTTTACCCTGATAATTGAATTGTTGCTAATTCTGTGTTGTTCTTTTCCCATCCAATCCCGATGAACCTGGTCTATCCTGCATCCCGGAAAGGTTATGCCGTATGGAAGGCCAATGGAGGAATTGGATCAGGAGAGAGAATTACCTGAAAAATGAAGAAGGAATTGTTTCAGCATACATAAAAGAATGAAAATTTAAACAACCTTAAAATCAAAATATCATGAGAAACCTATTCTATCTTTTATTCCTTTTATTGGGAATAAACGTCAATGGCCAGGTTGCCATCAATACAGACAACTCTGCCCCCGATCCCAGCGCAATGCTGGATGTTAAATCCGTAGTCAGGGGACTGCTTGTCCCCCGAATGACTTCTACTCAGCGCAATGCAATAGTTACCCCGGCCACAGGCCTGGTAATCTTTCAAACCAACAATTCACCCGGATTATATATTAATTCCGGTACCCCTGCTCTGCCTTCGTGGAACCTTGTTGGAAGTAATACGGGCCAATGGCTGAACAATGGTTCAAACATCTATTATAGCCTTGGTTTTGTCGGCATTGGTACGACCACCCCTGAAGCGGCATTGGCTGTTTCAAACACCAGTTTAAGCGGTATTGCTACTACAGGTTCTTTTCAGATCGGTTCTTCGGGTAGTTATAACCTGGTTTGCGATAACAACGAAGTCCAGGCCCGAACAAATGGGAGTGGCAGTACTTTGTATTTACAATATTGGGGAGGTGACCTCAGTGCTTGTGCCTCCGGGGGTACGGCAATCTTTAATGGTCCGGTTAGCATGTATAGTAATCTTACAGCATATGGCCGGATTGGCATTAAAATCAGCCCGAATTATGATTTGGATATCAACTCTACTTCATATACAGCCTCAAATATTTATAGCCCGTATAATGGAGGGACAGCCTCCCAGGTAATTGCAGGTGGAACTACTGCGGGCACCTGGGCATTTTATGCTTACGCAACAACCTTAGGTTATGCTGCCTATTTTTCAGGCAATGTATATTGTACCGGCAGTTACCTTCCCTCGGATGAAAAACTGAAATCAAATATTCAGCCAATGAAAAACAGTCTGGATAAAATCATGCAACTGGATGTGATGACCTATGATTTTAAGGCTTCGGAATTTCCGGAAATGAATTTGCCTCTTGATAAACAAAACGGGTTCACAGCACAAAACCTGGAAAATGTTTTCCCGGAACTGGTGAAGCTGAATCCGGCAAAAAAGGAACAACCTGTTGATTTTAAAGCTGTCAATTACACAGGCCTGATCCCCGTGCTTACAGCAGCCATTCAGGAACAACAGGCGCTGATCGAAAAGATGCACAGGAAAATTGATGAACTTGAACAAATGATACGTACAAGATAACAAGACTGATCAACATGAAAACTCAATTTTGTCTGGTTTTAGCTTTACTTCTGATGATTCTGAATGATCAGAACTTCGCCCAGGGTGTTTCCATCAACACCGACAACTCCAACCCGGATGCGAGTGCAATGCTGGATGTGAAAAGCACAACCAAAGGCTTGCTGATACCTTCCATGACCACCAACCAGCGCAATGCCATAGTCTCTCCTGCTGAAGGATTGATTATATACAATACGACTACCAGTGCAATCAATCAACGGCAGAACGGGGCCTGGCTTTATCTGCTCAACAATACTTTCTGGGTGGGAGGTGGTACAGGGCAAATGTACAACCTTGGCGACAATGTTGGAATTAATACTGAAACCCCTGCTGAACGACTGGATGTGAACGGGAATATCCGCACAAACGGCTCGGTGAATATCGATAATATTTCAGGAATTCTGCAGTTGAAAAGCGGAGGTATCAATACCGGATTTGTGCAATTATCCGGCAACAACCTCCGTCTGGGGACAAACAGCGGGAATGCAACCGGAAATGTGGTTGTGCGGCTGAACGGAGATGACAGGCTCACCATCAATCCGTTGGGAGATGTTGACATTGAAGGAAAAATCACCAACACTGGCGAAACCGGCAGTGCAGCGTTAACCCCATTGTGTTATGGTAAAATCAACCCCACAGGGGCAATTGTGAGTGGTACCGGCAATTTTAGCTCAACCAGGCAGGGTGAAGGTGTTTACAGAATCTTCTGCACCGGGGTAAGCACCAACTCGCTGGTCATCGCCACCGGGCACTCGACCTCAGTGAATGTTGGTGCATCCTGCGACAACGGATTTATCCAGTTTTATTCATATAACATAGAAACCGGCCTGAATACCGACTCTTACATACAATTCGTTGTGTATGCCCCCTGATTTAAGACCGGGCAATCAATTTCCCTTTTGATTCCCGGTTCCGGAAGCATGATTTTATCTGGACTGTGATTGATTCTTGCCGTTCATCCGGAACGACCGTGATTTGATTTAATATATTTTGCCTTACAATGGTACAAATTTCTCACAGACGAATAGGATCATCCGTGTCAACATGATATCTGATCATTAAACCTTTCTGAGTTGTATAGTCATTTTTTTATTGACGGATATGACCCTTGATTTTACATTTTGAAAATTAATATTCAGTTAACCAAAACATTAACAAATATTTAACATTAATTATTTAAAAGCGTTCTAAATTAGCAGACAATTAATCAGGTCGTATTTAGATTTATTTATCTTATTTTAGGAATAATAAAAAATATCCCTGGTTGTCAGCTAAATATTATAGAATTCAGGTATTGATTTTTATAAAAATGGCCTGATCCCTGAAGGAATGCAAGAAGGCTATCTTGCTGAAATAAGGACGTATCAGATTTCAGCCTGATTTTTAAATTCTTGATAGCAAATAAGTTACAAGTTCTTTGCATCATATTTTTTTCTGATTTTCTACATCAACACTCTTTACGCTGTTATTGCTTTGAATAGCAATATTTCCATTTCCTTACTGATTAATCTTTTTTAAACGCCGGCCTATACCGGTTGATTTTATTGCCGGATACTACATTTGATTGTATAATTTTCCAATAATTCTGAGTATGAAAGCATTTGCATTGATTTTGATGTTGTTTTTAAATATGGCTATAAATGCCCAGGTTGCTGTCAACACCGATGGGACTTTGCCTGATAATTCGGCAATGCTTGATGTAAAATCAACAGATAAAGGGCTACTACCACCCCGGGTGACGTATGTTCAGATGAATACCATTGTGAATCCAGCACCAGGCTTGATGGTGTTTTGCACCGATTGCGGTGCCGGCGGATCGGGTTCCATGGCCATGTTTATGAATGGAATGTGGTATTTATTAAATGCGACGTGTTTAAGCCCTTCATCCCCGCTTTCTGGCACTCATGTTCCATCCCTGACTCAGATCATCTGGAACTGGAATGCAGTACCAGGAGCAACAGGTTACAAATGGAATGCAGCCAATGATTACGCAACAGCTGCCGATTTGGCTGATGACACAACAATAACCGAAACAGGCCTGACCTGCAACACACCATATACCCGGTATGTATGGGCCTATAATGCATGTGGGAATTCAACAGCTATAACTCTGACCCGGATGACCTCTGCTTGTTCTTTTTCTTGCGGTTCGTCCATCACTGTAAACCATATAGCCGGAACAGTCGCCCCTGTTACCAAAACAGTAACCTATGGCACTGTTACCAATATCCCGGGAGAAACCTTAAGATGCTGGATAACCAGTAATCTGGGTGCCGACCACCAGGCAAATGCTGTTGATGATGCTACTGAAGCCTCGGCAGGCTGGTACTGGCAGTTTAACCGCAAACAGGGATTTAAGCATGATGGCACTACACGGACACCAAATGTAACATGGATATCACCTATTAATGAAATTTCAGACTGGCAGATTGCCAACGATGCTTGTAACATAGAACTTGGGGGTGGATGGCGTATTCCAACATTTTCTGAATGGACCAATGTTAAAACGAGTGGAAGTTGGACAAACTGGAACGAATCATGGAATTCCGGTTTGAAGCTTCATGCTGCCGGTTATCTGATGGGCTTCGATGGTTCGCTTGCATTCGAAAGCCGTGGTTTTTCTGACCACTATTGGAGCAGTTCTGATATTGATTCTAATCGCGGCTGGGGTCTGTCATCAAGCATGTATAATTGTTTCATGACTACCGATACTAAAGAGTATAGCTTCCCGTTGCGCTGCATAAAAGACGCCGGTGATGCGTCTTCAACACCAACTGTTACATCCGCTTCAATCTCTGATATCACTCAAACCAATGCCACAAGCGGTGGCAATATCATTTCTGATGGCGGAGCTTCAGTCACAGCAAGGGGTGTATGCTGGAATACATCACCAAATCCCACCACGGCAAACAGCCTTACTACAGATGGTAGCGGTAATGGTGCTTTTGTTAGTAACCTTACAAGTCTGATTCCGAATACACTGTATTATGCAAGAGCCTATGCTACCAATAGTGCAGGTACTGCCTACGGGAACGAAATAAGTTTTACAACTTCAGCCCTCGATTTTACCTGTGGTTCATCAATCACTGTAAACCATATTGCCGGAACAGTTGCCCCTGTTACAAAAACTGTAACCTATGGCACTATAACCAATATCCCGGGCGAAACAACAAAATGTTGGATCACCAGCAACCTTGGTGCTGACCACCAGGCAACAGCTGTTGATGATGCAACCGAAGCTTCGGCAGGCTGGTACTGGCAGTTTAATAGAAAGCAGGGATATAAGCATGATGGAATTACGCGAACACCCAATACTACCTGGATAACGGATATAAACGAAACCTCCGACTGGACTGCTATTAACGACCCCTGTGTGGTAGAACTTGGCAGTGGGTGGCGGATTCCGACATTTACCGAATGGAGCAATGTTGATGCAAGTGGTGGTTGGACTAATTGGAATGGCCCATGGAATTCAGGATTAAAAATGCATGCTGGTGGTGCCATCTTTTATAGTGCTGATTTTTTACTCACTCCCGGAACTTTCGGTTATTATTGGAGTAGTATGCAGGTGAATTCCACCAACAGTAGTTCCCTTTATTTCGATGCTGATCTGAGCCAAATGAGTGGTATCAACAAGTCGTATGGATATCCACTGCGCTGTATCAAATAATGGGAATCAATTCTGAACAGACGAGAGGATTAATCCTTACTTCCCGCAGCAACTGCATGATTTATATCGTACAACTGTTTTTCAAAACTTAAGATTGAGAGATTAATCAAATCCACCTTTAAGTGAGATCCAAACCTTATACAGGCATCTGCTCCGGGTCGGTTGTTTCGGTGCCCGTACGGGTATAGTTTAACTTGAGATACCGATGTATCCTGTCGGCTGCGGCAAGTTCTCCGGATTCATGGTAGCCTGATTCCGATCATGTAACTCCTTTGCTTGTTATTGTCCGGGCTGAATCTTCAATTTGAATTTTATTTCCGAATCGTTGAGGATTAAAATGCAGTTAAACAAAACTTTAACAAATATTTAACATTAATTATTTAAAAACGTTCTAAATTAGCAGAGGTTTTGATCAGGTTATTCTGGGATTCATTCAGAAGATTAAAACCATTGGCTATTACCCTTGGTGCTCAGCTAAATATCACTTAATCTCAAAAAGAGTATTTGCATAAAAACAGAACAGCAGACAGCCCGGATAGTTTACTTATGAATAAGATTCTGAATCTGATTCAGTCTTTTCTTTTAAGATTGCGGGTTTAACACTTTGGATTGCAAATCTCCTTCTTAATAAAGCTCAAGCCTAAGTTCTTTGTACAGTATCTTTTATTGATGTTCTAAAATACCTGCCATTACTCTATTATTGCTTTGCAGAGCAATATTTCCTTCCCCTTTTTCTGATTATTCCATATCATACCGGCAATAACCGGTGGGTATTGTTTTCGGATATTACATTTGATTGTATAATTTTTTAATATTTCTGATCATGAAAGCAATTGCAATGATTTTTATAATGCTTTTATCAGCAACTCTTAATGCACAGGTCGCTGTTAATGCCGATGGCACCTCTCCGAATGGTTCTGCAATGCTGGATGTAAAATCCACAAACAGGGGTTTTCTTCCACCGAGGATGACAACTGCCCAGCGAAATGCCATAGCATCACCGGCTGAAGGACTGGTGATATACAATACCGATGATAAGGCTTTGAATGTTTTTACCGGAATTTCCTGGTGGTCAATGAATCAGGCCTTTGCCTGCGGTCTTTCCATAACCGTTAATCATGTGGTTGCGGGCGGAGTTGCCCCGGTTAATAAAACTGTGACCTATGGCACGGTCACAAATATTCCCGGTGAATTGACCAAATGCTGGATAACCGGTAATCTGGGTGCTGATCATCAGGCAACTGCCATTGATGATGATACAGAGCCTTCAGCTGGATGGTATTGGCAATTTAACCGTAAACAAGGCTATAAACATGATGGTGTTACCCGGACGCCAAATACGACATGGATAAACAGCATCAACGAAAGTGCCGATTGGACTGCTGTCAATGATCCGTGTACCCTGGAACTGGGCAATGGGTGGCGACTTCCCACTTCTACTGAATGGACCAATGTGGATGCAAGCGGAGGCTGGACCAACAGAAACGGTCCATGGAACTCGTCTTTAAAGATTCACCCGGCCGGATACCTATACCAGACCGGTGGTCCGAGGATTAATGAGGGACTCACAGGACATTACTGGAGCAATAATCAATCAGGCACAAGCCAGGGTTCATATTTATACTTCCACGGTGGAGATTGCAGTATAAGTGCAGATGCAAAAGCAGCTGCCATGAGTGTTCGTTGCATAAGAGAATAGGCATTGGGGTGCAGAACAGGTTTGCGGTTTTGTTGGTTGTCAGAAAACAAAAGTACCCGGATAGGTGAAAATGAAGGATAAGGAGAATGGGAGCTACGGAAATAAGGAGTAGAATTCCAATTTGTGAATAACTGACAGGAAACTATTGAAAAGTATAGTCATAACGGAGTAAAGGAAAGTTGTTTAAAACAGCTATTATACCGGAATCAGCTTAGTAAATAATGATCAGTGAATTAGAAAAATGAAACAAAATAAATTGCATTAAAAAATGAAAACCTTTCTGTTGTTTATTATGCTTGCCATCGGCATAACTGCTTATACCCAGGTAGCCATCAACACCGATGCCTCAGCGCCCGACAATTCAGCCATGCTGGATGTTAAGAGTACGAACAGGGGAATGCTGGTTCCCCGTATGACCACGGCCCAGCGCACAGCAATAGCTTCCCCGGCTTCCGGTTTGCTGGTGTTTGACAATACCACCCGGAGTTTCTGGTTCTACAGCGCAGGCTCCTGGGTCGAACTTGCCGATCAGAGTTCCCAGCAGTGGACGCCGTATGGCAGTAGCATATCCTATATATCCGGCAATGTGGGGGTAGGTGATACTACACCCGTTGCTTCATTCACTGTGGGTCATGGGGATAAGTTTCAGGTAAGCGGAACAGATGGTGATGTTATCTTCACCGATGATAATGCAAGCATCCGTTTTCCTGTTACCACTATTCCCAACAGTCCCATGATTTATATGTTCGGTTCTGGCACCCAGAATGCTGACCGTATGGTCATCAGTCACTCACCTTCATTTCCAGCCTGGGGGATAGAGTACCACGATACCCTCGATGTGATGCACCTCAGATCCAGCTCAGGCAGGAAGTTTTCTTTTGAGCTTTCTTCAGGCCAGTTTGGGATTGGTGTCACAAATCCTGAGTTTCCGCTTGATGCCGTGGGGAGGCTCAGGCTGCGCTCCGACGGTAATATGTCCAATTCGCCGGGAATCTGGTTCAACAACCAGGCAAATACCTTCAGCAGGGCGTTTCTCGGAATGTCGCGTCCTGATTCAACATTGGGCATTTACAGTCAACACCTCGGAAGATACGCCTTTGAATTTGAGATGATGAGAGAGCCAAGACTTGGTATCAATTGTGCACCGGAAGGGCCTGTAAGGGCAGAACTGCATGTCGTGCATACCAATTTCGGCGGAAACAATGATGGGATAAGGATTGAAAATGAGGGGTCCAACCGATATCACTGGAACCTCTATACCTCAAATACCACCGGGGATTTTGAGTTTTTCTATGAAGGCATTGTCAGGGCAAGAATCAACAGTGCAAATGGAGCCTATACCGCCATTTCGGATGAGAAGTTGAAAACGGATATCAGCCCGATGAGTAGCATCATGGAAAGGTTAATGCTGCTGCAACCCAAGCGATACCGCTTTGCCGCAGATACGATCCATAAAAGCCATTACAATGGATTCCTGGCTCAGGAAGTAGAAAAAATCTTTCCTGAGCTCGTGACAAACCTCGGTGATGGTGGCAGTAACGGAACTTATACCATGGATTACAGTGGTTTTGGGGTGATAGCGATCAAAGCCATCCAGGAGCAGCAGGCAATCATAGAAGATTTAATACGAGAGGTTGAGGCTTTAAAAATTCAGATCAATAAATCAAATAATCAATAGTTAAATAACATGAAAAGAGGCCTTATCACTTTTGTTTTATCAGCTTTGCTTTTAATTCCGGCTTATCATTATGGTCAGGTTGCCGTAAACACCGACGGTACTGCGCCCGATCCGGGCGCAATGCTTGATGTTAAAAGTACCAGCCGGGGATTGCTTGTTCCACGGATGACCTCAGCTCAGCGCATGGCCATCACCTCACTCGCCAACGGGCTGATGGTTTATGACCTCACCACCGGCTCTTTCTGGTATTACACTGGAACTGCCTGGCAGGAAATCGGAACGGGAGCACAATCGGTATTATCGGACAATGACGGGGACACCCGCATTGAGGTTGAACAAATCCCGGACGAAGATATTATCCGGTTTACCCTTGCAGCAACAGAACGCTTGTCTGTGAGGCCTGGCAGACTGGTCCTTGGACTGACCAACTCAAATTCAATCATCGGTAACCAGGCCGGATTTGATAACATAACGGGTAGTTTTAACACGGCCCTCGGCTATGGAACACTCCACAATGATTATTCCGGCAACATTGATGGTTCAGGCAATACGGCCATCGGCAGGGGTGCCCTGGGCAGTTTTGAAGCCGGGAATAACAATACGGCCCTCGGAAACAATGCCCTTTTCTTACTTGGTGGCGGTAGCAACAATATAGCACTAGGGTACAACAGTATGGACAATTCTTCAGGAAATAACGGCTGTATCGCAATCGGGGAGAATGCCCTTGGCGGTGACTATATTGTGGATAATAATATCGGTATAGGTAAAGGTGCGGGATTCGAGTCTTTCGGTGCTGACAATATAAACCTGGGTAACGGTGCCGGTGTAGCCAGTTATGGCATGGAATGCATATCGATTGGCCGTGATGCCGGATACCATAATTACGGTAACCGCAACATCTCTGTTGGTATTGAGGCGGGAAGGGAAAACTATGGAGAAGGCAATGTGATCATGGGCTATCAGGCAGGGTATAACCAGGGTGGCAACGGAAACAGCGTAATTATAGGGAGACAGGCCGGAATGGCAGTTGAATCGGGTGGTACCTCAGGCTCCGTGATCATAGGCGACAAAGCCGGTTTTAGTATTAATAACGGAGCATATAACTGTTTTATCGGATCTGAATCCGGTTATACAAACACCACCGGCCATTCAAATATTGCCATTGGCCCCGGGGCACTTTTCAGCAATACTGTCAAAAGTAATCTGGTTGCGATAGGTGACTCGGCCCTTTACAACAATGGCCTGGGTGCCACATTGTATCAGGCTTTTTCCAACACTGGGGTAGGTTCCAAATCCCTTTTTCAGAACACAACCGGATATTCAAATTCCGCATTCGGAAACAATGCTCTTCGAAGCAATACAGCTGGATACGCCAACACTGCAACCGGCGATCTCTCGCTGGAGGCGAATCAGGATGGCAATGGAAATACTGCAACAGGGTTTGCTTCGTTGTATCAGAATGTTTCCGGAGGCAATAACACAGCGTCGGGCATGTACGCTTTATACTATTCCATTTCCAACAACAATACTGCCTTCGGGTTTTCAGCCGGAGACTATAGTACATTTACAAGCAGTACATTTCTGGGCGCTTATGCTTATCCGGCAATCGCTTCGCTTACCAACAGCATGGCGCTTGGTTACAATGCCAGGGTGGATGCCTCAAACAAGGTAGTTGTAGGTAATACCAGCGTCAGCAGCATAGGTGGATATACCGGCTGGACAACATTTCCGTCGGATAGCCGGTACAAAAAGAATGTCACAGGCAACGTTCCCGGACTTGAGTTTATTACCAGGCTTAAACCGGTCACCTATACCCTCGATATAACTGCCATTGATGCAACCCTAAACAAGAGCCAGCCAGCCATTTTGCGTCCTGGTGAAGTTGCAAGGGAGATATCACATGAAGAAATGGCATCCGTTGAGGCCAAGGAAAAGATTGTTTACAGTGGTTTCCTTGCGCAGGAAGTAGAGCAATCGGCAAAGGAGATAGGTTATAATTTCAGTGGTGTGGATGTGCCTTCTACCCCCGATGGCCAGTATGGAATACGGTATGCTGAATTTGTGGTGCCCCTGGTTAAAGCTGTACAGGAGCTGAATGTGAAATTCATGGAACAACAAAAGATGAACCTTGAATTGCTCAAAACCATCGAAGACCTGAAACTCAGGAATCAGGAACTGATGCAATCCATCATTGAAACAAAAAACAAATAGTCAGATCAATAAATTATGAGACATATTTTTCTCTTTTTTGTATTGTTAGTTGTTTTCAACGTTCATGCACAGGTAGCGGTAAACACCGATGGCACCTCACCCGACCCGAGTGCCATGCTCGATGTTAAAAGCACTAACCGTGGAATGCTTGTGCCAAGAATGACCACTGCACAGCGTACCGCCATTGCCACACCGGCGGCCGGTTTGCTGGTCTTTGACAGCACCACCCAGAGTTTCTGGTTCTACAGCGCAGGTTCATGGGTTGAACTTACCGATCAGGGCTCGCTGCAGTGGACACCGAACGGCAGCAATATTTCCTATTCAGCAGGCAATGTCGGAATCGGCGATGCTACCCCGGTAGCAACATTGACCGTAGGCGACGGTGATAAGTTCCAGGTAGTCGGATCTGATGGCGATGTCTTGTTTACCGATGACAATGCAAGTATCCGTTTTCCTGCCACTGAAATTCCCAACAGCCCGATGATTTACATGTTCGGTTCAGGAACCCAGAATGCCGACCGCATGGTAATCGGCCATTCCCCCTCTTATCCGCGCTGGGGCTTAGAATATCATGATACAACGGACGTATTCTATTTGAGGTCTTCATCAGAAAGAGGATTTGCATTTGACCTGAATTACGGTAATTTGGGAATAGGTCTTGATGTACCTGATGCAAGACTTCATGTGGCCAATAGCCCATATTTCAGAACAGCAGTTTTTGGTTCAGAAGCCGGGAATTTAACTTCGAATACCAATGTTTCTATCGGCAGTACAGACAGCGATGCCCGGTTATTTATCGGAAAGGATGCCGCAGATTTCGGTGAGATTATCTGGCGGCATAGCCCCAACCCGTCGGAAGGATACCTGAGCATCAGCTCAAAGGGATCATCCACTATTTCGTTGCAGGAATCCGGCGGCAGGGTAGGTGTGGGAACAACCTTGCCCCAGTCAGCATTTGAGGTGTATTCAACCGAAAACAACTATGCCCAGCTTGGGGTTTCTGAATTTACGGGTAGCCTGTTCTATCAGAATCAGTTTCCGGAACTTGGCTTTGGTCAGAGTGCACTCTCTGCCACCCGGTACCGTACCCTTTCAGCTCCGGGGGGCGATTATGGGTATGTTACTTCAAATGCTGCCATCAAAGCCTATTCCCACTGGGGAGATTCATATACTTATGCACTTACTGCCCATGGCTGGAATGATTTTACCAGGTCGGGAGCTGTCCTGGGAGCCTATCAGGCTGGAAATTACTGGGGATCATTGGCTTATAAGAACAGTGGTAACACCAATTTTGGCGGATATTTCACCAACTCAACCAACGGCGCCGGCAAGGCAACCCAGGCAAAAACCGGCATCGGGATCGGCGCCTGGGGCGAATTGTTCGGTGCCGATATTCACGGAGAAGTTTACGGTATCTATGCAGAGGGTGGTGATTATGCCCTCTATGCCTACGGAATTACCTTCCAGAACGGACCCCAGGTGCACCTGCAGCCCAATGGAACGGAGCAGCAGACCGTGCTCTATTCCAATGTCTCTACCGATATAACGGTGCAGACCAGCGGTTATGCCGAACTGAGTTCCGGAAAGGCTACCATCTCCTTTGACGAAGCTTTCCAGAATTCTGTGTCTCCCGATTTTCCGGTGGTTGTTACCATTACACCGGTTGGTTATTCACAGGGATTATACCTCACCGAAACCAGTACTTCCGGATTTGGCGTGGCAGAAGCCGGTGATGCCAAAAGCAATGCCCGGTTTGCTTTTATCGCCATTGGAAAGCGGGCCGGATATGAAAATTCAGTGATACCTGCCGAGGTCACCCGTGCGGATTATTCGTCAAAAATCGGCCGGGGACTACACAACGATGCCGATACCAAATCGGAAGGGGAAGGCCTTTATTACGAAAACGGCAGATTATCGGTCGGGAAACACCCTTCAACCAACGTGGACCGAACCGGAGCACCCGGTCAGACAAAGCCGGTTACCAGAACCAGTCAATAAGCCCGGGATGGAAAAGACTCATGACAAGGATAATACATTAAACCAAATAATGGAGAAATTCAGGATTTGAGATCAAATTTCATAAGATACGTACAAAAGGCAGTAAACAAACCAATATAAAAAACAAATAATGAGAAACCTATACTTATTTATAATCCTGTTCATCGGACTGAATGCCAGTTCACAGGTTGCCATTAACACCGATGGCACCTCTCCCGACAATTCGGCCATGCTGGATGTAAAAAGTACCACCCGTGGCCTACTGGCCCCGAGGATGACCCTGGCCCAGCGCAATGCCATTGTCAGTCCGGCTACCGGGCTGGTAATATTCCAGACCAACAGTTCGCCCGGTCTGTATTTTAATTCAGGTACACCGGCAGCTCCGTCATGGAACCTGGTCGGTAGTGGTACCGGCCAATGGTTAAACAATGGATCAGGCATTTATTATAATTCCGGGAGTGTGGGTGTTGGGACTTCAACCCCTTTGGCGAATTTGCATGTCACAAATAGTTTTCCGGGTTTTACTGCTTTGTTTGGTGATGATATTCAATCCTATAACCAATCAACCAATGTTTCAATAGGAGATAACGATGGCCTGTCTTTGATGTATATCGGGCAGTCAGTCGATAGTAAGGGTTATCTGATCTGGGCGCATAGCCCCAATCCTCTTGATGCGCAGTTCTGGATTGGAACATATAGTGGAACGAATCCTTTGATATTTCAACCGATTGCAGGGAATGTTGGTATCGGAAATGTTGTACCTTCCGGTTTACTTCATGTGGCAAAAGTCAATGGTAAACCAACTGGAATATTCGGAACGCCTCTTAGTAATTTTAATTCAGTCACCAATTTATCTGTTGGGGATGATGCCGGCACTGCCCTTTTATATGTGGGTCAGTCAGAATTCTACAAAGGCTTCCTGAAGTGGAATTATGATCCAACGCCTGCAAATGCCCAATTCTGGATTGGAACCTACAATGGTTCGAATCCACTCATAATTCAGCCGGAGGGTGGTAATGTCGGAATCGGCACTATTGAACCTTTTGCCAGGTTGCAGGTGAATTATGATGATAATGGTCTGACTTTTTCGGGATATAGTAATATATATACCAATTATTTTTACCATTCGGAAGATCCTCTGAATGGTTCCGGACAGTCTAACTTATATTCATTCAGAACCCGTAGTTCCCAAAACGATGGAACCGGCTATGCCTATTATGCAAGTAACAGTGCAACTAAGGGCTATTCCTTTTGGGGTGATCTTTATTCCTTTGGCTCATCAGGATTCAATTACAACGATTATGGCCGTTGCGGCGGGATTTTAGGGGCTGAGCAGGGTGGTTTTTACTGGGGATCGCTGGGCTATAAGAATAGCGCATTAACAAACTATGGTGGATATTTCACCAGTTACACGATCGGTGGTGGTAAAAGCAGCCAGGCAAATACCGGGATCGGTATAGGAGCCTGGGGCGACCTGATGGGTGCGGATATCCATGGCAAGATTTACGGTATTTATGCAGAAGGGGGAAATTATGCCATGTACAACAACGGCGTGGTGTTTAAAAACAACCTGGATGTGCATCTTCAGGAAAATGGAACCGAAACAAGCACTGTTCTTTATACAAATGTATCCACCGATGTTACTGTTCAAACCAGCGGCTATGCCACCCTTTCGGATGGAAAAGTCAGTATAGATTTTGATCCGGCCTTTGCCGCCTCAGTTTCAACGGATTCACCTGTGGTGGTTACCGTTACCCCGACCGGAAGCTCCAATGGGGTCTATCTGGCTGAAGTGTCGGGCAAAGGATTTAAGGTAGCCGAAAACAACGATGGTAAAAGCTCCGTAACCATTTCATATATTGCCATCGGTAAACGGGCCGGCTATGAAAATCCAAACCTTCCACGGGAAGTAATCAGTGCCGATTACAATCAGAATCTTGCCCGTGGATTGCACAACGATTCCGATACACAAACCGATGGCGAAGGCCTCTATTATGAAAACGGAAACCTGGTTGTTGGAAAACATGCTTCCACGTTGCCCGATCCGAACAAGCCATCTGAAGAATCCGTGAGGCCAAAACCTTCAGTTGCGGCAGTTAAAGTGCCGAATTCAGGCAGTATGACTACTCCTTCAGGTACTGCTGGGCCCGTAGGCACTGCGCAAGAGGTGACCAAGGTTAAGAAAGCCATTGAAGACTTCTCAAAACCTTCTCCGGCCTACGGTAAACCTGTGACGAAGACAGCTGCAGAAACAGGTACACAGAATGGAGGAATTTCGAAATAATTTAAACACTTTATCAATAATATTGTTAACTATTTAAAACCAGGAAGATGAAAAAAAACAACCATAATCAGATCAGCGGACAGACAAAACTTCGTTTCCTCAGCTTCGCAGTCACATTGCTGCTTTCAACAAGCCTGATGGCCGACAACATCATTACCTCTGGCACTACACTGAGGGTTACTGCCGGCACAACATTGGTGAGCACTACGGCCATCACCATCCAGAACGGGGGTACACTCAACAACCTGGGAACAGTGATCTTATCAGGAAACCTGAACAACCTGAATGCATCGGCTTCCAATCTGGGGACCGGAACCATCAGTATGGCAGGAACCGGAGTCCAGAACATCTCCGGCCAGAATATCTTTGGCAATCTGACCCTCAACAATGCAGCCGGGGTAAATCTGAATGGCAATGCTACATTAAACGGGGCATTAACGTTCACCACCGGTCGGCTGATCCTGGGATCCAACAACCTGTTGCTGGGAACTGCAGCTACAACTGCAGGAGCACCTTCAGCTACATCTATGGTCGTTGCCAACTCAAGCGGTCAATTGCGCAAGTCTTTCAGTGCAGCCGGGAGTTTTACTTTCCCTGTTGGGGATAACAGCGGCACTGCCGAATATTCTCCGGTTACTACAACCTTTACCGGGGGTACATTCGGAACAGGCAATTATTTGGGGGTTAACCTGCTGAACTCAGCTTATCCGGGCGCCACCGGCAGCTATATTAACCGTTACTGGAATGTAACACAGAGCAACATTTCCGGATTTACCTGCAACGCAACATTCAAATACATGCAGGCCGATGTGGTGGGCACCGAAAGTCAGCTATACTGTCTTCGCGTGAATCCGACCTCGGTGGTTTATTTCAGCGCCACCAATACGGCAACAGATATACTCACGGCCAACGGACTCACAGAGTTCGGCTCTTTTACAGGCTTGCAGCAGTTAGCGAATAAAACACTGAACCTGACCGCTTTTCTTGAGGGGTTATACAATGGGTCAGGAACCATGCGAAAGGCACAGAATGAATTTGGCCCCCAGTTTCCCGGCCTTACCGCCGATCAGGTCAGCATAGAGTTACACAATACTGCCGTTTATTCCACGAAAATTCTTACCGTCAACAATGTGAACCTGAGTACCACCGGCACGGCGGCTGTTACAATGCCCGGTCTGTACAGCGGTTCTTATTATGTTACCGTGCGTCACCGTAACAGCATTGAGACCACCACTGCAGCTCCGGTTTCCTTTGCCGGAGCAACGGTTAACTACAGTTTTGATGCCCCAGCCAAAGCGTACGGTGGCAACCTCCTACAGATGGCCGGACCAGGCACATACTATGCCATTTATGGGGGTGATGTCAACCAGGACGGATCGGTCGATACCGGTGATGCCACCCCTGTTGACAATGATTCTGCAGCCTTTGTGATGGGTTATGTGGCAACCGATGTAAATGGTGATGCCAGTGTGGATACCGGAGATGTTACAATTATTGACAACAACGGCGCAGCTTTTGTCACCTCGGTAACGCCATAGGTTAGTGAACTTTATTTATTTTGAAAAGAGGTTGTCCTAAAAGTCAGAACTGACTTCTCAGACAGCCTCTTTTTATATGATTGTTTTTTGTTAACTTTCCTTAAACGGATACTAAGGAAGACTTCTCTGAAATGCGTGCCGGAGTGCGACTGCGAATATGCCTGGTAAACAGGCAGCCTCTGGTGCCAGGAACCGCCGGATGTTGGTTTTATTTGTGTTGTTCAGTCATTTTATCATGTTAACTGTTTAAATCCCGGAATCAACCGGTATTAATTAAAAAAATGACTTAAAAAGGGTTACCTATTTACAAAGTTGTTGATAAATACTTTTCAGGAATAGTATTTACACTCAGCAAAAAGCATCAATATCAAAGGTAAGGGTGATGTTTTCATTCCTGTTATTCTGTTGATGTTTCTGTTGATTTCTAAATATGGAATTTGTTTATTTGCAACCGGCTTTGTTGAATCAAAACTGCACACCGGAATTTAACAATTTTTTTACAAAATGGACGCCTTGACCTCAAAATTCAACAGAACGTTGAAGTGTTTAATTCTTGTTTTGATGCAAGGCAACCTCCTGGCTGGTAACATCTTCTCCCCGGGCATTGATGCAGACACGCTGTTGGCGAATCAAACCGGGATTATTATCATGAACGGAGGCCTGCTCAACAATCAGGGCACTGTGATTTTGGCCGGTAACCTGAACAATCTGAAACCTTCTGAAACCAACCTGGGCAGCGGTACATTTATCCTGTCGGATACAGTCCCGCAAACGATAAACGGTCAGAATATCTTCGGTAACCTGACACTTAACAATACAGCCGGGGTCAACCTGAGCGGAAATACCACCGTTTCCGGAGAACTCACTTTTAAAACCGGCTTGCTTTCCATCGGATCCCATAACCTTTGGCTTGGAACCGATGCCATTATTGCCGGCGCCCCATCCGACACCTCCATGGTGGTTGCTACAGGCAGTGGTGAACTGCGAAAATCGTTCGCCACCGCAGGAAGCTTTACTTTTCCGGTAGGGGATACTACCGGGGTTGCTGAGTATTCGCCGGTTACGCTTGTTTTTGAGGGCGGTACATACAATTCAGGCAATTATGCAGGTGTTCAACTGGTCAATTCGGTGTACCCGGGTGTCATTGGAAGCTATACCGACCGTTACTGGAACGTATCGCAAAGCGGGATTACCGGCTTTTCCTGTAATGCTGCTTTCAGGTATTTGCCTGCTGATCTGTCAGGAACAGGAGAGCAGATTTATTGCCTCAGGGTTACCCCGGACTCTGTGGAATATTTCAACGAAACCAGTGCTGATTCCGGCCTGCTGGTTGCAGACAGTCTTACAGATTTCGGGACCTTCACCGGGTTACAGCAGATGGCATCCAGAACACTGAACCTGACCCTCTTTCTTGAAAGCCTCTACAACGGTTCCGGTACCATGCGTCAGGCACAGAACGGTTCAGGGCCTGAATTCCCGGAGTTTATTGCTGATCAGATCAGCATTGAATTGCACGATGCTTTAAACTATGCCGGCAAAATTCTTATTCTCAACAACATAGCACTGAGTACTACTGGAACTGCAACTGTCACATTGCCAGGAATTTACCATGGGTCCTATTACATTACCGTGCGTCACCGCAACAGCATCGAAACCACTACGGCTGAGCCGGTCTCCTTTGCCACGGATACGATAGATTACAGTTTCGATACACCTGCCAGGGCTTATGGTAACAATCTTCTGATGATGACTGACGGACGGTATGTGATTTATGGCGGTGATGTTGACCAGGACGGATCGGTCGATACCGGTGATTCAACCCCGGTAGAGAATGATGCCGCGGCTTTTGTAACCGGATATGTAGTCACCGATGTCAACGGAGATGCCAGTGTGGATACATCCGATGGTACCATCATTGATAACAATGGAGCGGCCTTTGTAACGGCAGAGACACCCTGAATAAGCAATTTTTAATTTCCAAAAGTATTTATTGATCTGATTTCAGAGATCAAAGCAATATCCTGACCATCTCGGAAAAATCCGGAAAATAAGGGTTATTGTTGCTGAATTTTACCGTTTTCTCCCCTGAAAACAGGTCTTGCTTTTTTCTGCAATATTTCGTATCTTAACCCCATTAAACATCCTGCCAGGGTTGTTTATTTTATTAACAGATAATTGCTTCCCGCCTATAACTTGTACCGTTGGCCTGCCCGGCAAAGTTTTCCTAGCACTGGCTTTATTCTTAAACCTGTATCGGTTTTAACATAAATTCAGGAATATGAAAACACTATTTTCCTTTATTCTGCTGGCCCTGTGGATCAATATCCAGGCCCAGGTAGCCATCAATACCGATGGGAGCGAAGCCGAAAATTCAGCTATGCTGGACATTAAATCCACCAATAGCGGATTGTTAATCCCAAGAATGTCACAGGCACAACGAGCTGCAATAGTTTCACCAGCCACGGGACTGCTTGTTTATCAGATCGACATGCCTTCTGGTTACTGGTATTTTAACGGTATAGCATGGTTGAAATTGTATTCCGGCCCTGAAAGTGCCTGGGATATAGCAGGAAATGCAGGAACAAGCGACGACATCAATTTCATCGGCACCACCGATAACCAGTCGCTGGACATCCGGACCAATAATATACTGAGAACCCGTATAACCACCAAAGGGCAAATTGAAACATTTAATACAGGGTTATCCGTGTTTTTAGGGGCTAATGCAGGTTATAACGATGATCTGACAATTAACGAGAATACTTATATCGGATCTGCTGCAGGCTATTCCAGTACATCAGGTGATTACAACACCGCATGTGGATCAAATTCACTTTTTTTCAGTATTTCAGGATATAACAATACGGCTTCCGGTAACCGGTCACTTTACTCAAATACCACCGGATCGAATAACACTGCCCTGGGGCAGAAATCAATGTTTACCAATACCACGGGAAATTTGAATACTGCCATAGGTGTTGAATCAATGTATCTCAATACAACAGGATCCAATAATACTTCATTGGGATACCATGCCGGGTATTCAAATTCAACCGGCAGCCGCAATGTATTTATCGGGTACAATGCCGGATATAATGAAACGGGGTCGGATAAATTGTATATTGAAAGTTCAAATACAACAGATCCTTTGCTATATGGGGACTTCGCAACAAATCGCGTTGGGATTAACACTTCTTCGCCTGATTATCCGCTTGATGTTAATGGCGCCATCCGGTCAGGGAATAGTTCAGAAGCCACTGACGGGCAAATACGTCTGTTCTCAGAGCAAGGTGCGTCTGATTATGAAGCTGTGCTGAATCCTTCCGCCACCATGACGCAGAATACAGTTTACAGTTTGCCACCCGATGATGGAAATGTAAACCAGGTGCTAACCAGCAATGGGGCCGGAGTTTTATCCTGGACCAATATCACGTCTCAGGCCTGGTCATTGCTGGGTAACGCAGGTACCGTACCCGGAACCAATTTCATCGGAACCACGGATGCCCAGGCACTGGACTTTCGAACCAATAACCTGCTCAGGGCCAGGATTACGACCAAAGGTCAGATTGAGTCCTTTAACAACGGTAATTCAGTATTCCTGGGAGAATCAGCAGGTGCCAGTGATAACCTGTCAGATCGTCGGAATATACTCATTGGTTACCAGGCTGGTTATTCAAACACAACCGCAGGCCGGAACATTGCAATTGGTTATACTGCTCTATATACCCAATCTCATAATAATGGAGGAAATGCCTGGGTGAGCAATAATGTAGGAATAGGATATGAGGCACTTTATTCGAATCAACCAACCTCCACTGCTAATGGAATTGAAAATACTGCTGTTGGTAGTTATGCGCTTCGCGATAATACCACAGGATACAGTAACACAGCCTCCGGATATCTCGCCCTCACCAATAATACCGAAGGGTACAGCAATACGGCTACAGGGAGGGCTGCGCTATTCTCCAACACAACAGGGAATGAAAACACCGCTGTGGGGCGTACTTCACTTTATTCCAACACTACCGCATCCAACATTACAGCAGTCGGTTTCCGTTCCATGTATCAGAATACTACCGGCTCATCAAATACTGCAACCGGGAGCCATTCCCTATATTCAAATACTACGGGATACAACAATACTGCCACCGGTAACTATGCCTTATATGCCAACACCATAGGTGCCAACAATACTTCGAATGGATATTATACACTTCATGATAACACTGAAGGTTTTGGCAATACAGCAGTGGGAATTAGTGCCCTTGCTAGTAATACCACCGGCCAATATAACACAGCCCTGGGTTATAGCGCCTTTTCCAGCGGGACTAACAATCAGAATTCAATGGCATTGGGAAGCGGTTCCAGTATTACTGCCAGTAACCAGGTGAGGCTGGGAAATGCAAGTATTACCAGCATTGGTGGTTACGCTGCGTGGTCAAATCTTTCTGATATACGCTTTAAAAAGGACGTAAGAGATGATATTCCCGGATTGAATTTTATAATTAAACTGCGACCTATTTCGTATCATATGGATATGGACGCCCTGGCCGGATTTTTAGGAACGCCAGATAGTTTGCGCTCATTCACATCAGAAGCAATAAAAGGTAAAATGCTTCAAACCGGTTTTATAGCCCAGGAAGTTGAGGAGGCTGCCAGATCTATTGGTTATGATTTCAGCGGTGTGGATGCCCCGAAAAATGAAAATGATTTTTATGCATTGCGTTACGCAGAGTTTGTGGTTCCGCTGGTAAAGGCAGTGCAGGAACAACAGGCACTGATTGAGGAGCAACAGTTACTGATAGAGGATCAACTTAAAATGATTGTTGAATTGCAAAATGCGAATGCCGGATTATTGCTTCGCGTTGAGAAACTGGAAGAAAAATAAATTAAAAATCAAAAGCTATGAAAACATTGTTGGTATTGTTATTCCTGGCCTTTGGCGTATCAGCCCGTGCCCAGGTAGCCATCAATACCGATGGCAGCGCACCCGATAATTCAGCCATGCTGGATTTAAAATCTTCAAACAAAGGCTTGCTGATTACCCGTATTGCCCTGACCGGCACTACCGATAATACCACCATTGCAGGCCCGGCCAACAGTCTGTTAATCTTTAATACTGCCACAGCGGGCTCAGGTGAGGATGCCGTAGTTCCGGGATTTTATTTTTGGGATTCCCCGGCAGGACGCTGGAAAAGCCTGCATACTTCAGGTGGAACTTCCGCCGCCGTGTGGATTGATGATTATAACAATATTTTATCTCAAAACTGCAACAACCAATCCCTTGAAGGATCTACCAACGTGGTACTGGGGAACGATGCTTTCGGAGACCTTGGTGGCCCGTCGAATTATGTGATCGCGATCGGTCAGGGGGTGTGCAATTCGGAGTCAACCATGGGTGATGCCTATGTGGTGGCACTGGGACTGAATACTGCCTTCTATAACAGCGGGAAATACCTGAATGCTTTCGGGGCGGATGCGGCAAACTCAAACAGTGGTGATCATGTTAATGCCATGGGTCAATATTCAGCTTATGGAAACACCGCCTTTTCAGTCAACGCTTTCGGGGTTTATGCAGCCGGCGGTAATTCGGGTTCAAATGTAAATGCCATGGGCTCAAGCGCTGCGCAGACCAACCAGGGGGATTATGTAAATGCAATCGGGCAGTCGGCCTGTTTCAGCAACACCGGCTTAAATGTGAATGCCATCGGGTATGAGGCAGCTTATGACAACACAGAGATGGATGTGAATGCCTTTGGCTTCCAGGCTGCTTTTTCCAACACCCAGTGGGCGGTGAATGCCCTGGGAGCTGTTTCGGCAAGGAACAACACAGGCTATCTCGTTAATTCACTTGGGGCACAGTCGTGTGAGAATAACAGTGGAAATTCGGTAAATGGGCTGGGGCATATGTCGGCACAGGAGAATCAGGGTAGTGAGGTTAATGCGATGGGTGCCATGTCGGCTCAGTTTAATACCAGTCACAACATCAACGCGTTGGGTAATAAATCGGCGCAGAACAATGTGGGCAGTTGTCTGAATGCATTTGGGAATGAAGCGGCTCAATACAATACCGGTGAAGGTGTCAATGCCATCGGGTCACAGGCAGCACGTTATAACAACGGTGACTACGCCGTTGCCATTGGCATGCGTGCACTTGCCGGGGATGAGTTTACGTCAGAGGGCTCAGGGAACATTGCCATTGGTTACCAGGCCGCATCCGGCATTGGGGCGGGTTACAACAATATTGCCATCGGCCACGATGTTCAGCTGACCGACGGTGATGCCTCCAACCAGATCAATATCGGAAACAGCATCATCCGGGACGAATCAGGTGTCATTCAACTGAAAGACCTGATACAACTTACGCCAACAGTTGAACCTTATAGCCCCTCTGCCGGAATGATCTATTTTGACAGTGATTCCAACGTTCTCAGGTATTATAACGGCAGTAACTGGGTTAATCTGTAACAAACATCCCGGCCATTCCATTTCCGGGGGTGGACCAGGGTGAAATAATAAATTCAAAGAGGGTATTAATTAAATTTTTAAAATCAACTACATATGAAAAATGTTATGTTTCTACTGCTCATGGCTTTGGGAATCAATGTTTTTTCCCAGGTAGCCATCAATACTGACGGTACAGCAGCTGACAATTCAGCCATGCTGGACGTGAAAAGCACAACGAGAGGCCTGCTGGCCCCAAGGATGACCATGGCGCAAAGAAATGCCATTGTAACACCGGCCACTGGTTTAATTGTTTTTCAAACGAATGGCACCGCGGGTTATTATTATAACTCAGGTACACCCGCCGCCCCGGTATGGTCTATGGTAGGAAGCAATGCCGGGCAGTGGTTGAACAACGGAACCAGTATCTATTACAATCTGGGTAATGTTGGCATCGGGACCTCTGACCCTATAGAAAAATTACATGTTGAAGGTGATATGACCGTTAACGATTATTTTCCTTTCATCACACTGAATGGTAATTCTGCCACTCAGAATATGGGACTGAGATTTACTTCAGAAGGATTGAGCAAAGGCTGGTTATATTATAACGATATTCTGGGAAGTATGATATTGAATGCAGACATTGAACAATCCGGCTGGAGAAGTGATCTGGTGATCAGAAACGATGGTAATGTTGGCATAGGAGATATTGCACCTTCGGCAAGGTTTCATGTTTTTGAGGATTCCCCGGGATTTACAGCAGCATTCGGAGCACCCATCAGCCCCTGGACTGCAGGTACCAATGTTGCCGTTGGCAATGATGACGAAGATGCCGTACTATACGTTGGGCAAGCCTCAGGGCGTGAAGGATTCCTGATCTGGCAATATAATGCCGATCCTGCTTTAGGATACTATAGCATTGGCACCTACAATGGGAGCAATCATCTGACTTTGCAGGAATATGGGGGAAATGTCGGGATAAGAACCGTTACACCTGATGCATTGTTCCATGTTGCAGAGGCAGGTCCGGGATATACCGGCCTCTTCGGAACACCCATCAGTGGGTATACCACAGGTACAAATGTTTCCGTAGGAGACGATAATGCAAATGCGATTGTGTATGTTGGGCAGGGAGCCTCCAACAAGGGATTTTTAATATGGCATTACAATGCAACACCTGCCAACGCTTACTTCAGTCTGGGTACTTATTCAGGAAATAATGCGATGATTCTGCAGGAGGCCGGAGGTAAGGTAGGCATAGGAACCACCGCGCCCACTTCCTTGCTGGATGTTCATTATGATGCCAATGCATACAACCTGCTGGGATATACTAATGCCTATACAAATTATTTTTACCACAGCGAACTGGATTCTGACGGTGACGGTCAGGCAGCCATTTATGGATTCAGGACACGTTCTGCTGCATCCGATGGTTCAGGGTACGGAGCCCACAATAGTAATTCCGCCATAAAAGGTTATTCTTTCTGGGGTGACCAGTATTCATTTGGTACAAGCGGTTTTAACTACAATGATTTTGCCCGGTCCGGCGGAGTATTGGGTGCTAATCAGGGTGCGGCCTTTTGGGGAGCCCTGGGATATAAAAACAGTGGCAATATAACTTATGGTGGTTATTTCACAAGTTATACCAGCGGAGCCGGCAAATCAGCCCAGGCAAACACCGGTATCGGGATTGGCGCCTGGGGCGATCTAATCGGGGCAGATATTCACGGGAAAGTTTATGGCATTTATGCTGAGGGCGAAAACTATGCCATGTTCTCGAATGGCGATGTATATAAAAACAAACTGGATGTGCACCTTCAGGATAACGGAACGGGAGCAAACACTGTTTTATATACCAATGTTTCAACCGATGTTACTGTTCAGACCAGCGGGGTAGCGACACTTTCCAATGGAAGGGCAGGTATTGCCTTTGACCCTTCATTTGCAGCTTCCGTTTCAATAGAAGCTCCTGTTATTGTTACAGTTACCCCAATTGGTAATTCCAACGGGGTTTATCTTGCTGAAGTATCCGGTTCCGGGTTTACTGTTGTTGAGAACAATAACGGTAAAAGTAATGTAACCGTCAATTATATTGCTATCGGCAAACGGGCCGGATATGAACATCCCAATCTGCCGCAGGAAGTTATTGAAGTAGGATATACCAACAAGATGGCCAAAGGCCTGCACAACGATGCCGATACGGAAACGAACGGGCAAGGGCTTTATTACGAGAACGGCGAGTTGGTTGTCGGAATACATCCCTCAGCGATGCCTGATCCGTATAAACCTGCAATAGAAACAATCATTCCCAAGCCGTCAGCCCCTTCGAACGAAGGGTTGGGTGTCAATGGCATAAGCACCGGAGCTAACGATCACGGACTGATTCAGCCAAAGGCTCCTGTAAAGGAATTACCCGCCGTCGAAACTGCGGGCACCGGATCCGGCAAGCCTCAGCCGATCCCGCAGGCATCGCCGAAGGTTGAAAACAACAGGAATGAAAGTCCGTCATCAGTTAGCAGCCCGCCTGATCGGCCGGTTCAGAATAAGTAACCGGTTAGCGGTTTAACCCGGATATATAAATTTGATTATAAATAGATTAATCACTTAAATTCCAATAAAATGAAAAAATTACTGAGTCATCTGAAAGCAAGGAACGGTGCTTCAGCCCTGATGATCCTGTCCGTTGTTTTATTGTTTGCGGAAAGCGCACTCGCAGATAACATCATTACTGCCGGTACAACTCTCAGGGTTACTGCCGGTACCACCCTGGTAAGCCAAACGGCTATCACCATTCAGAATGGAGCCGGGCTTAACAATCAGGGAACGATTATTTTGTCGGGCAATCTGACTAACCAGAATGCTTCTTCAACCAGCCTGGGAACCGGAACTATTTCCATGTCAGGAACTGCGGCCCAAACGATCAGTGGTCAGAGCACCTTTGGCAATCTTACACTGAACAATGCTTCAGGGATCACACTGGGCGGAAGTACCACTGTAAACGGAACACTTACCTTTACCAATGGCCGGCTTGCCCTCGGATCGAATAACCTTTTGCTGGGAACAGCCGCTCTGGTTGCAGGTGCGCCTTCGACAACCTCTATGGTGGTTGCAACCGGTGCCGGGCAAATGCGTAAGTCTTTCAGCGGGACAGGCAGTTTTACATTTCCGGTGGGTGATGCCGGCGGGGTGGTCGAGTACACCCCGGTTACCGCTAATTTTACTGCAGGCTCCTTTGCCGCAGGCAATTATACAGGAGTTAATCTGACTAACCTGGCTTACCCGGGTGCAACCGGAAGTTATATCAACCGGTATTGGGGAGTAACGCAGAGCGGTATCACCGGATTTACCTGCAATGCCACTTTTAAATATATGCAGGCCGATGTGGTGGGTACCGAAAGTCAGATATACTGCCTGCGCATTACCCCGACTTCGGTGATATATTTCAGTGCCACCAATACAGCAACCGACATTCTCACAGCCAATGGCCTGACGGAATTCGGTACTTTCACCGGGGTACAGCAGTTGGCAAATAAAACACTGAATCTGACTGCCCTGCTTGAAGGTTTGTACAACGGTTCAGGTACCATGCGCAAGGCCAGGAATGCTTCCGGTGACCAGTTCACAGGAACAACGGCCGATCAGATCAGTATTGAATTGCACAGCTCCACCAGTTATGTCAGCAAATTGTTTACGGCCAATAATGTTAACCTGAGCACCTCCGGAGCCTCATCTGTTACCATTCCCGGGTTGTATAACGGATCGTATTATGTTACAGTGCGTCACCGCAACAGCATCGAAACCACTACGGCAGCGCCTGTATCTTTTGCCGGAGGTACGATCAATTACTCTTTTAACCTTCCGGCCCAGGCTTATGGCAATAATCTGCTGCTGATGGCCGGTCCGGGCACTTATTATGCCATTTATGGCGGCGACGTTACTCAGGACGGGGCAGTGGATACCGGTGATATGACCCCGGTAGATAATGATGCGGCTGCCTTTGTCACCGGTTATGTTGTTACCGACGTAAATGGTGATGGTTCGGTGGATACAGGTGATGTGACAATCATAGACAACAATGGTGCAGCTTTTGTTTCGGCAGAAATACCATAGCTGAGTTATCCAACCGGAAAAATGGTGATTGAATAATTTTTCAGCCTTCCTGTCCTGCACGGGGAGGCTTTTTGTTATCATCCTGATTGGTGTGGGGGTTTCAGACTGAATGGTCTTCTCTGTGTTATGAAAGTCCGGTAGGTTCAGGAATTAACCCTGCTTGTCTGTGGCATTCGGATACCGGTACCTGCTTTTATGAATGATGGTTTTCGGCTCAGACCGGTGGTTCCGCATTAATGGATTATTCCCGGCGTAAAATTGATTATAATTTACCGGCTGAAGGACAAAGAAATACGGCGATGTTTTTATTATTTTAAAAACTTATTTATCAATCCATGAATTTAAAACAGAAATGCTCTGAAAAACTATTGAACATAATGCTTGATTATTGTCAGGTATGTAAACCCCGACCACTTGATTAACAGAAGAGAAAAATCCCGGATTCGTAATGATATCTGATGGTAGTACAATAATCTATTTATCCGGTATCGTTTTAAAGTTTCTGAAAAAATCAGTTGGAAATAGTTGAAAAGTAGTTTTATAAAAAAAAATCTTTAATCGTTGTTTTCTCAAAAAACAGATTATATTTGTCTCAGATAACCGTATTATTAACAAATTAACAATTGCTATTATGAAAAAATGTATCAGTGTTTTATTGGTTTTCTTCAGTCTAGCAGCGTTTGTAAATGCTCAGGATCTGGTTTCGAAAAAAGGTATTCCGATATTGCCCGAGCAGGGTGAGTGGGCGATCGGTGCTGACGCCTTCCCGTTTTTTTATTATCTGGGCAATTTTTTTAATGACAATTACGGGAATGGAGCTCCGGAATTTAACTTTACGGATAACTATCCGATGACGCTGTATGCAAAGTACATGGTTGATCCTAAAACCGCTTTCCGGGTCAAATTGCAGCTAACCTATAACTCTTCAGTTGATAAGGAATATGTGATCAAGGATGCCCTTGTCATTGATTTGGACGATCAGATTGAAGATAAAGCCAAAAGGAGCTACATGGACATTGTAATTGGAGCCGGCCTGGAAAAGAGAAGAGGCAAAGGACGGCTGCAGGGAATTTACGGAGCAGAAGCCCTTGTTATGTTTGGTTCTGAAAAATCCGTCTTTGAATATGGTAACAACTGGAATCCGGACATTCAGCATCATGTAGCAGATTTTGGCGATAATATCAATTACGAAGAGTATGGAATTGTTAATGAGAGAAAATCAGGTATGTCCCTTGGATTCCAGGTGAGGGGGTTTGTAGGCGTCGAATATTTCTTTGCCCCAAAAATGTCGATCGGCGGAGAATTCGGATGGGGCCTTGGACTCGCAAAACAGGGTGAGGGCGAACTTTCGTATGAATATCTCGATTATGTTAATGAAGAGACAATCATCACCAGTGAAACTGAGAAAACAGCAGGTGGAAGCTCATTTGGCGTGAGCACTGATAACCTCAGTGGGGCGATTAATCTGTTGTTCTATTTTTAACATTGAACCGAAATACTTTACAAGGGCCGGGTTGTTTTAAGCCCGGCTTTTTTTTGTTACTTCATGGCCGCTTTTTCAGTTGGACAAATGCCGCGGAGATGATGCTTTACCAGGAAAGGGTAACCACAATATACACGAAAAGGGAATGGAGGTTTGTCCGCTTTTGAATATCAAAATGAAAGAGCGGGGGTAAGAATCCTGCTCAGCTATGGTAGTGTAACGGCAGTCAGGCGAATGCATTTTCAGGCCGATGTTTTGATCTATATGAATTATGAGCCTGTTCATTGACTACCTTTGCAGAAATTTTCACTGACCATATATGTTTTAAGGTGGTGAATATCAAGAAACAAAGCTATGGGTGATAAAAAGATTTCAAAAAAACTTCTTGCGTGGTTTCTGCAGGGTTTGCTTTTCACTGCCCCGGTTTCACTGACCGTTTATATCATTTACAAATCATTCAGGATAGTGGATGGACTCCTGACCGATGTTATTCTGGATATTTTCGGGTTCAGAATACCAGGTCTCGGAATGGTGGTGATCCTCGGAACCATTACCTTATTCGGGTTTCTCGGATCCTCAATGGTTTTCAAGCCATTGCTGGCATACCTCGATAAGCTGATCAGCCAGGCCCCGCTGGTTAAGATCATTTATACCTCCATTAAGGATTTCATGTCGGCATTTGTCGGCAAGGAACGAAGATTTACAGAACCGGTGCTTGTGAAAGTCAGTCGTGATGCCAATCTTGAGAAGATGGGATTTATTACCCAAAAAGACCTCACAAACCTTGGAATATCAAAAGGGAAGGTTGCCGTATACCTGCCTCATTCCTATAATTTTTCAGGTAATCTGTTTATTGTTCCGGTTGAAAATATTACACCGCTTGATGCTCATCCGGCTGAAGTCATGAAATTTATTGTAAGTGCCGGAGTTACCAGTCTGGATCATAAACAAACACAGCCTTCGTCTGAGGAAAACAAAAAGGAGCCTTTGCGGGGAGTAAGGAGTAAGGAGTAAGGAGTAACTGCCTAAGCAACATCAGCGAACGAAGCCACTTAAGCAATGAGTTCAGCAAACATAGCGGTTAAGGTGAAATTGTACGGGAAGTTGTGAAGTCACGGGAAATTCCGCGAAAAGAACCGGATGGTTTCTGAAAGTTTCCGGATAGAATTGAGTGATCATTTGAAATACCAAAACTGAATGTCTAAACCTTTGATACTGATTACCAACGATGATGGTGTTCATGCCCCGGGATTACGAATGTTGATCGGCGTAATGCGTCAACTGGGCGATGTTATGGTGGTTGCACCCGACAAGCCTATGTCGGGTATGGGACATGCCGTAACCATTTCTTCCCCATTAAGGGTTCATAAACTTGCCGAAGAGCCGGGATATACTGAGTATTCCTGCAACGGTACACCGGCAGATTGCATAAAACTCGGACAGAAGGCAATTCTGGGACGCAATCCTGACCTGATTGTTTCCGGTATTAACCATGGCTCAAATTCATCGGTCAATGTAATTTATTCCGGTACGATGGCCGCTGTTCTTGAAGGAGCTATGGAGAATATTCCGTCAATCGGATTTTCTCTGAACGATTACAGCTATACGGCTGATTTCAGTAAATGTGAACCTTATATCCTTTCCATAGCGAGAAAGGTAATGGAGCAGGGACTGCCTGATTATACCTGCCTGAATGTTAATTTCCCGGCCACAAACGGAACCCCGATTAAAGGGATGAAGGTGGTAAGGCAGGCCATGGCTTTCTGGGATGAGAAATTTGACCAGCGAAAAGATCCACACCAAAGAGATTACTTCTGGTTAACAGGTATATTCCGGAACAGGGATGAAGGTGAAGATACCGATGAATGGGCGCTGCGCAATAATTATATCTCTGTGGTTCCGGTCCATTTTGACCTCACATCCCATAAAACCATACCTTTGCTCAGAGAATGGGAAACCGGTAATCTGGATTAGTTATTTCAGCAGGCTTTTTCAGGGCACAGCTTTCTTTGCAGTGGATTATGAAACCGGCAAACAGTACATTGCAAAATTTATTTTTAACTTCTGACTTTTTATTTTTATCCTGTGATGTGGAAACACGATAACTTTTTTATTGGGGCCTTGTCAGCACTGCTTCTGAGCCTTGCGGCCTCCCTGCTCATCCTTTTAACCGGCCCCTGGATTTATCGTCAGTTTTCTGATGTTATGCCACAGAACAAAATTCTTTTGCTGGCTTTTTTTCCGGCACTGTTCCTGATGCGTTATTACATGCGTAAACTGCGCTTTAACAAGGCCGGTATGGGTGCACTGTTGGTTGTATTTCTTCTGATTATTCTTTATTTTGTACTTCTCGACAAATCGCCGGTCAGCATCTTTTTCCTCAACCTATGAAGTACTATGTTATTGCCGGGGAGGCTTCCGGCGACCTGCATGCTTCCAACCTGATCAGAGAGATCAGAAAGCTTGATGTCAGCGCTGAATTCAGGTGCTGGGGTGGTGATCTGATGAAACAGCAGGGGGCTGTTCTGGTTAAACATTACCGTGACCTGGCTTTTATGGGTTTTCTGGAAGTGCTGGTAAACCTTCGGACTATTCTGGGCAACCTTGCATTCTGCAAGCGTGATATCCTGGAATCCAAGCCGGATGCAGTGATCCTTGTTGATTATCCGGGTTTCAATCTCCGGATGGCAAAATTTGTGCATAAACAGAAAATACCGGTTATTTACTACATTTCACCACAGCTGTGGGCATGGAAGCAATCGAGGGTTGAAACCATCAGGAGTGCTGTGGATAAAATGGTAGTCATTCTCCCGTTTGAAAAGGAGTTTTATGCCCGCCACGGTATCGGGGTGTACTTTTCAGGTCATCCGCTGCTCGATGCCCTTTCAGAAAGAACGTCAGGCCCGGTATTGCCTGATTCCGGTAAAAGACTGGTAGCATTACTTCCGGGTAGCAGACGTCAGGAAATCAGCATGGTATTGCCCCTGATGCTTGCGGTTATGAAGGATTTCCCTGATATTGACTTTGCCATAGCCGGAGTGCCGACCCTGGGAGAAGACTTTTATAAAAAGCTGATGCCGGCAAACGCCATTCCCGTGATAATGAACCGAACCTATGACCTGCTGAAACAATCATCGGCAGCCCTGGTTACATCGGGAACGGCTACACTTGAAACAGCTTTGATCGGTGTACCGGAAGTTGTCTGCTACAGGGGAGGTTACATTTCCTATTTGATTGCCCGTCAGGTTATTAAAGTAAAATATATTTCGCTGATCAACCTGATCATGGATAAACAGATTGTTAAAGAGCTTATACAGAAAGATCTCAGCAGGCAGAACCTTAAGGAGGAGCTGAACCGGTTGTTGTTTGATGATGCCTACCGGCAGTCAATGATTTCAGACTATGAACTGCTTCGTCACAAATTGGGTGACACCGGAGCTTCAGCAAGAGCGGCAGCATTTATTTCAGCGTTCGTTGGCGGGAAACAGCAGCTGCCAGACATGGAATAGTGGCTGCAGACATGAATTCTCATTACCTTTGCATTCAATTTGAAAATGATGAATAACAATTCCATATTCTATCTTTCCGGCGTGCTTTTGTTCATAGCCGGAGTGTCATGCAATAACGGTCAGAAGACAGCTGAAACATCGAAAGCCGATAGCACAGTGATTACTCAGGTAGTCAATCCGTCAGCCGACACATCAACCCAACCCGGAGATTCCGGGCAGCGGGATTTTGACCAGATTCCATTGATTGATAATTATATGCCGGGGAAGAAAAACCCTGCAGATGCCGGACGGAAGGCTAAATTGTTCGAGCAGATAAAGTTCAGAGGCAAGGGTGCTGATGAACGACGTTTGGGAATTGAAATGGCTTCAAACGGCGATCTGAACGGAGCCATTGAACAATTCACCAAATCGATCGCAATACATCAACGCAACCCTGATGCTTACTTTTATCGTGGCAAAGCCAAATGGGAGCTGAAGAATTATAAAGGTGCCGAGGAGGATTTTACCCAATCGATCCGCTTCCGGCCTATGCAGGCTCCGTACTATTATTACCGGGGTCAGATGTACCTTGAAATACAGCGATATTCCGAAGCACTGTCCGATTTTAATGCCACCATCCAATGGGCACCCAATTATACCGATGCAATGAATTATAAGGGTGTGGTTCTTGCCAAACTGGGCAAACATCAGGAAGCCATCGCTGCTTACGACGATGCAATAGCCAAACTCCCTACCCACGCCCTTGCCTATTACAATAAGGGAACCTCTCTCGCCGCGCTGAAAAAATTCAACGAAGCCGACGATATGTTTACCCGCTCGCTTAACCTCGATCCTGAATATGCCCAGGCATATGTTAATCGTGGCAACAGCCGTTTTATGCTCGAACGCTTCATTGATGCCGCCGATGATTACAGTAAAGCCATTGCAAAGCAATCAAACAACGCTGAAACTTATTACAACCGGGCTTTTGCATATCAGCGAACCGGTAAACTTGCCGAAGCATGTGCCGATTGGAAAAAAGCTTCGGAAATGGGGCATAAGAACGCGGGGAATATGCTTGGTAAATATTGTAAATAATCTTCTTCTGCTGATTTGGTATTTCTGAAATAAAAAATGTTATTGACTTTTATCTGATAATTCGCTATATTTATAAGCCGGAACCAGTTTAGTGATATAACCCGCTAAAGGCTTATATAATTGAAAACCTGGACACGTTTTCCATTTGTAAGGTTGCTTTTTCCGTTTTTAGCCGGAATTCTCTGTTATGGTTGGTTTCCTGCCTGTCCCGGCGCAGATTTCTGGTTACCCGCCATCATATTGTGCCTTCTGTCAGCGCTTCTGCTGATAAGTTATAAGATTAAATCATACGGCACCAGATGGCTGTTTGGGGTAGTCCTGAACGGGTTTTTGCTGTGTCTCGGCTATACAATATCATCGCTAGACAATCAGCAAAGCCAGGCTAGGCATTTTTCAAATTTTGCTACTGAAACCGGGAATGTATATGTTGCTGAATTGATTGAACCACCTGCTGAAAGAGAAAACTCCTATAAATTCACCGTTGAAGTCAAGCTCCTGTGGTCAGGGGGTAAGCTTTTTCCGGTTAAGGGGAAGGTGCTTGCCTATGCCCAAAAGGATTCATTGGTTGCCGGTCTTGGTTATGGCTCGGAGATCATTTTCTCCGCCTCTCCCGAACCGGTAAGGAAGCCTGCCAATCCCGGCGAATTTGATTATGCCCGTTACCTGGCGGTGAAAAATGTTTTTCATCAGGTGTATTTTGGGAAAGGGAATCTGGTCAGTACAGGAAAAACTGGTGGCAACCGGTTGAAAATGTTTGCATTGACTGCACGGAACCGCTTGCTGGAAACCATGAAGCAAAATGGGATATCAGGCCATGAATATCCGGTAGCCGCGGCCTTACTGATTGGTTATGATGACCTCTTGGATGCTTCACAACGACAGGCCTATTCCGGCGCAGGTGTCGTTCATATTCTTTGCGTATCAGGGCTGCATGTAGGAATCGTCTTTCTGATTGCAGATTATCTGTTTTTCTTTCTGCGAAAGCGAAAAAAGGCTGTCTGGTTAAGACCGGTGCTGATTATCCTGGTAATCTGGCTTTATGCTGTTATTACAGGGTTGGCACCTTCTGTATTACGGGCTTCCCTGATGTTTTCGCTGATTACCATCGGCAAGTCACTCAACAGGCAGGCTCATACCTACAACACCCTTGCAGCTTCTGCATTTATTCTGCTTGTAATAAGCCCGGGAATGATTTATGACCTTGGTTTTCAACTTTCGTACGGGGCAGTTGCCGGGATCGTCACCTTTCAACCACATATCCGTAATTTTTTCAATACCACCAATAAAGTTTACGGATACCTGTGGAGCATGATCAATGTTTCGATAGCTGCCCAGCTCTTGGTTACACCCATTTCAATCTATTATTTTCATCAGTTTCCGAATTATTTTCTGATAGCCAACCTGATCGCGATTCCCCTGTCGGGTATCCTTATATATACCGGTGTCATTTTTATTTTCCTTTCCTTTATTCCTTTTTTAGGTAAAATTGCTGCAGCCATCATGGTTGTTCAGATCAAACTCCTGAACAGTACAGTGGTTTTTATCGAAGGATTGCCGGGAGCCGTCAGTCAAAACCTCTATCTTTCAACATTTGCCACCCTTGTATTGTATTGCCTGCTTTTCTTCTGTTTTATGTGGTATCTGCAAAAAGACAGGCGATGGTTGTACCCGGTTTTGATGGCTTGCCTTTTGCTTGCTGCAGAACATACAGCCATCGCCATCAAACGACCAAACCAGCAGATGATGGTAGTACACAGTCTGAACCGGCATACGGCAATCGGCTTTACCAGCGGCATCCATCAGCATCTTATTTGTGATTCAGCAATTATTTCAAAGCCTTCAATCCTTGATTACTCCCTTAAAAGCTCAAGGATCAGATCAGGTATCCGAAAGATTTCGTACAACCACCTTACCGCATACTGTCATGACGGGGGTTGTCTTCCCGGACTGAAGTTATTCGGAAATGGCTTTTTTCAGTTTTTCGGAAAAAAAGGTCTAGTGATTTCTCCTTCGGTAAATCTTCCTGAAGGGCGCAGACAACTGAAAGTTGATTATGTAATTCTTACTTCAAACACCAGGTTTAAGCTGGAAAAACTCAGCAGCCATTTTCCGGGAGCTCATTTTATTGCGGATGCCTCGAACCCGCTGCGCAGATGTAATTCATGGGCTCAGGAAGCTGCCCGGCAGGGATTACATTTTTATTCTGTCAGGGAGTCAGGTGCCCTGGTGATTGATGTGAGGTGAGTCCGGGATTTGGGATTTCAGATTTCGGGTATGATTGATACTTGATCCAGGCTGTAGCTCAGGGCGAAGAGAACCTGGCTCAGCGCACATGGAATTCTTCATTTTCGAAATGGCAGACAAAGAAATACGGGAAAATGGAGACATGGTGTCCGGTGAAATCTCAGACATCACTACGTCAGTACCTGAGGAAAAGCAGGATTGGCAGATGGTCGCTGAACCCTCCCTGGTAAACCGGGCCGCTGAATGTTCTGAATGGTTTTGTTCCATTAAAGTTGCGATCTTCTTCAATCAGGAAGGGTGCCCTGAATATTTCTGCCCTGTTTTCAGATAATCTGAGTCCGGTTCTGCTGTTCAGCAGGGCAGAAGAAATAATAAACTGATCGATGATGCTCCACTCTTCACGGAATTTGTGTGAGCCAACATCCCATTTACCCATCAGGCTGTACATCAGATTGTAAAGATAGTAACCGGTGGGTTCTGTCTGTCCGTGACGGGCGCCAAGATGGACTTCTACGCTTTCGTCCGACGGCTGATCGTTAAAATCACCGGTAATCACAATCAATGCATCCGGATTCTTCCGGGCAATGGAATCGGTGACCGATTTCAGCAGCAGGGCGGCATCCTTTCTTTTCGGGATGGTTGCTGCTGCGCCACCGAATTTCGAAGGCCAGTGATTTACAAAAACATGCAGGGTATCGCCATTCGGGACCAGTCCTTTTACATAGAGAATATCGCGGGTTGTTGATATGCTGTCGCCCTCGAAAATTACCGGTATGGCCCTGTGGTATAGTTTTCTGAAACGATCGGGCCGGTACATCAGCCCTACATCAATTCCACGCCCATCCGGCGATTCCTCGTGAACGATCTGGTATCCGAATGGTTCCAGTGGTGTTCGTTTCAATAACTGGATCAGTGAAAAACGATTTTCAAGTTCGCAAACACCAATGATCTCTGGAGGTCGCCAACCCCCGGCTGCGATAATCACTTTTGCCGTGTTCTGCAGTTTCTTCTCAAATTTCTTCCAGGTCCAACCCCTGATGCCACCCGGCAAAAACTCATTGTCATCTTTCAGGCTGTCATCAAAGGGATCAAACAGGTTTTCAAGGTTATAAAACATGATTTTAAACCCGTCGCCAGGCTCTGTTTCATTCTGTGCCTTCAGTGCCGGATTAACAACTATTCCTGCAAGGATCAGCATTCCTGTCAGTAAGCCTGATGATCTCATGTGTACACTTTTTATCATTTCAAACTTAATCAAATTCCCTGAATAAATCAACCGTAATTTGTGAACAGTCAGGAGTTGCCGGAATAAAAACTGCAGTAAAGGATATTTCATTTCATAAATTACACTTCTTTTTGTTAGTGAAGCACTCTCCATGTCAACCGGTACTATTTATAACCTTTCTGAATTACTACCCCTGCCCGTCAGACCTGAAATAGTTTTTACTTTTGAAGTGAAGTATACCGCATAATTCAAAGCTTATGGTAAAAGTTGTTAAAAAGAATTATTACCGCCTTTCATTGCAATGGCTGGTGATAACCGGATTGGTTTATCTTTTGGTAAGACCGGTGGCTGATAAAGCCTACACGGCTGATTTCGAGGCCTATTGTCCTTTCGGGGGTTTACAGGCTTTCTCATCATTTCTGGCAAACAACTCCCTGGCCTGTTCCATGACCACCACCCAGATAGCGATGGGTCTGTCGCTGATACTGGGTATCTTTCTCTTCAGCAAGCTTTTCTGCAGTTATCTCTGCCCCATCGGTACTTTTACTGAATGGCTGGGACGAACAGGGAAAAAACTGAAAATGAATTTTGTGATCACCGGCATCACCGACAGGATTTTACGGATTTTCAAATATGCCATTCTGTTTATCACCTTTTATTATTCAGTAACCAGCAGCGAACTTTTTTGTAAAACCTTTGATCCCTATTATGCCATTTTTTCAGGCTTCAGCTCCGATGTGGTGTTAAGTTATGCGATCATGGCCCTGTTTCTTGCCATTCCCGGCTCCTTCTTTATCAGGCAGTTCTGGTGTAAATATTTCTGTCCTTTGAGTGCCGCCTCCAATATTTTCACCTATGGCTACGTGTTTCTTGGATTAACTGCCCTGTATTTTCTGTTGGTTACCGTGGCCGGACTGAACATAGATTGGATCTGGCTGCTTGGAGCGCTCAGCCTTGCCGGCGTATTGCTTGAAACGGTCATGATGAAATTCCGGGGGATACCCTGGTTCAGGATTACCCGCAATGCTTCTACCTGCACTTCGTGTACCCTGTGCGATAAGGTTTGTCCGATGGCCATCAGAATTTCCGATCAACCCAGGGTTGATCATATCGACTGTCACCTTTGCGGGGATTGCATTACCCGATGCCCGGAAAAAGACACCCTGCAGATTAACCGTAAGAAACTTGACTGGCTTCCGGCAATGGCAACCTTTATACTTGTGGCAGCAGGACTTGTTTTTGCTGCTTTCACCGATATCCCCACCATCAATCAGCGTTGGGGAACTCCGGAACAGATGGAGAATGCCGGTGTTTACCGTCAGTCGGGCCTTGCAAGCGTCAAGTGTTTCGGCAGTTCGATGTCGTTTGCCAACCATATGAAAGAGCTTCCCGGCGTGCTTGGTGTCGAAACCTATGTTGGGGATCACAGCGTAAAAGTGTTTTACGATAAGACGATGCTCACCGGGGAAGCGATCAGAAAAGCCGTTTTTACACCGGTAAATTCTATTATTTCGGCACCGGTCCCAGGTATACCGGCAGTGTCGGTAGCCGAGGCTGCCATCGACCAGTTCTTCGATCCCAAAGATGCCATGCTGCTTGGCATCAGGTTTGGTCAGCACAAAGGCATTCTGGCCATTCAGACTGTTTTCGGGGAACCTGTTCATGCGCTTGTCTATTATGACAGCCGTTTTATCAACAAAGAAAAGATCCGAACCCTGATTGAAGAGAAACGCGTGACCTGGACCATTGATGGAGAAACCAGTGCTGCTGAAACTGACTTTCAGGTGGCATCCATCAGCAAAGAGATATCGGCCCTTACTTTGCCGGAATATCTTGGTTTGATGTATGAGCCGGTTGATATGAGTTTTAACGATGCAGATGGTTATCTCCCGGTTGAACTTGATTCCCTGGAGCTTGATTTCGCCGCAGCCTGTGATCCCGGCATGGTCGATATGCCCTGGTACCTGCTGAGCCATGTGAGCAACGATAAGGGTGTGGTGAAATTTGCCACCAGGTTTACCGATGAGGGTCTCAGGCTGGTGCTGACCTTTGTGCCTGCGCTTACCAATAGGGAGAAGATAGTTTCATTGCTGAATGAGCCGGAATTGAATGTTCATATGAGCGATGGCACAAAACAGACCATGGAGAACCCGTTCCGGTTCTGATCCTGTGGTTATAAATGCAGGGAGGGACACGATACACTATAGCCCTTGTCAATCTTTCCTGCTGATAACTTTAGCAAAAGGCTGGTATTCACCAGAGGATGAATTGTATAAAAAGCAAAACCGGATCAGATTGATGTAAACTGTCTATCCTTCGGTTTCGCATGCCTGAATGCCCGGCAGGCAGGCTCAGGATGACAGATAATTATTGCCTGTCAGATTCAGCGTCAGATAAGTTCTCCGGTGTCCTGCCGGGAAGGAAGCTATTTAAAAGCCAATGATTGGTTATATTCCGATAACGCCTGACTGAATTTCCGGGAGGCGTGCTCAATATTACATATGATCAATTATTGTTGCGGGGCTGAGTAGCATGTCCCCCAACAAAAAAGCGGGGCGAACCAGCGATTCCGGCAGAAGAACATAGCCTTTAAGGACTTTTGAGACAGCTTCTGCCTGAATCATTAGCAGGTCTTCAGCTGAATAATTCACAATAAACTTTCACGGTTTAAACCGATTGTGCCATCTCCTGGCAATCATGATCCAATCACGGAAAACTCCATTTGCCGGATAAAAATGAGCAGGGACACGACAGGTCGCATCCCTGCTTAAAATAGCAGACTGATCCCGCTGTATTTTATTTTACAATAAACCGGCCCGTCTCAAACCGCTGGTTACCCGACTCTATGGAATAGTTATACAACCCCGGATAATAACCATCGGTCGGGAGGGTTATGCTTCCGGCATTCCGCTTAATGATTTGCTGACCGACCACCCGGCCCTGCATGTCAACTACCTTGACCGAACCGGTCTGAATGCCGGCCGGCAAACGGTAGGGAATGGTCGTATGGCTGATGGCAGGATTCGGAAAAGGAAGTCCGGTTTTTACCGGTAAAGAAGGGTTTTCTGCCGGCATCAGTGTTCCCGGCAGGGAATAAATTCTTGTTTGAACGGTATAAGGATTCAATGAATAGTCATAGCAATAGGCCACCAGCTTAACACCATCACTGCCCATATCCATGATTTCAATGTACTGACAACCGGGAATGGAGAGCAATTCAGTGCCGTTTTCCTTGATTATTCTGGCATTGAAGGTATAATAGGCGTTGGTCTCATCGTAAATATAATATACATAGGCCAGGCAAAGTGAATTATCACTGGTGAACAACCCCTCTGAAAGATGTTTTATATCGTACAGGTAATTGCCTGATGGCACGGGTAAGTTGATGGTTTTCCAGATGGTGTGGTTGGTATTGTAGATCCGGGTTTGAGAGAGCAATACATCCATCAGGTAGAACTTGTTGCCGGAAACAGAAAGTTTTGCATAGGTTCCCGAATAACTGTAGGTGTTTTCGGAATTGATCTGACCAATAGAAAAGACAAATGAAACAGTGAGTAAAGCTGAAAGCAGTAATTTTTTCATGTTGTTTTGATTAGGATTAAACACCGGTATAGGAGCAGTAAAAATAAAGGGCAGGTCACGGATGCCGGTTATACTTTTCGCGGATAATTGTACAAGATTTTATTGGACTGGCGGCAGTTCTTTCTTTTGTATTATGTTTGCTTTAAACAGATGGTTTCTGATTCCGGAACCTGCCAAAATTTTGCTGACAAATGGGAAAGACGCATAACGATCGTTTAATGCTCCCCGATGTTCTGAAAGGGGTGGCCGTACTGCTGATGATCCAGGTTCACCTGATGGAGTTGTTTGCCAGACAGGACATCTATGACAGCCTTGCCGGGAAAATTTCCCTTTTCCTGGGTGGCCCGCCGGCAGCCCCGGTCTTTATGGCGGTGATGGGCTATTTTATCGCGAAACAGGGCGCAGATGCCCTGAAGAATATTCTCCGCGGAATCCGGCTGATTGTTTACGGATTTCTGCTGAATATCGGCCTGAACCTTCATCTGCTTTATCACATCTTTACCGGTGAACTGGCCCTGAATCCTTTGACTTATATCTTCGGTGTAGACATTCTCTTTCTTGCCGGGCTGAGCCTGATCATCATTTCCCTGCTCAGGCTGCTGCTCCGTGATTCGCTGGTACCATGGCTGGCCGTATTGCTTGTTGTGGCTTTGTCAGCCACATTTATACCTGCCGGAATGGCCCAAAACCAATGGTCTGACTATGTGCTCGCTTACATTTACCTGGATGTCCCCTGGTCCTATTTCCCCCTGCAGCCCTGGCTGGCTTACCCGCTCGCCGGTTATTGCTTCTTCCTTTTCAGCGGGAAATATCTGAAGAACTTAACGGAAAGGCAACTGCTTATGGCCACCCTGACCGGTCTTATTCCTTTCATTGTATTTTTCCCTTATGGATTCAGCATCACTGTTAACCTCCCGGCCTATTATCACCACGATTTCTTCTATTTTCTATGGGCAATGCTTTTCCTGGGCACCTCGGCGATGTTGTTCAGGCAGGTGATCCGATGGTTTCCATCCGGGCCGGTGACCGGATTTCTCCGCTGGACCGGCCGCAATGTCACCGCATTCTATGTCTTTCAGTGGCTGCTTATCGGGAACCTGGCGACTGCCTTTTATAAATCGGCGGGGGGGTGGGCACTGGTGTTGTGGTTTTTCGGAATAACGATGATTACCGGTCTTCTGGTCCGGGCTTATCGGGCAGGGATTAAATTCTACAGGTTCAGGGTCAATGATGATGTGCTGAAATAACACCACCTGAATAAACGCACCCGGACACCAACTTCCCTATATTTGTTAGAAGCAGAGGCCGGCTAAATTATAGGGAGATTCCTCACTTCGTTCGGAATGACATGACTTTCAGGAGAATGGATGGGGAAGGGGACTGATAGCGGCATTGCCGCTGTCATTATTTGAGTTAGCGAAGAACCTCCAGATATTTGCCTTACCAAAGTGATTCAGGATTAAGGACCTTGTAAAACATTCACTTATGTGGTGAGTTCGTATCCATTGCAGCACCGGAATTTGTGCTCCTGAAACCATCCTTCCCTTTGTTTGTTTATGATGAACGGCAGATTTGTTTAGGGGTAAACGATCTGCGCTGCACTCTGAACCGGTTAATCACTGATTCTGATGTACAGAAAAGTAAAACCAAATCTGTTGTGCGGTTGAATAGCTATAATACTGATAATAAGTCATAGTGAGCGATTCCGATAGCTATCGGAACGAAATATGGCTTCGCTCAGCCTGACAATCTATAAGTTATGTTATTAACCGCACAACCCGTAAAACCAATTATTTGGTGAGATTTGGTGCTTTAGTGTTTTGGTGGCAATTTTCTTTACCACTTGTTATCCAGGTAGACCCCACTCTTAATTTTAAACTTAACCTTAGTATAGAATGAAAAAGAAGATTCTGCTTGTTGTGGGCATCCTGTTCGGACTGATGTTTATCAATTCGGGCCTGAATAAATTCCTGAATTATATCCCCGTACCCGACGATCTGCCTGAAACCATGGTAAAGCTGATGGGGGCAATGTTGGAGATCGGCTGGTTAATGCCGCTGGTGGCGGTAGCAGAGATTGCCGGGGGTATACTTTTTATGATTCCCCGGACCCGTGCCTTTGGTGCCATCGTGATTTTTCCGGTGATGATGGGCATTGTGCTTACCCATATCATCAATGCCCCGTCCGGACTTGTGATGGCCCTGGTGCTGCTGGCCATCAACCTCTGGGTGATCTATGAGAACCGGGAAAAATACCTGCCGATGATCCGGTAATCGTCGCTGTTTTTCAACCGGCAGGGCGGGAGGGGGACCTCCGCCTGGTTTGCCGTTTTCTTATCTGTCATGTAAAGCCCCGTTGTGCGCCTCCGGGGTTTTTAGGTATTGTATGCGGTTCCGGCAACAGATATTAAAAGAAGCCTGACGTGATATGATCACTCTTTTCAGAAAAGCTGTTTAATTTTTATGGATGTAACACCTGGTTTTTGCCTGATATTATTTTAAATCAGATTATTTCATTAATTTTAGGTGCTGGGCAGTGCTTTACTTTTAGTGCTTAAAGCATTTAATCGATTGTAGTTTATTGAAAACCATTTAATTGAAAGTTAATTGAGGATATGAAGGAGTTTGTGGTCACCATAAACAGAAATCGACTGAACTAAGTAATCTCAATATGAACAAGTTCATTATCAAATCATTTTCATCGGTTCTTTTAGTTATATCGATGAATAGCTGTACAAATAAGAGTACAGATGAAGATACAGAAAACAAGGATAATGCTATAATAGAAAAGCTATATCTCGAAGACATCGAAAATAGGGAGCTTGATGAAAAAACTGATACTGTTAATTTAGAAAGGCAAGATAATATTCACAGAGAGCAAATATTTCAATTGCTTGCTGAAAATAAAATTGTAACGCCCAAAGACAAAATAAGGGCAGCCTGGATATTACAACATACTGCTGCCAAATTTTGTGACGGGAAGTTAACAAGTTTAAGTCCTGAAAACTTCCTCCTAGCTTACAAACTATCCTCCTATGCATTGTTGCAACTCGAACAACAAAACGACACAGCGACGATAAGGAAGGAGAACATTCCGAGAATTATAGCCTTGAATTATGACCGTTACTTATTATATACTTATGGTCATCAGAAATTCGGGACTCAGTTTGTCTATGATGAGAAAACAGGAGATATGTTATTAGCACCGGTTGATACAACATTAACTACCGACAAAGAGAGAAAGAAACACAATGTTGAGCCACTGCATTTATTATTAAAAAAAAGTAAAATGAAACCGATGCCAATGAAATAGTGAATGCCAAACCACTAACACTGATTTCGCATCAGGCAGGCTGACCCCGGTGAAAAATCGTGGCAGGCAGTGCAGAACTTGAGTTTAGTGCTTTTATTTAGGTTAAATGTAATTAACAGTTTTGTAATCCGAAACCCACCCGAACGCCAGGCCTGAAATCCTGTGTGGCATTAAAAACCTTGAACTTATAACATTCTTTGAAAATGAAAACCATCATATTTTTAAGCTTTCTGGTGCTTTCAACATGTAAACTGTACAGTCAGTCAGAGGTGTTTATGGATTATTTTATTCATGATTACTTTTTAAAACCTGAAGTGGTATCCGATCTTGATAATATGATTAAATCAATTGAAGAAGTTCATCCAAATCCTTATCACAGCAATTCAAAAGAAAGTATATATTCTCTCAGGGATAGTATTGTTTCGATATTACCAGATACAATTAGCAAAAATCGCGTCTATTTGGCGTTTAAACTTCTATCAGCAGCTTATGGGGAGGGTCATACAGATGTGCTGCTGTTTATAACCAGGAATGATTTGGATAAATATCAGGAATCATTCCCATTATGGGTTGGTTCCTTTAATGATGCAGGATTTATCGTGGAAGCTAATGTATTTGATACCATTGACATTAAACAGGGGGATATTATTACTTCAATAAATGGAGTGTCTGAATCACTTATTAAAAAAGAGATTGCCAGATATTCAGGTGAATCAGAAACTTATGCACTTAATGGGGCCATTGGATTCCTTTTTCCGCTTTGGGTTGAATTACTTGATATCCATGCTCCGTTTATCATCACATATCAAAGAAATGATCTGCAAAAGACAATAAGAATGGAAAGCACAACGGCAACTAAGTATTATAGCTTTTATAGTCATTTATATCCCAACAGAACTCAGCCTTTCAATTTCTCAATCATCGGTAACAATATTGCCTATATTGAATTCACAGTTTTTGACTACCCGAAAGAATTTAGTAGATTTCTGAAGAAGAGCTTTAAATCAATAAAGAAAAACAAATGTAGCGGATTAATTATCGATATCAGGGATAATGGCGGTGGAAAAGAGGATATAGGTCCTATGCTTATTGATTACATTCACGATAAACCATATACAGTGATTAATGCGGTTGATCGGAAAGTAAGTGAATACCATAAAAATCTGAAGAAAGAAGTAGCTCGGATAGATAAAAATAAATACATGTTTATCGATACAACATCAGCTTATTTTCAGGCTCCCAACGGAACTATATTCGGGGAAAGGGATACATCCATTATTTATCCGACAAATAACAATTTGAGATACAAAGGAAAAGTATGCATGCTGATTGGTCCAAAATGTTTTTCATATGCAAATAGCTTTGCAGCTGAAATTAAATATAACAATATTGTTGAACTGATTGGTGAACCGCTTGAAGTAAACCAGGATGAATATGCAGATATTAGTCTTTTTCTTTTGCCTGAAACCAAATTTAAGCTTATGACTTCTACAGCATACTTTCTACCTATTGATCAGGGTAACAGTGAACCAGTGCAACCAGATATATTTGTTCAACAAAGTATATATGATTCACAAAAGGGAGTTGATTCAATTATAGAGTGTGCAAAGAAATGGATTCTGAAACAATAGAAACAAATAACACCACACAGAAAGCATTAAAAACTGAGGATGGAACGTGCCAAATTTAAATGAGATAACATTAAATATCCGATGCGATGAAGTGATAAGCCGGATCTCGGAATGCCTTTCGCTTCTTAATGCCAACCCTCCTATTGTTGCAATTTCCATTACTGTAAAAATCTTTATCATCCCTCGTCTGCCCATAACACCGCCGTGTTTTCTGCCTGAGCTATCCAGACTTTTAATCCTCAGATATCAAGCGACTCAGGTGAAAACGATAATAGCCGACATTATTGAAAGCCTGACACAATAAAATCCTTTTTCCCCAAGGCTGCAGATATTTAGTTGTCATAACACACGGTTTTCGCTGGATATTTTTTGGAATCAAAATAATTCAGTAATTTTCGGGGGTGGAAGGGGTTTTGCCGGAATTCCGGAATTGTATTTAAGTATTTGGAATTGATTGGAAACGATTTATCGAAAGAGAATTGAGGATATAATGAGCTATCTGCAACCTGAAAAGCTTTCTGTGATTTCCGGTGAATGATAGATTTAAGTTCTCAATAATAATACTCCGTTAATGATTTTTAAATAAATGACATTCAGGATATTAAAAAATAAAATTGGATTTTTTAAATTCATTCAGAATCATCCCGATACTATTGGGATTGCGTCGTTGCGTCCCTGCCAGCCGGTTTACCCGCCGAAGGAGGGCAGGCTGGTTTGCGTGAGACAAAATATTAACGAACTATTGAATAAAATACTGCTTTAAAATTGGACATCACAAATTGTGATATCCAAAATTTTAAGACCATATTTAATTGGTTATAGCAAATCAGATGAAAAAAGAATCTCTACTCCCCGACGAGCTGATAATCAATAAAATAATTCTGCTCCGGCATCAAAAAGTGCTGGTCGGCAGAGATCTGGCAGAACTTTATAATGTAGATACCAGAACGCTGAATCAAGCCGTCAAAAGGAACCTGAAGAGATTCCCTGAAGATTTTATGTTTCAGATGACAAAAGAAGAATTCGGTATATGGAGATCACAGATTGTGATTTCCAATCACGACAAAATGGGACTCAGACGGCCGCCTTATGTGTTTACTGAACAAGGTGTGGCAATGCTTTCCAGCGTTCTTAACAGCGACAGGGCGATTCTGGTAAATATTCAGATTATCAGAATATTCACCAGGATGAGAGCGCTCCTTGAATCTCATAAAGAGATACTCCGGAAGCTTGAATTACTGGAAAAAAAGGACATTGAACAGGAGGATAAAATCCTGTTAATATTTGAGTATTTAAAACAACTGGAACAGGTAAAACAAGAAGAAACACAAATCAGGGAAAGGAAGCGGATTGGTTTCAGACCATAACAAATGAATAAATGCAGGCATAAAACGGTCAATAATGGTAGGTTACCCCGGGTACGTAATGCAATTTGCTTCTGTGTCAGGATAATAAACCAGTGTTTTTACCGCGACTGCAGAGTGACTTATATCCATATTTGTAAACGGTAATGAGGGTGCTCATTAAACTGTGTCAAATTTAAAACTTAGATTTGACAAAGCTATGAAAGAAAAAATCAATTGGGAAGAGTTCAGCAAAGAAGCCGCTGAACATATCCGACAGGGCAAACCACTGACAGGCGAAGGTG
>JAZDHI010000059.1:0-167729 GCA_043806115.1 Bacteroidota bacterium
GCTATAATTATGATCGAATATAGTGGAGGCGATCCCAGCCTGGTCTTTAGGTGAAATTATATACCTTTGATTTTCAATACGTCAAAGTACTCGTGATGCTTTTGTTATTGTTCTTTTATGGTTTTGAACACTCCTAATTTCAGATTGCAGATTGCGGATTTAAAAAAGAATAAAGAAGCAGGAATATTTGTGAGATTTCCCAATATTCCATCATTCCATTATTCCAACAGCCATCATTCCAACATTCCATCCTTCCAACAGCCAAACATTCCATTATTCCATCCAGGTGCAATCAGGAGTGACCGCCAACAACGATTTTAAGGATTCTGAGATTGAGTACCACAAACCTGAAAGCCTGCCAGGGCATAAAACGCCGCCAGAATAATGTGCTTTTTGTTGGAAAAGGAGGATAGGATTCTTCGGAATAGGATTGAACGGTTTTATTTTTCATAATACTGGATTTTCTTCGTTTCTGATTAATTAGAATTTATTCCGGCAACAGCCACCAGAAGGGATAACCTTTGGCTTTGTGAAGGAACATATAGTGCATAAACCATTTCATCCAGTGCCCGGCCAAACCGGCTTCACCCATGGTATATTTAATATCACGGCCATATTCCGGATATTTATCCCAGTCGGGTACGATCGGATGAACGGTCATGGTAGCAGCAGCGCCGCTTCTTATTCCGTAACCGGCAGATACAATACAGGCGGCACCCATCCTGCCCATGCTTGCCTTGTGTTTAAATTCCTGTTTACCGGTTTTTATCTCATTGATGATATTTTCGGCAACAATTTTTCCCATTACTCCCGAAGGCATACCTGTCCGTGGCGGTGAAGGGAAAATAGCCGTACCATTCTTGCTGGTCATGGGTTTTGAAATCGGATGTGGCGGTGCAAAAGCGATCCCGGGTGCGTAAATATTTTTGTAAGCCGGGCTTTGATAGGTTTCCGGCCAGTCCCCGGCAGCCCATTCATCAAAAGGTTTGGGGGTATAATCCGCATCAACCTTCATCAGCCCATTGGGGGCAAAAAGTGCAGTTGTTATGTCTTCGCCTGATTTATTATAAGCTTTGAGCCCAACCCCTGCAAATCCGGGAATCAGCATCGAAAAATCAAAACCTATCTGCTTTTCATCGCCATCAAGGGTTTCATAATGGATGATGCCGGGTTCAACTTTCTTCACACCAGCCCGTTTAATCCACTTAATATTATTTTCACCAAGGAATGATTCAGCAAAAACACGGGTCGAAGTAATATATCCACCCCGTTTTATATAGGCACCCCCCATTCCAAAATCGCCCAATTCATATTCATTGGTAAGCCAGGTTATTTCAGCCAGGTGTTGCAGTTTTCGTTTCCTGATTTCAAAGGCAACATTCAGGATATACTCAAATGCCGCACCCTGACAGGTAGCTGTCGGATGACCGGTGCCGATGACAAACCGCTGTTTTTCGCCTTTCTCCATCTTGGCAAGAGATTCCTGCAACTTTTCCCAGGCATGGGATGCATGATCATAAGAACAGACCGATACAGTGTTTTTGCCCGGACCAAGACCTTCGGTGGCTTCAAAGTTGAGTTTCGGACCGGTGGCATTTACCAGGAAGTCGTAATCTATCTGTTCAGTAATCCCCTTTTTATCTTCTGTTGTATATTCTATGCTTACAAATGATTTATCAGAAGTTTCATTTCCTTCGGGATGAATACTCAAAGCCCTGGCCTGTCTGAAATCAATTCCCCATCTTTTATACAAGGGTTCCAGTTTAAACCGCACCTGATCAATGGTCATCCGGCCAACACCTACCCAGATGTTTGATGGTATCCATTGATAATAAGAATTCGGGGTAACTACAACCACTTCATGCTGCCTGCCAAGCTTTTTGCGCAAAAACGCTGCTGCAGTATGCCCGGCTATACCGGCACCCAATACGACTACTTTTGCCATAATTTTTTGATTTGGGAATGGGAAAATGAAAGATGATACAATCCCAAACTACAAATATATCCGGATTAAATATACGAATTCCGGATATTAATTGAACCTGCACAATTAAAAAGTTGAAGTACATCTGATCTACGGCAAAATAGTAATCCGGGTTTTACTGGAAGCAAATGCTGACAACTACCTGAAGATAGCGATAGAACCCGGCTTTTATGTATGTTTGTTTCCCGATTACCATAACATTTATATGAAAATATCTCTCTGTCTTCCCGCCCTTCTCATTGCCCGACTGCTGTCAGCCCAGCAGCCGGCCGATTATGTTAGTCCTTTAACCGGCACCGATCATATGGGGCATACCTTTCCCGGCGCTACCGTTCCATTCGGCATGGTTCAGTTAAGTCCGGATACGGATACAGTTCCATATTCAGCAGGCATAGGATACAATAAGGAGGTTTATGCCTATTGCGCAGGTTATCAGTATAACGACAATACCGTTTGCGGGTTCAGCCATACTCACTTCTCGGGAACGGGTCACAGTGATCTGGGTGATTTTCTGCTGATGCCGACCATGGGACCCCTTCAGATGAATCCGGGTACACGCGACAATCCTGATTCCGGTTACCGGAGCAGATTTTCACATGAAAATGAAACCGCTTCCCCGGGGTATTATTCGGTTTTACTTGAAGATTCCAACATCCTTGCAGAACTTACCGCAACCGAAAGGGTCGGTTTCCACAGATATACTTATCAGAAGAGCGGTGAAACCAATCTGATCCTGGATCTGACAGCCGGCATCTATAATTATCCCGGTAAGAATATCTGGCAATTCGTTCGTGTGGAAAATGACACGCTTATCACCGGTTACCGTCAGACACGTGGCTGGGCACGCACACGTATCCTGTATTTTGCCATGGTGCTTTCAAAACCCATCGGAAACTACGGATATGAAAATGCGGAAGAGATCATTTACCGGGGCTTTTACCGGAAATTCAATGAAAAGGAGAATTTCCCGGAAATGGCCGGAAATAATGTGAAAGCATGGTTCCGCTTCAACATGACGGCAGGTGAACAACTGAAGGTGAAATTTGCAATTTCTTCAGTCAGTACTGAAGGAGCCATCAATAATTTAAAAACAGAAGTGCCCCATTTTGATTTCGACAAAGTAAAGAAAGAGGCACTTGAAAAATGGAACCATGAACTCAGTCGGATAACCATCAAAGGCACTGAAGAAGTAAAAAAGAACTTCTACACAAGCATGTATCATGCTTTTCTTTCACCTACCATCTATATGGATGTTGATGGGAAATACAGGGGCCTTGATCAGAACATCCATCAGGCATCCGGATTTTCCAATTATTCGACTTTCTCATTATGGGATACTTACAGGGCGCTTCATCCATTGTTGACTATTATACAGCAAAAGAGAACCTCGGATATTGTGAATTCAATGTTAGCCCACCGGAAACAAAGTGTGCATGGTATTTTGCCGGTATGGTCGCACCATGGCAATGAAAACTGGTGTATGATCGGTTATCATTCCGTATCGGTGATTGCCGATGCGTATCTGAAAGGTATCGGTGGTTTTGATGCCACTGAAGCCCTCGAAGCCATGGATGCAAGTGCTACTTATGCCACCTATGACGGTATCGGGGATTATCTAAAATATGGTTTTGCTCCTGCTGATCTGACTACCAACTCCGCCTCCAAAACACTGGAATATTCCTACGATGACTGGTGCATTGCCCGGGTAGCCGAAAAAGCCGGGCACAGAGGACTTGCCGGAATTTATAATCGTCGTGCCCGTTCTTTTGAAAATATTTATGATCACACAACCGGATTTATCAGGCCACGGCTTTCTGATGGTTCATGGCAAAAAGAATTTGATCCCCTGAAAACCGAAGGACAGGGATTTATTGAAGGTAATGCCTGGAATTACTCGCTTTATGTTCCCCATGATCCTGCAAAGCTGATGGAATGGGCTGGAGGAAATGAAAAGTTTATTGCCCATCTCGATACACTATTTACCATGACACTCGATGAAAAGCACATCGCGGAATCGGAGGATATTGATAAACGGGGCATTATTGGCAATTATGTTCATGGCAATGAACCAAGTCACCATGTGCCATATTTGTACGCTTATGCCGGCGCCCCATGGAAAACCCAGCAACGGGTTCATCAGATTATGGACAATCTTTATGATGCCAGCCCGGGTGGTTTGCCCGGCAACGATGATTGTGGCCAGATGTCGGCCTGGTATATTTTCAGCGCCCTGGGATTTTACCCGGTTTGTCCCGGAAGCAATGAATATGTGTTGGGAAGTCCTTCGGTCAGTGAAGCAAAACTAAGCCTGGAAAACGGAAAATCCTTTACCATAAAGGCAACTGGCCTGAGCAAAGAGCATATATATGTAAAAAGAATATTGCTAAACGGAAATCCTTACGGCACGCTGTTTATAAGGCATGAAGATATAATGGCCGGTGGTGTGATGGAGTTTGAAATGACAGGTAAACCGGTAAAACGGATTCCGGCTGAAGACGATTTGCCCGGAAAATAATGAAATCTGGTAATCATTGAATCAGGAACTGCTGTTAACCGGTTACAATATCAACTCCTGGTTCAACAGATCATTTAAGAACAGAGTTTTAAGAGGCAACAGGAATTCAGCCTGAAAATCAATTTCTTCCGGCAGGACAACAGAGTAATAACTATTTCTTATCAGATCGTTTACGTGGTGAAAGTTTATAAACAAGCCATCCGAAACCAACAATCAGATGCAACAGAATCAGGAGAATTCCGATTTTTACCCAGATACTCATAACGACAGACTTTTTGTGTCAGCAGGTTGTTCAGTATATATTCTGTTGCTGACCTGACCATTCACAATACAAATTTTCTCTGCACAATATTCAAACAGATGATAACCCGTTGCCCCCTGACGAACCAGCGGCATGAGCAATTCGGGTTTTGTGATCCGGGTACCTCCAAGTAATGCAACACCATGCCTGAATAAAACATCAGGGAGTATGCTGCTTGAAGGTCCGGTAAGTATAATAATGCTTCCCGCCCTGCAACTTCTGAGCAATTGATCCAGTGTATTGTTAACAAGGGTCAGGCCGGTAATGATTATAACCTCTGCGTTTGCCAATACCCGTGTGTATTCCTTTGCAGGGATATAGAAGTGCCTGTGTTCAGGCATCAAAGCCAGTTCATTCAATTCAAGCACCTGCAAACGGTTGTTTGTAGCAGCTATTTTCCGTATGTAACTCTGGAATGCCCCGACTATTGTAATTTCCCGATGACCAGTAAGATCCAACAAATCAACCGGATCGGTATTCTCCAGCACTTTGTATTGCTTTTCTTCAATAAGCCTTGAAGAGACTGCATTCAGGACTGCGATCTGAAGTGACCGCACCAGGGAAGATGTCTTCCTGCTGGCTAGCAATTCTTCCACTGCCCGGCCAAGAATCTGAAGAGGAGTAAATTCGGTGAAGTCGCGGTTTTTCTTGGAACAATGAATCTGCTCATCTGCCTCAGTAGCGGCAATTCCGGTGGAACCATCAGAAAGTTGTACGGCAGTCATATGCAGCCCGATGCTAACATCAGAAATAGAAAGATTTTTCAGACGACCAGGGTAAGTTTCGCTGATGTGCTGACGGATTTCATCGAGTATCATTGCAGTTTAACATTGGACTGATAAGATGCCCGAAAAGTAACCATTTCCCGGTTAAACTCAAAGTTGAACTGCATCAAACAGTAAGAAATCACTTTTAGTGAATGAAATGATCCCCGCTAACGGATAATCACCCGTTTTGTATTAAAAATATCACCGGGGCCTGATAGCCTGATGCTATATATATCTGGGTTCAGCCCATCATCGCATATTGTCAAATTATTTCAGGTTATTTCCCGCTGTTTTGGAATAGCATAACAAATACTAACCAATTGTAAGCGGACGAAAATCCATGCAGGCCTGTGATGCTTACCCTGATTCCCTTATCGGTGAAATGGTAATGAATCTTTGCCTGATATTCCGGAATCCCGACGCCTTTCACAACTTTAATAGTTGGGTAAACGAAACAAGTATTCCAGGCCTTAATATGATAAATAATCCCATCCTGATGTTGATACATAAGAATGAATACCAGCAAGGCTATATAAATTTTCCTTCAATTGGCCGAAAGTACCGGAAAATTCATGGTTGTTCGGAGTTTTTTCCAGGTATTGCCCTATACCAAATTATCTAACTCAATCTTGCAGGAGCTGTATAATATTCAGTCGGATCATGATTTTGAACCGGATTCGTGGAAATATTTAACTCAGCCCAGCTTTTTTTCACTAAAAGGGTGGTACTACTGAGCCCGGATAATAATACAGCTTATCAGGAAGACCGTCAAAATAACGGTATTTTTCATTGATTACTCTTTGATGAATCTGTTAACAACCATACCCTTACTTCCAATCACTTTGATCAGATAAACCCCTCTTCTCAGATTTCCGGTGCCGATTTCTGTCAATGGTTTATTAAATTCAGTTTCAAGTATTAAGCGGCCATTCAGATTGAAGAGCTGTATGGTTCCTTTTTTGTCTAAATCTGTCTTAAGAAACAATCTGTCACCGGCCGGATTGGGGAAAACACCGGCACTCCCAGATGAGAAATCCCGGGGTTCTTTTGTCCCGACGGTATAACAAGCACTTTGCCAATAACTGTTGATTTCAGGTGCCGGGTAGTTACCTGCTTGTGCAATTGTAAACGGGACTGATCCGATGTAACAGGTATCGTTAATTAACGCTTGGGTGTAACAGGCTTTAACGACATAATCACCAGGAGACAGGGAATCAAGGGTTACAGAGAGATTGAAGTTACAGAAGCAATAGGCAGCATCCCCGATATCTGTTTGCAACCAGATCAGAGTATCATTGCTGAGCCAGGTGATTCCCATAGTGTATAAAGCTCCGCAATTGCGGGTGACGGTATCATTCCTTAAAATAACAGAATTATTCTGAACTTCTGCAGATAATGATCCGTTTCCGGCCGGGTCACATTGCCCGAAAGTTAAATAAGGAAATAAAGCAAAAAAACAGACAACTGCTTTCATAATATATAAGTTTAAAGATACCGCAGTTTGGGAAAAAACAGACTGCAAACTCTACAGAAGTCAATAACTCCCTGATAAAATCCAAAATGACGTCTTCCGGCTATTATTCCGGCTTCGGTTAACATCAGGCTGTAATGTTGCACTATAAAATTACTAAATAAACTTTGCGTTTCCAAATTGTTATGAGAAAAACCTCCTATTTCCCTTTGTAGCTAAGTCTGATAACAGCCTCTGCAAACTTTTCGCCAAGATCAATGTAGTTTTTACTGGTGTAATGCCATTTATCCGGGAGAAAACTATATTCCAATGTTGAATCGATCAGGACGGCATGCTTATCTTCTATAACGAATTCGCGTTGCGCCTGCTGAACAATCTCAAGGTAGTCCATCATTTTTCCATCCCCGTCCATTTTGGAATCAGCAATCAGTCCGATCACTACCGGCAGGTTTTTGTTGTGCAGGGCAGCTCTGAATAATTGCATCATTTGCTTCAGGTTGGCCTTATATAACCTGGCTGTTTCGATCGTATGGTCTGCATCGGATTCCCCCTGCATCCAGATAATTCCGGCAGGAATCAGAATATCACGGCGGCCATCGCCATCAATATCGGATTCTGACATGGCGCTATGGACTGTTTTAAGGAAAAAATCGTATTGATTCTGACCATTTCCCATTGAAAAATCCGGATTCCAGGTACCAAAAGCTGAAGTTTTGTATTGCAGGGAGGTGCCACCACGGGCATATTTTATAATAGCTGCTTTTTTTCCGGGAAAATGCTGTGCAATTACCGATCCAAATGACAGTTCCGGGCCGAAACGGTCGCTATAGTTGTCCGATTTCCCATCTGAAGCAAAACCGGTACCATTGCCGGGTTTTAATTCGGCCCATTGACCCAAACCTCCATTGATATCATTGTCCGGAACATGGTTTCCATTATATATCCATACATTTTTTATTATTTTATTCAGCATAACCGGAAGGTCATCATTGTATCCGAAGCCTTCCATATTGGACTGTCCACCCAGAAAGTAAACCATAACTGTGTCAGGTCCCTGTTGTCCTGATTGGATGTCAAATTCCGGAATATTGCTTAGAGCATTTAAAGTCAGAGCCAAAAAAAGAATTACCAATGATCTCATAAAGACAAAATTAAAAATTCAGGAACCATGTTTACTTCCTGCAATAGCAGACATCAGGCTGAAATTATTTTATGACCACTAAAAGATGCAGGATAATCAAAGATAATCAAATGAAAAATATCAGCAATTACCAGTTGTAAATATTTTGTTCCATCCGTAAAAAAGAAAATTGAAATGTTATAACTACCGGAATCTGACTTTCCTCACGGCTATAATTCAGAAAAAAAATCATGCTACCGGACTTTGATGACTTTCATTAGTCATTTTACGGCTGGTTTCTAACCTGCCTGAGCTTAAAGGGTATAATTTTGAACAATCATTTTACCCGGGTTGCAGGAAAATACAAAGTGAAACGATCAGATTCATTCAGACCCTCAAAATAGTCCGTTACCAAGAGTTTCTGAACATTTATTTTAAATGTTTGTTGATCAGATACATGTTGGATCAATTTAAAATTTCAAGAAAATGAGAACCCGTCTTTATTTTTCGTTGATTTTCACCTTCGGCTTTATGGCAACCAATGCGCAAAAGCCAATCAAATTATCCGATGATTCAGTTAAATTCGGAAACACGCATTGCCCCGGCATCTGGGTTGATATTCCGGAAGTAAATCTGGAAACCGTCCGGACAAACTGGATAAAGTCCCTTGAAAAAGGCACCAAGTCAAAAGCACTGATTACCGGCCATGAAATTACCATTTTTGGTGCCTTACTGAAGGATGTTGTTGAAACACCTGTCAATATTTTCAGCGCAGTTAATGGTCAGGACTCAATCGTCAGGCTTTTTGCTGCAGTTGAACTGAAAAGGGATGAGTTTACAACCATCGACAGCAAGGAACATGAACAATTGAAGATTACTTTAAAGCAATTTGCAAAGGATCAGTATTTAAAAGTTGCAAAGGATCAGCTTTCAGATCAGGAGGCAAAGCTTAAGGACCTCGAAAAGGAACTCTCATCAATGAGAAAAGAGAAAGACAAACTTGAAAAAGAGATTCAGTCGGCTAATACAACTATTTCTGAAGAGAATTATAAAATTACCTCTGTAAAGAAAGAAATGTCGGTTACCGATGCTTCACTTGATGCCAAAAGCACCGAATTGAGTACCATGGCCGACGGTGACGCAAAAAAAGCGGCTCAATCTGAGGCCAAAGACCTGCAAAAGAAAAAGAAAGAACACCTGAAAGATATCAGTAATGCTGAAAACAGAATTTCGAAAGCCAAAACTCTTATTCAGGATAACAATACGGGGATTTCCCAGAACCTCAGGAATCAGGAAGCAGTTCAGATTAAAATAACGGCGCAGCAGCAGGAAGTAAAAAAATACACGGATAAATTGAGCACTATAGAGTCCTATTAATCTCCCTTTTCAAAAAAAGCCCGGCCTGACCGGGCTTTTTTTATTTCCGGAATGTTGTCGCGAATGTGATTCAGATAAAAATTCATGAACAATATTTTGAAAATCATATGGCTTGTTGTACATTCGCATACCTTTAACCTACGTGTATATATTACACTTAGTAACTGCTAGCATTTTATCAAATCATTAATTCTAAACCATAACAGATGCGCTTCAACACTGACAACCGGATTGTTATGACCCTTGATGCCGGGGGCACAAATTTTGTATTTTCTGCCGTTCAGGCGGAACAGGAAATCATTGACCCGATCAGCATTCCTGCTGAGGGTGAAAAACTTGAATTAGTGCTGAATAAAATTATCCTTGGTTTCAACGAAGTAAAAGCAAAGCTGAAATTACCCCCGGTTGCCATTAGTTTTTGTTTTCCGGGCCCGGCAGAATATGAACTGGGCATCATCGGTGATCTTGAGAACCTGCCAACCTTCAGGGGTGGTGTGGCGCTGGGCCCCATGCTGGAAGAAAAGTTCGGCATTCCGGTGTTTATCAACAATGATGGCGACCTGTTTGCTTATGGTGAAGCCATTGCCGGTCTTTTGCCCGACATCAACAAGCGCATCGGTAGTAGCAACAGCCCGAAAACCTATCAGAATCTGCTTGGGGTTACGTTCGGTACAGGCTATGGCGGAGGCATCGTCAGCCGGGGACAGTTGTTTCTCGGTGATAACTCAGCCCAGGGGGAGATCAACCGCATGCGGAACAAGCTGCACACCAATGCCACTGTCGAAGAGAATGTCAGCATCAGGGGTATCCGGCGAACCTATTGCCGTGAGACCGGACTAACAGCCGATACATGTCCCAATCCCCGTGAAATTTTCGAAATCGGCATGGGAACGCGCGAAGGCAATAAAGAAGCAGCCATACTTGCTTTTCACCGGATGGCTGAAGTGGCAGGCGATTCCATCGCCAATGCCATTACAATGATTGATGGGCTGGTGGTTATCGGAGGAGGCCTTTCGGGGGCATATCCTCTTTTCCTTCAACGGCTGGTTGACGAAATGAATTCCAATTTTACCACTATGGTCGGAACAGCTGTTGACCGTATGGAAATCAAGGCTTTCAACCTGGAAGACGAAAATGAATTTGCACGTTTTTACGAAGGTGATACCAGGGAAATTAAAGTACCCTTCAGCAGCACACGCATCAAATATGACCCTATGAAGAGAATCGGTGTTGGTATCAGCAGACTCGGAACTTCAAAAGCTGTTTCGGTCGGTGCCTATGCCTTTGCATTGAATAAACTCGACAGCAAGTAAAATCTCATTTGACATTGATACAAACAGGATTGCTGAAAATCATCCTGTTTGTTTTTCGAGAAGTAAGTACTGTTGTGCTACCTGACGATTTCCGTCATTTTCTCCGGTGACGGCAACTTTCGGGACCTATTAGGTTTTAGCAAGAAACAGATCAATCCACCGGCAATAAAAGAGGACGAAATCAGCAACCCCGATTCAAGTGAGCCGGAGAAATGGTCGCTATACAAACTGCGCCAGCAATAACCAGTCAAACCAATTTCTGCAGGATGGTCCTTTTTTACCAAACTGCTACTTGATTGAACAGGCTTCAGGCGAATCAGAAAGTTAATTGTTCGCAAATCCGCCGATATCAATTTCCGGAACCGTATTCAGTGAATCTTCTTTCCGAACAATAAAGTTATAATAATCATTTTCAAACCTTTCCCGGTCTTCACTCCGAATGATTATAAAGTTCGGGTATCCCTGATTGTTGGGGTCGGTTGAAATAAATTCAGTCAGACCGATTTCCGGGGGAGTCTTCTGCAACAATACAGACTCACCCTCCCCCTGACTACCCGCCGGCCAGATACAGCATTCTACCGCCGAACTTTCAGACCCTGTAATTATTAATTTCTGATTAAAGGAAAAGGTCCTGCTTGCCCGATTGATTCTTCCGGTGACAAATGAACAATTGTGTCTTTACAATCGATTAAACCGGAGCCGACAAATCAGGGGTTGCCGTGACCGGTTTCTCCCTGTTTTTCTTTCTTTTCCCGATTTGCCGGATTTTTTGCGAATGACCAAAGAAACTGCCTGATGTCAATAAATCTAGGTTGCAGGAACAATAAAATTAAGAAACAAGCAGTAACAATAAAGTTATTATGCTTACCAGTTTCCTGATTAAGCCATACATCAAACATATAATAAACCTACATTTATTTAGCCGGATTTACTGATACCCGGGTAAAAAATATACAGCCTGTTACTTTTCCGGGAAGAAGTGATCACCCCATAACTTCCTGAAATAGCTCACAGGTAAAAGTTTATCAGCAGTTTAATGATCCGGCTTTGTCAGTTTACCTGAAAATTTTATACGTTTACAGCAAGATTAAGCTTTAAGACTTACAACGCTAAAGTATATGATGAAGAGATTATTTATCCAGTCATTGTTGATCTTTTGGATCAGTGGTATGACCAGTGCCCAGTCGCCATGGAGAGCCGGTGAAATGCAGGTTCTTGTACCCATCGGGCAGCCCGGCATCGAAATCTTTGCGAACCTTGTTTCCGGCCTTGGGATAGATACAGAACCGGCAGGGGATTTTATCCGTTGTTACCTCACTCAGGGTGAAGCGAAAGCATTCACGGATGCCGGAATTGCATATCAAACAGAAATTGCCGACCTTAATGCATGGTCAGCCTCATTTGGCCTGCCTGGCGTACCTTCCGGATATTATACAGTCGCTGAACTGGATGAGATTGCCGACAGTCTTGCCCTAAATTTTCCTGATATCTGTACCCTTTATACCCTGGGAACAGGAACAGGCTTCAACCAGCTCATCGCTATAAAAATCAGCGACAATTCCGCATTGGATGAAAATGAAGCTGAGGTTATGTTTGATGGCGGCATTCACGGTGATGAGGTAGGTGGCCCTGAAAATATGATCCGGTTTGCCCGGGATCTCTGCCTTGGATACGGCCAGGATCCTGTGATTACCGCCCTGGTTGATACCCGGGAGATATGGATTTACTATTGTGTAAACCCCTACGGCCGCAACAACATGACCCGTTATAACGGCAATGGCGTCGATATCAACCGCGACTGCGGTTATATGTGGAACAACGAAGGCAACAGCCCATCCGCATTTTCGCAACCAGAAACCAAAGCTTACAGAAAGTTGCTGACTGAAAACCAGTTTGCCATTCATTGCAGCTACCACAGTGGTACCGAATACATAAGCTACCCCTGGAGCTACCGTGCAAATCACTCTGCAGACCATGCCATCCATGATTATCTGGCATCCATATATGCAGAAAATTCAGGCTATAGCGGAATACCTTACGGGCAGGGATATACGGGCATGTATGCCATCAACGGAAGCACCAAGGACTTTGGCTATGGCGCTCTTGGCAGTATCAGCTGGTCGGTCGAAATTTCAGTTGACAAACAGCCGCCGGCTTCACAAATCGGTTCATTTTACATGAAAAACAAACCTTCTATGTTAAAGATGGTTGAAAACGCCGGATATGGCATCAACGGAACCATTACTGATTCAATCACTGGATTGCCCTTACCCGCAAATATCTTTATTGATAACCTTTTCCCTGTTACCAGCGATCCGGTGAACGGTGATTACCATAAATTCCTGCTTCCGGGCAATTACAATATTAAAGTTGTTTCAAGTGGTTACGAAACCCGGACAATCACCGGAATTTCCATCTCAACAATGTCAGTTTCCGAAATAAATATTGCTTTATTACCCGTTGAAAATAACCGCTTCGCCCGCAGGATTATTTCATGTCAGATCCCGAACAACAACTTCAATGATGAGGGAAATACCCCGGCAGCACTGGGCCCCCCCGATAATCTCAGGTATTCAATCGGAAGGAATGGCTATGCCATTATTGACCTGGGCGACACACTAACCGATGGGACAGGACCTGAAGTGATTGTCTATGAGAATGATGTTACCCCTGAAAGCTATCAGTTGTTTGCAGGACAAACCATGGACGGACCCTGGATATTAATGGGTAATGGAACAGGTAATTTTGAATTCGACCTGGAGGTAACTGCACTACCCTCTGCCCGCTTTCTGAAAATAAAAGACGATGGTGATGGCCAATCGCAGGTGGCCGATGCCGGCTTTGATCTGGATGCGATTGAAGGCATTCTTCATCTTCCAGCTGTCGATTCAACAGGATTTATAACAGGTATTGTGAGCTCTGTTGAATTACAGTTGCCTGTACAGGGGGCAACGGTTACATGTGGGAACAAAATGACTATAACGGATGAACAAGGATATTACCTTATTGAAGCAGACACCGGAATCGTTGAAATATGCGGAGAATTTCAGCAAATGTATATGTATGATTGCGATTCAGTGGTCGTTGCACCAGGCGATACCTTAATACATGATATGTACCTGCCGGTAATTGAAAGCACAGGAGAGACGAATCCTTATAAAGTAAACATCAGTATCTTTCCGAATCCGGCAAATGGCTTCACCTGTGTTACCATAGAAGGGAAATTTGAAATCATTTATTGTGAGTTAGTTGCGCCGGACGGCCATCATATGACGTGTGATTTAACCTACAGCGGGAAGCAGGCTTTAAACATTCACACTTCTCATCTGGTACCCGGCATTTATTTCATCCGGATATTTACAGATTCACATCCGGAAACGCTCAAACTTCTTATACAAAGGTAGATGCTCCCATATTCAGCAATGAATCTTTGCTATAGTCCTGCATAAAAGCAGGGGTAACCGAGCCGGCTTCCAATTCCGATGGTAAACCGAATTCAGCAGTTATTAAATAAATAGTTACACCTGATAAATAAACCCTGACGGTTGTACATCTGCTTCATGTAAACCATCTAAAGCAATGTATATTCGTTGTATATTTATAAACCTGATGCATTGAACGCTTTTTTGACAATAAACAAGAGATCCTGTAAAGCTGGGCTGATCCTTAAAATCTCCATTTTCTCAATTTACACCTATACACCCTGACCGGTGAGAATAGCTCAAAACCGCTAAAGCAAAGAGTGTTAACATTTAGACCAATTGTCATGAAATTCCAAAAGAACACCATTCTGATTATTGAACTCGCTTTAATGCTTGGGTTATTCAGCACAAAGAATGCACTTGCGCAGCTTAACGGGTTTGTTTTGACCCCTTCAGGAACTACTGATAATTTCATGAAATTCGTGCCAAAAGGGTGTACTGTAAACGGCACCAATTATGTTACGGGATACCTTACACTATCCGCTTTTAAAAACCTGAATACAAATCAATTTACAGATCCCGGAATCCCTGTACAGAAACTTCAGCTTTCGGGAGGAAATATACTCTTGTGCCGGACAAACACTGCCTCAACAACGCCAGATATTAACCCTACGTCAAGAAATGGTGCTATACTTTTCAGTGATATGGTTACTACTGCCAACGACCGGATCCATGGTAAATGGGGCATAGAGTATGACGATCAATACAGCTGCGGGGGGTTGAACTTTTTCAAACCCGTATCAAGTTTAACAAATAATCGTCTGAATTTCAATCTTTTTTTAAGCAATGATGGCAATGTGGGTGTCGGGACCGGTGACCCCATAGCCAGACTCCATATCGCTGAGGGAGATGTCTTTATAGAAGATATAAACAGTGGTATCATTATGAAATCGCCGGATGGCAATTGTTGGCGTGGAACTCTCAACAACCAGGGGCAGCTTGAGTTCAGTCTGCTGCCCGATTGTCTGGCTACGGCAATACCTGAGAACAGGAATGGAAATAAACCTTCGTTTCGCATAGTTCCTAACCCGGCTTCAGGTTACATACAGTTAAGCTGCACCATGGAAGACCTGGCTCAGTTCAGTAATTACTCACTGTTTGATTCGGCAGGAAATTTTATTAAATCCGGTAGGCTGGATTCTGAAACCAGTACCATCAACATCAGGGAATTGGCTCATGGAACCTATGTATTAAACATAACAGGAGTCGGGAAATTCTGGTCCGACATAGTAATTATCAGATAATAAAGCCTTAAAAAATAATTCACAATAAACCCCACGACAATATCAGTGGAGTATCTTTCCAGGGAAACCTTTCCACTACAGAATTTAACTTCACACAGTAAAAGCGGCATTAACTGTGGTCTTCTCAACAGCAGTTCAGGTTGAAATCATCAGGACACTGCCAGCGGGGTCTTTATCTTCAGCGCTTTAACCCATAATAAGAGGAGAAAATTTGTATTTTATTCAATAATTTCAATAAAATTGCTGTTCAATTACCTGAAACTCTGTTGTTATGCCAATTAAATTGTAAATTCGGCCGATATTTGAATTAATTTTGTCATGAACTTCCATTTCAACTTTTTTCTGTTCTTCTACTGAAAACCTTTTACAATGAAACGAATCTTTACCCTTATCCTGATAAGTCTGGCTCTTTTCACTGCCTCAGCCGGCGAAATTGTTAAAACATATTACATTGGTAAACCAATCATTGAGCAAAAGGGACTGAAACAGTCCATCCGGTTCGATCAGTCTGTTTTGTCAGGTAAAGCAGGTGAACCTATGCTTCCCTATTTTGCGGTTAACCTTATGCTTCCACCGGGCCACGAAGCTATACGTATCAGTTATGAAGGCATGGACGAAATCAGTCTTTCCGGCAATTTCACATTATTGCCGGGACAATATTCCCGCCCGCTGTCTGATCCCGGAATTCCCGTTCTGGTTGAAAACGAAGATCTTTACCGTTCAATGGATGTCTATCCCTTATCGGCAACAGGGAACTTAAGCACCCAATACAGGAACGGTTACGGGTATGCCCAATCGGTGTTTACCCCGGTTAAATACATTCCCGGTAAAGGTGAGATCAGTTATTTTCAGAAAGTGATTATCCGGATTGAGACCAGGGAAACCCCGAAAGGCCTGGGAGCTTTAAAAAACATCACTTCCGGTAATATTATCAGGACGAACTGCCTGAAAGCCGCGCAAAATCCGGAAGCAATCGACAATTACCCAATCAGGCGCGCAACAGGCTCCGATTACCAGATTCTTATCATCACCCCACAGGCTTTTGCCGGTCAACTGGATGCTCTTGCCCAGTTATACCTGCCCAGGGGAATGAAGACACAGATAACCACCACTCAATTCATTGAAAACAACAGCAATGGTGATGACATGCCTGAAAAGATCAGGAATTTCATCATCCAGGAATATCAGCAACATGGCATTGAACATGTGGTATTGGGAGGAGATGTTGAACATGTTGCCTACAGGGGTTTTTATTGCCATGTGCAATCTTCAAGCGTTTATGAGGACAGCAATATCCCTTCTGATATTTATTATTCTTCGCTTGACGGAAACTGGAATACAAACGGCAACAATCTCTGGGCTGAGATCGGTGAGGATGACCTGCTCCCTGAAGTATCTGTCGGCCGTCTTTCTTTCAGCAACACCACCGAATTGGCCGCCATGCTGAACAAAACGATCAAATACCAGAATGAGCCGGTGACGGGCGAGTTACGGAATCCCCTGCTGGCCGGAGAACATTTATACGACAATCCAGAAACATGGGGATCAGACTACCTGGAATTACTGATCGGCACCCACGATGACAATGGTTACACAACAACAGGTATTCCTGCAGATCACAACATTGAAACCATGTATGACGAGGATTCCAATTGGAGTTCTTATGATCTGATGAATTCCATCAATGCGGGCCGGAACTTCATACATCATGTCGGTCACGCAAACGACACTTACGTGATGAAGTTTTATATGTGGGACATTACCAATTCCAATTTTGCCGGGGCAAACGGTATAACCCATAACTTCCCGGTTATCTCGACACACGGCTGTATCTGTGGTGCTTTCGACACCGACGATTGTATTGCTGAAGAGATGGTTAGTATTGAAAATTTTGCCGCCTTGTTTATTGGTAATTCACGTTACGGCTGGTTTAATGAAGGACAGACCGAAGGACCCTCAGCTCACCTGCACCGTGAATACGTTGATGCCATGTTTACCGACAGCCTGAACAGGGCCGGCCGCGCCCAGGTAGAATCAAAAGCAGCCACTTCTCCCTGGGTAAATGCTCCCGGACAATGGGAAGAAGGTGCCCTGCGTTGGTGTTTTTATGATTGTAATGTGCTGGGCGATCCGGCCATGGCAATATGGACCGACGAGCCTGTCAATATCTCAACCACCTATCCTGCAAGTCTTACTTTAGGTACCGGTCAGTTTGATGTTACCGTGACTGCCAGCGGGAATCCGGTGAACGGGCTTACCGCAGCCTTGCTGATGAACGGCATTCTTTACGGAACAGGCACAACCGGCAATGATGGCACGGCCACTGTTACCATAGATCCGCTGGTGATTGAACCAGGGGATGCCCAGCTGGTAATTTCAGGCTATAACTGCCTTCCTACTTATTATCCGGTTATGTTTGTTTCCGGAGAATCGCCTTATGTTGTTTACGGGTCCAGTTTGCTGAACGACAGCCAGGGAAACAACAACGGACAGGCAGATTTCGGTGAAACAGTTTCCCTGAGCATAACCCTTCAGAATATCGGACTGGCCCAGGCACAGAATGTAACCGCTACCATCAGCTCCAATGATCCATTTGTTACCTTGACAGATGCCGAGGAATCTTACGGGAATATTGCAGCAGGAGGCCAGGTAACTGTTGAGAACGGGTTCACCTTTCAGGTCAGTAATGATGTTCCTGATAACCATATTCTCTTCTTCACCTTGTCGGCTGTTGCTGATGAAACCTGGCTATCTGAATTCCAGATAACAGCCTATGCACCTGAACTTCAGGCAGGAGATGCTCTGATAGATGATGGTACCGGCAACGGCATTCCTGATCCGGGAGAAACCTTTGATATCAGCATTGGGTTGATCAACAGCGGACACAGTTCAAGCCTTCCGGTTACAGCGGTTCTGAATTGTACAAGTGAATGGATAAACGGATCTGAGTGGACTTCCGGTCCACTTACCATAGCTGCACAATCAGAGGAATCAGTTAATTTTGAAGACATCACTGTCAGCCCCCAGACTCCAATCGGTACTATTGTTGTCTTTACGCTGGCTCTTTTTCAGGGAAACCCTTCAGCAGTAGTGCTTGAGCGGGAATACCTGATTGTTATAGGACAGGTCTCGGAAGACTTTGAAACAGGTGATTTCAGTCAACACCCCTGGGCACACAGCGGAAATGCGAACTGGGCAATCACTCAAATTGATCCCTTTGAAGGCTCCTATAGTGTAAAATCCGGGCTCATTGCCGATAATCAGGAATCGAATTTATTTGTCACCTATGAGGTGCTTACCAACGACAGCATTCGGTTTTGCTACAGGGTTTCTTCAGAGGCTACCTATGATTTTCTAAGGTTTTATATTGACAATGAGAAACTTGGGGAGTGGTCAGGCGACGCAAACTGGGAAAGGGTAACTTTTCCGGTTACTTCCGGTTATCATACATTCACCTGGTCTTATGAAAAGGATATAAGTCTTGCCAATGGACTCGATGCTGCCTGGATCGATGATATTATTTTCCCGCCGGTTGATCTGAATACCGGTATCGGCCAGCCACAAAACTTTTTACCTGAGTTGATTGTTTATCCAAACCCGGCTTCTGAAAAAATCAATATCCAGACTAACGGTGCTACTTACGGATTACTTGAGCTGACAATTTCCGATCTGACAGGAAAAATTGTTTTACCCGGAATGAAAATTCCTGCAACAGGAAAATACGAAGCTGATATATCGAAAATTGAACCCGGCCTTTATTTTATCAGACTCTGTAACGACCGGTTCAGCAAAACGCAAAAGTTGATCATACAGTAAAACAGAAATCATATTCCTTATTTATGAACCTTAACATCCACACCGTGACAAAGCGCTTTTTGATGATTGTAGCCGGATTGCTGATTGCAACCAGTTTTACCTATGGGCAAAAACCCAAAAAACAGATGTATACACCCGATTCGCCGGCAAAAGAGAAATATAAGGTAGATACACGCATTGATAACATGTCATACTGGAGACGTATGGCATCGTTGGGGCTTGTTCCGGTTGCTCCGTATGTTAAAGCCCTTCCGGCCAGATATACCGGCAGCCAGTTAAATGGTAAAAGCACAATGACAGAAGATTCTCCCGATGTTCCGGTTACCAATGTGTCGTCAACACAAAGCGAGAATTCAATTTTTGTGGACCCGAATAACAACCAGGCATTGTTACAATCCAACAACTCAACTCCTGACCCTGTTTCAGGTATTTATGGTGCCAATGGATTTCTTTCCAATGATGCCGGTAGCACATGGGGTGGCTCGGTACAGGGCGCAGGCGGGGAAAACAGCGGTGACCCATCTACAGCCATTGGTCTAAACGGCTGGTATTATGTAGGATATATTCACAGCAGCGGTGGACAAGGCGTCTCCTATTCAACCGATCAGGGTCAGACCTGGACTCCGGTACTGGCCGCACCCTCACCGGGTGGTTGGGGTACACTGCTTGACAAGAACCATATGTGGATCGACAACAGTCCAGTTAGTTCGTATTCAGGGTATTTGTATGATGCCTGGACCAACTTTGGCGGCAGTAACGATGCTCAGATTGAAATCAACCGTTCTTCAGATCAGGGTCTCACCTGGTCAACCCCGGTTAACATCAGCACTGCAGTTAATGCCGGCAGCCACAACCAGGGGGTTAATATCAGCACCGGCCCGAATGGCGAGGTTTATGCAGCATGGGCTATTTACGATGAATGGCCATCCGATGAAACTGCGATAGGTATGGCAAAATCACTCGATGGAGGTGCTACCTGGCAACCTGCAACCCGCATCATCAACAACATCAGGGGAATCCGAACCAGTAGTACCGGTAAAAATATGCGAGTTAATTCCTTCCCCTCAATGGCTGTCGATATCAGCAACAGCGTAAACCGTGGTAGTTTATATATTACCTGGGCTAACATCGGTACTCCGGGCATCAATACAGGCAGTGATATCGATATTTATATGTCAAAATCAACCGATCAGGGTGTAACATGGTCAATCCCGGCAAAAGTGAATCAGGATCCTCCGGGATCCGGAAAACAGCATTACTTTCCGTGGATCGCCTGCGACCCTGCCAATGGAAACCTGAGCATTATCTATTATGATGACCGTAATGTATCCTCCAGTGATTGTGAAGTTTATGTTTCGAATTCAAGTGATGGAGGTTTTTCATGGGAAGACCTGAAAGTTAGCGACGTGTCGTTTACTCCGGGGCCAATTAACGGCCTTGCCGACAGTTATTTTGGCGATTACCTGGCAATACATGCCAATAACCGCTGGGTTTACCCTGCATGGACGGACAACCGCTCCGGTACTGCCATGACCTATGTTTCGCCATTCCAGGCCGGCCCACCACCTGATCAACCATGGGTAATTCACAATACGCATGAGATAAATGATGCCACCGGAAACAGCAACGGACTTCTTGATTTCGGTGAAACCCTTTCGTTTGATGTCACCATGGAAAACATCGGCGATCAGCCGGCAGCAGATGTAGAAGTTGTTCTGTCAACCCAATCTTCTTTTATAAGCATAATTGATGATACAGAACAATATGGTAATTTTGCAATTGGTGAAATAAAATCAATTACGGCCGCTTATTCCATTCAGGTGAATACAGAAATTCCCGATGGGGAATCGATCGTTTTCACACTCACTGCTACCGATGCCAACGACAGCACTTTTATTAGTAATTTTATGGTTGAAGCTCATGCCCCGGCCCTTCGTGCAGGAGGCATCAGCATCATCGATGCTTCCGGGAACGGAAATGGCAGACTGGACCCGGGAGAAAGCGCGATTCTCAGTATTGCGACCTTTAACCCCGGTGATTATACCGCCGTGGCAACCACTGCCAGCCTGAATTCACCGAGTCAGTTTATTTCCATTGTTGACGGAAATGTTGATCTTGGCGATCTGAATCCAGGTCAGGCAAATACCATCAATGCACAGTTTGAAATCCAGGTATCAGCCGAAACTCCTGTCGGACATGCTGCTTCATTCAACTTCACAGCAATTTCTCAGGATTTAATGGCAAATAGGACATTTAATATCCCTATCGGTTTGATACTCGAAGACTGGGAAACCGGCGGATACGATTCGTTTGACTGGGAATTTGCCGGAACAGCGCCGTGGAGCATAGCAACAGACCATTTCTATGAAGGCATTAACAGTTCCAAATCAGGCGATATCAATGATTATGAAACCAGTGAAATGTTTGTTACCTACAATGTAATGAATGATGATTCAATCTCTTTCTATTATAAAGTTTCTTCCGAGCTTTCATGGGATTATCTGAGGTTTTACATTGATAACAATATGTTGAATCAATGGTCAGGAGAAGAAGGCTGGACGAGAGTGGTTTTCCCGGTTTCTCCGGGTGAGCACACTTTCAAATGGATGTACAGTAAAGATGTTTCACTCAGTGTTGGCGATGATGCCGCCTGGGTTGATTTTATTGTTTTTCCGGCACCATTGCAGACAACTGCCTATGCCGGGCCAGATGCCGGTTCCTGCGAAGGGACAACAGTCCTTATCAACGGAAATGCTACCAATTTCAGCTCTGTAAGCTGGGCAACATCAGGAGATGGCAGTTTTGAGGATTCAGGGTCCCTGTCAACATTCTATACCCCGGGAGCCAACGACCTTGTCAACGGAAGTATTGTTCTCTCGCTGACCGTGAACGGAATGGATGGTCAGACACTTACCGATAACATGACCCTCAATATTGTTGCTCCTGCAACAGTTTCTGCCGGTGCAGATATCGTTGAATGCAGCAATACTGAAGGAGTTGATCTCAATGGTACCGGGACAGGGTTTACCGCTGTGGAATGGACATCAACAGGAACAGGAACATTTGGCAACCAGGGTTCACTGAATGCCGTTTACCTCCCTTCACAGGAAGATATCACCGGTGGAACAGTAACACTCACGCTAACCGGTATATCTCCATCACCTTGCAACGATGCCATTGATGCCATCGTGGTTCAGTTCACACAGGCACCAACAGCTACCATCAACGGCAGTGCTGAGATATGCAGCGGGACTGCATTAACCATAAGTGTTGAACTGACCGGTACCGCACCATGGAATCTGGAAGTTAACAACGGAGTAGGCTCGCTTACTGCAACAGAATCACCATTTTCCTTCCAGGTTACCCCAACTGTAAATTCGGATTACCTGGTGCTCTCAGTGACCGATGCTTCCGACTGCCCGTCCGCAGGTGTTGGTGAATACAATGTAACCACAATCCCAGCCCCACAGATCAGCCTGGTGGCTGATACTTCTGCTTGTGCAAATCATACAGTATTATTAACAGCCAATACAACCGAAGAGGTAGATTTCCTCTGGATGCCGGGTGGTTCGGTTAATCAGAGCATTTCTATTGACTCCGTTGGGTTTGGGCTGGGGGTGCATACCTGGACTGTTACTGCTACCGGAGCCAACAGTTGTACATCCGTCGCTTCAACCAACCTGACGTTTGTGGATTGTACAGGGATTGATGAGGTCGGCAATTCACTGGTTAATGTTTATCCCAATCCTTCCGCGGGACAGTTTAGCCTGATCTCATCAACAGGAATTTCAGGTGCCTTCAGGCTTGATATTTCAGATGCAGGTAATAAAATTGTTTTTACACAAACCGGCATCGAAATAGAACATGGAAAGAAAGTGAACATTAATGCCAGCCAGCTGACGGATGGCCTTTATATGATACAGCTCACCGGTTCTTCAGCAACCTATTCCGCCAAACTTATCATCAGGAAGTAAGCCTGATTTTAACCAAAAATAAAAAGAGGAACAAATAATTGTTCCTCTTTTTATTTTTACTGCTTACAAATTGCAGAAAAAGTGATCAAACTGTCAGACGTATTCAATTTTATTTACTTTTGCGAATCTATAAGTCAATTTACAATCAGGGTTTTACTTTCCTGATCTTAATGTCTTTTCTTCACCAACAAACAACAACATGAAAACTACATTACCAGGTTTTTCTATGACCTGCAGCGGCATTGGCAAAATGTTTCTGGCAATTATGCTGACTTTTGCGATCGGTGCCTCGTATGCTGCTGAACAAAACTACACCGACAGTTGGGGCAAACAGGGATTAAGCCTCATTCGTCAGGGCACTGATGGATTAAATTTAAATTTCTCTGTTCAGCAATTCGGTTTTTCCGACATCGACGTCAATGGAGAACGCATGACTTCTATTGAGTTTTCAGAATCATTTCTTCCGAATGAAGAAAGTGCACCCAATCTTCCGGGGGTTAATCGTTATATTGCCATTCCAAACGGTGCTACCCCGGTTCTGGAAATAGTCAATATGAGGACTGATCGGTTCAGCAATATGGAAATTGCACCTGCACCACGTATTCCGCTCGATACTGAAAGGGGGCCACTATCCTTTACAAAAAATCCTGAAATTTATTTAACGGATGCATTTTACCCCGAACAGCCTGCCATGCTGGGTAAGGTTGGCAAAATGCGTGGTGTAGATGTCTGCATGTTGAGTATTCAGCCATACAGTTATAACCCGGTAACCAAAGAACTTATTGTTTACCGCGATCTTGAAATCAGTATCCGTTTCGTAGGCGGCAATGGAACTTTCGGCGAAGACCGTTACCGCAACCGTTTCTGGGATCCGATTCTTGAAGATGCCATTTTCAATTTCGGTTCCCTTCCAAAAGTTGATTATGACAAAAGAGCTGAAAATAATACCCGTTCAACCGGTTACGATTATCTGATCATTGTTCCTAATGATCCGGTTTTTTCGCAATGGGGCGATTCAATAAAAAAATTCCGCAACGAAGAAGGCATTTACACCGGTATGGTCAAGCTTTCTGACATTGGCACGAGTGTGACGGCAGCCATGCTTGAAACTTATGTAAACAACGCCTATAGCACCTGGGATATCCCACCGGTAGCCGTTCTGCTGCTCGGTGATTTCGGACAGGCCAGCGCCAATACCAACTCTATAACATCACCGATCTGGGATAGCTATTGTGTTTCTGACAACATTTATGCTGATACCGACAACGACGATATGCCGGAAATTATTTTCGCCCGGATTACCGCTCAGAATGCTGCTCAACTTGAATCAATGGTAGGCCGTTTCATGAAATATGAAAGGCGCCCGCCAACAAACCCCGGCTTTTATTCCAATCCGATTACTGCTCTTGGCTGGCAAACCGAACGCTGGTTCCAGATTTGCTCTGAGACAGTTGGTGGTTTCTGGAAGAACGTACTCGGGAAAACTCCTGTTCGAATCAATGAAATCTATGATGGTACGCCCAACAATACATGGTCGAGTGCACAAAATACCCAAACCGTATTAAATGTGTTCGGCCCCAATGGATTGGGATATATACCTGCACTGCCCAGTACATTAGGCGGGTGGAGTGGAGGAAATTCAACAATGATCAACAATGCATTGAACGCGGGTTCATTTATGCTGATGCACCGTGACCATGGAATGGAAACCGGCTGGGGAGAACCTTCCTATACGAACAGCAGCATCAACGGATTGACCAATACCGATCTTTCATTTATACTTTCAATTAACTGTCTTACAGGAAAGTACAATTACAGCAGTGAATGTTTCACAGAGAAGTTTCACCGGTATACTTACAATAACCAACCGGCCGGAGCAGTTGGCCTTATTGCAGCCTCAGAAACATCATATTCCTTCGTTAACGACACGTATGTCTGGGGTCTGATAGATAATATGTGGCCTAATTTTATGCCTCAGTATGGAACCACTCCGGAATCAAGAGGAGTACTTCCTGCCTTTGGCAATGCTGCCGGAAAATACTTCCTTCAACAATCAAACTGGCCTTATAATACAGATAACAAGGAAGTTACATACAACCTTTTCCACATGCATGGCGATGCTTTTTTAAAGGTTTGCACAGAAGTACCTCAAATTATTTCTGCCACCTATAATAATTTTATATATGAGAATGAGACGAACTTTACGATCACTGCATCACCCAACTCATTGATCTGCCTTTCATCCAATGGAGTGATCCTTGGAACAGGTGTAACCGGCTTTCAGAACACGATTGATATAACCATTCCACCGATGATGGCCGGATCACGCATCAAAGTGACCATCACCCGTCCGAACTGCAATCGTTATGAAGGTTGGGTTGATGTAATACCTATGGTTACAGCTGCTGTTGCCGGTGAAGATGCAACCATCTGTGAAGGCAGCATTCATCAGCTTTCCGCTCAGGCCACCAATTTTACTGTTCTTTTGTGGGAAACTAGCGGAACAGGGACTTTCAGTGATGCAACCATTCTTAACCCAACCTACTCACCAAGCACAGAAGATGTTAGCCTTGGTGCAGTAGTACTTTCGCTTACTGCTTCCAATCCTGCAGCCAATGATTCAACAGATTACCTGACCCTTTCCTTAAGGGCAAATCCGTTAGTCTTTGCCGGAGAATCCTCGGAAATCTGTTCTGGTGAAAGTTATTCTGCAACAACTGCCACTGCTGCAAATTATACAGGGATGGAATGGATATCATCAGGTACAGGAACATTTGATGATCCTGCTTCGATGACACCAAGGTACACTCCTGGTGCTGAAGACATCACAGCAGGCAGTGTCAGTCTCACACTGCGTGCCTGGAACGACATCTGCGAACCGGTCGGGTCAACTTTTACCCTCACCATCAGGCCTTTGCCGGAACCATCTATTTCCGGACAGAATGCATTATGTCTGAATCAGTCTGGTGTTCTGTATTCCGCAACTACTGCTGAGAATACATACCAATGGGAAATCTTCGGAGGATCCATTACCGAAGGTCAGAATGCATCTACCGCCACTGTAACCTGGGAGGTTGCAGGTGAAGGAGTCATTGTACTGACTGAAACAAACGAATTTGGATGTACACAGACTGCAGAATACACCGTTACCGTTCATGCTCTTCCGACACCTTCCATAGAAGGTGATGTGCTTGTTTGCGCCAACAGCCAGCATGTTATTTATTCAGCACCTCAGGTTGAAGGCGACTCTTATGAATGGAGTATAACAGGGGGTGAAATGGTTGCCGGTGCAGGCACGGATGTAATAACCGTAAACTGGGGATCCAACGGACAGGGCATGCTCTCACTCATTCAGACCACTACGGCAACAAGCTGTAATGCAATGGCAGAATACAATGTGACCATCAACTCACCGGTTATTACACTGGGCAATGATACCACTATTTGTATTACACATTTGCTTAATCTTACTGTTGATGGCACTTTTGCAACCTACAGCTGGTCTGATGGAAGCACTGACAACAGTATGTTGATCAACGCAGCGGAGCAGGGTGTCAATTCAACGAACTACACTTTAACTGTGGCCGATGAAAATGGCTGTGAAGGAAGTTCGTCCATCCAGGTAACTGTTGATGCATGTGCAGGTATTGATGAAAACTCAACCAATGCTTTTCTCAGTATCTTTCCGAATCCAAGTAAAGGAGAATTCACACTCAGGATAACCAACGCATCAAGGGGCCCGGCAACGATAAAAATAGTAAATGCTTCAGGTGAAGTTCTTTACACCGGTAAAATTCAATTAAGCGGCCAATCACATACTGAGAATTTAAAACCGGATATTGGCAGCGGTGTTTATTTGTTGAGTATTGAAACCCCTGTTGGGATATTAAATCAAAAGCTTATTATAAAATAATCGTAAAAGTACAAACAGAAAACCTGCCCTTTTCAAGGCAGGTTTTTTTTATCTTCTTTAGATAAATTCCATCTGTTATTTGTGAATCAGCATAAAATTCATTCCAGGTTTGATGAAGATAATTACAAAATAGCACTTGATTAATTAATGCATATCAAAGTAATTATTATTTTCACAGTCCGGTATAATTAAATCTTTCCCGATCATGAAAAAATCGTTTTTTACTCTTTTTCTATCCCTGTTGATTACCGTTGTTCCATCATTATTTTGCTTTGGTCAAAAGATATTAACACCCTCAGGTCTTCCGCAACTCTCACCCATGAGCAGCTACGATTCACTCAAATTGTCGCAGCTGCCCGTGCTGAGATTACCCGAAGAAGCAACAAAGCGATTGCTGCCCTATGCAATTGATAACTCCGGCAAGCCCTGGTTCAGACCCCTGATAGCCCAGGTTGGTCTTGAGTGTGGACAGGCGAGCAGTATCGGGGTTGTATTTACTTATGAAATGAACTATGCGAGAAACGTACCGGGAAATTTACCTGAAAACCAATATGCTACGCATTTTGCCTATAATTTTGTAAACAATGGCAGTGATGGAGGCGTCAGTTTCTTTGAAACTTTCGAAATCGTGAAACACGCCGGCAATCCGACAGTTGCCGATTATGGCGGGATGGGGACCGGCGGGGCATCCCGATGGATGAACGGGTATGATCTGTACTACAATGCCATGCACAACCGGCTCAGCGAGGTTTATTCCATAAAAGTAAATACGGTTGATGGTTTACAAACACTTAAAAACTGGATTTATGATCATGGAAATGGATCTTCAGCGGGAGGATTGGGTTGCTTTTATGCTGAATTTACCCATCCACCTTCAGTTTTCCCTGAAGGAACCCCGGAAGCCGGAAAACACGTGATACATGCATGGGGTAATTCAGCCAACCATGCCATGTCGATTGTTGGATATAACGACTCCATACGCTGGGATTACAACGGTGATGGAGTATATACCAACAGTATTGATATCAATTCTGACGGGTTGGTTGATATGAAAGACTGGGAGATCGGTGGTTTTAAAATGGCCAATACATATGGTTCAATCAGCGGCTGGGGTGACAATGGATTTTCCTATATGATGTATAAATCTGTAGCGGATCAGTGGCAGCAGGGTGGAATCTGGAACAATACCGTTGCAGTAATTGACGTACGCGACAACCATGAACCGCAGCTCACAGCGAAAGTAAGCCTCACATACCCCTGTCGAGACCTTATCAGGGTTATGGCCGGTGTATCATCAAATCCGGATGCTCTTGAACCTGATCATATTCTGCATTTCCCGATTTTTGATTTCCAGGGAGGGTGTAATCCCATGCAGGGAGGATCAGGTATTCAGAATATTGAATTCGGGCTTGATCTTAACTTATTGCTGAAATATATCAATCCGGGTGAAGAAGCAAAATTTTTTATTCTTATTCAGGAAAATGATCCCCTCGGTTCACAAACAGGCACTTTGGAAAGCTTTGCCCTGGTTGATTATACCAACGGAGGCACCATTATTAACAGCCAGACTAATGAACTCCCGCTGGTAAATGACAACATCACCATGGTAGGGGTCAATGCCACCCTGAATTTCGATCCAGCACTTGTAACTACCGAAACACTTGACCCCATTCAGCTATATAGCAATTATTCATATACCATGCAGGCTTCCGGGGGTACACTACCTTACCGCTGGCACCTTGTTGAAGATTACGACCGTTTTGATTCAACTTCCGTTATGCCTCAGATAGCTGCCCAGCTACTTCAGTTGTCATCCAACAATAATGGCAAGGCCAAAGTGGAGCTACCTTTCTCATTCCCTTACTTCGGGCAGGATTTTAACGAAGTCTATGCAACTGCCGACGGATACCTGATGTTTGAGAATTCACTGCTCCCCTGGCCCTACTATATTGAGGGCAGAACATACTTCATCCAGACACCTATGATTGCACCTTCAATGTCGAATCCATTTCTGGTTGACGGAGGCCAGAGCGATGGTGTGTGGTATGAAGAGTCACCTGATTATGTTACCTTCCGGTGGAAACTGAGTGTTAGCGGGGCTTCCGGTGCCACTTTCAATGCAACAGCCAGACTTTATCCCGATGGAAAAATTGAAATTAACTATGGTAACTGCAATGTGCCGGGCTACATTGAAAGGTTTGCAGGAATATCAGCCGGTGATGGAGAAAACTATGAGATTATGACTTATGACCCTGATTTCACGCCAACCACAGATCAGCTGGTCAGATTTACTCCAATGACCCGTCATCCGGGAATCATTTTATCTGCAGATGGTGTGCTGTCAGGACAAACAGATGAATTAATCAGCAATCAGCCCGTTACAATTTGTGTAACCGATAAAAACAACCTTAAAAACAGTAAAACCCTGTATCTGAATACGGAAGGGCTGATGATGGAATATGAGATTATAGCCGGCAATGATAACAACATTGGTTTTGGTGAAGATTGCTTTATGACACTCAATATAACTAATTTCAATAGTTTTCTCATCGGGCCAACAACCTTCACTTTGAATTCTTTCGACCCATATTTCGAACTTTTAATAACTCAGACCTCTATAGAAGGTTTGGATCCGGGAGAATCAATAACGATAGCCAATGCCTTCCGGTTTTTCGCCGATGAAATGGTACCCAACGAGCACCAGGCAACATTCATCCTGAACGGCAATTCAGCCGAAGGCAACTGGAGCAGGACATTGCTGCTCACAGCATTCCGTGCCGTGACTGAAATAGCCGGAGCTATTGTAATTGATGGAAACAACGGCGTACTTGAACCCGGGGAAACGGCCCAACTGGCGATCAACCTCAGAAACGCCGGGGGTGCGATGTTAACCAATGCCTCAGCACTTATTACATCGTGGGACCCTTTCCTTTCGATAGCCTCCGACAGCGGAACCATTGACACCCTTAACCCTGGAGAAATCTGGCACCTTCTGTTTGAAGTCAGCCTGGCGCCCGAAACACCTCTTTATCACCTGATTGAGATCAATCTTTCCGTTGCCGGCGACCACCAGTTCAGTTACCTGAAAACCATTCCATTCTTCACCGGAATCCTTGTTGAAGATTTTGAAAATGGTAACCTCACAACCTTTGACTGGGAAACCGGCGGAAATGCACCCTGGGCTCCCGAACAAGGATATGCCTGGGAGGGTGGTTGGTGCGCCCGTTCCGGAATCATCACAGATAACCAATTATCTGCCCTTACGATAAACTGGAATGTGGCCTTTGCCGATACCGTTTCTTTCTGGTTTAAAGTTTCATCTGAGGCCGGTTATGACTTCCTGCATTTCAATACCAAAGATGGGGAAATGGGGAAATGGGCTGGAGACTGGAACTGGACCCAGGCCAAATATGGAGTGACAGCCGGTGAACACCCCTTTTCATGGAAATATATTAAAGATTACAGTGTTTCTAACGGCGAAGATTGCTCCCGTCTGGATTATATAGTTCTGCCTGTTTTTGCTGTTCCAACGGCTTCAGGAAGTAAAGAAATATACTCAGCCAGCTTATCCGTTTATCCGAACCCTGGCCGGGATGATCTGAAAATCGCTTATATTCTCACGGATCCGTCGCCTGTACAGGTCACCATCTGTGACATGCATGGCAGGGTACTGTATATTTATAATGAAAACAACATAGTTCCAGAAGGGGAATATAGCCTGACTCCGGAATTCAACACAACCGGACCCGGTGTTCTGACTGTAATACTGAGAATTAATTCGGGAATTCTGGTAAAAAAAATCATCAGAACCTCAAACTAATTTGTATAATGTTCTTCCGTTGAAAACCGGTTGTTGTAACTTTGTAAAAAAAAAGTTGAATGAAACCTGATTCCGGCAAAAGCTTTGGCTGGTTAAAGTATCTGCTGTTTACAGTAATCATGCTGTTTATGGTTCTTCCGGGTTTGCAGGGGAAATTCGGTTTGATCTCTGAGAAAAAGCTTACAGGTGCTTTTAAAATGCCCGAAAAACCGGATTTTGGTGAATTTACCTGGAAATCATGGCTGAACGCGACATTTCAGGAGGATTACAACAGCCGTCTGGAGCAGCACATCGGATTCAGAAACTCATTCGTCAGGGTTAACAATCAGCTTAACTACAGCTTTTTCAGACAGGCCAATGCTGAAGGTGTCATCATAGGAAGAAACAATGAATTGTTCGAGGAAGATTATATCAGGGAACACCTAGGACACTATTATATCGGTGACTCAGTATGGGAAAAAAAAGCCCTCAAGCTGAAAGCAGCCCAGGACACGCTGGCAAAACTCGGAAAATCCCTGATAGTAGTATTTGAACCAGGGAAAGGCAGTTTCAACCCTGACCTCTTACCTTCAAGGTTTGCCGGTGCCGAAAAGTCCGTTTCAAATTATGAAACATTAAGTGATCAGCTTACACTAGCGGGAGTTAATGTTCTTGACCTGAATCAATATTTTATTTCACTTAAAGGGGATACTGAATATCCTTTATTCCCTCAATGCGGTACACACTGGAGTTACTATGGGGCTGCAATTGCCGCCGATACTACACTAAGGTACATTGAAGCCCTTGAAGGGATCGACCTTCCGGATATGAAAATTGTCCGTAATGAAATTCTGGATACTACACGGCATCCGGATTATGATATTGGTCTCGCCATGAATCTGATTTTCAGCATACCACATCCCAAAACAGCAAATCCGGTTATACAATTCCGGCAAGGTCCTGCAAAAATCAAACCCAATGTACTGGTTGTCGGCGACAGTTTTTATTTCAACTGGCTCAATAACCGCATACCATCTGAAGTGTTCAGTAAATGTGATTTCTGGTATTATAACAAGAACATAACGCATCAGGACGGTTCAACCGGAGGTGTAGTTACATCAACTGATTTCAGAAATGAAATACTGACGCGTGACATCATCCTTATTATGATTACTGGCCGGTTCATCCATTCATTCGCCTGGGAATTTGATGAACAACTCTATGACCTGTTTTATCCGGGTTACAAAGATCCCATTGAATTTTTTTCGAATAAAATAAGGATTTATGATGATGAATTTCAAAGGATGTATAAGGAATCAGTAGCAATGAATATAAGTTTATCAGACCGCATAAACCAGGAAGCCAATTATTTGTTTTATAATGACGCCAGGAGCAATCCGGATAAGTACACCAATAAACGGGACCTTATACTTTATTATGAAATGGGTATCAGGGGAACACCTGAATGGATGGAAGAGATAAAACGTAAGGCAAAAATCAACAAAATCAGTGTTGACAAGCAGGTGCGTACCGATGCTGAATGGATGTTTCAGGATAAATACGAAAAAAATAAATAAACTCACCATGAAAAATCTTTTTACTCTGATTGCAGTAACCGCGTTTACCTTACTGGCAAATGCACAGGGACTTATCAATGTTAATCCCGATCCTGATGGTGATCCCTGGCTGGCAGGTGGTCTGCGCGAACTCACAGCTGATGATTACACCCGGATTGCTTCAACCCGGGAACTAACAATGACATCAGCACAACGAAGCCGGGACCTCCCAACTACATTGGATAATTCCACATTACCCTGGTTCAGGCCGGTTTTCAGCCAGGATGGTGGTAGTTGCGGACAAGCCAGTGGCATCGGATACAATTTTACCTACGAGATGGATTATGTGCGTGGTATAGCTGCCAACACAACTACAAACCAATACCCCACACATTATACCTGGGATTTCCTTAACGGAGGCGAAGGAGGTGGTTCATGGTATTTTGATGGCTGGCAAATTATTGCTGCCAACGGCTGTCCGAATGTTGAAACTTACGGAGGCTCCCTTTCGTCAGGCGGCGACCGCCGTTGGATGAGCGGTTATGATAATTATATGTCAGGAATGAGCAACCGGATGCTCGAGGTTATGACCATAGATGTTTCTGATGAAGAAGGACTCCTTACCCTGAAACAATGGCTTTATGACCGGCTTGATGGTTCCTCTACCGGGGGCCTTGCCAATTTCTCTGCGGGAGTATCAGATGTATTCAGTATGAATTATCTCCCAGCAGGAACACCAAATGCCGGAAAACTGGTAATCACCGGATGGGGTGAAGTAGTGAACCATGCTATGACATTTGTGGGTTACGATGACAACATCCGTTTCGATTTCAACAACGATGGTCAATATACCAATAACCTCGACATTACCGGCGATGGTCAGGTTGACCTGCGTGACTGGGAAATCGGCGGTCTTCTGATGGTTAACAGCTGGGGTGAAACCTTCGGGAACGGTGGCAAGGTTTATGTCATGTACCGCACCCTGGCTTTGAACGTTTCGGAAGGGGGCATATGGAATAACCTGCTGCATGTTATCCGTACCCGTGCCGATTATGAACCGCAGCTGACCCTGAAAACGACTTTGAAACATACTTCGAGACAAAAGATCAGGATCGCCGTCGGTGTATCTCCAAACACAACTGATACTAAACCGGCTCATGTAATGGAATTCCCGATGTTCTGCAACCAGGGGGGTGACTATTATATGCAGGGTGGTTCCTCCGAAGCTGATCAATCGATTGAAATTGGTCTGGACATTACTCCTCTGCTCAGCTTCATATCACCACAACAGACATCCAGGTTTTTCCTTCAGGTAATTGAACAGGATCCTGAGAATGACGATTCAGGTCAAGTGACCAGCCACTCGGTAAACGTGCTTGATCAATCCCTCGAATTCCAGAGTCAGATGTCGAATATCCAGTTAATAAACAATGATACTACCTGGGTCTGGACTGATGCGCCGGTTGATTTCATTCCCGCACAGATTCTTACAGAGCAACTACCCGCAGCCCATATCGGCACCCCATACTCCTTTCAGCTTGAAGCCTCAGGGGCTCCTTCTCCTTATACATGGGCATTATTACAGGAATACACCGAAAATGATGATCAGGCTGTGTTTCCCGCCATTATTTCTAATCAGCTGATCCCAAATAACAATGATGATGGGTTTGCCTTGCAGGTAATTGATTTTGCATTCCCTTTTTATGGTGAAACCTATGAAAACCTGGTGATTACCACCGATGGTTCCATTGCTTTCGGTGGACAATTCGAGTATATCAGGAGCGAAGCAGCATTAATATCGGCCAGAGCCATAACACCTTATGGCACCGACCTCATGATTTATCCGGAATATAACGATGGAATCTATTACGATGGAGATGCGACCCATGCAACTTTCCGGTGGAAGATCTCAAAATTCGACAATCCATCTTTCGACAATGATTTTGCTGTAACACTTTATCCCGATGGTAGCATTATCTTCCATTATGGTAATGGAATTACACCCTCATCAGACTGGGCAGCCGGTATCTCGGCAGGTGATGGAAGTAATTATCTGGTGACTAATATCTCAGGATCAACCAATATCATACCCGGCTCATCATTTCGTCTCACATGCCCGCCTCTCCCATCTGGCATGAGCCTAAGCAGCGATGGTATATACAGCGGCATTCCCGGACAGGCTGGAGGTTCATGGAACATAACTTTTAAGGCGACTGCTTCGAACTACCTCTTTTCTGAAGTTACCCTTCCTTTTACCATTACTGAATCAGAACTTCAGGTTGTACCTGACACCCTTATATTTGAAGACGATACCCAGGCTTATGAAGGCAAGTTTTTTGAAATCATCAATACCACTGACCATGATGTAGTGCTGACCTCCTTCGATTATTCGGGATCTATTGTACTTCAGAATGGAGAATGGTTCTGGGAAACCTGGTTCTGGGATCCGATGCCCCGTACTATGTTTCCAGGTGAGGTTATTCAGGTGGTTGTAAGTTTGATTCAACCTGTATTTATGGAGCCTATGGCATCTTTTGCCATGGATACCCTTCATTTTTCAACGGAAACCGAAAATTATGAAGTTTTACTGATGTATAACGACACCATCAATATCTACAATAACACAGTGCAGCTTACTGATCATCCGGAAGAGCTTTATTTCTCTCCGAACCCGGCTTCTGAAATCACAACCATGAACTTCATAAACGAAGATTCCGGAGTTGCTGATCTGTTCATATACAATAGTACAGGATCCCTTATGAAGCACGAAGCTATTAATGGCCTGGCAGGTGGGATGCAAACCCGAACGCTTGATGTTTCCGGCTTCGCCAAAGGATTCTATATGGTTAACCTGCGCACCGGATCAAAGATATTTTCAACCCGGCTTGTAATCAGATAACCGATAGGAACGTTACTACACCAATTGCCTGCTTTTTGGCAAATTTTCATCTTTGAATTATTCCCTGACCTGATGAGATTTTTTTTAATACTTATTATACTGTTTGTTACTGCTGAGATGGTGTATACACAGCCTGCCATTCCTGAAAGGGAACCATATCAGCTTTTAGTGCAGCTCAAACATGCTGACTTTGAGATGCTGATCCCTGAATTGATGAACAGTTTTTCAAACACAGGACTCAGGCTTGACCGGCGATTGTCAAAAAGAATGAACATCTGGCTTTTCCGGTTCGACAGCCTGGTATCCGACCCTGAAGCATTACTTGATAAACTCAGGCTGCATCCTTCAGTCAGTCTTGCCCAGTTTAATCACAAGGTCAGCGAAAGGGAAACAATCCCAAACGACCCTTCCTTTACCAATGAATGGGGGATGAAAAACACCGGTCAGATGAATGGTACTCCCGGTGCAGATATTAAAGCTACCTATGCATGGGATATAACAACAGGTGGGCTGACAGCCAATGGCGATACAATTGTGGTGGCAATGATTGATGGCGGGGTTGACCTTGGCCACTCCGATCTGAAACTCTGGAAAAACCGGCTTGAAACCCCCTACAATGGTGTTGACGACGACGGGAATGGTTACATTGACGACTACAATGGCTGGAATGCTTACATGAACAGCGGCAATATGCAGCAAAGTGATCACGGCACCCATGTTGCAGGAATTGCTACAGCCATAGGCAACAACAATACCGGAGTCACTGGTGTGGCCTACAATACCTATCTGATGCCCATCGCCGGCTCAGGCACCAACGAAGCAATTGTTGTGGTTGCTTACGATTATGTGTTTGATATGCGGAAACGGTATAGTGAAACCGGTGGGGCAGAAGGAGCATTCGTAGTAGTAACCAATTCTTCCTTTGGTGTTGATGCGGGGGATCCGGAAGATTTCCCGCTTTGGGGGGCAATGTATGATTCACTGGGATCTGTTGGAATTCTGAATGTAGCTTCAACTGCCAATATTGGCTGGGACGTTGATAACAACGGTGATATTCCGACAGCCATGACCAACGAATCCATCATTGCAGTGACCAATACTACCAATACTGATATCCGTAATTCGCAGGCTGCCTGGGGAATCAACAGCATAGACCTGGGTGCTCCCGGAACCAGTATTTACTCATCAAGACAGGGTGATACCTATGGATATAAATCCGGAACCAGCATGTCGTCTCCTTTCGTTTCCGGCTCTGTCGCCCTTATGTACGCAGCTGCCGATCAGACCACCCTGCAGCTTTATGAAGAAAATCCTGCACTGCTTGCCTCTAAGTTCAAACGGTATCTTATTGCATCCGTTGATTCATTGGAAGCCCTTGAAGGTCAAACTGTCAGCGGTGGCCGTCTTAACCTGTTGAATACACTCCAAATGGTACAGAATCCTCCCTTCCTTGTGTCAAATCCACCTGAGATAACCATGGTGATGGAACAGAATACCTCCGACACCGTTACGCTCCAGCTCTCCTCTCACAATACAGAAATCAATCCTTATACTGTGGAGATACCTGACACTATTCACTGGGTATATGCCGATGTGGCCGGAGGATTATTGGTAGGAAACACCCCAGGAACACTATCAGCAATTTTCAATACTACCGCCTTAAGTCTTGGCAGTCATATGACCACCATGACCATTAAAGATTACTTCCTGAATGACTTGATAATCAATCTTGAAGTGAAAGTTGAAGAAGAGGTTCAAACCCGTCTTACTTCGCTGACTAAAGCCTTGTTTACCGTTTCACCAAACCCATATTCAGATGAAACCATTCTTGGTTTTACTCTTGAACGAGCTTCAGATATATCACTCATCGCTTATGACCTGAACGGGAAGCCTGTTACCACAATCTTCAATGGATTTGCAAATTGTGGAGCCCATTCCATTCATTGGAAGTCAAATCTTGCTCAGGGGATGTATCTGGTAAAATTAGTATGTCAGGATGGAGTGAGGGTGATGAAGGTGTTGAAGAGGTGAACATTTCTGATCAAAGAATTTCAGAAAGGGTAGTATTTATCCCGGGTAACAGGATGCAGTTATTGATTTTATTTCTTTAGGCACTCAAGACAGCGGTATCCCGCATAAGCATTGGGAAGTTATTAACATGGGAACCAGAACCCTTTCCGGAAAATGATGGGTTCTCCTCTATTCTACTGATTCGGAATTGATTGCGATACTTCCCGGAGTCCGGTGCCCAGAGTACCTTCCTGTAAAGAAAATCAGGCTTTATGAAAAATCAATATTTATTTACCTTGATTCCAAGCAATCAGGTAGCCCAATAATTCTACCATTCAATTATCCTTACCACAGGTGAATCGGATATCTGTCGTTTCATCATCAAAGAAATTCTTAATCTCTGATCTTGGATGAAACCGAAAATCTGCTTTTACAAACTTCGCCCGACTTATTCCACAATCAACACCAACCCCTTCAGGTAAGCCCCTTCCGGATGGAAAATGCTTACAGGGTGATCGGCAGAAGGGCCCATATGATGAAGGATGCGAACGTTACGCCTTGCATCAATGGCCGATGACATAATCATTGATGTAAACATTTCACTGTCAATGGCCTGTGAACATGAAAAGGTGAAAAGCAGCCCGCCAGAGCGGATATTTCTGATTGCTGCTGTATTAATGAATTTGTATCCCTGAAGCCCCTTATGACGGTCGGAATGGCGTTTGGCGAAAGCAGGCGGATCAAGTACAATCAGATCAAAATCTTCGGATATTGTTCCCAGATAAGCTTTCGCATCGGCTATAATACTTTCATGGTTTGAAGTATCTAATCCATTGAAATGTAAATTTTCCAGCAGAACATCTATTGCCCTGCGTGAACTGTCCAGGGAAGTGACCCGGGTAGCGCCGGCAGCCAATGCGTAGACCGAAAAACCACCGGTATAACAAAAGGCATTGAGTACATTCCGTCCATTAGCGTATCGTGCCAGCAAAGCCCGGTTATCGCGCTGATCCAGGAAGAAACCTGTTTTCTGGCCATTTATAAAATCAACGGAGAAACGGTGGCCATTTTCAAAAATTTCAGTTGAATCAATATTCCCGAAGAGAAAGCCATCTCCTTCGGATTTGCCACCCGACTTATCCAATGCTTCCGAACTTTTATCGTAAACCGCTTTCAGTTTTTTTCCATAAACATGTTGAAGAGCATCCGCCAATTCATTCCTTAACAGGTACATGCCGGTGCTGTGCGCCTGGATAACAGCTATTGAGTTATAAATATCGATTACCAAACCTGGCATCCCATCGCCTTCACTGAATACCAATCTGTAGGCATTACTTTTAGATTTATTTGTAAAGCCCAGCAATTTACGTAAGTTGTAAGCATCATATAGCTTACCCTTCCAGAAGTCTGATCCGGGAGTATCAGATCCGAAATGAAAAAGTTTAACGGCTATCGAGCCTGTACAGGCATGACCCATGGCAAGATATCTACCATAAAAATCAAGAACTTCAACAATATCACCATCTTCAGGTTTCCCTTCTACCCTGTCAATTGCTCCTGAAAAAACCCATGGGTGAAAACGTCTTACCGCTACATCACGCCCTTTGCTGAGGAAAATCCTGCCTGAAACCTTCATAAATTAAATATTTGTGGCAAATGTAAGCCTGAATTTGTTCAGAAAAATTAAAAAGAAAGCTTACTTACCGATAAATACCGGTTCAAAATCATAATATCCCGTAATAAATTGATAATCTGTATATAAGAATCCGGTCTGAACTTTTCCGGTTTTCCGGACATGGGATTTGCTTTCAGAAAAAACCTGATAAAACCTTCATTTCTGCCCATGGCAAACAGAATCATTGTGTTTCATCCGACACTACCGGCTAACCTGATTATTACTCCGAATGGAAGCATACTCAGGTCGTTGTTTTTTTATTAACTTTAAGCCCCTTTATATAAAATCCAAAACCAGTCCCATGAGATTGCATTGTGTTATCAAAAAAACCATTACTCTATTATTCCTCTTCATTGCCTTTATTTCCAACGGACAGCAATCAAACAGGCAATTCAGCAGCATCAAGGTGCTGGGCGAGAACATCGAGATACAGGTCAGCGACGGGAAATACCTGATAGCACCGCTCAATGATTTCACGATACACACCATTTTCTACCCTTCCGGGAAAGCCTTGAAAAATTTCTCCTTCGCCACAGACATGAAGGCGGAAAGAGTCGACTTTATGCTGGTTGAAGAAGGGAATAATATCACGGTCAAGTCAAAGGGTATCAACCTTAGAATTTCAAAAGCACCTTTTAAAATAGCCTATTATTATAACAATAAATTGTTGATTTGTGAAAACAGGGGTTATACCGGTACAGATTCCCTGGAATTTCTTAATTTTTCGATCGAGAAAGAGGAGGTCCTTTATGGGGGTGGTGCAAGGGCATTGGGCATGAATCGCAGGGGAAACCGGCTACAATTATATAACCGGGCCCATTACGGCTATGAAACACGTTCGGGATTGATGAATTATACATTGCCACTATTTCTTTCCTCAAAACAGTATGCAGTATTATTCGACAATGCCAGTAGTGGATTTCTGGACCTTGACAGTCACCAGAACAATGAAATCACTTACGAAACTGTCAGCGGAACGCCTAATTATTATGTAATTGCCGGCGATAACTGGTATCATCTGGTTCAGCAGTATACACGCCTAACCGGTCGCCAGCCGCTTCCGCCGCGTTGGGCATTCGGCAATTTCAGCAGCCGTTTTGGTTATCATTCACAGGCTGAAACTGAAGCCACCGTTGAGAAATTCTTTAAAACCAACATTCCGCTGGATGCAGTAATCATTGATATTTACTGGTTCGGGAAAGAGATTAAGGGAACGATGGGTAACCTTGAATGGTTTACCGACAGTTTTCCGAAGCCCGCCCAGATGATCAAGAAATTCAATAAAAAAGGGATCAAAACCATTCTCGTAACGGAACCGTTTATCCTGACAACCTCAAAGCGCTGGCAGGAAGCGGTTGAAAATCAAATTCTGGCGACTGACGGCAAAGGGAATCCGTATACTTATGACTTTTACTTCGGAAACACCGGGCTGATAGACATTTATGATCCGAAAGCTAGAGCCTGGTTCTGGAATATATACAGGAAGTTAACTGATCAGGGCATCGGAGGATGGTGGGGCGATCTGGGCGAACCTGAAGTACACCCTTCGGGCCTGCAACATATAAACGGTTCGGCAGATGAACTGCACAATTCATACGGGCATGAATGGAGCCGTCTGATTTATGAAGGTTACCGGCAGGACTTTCCGGATATAAGGCCATTTATTTTAATGCGTGCCGGTTATGCCGGTTCACAGCGATATGGAATCATCCCCTGGACCGGAGACGTGAACAGAAGTTGGGGCGGGCTGGTTCCCCAGCCTGAAATATCATTACAAATGGGAATGCAGGGACTTGCTTATATGCATTCCGATCTTGGTGGTTTTGCAGGAGGAGATACCATCAACAATGAATTGTACACCCGCTGGTTGCAATACGGTGTTTATCAGCCTGTTTACCGACCACATGCACAGGAACATATTCCGGCGGAACCTGTATTCCAGAATGAAATCACCATGGCCAGGGCTAAAAAATCCATCGAGCTCAGGTATAAGCTGATGCCATACATTTATAATATGGCCTTTGAAAACAACCAGACCGGAAAGCCACTGATGATCCCACTCTTTTTCAATGAAAGCAGCTACAAGGAACTGCTAACTTACGATAAAGCCTATATGTGGGGGGACGCCTTCCTTGTTTCACCGGTAAAAGAACCAGGCCTGACCGAACAGTCTGTATACCTTCCGGGAGGATCACAGTGGACCAACTTCAACACGGGCGAAATCTTTGCCGGTGGGGCTGAAATTACAGTTCCTCTTACGATTGAAAATATTCCGGTATTTGTCAAAGGAGGATCCTTTATCCCGATGACGCAAAAGGCAGTGAGTTCAACTGATTATTCTCTGGAAACTTTTGACCTGCATTTTTATTCAGATACCACGGTTAAAAATAGCCATTACAAACTATACAACGATGACGGGGAGAGTCCGTTTGCCTTTGAAAAAGGGGATTATGAGCTTTTTGAATTCACTGCCGAGGAAAAGGGGAAATCACTCTGCCTGAATCTCAGCAAGCCGAAAGACAATGGGTTTTTCGGTTACCCGGCAAACCATATAACCCTGAAGGTGCATAACCTGTTGTCGAAACCTGCCGGCATTAAAGTCGGATCTTCCTATGCCAGCCCTAAAGATTGGGTATGGAATAATCAGGATAAACTGCTTGAGATCACAATAAGATGTTCTGCTTCAGTAGAAAAAATTGATATTATCAAAGAGCTCTATTAATAATTTTCAGCGTTCCTCAAACACGAATACAGTCAATCGATAAAACCAATTCTTCACAATTTATCTTACCTTTGCCCCTTTAAATCACATAAACCCTTGCAATATGAAAAAACTGATTTTCATTGCTTTAATGATCCCCTTCCTTTTCGCATGTAATAGCAAGAAAAAGGAATATGAGTCCCTTCAAACACGTTATGACAGTCTTCTTACCATTGGTTTTACCAAAGACACTACCATTCTGGATTATCTGACATCTTTCAATGCGATTCAGGCCAATCTGGACTCGATAAAGCAAGCGGAGATGATTATTTCGCAAAGCGCGAATGCTGACGGAGAACTTCAACCCGACCAAAAAGAGCAGATTAATCGTGATATCAATATGATTTACGAAATGCTTCAGAAAAACAAGCAAACCATCGCCGAACTGAAGTCAAAACTGAGAAAATCAAATGGCAAGGTGGTTGCTCTGGAGCAAATGGTTGAACGTATGACCCGCCAGATTGAAGAAAAAGACGGGCAGATCGCCCAGTTACGTGAACAATTGGAAAAGATGAACATCCAGATAGAAATTCTGAATTCCAATGTTGAGAACCTGGCTTCAGAGGGAAAGGCTAAATCACAGACCATCAGTGAAAAAACAGAAGAATTGAATACCGCCTATTATGTCATCGGCACCAAAAAAGAACTCCGTGACCAGAAGATCATCACCATGGAAGGAGGATTTGCCGGTATCGGAAGGAACAAGAAACTGAAAGAAGACTTTAACCGTGACTACTTTACCCGTGTAGACATCACCAAACTGAGGTCAATCCCTGTACTGAAGAAAAAAGCCAGTGTTATTACGACACATCCCACCCAGTCCTATAAAATTTATGGCGAAAAATCTGTAGACAGTCTGGTTATTAAAAACGCCAAAGAATTCTGGTCTGCATCCAAATATCTTGTCATTGTAGTTGATTAAACAGCAAAAACCTGTTTATCAATTTATCTGAATATTAAGAGGCTATCTCATAAGTTAGTATAGGCTTCGTTCCGATAGCTATCGGAACTGCTCAGCCTGACGTCTGATAATCAATCGATTGTCATATTGAGCAGCTTGCCCCCCGCCGAAGAAGGCGGGACAAGCTGCCCACTTTGGCGGGGTAGTCGAAATATAGACAATCCCTGACTTTTGAGACAGCTTCTTTTATTTGTCAGGTATACCGGTGCACTGAATGCACCGGTCGTTCAGGGTTGTACAGGACCGGCACTGTAGTTCACTTCTTTGACCTTCTGTCCGGCTTCATCATAAAACATCCAGATTCCCGTTCGCTTTCCCATGTTAAAATAGCCTTCATAATATTTTTTCCCATTCGAAAAGTAAACTGTGCGCTTCCCATGACTCTCTCCTTTTACAAATTCTCCTTCACTCCACAACTTCCCGTCTTTATACCACGAAACCCAATGACCGTTCCTGAGCTCATTCTCATAATTGCCTTCCATATATTTTTGCCCGTTTGAATGGAATTGAATTTCTTTAATCAGTTGTTGCTTTCCATCGATTTTCCGGTATGTTTTTTCTGATTTTATTTTTCCATCTTCAAATTTTTCCTTTTTAACAGTTGTGCGTGAACATGAAGCAAGTAAAATCAGAGCAAGTAAGAAATAACAGAGTTTTTGCATAGAATACGGGTATTCGGATTTATTATCGGTTAAATAAGAGACGCTCTCCCATACAGGATTCGTCAAAATGATTGTTATGCCATGCCAGATGACCGCCTACGAAAGTATGGGTTATTGCTGAATGAAATATCTGACCTTCAAAGGGAGACCATCCGCACTTATATAAAATATTTTCCGGCATAACAGTCCATGGTGTCGCAGGGTCAACCAATACCAGGTCAGCATGGTACCCTTGCCTGATGAAGCCCCTGCGATCGATCCCGAAAATGCGGGCCGGAGCATGGCACATCTTTTCAACGACCTTTGCCGGAGAAAGCTTTTCTTCAAAGCTCAATTCAAGCATGGCTACCAGTGAATGCTGAACCAATGGTCCTCCGGAAGGGCATGAAAAATAAGTTTTAGCCTTTTCTTCAATGGTATGTGGTGCGTGGTCAGTTGCAACAACATCAATCCTTCCATCGAGCAATGCCATGAGCAAGGCATCGCGGTCCACTGCTGATTTAATAGCGGGGTTCCATTTGATTCTGGTACCAAGTCTGGTATAATCCTGATCCGAAAACCATAGGTGATGAACGCAGACTTCAGCAGTGATACGCTTACTTCCATTCGAAGGTTTATTTGAGAGCAGCGATAATTCATCGGCAGTTGAGAGGTGAAGGATATGTAGCCTGGTGTTGTGCTTTACTGCCAGCTCAACAGCCATTTTGCTTGACTTCAGGCAGGCTTCACGGCTTCGAATCTTCGGGTGCGCATTCATAGGTATTATTTCACCGTATCTTTCCCTGTAAATTGCCGTATTTGACCGTATTGTTTCCTCATCTTCGCAATGTACAGCAACCAGTGTAGGTGAATGTTTAAAAATTCCTTCAAGTGTAACCGGGTTGTCAACCAGCATGTTACCGGTTGATGCCCCCATAAAAACCTTCACACCACATACTGTTCTGGGATCTGTTTTTACAATCTCAGCGAGGTTGTCGTTCGAAGCACCCATATAAAACGAGTAATTTGCCAGTGATTTATCCCTGGCCAGCCGGTACTTCTGCTCCAGCAAATCCTGTGTCACGGTATTCGGGATGGTATTTGGCATTTCCATAAATGAGGTGACCCCGCCTGCAACAGCGGCACGGCTTTCAGTAAGAAGGTCTCCCTTGTGGGTAAGTCCCGGATCACGAAAATGCACCTGGTCATCAATTACACCGGGGAGAAGCCATTTCCCTTCTGCATTAATAATTTCAGCCCCATCAACCCCTTCAATGCTATCGGGATGGAAAATTCCTTCAGCCACAAAATTGATAAGACCGTTATTGATCAGGACGCTGCCAATGAAAGCACGGCCTTCATTCAGAATGGTTGCTCCGGAAATCAGAAATTTTTTCTTCATGGAAAACAATCGGTTACCCGACAACCATCGGGTTTACTCAGCAAAGGTAAGAATAAATAAAGGAAAACATATCCTGATCAGGCAGCCTTTTTGGGTCTGATCCGCTTGAAACGCAACTGGATAACACCCAGGATTGCTTCACGGAAAATACCCCGGCTCATTTTTGATTCACCTTCAGTGCGATCGGTAAAAATGATAGGAACTTCGATAATTTTAAATCCAAGCTTCCAGGCTGTATATTTCATTTCAATCTGAAAAGCATATCCGGTAAATTTTATCCGGTCGAAATCGATGGTATCCAGCAATTTTCTCCTGTAACACTTAAATCCGGCCGTGGTATCCATTATTTTCATCCGGGTAACCAAACGGACATAATAGGAAGCAAAATATGACATTAAAACCCTTCCCATAGGCCAGTTGACCACATTCACACCTTTTATGTAACGGGATCCTATTGCCACATCTCCTCCCTGGTTTGCACAGGCATCGTAAAGTTTCAGCAGATCATCGGGATTGTGTGAAAAATCAGCATCCATTTCAAATACAAATGAATACTCCCTGCTGAGTGCCCATCTGAAACCATGAATATAAGCTGTACCCAGACCCAGTTTCCCTTTCCGTTCCTCCATATGCAACCGACCCTGGAATTCAGGCATCAACGACCTGACAATTGCGGCGGTACCATCGGGGGAATTATCCTCAACAATGAGGACATCAAACTCTTTACTTAACGAAAATACTTTGCGAATAATACGCTCAATATTCTCTTTCTCGTTGAAGGTTGGGATTACTACCAGACTGTCTTTCACAAAATATCGGATTAAGATGCGAAATTATATCTATTTCATTAAAATAAAAACCCAAAAGATGTTAATCGGTAATGCATCAGTTCTTCTCTTTAATAAGGAATACATATGTGGGGAAATGGTCGCTGTAACCTCCGGCATAGGCTCCTCCTGCAAAGGTTCTGAAAGGGTACCCCGCATAGGGGCCGTCTTTTTGAATCAGGAACTTCTCGTTGTAAATTCTGGCTTTGTAAAACTTCCAGTTTTTCCCGGGTTCAGAAAGCAGTGGTTCTGAAATAATAATCTGATCAAAAAGATTCCATGAATCACGGTATGCGAGGGATCCAATCCCGTCGCGATGGAGTTGCCAGAAAGGATTAAACAGGTCACCAGATGCCACATCTTCTTTCTTTCCCTTAGCGCCCAGAAACTTTGCAACACTCTTGTCGGTGGGATCATCGTTCAGGTCACCCATAATAAAGATTTTCGCATTTTTATGAACCCTGGCAAGAGAATCGCTCAGGGCCCTGCTGAGTTTGGCAGCGGCTTCACGGTATTCAGGACCATTGCCCCTCGATGGCCAGTGGTTAACAATAATGCTGACCATTTCTCCGTCAAGTTCTCCACTCACCACGAGCTGATCCCTGGTAAACCAGGATGAATCGCCGGGCATATAAACCCTGTTGGAAGTTGCATTTATAACTTTAAAAACCGCCGGATTATAAAGAAGGCCGACGTCAACCCCTCGCCGGTCGGGTGAATCAAAATGAACGATCTGATAACCTGTATTTTTTAATGCAGGTGTTTTCACCAGATCTTCCAGTACACCCCGGTTCTCAATCTCAGAAACACCGATGACAGACGGGCCTCCTTTGACCATTTCCGAACCAATACCGGCAATAACTTTTGACATGTTGGCCAGTTTGGCTTCATAGCGCTGTGTAGTCCACCGGTTGCTTCCTCCGGGCAGAAATTCCGCATCGTTGGTATTCGGATCATCAATGGTATCGAACAGGTTTTCAACATTGTAAAATGCAATACATGATGCCTTGTAGGTCTTTTCCTGAGCTACGGACAACAAGCCGGGGAATAACAACAATACAATCAGAAGCACCTTTAACGGGCTGAAATTTAATGAGGAGATTATCATAATCAGGCAATTAGTTTTCTCGGTATACCCTTTCCGGGAAGGGGCAACAAATATATTTATAATCTTACATTAAACTACAGAACAGGAGGTTAATTCTTTTATTATATTATTCATGAGAAAAATTTTAACATAGCCGCTTTTTTTCGTTCATTTGCAAACATTTATTAATTTGGCTGTTTTTACCCCAAAAAAAACGACATCTAATTCAAAATACAATCGTATTCTCTCTAAAAAAATCCTCATGAAACAAAAGCTTTTAATCCTGATACTGGCATTCAGCCCGTGGCTTGGATTGTTTGCTCAAACCGGTACAGTTTCAGGTCGGGTAACCGATTCGGAAAGTGATAAAGCAATTCCTTCTGTAACGGTGAAAGTAGCAACCCAACAAACAGTAACTGATGCAGATGGGAAATTTAAACTCGATGGCATCAATTTCGGTGATGTTATGATAGAGTTTTCCAGTGAAGGTTACCTGTTGATTATCAGACAGGTAAAGATAGCCGGGGAAATTGAACTCGGAACAATAAAAATGTCTCCGGCGCTGGGTTCCGGCACACAGTCGGGTGGCTTATCAGAAGTTAACATCGGATCTCTTGACTCCGAAGATGAATCAAACGTACAAGACATCAGCGGATTGCTCAGTTCAAGCGACGACATTTTTTCCTCAATTGCTTCATATACGTTTGGTCCGCTGTATTTCAGAAAGCGTGGTTATGACAATGATTATAACCTGACATACATCGGTAATACACCCATAAGTGATGTTGAAACGGGTCGTACAACCTGGGCTATCTGGGGCGGTTTGAATGATGCTACCCGGAATAAGGTCTCTGAATCAGGACTGGCACCATCTTCATTTTCTTTCGGCAGTGTTGGTGGTAACACCAATATTATCTTACGGGCCTCACAACATAGGGCACAGACCAAACTCACCTACAGTCTGTCGAACAAAACAAATACCAACAGACTCATGATTACCCACTCAACCGGCATGTTAGACAATGGCTGGGCATTAACTGTCAGTGGGTCGAGAAGATGGGGGCAGGAAGGCTATGTTGAGGGAACTTATTACGATGCATGGTCATGGTTCGTTGGAATTGAAAAAGAGCTCAATAAAAAACACAGCATTTCATTATCGGCCTTTGCCGCACCTGTCCGTAGGGGGATGCAGGGAGGTTCCGTTCAGGAAGCCTATAATATAACCGGTTCAAATTACTACAATCCGAACTGGGGTTTTCAGAACGGCGAGAAACGAAATGCACGCGAAAGGATTATGAATCAACCTGTGGTTATTTTTAACCATTATTGGAAAATAAATGAAAAAACAAAATTAACCAATGCAGTAACTTATTTGTTCGGCGAGACAGGAACAACAGCACTTAACTGGTACAATGCCGCTGATCCACGTCCTGACTACTATCGTTACCTGCCTAGTTATTTCCCATCAACCGGCGAGTTACTAAGCCAGATACTATACAATCCTGAACTTGAGGAAGACATGAGACAGGTTTGGCTATCTGATGATGGCACAGCACAAATCAATTGGGATAATCTTTATCAGCAAAATTTGCTGGCGAATCTTGAAGGAGAGCAAGCCCGCTATATTCTTGAAAACCGGCATACCGACCAAAAACAGATCAGTTTTACTTCAAATATTGTACATGAGTTAAATAACAACACGAAAATTAACGGTGGATTCGAATACGCTTCCAACACAGGCAGTTATTATAAAACTGTTCACGATATCCTGGGTGGAAATTACTGGGTTGATAAAGATCAGTTTGCCGAACGCGATTTCCCTGGCAACGATTCAACCATCCAGAATGACCTGAATAATCCAAACCGCATAGTTAAAGAAGGGGATAAATACGGCTATGACTATCAGCTTCATCAAAACTCTGCGAATTTATGGGGTACCGCAAATTTTACATCGCAAAGACTAGACTATTATGCCGGCCTGCAGCTAGTCTATACGTCATTCTGGCGCGAGGGCTTTATGCGTAATGGCCGTTTCCCTGAAACTTCATACGGAAATGGAGAAAAACACAATTTCGTCGATTATTCAATTAAAGCCGGAGCAACCTATAAAATCACCGGTCGCCATTTTATCGAATTCAACACGGCATTCTTAACAATGGCGCCTAATCTGCGTAACTCTTACCTTTCTTCCCGCATCCGCGATGCAGTGGTCCCTTTTATTTCAAGTGAAGAGATTTTAGGTGGAGAATTGAGTTATCATCTTCGTGCACCGTTGGTTAAAGCAAGGGTTACCATTTATCATACGATTTTCAATAACCAAAGTGAAGTAACCAGTTTTTATCATGATAACCTGCGCACTTTCGTGAACTATGCAACCTATGGAATCAGCAGGGTACACCAGGGAATCGAAGCCGGGGCTGAGGTTAAGATTTCTCCGGCATTTGCAGTTGTTGCAGCAGCCAATCTGGGAAATTATCGTTATACAAATCGGCCTACAGCTATCATTACCGTAGAAAACGGATCGCAACCCGATATCAGGAGGCTGATATATCAGAAATATTTCTTTGTACCCGGTTCACCTCAGACTGCCTATTCCTTAGGGCTGAAATATTCCGGACCCAGGTATTTATTTGTCGATGTCAGTGTTAATTATTTCGACAATAATTATCTTGATTTTAATCCGGAACGTCGTACCTCAGCAGCTATTGATTACATTTATGATATGGAATCACCATTGATTGATGAGATAACAAGGCAGGAAAAATTACCCAGTGCCTTTACCGTTGATGCATCCATTGGTAAATCATTCAGACTTTTCGATAAATACTTTCTTAACCTGAACCTGAGCATCAACAATCTTCTCGATAATAAGGAAATTGTTACCGGCGGATATGAGCAAAGCCGGTTTGATTTTCTGAATTCCAATATAAATAAATTCGAACCAAAACGATATTATTACTTCGGAAGGACATTTTTCCTGAACATCGGCTTCCGCTTTTAATCCCCAATTATGAAAAAACAAACAAAATATATGAAAAAGATTTGGCAACTTTTTGCAGGGCTTGTATTGATCCTTGCATCAACCACGTTCACATCCTGTGTTGATGATGAATTTGACGTACCTGAAATGTATATTCCCAAGGTTGATTTCGACCGGAATACTACCATCGCGGATCTGAAAGCAACATATACCGGATTGGAACTTATTGAGGAAGATATTATCATCAGTGGTATTGTTGTTGCAAACGACAAGAGTGGTAATCTCTATAAGAAAATGGTAATCCAGGATGAAACCGGTGGTATCGAACTTTCGCTCGATAAAACCTATCTCTGCAATGAATTCTGGGTTGGACAAAGGGTTTTCGTAAAGTGTCAAGGCATGTATATCGGCGATTACGGCGAATTGATCCAGTTGGGATATGAGGTGGATGGACTGATTGACGGGTTACCACTGACCTATATCCCTTTACATATTTTCCGTGACAGCATTCCGGGCGAGGAAATTGAACCCCGGGTTATTGCTATAAATGAAGTTAATGATGATCTCCTCAGCACCCTTGTAACATTTAATAATGTTCGTTTTGCTGATGGTGGTAAAGATATATGGGCCACTAAGCTTTACAGTGCGTCGAACCACACCATGACCGATCAGGCTGGAAATGAAATCGTTGTGCGGACAAGCAGTTATGCAAACTTTGCAAGTGATACCATTCCCAGGGGATTTGGCACCATTACCGGAATACTTACCAGATTCAATTCAACCTGGCAGGTTACCATCCGCGATACAAGTGATATTCAGGATTTCAGTAATATCATTCCTCCTCCTCCCGGTAGTGGTTCGGGTACCTTTGAAGATCCTTATGATGTTGCCCGAGGTATCGGTTCATCCGGAACAGACCCTGTCTGGGTCGAAGGATATATTGTTGGGGCCTATGAAACCGATGTTGATCCCTTTGCAGCTAATTTTGCATCTCCTTTCAGGACCAATTCAAATCTGCTGATAGCTGATTCACCTGCGGAAACCAATGTTTTCAATTGTATGCCGGTTCAACTACCTTCAGGCGCTATCCGCGATGCTCTTAATCTGGTGACAGTTCCAGGCAATCAAGGTAAACTGGTAAAAGTGCTTGGAACGCTTGAATCCTATTTTTCCCTGCCAGGTATCAAAAATCTTAGCGGTTACTGGCTTGACGGTAATGGTATTGTACCTGCCACCGGTTTTTATACAGAAGAATTTAATGAATCTCTTGGGTCCTTTACACAGTTCAGCGTTACCGGCGATCAGGTATGGTTTGGCGATACATTTGACGGAGGGTGCGTAACCATGACCGGCTATGTTAACCCGGGCTATGAAGCCAATGAAGACTGGTTGATTTCCCCTTCAATCTCCCTGGCTGGTAAAACCGGTGTAAACATGGTTTTCCGTGAAGCAATCAACTACATTGAGACAATGAACGATTATAAAGTTTTTGTATCAACCAATTATAGCGGAACCGGCGACCCGAATTCAGCATCCTGGACGGAACTCACCGGTTTTACCCGCTCCACCGGATCATCCTGGACTTTTGTCAATACCAGCAATATCAGCCTTGCTGCATACGAGGGCCAGGATATTAGAATCGCCTTCAAGTATACAAGCACTTCCACGAAAGCCGGAACCTGGGAAATCAGCAGAATGGTAGTGAGTGCCGATTAAAATTTGTTTTCGATCATTAATAACAAAGGCTGCCCGGCGGGCAGCCTTTGTTATCTTTACGCTGGTATTGATTTTTCATGAATTCTGATTGTTTCGTATTATTGTATTTAATCAGGCAGAATGTAAGAAAAATATCAGATCTTTATGTCAGAAGCCTTTAACAGGCACCGGCCACCCTAAAAAAGGAAGATTATGTTTAAAATCGATTTCCCATTCTGTACTTGTCATTACTCCTGAAGGAATAAGATGGCGACTTTTTTTGTTCACAGCTTTCATATTTTCCCCTCATGCCGAAGATCAATCTATTGATAATAAAATCTCTTTCCCGTGTACAAGATATTCTTCATTCTCCTGTGCCTTTCAGGAACAAGTAACACTTATTGTCAGACCATTTATTCTGTAAATACTGATTCTTTACTTTATATTGAATCCGGAAATTTTATTAATACAATAAACAGAGACTATATTAGAAATAGCAAATATGTTGTATTTGTTATCAGAGGAGTTGAGAACGATACTGCAGGGAACTCATTTGTTTTATCATTAAGTTATATCCTGAATTCATATGACTTTGATTTAGTGCCACCATCGCACTATTTTTATATCGATAATAACCTGATAATACTCACTCTCAATGACAATTTTAATATCAAACACCTTACTGTGTTCAATCCTGAAACAATTTCTGAATCAGAACGAGAAATGATACAAAAAAACTGTTTCCTAAAGAAATTGGAGGAATAACCTACTCTTCACAAGGACTGTTATTAATAAAACGTGAAGATGAAGTTGTTTCAACTTTCTATAAAAATGTCGATTTGATGCCTCAGAATAGTCAGAGGTATTTGAATATGCCATCAGGAACAATGATCAAAACAAAATAATACTGTGATATTCATCTGGTTAGGGGGGTATCCTTGAATTCTCTGAATAATAATTCCGGAAAAGATCCGAAACGTATAAAGTAATAAGGGAATTTTTACACGACTTCATTACTTTGTTTAGCAAAACCCCGAAATTGATGAGGAAAAGCCGGCTTGTCTCAGTGTCAATTTTATAAAACAAAAACTGATTTTTCAAAACTGAGGCCATAATATGCCTGAAAAGTTCACCTCCGCAAAAAGAACTCAGGAACAAAAAGTCTCTCAATCATCAGCACTCTCTTTGCCCCCGGGTCTTCGCGATATTGTTCCCATTTAACAGGCCAAAACCATCTCCTCCAATGGCACCAAAGCCTGAATGGCTTTCGAAACGGAATCAACTTCCCGGAAGGTAAGGCTCAGCCTGTCGTTCACCTCCTTCATACGGCAGTTGTTATGGTAAATCTGAATAAACTGGAGCACTGACGTGAAGATATTACTCTGATAAAACGGCGATTCCCTATTGGTAATAAAAGTGGCTGTAAGCAAGCCGTTGCGCAGGCTGATTTTTTCAAAACCAAGGCTACGGGCCATGCGACGTAACCGGATCGTATTCAGCAACTCCTGCGTCTGCGGGGGAACCGGTCCAAACCGGTCGATCAGCTTCTCCTGGAATTTCAACAGGTCTTCTTCAGCATTCACACTGTCGAGTTCCTTGTAAAGACTCAGCCTTTCGGTGATGTTGTATACATAACTATCTGGCAGCATGATCTCCAGATCGGTTTCAATCAGGCATTCCCTGACATATTCCTGTGAAACAGATGTTTTTTCATCGTATAATCCTTTAAAGTCAGATTCCTTCAGCTCCATTATGGCCTCATCAAGGATACGCTGATACATTTCAAAACCAATTTCCGAAATAAAACCACTCTGTTCTGCCCCAAGGATATTTCCTGCTCCCCGGATGTCAAGGTCGCGCATGGCAATGTTAAAGCCACTGCCAAGTTCAGAAAATTCCTCGATGGCCTTCAAACGTTTCCTGGCCTCATCGGTAAGTACTGAAAGGGGTGGTGCCAGCAGGTAACAGAATGCTTTTTTGTTGGTCCGTCCTACCCTGCCCCTCAACTGGTGCAGGTCGCTCAGACCATAGTTCTGGGCTTCATTGATGAGGATGGTATTGACATTTGAGATGTCAAGTCCTGACTCTATAATGGTGGTGGCGACGAGAACATCGTAATGACCATCGATGAACTCGACCATTACTTTCTCGAGTTTATGCCCTTCCATCTGTCCATGTCCTATAGCAACCCGGGCATCCGGCACCAGCCGCTGAATCATTCCTGCAACTTCCAGAATGTTGTTGATCCGGTTATGTACCATAAAGACCTGGCCGCCCCTTGACAACTCAAATTGAATGGCATCGCGGATAACCTCTTCGTTGAAAGCATGGAGTTCCGTTTGCACCGGATACCTGTTGGGTGGCGGGGTGTTGATCACACTCAGGTCGCGGGCTCCCATGAGCGAAAACTGCAGGGTACGGGGAATGGGCGTGGCCGTTAAAGTCAGCGTATCCACATTTACTTTCAGTTTCCTGAGTTTTTCTTTGGTCGATACTCCGAATTTCTGTTCCTCATCGATAATCATCAGGCCAAGGTCTTTAAATTTCACATCCTGGCTTACCAGCCGGTGGGTTCCGATCAGAATATCAATCCTGCCATCGGCCAGGTCTTTGAGCGTTTTATTCTGCTCCTTCGTGCTCTTGAACCGGTTAATATAATCAACCCTGCAGGGGAACTCCTTCAAACGGTCACCGAAGGTATGGTAATGCTGAAGGGCAAGAATGGTGGTCGGCACCAGTACAGCAACCTGTTTGCTGTCGGCTACAGCCTTGAAAGCCGCCCGGATGGCTATTTCTGTTTTTCCGAAACCGACATCACCGCATACAAGCCTGTCCATCGGATAGGATTTTTCAAGGTCACGCTTGACATCGGCGGTTGATTTTACCTGGTCAGGGGTATCCTCATAAATAAATGAAGCCTCAAGTTCATGCTGCATGTATGTGTCCGGTGAAAAGGCAAAGCCATCGGCTGCTTTTCTTTCGGCATAGAGTTTAATCAGGTCACGCGCAATGTCCTTTACCCTTTGCTTGGTCTTGCTCTTAAGCTTATTCCAGGCATTGGAACCCAGTTTGTTAAGCCCGGGGATTGTCCCTTCCTTGCCGACATACTTTGAGATGCGGTGCAGAGAATGAATACTGATATACAGGATATCATTGTTCTGGTAAATCAGCCGGATGGCTTCCTGCTGCCGTCCGTTATTTTCGATTTTCTCCAACCCATCGAACCTTCCTACTCCATGATCAATGTGCGTAACATAGTCGCCCGGTTGCAAGTCATAAATCTCTTTCATGGTGATGGCCTGCTTCCCTGCAAATCCATCCCTGATCCTGTATTTGTGGTAACGTTCAAAGATCTGGTGATCGGTATAACAGGCCAGCTTTCCGTCGCGGTCGATAAACCCTTCATGCAATGAGAGGTTTATCACGCTGTATTCCAAATCTTTATCCGTCAATCCGCGATTCCCTTTCAGATCATTCAGAATACCCTGAATGCGTTCTGTCTGCTTTGGGTTGTCTGAAAGAATGAGGTTGCTGATGCCGGTTTTTGTGTTTTGATCCAGGTCTTTCAGCAGCAGGTCAAAGTTCTTGTTGAACGATGGCTGTGGCAGCATATTGAAATCGAACTGCTTGCTCTCTTTCATCAGGAAATGGCTGCCGAATTCCACGAGGCTGTGGTTCAGCAAGTCGGATCTGAACTGCCCGGCTGTACTGAAAAGTGCAGATGGCTCAAGGTGTCTGATTTCGGGTGAAAGGGTTGCAAAAGCCTTCTCCGCTTTCCCGTACTCCCTGCTTATGATATCGGTTGCCAGAGAAAAATCCCGAATCCAGACAATGGAATTCCGGTTAATGTATGACAGGAAGGATTCGCGTTTCTCCATCAGTGAGCGGTCCTGAATGTTCGGCGTTATCGTAACGTGGTCGAGCAGGTCGATGGAGAGCTGATCCGAAGGATCGAAGGTGCGGATGGATTCAACATCATCGCCAAAGAACTCGATTCTGTATGGACGATCATTGGTAAATGAAAACACATCCACGATTCCACCCCGTATGGAAAACTGGCCGGGCTCCACTACAAAATCAACCCTTTCAAAATTATATTCCATCAGCAGATCTATTACAAAATCAACCGAAAGGTTCTCGCCCAACCCGAGACGAAGGGTGTTTTTCTTCAGGTAAGCTTTGCTGACCACTTTCTCGGCCAATGCTTCAGGATAGGTAACCACCAGGGTGCCGCCTTCGCGGGTGCCGATCCTTTTCATAACCTCGGTGCGCGAAAGCACATTGATGTTATCAATCTTCTCTATTTCGTACGGCCGGCGATAGGTAGTCGGAAAAAACAGGACTTTCTTTTTATGAAATGGCGTTTCCTGCTCACCCAAAAGATTTTCGAGATCGTTAAAGAAATAGGCTGCTTCTTCTTTTTCGGGAAGTACAAGCAGATGGAGTGGTCCTGCATTGGTAAAAACCGAAGCAGCTATCACCGCCGTTGAAGAACCGGTCAGCCCCTTCAGGTGAATCCTGAAAAGCTCCTTTGAATTGCAAAAAGCAGCGATAGCCGCAACAATCTCTTTGTTGCGGTAGTGTTCAATCAGTTGCGAAGCTTTCACGGCTTGCTTATTTAGTAAGAGATTGCAAAGGTAAGTGTAATGCAGCTATCTGCCTGCATCGGATTTCAAGGATGTCGGAATGCACAATTTGTTCTTTTAAATACTGTGAAATCATCCAATGACGGAATGCGATGAATGACAGCAGGGACATGTCATGTCGTGTTCCTGCATTTTAATTATCCATCGCCTATTCCGAATACATCCGCATCATCTCTTCGGCTTTTTCAACCATGGCTTTAGAACCGACAAAGAAAGGTTCTCTTTGGTGAAGTTCGGTTGGTTGAATGTCAAGGATGCGTTCAAAACCGGTTGAAGCTTTACCTCCGGCCTGTTCAGCAAGAAAAGCAATGGGATTGCATTCATAAAGCAACCTCAGCTTACCGTTGGGGTTTTTATGGGTACCGGGGTAAATATATACGCCTCCAAGAATCAGATTACGGTGAAAATCAGCTACCAGAGAGCCAATATAACGGGTTGTATAGGGTCGCAATGTTGAAGGATCATCCTGCTGACAGTATTTAATGTATTGTTTTACCCCTTCATGAAAATAGATATAATTTGCTTCATTGATAGAATAAATACTCCCGCCATCGGGTATCTTCATGTCAGGATGAGAAAGAAAAAAAAGCCCGACCGAAGGATCGAGGGTAAAGCCGTTTACCCCAAATCCGGTAGAATAAACCAGAATGGTAGAAGTTCCATAGATTACATATCCGGCAGCAATCTGCTTTGTGCCGGGTTGAAGAAGGTCCTGAACTGTGCCGGGTCCTGATTCACTAACTCGCCGGTAAATTGAAAAAATCGTGCCGATCGGAACATTTACCTCAATGTTCGATGATCCGTCCAGCGGGTCCATGGCTACCACGTACTTACCTTTCTGTGAAAAAGCATTATCATAGGTATACAGTTCGTCATTTTCTTCTGAAGCCACTGCGCAAACCATACCTCCGTGCCGCATAGCAGCCAGAAAACAATCGTTGGCAAAAACATCCAGTTTTTTCTGATCTTCCCCCTGTATGTTTTGTTGTCCGAAATATCCATTGATGTCGGCCAGCCCTGCTTTGTTAATTTCACGGTTCACCAGCTTGGCAGCAATGCCGATATCGTTTAATAACCGGGTAAACTCACCGGAAGCATAGGCAAAGTCGGCTTGCTTTTCATTGATAAATTCTACAAGGGTTTTCATCATATTTAGGAAGTTTCAGGGTTATCGAGTTGCAGGGTTCCAAAGTTACAGGGTTCCTGAGTCCGTTAATTGAGCGGTAGTGGTTGAGCGAAGTCGAAACCAGCCGAAACCACCCTTGGTTCAGGGATACAGAACTACCTGATTAATAATATGAAAATCTTAAATCTGTTTCTTCTTGTGGCCGTGATAATCAGATCTGTATAAATAATTGATAAATCCCAGTATCTGACCTGACAGATTAAAGCAATCTTCATGTAATTCTTTATATTTTACTTCACCAACGTATTGAGCTTCGTATGTTCTGTGAACCTGAGATCTTGTTTCACCTGATGATCCTTTGGAATAATACAGGAAATTAAGGAATTCCTTCTTGCCAACCCTTTCAAACCCTTCGGCAATATTATCCATAACCGAACCACTCGAATCAAGGATCTGATTATTTAAACCAAAATCTTTTGAAAGTAAAGTGGTTTCAGCAATCTACCTGACCTTCTTACAAAATTCCCTGGCTTTCTGCCAGATTTCAAGTTCTTCAAAATGTCTGATCGTCATATTCGAAAATATGTCTTTAAACAATTTGATTATCAAACTTCCCTTGAAAAAACCCGGTAAGTTAAGGTGAAATGATTAGCGATACAACAGACATGCATTCAAGTAACTCTGAAACCTTGTAACCTTGTAACCTTGTGATAAAGAAACTTTACAGGCCTGTGGCATCGTTACACTTTTTGAATCAGAATTACAATTTTAAACTCAGTTAATCCGCAAAACACTATGCCGCCTGTAACTTTGAAACCCTGTAACCCTGAAACTTCAGAACCTTGTAAACAGGAAACCTTGTTACAAGAACAAATATATTAAATTTGTACTACCAAACATCGTGGTATGAAAGTTTTCAAATTTGGAGGGGCATCCGTCAAAGATTCAGCAGCTGTTAAAAACGTCAGGGATATTTTACTCCGTTTTCCCGGCGAATCCCTCTGTATCATCATTTCAGCCATGGGGAAGACGACCAATGCCCTGGAGAAAATAGCAGAAGCATGGGTCAAGCAGGATGTCAGTGCATTCAGCCTGCTCTCAGAAATTGAAAATTATCACCAGAAAATTGCAAATGAACTGATGCACAGCAAGCTAAGCCCGGTAAAATTGATTATTGACGAAGTACGGCTGATGCTTCAATCTGCCCCGCCTGAGCTTCCCGATGCAGCCTACGACAGGATCGTTTCACAGGGTGAGCTTTTATCTACCTCCATTGTCAGTGCATACCTCAACCATGAAGACATCCAAAACAGGCTGCTGGATGCAAGGCATTGTGTTATTACCAACGAGTGCTTCAGAAACGGACGGATATCGTGGAATGAAACCGGAAACCGGATTCAACAGGCATTTGCCATTGAAACTGATGATGAAATTCCTGCGATAACCATTACACAGGGCTTTATTGGAAGTACTTCTTCCGGATATCCTGTCACCCTGGGCCGGGAAGGGTCGGATTTCAGTGCAGCTATTTTTGCCTGGGCGCTAAATGCCAGTGAAATGGTTATCTGGAAAGATGTTCCCGGTGTGCTCAATGCGGATCCCCGGTATTTCAGTGATACTGTAAAACTAGACAGGATCAGTTACCGTGATGCCATTGAACTGGCCTATTTCGGCGCATCGGTTATCCACCCCAAGACAATCCAGCCGCTGCAGAACAAAAACATTCCCCTGTATGTAAGATCTTTTGCTGAACCGGAAGAACCCGGCACGCTGATCAGTAACTTCACCGATGAACACAAACAGATACCCTGTTATATTTTCAAACCCGGTCAGGTTCTGATGAGTATCTCGGCCAAAGATTTCTCATTTATAGCAGAAGACGGATTGCACAACATTTTCGGGCTGTTATCGCATATGGGCATCCGCACAAACCTGATGCAGAATTCCGCCATTAGTTTCTCCATTTGTATTGATGAAAATCCAGGCAAACTTCACCGTCTCATTACCGCACTCAGCGGTGACTTCAGGGTAAAATACAATCAGGGACTCGAATTGATCACCATCCGGCATTACAACCAGAGAACCATTGATAAAGTGGTAAATCAACGTAAAATCCTGCTGGAGCAGAAGAGCAGGCTCACCGTTCAACTCGTGGTTGAAGGGTCCTGAAACTACTGAACATAATCAAAAGAGATTTGCTTGTCCCCGATCCGGTATGACGACATCCCCGGAGAGCAGAAATGTTTTGCAATCCTCCAGGGTAGTTTTGCTGAATCAATGCTGTCTTTACGATAAGTATGCAGACACTTTATCTTACTGAAATACCTATTTTTGCCCCGAACAACATCGGAAAACCATGAGCAAAACTGTTGAAGCAAAATCAGGCTACAAGTCATTCCCCCGTAATTTCTGGACAGTTATAGTCATGGAATTCTTCGAGCGTGGCTCCTACTATGGGGTGATGTCGGTGCTATCCATCTACCTGATTATGTCTCCGGGTGAAGGCGGACTGGGCTTTTCAAAAGAGGGTGTCGGGGCAATCAAGAGTACCATCACACCCCTGCTCTATCTGCTTCCCATTCTTGCAGGCGCCCTGGCCGACCGTTTCGGTTACCGGAGGACGCTTATGATGGCATTCACGGTTATGAGCTCGGGTTACTTCCTCACCAGCCTGTCGTCATCCTACAGCCTGGTATTTCTCAGTCTGATCCTTATGGCTGTCGGCGCAGGATTCTTCAAACCGGTTATCTCCGGAACCATTGCGAGGGTTACCGATGAAAGCAATTCCACCCTGGGATTCGGTATCTATTATTGGTCGATCAACCTGGGTGCTTTCATCTTCCCGTTGATTCTGGTACCATTTCTGAAAGGCATCGGATGGAATTACATTTTCATCATGGCTTCCGTTGGCACAGGTTCCATGTTTTTACTTAACCTGTTTGTCTATAAAGAACCTCCCCGCCCGGCGAGTACCAAGCCCCTTTCCGAAGTACTGAAAGGCATCCTGATGGTACTGAAGGACTATCGTTTTGTGCTGATGATCGTGGTTTACTCCGGATTCTGGATATTGTATTTCCAGATGTTCGATACCGTACTCTGGTATCTGAAGGAATATATGGACATGACACCGGTAAATAATTTTGTCAACCAATTCCTGGGCCTCTTTGTGGAGTACCCCTCCTGGAAATTCGATACCGAACATGTGACCGTCATCAATGCCGGGGCCATCATTGGCCTGCAACTGATTGTATCATCCATTGTTAAGAAGACCCCTGCCCTACCTACGATGATCGTGGGCATAGCCATGGGAACCCTGGGGATGGGCATCCTCGCCATCTCAACCTATGCCTGGGTATTTATTGCCGGTCTGATTGTCTTCTCCATCGGGGAAATGACGGCCCATCCCAAGTTTATCTCCTATATAGGTCTGATTGCCCCACCTGATAAAAAAGCCCTTTACCTTGGCTATTCATTCCTTTATGGGGTGATCGGCAGCGGTATTGGCGGCATACTGGGTGCAACCCTCTATGTAAAGTTTGTTGATGAAATGGGCAGGCCGGGGATGTTGTGGTTTATCTTCAGCATGATCGGGGTGGCCACCATTATCGGGTTGCTGCTGTTTAACCGGTATCTGAAACCGAAACAATAATTAATTTTTTTATACCCTTGGACACGGCATGTCATATCCATGCCGGTTTAAAACCCCGGGCTTTAAAGCAAACAAATCAACCTTGTGCCGATAACCAGCTACCAATAACCATCGATACTAATTATATAACCATAAATCTTTCTAAATTTGCTCTTCGCCCGAAAATCGGGTTTCCAATAACAGCAAACTAAAATCCCTTTATACAATGAAAGGTTCTATTGCGATTCTGGCAGGCGGTGGCCCTGCTCCCGGCATCAATTCAGTAATTGCTTCTGTTGCCAAGGTTTTTATTAAAGATGGGTTCAGGGTGATCGGATTGCACGAAGGGTACAAAACACTCTTTACCGACAAGCCCAATATGATGGAGATCGATTTTGCCATGGCCGATCGCATTCACAACCAGGGCGGTTCGTTCCTGATTATGAGTCGCCACAAGCCAAAAGATGCCGACTTCAACACGGGATTTTTTGTCAACAACAATGTAAAACTGCTGGTAACCATCGGTGGTGACGATACCGCCTCCACGGCCAACCGGATCTCCAAGTTTCTGGCAGCGAATAATGTTAAAATCCAGAATATTCACGTCCCAAAAACCATTGACAACGACCTGCCCCTGCCCGATGGCATTCCCACTTTCGGTTACCAGAGTGCCAAACAGGAAGGTGTCCGTCTCGCCACCACTGTATATGAAGATGCCCGTACCAGCGGCAACTGGTTTGTGGTTTCGGCCATGGGCCGCGAAGCAGGCCATTTAGCCTTCGGTATCGGCGCCGCCTGCCACTACCCCATGATCATCATTCCTGAGATGTTCAACAAAGCCGAAGTCACTTTCGACCGTATCCTCCGGCTGGTGATCTCTTCGATGATCAAACGCAGGATCCTTGGCATCAGCTATGGAGTTGCGATTATCAGCGAAGGGGTTTTCCACTTTATGACCGACCAGGAGATCACCTCTACAGGCATTCAGTTCTCATTTGATGACCATGGACACCCTGAGCTTGGAAATGTTAGCAAAGCCCATATTTTCAACACCTTACTTCAGAAGAAAAACAAAGAAATCGGACTCAGCGTGAAAAGCCGTCCCGTTGAACTCGGCTATGAACTGCGCTGCGTGCAACCCATCGCGTTCGATATGCTATATTGTGCCCTGATGGGCATCGGGGTAAAACATTTGTTTGACCAGGGCCTTACCAGCTGTATGGTAGTGAGTGGTCCTAACGGTGACATCAGCCCGCTCTATCTGAAAGATGTGGAAGATGAACATGGTAAGGTTAAGCCACGTCTCGTTAATATGGACGGACAAAAATCAAAGATGGTTTTCGAAGACAGCCTTCAATACATAGAACCGGCCGATTATGAAGCCGCCCGTAAGTATGTTCCGGATCCGGAGAATTATGATTTCAGGAGGATTCTGAATTGGTAATTGGTGAAGAGCGCAGATCACAGGAAAAAGGGCGAAGAGTTGAGAGCATAGGGCACAGGGCTATGAGTGATGGGTGAAAAGCACCGGGACCAGTGAGCGCAGTGAGTCAGAACAAAGAGTCCTGATCATACAGATCAAAGTTGGGAATACAAAGCAGGCACTCGTTGTTAATAAAGCGGTGTTTTGCGAAAATTGGTTATTTTCCTGCTCAAAATGAGTAACGCCCGATAAAGTACATGCCTGTTCTCTGGGGTGATGATATCTCTTCGTTCAAAAATGATCAGAATGTAGGCGCATTCATATACTGAACGTCGGGCAATGTTCAGGAATTTTGCAAAATCTCAGTCAGAAAAAGAACCAGAACCTTCTGCAATATTATTTGAAATACATAAGACCGCTGCACTTGATTGTTCAGCAAATTTGAACAACCTTTTTAATCGGTTGAATCAGCACAATCAAATAGGTGATCAGAACAGGCGATAGCTTCTTTCCGGATGTCCTAATTTTCAAATCTGAAATCATCCATGGTGATGGTATTTACTGCATTATAATATGATTTTTCAAGTTCTTACAATGTGCTCAGCGCCCTGAGCCCTTTGCCCTGCGCCAAACTACCCTGGCTTCCGCAACGACTCAATCTTCTCTACCAGCACTTTCGCCATTTTATAACTCGATTCATGCGTCCAGCCTGCGATATGGGGTGATAAAATTACTTTATCGCTGCCAATCAGCCGTTTAAACGAATCCGGAAGTCTGGCAGCATCCAGGTTTTCGAACGAGAGCTTTTCATATTCAAGAACATCCAGGGCAGCTCCCATAACCCTTCCCTTATCAATGGCATCCATCAGGGCTGCAGTATCCACACACTGTCCGCGGGCTGTATTCACCAGGTAAACCGGCTTGCTGAATTTTTCAAGATAGGATTGATTTACCAAATGTCGGGTTTCATCGGTCAGGGGGATATGCAGGCTCACCACATCAGCATCGCTGAAAACCTCTCCCATCTGCACCTCTTTCACATACAATCCGCTGAAGCCGGCTTTGTATTTGTCGTAGGCAATGACATTGGCCCCGAAACCACTCAGTTTTCCGGCAAAAGCGCTTCCCGTATTTCCATAACCGATGATGGCAATGGTTTTACCCTGAATCTCTGTTCCACGGTTCCCTTCCCTGATCCATCTACCATTGCGGACTTCAGCATTAACCCTGCAAAGGTGGTTAAAAAGTGAAAGCAGCATGCCAATGGCATGTTCTCCAACAGCATCGCGGTTCCCTTCCGGAGCATTCAGGCAAACAATTCCTTTTGATTCAGCATAGACCTGATCGATGTTCTCCATTCCCGCCCCGACACGTGCTATAAACTTCAGTTTAGGAGCACTGTCAATGGCATCCCTGTCAATTTTTATTTTGCTCCTGATAACAATTCCTTCAGCTTCACCCGCCTGTGCCAGAATTTCATCACGATCCACCATGTGACTGTGAATGCAGGTAAAACCCAACCTTGTAAGTCCTTCATTAAGGAACGGATGGGCTGTATCGATAAATAAAACTGACGGTTTCATAATGCCTGATTTTCGTAACAAAGGTAGGTAGCAACATCCAGAAACAAGCAACAATTATTGATGGTTTTAACTGCATTCCCCTGAATTGTCGTAACTTCGCCGGTCAATTCAGCAAAATAAAGAAAACTATTGATATGTGGAATGTACTGGTACGGCTGATTCTCAGGAACAGACCCGGTATTCTGGTCGTGATCGGATTCATTACGGTTGTAATGGCCTGGCAGGGTTTGGGGGTAAAACTTTCGTACGATATGGTCAGGATGTTGCCCTCCACCGATTCAGCAGTTATTGATTACGATGCTTTCAAGAAAAGGTTCGGTGAAGACGGAAGTGTACTGGTAATCGGTGTGAAGAATCCGGATATGTTTAAACTGGACGAGTTGAACGCCTGGTATGACCTAACAACCGATATGGGCCGGATTGAAGGCATAGCGGGGGTAACTTCAATCACAAAAGCTGCCAATATTGTTAAAAATGACAGTCTCCGGAAATTTGAATTTCTCCCCCTGATTGGAGAAAAACCGGTAATACAGGCTCAGGCTGACTCACTGAAAGACAGAATTCAATCACTGAAATTCTATGAAGGACTTCTTTATAATTCAGAAACCAATGCCTACCTCCTGGCCGTTACCCTCGATAAATCCAAGCTGAATGACAAGAGCCGCTTAACCGTTACTGATAACATTGTAAAACGGGCAAAGGCATACTCCGAAAAAACCGGCCATGAGCTGCATTATTCCGGCTTGCCATACATACGGTCGGTCATGACCCGGAAGATCAAGAGCGAATTGTTTCTTTTCATATTCCTCTCCATTGGTATAGCAGCGCTGATTCTTTTCCTTTTCTTCCGTTCGTATAAAGTAGTACTCAGTTCACTTGTGGTTGTAGCGATCAGCATTGTTTTCACCCTCGGTTTAATCGGGCTCTTCGGCTACAAGATCAGTATTCTCACAGGCGTCATTCCCTCTCTTATCGTTGTTATCGCCATAGAAAACTGCATCTATATCCTGAACAAATACCATTGGGAATACCGTCAGCACGGCAATAAAATAAAAGCATTGTCAAGGGTTGTTCAGCGCATCGGATTTGCTTCACTGATGGTGAATACTGCCACTGCTGCCGGATTTGCTGCTTTTATCCTGGTTTCGAACCAGTTGTTGCGTGAATTCGGGATTATTGCCTCCATCAGCATTATGCTAGAATACCTGCTTTGTATCCTTCTGTTACCGATCATCTTCAGTTATATGAAGCCACCGACCGAGAAACACCTGGCTCACCTCGACAATAGAATCTTCGGAACCGTCCTGGAGAAAATCATTTACTTCATTCAGTATAAAAGGAAAACCATCTTTACTATTGCAGGATTGTCGCTTGTTGCAGGTATTATTGGCATGATGATGATGAAAACATCGGGAAAGGTTGTCGACGACATCAGCGAATCCAATGTTTTATATAAGGACCTGAAATTCTTTGAAAAAGAGTTCGGAGGTGTGATGCCCTTTGAAATCTCTATTGATACAAAGAAGAAGAAAGGAGTTATGAGGCTTGCCACCATTGAAAAAATTGATGAACTTCAGACTGAAATTCTTAAAAACAAGGAATTCTCAAAACCTCTTTCGGTTGCTGAACTGGCCAAATTCGCCAAACAGGCTTACTTTAATGGCAATCCTGATATGTATGAGTTGCCGAATTCACAGGAACGCAACTTCGTTTTTTCCTATTTTCCGCAGAAAGCTGCCAGCCAGAAGGGACTGCTCAATTCCTTTATCGACAGTACTCAACAGTTTACACGGGTCAGCTTTCAGATGGCAGATATTGGGACCAAAGAGATGAACCGCCTGCTCGATAGTATCCGGCCAAAAGTAGCTGCGATTTTCCCGGCTGACAAGTACGATGTCAATATCACCGGAAACAGTGTGGTTTATACCCGTGGAACCGAATTTCTTATAAAGCACCTGTTCGAGAGTGTACTTATCGCCATTGGCTTTATCTCCCTGCTCATGGCGCTGATGTTTTCGAGCGCCAGGATGATCGCTGTCTCAATGTTGCCAAACATTATTCCGCTCATCATTACCGCTGCCATCATGGGTTTCGTCGGGGTACCTGTAAAACCTTCGACCATCATCGTCTTCAGCATCGCCCTGGGAATCTCAGTGGATAATGCCATCCAGTACCTTTCGAGATACCGTCATGAATTAAAGATAACAGGCAACGATATCAAACTTTCCACCATCAATGCATTGCGTGAAGCAGGGTTTAGTATGATTTACACATCAATTGTACTTGTGCTCGGGTTCAGTGTATTTATGGTTTCTAGCTTTGGTGGCACCAAAGCATTGGGTATGCTTGTTTCGACCACGCTGTTTATTGCAATGTTCTTCAATATCATGGTTCTTCCATCACTCCTCCTTGTGCTTGACAAATACCTGGTAACCAAAGCCTTTGCTTCTGAACCGCTGATTGAGATTTATGATGGAGAGGATACTGAGAATGAACAGGAAGAAGACCTGGAGGATATAAAGTAACCGATGGGTTACATTTGAATGATTCTTCGATTATATCTGGTAAACCACTGGGATTACAGATCTTCATGTTAAATTGCTAAGAACCTATACTGTATGAAAGGAATTATTCTGGCCGGAGGATCCGGTACCCGTTTACACCCCCTGACACTGGCAGTCAGCAAACAGCTTATGCCTGTTTATGACAAACCTATGATTTATTATCCGTTGTCAGTTCTGATGATGGCCGGGATCCACGAGATTCTGATTATATCAACGCCACACGACCTTCCAAATTTCGAAAAGCTGCTTGGCGACGGAACAGCGCTTGGCTGTAAGTTCAGTTATATCGTTCAGCATGTGCCCAACGGTCTAGCACAGGCATTTGTGATCGGTGCGCCTTTCATCGGAAACGATGATGCAGCACTTATCCTGGGTGATAATATTTTTTACAGCTCCGGCCTCCAGCTTTTGCTGAACGAGTGCCGTAAACCCGAAGGAGGTATTGTCTTTGCCTATCATGTGGCCGATCCGGAAAGGTATGGGGTCGTAGAGTTCGACCAATCCGGTATTGCAATCTCCATTGAGGAAAAGCCGAAAGAGCCCAAATCAAACTATGCTGTACCAGGTCTGTATTTCTATGACAACAGCGTGGTGGAAGTCGCAGCGAATATAAAACCCAGCGCCAGGGGCGAATATGAGATTACCGATGTTAACCGTTATTACCTTGAGCAGGGCAGGCTGAAGGTGAAAGTAATGAGCCGGGGGACCGCCTGGCTTGACACTGGAACGTTCTCGTCGCTTACACAGGCATCACAGTTCGTCGAAGTCATTGAAACCCGCCAGGGGCTTAAAATAGGCTGCATCGAAGAGGTTGCTTTCAGGATGGGATATATCAGTAAAACCCAATTGCATGAAATAGCCAAACCTTTGCTGAAAAGTGGTTATGGTGAATACCTGATGCATTTATCCTAGCTTACCCCGAATGTTTACTATTGAAGAATTACAGGAAAAAATAACCAGGGCTCTCGGGGAATTGCCGGTTTACCATGAACCGGACGGATTGTACCGGCCGATAAACTATACACTCGGACTTGGAGGCAAAAGGTTGCGGCCCCTGCTGGCCCTGATTTCCACCCAGCTGTTTGGTGGTAATCCCGAGAAAGCTCTTCCGGCTGCCATTGCCATTGAAATATTTCACAATTTTACCCTGCTTCATGACGATATCATCGACCAGGCTCCATTACGACGTGGGCGGGAAACCGTTTATAAAAAGTGGGACATCAATACCGCTATTCTTTCGGGCGACACCATGTTTGCCATTGCTTTCGGAGAACTGGCTAAATCTGATCCTGAAAAGCTGTCATCCCTGATGAAGGTGTTTACCAGAACCGCCATAGAAGTTTGTGAAGGCCAGCAATATGACATCGATTTTGAAAAATCTGATGATGTAAGTATCGAAGGTTACATCAATATGATCCGGTTGAAAACAGCCGTTTTGCTGGCCGCCAGCCTTAAGATCGGAGCCATCATTGCCGGGGTGCCCGAACATCAGGCTGAAAACATATACAGTTTCGGCGAAAACATCGGTATTGCCTTCCAATTACAGGATGACCTGCTTGACACATTTGGAAACGAAGCACTTTTCGGTAAAAAAACCGGTGGGGATATCGTGAGCAATAAAAAAACATTCCTTTACCTGAAAGCGCTGGAATGTGCCGGAAAAAATGATGCGGAAAGACTAAGATCGCTTTATAGCAATAAAAGTCAGGAAGAAGATCAGAAAATAAGGGAAGTCACAGAGATATTCAAACAAACCGGAATAGAGGCACTTACCAATACAGCCATCCTGGAATACTACAATAAGTCTATGGAATTTCTGTCAAAGCTGGAAACCGACGAAATCGCCCTTGCACCTCTGCTGAAACTGGCCAATGGCATGCTGAACAGAAACCACTGATCAGGTTTCAGAGCCCAGGCTTCCTTTCATCTCTTCATATTCAAGATGCAGCAATTCCCAATCATCCATTTCTGATTGCAGACTGGTTTTCAAGGTTTCATATTTCTGATAGATCGAACCATCCGACAACTCTTTTAAATGACTATCGGGATTAGCCAGTATCCTGTCAATGGCAGCAATATCCGATTCAATACGATGAATTACCGTTTCAGATTTCTCAATACGGCTGACAATTTTGCGGAGTTCTTTATCGAGTAGTTTCTTTTTCTCGTAACTGGCCTTCTGCTGAGACACGGGTTCAGCCGGTTCATTTTTTGCGTTGGCTCGCTGGAGGTTCAGCTGATCGAGTGTTGCCAGCCTTCTTTTATCAAGAAAATCGTAGATATCGCCCAGATGCTGTTTGACATTCCCGCCCCTGAATTCAAATACTTTATTGGTCAATCCCTGCAAAAAGTCACGATCATGTGAAACCACAATCAGGGTGCCATCATACATCAGTAGCGCATTTTTCAGGATATCTTTCGACATCATATCAAGATGGTTGGTCGGCTCATCCAAAACAAGCAGGTTAACCGGTAAGAGAAGCAGTTTGGCCAGAGCCAGTCGTGATTTCTCTCCCCCTGAAAGTACTTTCACTTTCTTCTCGATGTCCTCACCTGCAAACAGGAAGCTGCCCAGAATGCCGCGTACCTTAGGCCTGATATCACCTACCGCCACATCGTCGATGGTCTGGAAAACCGTTCTTTCGGGATCAAGCAGATCGGCCTGATTCTGGGCATAGTACCCCAGTTTTACATTATAACCGATTTTACATTCTCCGGTATGCTCAAGGCCCTCGGTAATTATCTTAGCCAGTGTAGTTTTTCCTTCCCCGTTTTTACCGACAAAAGCAACAAAATCATTCCGTTCAATGGCAAAATCCACATTGCTGAAAACAAGGTTTGCTCCATAGGATTTCCCAAGTCCTCCGGCCTCAATAACAAGCTTGCCTGAAGGTGGGGCAGGTGGAAACTTAAAATGGATGGACGATTTATCCACATTGTCCACTTCAACCCGCTCGATTTTCTCAAGCAGCTTCTGCTTTGATTGTACCTGCCGGGCTTTGGTGGCTTTATAACGGAACCTTTCAATAAACCTTTCAATATCGGCCAGTTGACGTTGTTGGTTGTTAAAGGCGGCCAGTTGCTGCTCCTGAAGTTCGCTCCTTTGTTCAACATAACCTGAATAAGAGGTCTTGAAATCAAAGATTCTTCCCAGCGATATTTCGATAGTACGGTTGGTCACATTGTCAAGAAAAGCACGATCGTGCGACACTATGATGACAGCCCCTCTGAAGAATTCAAGGTATTCTTCGAGCCATTGAATGGATTCAATGTCAAGGTGATTGGTCGGCTCATCGAGCAGCAGCAGTCCGGGTTTCTGCAACAGAAGTTTGGCAAGCTCCACACGCATACGCCACCCGCCACTGAATTCACTGAGTTTACGGTTAAAGTCCGAAGCAGAGAATCCCAGCCCGATCAGCACTTTTTCCGTCTCCCCTTCCATTTCATGACCACCCGACAGCGTAAACTGCTCGTTGCATTCATTGAGCCTTTCAATCAGTTTCAGGTACTCTTTACTGTGGAAATCGTTGCGCTCGGTTAATTCATGGCTCAGCCGATCACCTTCGCTTTTAAGCGCGAGGATTCTGTCGAATGCACGCATGGTTTCAACGAAAACAGTGTCCTTGCCGGTTGTCACAACTTCTTGCGGGAGATAACCGATCAGCAGGTCCGATGGCCTGGCGATCGTGCCTTTTTCAGGCTGTTGTTCACCGTTGATTATTCGCAGTAGAGTCGTTTTACCTGCCCCGTTTTTACCGACCAGCCCAACCCTTTCTCTTTCGGTGATCAGGAAATTAATATCATCGAAAAGGTATTTCCCGGTGAAATAGACTGAAAGGTTGTTGATTGAAAGCATAATACCCCGGGCTGTTGAATGGGGAGTGCAAAGGTATCATTTTCCTGTTATTTTTTCCAGATGGTAAGATGGGTAATCGAGTAGGAGGAAAATGAAATAGTTTACCTCCTATTTCATTTTCCGACCTCTCACACCACCGTACGTACCGTTCGGTATACGGCGGTTCCTTAATTCACAACCTTTACCCTATGATAACAATCCGAAAAGAAAACGTATCCAGCTGCCCTTAACTTTTCATTGGTGATGGTTGTACCGAGGATAAAGCTGCCAGCTATTCGCCAGTATCCTTTCCTTGTGTTCGCCCATTCCCACGCTTTGGATTTATTGACCCCAAGTTTAATGAGATTTGTCAGTCTGGTTCGTATGCGTTTCCATTGTTTCCATATAACCATCCTTAACCTACGGCGATACCATTCATCTATCTTAAGTTGCAGCTTGTTCATATCGGCATGCCTGAAGTATTGAACCCAGCCCCTGATATACTGGCGCAGGGCTTCTTTTCTTCTTTCGTTTCCCCATCCATTGCTCCTTGATGTAAGTTGCTTGATTCTGGCCTTCATCTTCAAAGCACTTTTAGGGTGTAATCGAAGCCGCCCAATGCCTTTGGCCGTGTAAAAAGAATACCCAAGGAATTTTACTTCCTTAATATGGCATACCTTGCTCTTATCCCTGTTTACCTTTAGAAACAGTTTGTTCTCTATGAAACAGGTAATGTTTTCATAGACTCTTTGAGCACTTCGTTTGCTCTTACACAGAATGACCAGATCATCTGCGTATCGCATAAACTTGTGCCCCCGCCTCTCCAGTTCCGTATCCAGTTCATGCAGCATGATGTTGCTCAGTAGTGGGCTTAATGGCCCTCCCTGAGGAACACCTTCTTCACTGGGCTCAAACCGGTGCTTGACAATCACCCCTGCGGTGAGGTATTTATGGATGAGCGAGATAACCCGGCCATCCTTAACCCTACGGGATAGTACCTCTATCAGTTTGCTGTGATTGACCTTGTCGAAGAATTTCTCAAGATCGATATCTACCGCATAGTAATATCCGCTGGTGATGTATTGTGAGCCTTGCTTTAACGCCTGATGAGCGCTCCGCTTTGGCCTGAACCCATAGCTGAATGGGGAAAACTGTGGTTCATAAAGGGGTGTGAGAACCTGACCAATGGATTGCTGGATCACCCTGTCAACTACTGTGGGGATACCCAGCTTACGTTTACTTCGGTCGTCCTTGGGTATCTCTACCCGTCGGATCGGATTTGGGCGATACTTGCCCTTTTGTATGGATGCTACGATTTCATCTTTGTGTTTGACAAGATAGTCCTGCAAGGACTCGACTTCCATCTTATCAACACCTCCTGCTCCTTTATTCTGCTTTACCTTTAAATATGCAGCGTTCAGGTTAGAAGGTGACAAAATGAATTCAAGCAATCCATGTCCTGTTGGGTGGTTGTCAGTGAGGTTGTTTTCAGTTATCCCAATGTAGGTCTGCCCTCCCGCATAGCCTTCGGATTCCGTCCTGTTCTTTTGTGGTAAGGCTCCAATTATTGGAGTTGGCTGCTTTCTATCCTTCATCGGGTAGCTTTCATTGACTACTCACTTCTTAAGGTTCAGCCCTTCCCACGATGGTCGTATCATGGTACTATGGCTTCTGCTGACTTCTCACAGTAAATCTTATTTCAACCGTGCTTCATACGCTGTTTCAACACGTCTGTGAGATCTCCCGTGGTAAGACTAATCACTTTCCCTCCATGTCCCCGCCACATTTACACTCCATTGTCTGTGTAGTTTTTGGACTTCGATTTGTTTTGCAATCTCATCCCATCGGAAGTGCCTGATGTGATTCGTATTCCTCGGGGCAGAGGTTTGCCTTGAGCTTCCTTCAGATTCCACCTCACGGTGGACACCCTTGCTTTTGGCTAATGGTTGGCAACTACAAACCCCCATAGTGGACTTTCACCACCAAGTTATTAGTCATGCACGGCGCACAAAAAAAAGGGGCTCTTCTCAGAGCCCCCAATATTAGATATCGATTTAACGATTAGCGGGTTACAGCAACTTTTTTGGTGAAGCTATCGCCTGATTGGGTAATGAATTTAATCAGGTAGGCTCCGGCCTCATAGTTACGTACATTCAGCTGGATGTTCTTGTCTTTGGTAATAACCTGCTCATAAACAACCTGTCCGACATAGTTATAAATAACTATCTCACTGATGTCGTTGGTGAGTCCGATATTAACCACACTGTTTGATGGGTTCGGGTAAACCGAAATTGCGTTGATTCCAACAACCGGCACATCCGTAACATCGATGCAGGCTTCGTTTGAAGGATCTGATTCGCAATCTTCATAAACAGCAGTTACAAGGTAGCAATAGGTATTGCCAATCTCAACTGTTTCATCAAGATATTCAGTTTCCGCAGTGTTTCCTAACAGAGCACCATCACGCCATACATTGTATCCAACGAGTTCACGACCGGCAGCGGTAGTGTTGTCGGTTACAGTTGCGTTAGCAAGCATCGGGTAGTTACCACGGACAAGCTGAGAAACTGGACCATATACAGTGTTGTCGCTGATTGGCTGCAGGGCAGTTACACCATCAACACTTTCTACGTAACCATTGAGGTTCCAGTTATAATCCAGACCATAAGCGGTTGACATTGATTCCCAAACAGAACCGTCGAGTGAAATCATATCACCAAATCCGGCTACTGCAGGACCTGCATCGCAACCTGCAACGTAGGAACCGGCAGCGTGAGTAACGGTATAACCAAACCACAGTTCGGTAGCACCGGTTACAGCAACAGGAGCAGTAAGTGCGAATTCATTCCATATACCTTCAGTATAGGAAGCAACCGGCTGGGTATGAACGAGCTGGCTTGCATTGGCGCCAGTCCAGACTTTAAGCACGATGGTTCCACCTGCAGAGTAAGGGAACATGCGGATCTTGGTAAGGCTGGTTCCGGCATACTGACCTAACTGGGCAGGAGTAAACCTGACAGCAACACTAAAGGTTCCACCACTGGTGAGACCGATAGCATCAGCATTGGTACCGTCATCCCATCCAAGCCATGCGGAAATACCGCCGCCACCGCCTTCAGGAGCTTCCCAGGTAAGGAGAACTTCATCAACAGCAGGGAAGTTAATTTCAGCAGCGAGATTAACAGGAGGAGAACACAAACGATAGATGTGGATATTGTCAATCTGCCAGTTGAAGATATCAAGTGTATTTGCACCCTTTGCATTGAAGCGGATGCGGAATACCTTGTTCTTGGCCTGATTTGTAATATCAACATGTTTCATTTCCCAAGCAACGTCGCCTTCAGCAGTATACGTAGCAACGTTAATCCATGCAGCTCCGTTGTATACTTCAACCAGCAGAGTCTCGTCACCGGTAGCATTCACGTCGTCAATTTTCAGATCGAAATCGAGGAAGAACTTACCATCGATGTAACCTGTCCCATTGATCCATGAGCTGGTGAGTGAAAGAGCGTAGTCAGTCTGAATCGGGCTGTAGGTAAACTCAACCGAAGGCAAAGGATTTCCGGTCTGGCCGGCGATTTTCCAGTTATCACCATCGGTAGTCCACTGGTTTGTTTCAAACAAGCCGGTGTTCCAGTTTTCGGTGAACGGGAGTTCGTAACCGTAGGTAACGGTAACTTCAACCGGACCTTCTATCATTGATTCACCTGTCTGGCCTGCAAATCCGTAAGGAGTGAGGTCATAAACGGCAGTTACATGATAGCTGTAGGTACCCGGATCGAGGTTAAGGTCGAAGTACTCGGTAGCAGGATGTTCTACATAGGCTGTAAGTGCATTGTCCCTGTAGAGGTTATAACCGATCAGACCCATAGCAACCCTGCTGGCACGCTGTGAAGCGTTTGCAACACGAGCTGTATTGCCGTCACGGGCAATACGGTCACCTGAAGTACGGTTGGAGCTGTTGCTGATCTTGGTAAGCGAGCTGGCCGGGAACATCACTACATCGTCGGTGCTTGCTACTGCGATATTATCAACAAACCAGATGTACCACAAACCGGCACCATCACCGTCAATTGCCTGGAAGGCAATCTTGATGTCTTCACCTGCATAGGCGCTGAGGTCAACTGAGTAAGGATAATCATAATAGTTCCAGCCACCACCGGTTAAGGTTGAAGCATCCCATACAACATCCCAGTTGGTACCACCATCGGTGGAAACTTTTACATAATAATGGTCAAGGTAGGTAGAACCTTCGTAAACTGTTGATTCAAATGACAGGGTGGTTGTAGCACCGCAGGCGACCTCTGGTGTAATTAACCATTCGTCCTGATGATCATAATCCCACCACAAACCTGCATGATAGACGCCAAATGGAGCGAAATCAGCAGATGAGTAATCATTGATAGTCCAGTGTGCAGGAGTTCCACCACCGGCAGCTGTGTTGGTCTGTATAATTTCCCAACCTTCGCTCAGAACACCGGCTTCGAAGTCTTCAGTTAAATTGCCACCGGCTCCGCCGCCTCCAACTGGTTGCTCCCACCACAGGTGAGCGTAGTCGGTATTGAGGGGGCTTTCACCCTGCAGATTCTGTGGAGGGAATAGGAACAGTGACCTGAACAGATAAGTGTCAAGTTCTGAATAGCCTGAGCTATAAAGCGCTGCAACACCTGCCAGGTATTCCTGTCCGAAATTCAGATCCTGATAGGTATAGGTTCTTTCCGGAGTATTGTCGACCAATGTTCCATCGAGGAATACGCCGTAACCCTGTAGGGGAACGCCACCTGATGAAATCTGAATATCGTCAACAGCCCATCCGGAAGCCCAAACTCCATTATCATCACCATGGAAGGCAAGCCATACGCTACCTAAACCGGTTGCGCCCGAGAACTGTGCAAGATCGATTTCAAGATCAACCCATGAGGAGGAAGGTGAAAGGGAGTTAATGACAGTCCAGGTAGCTCCGGCATCGGTACTGATTTCCACGTACGCACTTTGTGAGTATGCACCATCATAGAAGCTTGCAAAATTCAATCTGTATGATGGAAGATCTGTCCAATTCATTTCAGGAGTGATCAGATAATCACAGCATCCATCACCATTATCAGCGTCGTCGTTGGTAACAGCATACTTGGAGTGAGGAGGAATGGTCCAGCTTCCACTGCTTCCGTTGGTAGTTGCATACCAACCGGTAGTGTTCTGGGTGAGTGCCTGCCATCCGGCCGGTGGGAATACAGAACCTTCGAAATTTTCGATCACCGCGATGGCGAGAGGCTCATCCCATGTAGCTACAAGGGTAAGGGGATCAACATACAGGTTACGTGGTTTGTATTTCTTTTCAAGAAGGATGATATCGAAAGTACGATCGCTGGTTATGTTTACGTTAATGCTGTAATCATCGAAACCAACTTTCATAGCGTCAAGGGCATAGTGTCCGAACCATACTTCCGGGAATATGACCTGTCCGCTTTCAGGAACAGTTGCCATATAATGCTCGTAAGGATAATCCTGACCAGTAAACATAACAACAGCACCGGCAGGACTGCCACCTGTTGTAAGGCTTACGTTGACAGTAATCTCAGCAAGAATTCCATGACCAACAATGTTTGAAACGATGGTGTCAGAAATGAAGTTGCCGGGATAATTGGCAGCAACACCGTAAGCATACCAGCCACCAGGCAGACCTGCCCATGTAGCACCACCATCGGTGTAAGTATTGGCATCAACTGCGTTGGCCAAACCAGTAGCTGTACCGGTAGAAGGATCGCCGTCAGGATCAAAACTGCTGTAACGTACTACTCTGTAACTTGAAACAGCCCTTGAGCCGTCTTCAAAATCAACAGCGGCTTTATAAATGGCATTTCCTTCAATTCCACCCAAAGCAAGTGGTGAATTGGCAGAAATCATGCCGCGCTGTTTCAGCGGAAGGTGGGCGTCACCGGCAGATGCAATGGCATCTGTAGCGGCTGGTGAACCATAAAGAATGGCACGTATCATCATATCCTGGAATGGAGATAATCCCCATGCTCCACCGGTACTCACATTGCGTGAATAGCTGCGGTACAGTGTCGGAAGGGTTTCATCAATTCCAACAGGTGCACAGTTTGGTGACAGGCTACCCTGAACCATCACGAGGTAGAAACTACCATCGGCGATTTCAGCATTCAGGCCTGAGAATGTAACCCAGCCATAGTGATTTACAGTTACAGAGATTGAGTCTAAAGTTGTACCTGGCAGGCCGTTGGCTCCGTCATCATCCTTTACCATGGCTCCAAAAGTTGTGCCTAAGAATCCGGTGGTATTGTTGGGGAAGGTGCCATCACCTACGTAAATCTTACCACCAATAACGGTAGCCGGATATTCGGCAGGAACAAATTTAACTGCATTCATGTTGCCTGGCAAAGCCCAAGCAGCATAGTTTTCAGCTGAACCATCGTCGTAAACAACCTCATAAGGACCACTGCCGTCGCCCCAGGTTACAACGCATTCAGTATCCGTAGCGTTAACTTCGGCATACACAAATGAAGGAGGATAGGCTTCTTCCCACAGTTCTGCATCAAGCGGAGTTACAATACCAGCCAGTGCGGTGGTGTCCATCTCAAAATAAGACTGGAAACCGGTCTTCTCAAAGCTGACATTGTAAACACCCGGATCAACATACAGGGTATATTCACCCTCTTCGTTGGTCATAGCCTGGAAGCTCATATCACGTTCACCACTGTGCCTTACGCCCATTCTCGGAGTGTTGAATGAGTGGTTGCAGGCAGCAAGATTGACCGGAGCCGCAGACTTGATCACATTTGTATTCTGACCTGGGGTCATCATAACCGTTGTTCCTTCAATAAATGCAGAAACATGTTGTCCGAATACACCAACAAATCCATAATCTGCCAGACTTGCCCATGTGCCACCATCATAATAGTATGATAATCCGGCACCTGCATTCGGTCCGTTCTCATCAAAACCCTGATAGCGGGTAGCACCTGCATTATTCCAATAGCACATTGCATAGAAAGTACCATTGAACGGGATTGAAGGCAATGTAAAGGTGTACCAGCCTACATTAGTTATTAATACGGGATCAGAGGCACCAAGCAGAACACCTGCATTGTCATAGATTTCCATCGTTAACGGAACCGTCATCGGGCTGCCGTCATCGAAATAAGCACTCACTGAATTGAGGTAACCATAGTCTGATGTAATAAATCTGTTGCCTAACCAACCAACGCCACTTGTAAAAGCAATACCATTTTCGTAAGATCCATCATCAAGTACATAATCAGTAAAGTAACCGGTCGGGTTAGCTGTAACAAGAACACCATTGAGAGGTTCTCCGGTGTTTCCGTTGGTTACTGTTCCGGCAAACTGGGCAGGAACGAAAACATACATTTCGTTGGTAATGGTAACACTTGGATTGGCAAGGTCATTTGACTCAACAACGAGATCCTGGAGATAGGAGAAACCAGGAGCATAATCGGTTGCATCCCAGGTAACGGTCACTGTCTGGCTTCCGCCCTGAGGTACCTGACCTTCAGCGGGTACAACAGAAACAATAAATCCGCCACCGCCAACTTCAAGGGTATAGTCTTCAACATCACCGTAGGAAGTGGTTCCGCAGGATGACAAAGTTCCACCCCATTGCAGTCTTACCCTCATACGGGTAGGTCCGGGAAGTGCATCATCCGGAACAAGAACGGTCCCGGTGAAAGAAGCTCCACCACCTGATTGTGTGGTTGTATAATATTCACCCGGATCATCAAAACTTTCGTTCTGATTCCAGTCGCACCATACACCGACGATGTCGCTTGAATATGGAACAGGGTTGGTAATGGTAATGACATAGGCTTCTTCCAGCTCAACTTCAGTTGAAATTGAGGTGAAATCAGCATAACCACCGCAATTGGAAGTGTTATTGATATCGCCAAACTGAATGTTGGAGATATACTCATCACATCCGCCGCTGGCTGCACAATAAGCCAATGGTGCACGGTTACCGTCGTCTTCTACCCATTCGGGGAAACTGAATGCCAGGGTACCTTCACCGATATTGTTGATGGTAATGGTCTGAACAGCCTGGTTGTTTACCCAAACCTCATCATAGATGTAGGTAGGATCAACGAAGATGGTCGGATTGGGCCATTCCAGTTCAACCGGTCCTGCAGGAGCAGACTGACCTTCATCATAAACTGCCTGAACGGTATATTCATAAACACCGTATGTTGGCAGGTCATCTGTAAAGGTGTAACCGGCTGTTGTTCCAAGGGAAACACCATCACGTTTTACGATGAAATTGATAAAGTCATCGGAAGGAGCAAAAGTCCAGCTTAATGCAACCTGTCCTGTTATGGGGTTGGTCAGCACAGCTGTGAGGTCTTCAGGAACCGACAAGGCGGGGCCTGCTACAACCATAGTAACAGGAACAGTAACTGTGCCTACATCAGGATCGGAAGTGAACACAACATCAGCTGTATAAACTTCGCCTGCTTCGGTGCCGGATGCATTGAAGAATGCGGCATTATCGAAGTTGGTGTATGGATTTACCATTCCTTCATACTGGGCCAGGGTAAGCCAGCCGCCGGCAGCTGCACCTGAACCAGACAAACACATGGCCAGTTTTTCAGTCAGTGCGATGGCGTTCTGATATGCATTGCCGGTTCCGGTATATGTATTCAGCCAGTAGAAAGTCGGTGAGGCAGTAGTCGCCTGAACCGAAATCCAGCCTGAAGCCATCGATGTTGAAGGCAGCGCAACCGTGAAATAATAGGTATCGTAACCTATTACCGGGGTTCCGGTGTTAACCGGGGCAGCATCAACATTCAGCGATGAAACCACTGTGCCCGGGGTAGCACCCGGATTCAGGATCTCAACATTGAAATTCATGGTTGCAGGAGGTGCAGATGTAAAAATGGCCCAGAATGTAAGGGTGTTGAAGCTTCCGCTGACACCGACAAATTCCTGGTAACATTTATACCCTGAAGATACTGTACTGGTATAGCCATTGTCTGAGCCAACCGGAGTATTGCTGAAAACACTTCCGTCGGGGCAGAACATCCCTTCACGGCTGTTCAGGGCCTGACCGTTGCCGGGTCCTATCACTGAAACAGGTCCGGTGGGCAGCGAGCTGAAATCAACCTGGGGGATGTTCGGGTCGATGCCGGGAGCCAATGATGTCTCCGGATAAACAACCTCGGCTGTCCAGGTAAGCGTACCGTCGCCGTTATTATTAATGTTAAGGGCTCCTTCATACTGTTCGTTCGGGTTAACGGTTACACTGTATGGATTCGGTGTAACAGCCATCGACGGACGGGGCAGTTCAAAGTTTTGATAGGTGGTTGCACCATCGGAGACCAGGACACCTTCAACTGTTGTTGTATTGTATCCGTCCTTGGCGGCAGCCATTTCATAAAGGCCTATGTTGACATCGGTCAGTGTATATGAACCATTGGCGGCAGAGGTGGTATAATAGGTACCATTGTCACCCTGGGCTGCTACAGTAGCATCCCCCAGCGGAACACCAAAACCATTGGTTACATAACCCTGAATCATTCCGGTTGGTAATATACCGGAAGGCTGTATGGTCAGATACAGATTGGCCCGTGTAGTATATGAAGCTCCGGGGGTGGTAATATCCACACATCCGTCACCTGTAGGCAGGTCAGTGTGATTATGCACAACGAGGCCTGATAATATAGTACCATAGACATTGGAGTTAAAATCTGCATAATCATCATTATTAAAACAAATGCTGACCAGAAGACTTGAAGTACCATCCCAGGCAAACGGGGTGGTCAGGCTGATGGTCTGAACACCGGTTGCCGTTACAGAATAAGTGCCACTGTAAACGGTAGTCCATCCTGCATTTTCAAATGCTGAAATGGTGGTACCTGAATAGTTCATCATGGATATGGTAAACCCATTCATCACATACGGATCAAATGAAGAAACATTGAGTCCGATGGCGGTAATATCACCGGGAAGGCCGCCGGAAGCAAGAATTTCGCTTGCCGGATAGAGCATCTGGGTACGGCTGTCCATGTAATAGGTGTAGAACGGATAGCCGGCTGTGGCTGTGCCTGTACCAACCTGGCAGTTAACCGGTGAAGGTCCTGTAGATGTTCCACTGATGGTTACATCGTCAAGATAGCAATCGTTGCCATAGGCAGATGTAAACAGGAATGCCACATAAAGTGCCGGTTGATTCTCTGCTCCGGCAGGAAGTACATCGGTCTTAACAGTCCAGGCATCGGCTGCACCGGGCCGGTTATAGGTACCGCCGTTGTTCCAGGTTGTACCATCGGTTGACCATTGTACAACAACATTATCATACGATGTTGCGTAGGCAGTGCTTTCCAGCCAGGCAAATTCAACCGAAATGTCTTCATATCCCACCGTGGAGAATGAAGAGGTCTGAAGTAGCCTGTTTGAAATTCCGGTTGAAGCCGAATATGAATTAAACCTGACAAAGTAGGTTCCGTCATAAGCGGTAAAACCTGAAGGATAAGAAGAAGATGAAACAAACGACAGGTAATCTGAGCCGGAAACAACTTCCTCTGCCCATCCTGCCGGTACTGCTCCACCGTTTTCAAAACTCTCGGTGACCAGCACATCCTGTGCCGATACACTGAAAGCAAAAAGCAGGGCCGTTAAAGCTACAAGCCAGGCGCGCCAACCTTTTCTCTTTGTAATGTTTTGCATAGTGTAGGGTTTTAAATAAATACTAAAGCATTAATTAATTGTATTCTGATTTTAATAATTAGTCACACAATGTAAGCCGTGTGGGGGTCATATTCTGATCCCGGATGATTTCGGGACTATAATTCTAAAAGATTTGTTACGCTGTATCTCCCCTGCAACACCTCCTTTCTTCAATATTGAATATTATACAATAAGGCGATATATTAATTGTTGTGTTTTCACACTTGTAAAAAATGCAATATACAGATGTCAGGAGGCCGTAAAAACCGGTTCCGGGTGACATTGATTGAATAGAGAAGGGAGAAAAACCTGTAATGGAAATTTTGCGAGGAATTTTATAAAAAAATATGCAGAACAGCTTAAATACAAACAGAAAAGGCAGACAGTAGGAGAGTCTGTCTGCAAAACATACCCGCGACTTTGCCACGGAAAGAATTGATCCGGCATTCACTTTACTCATGTAACATCCATTTTACCATTCTGAATTACCTGGGGAAAGGGTTCAGAATGTATTGGTAAGCAAAATAAACGGTCAATCCAAAGAAATCTGTATCCGAGTATTGCAGGTAAGCCCCGGGTGCTGGTCGGAAAGCCGAAGAAATGACACCCTGATTACCTTATTTAACTATTCCTAAACCACTATTCTTCTGTTCTTTTTTCAACTTTTCAGCATTTTAGGATAGTAGCGTAATGCGAAGATATAATAATAGACAATTAAAAACCAGTTTACCCCTATTCAATTTCGAAAAAAAATCAACAGGGGATTGTTTGCAAACAGGAATTCTCCGGGAAAAAGAAAATCTTCAGATTTCAGACATTGATCGAAAAATCAGACAAATTTCATCTATATTGTTGATTAACAATGTATTGAAGGGAAATTGGAAAAGCAAATCCCTGAGGTCATCTTTGGTAAAAACGGGATTAAAGATGAGATGTTAGAATGGTTTTCCTGAAAGCTCAGTGATATTAACCCTGAATTGTTAATAAACCCGCTTCATTTATCTATAACACTATATTCGTGTCATTTAAGCTATCATTCGAAAATAGAGGCCTGTTAAGTTAAATGCACTTCTGGTGAGACCTGCATACTTCCAATGAGAAACATATGTAAGAATGAAAAAGGGCTCATCGTTTCCCTTTGTCAGTAATCATATGAACGGATCTCAGTTTACAATAACCTTCCCGGTGATTATCTCCCCTGAACCGGACGTGAATTTAGCAAAATAGATTCCGGAACTGTATGCTGAAACATCCAGTTCAAACAACTGACCTGCAGAAACAAGAAATTGATGAACCTTTTCGCCCTTCAGGTTATATAAAAGAAGAACACCTTCTTTCCTTTGAAAATCAAAGTAAACGGATTTTCCGGCCGGATTAGGATAGATTATAAATTCTTTGCCGGAAGTTTTATTCACACTCCTGATCACAATACATAGATCATCAGTGAATTCAGACTCGCAATCTTCATATATCGCGCTGATGTAATAACAGTACCAACCAGCATCCAGATCAATGTCAGTAAATAAAGTTTCCGTAGTATTTCCGATAAGTTCTCCGTCGCGCCAGACATTAAAACCAACAAGTCCGCGACCGGCTTTTTTCAGATGATCATCATCCGGCACCAGTGCATCAGGGAGTTCCGGCAGGTGACCGTAAATCAACGGTGACCGGGGTCCATAGATTGTTTTGTCGGTCAATGGCTGCAGGGCAGATGTGCCCTCAACACTTTCCACATAACCGTTCAGGTTCCAGTTATAGTCGAGCCCGTAAGCGGATGACATTGATTCCCAAACGGATCCGTCAAGTGATATCATATCACCAAATCCGGCAACTGCCGGACCGGCATCGCAACCTGCAACGTAGGAACCGGCAGTGTGAGTAACGGTATAACCAAACCACAGTTCTGTAGCGCCGGTTACAGCAACAGGAGAAGTGAGTGCGAATTCATTCCATACACCTTCAGTGTAAGAAGCTACCGGCTGGATAAGAACGAGGGTGCTGGCATTGGCACCTGTCCAAACTTTCAGCGCGATGGTTCCACCTGCAGCATATGGAAACATACGGATCCTGGTCAGGCTGGTTCCGGCATACTGAACCAACTGGGCGGGTGTAAACCTGACAGCTACGCTGAAGGTACCACCATTGGTGAGACCGATGGCATCATCGTTAATCCCGTTGTCCCATCCGAGCCAGGCTGAAACTCCGCTGCCTCCTCCGTAAGGATCTTCCCACTGAAGTATAACATCATTTGTATCCGGGAAATCAATCTCAGCCAGGAGATTCAGTGGAGGCCTGCACTCACGGAACACGTGAATATTATCAATCATCCAGTTAAATATATCAAGACTGTTTGAGCCATAGGCCCGGAAACGGATCCGGAAAAAGTTACCTTTGGCTTCAGCAGTAATGTCCAGGCTTTTGTGAAACCAGCCTGTACTTTCTGTATTGCTGTATTCAGCTACCTTTAACCAGAACGACCCCTTATAAACCTCTATGGCAAGATATTCCGCCCCTGTTGCATTGGTAAGGGTATGTTTCAGATCAAAATCAAGCAGAATACTGCCATCGGTGTGGATGCCGTTAATACAAAAACTGGTCAGTGCCGAAGAATAATCAGTGGTTGCCGGATTATAGTAAAATTCTGCCGAAGGGGCCGGACTTCCTACCTGACCAGCGATTCTCCAGTTCCCTTCAACATTCCACTGGTTTGTTTCAAAGAGGCCGGTGTTGAAGTACTCAGTAAAAGGAAGCTGAAAGCACCATTGAAAATCAATCACAATGGGGTCAGTTGCGGCAGATTCACCTGTTTGGCCGGGAAATCCGTAAAAACCCAGATCATAAACGGCTTTGACCTGATAGCTGTATATTCCCGGAGCCAGGCTCAGATCAAAGAATTCCGTAAAAGATTGATCCACAAAAGCAAGCAGGATATTGTCCCTGTAAATATTGTACCCTGTAAGCCCCGGGATGGTATAGGTAGAGTCATCCTGGTATTCAGGCTGGTCCCACCATAGGTGCACATAATCAACATTAAAAGGAATAACCCCTTCAAGGTTACGCGCAGGAAACAAAAACCTGCTGATAAATGTGTTAGTATCTGGATCGGAATATCCCGAACTGTACAATGCTGAAACGCCTGCATTATAGTATTGACCGTAGTTCAGCAGGTGACTCATGGAATAGGTCGTTTCGGGGGTATAATCCAGCAGCAATCCGTCAAGGTGCACACCATAACCCAGAATAGGAATAATACCTGAACATACTGAAACATCGTCAATGGCCCAGCCTGACCCATCACCCCCCGAATCCCCGGCATGAAAGGCCAGCAAGGCGTTGACCGAACCAACATTTCCGCAATATCCGGAAAGATCAACAGTTATTTGATTCCATGAAAAAGGGCCGGGGCTCACCGAATAAACTACATTCCATGAGGCCCCATGGTCAAAACTGATCTCTATTGTGGCAGTCTGTTCAAATGCCCCGGTATAGTAACCAGAGAAACTCAACTGGTAATCGGGACGGTTTCTCAGATCAAGTCCGGGCAAAATCAGATAGTCACAACAGCCATTTCCGTTATCATCCTCATTCGTAACAACCGCATAGGTTGAATGCGGAGGAATTGTAAAACCGGGTATACTTCCGCTATCTGAGGCGTACCATCCCGGAATATTCTGTGTAAGTAACTGCCAACCTTCCGGGGGGAAATCATTCCCTTCGAAGTTTTCATGGATTAAGACATCGCGGGGTGCCTCCCAGGATGCAGTCAACGTCATGCTATCGACCATCAGGTTAAGGGGCCTGTAGCGTTTTTCCTGCATTATAATGTTAACCAAAGTATCTGAATAAAGAGCAATATCAAGTGAATATTCATCAAATCCGGGCTTTGTTGCTTCAAGAAGATAATCAGCCTGTCCCACCCCATTAAATAAAACAACACCTGATTCAGGAACGATCTGTTCAAAAACAGTATATGGTGGTTCCAGGCATTCAAGTCTTACTTCAGCACCTGCCGGATTTTCTCCGTTTGTGCAACTGAAGTTACAGGTTAAAGTGGAATTAAGTCTTATTGCTTGATCCACGGAACCCGGATCGTCAATATATCTCTGGATGCTGATTGGCTCAGTTGCAACTTTGACGGTATTAACAGTTGATGAGGAAAAACCGTCGAAGGCAAAAAAACAAAAGCCAATAAAAGACAATGATAACGGGCGACAAAACAATGTAACATATGGCTTTATTTTAAGATTTGTGAATATTCCGGACGCTATATTAAGCTAATTATAATAATGCAATTCTCCCTATTATGTTAAGCCAATTGGTATCAATATTACCGTAAAAGTGATTCATATAATAAAGACAATCATAATTCAATCTACCCCTATTCCACAACCCGAATAATTACCATGAAATTGGAGATTAAAATTTTCTGAATCTTAACAGGGTTGATGCATTGATAAAAAAAGGGGCCCCTTCCGGAGCCCCTTTTAAGAATATCGATTGAACGATTATTTGGTAACAACAACTTTTCTGGTGAAGCTGTCGCCGGCACCGGTGATAAATTTCACCAGGTAAGCACCGGATTCGTAGTTGCGTACATTCACCTGAATGGTCTGAGCCTTTGTAACAATCTGCTCATAAACAACCTGGCCTACATAGTTGTATATAACAACCTGGCTGATGTCGCTGGTGAGTGCAATGTTCACAACGTTGTTTGACGGGTTCGGATAGACAGATACTGCATTCTTGTCAAGGTTGTTTACGTTGTCTGGGATAATACATACTTCATTAGAAGGAAGTGATTCGCAGTCTTCATAAACAGCTGTTACAACATAGCAATATAAGGTTCCGATTTCAACGGTTGCATCAACATATTCTGTTTCTGCAGTGTTGCCAATCAGGGCGCCATCACGCCATACATTGTATCCAACGAGTTCACGACCGGCAACGGTAGTGTTGTTGGTTACAGTTGCGTTAGCAAGCATCGGTAGGTTACCACGGACAAGCTGAGAAACCGGACCATATACAGTGTTGTCGCTGATCGGCTGCAGGGCAGTTACACCATCAACACTTTCTACGTAACCATTGAGGTTCCAGTTATAATCCAGACCGTAAGCGGTTGACATTGATTCCCAAACAGAACCGTCGAGTGAAATCATATCACCAAATCCGGCTACTGCAGGACCTGCATCGCAACCTGCAACGTAGGAGCCGGCAGCGTGAGTAACGGTATAACCAAACCACAGTTCGGTGGCACCGGTTACAGCAACAGGAGCAGTGAGTGCGAATTCATTCCATATACCTTCAGTATAGGAAGCAACAGGCTGGGTAAGAACGAGGGTGCTGGCATTGGCACCTGTCCAAACTTTCAGCGCAATGGTTCCACCTGCAGCGTAAGGGAACATACGGATCTTGGTAAGACTGGTTCCGGCATACTGAGCCAACTGGGCAGGAGTAAACCTGACAGCAACACTGAAGGTACCACCATTGGTGAGACCGATAGCATCGTTGTTGGTTCCGTTGTCCCATCCAAGCCATGCAGAAACACCACCACCACCACCGGTTGGGGCTTCCCAGGTAAGGAGAACCTCATCAACTGCCGGGAAATTAATGGCAGCTACGAGATCAACCGGAGGAGCACATACACGATAGATGCTGATATTGTCAACTAACCAGTTGAAGATGTCGAGGGTGTTTGCACCGTTGGCGGTGAAACGTACACGGAATACATGACCCTTGGCAAGACTGGTCAGATCAACTGATTCGGTTGTCCAGTCAAAATTGGCTGTGTTCTTGAACTCACCAACTTTAACCCATGCACCACCATTGGAAACTTCAACAGCGAGGAATTCTTCTTCGGTTGCGTTTACAAGGGTATGTTTCAGGTCGAAGTCCATCATAATCTTACCATCAATAATGCCACTGCCAATCATATAGAAGCTGGTGAGCGACTGGGTATAATCAGTTGCAGCAGGATTGTAGTAGAATTCTACTGAAGGAGCATCGTTGCCAACCTGGCCGGCGATTCTCCAGTTACCATCAACAGACCACTGGTTTGTTTCGAACAATCCTGTGTTGAAGTTTTCGGTGAATGGCAGTTCATAGCCATAGGAAATGGTAACATCAACCGGACCTTCGATCATTGATTCACCGGTCTGACCAGCAAATCCGTAAGGAGTCAGGTCATAAACAGCGGTAATATGATAGCTGTAGGTACCTGGCATCATGTTAAGGTCGAAATACTCAAGCGCTGGTTTTTCAACGTAAGCGGTAAGAGCATCGTCGCGATAGATGTTATAACCAAGGAGGTTGGCAGGAGTAAGACCTCCGCCACCTTCACCAAGCTCGAATCCAACGATGAAGTTAGGATCCTGCTGAATGTTGGCGAGAAGTACAAATTTATCAGCAACAACATTGTTGGAAGCGGCCATACCACCTGCCAGACCTGCGTTGAAACCGGGAACAGTTGAAGCATCATGCATTACACCTGTAAGAGCAAGTGTTTCAGTGCTGAACTGGTGAATGTCGGCTCCGTTTCCACCCTGATCAAATAACCAGAGGAAAGGACCACCATCGGACTGACCATCCCAGGCTGAACCATACAATCCGGTAAACGGAAGTCCGCTTACTGTCTGAAGAGTAGCACCTGTCATGCTGATCTGTGCAAGGTCTGACCAGTTACCTGCCCAGAAACCTCCGCTACCACCATCGGCAGTCGGATCGTATGCAATGTGACGTACACTCACACTTGAAGCAATCGTACCAGCAAGCGTCTGTGTATTGAAGTCCATTTTGTAAATGGTTGTGCTGGCCTGACCGCCATAGAAGAATTCGCCGTCATAAGCCATATCACGGATGTTGGCTGCACCGGAAACGGTGAAGTCTTCAACCCATGTACCATCAAACTGGTATTTACCGAAATTGGTACCCTGCCAGTTGGAAATGTAGATAAACTGTTCGTCAGCTTCGAGACCAGGTAAACTGGCAGCCTGAGCGTTGAATGAAACAAGAACATCCCACAGTTCGCGTGAACCGCTGTTGTTGGCATAAGTTACATTGGTAACCATCGGGCTGTATTCAACCGAGCTTAATGGCATCTCTGTACGTGCAACAGGAGTGGAAGCTGTGTAGTCAGCAGGAGTTACAGGAGCAACCCATGTGAGGTGTGCATAGTCGGTCTGAGCCGGGCTTTCACCTGCGAGGTTGGTCGGAGGAATGAGGTATACACAGGTAAATCTGTAAGTGTCAAGTTCTGAATAGCCTGAGCTGAACAGAGCGGCAACACCGGCGAGGTATTCCTGACCATAGTTCAAACCTGAATAAGTGTAAGTCCTTTCAGGAGTATTGTCAACGAGGGTACCATCAAGGAATACGCCGTAACCCTGTAAAGGAACGCCGCCTGATGCGATCTGAATATCGTCAACAGCCCAGCCTGAAGCCCATTCGCCATTGTCGTCAGCGTGGAATGCAAGCCAAACACTACCTAAACCTGTAGCGCCTGAGAACTGAGCGAGGTCAATTTCAAGATTCTGCCATGCACCAGGTGCAGGAGTCAGTGAATTGATAACTGTCCATGTTGCACCGGCATCTGTGCTGATTTCAACATAAGCACTCTGGCTGTATGAACCATCATAATAACTTGCGAAATTAAGTCTGTATGAAGGAAGGTTAGACCAATCCATTTCAGGAGTGATGAGGTAATCACAGCAACCGTCGCCATTGTCAGCGTCGTCGTTGGTTACAGCATACTTGGTGTGAGCGGGGATAGCAAATGAAGAGCTGCTTCCGTTGGTAGTTGCATACCATCCGGTAGTGTTCTGTGTAAGTGCCTGCCATCCGGCCGGTGGAAATACAGAGCCTTCAAAATCTTCAGCAACTGCAATAGCCAGCGGTTCATCCCATGTAGCTACAAGGGTAAGTCCGTCAACATAAAGGTTACGAGGCATATATTTACGCTCGAGAAGCAGAATGTCGAATGTACGGTTTGAGGTAATGTTTGGTGTAAGAACATATTCGTCGAAACCAACTTTGTTAGCCTCAAGGATATAATTACCTTTCCACACATCTTCAAACACTACGGTTCCTGATTCAGGAACAGTCTGTGAGTATACTGCGTAAGGATAATCCTGGCCGGCAAGGCTGACAACTGCACCTGCAGGGCTGCCACCGGTGGTGAGGCTTACATTGCATGTTACATCAACAAGTAGTTTATGACCAACGATGTTTGAGAATACTTTTACAGACTCACCGCCATTGGTATAGTTGGCAGCAACTGCATAAGCATACCAGCCCTGTGGTAACGGACCATAGGCTGCATCGGTATAGTTGGTATTGGCAACAGTTCCGCTGAGCAGGGTAAGAGTACCAAGTTCCGGACCATTGTCGGGGTTGAAACCTGAAACACGCCATACTTTATAACTGGTAAGGTCGCGGGTTGAAGTACCATCCTGAATAGCCAGGAACTGGCCTTTTCCTTCAACACCTGACTGAGCCAGGGCAGGAGACTGTGAAATGAGACCGCGCTGTTTCAAAGGAGACCTGCTGATGTTTGATGCAAGAGCATCGTCATCGCTGTCAACCGGTCCACTCATAAAGGCACGGATCATCATATCCTGGTAAGGAGAGAGACCCCATGCACCACCTGTACTCACATTGCGTGAGTAGCTGCGGTAAACAGTCGGGAGAGTCTGGTCAATACCTACAGGAGCACAGTTTGGTGAAACAGCACCCTGAACCATTCCAAGATAGAAACTACCACTGGCAACAACTGCATCCAGTCCGGTGAAATCAACCCATCCGAGGTTGTTCACCGTAACCGAGATCGAATCGAGGGTGGTACCCGGTAAACCATTGGCACCATCAGCTGCATACACAACTGCGCCAAAGGTGGTTCCGAGGAAACCGGTATTGTTGTTCGGGAAACTACCGTCACCTACGAAAATCCTGCCACCATAAACATGGGCGGGATAACCGGCAGGGGTAAATTTCACAGCGTTTACATTGCCAGGGAGAGCCCATGCAGCATAGTTTTCAGCTGTTCCATCATCATAAAGTGCCTCATAAGAAGGTTCCGGTACACCCCAGGTAACATCAGTCTGTGTATCGGCAGCATTTACAACTGCGTTAACAAGCGTAGGAGCATAGAAAACTTCCTCAAGCTCGGCATCAACAACAGTGGTGTTGGTTTCGGTAACTACAACGCCGCTGACGGTTTCTGAAGTATAACCTGTCTTTGAGAAGGACATATTATAAGTACCGGCATCAACGATGATTGAATAATTACCTTCTTCATCGGTGCTGGCAGTGTATGAACCGGCAGTAACAATAGCGCCATGGATAGGAGCATTGTCATCGGCAGCAGTTACATTACCTGAAATCATACCCGGATTGTAAACTACCATGGTAGCAGGAATCAGAACGGTCTCATGAGCGAGGTCGTTGGTGGTGAGTTCGAGCTCATTGGTGTAGGTTCCAACAGGGAAATCTTCATCATCTGAAGTGAAAGTAGCAACTACATCAACAAATTCGCCCGGAGCAACCTGACCCTGAGCAGGAACTACTGATGAAATAAAGCTAGGAGTCGGAAGACCGATCCATACTGCCTTACTGTTGGCTACATACGCACTGTTGTAATTGATATTGGTACCAATGGTTCCATCGGCATTCTCAATACCAACGGTTGCACTGAGGATATCCAGACCACCGGTGATGGAGTTGTAATAGATAGCGATATCACCATTCTGGTTCAGACGAACCTGAGCGGTAATCTGGCCTGTTCCACCATATTCATTGTAGTTATTGAACTGGATAACAAATTCACTACCAACAGTCTGATAATAAACTGTACCGGAAACTCCGGGGTTCAGGTCGTCCCAGAACCAGGCGATCAGATCATTCGGAGTTGAAGAACTCGGGATGTTCTGGTTGCTTAACGAGGTATTACCGCTTCCGAAAGAAAGGAATCCATTGGAACCAACAAATACCTGGCTATAGGTATTGGCATAGAACGGGAAGTTAATGCCGAGGTTGACAGGACCAACATAGCTGTCGTCAGTCAAGCCGGTAAGAACGGTTCCGGTAGCAGAAATATCATTCCAAACGTAAGCAGGTCCACCTGATTCATCGCTGTCGATCCACATATAACCGAATCCGTCAGGACCACCGGCACCACGAAGGTTACGGTTACCCATATTGTCGGTAGGATCAACTTCGCCCTTGGCAACTTCAACTTCTTTAACGGTTGAACGTACGTTCGGGGTGAAACCTGGTGAATTTACAAGCTGACGTGCAGCATATTCCGGGAATGAATAAGCAAGAGTTCCTTCGCCGGTATTTGAAAGGCGGAAAGTAACGGCTTCGCTGGTATTTGGATATTGTTCATTGTAAAGTGTGGTCGGGTTCAACACGAGGGTTGGGTTTGCCCACTCAACAACAACCGGTCCTGCAGGTGCAGAATTGCCTTCGTCGTAAACTGCCTGAACAGTATATGAATATACACCATAAGCAGGAAGTGTTTCTGTGAAAACAGTATTGGCAGTAGTACCAACCTGAACACCATTACGTTTAACAATAAAGAACTGGAAAGCACGGTTCGCAGTAAATGACCATGAAAGGTTTACATCACCTGATATCGGGTTGGTAATATTGGCTTCCAGTTCAAAAGGAACAGCAAGGGCAACACCGCTAACTGTGAATGATACAGGAACTACAACAGTACCTACGTTAGGATTGGAGGTAAAGGTAATTTCAGCAGTCTTTACGGTACCAGTTGCAAGACCGGTAGCATTGAATGCCAGGGGAACGTTGAAATTGGTGTAAGCAGCAACACTGCCTGATGTCTGACCCAGGGTTAACCATGAGTTAGGACCCGGAGAAGTATAGCTGATTGAAGCGGTCCATCCAAGAACACCGTCACCGTTGTTGGCGATATTGAGGGCGCCATCAACAAGTTCATTCGGGTTAGCGGCTACACTATATGGATTGGGTGTAATGGCCATTGAAGGACGAAGCATCAGAATGTTCTGATAAGTGGTTACACTCGGCGCAACGGCTACATCAAGGACTGTATTGTTATAGGTTGCCAGGGAAGCTGTCAACTGATAATTACCGGCTGAAATCAATGAGAACTGATAGAAACCATTGGCTGCAGAAGTAGTTGAAAGGGTGGTAAGTCCGTTGTAAAGAGAAACGTTAACGCCTCCCAGAGGAATACCAAAACCGTTGGTTGTGTAACCTTCAAGTGAACCGATACCGAGGGTAGTGGTAAAATTGTAGGTTGCATTACCGGTGGCATCACCAACCGTGTTGTAAGGAACAATCTGCCAGTTGTACAATGTAGCAGTATTCAACGGAGCGCCCGGGGTATAGGTAAGTGTATTACCTACATCGGTTCCGTTGGCGATATTGGTCGGAGGAAGATCGGTTCCCATATAAACCCTGTAACCCTGGGGAGCACCACCACCGTCACCGGTATTGGGGGCCCAGTTAAGGCTTACCGTAGTTGGCATACCAGAAGCGCCATTGGTTGGTGAGCTGTAAACAGCTGCCAGCGGAGCCATCGGACCAAAGGTATAAGTAAGGCCATTGGCTGGATAAATGGTATTTACGAATGTCAACGAAGCAGTATTTACGGTACCAGGAGCTGTGGTAGCCCAACTGGTGGTAGATGACCTGTTGATGAATTCAGTGGGAGCAGCGCCACCCAGTCCAACCTGACAGGTTGAAGAGGTTGTGTTGAAAGTTGCCGATCCATAGACGAACTGAACCAGGTTACTGGTTTCGTTCAGTCTGATCTGGAAGTCAAAAGCATCACCGGTTGCGGCATATTTGCGGAAGCCTTTCCATTGAATCACACATACCTGGTTGGGAGCGGTACCGATGGTTTCAATCCGCAGGGTTGCACCTACCTGAGCAGCAAGGTCACGGCCGAAAGCAGAAGCCCTGTTGCGGTGAATCGGATTGGTAGGGATGGTGGTTGAACTCAGCGGGGTATATGAGCTTGAAGTAGCCATATCCACTGCTGGTGTCAATGCACTCTGACCAAAGGTGATCCAACCATTGTTGTTGATACCGATACGGTCAAAAGTAACTCCGTTGAAAACGAAGTTAAATCCGATGGGAAAACCGACACCGGTTAATGTTGTACCTCCAGCCGGAACGGCGGGGTCAACATAACGCTGATCGTCGGAAGTCTCTGACCCAAGCAACGTACCTCCGGTAATTTCTGTATAGGTTCCGTTTGAAGGCATGAACCCATAAGAAACAAACTGAGCATACGAGTTTCCGGCAAATAAAAGTGCCAGAAGCATAAGCGTAAGTAGTTTTCTCATTTTTGTTGTTTTACTTGTTTTAATGAAACATTAAATTTAAAGGTAATCTATTCCATTACCGCTTAAACGGCATTATGAAATGTTTTGATTCGTTCGTTCGTCTTGTAAGCTTTTCCTCCTTTCTGTCAGAACGACAATTAATTGTTTATTATTTCCTTTCAGAGTATTCCAGTGGGTTGTCCACCTGAAAAATTCAACATCCAAATGGCGTGCTGGATAATTCCGGTGGTTCTTTTTTCAGCAATTCAACGAAAACATCCGTTGATGAGAAGAATATCAAAGCATTCAAATCAAAATTCCGTCATGACGGATAGGGGTTTTTTCAAAATTTATTTCAAAAAAATAACCCATAAACCTGAATCTGTCAGGCTTACCGGTCAATTTCTTCATGAGTAATACTGGTAAAAAATTTGCCAAGTTAAACTAGTTTTATTAGTATTGGCGCTAAGAACTGACAAGGGATATACACGATGGTGCTTCCTCTTTATCTGAACTTCTGGCCCCTTTATCATCAATCGGCAATTATATGAATAATGCCCTGGAAGTAATTCCCGGGTTTGATCTGATCAACAAATTCAACCATTTTTAATACCGGCAAACAAACCTCCGTGTTACATAGACAATCGAAAGTGAATTTACCCCTACTCCAAACCGAAAAAAATCATTATTTTACATGAAACGGTTTGGTTATTGAATTCCGTTCAGGATTAATTGCAAAAAAAACGAAAAGTCATTCAATTTTGCATGAAGTCCGTTAATTTTAACCGGCGACCAGTTACCAGCCTTTCTTAATAGATCCTTATACCACAATAAATCATTTTCAATCAGATCCGTTTTTGTGTCAACAACCCGATTTTCAGGCGCAAATATAACAATTTACTGAAATCAACAGTATGTAAATAAAAATATATAGATTATTGAAAATGCAGGAAGCCGGCTAAAATCAAGAATTCAGGTATTATCTTGAAATAGTTAAAGCAGCTGTTATAGTGCAGGTGAAAAATGAAATTGATATGAATCTGGTAACTACTTGATTACATTAAGCTTACAGGATGACTGCGAATTATTTCCTCTTTTAACAACCACAAAATACAACCCGGATGTTAATCCGGAGACATTTATGTCATTTCTTGCTGGTAATAAACCTGTTTCAATCAGATTCCGCTGGGCAAGCCTCCCGTCAATATTATAAAACAAGATTTCAACAGATTCCTCAGTATTGAGAGAGGCAGGGTTGATCCAAACCCTTTCATTTGCCGGATTGGGGTAAAACATAACATTGTCGTTCAATACGCCGGTTTCAGGCACCACTATTTCAATATTTTTCTGGTTGACAGTGAGTTGAATCCCCTCAATTTCTTCAATAGCCGGTGAGAGGGAAATAATTGGTGAAAGGCTGTTGGTGTACCCAGCCTTTTCTCCCCATAAGCGGTAATTTCCGAACGGCAAATGATTGAAATGAAACGACCCATCGGAAGCAGTCATCGTCCAACCTACAATCCTTGTCAGTCCGGTATTCATCAGTAGTACAATATGATTAGCAGCAGGCAGTCCTGTATTCCCGCCGACATCAAAAACCCCACCGGGAAACCAGGGTTTACTGTAAATGCTGTCATCTATACCGGCTTTCCCCAGATAACTGAAGAAGCCGCTGACAGAGCCTGTTCCTTCAGGTAACACCTCGCCGATCTTTAAGAGATCAATGTCCACATCATAAACATCTGAACTCAGTGGCATCAGATAAGCATTTTGCCACATGTGACTTTCTGCATAATAGGTTGGCACCCATCCCGGATTGTAATACGGATCATTCAATGCATACAGGAAATAATTCCCGGTTGAAAGGTTTGTAAAATTAAAAGATCCATCCGTTGAGGTGGTAACAGTTGATACAGCTTTTGCTCCGGCAGCTCCGGTCCTGATGGCAACAATCACACCACCGGAAACCGGATTCTCTTCCCTATAGACCCTGCCACTAATATTATAGCTTGGAATGATTACCAGAAGCAGTGTATCATTCAGGTCGCCGCAATCTGACTGAAGTTTCAGAATCAGTTGTACGGCTCCTGCGCCAATATCGTTATTACCCGGTTGATAACTTGTATGCAATACAGCTGAATTCTCAAATACTCCGTCTCCCTGAGTAATCCAGTTTATTGTTGAAAAGTTTTCTGCATTTGCAGTATTAGTGACGAAGGCATCGTGCTGATTTACAGTAGTGTCATTCCCGGCAAATACAAAGGGGACCCCGTTGATTGCTATTTGTATTTCATCTGAAATCACAACATCAGAAGAAGTCAGACTCAGTTTCAGAATTACAGAGCCGGAAGCATTATCATTTTGGCCAGGGGTATAGGTTGCATTCAACTGACCCGGATCATTAAAAGAACCATCACCGGTTGTAGTCCATGTCAGGTTTTGATCAGCCAGAGAAGTAGCATTGATTGCACTATAAGCAGTACCATTGCAGATAGTAGTATCATTTCCGGCATAGGGCCCGGCCAGCGCATAACTATAAGCACTTTCATGCCCTTCCGGCTGATCTGCAATCCCATCTGCATCGGTATCGAATGCCGTTACAGCCACAGGGTCAGATAAAGACAAATTCTCTAAAACACAGGAAGTATCTGTTCCGACATCAACAAAACCGAAAAACCCGCTGTTTCCCTGAAGACCATAGTAGACTTTATATCCGGCAAGGTCGGTTTCCCCGTTATTTATCCAGTCAACAGTTATTTGATTTCCGACCAGTCTTTTAACGACCATTTGCGGCTTACTGATCGGTGATTCCGGATCGGGGAATTCAAGCATGGGTTTATAAATAACTTCTCCAAACACATCCAGGTCATGAAAATCAAAGATCAGACTATCAATGGCAGAAGTATCTGTTGTACCCCACCAATTGCCCTGGGCATAAATATCTGCTTCGAAATGGTTTACAAAAATCGCCGTATCCCTGATACCTGTAATTGAATTTGCAACAAGAGGTTGCTGCGGCCCGGCTTCAAATAAGAATGCTTCATTTTGATTATTATAGAATGAGTTAAAGCTAAAGGTGTTTTCAAGCGAATATTTTAAATCCTTATGTGTTACTTTGATGCCACTGAAATTATTATTCAGACTGTTTGTCGAAATCATGTTCCAGTTTGAGCCATCGGTAAGAGTCAGCCCCCAGGAGAAATTATCCTGTATCTGATTGTTTACAATATGATTCTCGCTTGCCTTCGTGAGAAGAATTCCGGTAACATTCAACTCAATTAAATTTGTTCTCAGGGTATCAGCATCCTGTGAAAGTTTGATGCCAATGTCATTATGTTGAACAATATTGGACGCAATGAGATTATACCCCAGATCCGCTGTCCCCCCATTACCGATATGAAGCCCTATGTTATTATACGAAACAGTATTACCTTGAATAACATTGTATTGCAAACTGCTTTGCCCCATATTCATAAACAGTGCAATATTTGTATTATAACTCAGATTATTATTGGTTATCAGGTTGTATCTGCTAATGTTGTTTGATGGGAAGAAAATCCCTATATCACAGTTACTGACCATGCAATTATCAATTACATTCGATCCTGAGTTCTTAATATACATCCCATAACTGCAGTGATCGATGGTTGAATGGTGAAGATATAGGGTGGAACCGGATTGAAGATAAACTCCATAATCGCCGTAAGTAATGCTTATGTGATCAGCATAAAGTTTTGCAGAGTCACCCAAAACAAGTCCGGTTGTCGTCTGGTTGACTGAAGCATATTCAAGAATACTTCCGCTTATGTAATTACCGTCACCGTCTGTCACGGTTTTGGAAACAATAAAACTGATGCCATCCCATTTTTTATCTGTTTGTGCATCAAACAATACCGGCAGATCAGCCTGCCCCCTGGCAATGAGAGTGCCTCCCTCCACTTTCAGCGATGTCCGGATCATGAAATATACATGTGTACCAGGTTCTATTGTAAGGGTGATACCTTCCGGAACAATCAGGGGCTCAATAACAATGTAAGGATTTAGGGAAGGGGTAAAAACAGTATTCTCCGTCAGTAGTCCACCCACATACTCCTGGGCATATAACTGAGGAATCGAGCAGACAACTGCAACAACTATGGTTGCTATAAGATTGCTTACCGATTTCATCATCCGACAATTATCTACTGGCCCGGAAACACGGGAACTTTCTCACATACCTGACCTTCAGGCAGCTCAAAATCAGATTTCCGGTTCTGATTTTCTGAATGCAAATCGCCTGAACCGGATAAGTGCAAAATTACTAAAATTTATAGACTACACCTGCTCTTACACCGAAAGAGCGGTAACCGGCTTCTATCGGGAAGTCAGAAAACACAGAACTGAGATGCTGCCGGTAATTGAAACCTCCGTCGAATGCAAATCTACCGTTCAGGGGGATCAGCATTCCGGCTCCGATTGTGAATGAAAATACAAGCGGTTTGAAATCAGCCTTATTTATTTCCATCACGCCCTTTTCATCAGGTAAAATCATCAATCCCTCACTCCCTGCATGAATGCCGGCTATCAGGCCAGCTCTCAAATAAACCAGATTCCGGCCGGAGGGATGGCTATACTGAAAATAAACCGGAATTTCAAAATAACGGTGTTTCACAGATGTTTTATACCCATACGCTTCAAGGTTCACAGGAATATAGGAAGAGTCAAGGACATAAAACCATGTTGTATCTGTATCTATCAGGGTGTAGTATATATCCAGGGTATCCTTCAGAAAGAACCCTCCGGTGGAAATTTCATAGTTGTAGTCCAGTTTGCCTGTGAAAGTACTATAGGACAAGCCAGTACCAAAAGAGAAACGCGCATAACTCAACTTCAGGTCGATGCCAAACGATCCGGAAATCTGACTGCCCGAAACGGAATTCCTGTATTCTTCCAGTTTATCAAAATACTGCTGTGATGCATTGAAAACGGGGTTGATTCCCATCCAGGCGATCGAGAAACCCGGTTCAAATTTCAATGTCTGTGTCTGATCTTTAGACAGGTTTGTCTGATTGGAAAAAATTTCCTTCCCGGTTATGGGATTATCCCGGACAACGGTCCGCATCATGTAAACCGTATCGAATTTCAGGATAGTATCCCTCAATGCAATGGTATCTCTCTGAATAGTTGTTCTTGTGATGAATACGGTATCGGGTAACGGATTCCCGGTATTGCCGCTGCCGGATGTTTCAGTCAGAACCGGTTGTGACAATGGCTGTTCCGATGAAACCGATTTGCGGAAAATGACCACCTGCTTTCCGGTGAATCTGAAACCGAATTTATCGGCAGGCAGGATTGCAGTGAGGGCTTCAGCAAGCGTTTTATCCTTCAGATTTATTGATATCAGCCTGGAAGCATCAATGTGGTCGGGATTATAGGAGAAGGTTACGCCTGTATTTCTCGACACTTTGTCGAGCACCTGAGATATCGGTTCACTAACAGCGGAAATGGAAACATTATGATCCGGATTCATCTGCTGAGCCATTGTAAGCAATGGTATATGACAGCAAAGCCATAAAAACAGGATAAACAGGTTCTGGTTCTTCAATGAGGGCATCATCTGGGAAAAACCACCGGTCTGACTCAGGGAAAAAATACGAAACGGTTAGTGCAGGATTACCAATTGACCTTTTTTTTCAGTTTTAACGCTGAAAATCAGGGAAAGGGTCTCCAGTACTTCATCCAGTGATTCTTTCTCAAAGCGGGCAGTCAATCTTTGGTTCAACACTTCCCGGTTATCAACGATAAACCTGGTTTGATATTTGTTTTCAAGCGCTTTGAGAACATCGGCCAATCTGGATTCCCTGAAGGTGATGATCCCTGTTTTCCAGCTGAGGACATTCAGGTCGTCATTCACTCCACGTACAATCCGGCCGGATTCGGGGCTGAATGTAGCCATTTCACCTGCCGAAAGCAAAAGTCCTGAACTTTCAATGTCAAGCTCACTGGTTTCTGCAGGATATACGAATACCTGACCGGTATTCACTGTGACCCTGACAAAACCTGAACCTTTTTTTGCTTCTACATTAAAAGAAGTACCGACCACCCTGACAACAATTCCTGAGGCATGAATCAGGAAAGGCATTTCGCGATCAGGGCTGATTTCAAAAAACGCTTCACCAAAAATAGATATTTCCCTGGAATTACCTGTAAAATGATCAGGATATTTGACAGATGAGTTTTTGTTCAGAACTACAGAAGAACCATCGGGGAGGTAAAAAGGAGATGATACTTTTTCAACGGCAGCAAATTGCTTCATCTCAGGTTCTTTCTGAAGAACAGAAAATAATCCGAAGGCAATCATCAAAACTGCAGCAATACCAATAGCAACAGAATAATGAGGCGTCAGTATCCGGCCGGAACCTTTTACAGGTTTCGATCCCTGACCCGATTCAATCCGGTCATGCAGTTTATTCCAGGCTTTATCCGTATCAAAACTGACTTTTTTCTTGTCAGTCAGTAACAAAAGGCCCTTGTAAGTTTCATACAAACGACTGTTGTCCGGATTTCTTGCGATCCAGGCTTCAGCCAGCTTTTGCTCTTCAGGGGTAGTTTCCCCCTGAATATGCTTAATAATCAATCGCTTGTATTTATTTGTTGAATTGAGCATTTATTATTCCGGATATTTTCCTTAACATAAGGACAATCAAAATGACTTTTACCCCTATCGGGTTTGTAAAAATATTTTCAAACTATTATGAAAAAACACTTATAATGCTGATAATCAACCATAATGTTGGTAAATAATCACGGAGTTTTACCCGCATAAATTCGAGGGCTTTCGACATCTGGATTTCAACAGTCTTAAGGCTGATGCCAAGTTTTTCTGCGATGTCGTTGTAACGCAAACCTTCAAGGCGACTCATTTCAAAAATCATTCTTCGCCGTTCAGGCATCGATTTAACAAGGCTTATCAGCTGCTTTTCCAGATCACTGTGTACCAGGGCATCATGGACCGAAACCGATTGATTGTCCTCAGTCCGGAATCCTATATATTCCTGGTATTTCCTGATGTGACTCTGGTATTTTATGTGATTGAGCGAATGGTTTGTAACCGATTTGTAGAGATAGGCAACCAGAGATGTAGTGATTATCAGTGAGTCGCGGCGCTCCCACATCTTGAAAAACATATCCTGAACCACCTCTTCAGCAACACCGGGATCAATCAGATACCTGCGGGCATGAACACACAAGGGGCTATAAAACTCACGGAACACAGACTCAAATACCTTCACGTCGCCCTGCTTCAGTGCCAGTAATTTGACTTTGTCCAACTCGGTGTTCATTATTCAGATTTTCGGTTACGCTAACAAAAGTAAGAAATTTCCGCCGGATTTATTCTTAATAAACAAATCAGAGGGTAACTACATGAAATTTTTGTCAGCCTGGTCAGCCAATTTTGCACAATGGCATTAATTTATGTTGGTTTGAATCACAAAAAACGGAAAATGTAATCTGTATACTGGATTCAGATTTGTCGAATCCGGAGTTACCGCTTAAAACCTAACTTCCCCATTGGATAATATTAAAGAGTCAATGGATTCGTCATCACAACATCTCAGTGCACTGAGCGCACAGCAAAAGGCATTTGTAAATTGTAATTCAGAATTTCAGTTGGCAGCGGACAGTTGACAGTAGGGCTATACCAATCTTCGCCTGCCTGAAATGCAGCAGGCAAGTTCGTCATTTCCTGGCTGCCTTGCACTTCATCGGGGCAGGCGTAAATCGCAAGTCTCAACATCCCTTCACAAGTATCCGGGGTTCCAGCATATCCATCATGGCATACTTCACACCTTCCCGGCCCAGGCCGGAATCCTTTATACCACCATAAGGCATATGATCGACTCTGAAAGTAGGAACATCATTGATGATTACGCCACCAACCTGAAGGTTGGAAAATGCTGTATCCACCTCGTCAAGGTTATTTGTAAAAACTCCGGCCTGAAGTCCGAAGCGGGTATTATTCATCAGCCTTACCGCATCTTCAAAGTTGTCATAGGGTTCAAGGGTAACCACGGGTCCGAATACCTCGTCGCTGCACACCCGCATCGACTCTCTTGTGTTGGTGAGAACTGTCGGGGCAACCATGGTCCCTTCCCTGTTTCCGCCGCACAGTAATTGTGCTCCACCCTGCAACGCTTCGTGAATCCAGGTTTCAACCCTGCTGGCATTGAATTCATCAATCATTGAACTGAATTCCGTCTCAGGCAGAGCCGGGTCACCGGTCACCAGTTGCCCGGCCATCACCGAAAACCGTTGACTGAACTCCCTGAAGAGATCCTGATGAACATAGATGCGCTGTGTATGAATACAAACCTGACCGGAATAGGAAAAAGCACCTGACAGGCATTTTGCAAGGGCCAGATCAGTATCTGCACTCCGGGCTACAATCACACCGGCGTTGCCGCCGAGTTCCAGTATGACCTTCTTCTTTCCTGCGTCAGCTTTCATCTTCCAGCCAACATCAGGAGATCCTGTGAAGGATAATACCGCAATTCCGGGATCCGTTACAAGCCTGTTGCCGGTTTCCCTGTCCATCGGCAGAATCGAAACGGAACCACGGGGCAGGTCTGTTTCTGCAATAATCTGTGCAAGCAACAGGGTTGACAAAGGCGTTGATGAGGATGGTTTGATAATTACCGGGCAACCTGCCGCTACAGCCGGCGCAATCTTATGGACTGCAAGATTCAGCGGAAAATTAAACGGAGCTATCCCGGCTACAATTCCGGCCGGGAAATACCTTACGAGACCCTCCTTCTTTTCACCGGCAGGTGTCCAGTCAAGGCTGATGTATTCGCGTGGCAGGCGTTTCGATTCTTCGGCTGCCACTGTAAATGTCTGGATAGACCGGTCAACCTCGCCAAGAGCATAACGAACCGGTTTGCCGGATTCAAGCATCAGGGTGTGGCCAAACTCTTCACGGCGCTCTTTAAGCCGGTTCCGGATGTGCATCAGGACCTCGTATCGCCTGAAAGAAGGGAGGGATTGAAGGATCGGCCTTACCTCCTGGGCAATTGAAATTGCTGTTTCAAGTTCAACCGACCCGGCGAGGAATGTGGTCGCGGCCAGGCTGCCATTGTATGGGTTTCTGACTTCCAGTTCCCTGGCGGTTCTGATAAAATTGCCGGCCAAATATATATCCATAATCAGCAGTTTAACCTGACAAAGTTAGGTAACTCAGATTAAAATCCGGATTCGGTGCTGATTTATTTCCGGAGAATTGTCACCTCTCCGGGCGTCGGGTAACGGATAAGCTTTGAAAAATTCACTTTCCAGAAATCCAGGTCAAGCAGCCGGTTGTTCTTATCTTTTGTCAGCGTAATGATGACCTCAATACCATCAATATCGATATATTCAGCCTGAATCAGATCACCATCATACAAACCGGGGTCGCTGCCTCCAAGGTTAATGCTACCCATAATACCGCCTTCATATTCTGACACATCTCCGGCAACCGGATAATTCTCTTCGGTTAAACCACATCCGGATAAAAGAAAATGAATAAGCTTTTTTTCCTGTGGTCTGATATTTCTGTTATCATCCATATTTTTCTGATCTCTCATTTTTTCACTAATCCCCGCCTGTCAATCTCTGCCCAGCTCACCATAGCTTCGAGCACATTTTTGAGTGCCCGGCCTGAATCTGTCAGACTGTATTCAACAAAAGGCGGAACCACAGGCAATGCCTTCCGTTCAATCAGTTTATCGGCTTCAAGTTGTCTAAGCTGCTGTATCAGCATTTTCTCAGTAATGGCGGGAATCAGTTTTTTTAACTCACTGTAACGGCGTTTGCCACCCAAGAGATTATAGATGATGATCGGCTTCCATCGGCCACCGATTTTCCCGAGGGTATAGGTTACCGGGCAAACATTCAATGCCCTGTTCTTGTTAAACTGATTGGTTGATGATGCTTTAACTTTTGTCATCTCCACACACTTTCGGGTAAGTACTTGTTTAAAAGTAAGTACAAATATACTTTTGTTGCACCAAATAATAACCAAAAACATGAAATATATTGTAACAGGATCGCTGGGGCACATCAGCAAGCCACTGGCAGAAAAATTAATAGCTGAAAAACATGATGTTACTGTTATAACCAGCAGAACCAGCAGGGTGACTGAAATAGAAGTGATGGGAGCGAAAGCTGCTGTCGGCTCAGTTGAGGATATTGACTTTCTGACGGCCATCTTCAGGGGTGCCGATGCCGTTTATACCATGGTACCTCCATTTTTCGGAGCAGCCGACTGGAAAAAGCACATCGCCGGAATAGGGGAAAACCTGGCTGCTGCTGTTAAAGCTTCTGGTATAAAATACGTTGTTAACCTGAGCAGTATCGGTGCCCACATGCCCGACGGATGCGGGCCGGTGAGCGGGTTGTATTTTGTTGAAAGGGCATTCAATCAGCTTGAGAATGTCCATGTGAAGCACCTCAGACCCGGTTTTTTCTATTACAATTTCTTCGGCAACATCGGCATGATCAGGCATATGGGCATCATCGGCAGCAATTATGGAACCGGAGCCAGCATGGCACTGGTTCATCCCAATGACATTGCCGCTGTGGCAGCCTCTGAATTGATGGCGCTTTCGTTCACGGGTAAAAGCATCCGGTATATTGTCGGTGATGAAAAAACCACGGATGAAATCGCGGCAAGCCTGGGTAGTGCTATTGGCAAACCCGACATGAAATGGGTGGATTTTACCGATCAGGATACCAAAGCTGCCCTTGTTCAGGCCGGACTCCCGGAAGAAATCGCGGGAAACTACGCTGAAATGGGATCTGCGCTGCGAAGAGGTGAAATGGTAGCAGAATACAATGCGGTAAAACCAGTGTCGTTCCAGCCGGTTAAACTTTCGGATTTCGCGAAGGAATTTGCAGTTGTTTTTGCAAATTCATAAAACGCAGGTTCAGCTTTTTTCCAGATGCCCTTCTTATCAAAGCCTTTGGTTAATTGAATTGAAAAAAGACTGCCTGAAATCAACCGGAAAATGAAACAATCTTTTCAGATCCGGAAACATTTCAGGCAGTCTGCCTGATTCCATGGTACAACTGTACTAATTTGATATAATTCCTGAACTACCTGATAATACAGGACGATTGGATGAAATTGATTTCATACTTGTCTCTTTTTCCGAGAAACCATCATAGTCATAGATAACCCTTCCTTCACCTTCAGCGATCCAGATTCCACCAGGGTTATCATGGTTATCGAGCATAAAATTAGCGAAATATAAATTCTGGATACCGGCAGCCGTTAATGTACCCGAAATTACATGTACCATTTTGGCTGAATAGCTCATATAGGTTGAATTGACCTCACCGAAAACCGTAAAATTGTTGCCCGATCCGACCACAAATCCTCCGATTCCTGATCCGCTTTCGCCACCATTAAAATAATCCATCTTCACAGACAGATTATCATTGTTCTGCTCATACAAGGTCAGATCATATTCGGAAAAAGTATATCCCGGTGAGTCGTTGGGAACATTACTCGCCTTGAGGACAAATGGGTTGGCGTGATATGTGCCGTTAAGTACCGGGGGAGTTTCACCACGGTTGATTGGCATTCCCAGGTCAACCATTTTTGTGATGATGCTGTCGGGGATCAGGTTATTGATTTCCTTCGATAAACCGTTCTCTTCTACCTTGCTGTCATCTTTTTCGTCTTTCTTACAACCAACAGATAACACGCCCAGAACAATGACCAGGGCTAAAAACTGAACTGTAATTCTCTTCATAATAATATATTTATTTTTTTTCCTACTCATCAGCTTTTCGGATTGCGCTCCCTACTCTTGAATGACGGATTTTCAGGCTTCTCCGTTTAATGGTATACTAAGTGAAAATCCGGCTGAATCAATCTCCGGCTGAATAAAACCTGCAAACTGAAGCGGATAACCATGATAATAGTAAATTTGCCGTTGGATTGGATTTCATTGTCAGAACGCTTTTACCTGTTCCTGAAATTCCGATTATCGACATAGTTTCATATTTATATGTTTTCATTTAAACGAAATCACTCAAATTTTGTTTAGTCAGCATTATTACAAATAATTCCTATGACCCGACCGAAACCCTGGTTACCCTGGCTGATCCTTATAATACTGGCAATAACCTGGGGAAGTTCCTTCATTCTGATAAAACGGGGTCTTGAAATATTCACTGCCGGTGAAGTCGGTTCATTGCGGGTGGTTATTACCTGGATTTTCCTGCTGCCATTCGCGTTTAAACGCCTGCGTGACCTCACACGCCGCCAATGGTTACTGTTCCTGACAGTGGGAATGGTAGGCAGCCTGATACCCGCTTTTCTGTTTGCTGCAGCCCAGAAGGGCATCGACAGTTCACTCGCCGGGATACTCAACTCTCTCACTCCGTTGTTTACCATGCTGGTAGGGATGAGCTTTTTCAGGTCAAAACCCAGATGGTTCAATATTGCCGGGGTTATCATAGGCTTGCTTGGCGCCATGGGGCTTGTCAGTGTAAGCGGAACCGGTAATTTCACTTTCAATATGGGCTATGCCATCCTGATTATTATTGCCTCCATCTGCTATGCAGTGAATGTTAACGTAGTGAAATCATTTCTCCAGGGTGTGGATCCCGTTACCATCACTGCCATGGCTTTCTTTACCGTTGGACCGATCGCAGCTTCCTATCTGCTGGTTTTCACCGGTTTCGTCCCGGCCATCAGCAGCCATCCCGGGGCACTCGCAGGACTTGGTTACATAGCCATTCTGGCCATTGCCGGCACAGGGCTGGCACTGATGCTGTTCAACCGGCTTATCCAGATGACCAGTGCTGTATTTTCCTCATCGGTAACTTACTTTATTCCTGTAGTTGCCGTTTTATGGGGCATTGCCGACGGTGAACACTTCAGGGCAGGGTTCCTGCTGTGGATTCTTCTTGTGATTGCAGGGGTGCTGCTGGTAAATACAAAAAGCCTGACCGATAACCGCGTTTATCGGTTGTTTTCCGGGAAGTTAACAAACTGATTGGTTTTATTAAGCATCTCCGGTTAATATAGAAAGTTTGGAGGTAAAATAATCTCAGACCTTCATGCAGGCAGCAGTCAAAAGGCCTGGTTTTGTATCTATGACAGGATTTACAGGATTTCGGAATGCGGATTGACTTTCGGCGAAATCCACTTTACTCAGGTCAGGATTGCAGATTGCTGACACTGGAATTGCTGTTCGTACTAAATTTTAAATCGTAAATCGCAAACCATAAATCGTAAATTCTTCATTCATCCTAGTCCCTGCAATAAAATTTTTCATATAAATAGTTTGGTGTTTCAGAATATTTATTATTTTTGCACCCCCAATAAAAGGGAAAACAAACCAAATAAATTATAAAGCATGTACGCAATCGTAGAAATCGCCGGACAGCAACATAAAGTTGTAAAAGACCAGGTGATCTTCGTGCATCGTCTTGAAGGTGAAGAAGGCTCTACTGTTGATTTCGACAATGTAATGTTGATCGACAACGACGGAGCGGTTACCATCGGACAGCCAAAGGTTACCGGCGCTGTCGTGTCGGCTAAAATCCTGTCGCATTTACGTGGCGATAAGGTGATCGTCTTCAAAAAGAAGAGGAGAAAAGGTTATCAGAAGTCAAACGGCCACAGGCAATACCTTACCAGGCTGCAAATTGATGCCATCACCGCCTGAAAAGGCTGAATCCAAATCAATGTTTAACAGCTAAAAACAAAAAGATATGGCTCATAAAAAAGGTGCCGGTAGTTCAAGTAACGGTAGGGAATCACACAGCAAACGCCTTGGCGTGAAGATATATGGCGGACAGGCTGCACAGGCCGGTAACATCATTATCCGCCAGCGTGGTACGGTTCACAATCCCGGCCTCAATGTAGGTATGGGCAAGGACCACACCCTGTTTGCCCTTATTGATGGCGTTGTTGAGTTCCGTCGCAGGAAAAACGACAAATCATACGTTTCAATACTACCGATCAAGGACGCCGAATAGTCTGTTTATCAGATAATACTGGCAATAAAATATCAACTCCCGGTCATTGGCCGGGAGTTTTTGTTTGATTTAATAATCCCATGACTTTGTATCACCACAAATCAATGATAAAAACAAACTGTTTCTTACCTTTGCACCTACAAAACGAATCCCATGCTTGAACTGAATTATATCCGCGAAAACACAGCCGAAGTTGTCGCCAGGTTGGCCATCAAAAACATCGATGCAATTGATTCGCTCAAAAAGATCATAGACATCGATGCCCGTCGTCGTGAAGCCCAGAAACAACTGGACGATAACCTGGCCGAGTCCAATGCCATTGCCAGGCAGGTCGGTGATCTCTTTAAATCGGGAAAAGCAGCCGAAGCCGGCGTACTGAAAGCCCGTACGGCAGAATTGAAAATCCAGGCAAAGGATATTTCCGAGAAGCTGGATAATCTCACCAATGAACAGAACAACCTGCTTGTTTTGTTGCCCAATGTTCCCCACCCTTCCGTACCAAAAGGCAAAACTCCTGAAGACAATGAGATCTTGCACAGCGAAGGCGAAATGCCTGAATTGTATGAAGGTGCAGTTCCTCACTGGGATCTGGCTTCAAAATATGACATCATCGATTTTGAACTGGGGAACAAAGTCACCGGTGCCGGATTTCCGTTTTACAAAGGACAGGGAGCCCGGTTGCAGCGAGCCCTCATCAATTTCTTCCTCGACAATGCCATTGCAGCCGGATATTATGAAATACAGCCCCCCCTCGTGGTGAACGAAGCTTCGGGTTATGGTACCGGTCAGTTGCCTGATAAAGACGGACAGATGTACTTCTGCGATGTGGATAAGCTTTACCTGATACCGACAGCTGAAGTTCCTGTGACCAATATTTACCGCGATGTCATCGTAAAAGCAGTTGATTTTCCGATTAAGAATGTAGCCTACTCAAACTGCTTCCGCCGCGAAGCCGGTTCATACGGAAAGGATGTGCGTGGACTTAACCGCCTGCACCAGTTTGATAAGGTTGAGATCGTCCAGATTCAGCATCCCGACAACTCCTACCAGACCCTGGAAGAGATGCGCGATTATGTAGCCGGTCTGCTCAGAAAACTGGAACTGCCTTTCCGCATCCTGAAACTCTGCGGTGGGGATATGAGTTTTACCTCATCACTTACCTATGATTTTGAAGTATATTCCGCAGCCCAGAAACGCTGGCTTGAAGTGAGCTCGGTATCAAATTTTGAATCTTTCCAGGCCAACCGGATGAAACTGAGATTCAAGGATGAAAATGGAAAGACCCGCCTCTGCCATACACTCAACGGCAGTGCTTTGGCATTACCCAGGATTGTGGCTTCGCTGCTCGAAAACAATCAGACAGCCGATGGCATTCGAATGCCAACAGCACTGGTTAATTATACCGGTTTTGAAATGATTAAATAAAGTTTAAGACACCCCCCGTTAATTATTTTTATCGATCTGCATACTTTAATCTGATGTCGTTTGTTTAGATATTAGAAACCAGACATTAGAAATTTACCCATGAACAAGCTCCTGATCCCGATAATATTACTTTTCGCTCTGATTGGTGCGGTGGGGAATGTTTTTGCACAGGCGGTAACCGACGAACAACTGGGGCTTCAGTATTTCAATGCCCGTGAATTTGAAAAATCAGCAGCCCTGTTTGAGCGGCTGTTCGATGAAAAGCCCACGATTTACAATTACACCTACCTTCTGCAGAGCTTGTTGGAAATCAACGATCTGGACAAGGCCGAGAAAATTGTCAAACGGCAGGCAAAGAAAAATCCTGATGATTCGCGGTATATCGTGGATCAGGGCTATGTGCTGATCAGGAGCAATCAGAGCAACAAGGCATCGAAACTATTCGACGATGCCATCAAAGACCTGCCTGCTGATCAGCGGAAAATTGCGGAACTTGCCAATGCTTTTCAGACCAGACGTGAAAATGACTACGCGATCCGGACCTATATGAAAGGCCGGCAACTGCTTTCACCAACCTATACGTTCGGGTTTGAACTGGCCAATCTTTATGAAGTACAGGGAAGTTTCGATAAAATGACCGGCGAATACATTGAGCTGCTCGAAACCCGGCCCGAAATGCAGATGCAGGTTCAGGACAGGCTGCAGAACTCCCTCAACAATGATCCCGAAGGACTGAAAAGTGATGCTTTGCGAACGGCCCTGCTGAAAAAGGTCCAGAAATCACCTGATGATATTCCGTTATCGGAAATGATGCTGTGGCTATCCGTTCAATTAAAGGATTTTGATGCTGCGCTGATTCAGGCTAAAGCTCTTGACCGCCGCCTGAACGAAAATGGATCCAGGGTTTTTGCCCTTGGCCTGTTATGCGTGAGTAACAACAACTATAGTACTGCAGCGGATGCCTTCACTTATGTCATTGAAAAATCAAAGGATGTTCCGCTGGTTCTTCAGTCAAGGGTGGAATTGCTGAAATCAGAGTATGAACTTGTGACAAGACAATACCCGGTAATCCGTACCGATCTGGTTCAACTGGAAGGCAAATATGTTAATACCCTCGATGAAGCCGGCAGGAATCCCCTGATTTACCCGTTGATCCGTAATCTGGCCCATTTGCGTGCCTTCCATCTTGACAATACTACATCTGCCATCGAACTGCTTGAGGAACTGATCGGACTTACTGCCAATGACCCGGCCATGCAGGCAGAATGTAAACTTGAGCTGGCAGATATTTACCTGTTTACAGGCGATCCATGGGAAGCGACCCTTCTCTATTCGCAGGTTGACAAAGCCTTTAAAAATGAGCCCATCGGCCATGAAGCCCGGTTCAGGAATGCTCGGTTATCCTTCTATATCGGTGAATTTGACTGGGCACGTGCGCAGCTCGATGTTCTTAAAGCCGCAACTTCAAAACTGATTGCGAACGATGCCATGTCGTTGTCGCTCCTGATCACCGATAACATTGAAGAAGACAGTTCTACTGTGGAACTGGGCACCTATACAAGGGCCGACCTGCTTCTTTACCGTAACAAGCCCGATGCTGCACTGGCTGTGCTTGATTCATTGATGACCGCTTTTCCGGCGCACAGCATCGTTGACGATGCCCTGATGAAAAAGGCGGAAATCAAAATCACACAGGGCAAATTTTCTGAAGCAATTCAGATTCTGGAAAAAATCAACACGGATTATGAATTTGGAATTCTCGGTGATGATGCCCTTTTCAGGCTCGCCTTGATTTATGACCAACCGGAAAGCGGATTATCTGAAGTTTCAGCTTATACCTCAGCAGAACTCTTTTTTATGGGAATTAGGGATCCGTTAAGTCAGGACAAAGCAAAAGCCATGGCCTCTTATCAGGAATTGCTGGTTAAATATCCTGGAAGTTTGTTTACGGTTGATGCCCGGAAACGTTTCAGGGTGCTGAGAGGAGATCAGGTCAATTGACCAGCCTGCACTCCTGAGGCGGGTAAACCGGCTGGCAGCCTGCCTGACGGCAGTCAGGATTTCGGATTGCAGATTGCGGATTGCGGATTAGCTACGCTGAACTCGTCGCTTCCAGCGGCTCGGTTGCGGATTGAAGAAAAAGACCTGGAGACAAGGAGAAGCGGGAAAATGGGAATAAACACGGCTTTTGCATCCAGATTCGGTATTTAAGATTATAAAACCAAATCCAAAATCCGAAATCCACCTCCTGGTTTCACTCAGGTCAAAAATCGAAAATTAAAAATCCGATATTATCATGGAACCCATCCGCGCAAAGAAACACCTTGGACAGCATTTTCTGAAAGATGAGAACATTGCCCGGAAAATAGTCGACAGCCTCACCATGCCCTGTGATGCTCTGCTTGAAATCGGCCCCGGAACCGGAGTTCTGACAAAATATCTGATCGGGCTTCCAATCAGGAAATTTATTGCCCTCGATGTTGACCGTGATTCAATCCCTTTCCTTAAAAACACATTTCCGGAGGCTGCTGAAAGCTTCGTAGAAGGAGATTTTCTCCGCCTGCCGGTGGATGAGATGATGGCCGAAAATTTTTCCATCATCGGAAATTTCCCCTACAACATCTCTACCCAGATCTTTTTCAAGGTACTTGAAAACCGTAACAGGGTTCCTGAAGTGGTTGGCATGCTTCAGAAGGAGGTGGCCGAGCGGATTGCCGCACCTCCGGGAAGTAAAACCTATGGTATTATGAGTGTGTTGCTTCAGGCATGGTATGATATTGAATATCTGTTTACCGTCGAACCCCACGTTTTCGTTCCGCCTCCTAAAGTAAAATCGGGCGTGATCAGGATAAAACGCAACCAGGTTCAGTCATTGGGCTGCGACGAAAGACTTTTTATCACCATTGTCAAGACGGCCTTTAACCAACGGAGAAAAACACTGAGAAACGGGTTGAAATCGTTTCAGTTCACAGCGGATACGAAGCTGACCGGATTGTTCACAAAGAGGGCAGAACAACTGGGCGTTGAAGAGTTTGTTTATATTACACAGATGGTAAAAACAGATTGATTGGCCCAATCTGCTGATATGATTATACCCTGAATTGTTTCAGCAGAGGTTCAGCAAAACAGGTCATAACCGGATTTGTATTTATATTCACTCTTGTCCGGTTAAAATTAAGAAAGAATCTGCCACAAACCTGCCAGCCGGCAGGCTGGGACACCAGGACGCTAAGTAACACTAAATGAGTAAAATAAATTTGTGAAACTTGGTGTCATCGAGCCTTAGTGGCGAAAAAATGAAAGTGAGATGTCTGCATTTGAAATCTTCTGAAACCCACAGTTGTAAGGCGTTTCGTTCAAATTATAACTTTTTTCCCGGACAACAATGATTTATATTTTCAATATCTGCCAGCTGAATCCCGTAAAGCCATTGAATAGGATTATTATAGATTCTGATAGTTACCTGATCAAGTCCCGGAGGGACGAAAATATTATAGCAGAATGATTTGAAACTGAATATAAGTCCCGGAGGGACGACATTATGTAACAGATACAATGTGAAACACTATTTCGCACCTTATAAGCTGAATTTTGAGTAATTTTATAATACTTAAACCACAGATAAGACTCTCATTTCCCAGATCAAAAGTCCCGGAGGGACGACATTATGGTAGCAGAAGAATGTAAAACACCGTTCAGCCTCGTAGGGGCGACATTATAAGTAGTTTCTATAATTCAATGTCAAACATAAGTTTCCTGATCTCACAATGTAAAAGTCCCGGAGGGACGACATTATGGTAGAAAAATATTGTGTACACCGTTCAGCCCCATAGGGGCGGCATTATAAGTAGTTTCTATAATTCAATGTCAAACATAAGTTTCCTGATTTCAAAAAGTAAAAGTCCCGGAGGGACGACATTATGGTAGAAAAATATTGTGAAACACCGTTAAGCCCCGTAGGGGCGGCATTACAAAAATCCATCCATATGGCAAATACATACACACAAATCAACATGCACATCGTTTTCTCGGTAAAAGGTAGAGAAAATATGCTGCATTCAGGAATGAGGGCAGACCTTTTCAGATACATTTACGGAATTTTAACCAACATCAATCAGTTTTCCCTTGCTGTAAACGGATATAAAGACCATGTTCATCTGTTTTTCGAAATGAATCCCAACAATTCCGTATCTGAAATAGCCAGAATTGCTAAAGCCAATTCTTCCAGGTGGATCAATGAGAACAGGCTTATCTCCGGGAGATTTTCATGGCAGGAAGGCTATGGCAGTTTTTCATATTCCCGTTCTCAGAGGGATCAGGTAATTAAATACATCATGGAACAGGAAGAGCATCATCATCAATCTACTTTTCGAGAAGAATACCTGGAATTGCTTGAATCATTTCAAATCAAATACAATGAAGCGTACATTTTCGAATTTTACGACTAAGGTGGTCCGGAAATAAATAATTCTGCCTTTAAGAGGCTGAAAAATTAATTACTGAACTTCTTTCTGCCATAATATCACACCGATGGCACTCATGATGACAGCATCTCACCTGCCATACGATGCATTTATTGCCAGTCTGTGTTGTTTGTATAAACTTATGTTGCCAAAAATTTTCAATTTCCTGTCAATCCTCGTTAAAACCGGACAAACTGATTCCGACTGAAAACCATCTGCGAAAAATCAAATCATCCGGCACCTCAACAGGCATCACGTTAATCCTTTTTTATGTTACTTTGCGCCATGAACCGGGGCCTTGCCTGACGGAATGAAAATATCCATCTATTATGCCAGCGTCCGGAAAAATCAGGTACAATGAACTTTAAAAACAACAATCCTGCTCCGGCAACCCCCAGGCCGGTTAAGCCCGGGTTGCAGAAAGCACCTTCAGACCGCCGCTATTACCTGCTGATCCTGGTTTTTTCTTTTATTCTTTATGGAAATACCATCAAAAACCGTTACTCCATCGATGATTTCTATGTTACCGGCAGCAACCCGCTGGTTCAACAAGGAATCAAAGCCATCCCAGCCATCTTTTCCTCCTATTATATCTCGATCAATGCGGAGGAAGGCGGACAGCATAACTTTGGCTACCGGCCCATAGCAAAAACCACTTTTGCTATTGAAAGGCAACTTTTTGGTGAGAATCCTCACATCAGTCATTTTATCAATATCCTGCTCTATGCACTGACCGGTATCCAGCTTTTCAGGATTCTGCGACGGCTGCTGAAAAATTACCATCTATTATTACCCTTTCTGACGGTCATGTTCTTTATGGTGCATCCTTTGCATACTGAAGTGGTAGCCAGTCTGAAGAACCGTGAGGAGATCCTTAGTTTTCTGGGCGCCCTGATTGCACTCCATTACTTTCTGAAATTTCAGGACAGCGGGAAGAAGCTGAATATTCTATGGGGTTCCCTGGCTTTTGGCCTTGGTTTCCTTTCAAAGGCCAACATTATGACCTTCCTGGCGGTGATCCCGCTTGTGATGTATTTTTTCACGGAAATTACGCCAAAGAAAAACATTCTGTTGTCCGTTTCGATGATCCTGATGCTGGCGGCTGCCCTGCTGGTGCCAAGGCTTTTCCTGGGTGCAGCCAGCCGCCCTATGCAGTTTATTGAAAATCCCCTGCTTTTCGATGTTCCATTCGTTGAGCGGATTGGCACCTCCATGCTGAGCCTGCTGTTTTACCTGAAGATGCTGGTTTTCCCGCATCCGCTGATTTATTATTACGGGTTCTGCATGATACCCGTTACCGGGATAGGAAACCCGCTGGTCTGGATATCCCTGATCATCCACCTGGCAATGCTTGGCTATGCTGTATGGAAAATCAGGGAAAAACACCTGCTTTCTTTTGCCATCCTCTTTTATCTCGTAAATATTTCTCTTTATTCGAACATGTTAGCGCCACTTACCGGGATGGTTGCCGAGCGGTCGCTTTTCATTGCCCTGATAGGGTTTTGCCTGGCCCTGGTTTATGGTTTATTCCGCCTTTCAGGAAGTGACACGGCCAACCCGAATATCACCCGGAAAACCATGAACTATGTCATTTTAGCTTCGGTGATCCTGGCCATTCCGGCTGTAGCAAAAACCATTGACAGGAACAACGACTGGAAGGATGAACTCACGCTTTATGCTGCTGATGCCCCTCATCAGAAAAACTCTGCGAAAGCCAACTTCATCTATGCCACCAATCTCAGGAGTACGATTGTCGATCGTCTGAAGGCCGGGGTTCCCCGTGAACAGGTCAGAGAAGATGCAAACATCTGCATTACCCATTTTAAAAGAGCCACAAAGGTATATCCGGTTTATGCCGATGCCTGGAACAACCTTGGAGAAGTCTATGTGCTTATCCTCAATGAGCCCGACTCAGCCATTCAATACTTTAAAAAAGCCGTTGATGCCAATCCTGAATTTACCGCTGCATACTACAATCTGGGTTATACTTATCAGGTGACGGATCAGGCGGAAAAAGCCATTCCGGAATATGAAAAGGCCCTGGAACTTGAACCCTATGAGATCAGGGCGATGTCGAACCTGGCGCAGCTTTATCACAAGACCGGACAGGAAGAAAAGGCTATCCGGCTTAATGAAGACATCATCATGATCGAACCCACGCTTGATTTGCCTTACATCAATCTTGGCGCCTATGCCATGCGCAATGGTGAAACCGCCAAAGCGCTTGAGTATTTCGAAAAAGCCATTGAAATCAATCCGGATAATTTTGAACTCAATATGAAACTCCGGAGCTATTTCCAGAAAGTAGGCGATTCAATAAAATCCGATTATTATCTTGACCTTGCCCGAAGATCGGGTAAAACGCAATAAATCAGTACTATGCCTGTATTGAGTGACTACTATCAACCAAATCTGACTTTACCCGACATCTTAAGAAGAGCGGCTGCTAAATCAGGGGATGTAACCATTGGTTATCTGCATGAGTCGGGCAATATATCTTATCAGACTTATTCAGGATTATTTGCCGAAGCATCCCATATTGCTTCAGGGTTAGTAAATGCAGGCTTGCTACAAGGCGACAAGCTTATCATTGCAACTCAGGATAACCGTGAGACAATCAATCTGTTATGGGCATGTTTTCTGTGTGGGATTGTTCCAACGGTATTGCAACCTGTTTCAACATTCACTGGTTATAACCCTTCGGTGATCAAACTGATGAGTGTATATGAACAACTCGGGAAGCCTGCTGTGTTTATGAGCCGGATGCCTGATTCAGAAGATATGCCTGATATAGACATTCGCTGCATCAGCCAGTTACACTGTAATAACATTGTACGGGAGATTAGTATTGATCCTTCAGATACGGCTTTCATCCAATTTTCATCCGGAAGTACCGGTGATCCAAAAGGTGTAATTCTCAATCATATAAACATGGTTGCCAACTTTGATGCCATACGCGTCGGGCTGGATCTGAACTATCCGGATACATTCGGCAACTGGATGCCCCTTTTTCATGACATGGGACTGATAGGTTACCACCTGACCCCGGTTTATTGCGGAATATATCAATGGCAGATTGAGACCATAGATTTTATCAAGAATCCCAGATTATGGCTTGACCTGCTCAGCAACCAGAAAATTAATATAACCGGTTCTCCGAATTTCGGACTCGCACTTATGCTGCGTTACCTGAAACGAATGAAAACCAGGCCAGAATGGGACTTTTCTGCATTGAAAGGACTCCTGAACGGAGCAGAACCCATTTCTGTTCAGATAATGAACGAATTTATAAATGAATTACTTCCATCCGGCTTCCGACCCGAAGCCATGATGCCGGTTTACGGAATGGCTGAAGCAACTCTGGCAGTTTCATTCACACCATTGCTTACACCCCCGGTGATAACAGCTTTTGATGCATTAAAACTTGATCTCGAAAACAAAGCAGTACGGGTGAACCCGGATATTTATGAAACCAGGCTATTGTCGGGTGTCGGGCATGCCCTGAATGATACTGAAATCAGGATTGTTGACAATCATGATCAACCGGTTGATGAAGGAATTGCCGGACACATTCAATTGAAAGGGGCAGGAATTACCGGAGGCTACTTCAATAAACCGGAGGCAACCGGAGCGGCTTTCTGTGAAGGTTGGTTAAGGACGGGTGATATCGGCTTTTTCTTTGAAGGTAACTTATATGTAAGCGGTAGATTCAAGGACATCATATTCAAAAACGGAAGGAACTACTTTGCCAATGACCTTGAAGTGATGGCATGTACCCTGGAAGATATCAATTACGGTAAAGTCTGTTTCGGAGGAACAACCAATGAGGAAACCGGGCATGATAAAGTCATTGCCTTTCTGGCGGGTTCACCGGGTGAAAAAGCATTGGAAACATTCAGGCAATTGAGGAATCTGCTGCGAGCAAACCTTGGCATCACCGTGGATGAACTGGTGATGATAAAATCAAATGAAATCCCGAAAACATCAAGCGGTAAACTGCAACGGTACAAGCTGATGCAGCGTTATAATGCCGGTGAGTTTGAAGGGCTGGCTTTAAAAGCAGAGAACACTTGATATAAAACTACAAGTATTCAGTAGTCATTACATCTTGACAAGTTTTCTGGTTTCAACGGCATTTGCTGTTTCAATTCTCAGAAAGTAAATACCTGTGGCCAGGGAACTAACATCCATCTGAACAGGCAGATTACAGTGTTTCCCCTTTATCACCTGCGTTCCATTGCAATTTAAAACTGAGATATTTACCGGTAAGCCGTTTGTTATATCCTCAGCGTTAATTGTAATGGTTGAATTTGAAGGATTGGGAAACAGATTAAATCCAGTTTCAGGTATTTTATGTGATTCTGAAAATACCTGACCGCCGTTGGTGGTTTTAAGGATAGTCCCATACGGGCCAACGGCATAGCCGGTTAAATCATCGGTAAACCATAAGCTGGAAGAAGCCAGCGATGAAGGGCCTGTTTTAGCCCAATTTGTTCCTCCATTGTTGGTTTGGAAGAAAGTTCCCCCATCTCCACTCATATATCCTGTATTCTCATCAATAAAATACATATTGATTAAAGTATTCTTAAATTGTCCCGATAAATCAGACCACGTTTCGCCTCCATCGGTAGTTTTAAAGAAATCACCCATAAATCCGCAGACATATCCTACATTTTGATTTACAAAAAACACATCAAGCAATATACCCTCGTTTTCAATGGGTATTTCGATCCAATCTATTCCTCCATTGGGTGTCTTAATAATAGAATTTGAATGGATTGCAAATCCGGTATTTTCGTTAACAAAATGAATACCTCTTAATGCACCATCACTTTCATAGGTGGTTGACCAGGTCTGTCCGGCATCGGATGTTTTAAGAATGATGTTATGATTATTTCCATTCCCTGCGATAAAACCAGTATTGGAATTGGTAAAAACAATTTCAATCAGATAATTATCATAGCTGGATTCCAGTGTATCCCACACAAATCCCCCATCTGTGGTTTTGTATATGTTTCCATAAAGACTGACCATATACCCAGTATTTACATCGGTAAAATAAACGGAAGTGAGTCGGCCAAAGTCACCATCGGCAGTTATCTGCCACGTTTCTCCTGCATCCGTTGTTTTTAAAACCTTTCCATAGCGCAAACCTGTTGATTCGTCATACTGACTTACGATATAACCGGTATTTGCATCAGGGAAATGAACATCTTGCAGATTATCATCTGTAACAGACGGGTTATAATTAATACAGGTTACCCCTGCGTCTTCTGATCTGAATAATTTACCAAAAGAACCTACACCAAAAACATTGGAACTATTGGCAAAAAAATAAGTGTTTACATCAGCCAATCCAACAGGATTCCATGTTGTTCCACCGTTGGTGGTTTTAACAAGATCATCATAGGAAAGGGCATATGCTGTCTGTTCATCGATAAACTGCATTTGTTCAATCGGACGATTGCTCTGGAAATGAGTCCATGAAAATCCTCCATTGGTGGTTTTCATCATAAAATTATCACTGCCAGCGACGTAACCTTTAAAGGCATCCAGAAAAAAGATACTCCGCAAATTAAGGTAAGGATCCCCGGAGGTGGATGACCAGGTATCACCGCCGTCAATGGTTTTATAAACGGTTCGCATTGAGGCTGCTGCATAACCAATGTTCTCATTGACAAAGTGTACTGAGTAAACATTACTGTAAATATCTATAAATGCCCGATGCCAGGTTTCTCCGCCATCTGTGGTACGAAGCAGCTGTCCATGCATTCCAGCAATAAAGCCCAGCGTTTCATTGTAAAAATAGATGTCATTAAATTCTTCCGTGGTTCCGCTTTGCAACTCCTGCCAGGTTTCACCACCATCGGTGGTTTTCATGATAAAGCCGCTGTCGCTTGTTACGAAACCGGTTTCAGTGTCGGTGAACCAGACCAGCTCCAGTCTTCGCAAAGTGCCGGAAGGTATAAAGTTCCAGCTTGTTCCCGCATCCGTTGTTTTTAGAACAGTTCCTTTCTCACCGACAATATAACCCGTGTTCTCATCCGGAAAGTGAACATCATACAAATGATAACCGAAAGGAGTCGGGTTTGACCATGTCCATTGTGAATATGAGTAACATGCAATCATGGTAAACAAAACGCTAATAATTAACTTCTTCATAATAGTTTGTATTAAATGAATAATAATCTATTTATTTCAATATACAACTAATCAAAATTATTAAAATGAAGCGACAAAATCTAATGGAAAAGAGATAAACTTTTTGAATATATAACTTAACTGAAATATCCGTTACTTTTTATACATCTGTTGGAAGGTTCTGACCATGAAAATAAGTTCTTCCATTACCTGCCACGAAAATGGTCAGCCATTTTATTCCATGAAACAGCATAAAGTATAATCAGTACAAAGTCGGTGAGTTTAAGATAGAGTGAACGTTTCCCGGAATTCTGTTCCAGGTTGCGGTTCAGGCCATCCGGCTTATCGTTGATCAAATCTTCGAGAACAACCCGGCCATAATTGTGATTTGCCCCATAAACCCAGTAAGCCGCTTTAAGATTACGCGTTCGCCAAAGGGTTTTGAACATCATTTTGCGGATATTGGCTTTATCATACATACTCCTCCAGACTTCCTTCATGGTTTCGTGAAGTTCGTCCCGGGTAAGTTTTAATGTGCCCATAGTGGCATGCATAAAATGGTAATATTTCCAGTCATCCGGAAAGTTGTTCAGCCCGATTTTGTTCTCAGTTTTCATACGGTGAAAAAGTCCGGTACCGGGTAATGGAGTTAAAATGCTGGCCTGAATGGCATCAATGCCGCTGCGGATTATAAAATCGCGCCTGTTAAGCAAATCCTTTCGTCCATCACTCTCCATTCCGAAAATCATAGCACCAAGGATGGCAATTCCCTGTTTGTGGATTCTTTTAAAGGCATGCTCATAGGAATCAACCCCCCGTTTCAGGTTTAAACGCTTTTTAACATCCGTCAGAGCTACAGTGGTTTCTGCTTCAATACCCAGAAGAATGAGGGTGCATCCGCTCCGCGCTGCCCAGAAAAGCACTTCCTCGTCATCGGCAAAATTCATGGAAGCCTGTCCCAGCCAGAGCTTTTTAATGCCCCGCTGAACCATTCCCTTAAATAGCCTGATTGCCCTTTCTCTGCCCTGCCTGCTGTTGTTCACCAGGTGATCATCTACGATAAACAGGAGAGGACGGGTTGTTTGCTCCATTTCATCCAGCACATCTTCAATATCGCGTTCACGGTATTGTTTGCCGCATAGTTGCGTTACTGAACAAAAATCGCAACCCATCGGGCATCCCCGCGATGTTTGTATCAAATCATTAACATAGGGATATTTAAAAATATCGCGTCTGACATGAGGTATCCTTTCAACCGGAGTTACACTTCCCTGATAAAATGGGCTTGGATTCCCGGATTCAAAATCGCTGAGAAATACCGGCCAGGTAAGTTCGGCTTCTCCTGCAATCACCGTATCAACATAATTTCGCGCTTCCTCAGGTATCATACTTGCATGAACCCCTCCCATAACTGTGTATATGCCATGGTTGCGGCAGATGGACGCAATCTCATAGGCCCGCGGAGCGTTTGAAGTAAAGGACGTTAAACCAACCAGATCAACTTTGGAAATTGTAAATTGCTCAAAACTTTCATCTATCAGTTCAATATCCCAGTTACCGGGTGTAAGAGCGGCAATAATCCCCAAACCTATTGGCATAAAACTGGCACTTGGATCATTCACCAACCCAACGGCTTCCCTGTTTATGGGATTAACCAGCAATAATTTCAATCTCTTTTCACCCATAAAGCAGTTTGTCATTTCTTATGCGAAACCAATGGCAATATTAATTATAACCTTTTAACTACACACCTGTGAAAATCAAAAAGCGTGAATTTTGTGCCTGTGAACAGAAACTTTATAACTTTGCTGACCAAACTGAAGGATATGAATATTGAGGATTTTATCACCCACATCGAAGAGGAATTTGACGATATAGAACCCGGAACACTAAGGCCGGGGAGTATTTTCAGGGAGGTCTTTGAATGGAATTCAATCAATGCACTGATCCTGATAGCCATGGTAAAAACCGAGTACGACGTGGCCATCAATGCTGAAGATATTGCCAAATCAAAGAGTGTTGCAGATATATTCAGGATTATAGAAGAAAGGGTCGCCTGAGTAAATGATTGGGACGTGGGACGAGGGACGTGGGTCGAATATAGTATTCCATCAGAAACAGTCTGCTTTCACATTTGCATAAAAGATTCTCTCAGAATTAAAAATAAATTATTTTTGTGTGACTCCGCTACTTCAGAAATGAAGCAGTCATTTTATATCCCAAAGCCGGGAAAGGCAGGGAATTCATAAAATGTTTTTTTGTATTTTCAGCCGGGATATTTCATTTTTTCAGGATTATTATGGCCATTTTCGAAATAGCTGATGTACGCATTGCCGGGCTTTCTGCCTGCGTCCCCGGGAAAACACTATCGAACCATGATTACAAATGGATCAGTAAGAAAGACCGTGACCTGATGATTAAAACCATTGGCGTTGAATCACGCCATGTGGTTGAACCCGGGCAAACCACTTCAGACCTTTGTTTTCAGGCTGCAGAGGAACTACTTGATGCACTGAAATGGGATCGCAACGAAATCAATCTCCTGATATTTGTTTCGCAGAGCAGGGATTATATCATTCCCTCAACCTCCACTATACTCCAGGACAGGCTCCGGTTACCCAAAACCAGTATGGCCATAGATATCAACCTCGGCTGTTCAGGCTATGTTTACGGACTTTCGGTCATTGGAAGTCTGATGAAAACGACAGGTATCCGGAAAGGACTTCTGCTTGTCGGTGATTTATCCAATGTTACTTCCGCCTATCGTGATAAAAGCTCATATCCTCTGTTTGGCGATGCCGGTACGGCTTCAGCAATTGAACTCAGCCCGGGTCATCAACCCATGCAATTTAACCTTCAGACCGATGGCAGTGGATATGATGCCATTATCATTCAGGATGGGGGAGTCAGAAACCTCGTTAGTAAAGAATCATTTGTCACCAGGAAATACGGTGACGGGATTTATCGCAACCGTTTACAGATTGCCCTGAATGGCATCGAAGTATTCAATTTTTCATTGCGCGAAGTAGTTCCGAACATTAAAACCATGCTGAAACATTACAACCGTGAACTTGGAGAATTCGACTTTCTGCTGTTTCATCAGGCAAACCGGCTGATCAACGAAACCATCCGGAAAATGCTGAAAGCCGATCCCGAAAAGGTTCCCTATTCATTAAAAGAATTCGGAAATACAAGTTGTGCCTCGATTCCGCTCACCATGGCAAGCCAGATAAGGGAGCAACTTCAGAAAAAGCCGCAGAAACTGCTGCTTTCTGCTTTCGGAATCGGTTTGTCGTGGGGAACGGTGTTTCTTGAAACCGATGGGATGGTGATTCCTGAGTTATCCGTACTTAAGCCTGAATCTGTTTTTAAGCCCGCAGTTTAAAACAAAAATAAGGTCAATCAGAAAGATTTATTAATTTTTACTTCATGCAATGTATGCTTTCGATCTAACAGGAAAAACAATACTCGTAACAGGCGCCTCTTCCGGTCTTGGCCGGCAAACAGCAATTACAGCCAGTGAATATGGCGCAAAGATGGTAATTACCGGCCGTGATGCCGGTCGGCTTGAAGATACATTCAGCTTGTTGAAGGGCGAGGGACATCAGATGCACCTGGCTGACCTGACGGTACAATCTGATATTGACCAACTGGTGGGTATGCTGCCATTGTTAAACGGAGTCGTAAACAGCACAGGCATTTCTGATTTATCACCGGCAAGGTTTATAAACACTGAAGCAATAGCCAAAACATTCCGTATCAGTTTTGATGCGTCTGTTTTACTGACAGCAGGCTTATTAGGAAAGAAAAAACTAGTCAAAAACAACTGTTCGGTAGTATTTATTTCATCCATTTCAACAAAGTACCCGTTTGTAGGTGGTGCAATGTACATCAGTGCCAAAGCTGCACTCGAAGCCTATGCCCGAGTGCTGGCACTGGAACTTGCTCCCAAAAGGATAAGGGTTAACTGCGTGGCCCCTGCTTTTGTAAGAACTCCGATGCTTGACGAAACAGCGGCCAATTACTCGCAGGAAGCCGTGTCGCTTATTGAAGCCAGGCAATTACTCGGGCTTGGAGACCCTGAAGATGTGGCAAACTCTATTGTTTACTATCTTTCTGATGCTTCAAAATGGGTAAGCGCAACAAACCTGGTGCTGGGAGGCGGTTAGAATTTCGGATTGTTGATTGCGGAATTCGGATTTCTGGCTTCATTACTTAAATCCCGCTTATGTCCATTTCTGAAAAAGTTTTTGCTGTATTGCTTTCATGTCAAAACAATAATCTAATAGAGACATTTTGTTTGTGATTATGTAGATAATCCGAAATCAAAAATCCGAAATCCGAAATTAACATGCCCGATTATTCCATCATAATACCGGTATACAACAGCAGCCAGTCGCTGGAGGAACTGTTCAACCGGATTGACCAGACCATGAGTGGCATCCGTAAAACTTACCGGGTAATTTTTGTCGACGATGCAAGCCGTGATAAAAGTTGGGAGAAACTTGAAGCATTGCAGAAAGACCATCACGACAGGATAACGGCTATCAGACTGGCCAGAAATTTCGGTCAACACAACGCCACACTTTGCGGCATTGTTCAGGCTGACGGGGAGTTCATCATCACTATTGACGATGACCTTCAACACCCCCCCGAAGAGATAGTAAAACTGATTTCAACATTGAAAGACACAGACGCCGATCTGGTTTACGGAATTTCAATCAAAAAACAGCATTCCACCGCCAGAAACATAGGCAGTGCGGTGCTCAAGAGCGGATCGAAGCATATTTTCAAGACCAAAGGCAATGGCTCAGCTTTCCGTCTGATGAAGTCGGCGCTGGGCAAGAACCTGATGAACCACAAGATCAACTTTATCTATCTTGACGAAGTTTTCATCTGGTACACAAGTCACATTGCCTTTGTAGAGGTAGAACATCAAAAACGGCCCTACCAGAAATCGACCTACACACCACATTCGTTGATTTCGATGGTTTCGAACCTGGTGATATATTACACGGCAATTCCTTTAAAACTTATGGTCTATGGCGGTTTTATCTCGGCCCTGGTCAGCTTTATTAGCGGTATGTATTTCATTTACCGTAAAATTGCCATGGATGTTCCATTGGGATTTACGGCGCTGATTGTGGCAATTTTATTTTCTACCAGTATTATCCTGCTTTCTCTTGGCATGATCGGCGAGTATCTTAGCCGTATCTATATGGTCCAGAACCGGAAACCACCTTTCGCCATTAAGGAATTGTTGAAATAAATAAGAATCACGCAATCCCCATAGCTATCGGGACGCGGAGACGTAAGGAATATTTATATTAGTTCCTGACTTGAAAAGTATTTGCTTTCCTCCAGCTCAACACAATAAGTACAGGAGAATTTATTAAAAACTGTGCGTCTTAGCGTCCTGGCGTGAAACAAATCTTTAACAGATTATAATTTTTAGATGAAGCTTTTTAAATACAACATCATACTGGAGCGCCTGAAAGAAGCAGATATTGAGCTGGTCAGGCAGTGGCGGAATTCCGACCTCGTCAGGCTGAATATGGAATACCGTGATATTATCAGTCCTGAACAGCAGCTCGAGTGGTTCAGGTCCATCGATAATCTTAAGAACAACTACCTGATGATTCATTACAAAGGTGAGAAAATAGGACTGCTGAACGATAAAAACGTGAACTGGGACTCACGCACCTCTGAATCCGGACTATTTCTTGGCAGAACTGAATACTATGCCACCTTTATTCCATACCTTGTTTCCGTAGCCGGCATTGAAACTACGTTTTACTACCTCGACTGGAACAGGCAGTTTGCCCATATCCTCAAGTCAAATCAGAATGCCATAAAGTACAATTTACAGTTGGGTTACCATTTGAGCAAAGGTCAGGATACATTTGAAAATCAGCAATATGAAATGACACGTGAAAGTTTTGAGCGATCAGCCGGGAATATCCGGAAAGCTGTCCGGCTATTGGCCGGTCCGGATCTGAAAATGAAATTATTGCTGGAGCCCGCAGATTACGAATCAGGGCTGGCGCAGAAGTTTGAAGGATTGTTCAGCACTCATCTTGACAGATTGGAACACATTGCAACAAGTGAAGGATCGTGGTACAATGAACTATAGTGCCGGAAAGGATATTCTTACTTAATTCCCTGACACGGGGTCAGGGTGCTGAAATAATCACTTTTTGAATAAAGACAGTATTGTCAGTCAGATCTTTAACCTTCAGGAGGTAAATTCCAGGTTGAACACCGGTTATTCCCATGGTTAAAGAATCAGTCATGGTTCCGGTTTCCCTTCTGATAATTCGTCCGTCCATTGTCATCAATTCAAATGAATACCCTTCCAGAAATCCATTCCTGTCCGTGACTGTTAGGGTTCCCTTACCGGGATTAGGGAAAATCCTTGTCAATGATGAAGATATCAATCCGTTTCCGGTAGGAAGAACATGAATAACCCGGGTTTCAATGTCAGAGATGTTGCAATGGCCGGCAACAAGCCTTACTTCATAATCACCGGAAGCATTGTAAATATGAACGGGGTTTGGCTGAGCAGATGTATTACCATCACCGAAATCCCATTCGTACTGATCAGCATATTGGGAAGAATTGGCAAAACTAACTTCAAATCCATTTACCTCAGCATTAAAACCTGCAGCAGGGTCGTATAACCCGATATTCCAGGATGTCAGGTTGTCATAAACCACCAACCTGACCGCATTCCTGATATAACCGGCTGTTTCAGGATCTAGTGAGGCATTGTGTGTAACCAGTATGGGATCCAGTCTGAATATTGCGGTATAGCATGACAATGCTGCGGCATAGGTACCAGCCACGGAAGGGTGACTGCCATCGGATGCGTATAATTCTATTCCGGGATAAAAAGTCCTGAGGTAGTGCCAGACCCTGCCCGCCGGAGCGAGGATGGCCTGGTTGCTATCGGCCATCATTTTGTACCGGAGTGCCAGTAAACTGTCCATTCCATCGTAGGTGCATACAGGAGGCCATTGCGGGCAGTTTTCCGAATCGCCGTTTTTCCTTCCCCATGTCATGTAAAACAATGTTTCCACACAGGGATCTGAAATGTTGATCAGGCTATCGAGTTTCCTGGCAAAAGGAAAGACCATGTGTTCAACCTGTGCAATGGGAAGTGCGGGAAGCTGGCTTTGTTCCTGCAGCACAACAAAATCCCATCCCCCGGACTCTATAAGGGACAGCGTCTCCTGATTGGTTGAATGTGCCTGTAAAGTGTATCCACCGGGTGTATTGCTGTTGAAAACTATTGTATTTCCAGTCGATAAAGCAATATCCGAAACCATCTGTGGAAGGTTGTTGGCTGCAGTGTAACTGTTACCAAGAAAAAGAACATATCTGAGCTGATTTCCTTGCGACTGGGCAGAAAGACCCGCAAAAATAATCATCAGCACAGAAATAATCACCTTTTTCATAAGCCAGGGATACGGATAGAGAATGAATAAAAATAGAACTTAATACTCATTCCTGACCAACCCGGGAATATTTTTCTTCTGATTGCAAAAGTCAGGTGGTAAACACTTGCCATGATTCAGTGATTTTTACAACTGTATACCCGATGATTTGATTCATAACGAGGTTTAAGGCTCACAACCAAAATACCTCAGGGAGTTACCGTCTTTTCACGTCAATCTCAAGACCTCCGTTTGATTTCGCGGCTTTATTAATCCTGTATTTAAATGCCAGCATTACATATTGGCCAATAATATCCGACCGGGTTTCGCGCAGGTAATTCATTTCGCTGATTCGTTCAATACCGGTGTTCTTATCCAGCAGATCCGAAACTTCCAGGGTTAGCATACCCCTTTTGTTTGTCAGGAAATTAAAACTGACTTCAGCACCAATCAACGGTATACTGACTTTTTTGGTGAAGCTCTCTGAACTATAATTCACGACATCGGCAGTCACCCCGAAATACCAGGAATTGTTTGGTGTAAATGCCAGGTCGGCAAAATAGCTGATGTTCAGGAAGCGGTTGTTAAGTTCTTCCCGGATTGAGTATTTCGCATTGGTTATGGTAACTTCACCACCAAACGAAAGTTCCCATTTTTCCCTCTTCCGGTTGTCAAAACTCAGCTCAACACTTCTTGACAGGTTGGTATTGATGTTCTCATCACCGTTAACGAAGGTTTGCCCTTTGTTCCACCGGCCATCTAGTGCCAGGTGAAGATCCAGTCCCATAAACCTGAGTGGTGTGCTGAATTCAACATTCCCATTCAAAAGATAATGATTCCTTGTATTCATCAATCGGATGGTTTGAACCAGGCTATCCGTCACTGTTATATTGTAACCAACCTTGTCGGTTGTATATGTTCCTCCTATCCGGGCAAAAACGGATGTTTGCGAAAACTGGTCAAACAACAGCCAGTTGGCATACAAATCATGACCTGTTTCAGGTTTCAGTTTACGGTTGCCATAGAAAAGTGAGAGCGGGTTGGCGTTTTCAACCACCGGTATCAGCAATGAAATCTGGGGTTCATTCACTGAGGCCATATAATCGATGCTGATCCTGTGTCCTGTTTTATAGTCTGACTCCCAGCTGAACGATGGCAACAACCTGATATACCTTTGATTATAGGATGAACTGTCATTGAGAATATTCCGGCTTTCGGCGGCAACAGAGGAAATTCCCAACACGATCTTTGATTTTTTAAAATTACGCTTAAGATTCACTCCCGGGGTTAACCGGACTGATGTTCTGCTGAAATCAGGGCTGAGACTGTCGATGATCGTCACCCCTTCACCCGGAATACCCTGTTTCCTGTTGAGATCATCTATGGTTACACCAACCCTGATTTCTGGCTCCAGGTAAAGACCATTCCCCATCCTGATAAGCGAAGTACCCGATAGTCCATACCGATAATTTCTACTCCTTTTATCCCGAAATTGAAAATCATCGACAGGGTCATTCGTTCCAGGAAACCGGGAGATGTTCCGGCGGTCGCTACTGCTCATACCGGCTGTAAATCCGGCATTGGCCCCGGCAGAAAATAATCTGAAGGCGCCGGAACCCCTCTTCATGAAAGAAAAAGAACCATTGCCCGAAAAGTTGTTACTTTTAAGGCCTGCCTGAGCCTCCAGGTTGTTGATCAGATTCCCGCCGGCATATACTTTTGCCAGCGAAACGGCATTCTCAATTGCATCAGTTAGCCCGATACTTCCATTAAATAAAAGTGTTCTAGTGCTGTCCGATTTATCTTTCCAGCCCAGACTAATCCGGTGAGAGAAATTACGACTATCCTCGTTGTTTTCTTCCTCAGCGTTGTATCCGTTTCCTGAAGTGTAATTCCGTGTAGAAATTGACTGCTTCAGGTTTCGTTTGCTTCCATTCCCTATATAACTGGCATAAAGACGGTTGTTCTTCTCCGGCTCAAAGGAATAATTAAGACCCCCGGCTCCGGATGTTACCAGTCCATTGATGGTCTGACCAAAATTGACTGGCATATCACTGTCACTGGTAATCGACAGCTTCATGGAGCCACTCCCCATCATGGCCGGAAATCCGCCGTTAAAGTCGATATAGTCCTGAAAACTGAACCCAAACCGATTGATGTTATTCAGCATTCCAAGCATGGCAAACTGGTTTTTTGCCGTAAAGCGATATACCTTTGCAGATGCCGAATAGTGAGAACCGGTTCCTGCACCCGCCTGAACATCGCCCAGCCAGGCCTGTTTCCTGCCATCCTTAAGTAAAAAATTGATGGTTTTTTCTCTTGAATTGTCCTCAATTCCGGCGAGTTCTGAAGCTTCTGATTTCTTATCATACACCTGTACCTTATTGATGGCATCGGCAGGAAGATTTTTGGTGGCTACTTTCGGATCAGAACTAAAAAATTCCTTTCCATCCACCATGACGTTCTGTACATCTTCACCCATGGCTTTGATGTTGCCCGCCCTGTCGACTTCTACTCCGGGCAGTTTCCTGAGAAGGTCTTCGGCTACGGCATCGGGCCGGGTTTTGAACGCACCGGCATTGTATTCTATGGTATCCTTTTTTACCACAATGGGTATGTGTTCTGCAACCACTTCTGCCGAAGACAGATTGAGCGGCTTGGTTCTCAAAGCTACAATGCCGAAATCACCGGCCTGATCAGGCATTTTCAATGACTGATAAAAGGCCTGGTAACCGATAAATGCCACCTGCATCAGATAGGCACCACGGCTGACTTTCTTTATTTCAAAAGCCCCTTTATCGTTGGTAATTCCGAAAAAGACGAGGGATGAATCGACTGGCTTCATAAGCGCAACCGTAGCATAGGGTAAGGGTTTACCTGCTTCATCCATCACCATTCCGGTTAAACTCGTCTGAGAAAAAAGGGCTATCGGTAATAACAATAACATCAATGAAAATACCTTTATCATGGCCTGTCTGTTTTATTGATCCCGGACCTTGCTTTCAGATTGAATTCCGGATACTCCCTACTCTTATTACTCCTTACTCCTTACTCCTTACTCATCACCCTCCCCAATCACTTACTGATTTTGATCATTATCGTTGCACCACCTTCCCCTTCCCTTTCTCCGGTTTTCTCTTCCACAATTTTATTGAACTCCTCACCGGAGACTTTCCTCCCCTTTTTGGGCCTGACAAGAAGCGCAGCCACATCTCCATCGGTAACCGAGGCAGCAGAGATGATTCTTTTGCCATCATCTACATTCACTTCCAGGATAATTCCTGGCAATCCATGATATTTCCCCGGACCGGTTGAAACCGGGATTGCCGGAGTAAACCAGGCAACTGTCCGGACAGTATCCTTCTGATAAGTGGCCTCAATGCATGGATACCCCAGGATATCACGGCGGTTTCCGGTCAGTTTCCACGAAAGTGAATCAACTTCCGATTCAATCAGAAACTGCCTTGACATAAAGTCGCGTTGCTCAGTAATCTTCTGATTTTTAATATCATAATAGAGTTGTTCATCAGCTTCATCCATCCTGATGACCATCGTTCCACCTCCGGCCATTTCTTCGGCAACCTCCTGATCTTCGTTTTGCTTTCCATTTACATAAATCGATGCATCCGGCGTAAAATGCAGCATTTTTACAGATTTTCGCTCCTTTGGGAGCATTTCGGCCATACCGGCATCCATCCCGTCAATGTGGATTTCAAGTTTCATGGTTTCGTTGTAAACAACGGTTCCCGACTGGGCTGAAGCGGCCGATGCCATTACAACAGCACCAAGAAAAATCAGAGTCTTTTTCATTTTTTAAAGATTTTATGAGGCAAAAATAGGGCGGTCAGCTTACGGGACAGGTTAATCCAGGGCCAATAAAGGTTAATTAAGGTTAATGCTGAACCGGTTCGCCTGAGAATCAGCTATTTTTGTGTCAGGAAAAGTCTTGTGAATTATTAGCTAACCCTGAACAAGCACGCAGATTTGAAAAATCTTTCAAACATAGCCCGGATACGGATCCTGATGATTGCAGTACAATTGCTTCTCACCGGCTTTGCCCTTCACTGGCTGAATATGCAGTATAAGGAACGGCAGCAATTGCTGGCAAATGAAATCAACGAAGCCTGGTCCGATTCACAAAAACAGATGATTGATACTATGCTGATGCATCAATACATTGCACCTGCACTCGATACCTCATCCAGAATTGACTTCCGGTTTGAGTTCAACACCGATTCCATCAAAACCGTTACAGGAAGCGGTCATACCCCGACTTCTGCAGTTTGTATGCCTGCGCTTACCATGCCTGCCTCAGGAAGCCGGATAATCGTTAATATTTCGGATTCATCCGGTACCCGAACCATCAACGGGAAAGGCGATCAGACTATTATGACCAGAGATCTGGTATTGCAGGGCGTGAAACTTTTCGTCAATACACATTCAGATTCTACAGGAAATAAGCCCGACCTGTCATCAACCTGGATGATGAACCCGGATACTTCGTTAATGAAAACCGTATTTTTCGACCGCATCAGGTCCATTGACCCCGGGATCCGGATCCGCTGGAGCGCTGACGGTATTATTGACAGCACCGGAAGGAACCGGACTTTTGTCTATCAGATGGTTACAGGTGATAAGAACCTGGAAGCCGGAATTGACGGTTACCGTTTGATTGTGATCCGTGGAATCTGGCCCCAGATTAGTTTCGCCCTCTTACTGATTTTCCTGACAGCAGCGGCATTTTACGCCAGTTTAAAAAGCCTGAAAGCACAGATCATCCTGAACAATCAGCGTAATGATTTTATCCGGAACATGTCGCACGAGCTGAAAACACCTGTAGCAACTGTAAAAGTTGCACTTGAGGCTCTGAAAAACTTTAACCGCCGCAATGATCCGGTAGTCATGGACGAATACCTTGATATGGCCACAGCCGAAACCAACCGGCTCGAAATGCTGATCAGTCGTGTTATGAATATTTCGGCAGGCAATGGCGGGGCGATTGATCCCAACCGGGAACAGGTGAATCTCAATGAATTGATAAAAGATGTTTTACAGGCTTTCAGGCCCAGGATCGAAGCTGAAAAAGCAATCATTTCACTCAACCTGCCGGAACAGGATATTTCAGCCAACCTGGACCGGCTGCATATGCAGGGAGCCCTTCTTAACCTGATCGATAACAGTCTGAAATACAGCATACCGCCGACTGAAGTCGAAATCACCCTGATATCCGGAAAGAATGAGATCAGCATTTCGGTTGCCGACCGGGGTATTGGAATTCCTGTGGAATACCGTACCCGGATTTTCGAAAAATTCTTCAGGGTTCCCACCGGCGATCTGCACAATGTAAAAGGATACGGACTTGGGTTGAGCTATGCTGAAATGGTGATGAAGCAACATGGGGGAAGCATCGGATATTTTGAACGTCCGGGAGGTGGAAGCATCTTCAGGCTAACGCTACCCATCACCACCTCATGAAGACAAAGGTACTCTACATCGAAGATGAACCGTTCCTTGGAAGGATAGTTAGCGAAACCTTACAACAACAAGGGTTTGATCTGCGCCTGGTGGCCGATGGTGCTCTTGTTATAAAAACTTTACGATCGTTCCATCCTGATATATGCGTGCTCGACATCATGCTTCCCAATGTGGATGGCTACACCCTTTGCCGGGAAATCAGGGCACAGAATCCGGGCCTTCCGGTGATTTTCCTAACAGCCCGCAGCGAAACCACCGATCTTGTCAAAGGATTTGAAGCCGGAGGTACCGATTATATTAAAAAACCATTCAGTATGGAGGAGCTGATTGTACGCATCAACAATCAGTTGCAGCTTTTATCATCATTAAAAAAGACCTTACCGGATAAAGACCAGCTGCTTGGCAGGTACCGGCTTTCGGTCAGCCGATACGAACTGATCTCTCCAACCACCACCCACAAGCTTTCGGCCAGGGAGATGGAGATTCTTCTGTTACTTACTTCCGGCAGCAACCGCGTGATTGAACGCCGCGATCTTCTGTTGCAGGTTTGGGGTGATGACTCTTTCTTTAACTCCCGCACCCTTGATGTCTATGTTAGAAAACTGAGGTCACTTTTCGCGGAAGATCCGGATATTGAACTGGTTACCCTTAAAGGGAAAGGGTATTTATTTCTGGTGAAATCCACATGAAACAAATAGACAAACCAGACTGCATGTTTTCACAGCCCTGCTTCCTGCTCCAAAATAAAATTAAACGAAAGTAATTCCCCTGATCACCTTTTCCGGAAGATGACTCCGGTGAGCCGTTCCCTGACCCGGGCGAGAAATCCCCAATCATCACGACTGAAATTCAGTATTTCCAATACCCCCATTCCGGTTATCCGGGAATAGGCAAACAGGTATATCACTGAACCCAGTGTGTAGCTGATATTGGTTGCCATTACCGCTCCAATGGCACCATAGGCAGGGATCCACAGATAATTCAATATCACATTCAGCACCAGCGCAGGAAGAAAAGCTTTCAATGCTGCATCGGGCCTGCCCATGCCCGACAACTGTCCACTGAGGATCCTGAAAAAGATCACCATCAGGATACCGGGGAGGATGGTTTGCATAATCAGGATACTGTCACGGAATTTTTCACCGAAAACCAGGGGAACCACCCAGGGTGCCAGCACAACAATAAATGCTGAGATAACCATTCCGAATACCAGGGATACCCTTAACAACCTTGCCGTACTCTGGTTCATGGATGTCTGGTCAGCAGCATTGGCAGAGCGGCTCATAATCACAATACTGATGGCCAGCGGAACCTGCCAGAGCAATTCAGCTACCGAGACTCCCAGGGAATAAATACCTACCTCCACGGGGGTCGACAGAGCCTTGAGAAGTAGGACATCCAGTCTGTAATTCAGCTGTATCACAAGAAATGATAAGGCATAAACTACACCGGTCTGAAGAAGCTTCCTGATAAGGGGATTTGAGAAGGAACTCCTGATTTTAAACCGGGCTATCAGTTTCGCTAAAGCCACCATGGCAACTACCCCGTTTGAAAGAACCATCGATAGCATCGCTCCGTTGAGGCCCCACCGGAGTATCAGAACAAACAACAGGGCAAAAAGCAGCATCAGCGCTCCGGCCAGCCAGTTCATCAGGTTGGCTGAAGGAATCTCTTCCTTCCCCAGAAAAACACCCCCGGTATAAACTGCAGTAAGCCGCAACGGGATTATAACCAGAGCCAAACCCATCAACAGCATCGAATACCCGGCTGTATTGACAAAAAAGTAGGCAATCCCGCTGAAAAGGATTCCCGCTGCAGAAGTCAGCATCAGGATGGTGAGTACGGCCGACACAATCTCGTTGTCGCTGTGTTTTCCCGATCCGATCACATGGACGGTGGTGGCGCGGATCCCCATCTGGAAAAAGCTGACCACCAGCATAGGAACAACAAGAACAGAAGTGTAAAGACCATAATTGGCCGGACCCAGCACCCTAACCAGCAATATAACCAGCAGCAGGTTCGAAACCAGTGTAAAAACATTGGTGCCGAATACGCTGGCAATATCCTGCAGATAACTTCTTCTGGCCAATTTTTATACTTTAAATTTGATGTCAGAGGTCGGATGTCAGAGATCGGATGCAATTTCCTTTCGCTGCGTCCCCTGAGTCGCTTTCTTTCGCTTCGTCACCTATTATCGCTGAAGTCGCTCCATCGCTCCATCGCCTTTGAACAGCCGAAGGCTATTGAACCCCTTGAACGGCGAACTATTGAACCTCTTTTATTTTCTCAAATGCCCTCTCACAAAGCTCCTTCACTGTAATTTTACCAAAGAAAACATAAGGTGGAATATTAACCCTGAATTTATTCAGTACATCCTGTTGCAGCTGAACGGCCTTCATAGAATTAAGCCCGTAAACTGATATCGCCTTTGCCTGATCAATCCGGTCGAAGGGAATTTTGAGATGAATATGGATCCAGGCAATCAGCCAGGCCTGCAGAGATGATATATCTGCCACTGCACTCCCGGTCAGTGATTCTTTCGATGCCCTGACAGATTCTCCCACTACTTCGAGTGATTTCTGAAGAAAGCCCTCCCTGCATGCCTTCCGTTGGATTTTACCGCTTGATGTCTTGAGAATACTGGCAGTCCTCAGCAATTGAATGGCATAAACATCCTGTTCGAATTCTTCCGCAACCTGCTGGCGGATGGCATCGCAGACAGCCTCCACATCCAGGTTTCTGATGGCCGAACGCTCCACTTCAGCCACGATCACCAGTTTTTCATCGTCATCAATATCTATTGAAAAAGCAGCACTGGCATTCTGGCGCAGGGCCGGATGGCTGGCTTCGGCAACAAATTCAATGTCGTGTGGATAGTAATTGCGGCCCTGAAGGATGATCATATCCTTCAGCCGTCCGGTTATATACAATTCCCCCTGATCGAAGAATCCGAGGTCGCCGGTACGAAGGTATTTCACGGATAAATCCCCCCCGATTGTGGCTGCAAATGATTCCTTTGTTTCAGTTACCTTATTCCAGTATCCTGCAGTAACGATGGAACCCGAAACCCAGATCTCCCCGACTTCATCATCATTGCACAGGGTGAGTGTTTCCGGATTCACGATTTTTACTTCCGTATCAAGCCATGGATGGCCTACGCCCACCAGAAAACTGGCATCGTGATCAGTTTCTGCGGCCTTTTTTATCCTGTTCGTCGCCAGCACATCCGCTGAAACGCATAAGTATACCGGGCCTCTGCCGGCAGGAGGTCCAGAAATAATCAACGTTGTTTCAGCCATGCCATAGCATGGATAAAGCATGGAAGTTTTAAACCCATGAGCCTTATATGTTTCAATAAACCTGGTGAAGGTTGATTCGCGGATGGGTTCAGCACCACAATAAAGGGTACTGAGTGATGAGAGGTCCAGCCCTTCCCTTCCCTCTATAGGAATGCCTTCTACACAATGGTCAAAGGCAAAATTCGGGGCACCACCATGGGTCCCTTTGTATTTCGAAATGGCTTTCAGCCATCGCAATGGTTTCTGAATAAATGCTACCGGAGGAATTACAATGCCCGGGCAACCATTAAAGACCGGTTCGATGATGCCATCTATGAGTCCCATATCATGAAAACTGGGCAGCCAGGTTACTGAGACACTTTTACGTGACAGGCTGAAACTTTTCCGGATAAACATGGCATTCCGCAGGATGTTCCTGTGAGTTACCATTACGCCCTTCGGTTTACCCGTGGAGCCTGAGGTGTATTGCAACAGGGCAACATCAGAGGGCTGAGGGGCTTCCTGATTCAACCAAAGGTTATTTTCATCCGATAAACAATCTTCAACTGTCAACCATTTTAATCCGTTTAATTCTTCAAGATCAGAAAAAGAGCGCTCAAAAGACTGAAAAATATCAGAAGTGCATAGAACAACCGTTGACCCTGAATCAACAACCAATGTCTTTATTCTCTCAAGCGAACGGTTCTTTCGCGGAGCATAGGCAGGTACAGCAATGATACCCGCAAAGAAACATCCGTAAAGCGCCTTTACAAACTCAAGGCCGGGAGGAAACAACATCAGGGCCCTTTCCCCTTTCCTACTGATTCCGGCCAGCTTACCTGCGATACCGGTAGCTGCCCTGAACAGTTCACCATAGCTGATCCTTTCCTCGTCATCCTCCCCGTCACGCAGGAAGATATAGGCTGTTTCCTCCGGGGTATGAATTGCCCTGGTCTGAATGATTTCCGGAAGGGTAAAATGGAAAGTATCCTGTTCGGTAATTGTATCGTAAATGAAGTTATCCAGAGCCATAGAAAACGAGGAAGGTTTGTGCCGTGCAAAAATAGAAAACTCCTGTTGGAATCAATTAATAATTAACAGTTAACAACTAACAAGGAATAATTATGAGGTCAGAGGTTGGAAGCCGGAGGTCAGAGGTCGGCAGATTTTCAGTAATAGGAAAATCCTGTAAATTCTGTCTGAAAATTCGCAATCACATAGTCGTTGTCTAACCAATCCGACATCTGTATTCCGAAATCTGAAATAACTCCTTGTCTCCATTTCCCCAGGTCACCCTTGTCTCTTTCTTCAAATCCGGAAGCCGAAATCCGAAAATTACCAATTGGAGGTCGAGCAGCTTGCCCCCGCAGAAACGAAGTGGAGGCGAGGAATTCGAGACCAACTAATGGGACGAAATCCGCAATCCGAAACCCGAAGTCAGATCAGAAGTCGGAAGTAAGAAGTAAGTAGTAGGAAGTAGGAAATCATCAATCCGAAATCCGCATTCCGCAATTTCACTTCAGAGGTTTCACTTTCCTTTTATTGAGACTCCAGTAAACTTTCAGGAAAATACCCAGAAAGCGGCCCAGCGAATTGCGCAGCCGATGGGGCAAATGGTCGCCAAGGAGAAGCATCTGATACATCAGGTAGCCATAAGCCTGCATGGGCAGTGACTGAAGCCAGAGCCAGGGGTTAAAGCCGGGGTATTCGCGTTCGTAACCCGCAATTTCACCGGTTTTTCCAGCAACTATTTCAGCGATGTGAATCTGTTTCGGGGTCATCTGTGTTTTCCACAGGTTCATTCTTGAAGTTGAAATCGGATTCAGCAGATTTTTGTGAATAACATTGATGTCGTTTGAACCCGCATAGGCCTTCTCTACTTCGGATTTCTTTTCGTAAAATTTCATCACCGATGGGTCAAAATCAATGCCCAGGAAATTACAGAGTTTACCAAACTCAGTTTCGGGATTGACCGCCAGATCTTCGTACCTGAGTGAATAAACCAATCCGGGGTGTTGCTCTTTTAGTTTCCGGGCCAGACGCCAGGCAAACTTCCAGCGGTAGACCACCAGGGGTACAATGGGCACTTCAAAATTGACATTGATCAGTGAAAGATAGTTATCGCGGTAGTCGCGGGTAAGATGGATGATTTTTGCCTCCGGAAACAGTTTGTGTATACGCCGGATATAAAGCGAATAGTATGGATTTTTATCTCCGATCAGCTGAATCGTCTCTTTATCGTAAACCGATTGATAAGCCAGGCAAACCTGCTTTACCATGGTTTGAAAAGTACATTCTCCCTTTATTTTCAACAGATGCGCCTTCAGGTTATCCGCAGAAATCAGCCATTTATCAAAGTAACGCTGTTGCATCAGGTCGTTGGTAAACGATTGAATAACAGCATCATTCCAGAATCTGACTCTCCCGTATTTCTTGTAAAGACTTATAATAAAGGGACTTTCAGGAGGTATGATTACCTGCGGGTGGGCTTCAAACAGCATCCTCAGCATGGTGGTACCTGAGCGCGGGCGACCGATGATAAAGAATATCGGAACATCGGACAATGGCTGGCCTGAAGCATAATTATTCATTGAACAACAAAAGAAACGTGAAGTTGGCAAATTTAGGGAATATCTGGCAGGGAAACGCTCCTGAGGGTTTATCTCACCGAAATTGCTTTATTTTGCACCTTTGATTCCCGTTTGCCCATGCTCTTCAATTCCTTTGAATACCTTATTTTCCTTCCGTCGGTTGTTGTCCTGTATTTTACCATTCCGGTAAAGTGGAGATGGTTATTGCTCCTTCTTGCCAGCTACTTTTTCTATATGTGCTGGAAGGCAGAATATGCCATCCTGATTCTTTTCACCACCCTGGTCGATTACTTCGTGGCATTGAAAATGGGGAGCGAACCCTCCCGGAAAAAGAAGAGGCGTTGGCTGGTGATGAGCATCCTGGTCAACCTCGGCATGCTGGCCGGATTCAAATACCTGAATTTCTTCTCAGAAAGTGTGAATACCCTTTTACAGCTAACCCATAGCGGATATTCATTCCCTCTCTATCATATCCTGCTGCCGGTCGGTATTTCATTTTATATTTTCCAGTCGCTCAGCTACACCATTGATGTTTACCGGGGTATTCAGCCTCCTGAAAAACATTTCGGCAAGTTTGCCCTGTATGTCTCCTTCTTCCCGCAACTGGTCGCCGGGCCCATCGAGCGGTCGACCAGCCTGCTGCCGCAGATCAACGCACCGCGTCCCTTCGATCAGCGGAACCTGATCAGCGGATTGAAGCTGATTTTGTGGGGATTTTTCAAGAAGCTGGTGATTGCCGACCGTCTGGGCATGTTTGTAGGCCTGGTGTATGAAAATCCGGGAGAGTTTAACGGACTGCCGGTAATCCTTGCCACCATGCTATTTGCGTTCCAGCTATACTGCGATTTCTCCGGATACACCGATATTGCAAGGGGTTCAGCCAGGATCATGGGTTATGAACTGATGATCAACTTCGACCGGCCGCTGATTGCCACTTCACTCCGTGATTTCTGGAACCGCTGGCACATCTCGCTCACCACCTGGTTCCGCGACTACCTGCTTTATGCGCTTCCATATATCCGTGATAAAAAGATCATTCAGTCAAAAATCTACCGCAACCTTGTCCTTACCTTCCTTTTAATGGGTCTATGGCATGGCGCTGCCTGGACATTTATCATCTTTGGCCTTTTTCATGGGTTGATGCTGGTGGTAGAAAGCCTGGCAGAAAAACCGGCAGCCCGGTTTTATGAAATAACGGGAATCAGCAACAGGCCAGGTATTCAGAACGTACTTGGGATCACATATATGTTCATCATGGTAGTTTTCTCATTGTTTTTCTTTAGGGCAAACAACCTTGCCAACAGCCTGCTTTTCTTGTCGGATGCATTTGATTTCAGCAACACAGACGAGTCTTTGAAAGCCATGCTCAGGAATCTGGAGTTTGTTTTCGGCATCCTGATGGTAATTCTGCTGCTTGTGGCGGAGAATTTCCATGCGAAATACAACCTGGTTAAAGTCATGGCTGCCAGACCGGTTTTTGTCCGGTGGCCGGTTTACATCGGCTTTATCTTTTTCGTGCTGCTGTTCGGTGTGCTGCATCAGCAGAAATTTATTTGTTTTCAGTTCTGATTTCAGAAACTTTCAATTTCGTATCAATAATTTGGTTTTTATTATACCCCAATTGTCAAATGAGAAATGAACTTTACATTCCGGCTTTTTTCACAGTTGGTCTCGACTCCGCTCGACCAACGCAGAATAATTCACCGGGAGTCCTTAATTGGACAAATCTATACTTTCATTTGAACTAAATTCATGAAGAAAAAATCCGTCAAACGTTTCATCCTGTTCGCCGCACTAATCATGCTGGTCAACATTGCTATCGACCAGTCATTCAAGGCTTTTTCGGTGCATAACATCCTGAATCGCAGGATGGATGAACAGTTTGCCGCATACAATGACACCCTGAAATTTCTTGCCCTCGGCAATTCGCACAATTGCATCAATACATACATTCTTAAAAACAGTTTCAATTATGGTTCGCCCAGCGAAAATTACATCCAGTCGTATTACAAGCTGAAACACATCCTGGAAAAGATTGGGAAGAAACCGGAATATATAATTCTGCAGGCCGACATCTCAACCTACGGGCCTAAAATTGCTGATCGCTACGAGTACAATTCCTACTGGATCAATTACATCGATTATCCGGAGCTCGCAAGGATAAAAGGAGACAGAACCATCCTTACCAAATGGCTGGAAGGAAAATTCTTCTCCTATACCGGCAACTACAAGGATGTTCAGCTTTCCATCCTTTACAGGATGAAAATCAGGACACTGGAAATGCACAACGGCTATCGCCCGCACAGGGACTATAAGAACTTTGCTGATGAGCCTGACAAACGAAAGCTGGCCTGGGACAAAGCCAATCTCTTCCTGACAAAAGGGGTTTATTTAGACAATTCAATTAAGGTCTATTTTGAAAAAATCCTGCAGCTTTGTCAGACAAGCAAGGTTAGGGTGATTCTGGTCCGTTACCCGATGACGAAAGAATTTAATGATGAAGAGATGAAGATCGTTCCTGTGGACAAACTGTTTTCAGAAATAGAAACCATTGCTTCTGGATATCCGGTGTACGCTGGTCTGTTTGATTACCACTGCATCTTTTTCAATCATCCCGAATACTTCTTTGATCCCGATCACCTGAACATCAAAGGGTCGGACCTCTTTACCAGGCAGTTTGCCAGGGATATGGAAAATCTGGAATCAGGATTGTCTGCGGAATAATCCTGAAAACAGCTTTGCCAGCAGCAGAGGACCCTTGCTTAGTATTTTCTCCCTGAGGCGGTAGGGAAACCGGTCGAAGACACTGGTCAGCAGATAAATTACCTTAGCATAGAACACTCCCGGGAGGGCAAGTATGGCTATCCAAAGGCTGAACCCTTGAACTTTCCTTTCATACCCGGCCATTTCAGCATATCTGCCAACCACCTGATCGGCTATGCGGACCTGGGTTTCGCTCATTGATTTTTTCCACAGACCGAGCCGGCTGGTATTGATGGGATTAAAAAGGCTTTTATGATGCTTTTCAAGCACTTCTGTGGGATAGGTCTCCTCGGCCCTGCTTTTCATTTTATAGAAGTTGAACACTTCAGGCAGATAGGGAATGTCAAGAAAATCAGCAATCTTACGGAAGTATTTTTCGGGCTCCGACACCAGGTCTTCATATCGGAGGAAGTAAAAAGAGTCGGGGTGCTTTTTGGCCGCTTTAAGCGCCTTCTGATAAAAATACTTCCATTTATAAATCACCAGCGATACCACCGGAACCTCAAAATCAACCCGCTTTACCGAATCGAAATTATCACGGTAGTCGCGCAGAATATAGATGAATTTCGCTTCAGGATATATCCTAAGAAGTCTTTCGGTATATATCGTATAGCCATGATTTTTATCCCCGATCATATTGATGCGTTCTTTCGGAAACAGGGAAATATAGTTGAGGTAAACCACCTGGCAGATATCCCTGTATGAATATGATCCCTGACAATTTATAAGGTCCGTTTTCAGCCGGTGGAGGTCAATATTCCATGAACTGAACTGCCACTGTTTTTGCAGATCTGAATAAAACCGGTCAAGATCCTTTTTGGTCCATCGTGTGATTTTCCCGTATGCAGGAAACAAATTCAGGACGAACTGGCACTCCCACGGGATCATGATGTTCGGATGGGCATCGAACAGCGACTGCAGCAAGGTTGTACCGGTGCGTGGCCTGCCAATGATAAAGAATAACGGAATCTGCTGAGGTTGCTCCATCTGAACCATTAAGGAACGGCAAATATAAAACTTTGACAACGATTCATCCACTCAAAACTCAAAGTACGTAGACTGAGAAAAGGCCACAGGCGATCCGCCAATGGCCTTTCAATCCGAACACTCAGGATTTATAGTATTATTTTGAGGGAACTCCTGTGGTCCGGATCCAGGTCAGGGTTTTGCTCATCAGCGACAAGCCGGCCATAGCAGTGACTTCAATGGCATCGTTGTTCTTTATAAGTTTTGCCTTGCAGTCGAAGGTTTTTCCAGTCTGTGGAAGGTAAGCCTTGCCACCGGTATATGTTTTGGTTTTGGTGTTGTATTTCAGGTTAGTAACCATGATCGTCCCGACAACCGGGTTCTTTCTCTTTGATTTGTCCGGATTGTTGATGTCGGTAAGCGGTTTCCCGTTTTTGTTTTTGTTGTTTCTTACCCAGACAATTTTTCCCTGATAAGTATCACCGACCTTGTAAAACTGGATGATATTGGATTTATTGGCTGTAAGCCAATAACCGGTAATATCCTTAATCGCAGAAGTTGGGGTGTTTTTGGGTGGTACAACCGAAGGTTTGACCGGATTGACCGGGTTAACCGGCTTTTTCTGGTTTGAAGGCGTCACCTGTTTGTTGGGTGCCTTTTCTGCTGAAGCCGGTGGTGTGACTTTTTTAACAACCACAGCAGATTTTGCAGGTGCCTGCTCTTGTGACGGCTGCTTGCTGACCTGTGCGTAGGTGAGAGAAAGAGAAAAGAGGAAAGTCATGAAGAAAACACTGTATTTCATACGAAAAAAGGTTTTAAGATAAATGGATAGGACCGGTGTGCCGGATGTTGAACCGATCATGCAAATATAACGCCATAATTCTGATTGAAAAGAAAAAACCCCCTGAATCAGGATGAGTTAAATTTGTCAATGGTACAGATGAAGCCTTGTTTTGCAATATATCTGCGAATATCTGTCTGGATTCCAGACGGAACATTCAGGAATACATCAACAAATCCATAATTGCAGGAAATGGTTATTTTAGCAGGCTGAAAGCATCCGGCATGAAGATTCCCTTTAATAAGCCATATTTTACCGGGCGTGAAGCCTTTCACCTTTCACAGGCAGCCATCACCGGAAAACTATCCGGCAACGGGAATTACACCCGCGATTGTCAGCTGTTTTTTGAGGAAAAGTATGGCTTTAAGAAAACCCTGCTCACCACCAGTTGCTCCGATGCCCTGGAAATGACAGCCCTGCTGCTGGATATCAGGCCGGGTGATGAAGTAATTATTCCATCATACACTTTTGTATCCACGGCCAATGCCTTCGCCCTAAGGGGGGCAACCATTGTTTTTGCAGATTCCGGAGCTTTGAATCCAAACATTGATGCTTCACTGATTGAAGCACTGATTACCCCGAAAACCCGGGCCATCGTCGTTGTCCATTATGGCGGCATCGCCTGTGAGATGGACACAATAACTGAAATTGCAGGCCGGCATAACCTTGCCGTAATAGAAGATGCAGCCCAGGGTGTTGATGCCTTTTGCCGTGACAAGCCACTGGGCAGTATAGGGAAACTGGGCACTTTTTCATTCCACGAAACCAAAAACATTACCTCCGGTGAAGGAGGCATGCTCATCGTGAACGATCCTGCATTGATTGGTAAGGCCGAGATTATCTGGGAAAAAGGGACCAACCGTGCAGCCTTTGCACGGGGGGAAGTTGAAAAATATGAATGGGTCGGACTGGGAAGTTCGTTCCTGCCGAATGAACTGACTGCCGCCTTTTTATACAGTCAGCTTGAACACCTGGAAATCATCCAGCAGAAGAGATTACAAATATGGCACGAATACCACAGCCGCCTGTCGGATCTCGCAGAAGAGGGTCTTCTTTCACTACCCCATGTCCCTGAATATGCCAGGCACAACGGACACCTGTTTTACATCACGACCCGGAATTCCGGCGAACGGGACCGCTTGCTGGCTCATTTGCTCTCAAACGGAGTCCATGCGGTGTTTCATTATCTTACTTTGCACAATTCACCATTTTACAAAAACCTGCATGATGGCCGGCGTTTATCTGAAGCCGACAGATTCGCCTCTACCCTGCTGAGACTGCCCTTTTATTACAGCCTGGGAACCAATGAAATTGACTATATTTACGAAGTTATCCGCAGGTTTTATAAACAATAATTCTATGGCAGTATCTGTCATTTTCCGCTCAAAAAGATCAGCCTGGTTCAGCATTGCAGTGCTTCTCCCCTTATTATTCATGATTGTGATAGCTTTTCAGGAACCCTGGTACATATCACTCGTTATGCTGCCTGTGCTGATTCTGATGGTTCCGATTTATTTCAGAACATTTTATAAAATTCACGATATCAATCAATTGAGTGTTGTATGCGGATTGTTCTACAAAAAAACTTTCCAGGTGAACGAAATCATCAGTTTACGTCCTACCAATAATGTGATGTCTTCACCGGCTTTATCGCTCGACAGGCTGGAAATCAGGTTCAGGGACAGAAAGACCTTGTTGATCTCTCCTGTAAAACCGGATCAGTTTACCGAAGCACTGCTGGCAATTAATCCGGCAATCGAGGTGAAGAAAAAATAGGGGGCTTTTTAATATATGCCGGCCGTAGTGACCCAAAATATCATTTCTCTGGATAATATTCTGACAATCAATGGCTGAACTTACAGGAAACCAAGATCCAGCATCGCCTCTTCCGACATCATATCCTTGCTCCAGGGCGGATCAAAGGTTAATTCAACCACACAGTCGCTGATGCCCTGAATCTCTTTTACCGAATCCTTTACTTCAACCGGCAGCGATTCAGCCACCGGACAATTGGGTGCAGTGAGGGTCATGGTGATATGGGCTACTGAATCGGCATCAATGCTGATGTTGTATATCAATCCAAGATCGTAGATATTCACGGGAATTTCAGGGTCAAACACCTTTTTCAGGCGCTCTATGATCTGGTCTCCCAGGCGGAGGGTTTTTTCGTGATCCATCATAATAATGCAAGTAAAAAGTCTAAAGTAAAAAGTTCAAAGTTTATCTTGCTTAACCGGGTGAAAGGGGGCCTAAAGTCACAAATTTAACTGTTGGGAAAAAGTTAATGCTGACTAAATTTTGGAAACCTGTACATAATGCATTTGAATGCTTACCCATTAATTTCCGGCCGGATTCTGACTGATCTCAATCCCCTGAACACTGAAGCAGCAGATATAACAGATGTTATAATTCCCATACTATCCCGAGCCCGGATCAGGATGTCAAAAACACAGTAACGTCATTACCATTTTCCGGATCAGCTTTGGCTCATTCCCTGCTTTGTTTTGAATGCCAGGGCATACATTTTCACCTGTTTTATCATTGAAAGCAAGCCATTGGAACGGGTAGGTGACAAATGCTGGGTAAGTCCTATTTCATTCAGAAATTCAGTCGATGAATCGAGGATTTCCTGCGGAGTGTGTCCCGAGTAAGCCCTGATCAGAAGGTTGGCGATTCCTTTGGTAATGACCGCATCACTGTCGGCAGTGAAATGTATATTTGTTCCGTCAAATTCTGCATGTAACCATACTCTTGACTGACATCCTTCAATCAGGTTATTTTCGGTTTTATATTTATCATCAATCAGCGGCAATGATTTGCCCAATTCAATGAGGTAGTTGTATTTATCCATCCAATCATCGAAAACGTCAAATTCACTTACTATGGCGCTGGTGCTCTCTTCAATCTTTATCATCCTCTCAGGTTTTCTGTCACGAATTTAAAGAAAAAGTTCTTCCACTTTACCAATTGCCTGCATTAAGCGGTCTATTTCCTCTGTGGTATTATAAAATGCAAAGGAAGCCCTGATGGTACCCGGTATCCCGAGGCTGTCCATCAAGGGTTGGGTGCAATGTGTTCCGGTCCTCACAGCAATGCCGAACTGATCGATGATGGTCCCGGCATCATAGGGATGAATTTTATCGATCATAAAAGAGATCAGGCTGGCTTTCTCGGAAGCATTCCCTATGATCCGGATCAGCGGATCGTTTTTAAAACGTTCAGTTGCATATGTAAGCAACTCATGCTCCCTTGCAGCAATCTGATCAATACCGATGTGGCTGATATAGTCGAGTGCTACTCCAAATCCGATGGCATCGCCCACGTTGGGGGTCCCGGCTTCAAATTTGAATGGCAGCTCATTGTAGATGGTTTTTTCGAAAGTTACACTTTTGATCATTTCTCCTCCTCCCTGGTAAGGAGGCATGGCATTCAGCACCTCTTCCCTGCCGTACAGTCCGCCAATTCCCATCGGGGCATAAACCTTGTGGCCTGAGAATGTATAAAAGTCACATCCGATGTCCTGTACATCCACTTTCATGTGTGAAAGGGCCTGGGCACCGTCAATCAGCACCATAATTCCTTTGCCGTGAGCCATCCCGGTTATTTCCTTAACGGGATTAATGGTTCCCATTGTATTGGAAATGTGGGTGATGGCTAAAAGTCTGACACGTGGATTCAACATCTCCGACAAGGCATCCATATTCAATGACCCATCTTCAAGAATGGGACAGATCTTCAGTTTTGCGCCTTTTTCTTCGCAAAGCATCTGCCAGGGAACAATGTTGGAATGATGTTCCAGGGCAGATATGACAATTTCGTCACCTTCCCGGATATTTGTCCTGCCCCAGGTTCCCGCAACCAGGTTAATAGATTCCGTGCATCCACGGGTAAAGATAATCTCATGGCTGTATCTGGCATGAACAAACTTCCTGATTTTTTCTCTCACCTCCTCAAAAGCCGAGGTTGCCTGCTGGCTCAGATAATGCACACCCCGGTGTACATTCGAATTCTGATTGGAATAGTAATCAACCAGTGCGTCAATCACTACCTGCGGCTTTTGTGTGGTAGCGGCATTGTCAAAGTAGACCAGTGGTTTGTTGTGAACCGACCGGCTCAGAATAGGAAAATCGGCCCTGATTTCTTCTATTTTCATATCAACTGAATCAATTCCTGCTTTGTGTTCATATTAAAAGGGGCGAGGGGCGTTTTAAAGGGACTAAAAAGTTAAAAGTGAGACAATAAAATTTAATATCAATTTTCCAGTCCGAAATCTGAAATCTAAAATCCGAACTTAAATCCTGCTCAAATCAATCTCAAAAGCAACTTTCTGCTCTCTGGCATTACAATGCAACACGCACTGGTCGCAGATGGAAAGTTCACCCCTGAGGCGTTTTTTCACCAGATCGTCAATCCTGAGGCGAAGCTGTGGGATGGATATCCGGTTAACTATTTCAGCAGCAAAGGCATACATCAGTAGCATTCTGGCATTCTCCATACCAATACCACGTGACCGGAGGTAGAACAATGCTTCGGTGTCGAGTTGCCCCACAGTAGCGCCATGGCTGCATTTAACATCGTCGGCATAAATTTCGAGAAAAGGCTTGGTGTCAATCACTGCCTTGTCGGAAATAAGTATGTTCTTGTTGTTCTGGTAGGCATTGGTACGCTGCGCATCGCGCCTGACGAGGATATGGCCATTGAAAACACCACTGGCATGATCATCGAGTATCCCTTTGAACATTTCATTACTGGTGCAGTCGGGCTGAGCATGGTCAACAAAAACCTGATTATCGACGTGCTGATTGCGGTCCATCAGGTAAACCCCCAGGATATCGGCATGGGCACCCCTTCCGTTCAGCTTCACATTGGCTTCATTCCTTATCAGGCCGCCATTCAGGCTGATGGCATTGGTCGACAGGACAGCGCTGGCTTCAAGGTGAAAGTAGATGTTATTGATCAGTGCCGACCGGTCATTTTTGTTCTGAAGTTTATAATGATCGAGTGATGAATTTTCACCGATGACTGCCTCTGTTACCGAGTTGATAAAACCAATCTGATCGTCGACCGAATCGTCGCATTGCACCAGCCGAAGGCTGCTGTTCCTGCCCAAAATCACAAGGTTACGTGTCTGGAGAAACACAGGGTCACCTGAATGGATCAGGTTTACCATTTGTACCGTTTCGGTTACACTGATGTTATCAGGAACGTAAATAAATACACCATCACGGGCAAACGCTGTATTCAATGCTGTAAGGCTGTTTTCTGCTACGGGGGCATACTGTCCGAAATGCTTTTCAATCAGTTCAGGGTATTTATTGAAGGCTTCCGCCAGACTGCAGACAACAACGCCCTGGCCGGCCTGTGATATGATCTTACCCCGGTCGATGAATTTTCCGTTGAGCTGCGCGACCATGAAAGTATCAAAACCGGGTACATCGCATTTAAAAACCTCTTCAAAATCGACCTCACCGGTTTCGGCTTCCAGCGGGAAAGAATAGCTGTGGTTCAATACCTTGCTCAGGTCTGTATTACGCCATTTCTCCATCTTTGTATGAGGAAACCCCTTCTGAGAAAACAGGCTGATACCCTCTTTCCTCAGGGCTGCAATCCGGGTACTGTCATGCCTTCCGATGCTTCCACCCTTCTCTTCATAGAGCTTCAACAAAGCATCCCTGGTATTATAAGTCGTTATGATTGTTCCGTCCATATTCTTCTGTTCATTTGGCCTGCTTATGCCAACGATGCCTTAATCCATTCATAACCCTTTTCTTCCAGCTCAAAGGCTAGTTCCTTGCCCCCTGATCGCACAATCCGTCCATCGAAAAGCACATGGACGATGTCAGGAACGATGTAATCAAGCAGGCGCTGATAGTGGGTTATCACTACAAAGGCATTATCAGGCCGTCTGAGTTTGTTTACTCCATTGGCCACAATCTTCAGGGCATCAATGTCAAGTCCTGAATCTGTTTCATCCAGAATTGCCAGACTGGGCTCCAGCATGGCCATCTGGAAAATTTCATTTTTCTTCTTTTCACCTCCCGAAAACCCTTCGTTTACTGATCGGTTGGCAAGTTTCGCCGTGATTTCGAGCATCTGTTTCTTCTCCTCCATTTTTGCGAGGAATTCATTGGCCGGAATCGGGTCGAGGCCATGGTACTTGCGTTGTTCATTGACTGCAGTACGCATGAAATTGGTAATGCTGACCCCGGGAATCTCAACAGGATATTGAAATCCGAGAAAGATTCCTTCACTTGCGCGGTCTTCGATGGGCATCTCAAGAAGGTTTTTCCCTTTGAACAGGATTTCCCCTTCATCGATGGTATAAATGTCACGGCCGGCTATTACCGATGCAAGGGTGCTTTTACCGGTGCCGTTGGGCCCCATAATTGCATGGACTTCTCCGGGTTTTACTTCCAGGTTGATCCCCCTGAGAATTTCCTTGCCATTGATAGAAACATGTAAATTTTTAATGCTGAGCATAATATTGTCTGGTTAATTTTAGCTATTTGAGAAGCCTTTGGTGAAATGAGAAATTTCTAATGTCTAATTTCTAATTTCTAATGCTTTCCGTTCTGGTTTTAGACTTTAGACTTTAAACTTTTGACTTGGAATTTTTACCCTACACTTCCCTCAAGACTGATCGAAAGCAGTTTTTGTGCTTCAACAGCAAACTCCATGGGCAGCTGTTTCAGCACTTCGCGGGCATACCCGTTTACAATAAGGCCGATCGCACTTTCGGTACTGATGCCGCGCTGATTGCAGTAGAAAAGCTGATCGTCGGAAATCTTCGAAGTAGTAGCTTCATGCTCTACAATCGAGGTCTTATTTTCGGTTTTGATGTAAGGAAATGTGTGTGCTCCGCATTTGTCACCCAACAACAGGGAATCGCACTGTGAAAAGTTGCGTGAATTTTCGGCACGCTTGGTCATTTTAACCAGTCCCCTGTAACTGTTGTTACTGAAACCGGCCGATATTCCCTTGGATATGATGGTGCTTTTGGTATTTTTCCCGAGATGAATCATCTTGCTGCCGGTATCAGCCTGCTGGTAATTGTTGGTCACAGCAACCGAATAGAATTCACCAACCGAATGGTCACCCATCAGTACTACACTCGGATATTTCCAGGTAATGGCCGATCCGGTTTCAACCTGGGTCCAGGATATTTTTGAGTTATTCCCTTTGCAGATCCCCCGTTTGGTTACAAAATTGTAAATACCGCCTTCACCCTTCTTGTTACCGGGATACCAGTTTTGAACGGTAGAGTACTTGACTTCGGCTTCTTTAAGCGCTATAATTTCAACTATGGCTGCATGCAGCTGGTTTTCATCCCGCATAGGAGCTGTACAGCCTTCCATGTAACTCACATAGCTGTTTTCGTCACCGATAATCAGGGTACGTTCAAACTGCCCGGTATTGGCAGCGTTGATGCGGAAGTAAGTAGAAAGCTCAATCGGGCAACGAACCCCTTTGGGTATGTAGCAGAAGGAACCGTCGCTGAAAACTGCGGAATTCAGGGCAGCAAAGTAATTATCGTCCGACGGTACAACTGTTCCAAGGTATTGTTTCACAAGAACAGGCACTTTCTGCACCGCTTCACTGAAGGAGCAGAAAATAATTCCCTGCTTTTCAAGCGTTTCAGAAAATGTGGTTTTCACCGAAACCGAGTCGATAACCGCATCCACAGCCACCCCGCTAAGCTTCTTCTGCTCTTCGAGCGAAATTCCAAGCTTGTTGAATGTCGCGATCAGTTCAGGATCCACTTCATCAAGACTTGAAAGTTCTTTCTTCTTTTTCGGTGCGGCGTAATAGATAATATCCTGGTAGCTGATGGGCGGATGGTGCAAATGTGCCCAGGTGGGCTCGGTCATTCCAAGCCATTTATGGTAGGCATCCAGCCTGTATTGCAGCAGCCAGTCAGGTTCATTCTTTTTGGCTGAAATAAACCTGACTGTATCTTCAGTCAGCCCGACAGGGGCTGTATCCATTTCAATATCAGTATAAAAACCGTATTTATAGTCGCCCTGCGTTACCTCTTCGAGTATGTTGTTAGGGTCTTTTTCCATTTCCCTTAGGGTTATTTGAGTACTTAATTAGATTAAATTAAGACAGCCGGCAAATATACGAATTTTTGCTCTCGGGAATGTTCCTGTCTGCCTGTAAAATTGCCCGTTCACCGGCTTTATGTGAACAGCCCGGAACACCTCATAATTTACTGAAATATAACAAATGGGCGGGGGATATGTTGCATCAGCCCCGGATGATTGAGCGTGTTCGTTGCTCAGGCAAGGTGTAAATCTTATTATCGCTACTTTTGCATTCTGAAAATCAAACCATGAAACCATGACAGACAACACAAACCCGCAACGCACCGAACTGTCGGCCCTCGGCGAATTCGGCCTGATCAGCCACCTTACCACCGGCCTGAAGACTTTCCATAAGAGCACCCTGAAAGGTGTCGGTGATGATGCAGCGGTGATTGACAATGGTGATGAGGTAACCCTGGTTTCAAAAGATCTGCTTGTTGAAGGTGTTCATTTCGATCTCACCTACACTCCGCTCAGGCACCTGGGTTACAAAGCAGCTGTCGTAAATATTTCAGATATTGTTGCCATGAACGGCACACCCACCCAGATGCTGGTGGGAATTTCCGTATCAAACCGCTTTTCCGTGGAAGCCCTGGATGAATTGTATGCCGGTATCCGGCTGGCTTGTGAGCGGTATAAAGTTGACCTTGTAGGGGGTGATACCACTTCCTCGGTTTCAGGATTGTTTCTTTCGATAACTGTTATCGGCCGGGCAAAAAAGGAGGAAGTCATCTACCGCAACACTGCCCGTGAGCACGACCTGATCTGCGTAAGCGGAGATCTTGGCGGAGCCTATATCGGCCTGCTGCTGCTCGAGAGGGAAAAGCAGGTTTACAAAGCCAACCCTCAGATGCAACCCGAACTGGAAGGAAACGACTACGTGCTTGAACGCCAGCTGAAACCGGAAGCCAGGGTGGATGTGCTGGAAAAGCTCCGCATGGCCGGTGTTAAGCCAACCGCCATGATTGATATTTCGGACGGCCTGGCCAGCGAAGTGCTGCACATTGCCAAAGATTCGGGTCTGGGCTGCCGCATTTATGAAAACAAAATTCCGATCGATGTCGTTACTGCCGATATAGCCGCCGAATTCAAACTTGACCCAACCACTGCCGCCATGAACGGAGGAGAGGATTATGAGCTGCTTTTCACGGTTGATGTGAACGATTTCGAAAAAGTAAAGGATCTGAAGGGCATTCACATCATCGGTCATATGCTGGAGAAGGCGGAAGGGGAATACCTTATCAGTAATGGCGGAAGTTTATATCCTATTGAGGCACAGGGGTTTGATCATATGAAGGTAGATTAAGATTAAGCTCAAAGTTCAAAGCACAAAGCTCAAAGTTTATCCGCCAGGCGGGCTCAAAATCCCAATAGTTTAATTAAATTTAGGAGCTTTTCCCCGTTTTTAAGATAAAGTTAAATCTGAGAGGAAGCTAGAAATTTAATATTCAGTTCGTATTTCATAGCAGTATTTTCATCAGGTGAAGTTATCATTCTTTATAGTGCTCATTATTATTCCTGACTATCAGGACAATAAGTATTTTCGAAATAATCATCATTCGAAAAAATTCCGATTTTAAAACCAATAAAATTCTATTATTTATGGGAACATATGATTTATCAGAAAGGCTGCTCAATTTTGCAGTAGACGTAATATATTACAGCAGGACGCTTGAAAACTCAATAGAAAACAGAATAATTAAACACCAGCTGATCAAAGCATCCACTTCCGCGGGCGCTAATTATGAAGAAAGCCAGGGAGCAGCATCCAACGCGGATTTTATCAATAAAGTGAAAATCTCGCTTAAAGAGATGCGGGAAGCAAACTATTGGCTAAAAGTGATTAAGAAGACAAATGTAACAGGATACAAGAATGTAGAACTTGAGAAATTATTGGATGAATCAGATCAACTCAAAAAAATCCTGGGTGCAATAATTCAAAAGAAAAGTGCTAAAATTCAATAGATATCTATATCGGATACAAGGAAATCTCTTTACTTTGGGCTTTGAACTTTGAGCTTTAAGCTTCATGATGACTTCTCAAAACATACTTACGATCCTGAAAACCCTCCCGAACGACCCCGGGGTGTATCAGTATTACGATAAGGATGGAACCATCATTTATGTGGGGAAGGCAAAAAATCTGAAGAAGAGGGTTATGTCCTACTTCAACAAGGACAGTTCACTTCCCGGCAAGGTGAGGGTGCTGGTGGCCCGGATTGCCGATATCCGCTGGATTGCCGTGGAAAGTGAATCGGATGCCTTGTTGCTTGAAAACAACATGATCAAAGAGTACCAGCCCAGGTATAACATCATGCTGAAGGACGACAAGACCTACCCCTGGATCTGCATTAAGAGTGAACCCTTTCCGCGCGTTTTTCCCACAAGAAACCTGATCAGAGACGGTAGTGAATATTTCGGGCCCTATGCGTCCGTAAAAATGATGAATACTCTGCTGGATCTGATCAGGCAGCTTTACCCGTTGCGCAATTGCAGTCTGAGTCTCACCAGGCAGAACATCGCTTCAGGAAAATTCAAAGTCTGCCTTGAGTACCACATCGGTAACTGTCTCGGCCCCTGTGAGGGCCTGCAGAATGAGGAAGACTATCTTGAAACCATCAGGGGTATCCGAGGGATCATCAAAGGCAACATCAGTATGGTTAAGAACCAGCTTGCCGGTCTGATGAAACAGTATGCCGAAACCTTTGCCTATGAAAAAGCACAGGTGGTAAAAGAAAAGATTGAACTGCTTGACCGATACCAGAGCAAGTCGCTGGTGGTCAACCCCTCCATCAACAATGTGGATGTTTTTTCCATCATTGAAGATGAACATTCCGCCTATGTCAATTTCGTAAAGGTAGCCTCGGGGGCCATCATACAGTCGCATACCGTTGAGCTGAAAAAGAAGCTCGATGAAACCACCGAGGAACTGCTTTCGATGGCCATTGCCGATCTGCATCCCCGTTTCAGCAGCGGAGCTGCAGAGATCATTGTCCCACTGATGCCGGAATTCAGGTTGCCCGATCTCACTTATACCGTCCCGCAAAGGGGCGACAAAAAGCAACTGCTTGAATTGTCGGAACGCAATGCAAAATATTACCAGCTTGACAAGCAACGTCAGAAAGAACTGGTAGATCCTGAACGGCGGACCAAACGTATCCTTGACACCATCAGAAAGGACCTTGGCCTGAAAGAACTGCCGGTCCATATGGAGTGTTTTGATAATTCAAATATTCAGGGCACCTATCCGGTAGCAGCCATGGTGGTATTCAGGAATGCAAGGCCGGAGAAGAAGGATTACCGGCACTTTAATATTAAGACCGTGGAAGGACCTGATGATTTTGCCTCCATGGAAGAAGTCGTGTACCGTCGTTACAGCCGGCTTCTGGAGGAAGGACAGGAACTTCCACAGCTGGTGATTATTGACGGCGGTAAAGGTCAGCTGAGTTCTGCCATGAACAGCATAGAAAAACTCGGTCTTCAGGAAAGGATTCGGCTGGTCGGGATTGCCAAACGGCTCGAAGAGCTGTATTTCCCCGGCGACCCGCTGCCATTGCATCTTGATAAAAAGTCAGAGACCCTGAAGGTTATCCAGCAGATGCGCGATGAAGCCCACCGTTTTGGGATAACCCACCACCGTAAACGCCGCGAAAAAGGAACAATCAAAACCAGTCTTTCCGACATTGAAGGCATCGGACCGGCCAATTCACAGGCTCTGCTGAGGAAATTCAAATCTGTGAAAAACATCAGGCAGGCGTCCTTTGAGGAACTGGAATCGGCGATAGGGAAATCGAAAGCTGCTTTAGTATTCGGGCATTTCCATCCTGAACTATAAATAACCATCAGTGCTTCTGTTGATTCGTAAGCAGTTTCCATTGATAACTGCCTGATACCCGAATTTTTAACAACGAATCAGGAATACATATATTTCTGATTATCAATATAATTGATGTTAATTGTGTGTTGATAAAAATTTTTACATGTATACCCTGCCGCCCTGAAAATGAGTTACATTCGCAATAATTGAGAAAACAGAATTCACCCGGATGGCAGGCTTCTGCCGGGAATCAACGGTTTATGGTTAATAAATAATATGCTATATGAAAAAGTATATATGGTTATCGTTATGTATGATATTGGTTTCAGGAGCTTATTCTGTTTCAGGGCAGGTTTACAACAAGGGCCTCGATAATCTTTCAACTGAAGTCAGAACCGCGTTTTCAAAAAAATATGCTGTATCCAGTGAAGAAAACTGGGCCAGGGTTGATCATTCCATCCTGATTTCATTCAGATCAGGCAATGAATACTATGATGCTTTCTTTGATGAAAAAGGCAAATGGCTGAGAACAGAAACAGCCATCAGGTTTGAACAACTCCCAAAAATTGTCCAGGACAGTCTGAAAACAGGCGAGTTCAGCACCTGGCAGAAAGGAAGCGTTCTTAAGGTTGAATTACCCGGCGCTGCGGAGAATTACCGGATTTACGTGTACAGCAAGGACTGGAATGAGATGGAGGTGAATTTCGACAAGTCAGGGAAGCGGATCATATAACAAAATCCCTGATTACACGTTTTTGCGGTATACATTATCAACCCTTATCAGGATGAAGAACCTCAGCAGGCACGAAGACCGTTACAAGGCAGAGATGAGGGATCTGCAGATAGAGCTGATCAAGTTGCAGAAATGGATCCAGGATCAGCAACTCCGGCTGGCCATCATCTTTGAGGGGCGCGATACCGCAGGAAAAGGCGGAGCGATTTACCGCTTTACCCGATACCTGAATCCCAGGGCCATGCGGGTAGTGGCACTACCGAAACCCAATGAGGTAGAAAAAGGCCAATGGTACTTTCAGCGGTACATCAAGGAACTCCCCAATCCCGGAGAAATTGTATTTTTCGACCGTAGCTGGTATAACCGGGCGGTGGTAGAGCCCGTTATGGGCTTCTGCACAAAGGAACAATATGAGTTATTCCTGAAACAGGCGCCGGTTTTCGAACAGATGCTCCTCGACGACGGTATTATGCTGATCAAATTCTGGTTTTCTATCGACATTAAGGAACAAAAAGTCCGGATTGAGGACCGTATTCAGAATCCGCTGAAAATGTGGAAACTCAGCACGGTGGATCTGAAAGCCCAGCAGATGTGGGATGAGTTCACCAACTTTAAGAATGAAATGTTCCTGCATACACACTGTGCCGAAAACCCATGGGTAATTGTAAAAGGGAATCACAAGCCCACCGCCCGCATCGAAGCCATGCGGTATCTGCTCGCAAGGCTCGACTATCCGGAAAAGTCGCAGGCGAAGGTTTCATTCGAACCAAACCCGGAGATCATAAATGTTTTCGATCCCTCTATGGTCTGACAAAAACCAGTGTTACCCGTTGTTTTTAGAGCATCACATTGCCTTCAACGGAAAATGAACACCCTTGGCATCTCTCCTTTTTTCACATATCCCCTGAACATTCCGGAAGTATTGAAGGGCATAGCAATATTTCCTCTGAAATCAACGGCTATCAACCCTCCGTTTGCTCCCTGGATCTTCAGTTTATCATTAATGATAATATTGGAAGCCTGTTCTACTGTTTCACCAAGATACAACATCCTGGCGGAAACATCAAAGGCTACGGAATTGCGGATAAAAAATTCTCCATGGCCGGTGCAGGATACGGCACAGCTTTCATTGTTTGCATAGGTACCTGCCCCGATGATGGGGGAGTCGCCAATGCGTCCGAATTTCTTATATACCATACCTCCGGTTGAAGTTGCTGCAGCCAGATTTCCGCGCATGTCGAGCGCAACGGCACCAACGGTACCTTTCCGGCCTTCCGTTTCCATTCTTGCCTTAACTTTCTGATATTCCTGCCAGCTCTCATCGGTATAAAAATAAGAAGGATCTACCATCTCCAGTCCCTGGATGCGGGCGAACTCCTCCGCTCCGCGTCCGGCCATCATCACGTGGGCGGAAGAATCCATCACCCTCCGGGCTGCCTCAACCGGACTCTTAATGGTCATCACCCCGGCTACGGCACCGGCTTTCAGGGTTTTGCCATCCATGATGGATGCATCCAGCTCATTTTTACCTTCTGCATTGAATACGGCGCCCTTGCCCGCATTAAACAGGGGACATTCTTCCATCAGCTGAATGGCAGCAACAACCGCATCCAGGGCACTGCCTCCTGAAGCCAGGATTTTTTCACCTGCCGCCAAAGCCTCTGTAAGCTTCTGCTCATAAAGACCCTGCTTTTCAGGGGTGATTCTTTCGGGTGTAATGTTTCCGGCACCACCATGAATCACCAGTACATATCCGGGCTGTTGGGCATGGGCGGTGTTCGCCAGGAGCGTGATTGCTATTGCAAAAAAGTAAAAAAGCTTCTTCATAATGAATGGAATTAGAATGATTATGCAAGAATAATATTTAATCTGTTGTGCGGTCGGGTTGCTATGCTACTGACTATGAGATATATTGAGCGATTCCGATAGCTGTCGGATCCACTCAGGATGACTGTCAGTCTGAGCAAAGTCGAAGACATACGTCCTTAACTAAACGACATTAAATCGTAAACCCTGACTGCCGTTTTACCCGCCATAGGAGGGCAGGCAGGCCGCCACGGCGGGCAGGCTGTAAATTCAACATTCGTCATTCGTCATTCGTCATTCGTTATTCGTCATTCGTCATTCGTCATTCGTCATTTTTACCCTGAGCTGTAGTCGAAGGGCGTCATTCAATCATCCCCCTGATATCAATAATCCCGAACAAATCGGCCGAAGTGACAAAAATGATTACGATGATAAACCATCGGATAAATCCGGCTCCCCAGGTAACGGCATAGCGCGAAGCCACAAATGCACCAATGATATTTCCGATGGAATGAATAAGACCGAATTGCCAGTTGACTTTGTCATTGTAAATAAATACAGCAAGAGCAAAAATGGTATAAAGCAATACTACAAAGACCTTAATGGCATTGGCCCTTACCAGGTCGTATCCGGCACCCAGCACAATACCGGCCAGCAGAAAATAGCCCACACCCACCTGCACAAATCCACCATAAATGCCTATGACAAAGAAGATCAGCATCTGCAGCGGACTGACTTTTTTCAATTGCAGTGCCTTCTGGCCTTTCAGCCACTTATCGGGATCGGTGATGATAAAAACAATCATCATCAGCATCACCACTGCAATGGCCTTGCGAAAAGTGGCTTCATCAATCTGTACCGATAACCGGGCCCCGATAATGGAACCAATTACTGTTGGAATGGATAGCCACAACGCCTTTTTGGTATCCAGTAATTTCTTCTGGCGGAAGGTAGTTACAGAAGTCAGGTTCTGAAGAATCACCGCAATGCGGTTGGTGCCGTTGGCAATGTCGGCCGGCAGGCCCATAAACATGAACAGCGAAAGTGAGATGATGGTACCACCACCCGCCAGGGTATTGATAAATCCGACAAAAACACCGGAAACGATCAGGGCAATGACTTCAAGACTCGACATGGCTGGGACTTGGATGGGCAAAGGTATGGAAGCATGAAGTAAAAAGTAAAAAGTCTAATGTAAAAAGTTTCAGGGTTACAGAGTTACAAGTTCTGAGATTCAGGTTTTTTCTGTTTCAGATTTATCACTGTATTTTTACCTTTGGCTGCCCGTAAAGAAAATCACTTGAAGACAGAATCCTTCACTCAGAGACTTAACCGCTGCATAAAAACAGCACTGCCCAAAGGCCTGAAAACAGCATGGTGGCTGATAAAGATCACGGTTCCGGTTTCGTTCGGGGTTATGCTGCTTGATTTTTTTGGATTGTTAAACCTGATTGCCGGGTATACAAGTCCGGTGTTTAACCATCTCGGATTGCCCGGCGTCTCGGCCGTTGTGTTTATCACCAGTATTTTTACCAATGTTTACTCTGTGGTGGCCATCCTGGCCATGCTTGACCTTCCTTTGCGCGAAGGAACCATACTGGCAGCCATGTGCCTGGTTTCGCACGGATTTCTCATCGAATCAGCGGTTATGAAAAGAACCGGGTCGTCGGTGGTAAGGATGGTGATCCTGCGGCTTTGCGGCAGTTTTATTGTTGCCTGGTTACTGAACCTGATGATGCCTGGCAAAATGGTCATCGAAACTACTACCATTGCGGCAACGCAGGTTGATTTTCAGTCCGCACTGCATCACTGGTTCACCTCCATTACTTCAACCGTGATCAAAATCCTGATCCTGGTAAATTTATTGCTGGTTTTTCAGCAGATCCTGGAGGAATTCGGCATGATCGGAGCCATCAACAAGCCCCTGTCACCACTGATGAAAGTGTTTGGCTTGCCCGGAAGTACCACCCTTTCATGGGTTGTTGCCAACCTGATCGGCCTGGCGTACGGCTCGGCAATCATGATCGACCAGAACGAAAAAGGCAGAATGAGCCGCGAAGATGCCGACCTGCTGAACCACCATGTGGCTGTTTCACACTCTCAACTCGAAGATCCACTGCTGTTTCTGACTTTGGGCTACACAATGCATTGGCTTATCTGGCCGAGAATTTTGATTGCGATCATGGCTGTTTGGATCAGAAAAGCCGGAATATTTCTAAAAGCAAAACAACGACAGACCGCACTTTAATAAATAAGGTAAGTTTGCCGATGGTTTATGAAAAACCCTCTCTTCTTTTCAGATATGAGAGGGTTTTAGAACAAATTTTCAGCATTCGGTTAAACCGATGAATCCGGACTTAATTTTTAGGATGCTTTATGGTTTGGATAAAAAGTTGAGTACAACAGGTTCAAGTTCCGTTGTTTTCCCTGAAGAGACTTCAACATTCTCTTTGGTAATCTTCAGATAATCAGAATCAATCAGACCGGATGAATATTCAATGATATATGTTCCAGCCGGGACGCCTCTCATCATAAATTTGCCATTTGAGGCAGGATAAGTGTACATAGTTTCGGATTCATTGAATACCTTCACGATCGGCATAGCCTTTACCGGATATACACTTCCGGTCAGATTGCCCGAAGATGCCTCTGAGAAAATCCGGAAAAACGGTTTAAATATATATCTGTCCTGACCGTTATTCTTTATGGAAGCCGGGATGTCAAAATCAATCCAGAAGCGATGAATAGCTCTCTCTTTGGTTTCAGATAAAATGTCAAGGATAATATCCGAGTCACCAACTGGTAAATCAAGCGGGTGTTTAACCCCATCAACTACAACTGAATTTTCTGTACCCATCACTATCCGAACCTGGGAGAACATTGCATCGGGCATTTCGGCTTTGCCCAACAAAACATCCGATTCTCCAGCTATATATGTCAGATTATAAACCCCGGGGGTCGTCAGAGGAACTTCCACCCAATCATTCTTCTCATTTTTAAGGTAGACTTCCTGAATGTCGATGTTAACAGCATTGTATTGGTCAGATTCACCGGCAAGCATGACCTCAACCATGGCATTTGTGTTTCCTGCTAAATGATTTTCAGTACTTTTTTCACAGGAGACAAAAAATAAAACAGCCATGGTAATCATTGCCATAAGTTTTAGCTTTTTCATGGTTGTGAAATTTAAAGTTTAACGAATTATACACCAAATCCTGTTCCGAACAGGTGTTTATTCAGTTCAAAAATTAAGTTTACCAGGTGCACGATTATGGAATAAATAAGGTTTTCATCTGTTATTAAATTTATAATTTGACAATAATTGAATAAGACTTTCACTTATACTTGTAACATTGAATAAGAGAGTTTAGCGGATCAGAAATGCCATGCTTTTCTCGATGACATTAATAGGAATTTCTGAAAAGCAATCCTGTATTTTAAGGAGATTATAATCCTGGATGGCGGTCAATATCGGTGAAATATGGGTAGGAAGGAGAAATAATTCTACAATATGTTGCTATCATTCATCAGTTTACCAATTATTTTCCTTTATTTGATTCCAAACAGCCCTTCAAAGGATTATTCGGATTTTTTAAACCTTGTAGTTTGAAATATAACCGAGAAAATATGTGCATTGAGATTATTGGTTCTGTGAAAGTAATTATATCTGAAAATCAAAGAATTAAACATTCTGCCACGCTGCGTATATTTTTGCGGACTGTATTTGAATCCCATGCCAATCTGAAAGGTTTGAAAGGAGGACAGATCATAATCGGAAGAATAATACCTTACATTTGGGCGATGCTCTTTATACCTGGCAAAATACGATGATCCTTGCTGGCTGTATATTCTGAAGTTCGGCATCAAAATCAGAAATGGCCGTATTTTTACCGGGGTTTCATTTTCAAATGAAAGAGAATGAATTCCAAAATTATCGGTATAAGCATTGATCGAATTTTTTATAATTACCCGCCCGCCCGGGAAAGAATTCAATTTCAAGGCAATGGATCCTTTTATTCTTCTGTCAGGCAACTGTTCAACGCCAAGTGATTCATCATTGAAATAGACCCGGTGAAAGGGCGTGGCAAGCAATCCCTTCTGCCATGCAAACTCAGGGAAAACGCCGAGGGTATTTCTTTTATTCAGGATCCGGACAAATCCGAACCGGATGTTGTATGAGTTTCGCCTGTAATCAGTGTACCATTCTTTGTATCTTAATTCCTGTGGATAAATCAGGCCAACCGGTTTATGGTTATCGGATGATAGTCTTCCCCACCTCAGATCATCATTGAAAATCCGTATTGCTGCTGACAATGTTTGCTGATCATTGCTGCTCTTTTTTGTGATTCCAAGATTGTACGAAAAAGAGAAATAATCGCTTTCTGCCGACAACCCGACTCCGCCCTGCAAATTAATCCTTGACTTATCAAAGTGACGGTCAAAGTTGCCATCAAGGTAATATCTTGCGTCCAACACAGACGCAGATGAAACAACAAAGTCTATTTTATCCGTAGATGCCGAAGAGATAACATCAGTACCCAGATTCAGGTTTACTATATTTTTTCCAAAACTGTGTTTTGCAGACAGGGCCGGGCCATAAATGATGAGTCTTTCAGTACCTGTGCCACCTGTAACTGCAGAATTATTTCCATTCTGAAGATAGTGATTATAGACCATTTCAATTTCGGTTTTGCTAACCCTGATGGTGTCAGGATCTTTTACAGCATTCGCCCTCGTCATAAACTGTGAAAAAGCCAGACTTCCTATAATCAGGTATTTCATCTTCATGTGTAAATCAGTTGCATCCGCAACCACCGCCCGATTTTTCCATACCGGCCGGTGTTGCTCCTTCGCGGATTGAGTGAACATAATGTGTGAATCGTTGGCCTGCGTCTGAATCCATCTGCATATCAGGATCGTCAACATAAATTCGTTCCCAGGATTTCAACCCGACGCATGAACTTAATCCAAGAGCAAGAAATAAAAACAGGTTAAATAACCGCTTCTTCATATTGCATATTGTTTGAAAAACTTATCTTATTATGATCATCAATAATTACACAATGGGTTTGGGGCAACTGTTGGATAAAATCCAACCCTTTTCTAACTCCCATAACATAAACTGCCGTTGCCAGTGCATCCGAAAGCTCAGCACCCGGAGAAAAAACAGTGACACTTTTAATACCTGTTACGGGCATACCTGTCAGTGGATTAATATTGTGTGAATACCGGATTTTGTTACACATAAAAAATTGCTCATAATCGCCCGATGTCGCGACTGAAGCATTGTGCAACGGTATGTAAATCAGAATACCGGATTTTTTATCAGGATCGGCAATGCCGATTTTCCAGGGAGTACCATCGGCTTTTGAACCAAATGCATTGAGATCGCCGCTGGCATTAACAAAACCTGATTTAACCCCGGCTTGCAACCACAATTCCCTGACTTTATCAGATGCATAACCTTTCCCAACAGCTGAAAAACTGATTTTTGTTTCCTGATTTTTCAGCTTTACCATATTGTACCTTTTGTCGGTAATGATATTCTGATAGCCAACGTTTTGAATTGTGCGTCTGATGATTAAAGAGTCAGGCATTTCAAACCTTGTATTTTTGAAAGAATAGAGATTTTTCAATGGTTTTACGCTGATATCAAAATGTCCCTTCGATAATTTCGAAATAGCGATACATCGCTCTATCAGATTGAAACATTCAGCATCTATTTCTAATGGTTCTTTCCAGGCTTTGCTGTTGATGGCTGATGTTACCGATTCAGGCTTAAACTCTGACAAAAGATCTTCAATTCTTTTTATTTCAGCAATTCCCATTGAAAGTAATTCATTTGCAATATTCTGATCATCATGAACCACAAGGAGTTCAAATGCTGATCCCATAAGTTTGCTTTTTATGCTGAATTCTTTCATTGCAACGATGATGATTTCACCTGGTTGACTTCGGCTATGAAATTCGCAATCGATTGATTGCTGTAGATAATTTTCCGGTATCTGAAAGAATCGGTGCGGGCAAGGATTATAGTCGGAAAACTGCCGTCAAATGCATATTTTTCAGCAATGGTAGTATTATATAACCGGGTTGGTTCTGATAGTTTCTTCCTTTGTGGGAAATCAATTCTTTCAATAAAGACTGAATGGGATTGAAGTTGAGTCAGAAAAAGACTGTCATTGAGTATTTCCTTTTCAAGCCGCCTGCATTGCGGGCACCAATCTGAACCTTCAAAAACAATAAGTCTGAACCTGATCTGATCAGCAGGATCAAACCCGGAACCTATAACGATGATTGACGTAAAGAAGACAATTCTTATCAGCAGCCTCATTTCTTCAAATGATTATTTAGCCCAACAAAAAATATCATTGGAATTCTAAATAACAACCGGCAGAAAAAAAGTATTGGAGAACAATCTGATTTCAGGGAGTTCTGATCAGGATTCTAAAATTTGTTTCCGGATTTTGGCAGGAAGACCGGAAAAAACCAGGTCATAAGATAAACTGAGAACATCATGCCGTTCTTTTTCATTCATCCGGTTAATGTCATCAACCGAAACCCATTTATTCCGGGCAAGATAGGGTGCCGGAATAAACCCCGGCCGGTTAATAAGTTCTTCAAATTCATCAGCATTTGACTTGAACGAAGCAGAAACAGGAAAATTATCTGGGCTGGTTATCAGGAACATTTTACCTCATGTATTAAAACAAAAATGCGTTTCTCATTTTATGTCTTCTGTAACGCCAGGCAGTGAAAGACATATATTTCTGATTTCTTCAATGGTCATTGATTAATCCTTTTCATCATCAGAGAACAATCGGTTGATTTAATTTTTAACTGAAGGTGTGCTTTTATCCATTTCATCCAATCGGCTGTGTTTGGCGCCATAAGCAAAATATAAAATCAGCCCGATCACCAGCCAGATCAGGAACCTGAGCCAATTGGTGATGCCCAACTGTGACATCAGGTAAAAGTTGGTAATCAGTCCCAGGGCCGGGATCAGCGACAATTGTTTCTTAATGGCAAGAAAAGTGACAATTACGGCAACAATCAGGAAAGAATAGTGAGGAATTTTGTGTTGAAATACTTCCAGGAAGGATTCACCCGGTAACCGGTTAAAGTCGGTCAACGAGCTGAGATCTTCCGGATCAAGGTTTCGCAGCAAAACGAAAACCCCAAGCCAGATCAGTGGCAACCAGTAACGGCTGTTCACGTAAGGAACCCTGAATTTACCGCTGCCACGCCTGCCCAGATTACCTACAGGTGTTTTCTTTCCGTCAAGAATAAGAATCCCTCCCGAAACCAGGACAAAGGCAAACAGGGTTCCTATGCTGGTCAGGTCGGTGACTTCAGTGAGATTCATAAACAGGGTTGGAACAGCCACCAGTATTCCGGTAACAATGGTGGCAAAACCTGGCGTATGATACCGGGAATGCAATCTTGAGAAGATCGGGGGCAACAAGCCGTCGCGGCTCATACTCATCCAGATACGGGGCTGTCCCATCTGAAAAACCAGCAGAACGCTGGCCATGGCAATGACGGCGCTCAGGGCGATAATACCTGAAAGCCGGGTAAGGTGAAGCTTATTGAACACAAAAGCCAGGGGATCGCTTACCCCCAGCAGGTGGTAGCTCACCATGCCCGTCAGCACCAGGCTGATGGCCACATACAAAATTGTTGTGATAACAAGTGAATAAATCATTGACCTGGGCAGATCGCGCTGGGGATTCTTACACTCCTCGGCAGTGGTGGAAATGGCATCGAAGCCGATGTAGGCGAAGAAAACGCCCGACACCCCTTTCAGCACACCGCCAATGCCATTGGGTGCAAATGGGCTCCAGTTGCCGGGATCAACATAAAATGCCCCGACTGCAATGACCATCAGTAAAATGGCCACTTTCAGCAGCACCATAATGTTGCCCGCACGCTTTGATTCTCTTATACCCCTGTATACCAACCAGGTAATAAGTATTACAATGGTAAAAGCAGGGAGGTCGGCTATCATTCGCAAACCTCCGATGGCAGGCGCATGGGTCCATGCCCTGTAGGCCTCGCCCAGTTCACCGGGCAATTCACCCAGCAGAATTCCGCCGGCCATAAGCTCAGTTGCCTCCCTGAAACCACGGGATGCGCTCAGGTAGTCTATGGCAAGAAAATCAGGAATATTGACACCAATACCTGAAAGCAAACCACAGAAGTATCCCGACCATGAAATGGCCACGGCCACATTGCCTACGGCATATTCCATAATCAGATCCCAACCTATAATCCAGGCCACCAGTTCTCCAAAACTGGCATAGGCATAGGTGTAAGCACTTCCGCTCAGCGGGATGGAAGAGGCGAACTGTGCATAACAGAGTGCTGAAAAGCCGCAGGCGATGGCTGAAAATACAAAGAGCAACGATACTGCAGGGCCTCCGGCCGCTGCGGCATTGCCGATGGTACTGAAGATGCCGGCACCGATGATGGCAGCAATGCCGAAAGAGGTCAGGTCGCGGACGCCAAGGTCCTTGCGCATGGAGTGACCGGCATCCAGCTCCCGCCGGGAATGCGCCAGAATCATCTCGACAGACTTACGGCGGAACAACTGTTTGAACTGCACTGGACCGGGGTTTGTTTACAAAACCAAATATAGAACTTTTCTCCGACAGCACTATTATTCAGGTTCATCCTATAGTCAGAGTGAAAAATTGATAATTTTACATGACAAAAACCCGCTTGTCATGAAAAATCTTTCCCTGTTGTTCCTGTTGATTGGATTGGGTTGGTCATCTGCCGCACAACAAAATGGTCGTATAAATTATGACCGTTACTTCACCGCTGAAACCATGCGTGTGGATTATTTTCATACCGGCACAGCCACCGAAGAACATTTTTCCATCGACAGGATCCTGAACGACGGATCATGGGCAGGAAGCAAAACAATGCTTAAGGATGAACTGAACCGGGGATTGTATTTTTTCAGCATCACGGATACCATAAGCGGTACATTGCTTTACAGCCGGGGCTTCGCGAGTGTATTCGGTGAATGGCAGACCATTCCTGAAGCGGCCGAAAACTGGGGCACCTTCCACGAATCCATCCGCTTTCCATGGCCAAAACTTCCCGTTAAACTCGTTATTGAAAAAAGGGATGCAAAAAATAACTTTGTTGCGATCTGGTCAACCGTGATTGATCCGGAATCAAGAATCGTGAACCCTTCACTGCTGAAGAGTCCTTTCAAATCATTTACCTGTTTTGAGAACGGGATACCCACCGACCACGTTGACATTGTAATACTTGGGGATGGCTACACGGAAGCAGAAATGCCCAAATTCCACAAAGATGTGGCGATACTCACCGATGAATTGTTCAATGTTGAACCATTCAGATCACGTAAGTCCGATTTTAATGTCCGGGCCATAGAAACGCCTTCGGCTACCAGTGGAGTAAACAAGCCTCATCCGGGCGTATTTAACCGGACTCCGCTTTCAATGTCTTACGGGGCATTCGATTCGGAAAGGTATGCTCTGACTTATGACAACCGCACCATCCGTGATGTTGCCGCCACCGTTCCCTACGATTATATGTTTATCCTCATCAATGAAAGAACCTACGGCGGTGGCGGTATATTCAACCTGTACTCCACGGTAGCAGCCGACAATAAGTTTTCACGGTATATTTTTGTGCATGAATTCGGTCACTCCTTTGCAGCTCTGGCCGATGAGTATTATACTTCAGATGTTTCCTACCAGACACCGGAAATCACGGTGGAGCCATGGGAACCCAATGTAACTGCCCTTTTTGACCCGGCAAACCTGAAATGGAAAGAGCTGTTAAAACCGGGAACTCCCGTTCCCACCCCCTGGGGAAAAGAAGAATTCGACAACTTCAGTTTCGAAATACAGAAGGAACGCCGCGCTCTGCGTGCAGCCAATGTTGCTGAAACGGAGATGGAAAATCTGTTTGAACGGGAAAAGAAGACTTCACAGGAGATGTTTGATAAAAACAAATTCAGGGATGTTACCGGGGCTTTTGAAGGGGGTAACTATATGCAATTCGGTATTTACCGTTCAGCCCTTGACTGTATTATGTTTACCCGCAACAAACAGGCATTCTGCCCGGCCTGCAGCAGGGCCATTTCAGAGGTGATTGACCTCTATTCAAGATGAGTACAACAAAGCAGCCAATGATTAAAGAATGGTCGAGTAGGCCGGGGGAGTTTCACCCCCAGCCTCTCACAGAACCGTACTTGATAGTCTCCCATCATACGGCTCTTCATAACAATCTTATGGTAACCAGCCATACTCCCAATGTACAAACATTGTCGGATACGATTTGCTTACCCGTTTCAACCATGCAAAGCATTTCCGCCAACTTCGGATCTTGTACTTGTTCCTAACCTATTTGGCTAAACGCTCATTGATTCTGTCGAACAACGGCGTTAAGCCCGATTTACGGGTATGACCATAGTATCTGATCCATCCTCTCACTTTAGGAGCTATCATTGTTGCGACTTCTGTGATCGACATCCTTACCCATCTTT
>JAZDHI010000060.1:0-34210 GCA_043806115.1 Bacteroidota bacterium
CGTTACACACGCCGATGGCGCCCCGGCCGGAACCTGTCCCGTGGTCATTATAAGAACTTACACCATTACCGACCCCTGCGGAAATTTCAACACCGTTACCCAGACCTTTAACATTGACGATACCACCGATCCAACCATCACCGGAACCATAGCCGATACTGATGTAGAGGGCTGTTCGGCTGCCGATCTGCCCGCTGCCGTCAATACCGTGGCTGCACTGGAAGCACTGGGTGTGGCCATTGCCGATAACTGCGCCCCGGATGCTGACCTGGTGGTTACACACGCAGATGGCGCTCCGGCAGGAACCTGTCCCGTGGTCATTATAAGAACTTACACCATTACCGACCCCTGCGGTAACGACAATACCGTTACACAGACCTTTAACATTGATGATACCACCGATCCGACCATTACAGGTACCATTGCCGGTACCGATGTAGAAGGCTGCGATGCTGCCGATCTGCCAGCCGCCGTCAATACCGTGGCTGCACTGGAGGCTCTGGGTGTGGCCATTGCCGATAACTGCGCCCCGGATGCTGACCTGGTGGTTACCCACGCCGATGGTGCTCCCGCCGGAACCTGTCCCGTGGTCATTATAAGAACTTACACCGTTACCGACCCCTGTGGTAACGACAATACCGTGACACAGACCTTTAACATTGATGATACCACCGACCCTGTGTTTACCGTATGTCCGGGTAACCTTGCAACCGACGCTGATCCCGGATTCACCTATGCTACCGTGACATTACCCGATCCTGTTTACTCAGATAACTGTACGGCCATTATCAACATCTCACTGAGCTGGGTAATGTCGGCTCCCACAGCAGGTTCAGGGACAGGAATCATCCCATCCCCTTTCCAGTTTAATGTCGGAACCACCACCATAACCTATACCGCAACGGATGCCTGCGGAAATACTGCTGTTTGCGTGTTTACCGTGGCTGTTGAATCCAATGATATACCCGATATTACCTGTGCAGCCGGTGTGACGCAGAGTGCCGATGCCGGACTCTGTTCAGCCGTGGTTAACCCGGCAGAACCTACCGTCAATGCCGGCGATCCGGTTACCTGGTCATGGGTCATGGCTGGTGCAACCGTTGATGCAGGCACAGGGCCGATTGACGATTACACCTTTAATACAGGCATCACGACCATTACCTGGACGGCCACCAATGTTTCAGGCACCGACGATTGTACACAAACCATCACCATCACCGATGATGAGCCGCCGGTATTTATCCTGCCTGTGCTTGCTGACGGGTATTGTGTTGAAGGCTTTGATGCTGCATTGTACAATCCCGGAGGTATCTATTATGTTGACGATCTGACGCCTGACCGGCGCGATTATTATATTCTGACCAACGGCAATACCCTGCTCGACCTGACGGGTATTTCCGATAACTGCCCTGGTGTTGTCAGCATATACTGGGAGATTGATTTTGGCAATGATGCCACCGTTGATCTTACCGGGAATGGTCAGGTTTCGGTTTCAACACCCATCAATTTCCCGCTGGGAACCAATTCAGTGACCTATACCGTAACCGATGCTTACGGCAACGATACATCCGCTTCTGTCAACCTCACCGTTCTCCCACGGCCTGACATTACGGATCCTTAGTCTCCAGTCAAACAAAGTATAAATCTTAAACAAATGCCTATGAAACAGGAAAAAAGATGAACATCAGCTGCCGGAGTGCAGCAAACAGTAACCAATTTAATGCTAACCAATTTTTTTACGATTACCAAAAAATGTGTTTTAAAACAATTAACAAACCCTAAAAATTAAAAAAAAATGAAAAAGCAACTTTTATTAGTACTCTTCCTGGCACTTTTTGCCGGTATTTCTTCATTGAACGCTCAGTGTGTTTCCGACGGTTTTACACCTGCAGCCGGAGTTCCCTACACCTATGATGTTACCATTGCCGGTACCGGATACTCCGGAGCCGGAGCCTACGACTGGTATGTAACCCAGGATGTTAACATTCTCAATGCAGCCAACATCATTCCCGAAGTAAACGTCTTCTTCACCGTTGATGAAGTCACTCCGGGATATTCTGATTACCATGATGCCGGAGGTGCCACCTCGAATCAGATCAACATTTCGTGGACACCGGCTGCGGTTTCCTCTCCCAATGCCTTCTACCTGGTTTTAAGGTATTCAGAGGACAACACTACGTCAACCCCTCTCTGCAACGCTGAGAACATCAGGGTATGGCAGATCGATCCTATCAACACCTTCCTCCTTGCTATCGAAGGTGCAACAACTACCGGAGATCCGTTTGCCAATGCCGAGCAGTGCGCAGCCCCGGTTACCGGAGCTGATGTTACCTACAATCCAGATCCTTTGCTTTCTACCGTTGAATACACCTATGGTGAGAATGCCATCTTCTACAGGGTGACCGCCAGCGGTATTCTTGGTGAATGGAGGCCTTCAATCCAGATACCGGCGCTAAATGGTCTTGGACAAACCTACCTCGCTGTTGAATGGAACGATGATATTACCGGAGCCGGAACCTGGTATCCATTTGTCGGAGCTGCAGGTACAAATTTAGGCGGAAATTATGCTTCTGCCGATGCTGATCTCGCTGAAGTACTTGATGCTGTAGCCGGAACGCCAATCCTTATCCGTATAAGGATCGACAATGCAAACTATGAAACCCTGCTCGATCAGCCGATTCTGGTTGGTATTGACGGACATCTGCCCACCGGATTTATCGAAAGTGATATCTGGGGCGGTGTCGGACCTGTTCCCGATCCTTGTGATCAGGCCGATCCATTTGCAAAGACAGCTACTTACACCATTCTGGCGCGTCCTACCATCACTCCGGGCGCAACTATGCCGGCATTTATCCAGAAACTGCCTTAATCTTAAAGATAAAGGCGTTTACGCAAATGTTGCTTTTTCATACCTGAACATTCCCTCTGTCTGCATTTATGGTGCAGGCGGAGGGGAACAAGGGTAGGAAAAAGAATTGCAGATTTTCGATTGCAGATTTACGAAAAAGGACTTCTGATTTTGACGGCCTGCTTAATACCCGGCCGGTTGAAAACAGAAATAACCTTAACCGTTGCCGCGTATTGTAGAATCAGCCAACATGAACCGACAGATACAGTGGATAAGTGGCGGAATGCCATAAAATCCGGATGCGGACAGCCTCCGGCATTGCCGTTTCACAGGCAGCCTGCAGGAACTGTATATTTTATTTACGTAGCAAAGCCTTGTTACAACATTGAAATCATAAAAAATGAAATCGATGAATCGCATGTGCTCTTGATATGGAACGGACCGGCTCCGATATCGGTTACCTGACGTATTACCACCAGTAATGCGGAAGGAGGATATTTTCCTGAAATACCGGAAAAGACCGGCAGCGAGTACCAACACGTAACTACAAGTTTGATGTAAACCATGCATTGAAGGTATTTTCTATATAGCAATCCGCGGATTCCGGGTGTGGTGTTCCATAACCGGTAATACAGCTATCCAGGGAAGACTGTCTATTGCACTTATTGGTAAGTAGTCGGATCTTTTACATATGGCATTAACCATCTAATTCGCTAAGAATGAATGGATAACGCGCGAAATAAACATGGACCGGTGTTTGGCCCTGCGTGTCGTGTACACGGCAACAGGGGAGCGCCACCAGGTGTTATTGAGCCCCAATGGTCTAACAAGCCCAGGGACAAGGTATCCATGATGCAAGGGGAAGTTATACCCTGGTATCGCAGGATCCTGGTAACACACCGGCCAAGAGACTCAGCAGCCAGGAGTCGTGCGCCAGCCTTATGGCGACGACCAGTGCCTGGAAAACCGGCCTCAAAACCGGTACAGGGAGAGGTATACCCTGTTGTGAACGATTTTTTCGATCTTTATCTAATTGATTTACAGTTATTTAATAGGATGGAAAAATCACGGATTACCAGAAGTGAATGAAAGAGGGTTATGTGCTTATATCGCCCTCAGTGAAAAGGTGAAAACAAATCTGAAGAATAAAAAAAAGGAAGAAAGAAGGAAACAAAAAGAAACATTGAGCCACAGGCTCTGAGTATAAAAAGATGAAACGACCATTGTATCACATATTACGTCTGTTCCTGGTAGCAATGACCCTGCTGCTGACCATGGCTCCTGCTGTGGCCCAGACGAATACTGTGTATGCTGGCCAGACATCAGACCTCGGGGTAGAGGAAGTTCCGGGTACAACCTACACCTGGGAACTCTATACCGATGATGTGAGTATCAACTTTGCAACAGTCCCGGGTAATTGTCCGCCTGCCGACGCATTCTTCAACGGAAGCAATACCGGACCAACGGTATCGGTTACCTGGGTTACACCGGCAGTCTATTACTTTAAGGTGACTGCCGAAGATGAAAACGGATGTTCGAACATCAGGATCGGTATGATGACAGTGCTGGAAGCGCTGCCATACGCGGTTATTGAAGATCCGTCACCCATCTGCAAAGGGGATGATGCCACCCTTATCATTGAACTGACAGGAGATGCACCATGGAGTATCGACGTTTTTGATGGCACTTCCACCATTACGTATAATAACATCCTTGCAAGTCCTTATATTCTGACACTTACTCCAAACGCTACCACGACCTACACCGTTACATCGGTAACCGATATCAACGGAACCAACACCAATCCGTCGAACACAGTCACATTAACGGTTAATCCGAAACCCGGCAGTTCACGTATTTACCAGTATGAACCTTTAACAAAGAAAAAATAGCATGATCAGGCTGAGACATATATTGTTGACCTTACTTCTTGCCGTCGCTTTCGGAGCGGCCGGCCAGACGTATGTGATCGACAGTGTATGTGTGGGTTCTGAAAGACATTACAGGATTGACGGAGAACTGAACTCTACCTATGCCTGGTCACTCACCGATCCGGTCGGTACCATCACCGGTTTACCGGAAACTGCCGATACCGTTACCATCCTCTGGAATGGTCCGGCAGGAGAATACATTCTTTCGGTCATTCAAACCAGTATTCACGGGTGCGACAGTCTTGAACTCGGCACCATCAGGGTATTTGAATTACCGGTGGCTGACGCAGGAGAAGATCTTATCCTGTGTAGCTGCAATCCTTACACCATTATCAATGCCACTGCTTCCGGATACATGAGCCTGCAATGGACAAGCACGGGTGACGGATCGTTTGACGATGCCACCCTGCTGAATCCGACCTATACCTTCGGACCTTCCGACATTACGCTGGGGACAGTCACCCTGACACTGACAGCCAACGGTTTCGGACGGGAAGGAAGCTGCCCGCCGGCAGAATCATCGGTGACCATCACTTTTGGTGACCTGCAGACAAACAACCTGATCACAAATGTCAGTTGCTTCGGATTATCGGATGGAGAAGTCCAACTTGCCGCAGACGGAGGCACTGAGCCCTATTCATTTGATCTTGAAGGAACGGTGAATTCAACCGGATTGTTTGAGGGCTATCCTGCAGGTGATTATGACTTCACGATCACTGATGCATCGGGATGTACAATATCGGGTACAGTAACCATTACCCAGCCGGATGAACTCATTGTAAACATCAACGGTACCGATCCTTCCATTCCGGGTGGCAACGATGGGGAAGCAACGGCCATTGTGACCGGCGGAACCCCGCCATACAACTACCTGTGGGATGATCCGCTGGCTCAGACTACCGCTACTGCCACGGGCCTTGTTGCCGGTACCTATACGGTTGAAGTTACCGACGCCAACGGCTGCAGAACAAACAGAACCATCACCCTGACCGAGCCTGTATCTGATCTGGCTGTCACAGCCATCGTTGACCAGCATGTAACCTGCTTCGGTTACAGCGACGGTCAGGCAACGGCTACGGCCACCGGTGGGGAAGAACCATACAGTTACCTCTGGAGCGACCCTATGGCTCAAACCACAGCCATCGCCACCAATCTGCCGGACGGTACATTCACCGTTACAGTTACAGATGCAACGGGTTACAGCGTTAATACCACCATTACCATTACCCAGCCTGAGGAACTTATTGTAAACGTAAACGGAATCAACCCGACAATACCGGGTGGCAACGACGGACAAGCCACTGCGGTGGTAACCGGAGGTACCCTGCCATACACTTATCAGTGGGATGACCCGATGGCACAGACTACAGCTACCGCTACAGGATTGAGTGCAGGCACTTACACTGTATTTGTAACCGATGCCAACGGATGCCGGGCAGAAAGAACCATCACGCTGACAGATCCCGGACCGGGATTGAATGCCATTGCCACGGTTGATCATCATGTTTCCTGTTTTGGCTACAGCGATGGTCAGGCAAGCGTAACGGTTACCGGAGGCTTGCCGCCTTACGGCTATCTGTGGAATGATCCGGCAGCACAGACCACACCAACGGCCATCAACCTGCAGGCCGGCAACTACAGTGTTACCGTAACTGACGCTGAGGGAAGTACAGTAACTGTTTCGGCAACCATCACAGAACCAGACGAATTGATTGTGAATGTCGGCGGCATCAACCCATCCGTACCCGGTGGCAACGATGGAGAGGCAACGGCCTTTGTTACCGGAGGTACGGCTCCATTTACCTATGAGTGGGATGATCCGGCAGCGCAAACCACGGCAACAGCTACCGGCCTGACTGCAGGCACCTACCATGTTATGGTTACCGATGCAAATGGTTGTTCTGCAACCGGTATGATTACCCTGACCGATCCATCCACCCTTGTGGTGACAGTCGTTGTTGACCAGCATGTATCCTGCTTCGGTTTCAGCGATGGCCAGGCAACCGCAACAGCCGGCAGCGGTATTGAGCCATACAGTTACCTGTGGAACGACCCGGCAGCTCAGACCACCGCAACTGCCACAGGATTGGCCGCAGGCGTATATATGGTTACCGTAACCGATGCCACAGGCAACGTTTCAACTGCTTCGGTTACCATTTCAGAACCGGACGAACTTCTTGTGAATGTTTCCGGAACCAACCCGACCACACCGGGTGGCAATGATGGACAGGCAACGGCCAATGTAACGGGTGGAACGGCTCCATATACTTATCTGTGGGATGATCCGGCAGCTCAAACCACTGCAAGCGCTACAGGGCTGACTGCCGGAACTTATCAGGTAGTTGTGACCGACGCCCATGGTTGCACTGCAACAGCTCAGATCACCCTGACCGATCCTGCCTCTGACCTTGCAGTGACAGCGGTTGTTGATCAGCATGTTAGCTGTTTCGGATTCAGTGATGGTCAGGCAACTGCCACGGCAACCAATGGTGTTGCTCCGTATAGTTATCTCTGGAACGATCCGGCAGCTCAGACGACTGCCACAGCTACAGGACTGGCAGCCGGCACCTATACGGTCTCCGTTACAGACTTTACAAACACCATAGTTACGGCTTCTGTTACCATAACGGAGCCTGAAGAACTTCTTGTAAATGTTTCCGGAATCAATCCGACTACCCCCGGTGGCAGTGATGGTCAGGCTACAGCCAATGTAACGGGTGGAACGGCTCCATATACTTATCTGTGGGATGATCCGGCAGCTCAAACCACTGCTACCGCTACAGGACTGGGTGCTGGCACTTACCATGTAACGGTAACCGATTTCAATCACTGTACTGCAGCCGGTTCTATTACCCTGACCGACCCGATCCCCGGACTGGAAGTGACGGTGGTGGTCGATCAGCATGTTTCCTGCTTCGCCCACGGTGACGGACAGGCTACAGCCACTGCAACAGGAGGAGTTGAACCGTATTCCTACCTGTGGAATGATCCGGCTTCACAGACAACCGCAACAGCTTCAGGACTGATCGCAGGTGAATATACCATCACCGTGACCGATGCTGCAGGAAGCACCGCCCCGGCTTCTGTGACCATTGAGGAACCAGGCCAGTTAAGTGCAACGGTAGTTCAAAGGGAGGTTTCCTGCATTGGTGCACTGGATGGAGAAATATCATTTACAAATATCAACGGAGGCTCCGGAAGCTATGAGTTCAGCATTGATGGCGGAACAACCTGGGTGCCTGACGGCACATTTACCGGTCTCGCTGCAGGCACTTATGATCTCTGGCTGGGTGACGCCAATAAGGCAGGATGCACCATACCACTCGGACTCTTTATAGTAACAAGTCCACCGGCAATTCTTGCCTCAGATTCTGTTGTACCTGCCACCTGCGGAGGATCCAACGGCAAGATCATCATCACCTCATCGGGTGGAACCGGAGCCCATGAATATATGATTGAAGAAACCGGCACCTGGCAACCGTTGAATGAATTTGCTTCGCTTGCTCCTGCAACTTACACCGTAGTTGTGAGAGACAGTCACGGATGTGAAGAACGCATTACCGGAATCGTAGTTCCTGCCGTCGATGGCCCTTCCATTACAGAAGTCAGCTGCACCCCGGCCAACGATGGACAACCGGATGGCATCGCCGAGGTCATTGCTGACAGTCCGGCCAAACCTCTGGAATACTCACTGGATGGTGCGCTGTGGCAACCCTTTGATACTTTCAGCGGCCTGTTACCGGGAACCTACACAGCCTACGTGAAGGATGCCAACGGTTGTATCACAGCTCTCGGATTTATTATTCAGAACCTGATCAATGGTGAGGTTGAGCTGATGGCCGGCAGGGTCATCGGTTGTGTAAACACTCCGGTTGGTGTACCTGTTCTGGCTTACGACTTTACCAATGTTTCCGGATTTACGATCGAACTCTCCTACGATCCGGGTGTTATAGATTTTACCGGAATTTCGCAGTATAATCCCGCCATCAACGCCAATGATGTCAGTACTTCATTTGTTTACCCGGGTGTTTTGAGGATTACTTATTCAACAACGGGTTCGACGACAATACCTGGCGGAGATCTGTTATTCTCCCTCGGATTCAATGCGATTGCATCCGGAAATACCGATCTTGAATGGCACTGGCTGCAATGCGTCATCTTTGCTTCAGCCGGCTATGAGATTCCGGCCATCTATACCCAGGGTCTTGCTGAAGTTCTGCCGAGCCCGTTGGTAGAGGCTTCAGGCGAAGGTATTTACTGTGAAGAAGATACGCTGACCCTGCATGCAGCATCACTCGATGATCAGCAGCTGTTGTTTGAATGGACCGGGCCTTCCGGATTCAAGTACAATGGCCCTGATTGGCAACTGGGTATGTTGGGTATGAACGATGGTGGTGATTATCAGCTGGTAGCAACCAATCCGGATTTCTGTAATACCACCAGAATGATTTCAGTAGAAGTCAATCCGAAACCGGATATTTCCATTGGTTACGCCGACACCATCTGCTACGGACAGCAGGTTCTGCTGGATCCTGGAAGCGGATTTGTTTCCTATCTGTGGCAGGACGGCAGCTCAGCCGAAAGCCAGTTTGTATATGAACAGGGAATCTACTGGGTACAGGTAGTCGATATCAATAATTGCAAAGCTGCAGATACAGTACAATTGGTACCCTGTAACATCGATGTGCTGATTCCAAATGCCTTTACGCCTAACGGAGACGGACTGAATGAAACTTTCAGGCCACTGTTCAATGGTTTTGAACCTTCGATGTATAACATGAGTATCTATACCAAGTGGGGTCAGCTTATATTTACTTCATCGGATGTTTTGACAGGATGGGATGGCACGATAGAAGGTGTCCCCGCCCCTCCGGCTGTTTATGTCTATGTTATTTCGTATGAAGCACCGTCATTCGTGACCCGTACGTTCACAAGTCCGGTTACAGGCAATGTAACGGTATTACGATGATCAAACGGAAATGAAATGAATTGAATTTTTTAGTAAAAACGGATTCTGTCAGCGATTAAAAGGTCGGGGGGACATTTTTAACCTGCAGGATCGCCATATCCGGGGCAGACCCTGCCATTATATGCTGACTGAGGCAGAGCCTCAGCCAACCCATGGGTTAAGCCGGGGCTCTGCCCCGGCTTGCTATCATGGCAGGCTCCGCCTGCAAACATTTGTTCATTATAGATATTGAATCACCAGGATTTTATCCGGAATAAATTTTACAGGTTCTGCAAGCCTGCGACTTATCCAGGCAGACAGACTCGCTGAAAATTTATTGTCAGCTCATGCAACCTTCCGGATCAAATGCCATCTGCTGAATGTGTATTTTTACGATACATAATTTTAACCCTATCCTGAACCACAAAAGCCCGTATTATGAAATTTCATGTAATTTTTCTTTCAGCGGCCATTCTTTTATCGGCAGGGTGCAGTAAAGACGTGCCATCGGGACCGAAGGATCCGAAACCCGTTAACCTCACTGAAAAAGCAAAACAGATCATCAGTAAAAGCAACGGATTTGGCGTAGACCTTTTCAGAGAAACAGCCCTGGCAGAAAACGGCAACCTGATGCTTTCCCCGCTGAGTGCTTCAGCAGCCTTGTCGATGCTGCTCAATGGTTCTGAAAATGAAACCTTTAACCAGATCAGGGATATGCTGGGTTATGACAGCCTTACGATCGGTGAGATCAATGATACTTATCAAAGCCTTGTCGGACAGCTGCTCACCATCGATCCGGAAATAAACCTGGCACTGGCCAATGCTGTCTGGTATCGCCAGGGATTTGAAGTTAAAAGCCCGTTTCTTGAAAGACTCGAAAGCGCTTATGAAGCGCGGACAGCCTCTCTTGATTTTTCTGACCCTTCAGCTGTAAATACCATTAATAAATGGGCCAGTGACAACACCAACGGTAAGATTGAGAAAGTGCTTGAAGAGATATCGCCCGATGCCGTGATGTTTCTGATGAATGCCTTGTATTTCAAAGGTCAGTGGACCTATCAGTTTGACCCCTCCTTAACCGTTCCTGTCCTGTTTTATCCCGAAAACGGGGAAGCGGTGAATGTACCGATGATGAAGGGGAACTTTCCGCACAGGATCTATTCTGACAACCTGAGCACAACCATTGAATTGAATTACGGACAGCAGAATTTTGCCATGGATATCATTGTTCCTGCAGGAACCCTGGGCAGTTTCCTCCCGGATTTCACCGGGGATACCTGGCAGACCATCACTGCCGGACTTGATGCCGTCACAACCCCTCAAAGTGCAGAACTGATTATCCCCAGGTTTAAGTTCGGTTACGAAAAATACCTTAATGACCAGCTTCAGGTTCTTGGCATGACGGATGCCTTTAACCCTTCGCTTGCTGATCTTTCAGGCATTTCGGATGAAAATATTTTTGTCAGTTTTGTAAAACAAAACACTTTTGTCGATGTAAATGAAGAAGGCACCGAGGCTGCAGCCGTAACTACCATTGGCATTGAGTTGACCAGCATGCCCGAGCCTTTTATTGTTGACAAACCATTTATTTTCGCCATACGGGAAAGGATGAGCAACACGGTGTTGTTTATCGGAAAGGTAGAGATGCCGGAGTATGAATGATGAAGAACACCCTTCGGCTGCGCCTGCCTGAATGCTTTGGCAGGCAGGCTCAGGGTAAAAAGGACGGAATACGTCTGCCCCGCAGAAGCGCAGTGCAGGCGGGGAACTAAAGTTGCATGGACGATGATTTCCGGCCTGTGAAAAGCGTTAAATCATATATCCAGTTCCAGTACAGCCGGGCAATGGTCAGAGTGCACCGCCTCCGGCTGAAGCCAGGCATTAAAAAGTGCAGGATTCAGTAAATGACTCACCATGTTGTAATCGATGCGCCAGCCCAGGTTACGGGTGCGGACACCTGCACGGTAACTCCACCAGGTATAATGATGGGGATGCTTGTTGAAATACCTGAACGAATCAATAAAACCACTTTTGAGAAACCCTTCCATCCAGTCGCGTTCTTCGGGAAGGAATCCGGAATTTTTCGCATTCCGCACCGGGTCATGAATATCGATGGGACGGTGACAAATGTTATAATCACCTGAGAGTATCAGTTTGGGCCGGGTTTCCACCAGATTGCGGGCGAAATCATAAAAATATCCCAGCCATTCCATTTTAAGGCTTTGGCGTATTTCCCCTGTAGTTCCGGAAGGGTGGTAAACACTGACAACCGAAACATCGCCGAAATCAGCCCTGAGAAGCCTTCCTTCCGCATCGAACCTGTCGATGCCAATTCCACTCACCACATTGTCCGGCTTCTTCAGACTGAGCAGTCCGACCCCGCTGTAGCCTTTCTTCTCTGCTGAAAACCAGTGACAATGATAACCCAGAGCTTCAAACTCCTCAACAGGAATCTGACCGGGATGAGCCTTGGTTTCCTGCAGGCAGAGCACATCCGGTTTTTCGCGCATCATCCAGGTGATCAGCCCTTTACCGATGGCTGACCGGACACCATTCACATTATAGGTAATTATTTTCATATCAGGGTTTAAATATCGTTAAATGAACCAATTCAGACTCCGGCCCCAGTTGAGCGATTTGAGCGCAACGACAAAACGCTTTACACAGCTAAAATCCATCTTTGAAATTGCAGCAATTTTTCCGCAACTGATTTTATTCCTTCATCCGGTCTGCCTGTTCGCAAGGCAGACAGGCTCACTATAAATTTTAATGGCCTGATAGCCTGTTTTGCCATGATGGTGAACGCTTCATTTAGTTGTGTATGCAATTCCTGTGGGTTTCATCAGCCGGCTTCATATTTTAAACAAAGTTCACCGGTTATGGCAAACCGACGGATTACATCATTTTCAGGTACTTTCCGATCATCAGGATTCCACCGGCCAATCCTGCAAGAGCGAGAACAAACAGACCCGTTTTCAGCCTTTTCAGCCCGGATAATGACAGCCTGCTGACCCACTGCGTTATACCCGGATACAACCGGACGGTCAGAAAAATGGCTCCTGCAACACCGATGATGGTTCCTGCAAGGACATCACCGGCAAAATGCACCCCCACATAAATCCTGGTATAAGAAATCAGGGAGGTGGCAATGGCCAGCATCACCATAGCCCAAAAACGGGGTTTCAATACCATTGCCATTGAGGTGAGGGCAGCGGCTACGGTAATGCTGTGCCCTGAAGGGAATGAATTCCTGTAAAGCCTGTAATCATAAACAATATGCAGGTTTCCATCATCCCCGATCATGCCCAGGGGTCTGTCCCATGAATCAAAGAGGAAGTTTTTCATCAACTGACCCGTTAAGCCTGTAATGATTACAACCAGGATCAGCAATACGATCAGCCCGGGATCTTTTTTAACAAGCAGTATTCCCAGCATGGAAGTCAGAATGAGTGCATCGCCCAGATGCGTGAGCAGAAACATCGGAGCATCCAGCCCTTTACTGTGGAACCCGTTTAACAGCAGAAAGCTTCCTTCATAACCGTAAATCATGACCAGGGCGGCAAGCAGAAGCTGATAAATCAGCATCGTTGCAAAAAATGGCACCATTTCACGTGACAGGCAGGGATTCAATGATAAATTCCCTTGTTTTTTATTCATCGGCAATTTCAAAAATACAATTTTTAATCCTGTGACGACTCCCTGACAAGATTCCTGTATGCAGAAAAAACATTGGCACGGGAAACGAAACCGACATATTTTCCATGATCGAGTACAGGCAGGTTATAATGGGCAGATTCATTGAATTTAAGGGCGACATCTTCCATGGTTTCATCAATACTGACCTGTGGTTCGGGCATAAACATCAGATTCCTGACATAAGTGGAACCGTAGAGTTCGTGGTTGAACATGATATGGCGGATTTCATTGATAAACACTACGCCCAGGAAATTGTTATCATCATCGGTAACGGGGAAAACATTTCGTTCCGACCGGGCAATTACCTTTACCAGTTCGCCCAGGGTAGCATCGGGACTCACGGTAAGGAAGTTATTTTCGATGAGCCGGTTGATGTGGAGGCGGGAGAGCGCCGCCTTATCCTTGTCATGGGTAATCAGTTCACCTCTTGCAGCCAGCCGCTTGGTATAAATGCTGTGGGGTTCGTAAAAATTAATCGTCAGAAAGGCAATGGTAGAAGTGATGATGAGCGGAATAAAGAACTCGTAACCGCCTGTAATTTCAGCAATCAGGAAGATGGCTGTAAGGGGGGCATGCATCACAGCGGCCATCACCCCGGCCATACCAGCCAGGGCAAAGTTACTTTCCGGAAGTTTAATAAAATCAAAATGATTGATAAATCTGGCTGTAAGAAAACCGGTCACCCCACCCATGAAAAGCGACGGAGCGAAGATACCGCCAACGCCCCCGCCCGCGTTGGTAAAAGTCATTGCAATCACCTTAAAAAACAGGACCATCACCAGGAAGGATATAAAAAACCAGTGTGATTCTCTGAAACTGTAAAACAGACTATTGTTGACAATGGCGTCGCCCTTTCCGTTCAGGATATCTCTGAGTACCTCATACCCTTCCCCGTACAGGGGTGGAAAAAGAAAAATAAGCAGACTGAGGGCTATACCCCCGAGCAACAACTTACCAGCTGGACTGGTAATTTTACTGAATGCAGCTTCGATAAACAAATTGGCCCGGGTAAAATAGAGTGAGATCAGACCGGTTACCACACCCAGCAGGATATAAAAGGGAATATTGACCAGGTTAAAGGGTTCCGTCACTGTAAAAGAAAACAAGACAGCCTTTCCCATCAGGAAGGAGGAGACTGTTGCCCCGGTAACGGCTGCAATAAGCAATGGAATCAAAGAACCCATTGTCAGGTCAAGCATCAGCACTTCGAGGGCAAAAATAACCGCTGCGACAGGCGCTTTGAAAATTCCGGCTATGGCACCGGCAGCGCCACAGCCGATCATCAGCGTGATGGAGCGGTAATCCATCCGCATCACCCGGGCCAGGTTTGAACCAATTGAAGCCCCGGTGAGTACAATGGGTGCTTCAAGACCGACGGAACCACCGAAACCGACGGTGATTGTACTTGCGAGGAGTGATGAGTAATTGTTATGTACCTTGATATGACTGTTGTTCTTCGATATGGCATACAGTATTTTACTCACACCATGAGAAATATTATCTTTTACCACATAACGAACGAATAACACTGTCAAGGCCATCCCCAGCAGCGGATATGCGAGGTAGAGGTAATTACCTGCATCGCTTTCGAAACCGCGGGTCAGAAAAAAGTGGGTGTAGTAAACAGTATTTTTAAGGACTACCGCCGACAATCCGCTGATAAAGCCAATGATGAGGCTGAGAACCAGGATAAAATTGTGGTGGCTCATGTTTTTCACGCGCCACTTGTGTATCCTGATCAGGGTTGTAGTTACAATCATAAGACGCAAATATAGGGAATAGTCGGAAAACGGATGCAGCAATCGGTGATTCAATTGTTTATTGAAAATAGCCAGGCTCAGGTTATCCACAGTAAGACTGTTTCCAGAACCTGCTAAGTATCAACTGTTGGCTATTAAACCAAAATATTATCAGTATTAATGAACAAGACATCGGTAAATGATTGTAATATATTGAATTACAATTAATTATAAAAAAATGGAATTGAATATTAAACAATTGATAATCAATATATTACTTCCTGACCTGCCACTTTTGCGGCGTCTCAGCGTCCCTGCCAGCCGGCTTACCCGCCTTCGGCGGGCAGGGCTCTCGCGGGATAAAAATATACCGAACTTTTGAATGAAAATATTAACTAAGATTTCATATTTTTATCCTGTTATTGGTATTTTATGAAGGTACGATTCAAGACTTTGTTTCTTTCCGTTCTTATTCACCCTTTTACCTGGGCACTGCCTGTTACTTTTTTAATCATTCTGGCTCTGCCGCCAATCTTTGAAAGATACACCATCCAGAAAAAAAGCACAAGAAAGCTATTAAAGAGTGACACTTATCAATTCATTGATCTGAATGCAGATGGCATTTCAGAAGAAATTAATCCAGGTAATAATGATATCGGTGCCAGGGTATATATAAATAATCGGAATGGTCGTGCCGGACAGTGGAATATGCCGGGCAAATTCCGGGATCAAAATTTACAATTTATGGATGGAGACTATAATAGTGACGGATATAAAGAAATTTATGTTTTTACACAGAAAGGGGATTCCATATTGTTAACTGGTATTGATTTCGAAAAACAGGACAGCAGCCGTTTTATGTTTCTTTCCAGATTGATTTGCCGCCTTGATCACCGGAATAATAAGTTCGACAACTTCATAAAGAAAGGGAAGGTTACAGACCTTGACGGTGATGGTTATTGTGAAGTAGTCTTCATTGTTATGGCGGGATTTTCGTTACAACCCAGGGCTGTTTTTGCTTATAATATTATAAAAGATACGGTAATCAGGTCCCCATTTTCAGGCATTCTTGGTTGGGCCGCCGACTTTGGTGATATTGACGGTGATGGGCTTGATGAAATAGCATTGTCGAACAATGGTTCTGCCAATTGTGATTCAACATATCCCCTGAGTGATTTCTACCATTATGTGGCTGTATTGGATAATGACCTTAAGTTTTTATTCAGGCCTATCCCCTTTTCCGGTGATTTTGGCCAAACCTTTGCCAGAATTAACAAAAATGAAAAAAGTATCATTGCTTTGGAAAAAGTGGAGTCAAATCGCAACAATGTACCCATGCTTATGAAATTAGACCGGAATGGAAATATGCTTAAATCAATAAAATTTCCCAAGGACTTTAACCGGTATAACATCAGGCTCGAAATGATCAAAAAAAAGGATCAAAAAGAAGCACCTTTGATTTATAAGGAGTTTTCAACCATTAAACTTCTCGACACTTCGTTCAACGTGGAAACCGAATCAGATGAAACAGTAGGTGAAGGACCTATATCTGTTTTGGATGTTGATAATGACGGTAATGATGAGATCATATGCTCAACCCCGGAAGTCAACAAATACATGATACTCCGGGGAAATCTGAAAGATCCGGTATTTTATAACATGCCATTCGAAGAAGGCAACCTGACCATTAGTGTTAAAAAAAATGGTCCTGACCATGATCCTGAATTAATCGTGCAATCGAGAATGAATGCTGTATTCTTCTTGTATAAATATAATAAATACTACATTCTGAAATATCCAGCATATTTGTTACAATATGTAATTATTGCAAGCCTCTTTTTTATTTTAAGAGGAATTCAGAAACGGCAGGCGATGAAGAAATATGAAACGGAAAAACGAATCGCCCGGCTGCAGTTTCTGACCATCCGAAACCAGTTTGACCCGCATTTTACCTTCAATGCCCTGAATATGATTGGAGGCGGCATCCTGAAAGGGAAACGGGAGGATGCCTACCAGATGCTGCTGAAATTTTCGAAAATGCTGCGCGCTACGGTTATTTCTGCAGAGTTGGTCAGCTGGTCGCTGCGTGAAGAGCTGGAGTTCTGTAAAAACTATCTTGAAATTCAACAACTCAGATTTGGGGAGGGGTTAATGTACAAAACGGAAATTGCGGATGATGTTGACCTCAGCCTGGAAATTCCTAAAATGGTTATTCAAACCTATGTTGAAAATGCCATAAAACACGGGCTTGCCCCCAGACAAGGGAATGGTGAGATTCGGATTAATGCAATGCTTGAATCTGAAACTCTGGTGTTGAAAGTGACGGACAATGGCGTCGGCAGGAAACAAGCAAAAGAAAGCAGTTTCCAGTCAACCGGGAAGGGCCGGTATATTATGAAACAATATTTTGAACTCTTTAACAAAGTAAATAAAACCAAAATGACCGATTTGATCATAGATTTGTATGATGATCAGGGTGAAGCTGCAGGAACAGAAGTGATGGTAACCATACCATTGAATTTCAATTATTCCCTGGTAAAGCCGGACGAAGCAGGTAACGGATAAAAGTCAATTTATCTTTGTATTTTTAATGAATGAACACTATACCTAAACATCAAATGCGGTAAAATGGAATCAAAAATCTTCAGAGTAGTGATAATCGACGATGATAAAACAGCGATTGACTACCTGATGAGTCTGATTGATGATTTAAAAGCCCTGAAGCTGATGGGATCCACAACAAATCCCAGAAAGGCACTGTCATTATGCCTTGAATCCAATCCGGATATTATTTTTTTAGATGTGGAAATGCCGGTGATGGATGGGTTTCAGGTGCTCAGGGAAATTCATTACCACCAACTGAATCCTTATGTGATTTTTACAACAGGCTTTGACAAATATGCCATTCAGGCCATCAAGGAGGGCACTTTTGACTATTTATTGAAACCCGTAGATCCCGATGAGCTTTCCATCTGCCTGAAGCGGGTACTGAATGATCATGCAGCCCACAACCTTGAACACAGGATGCAATCACTCGAGAAAGCCATGCGGAATCACCAGAAATTATCCTTCTTCACCCGCTCCGGAATTATCCTGATTCATCCCGACGATATTTTTTATGTTGAAGCTTCGGCCAGTTATTCTGATATTTATATTTCAAAGGAAAAGAGGGAAGTCATATCCATGAACATTGGTGCTGTAAAGGATCTGCTGCCTCCGCAGTTTATTCAGATCAGCCGTTCGCTGATTATTAATTCAAATTATCTTGAAAAACTCATTTCCAGCAAAAAGCATTACAAATGTTTTTTAAAAAAAGAAAATGAAGAGACCAGTTTCCCTGTGCCTGAAAAGAACCTCCCGGAACTGAGAAGAATGATCAAAGGCTCCTGATCCGTCTTGGTTTCCTAACTCCGCCCTTTATAGTACTGTTTTAGTATCCTTCCTAAAGTAGCAGCCTCAATTCCTATCCCCGGGCATGAGGTGAATTAAATTTGACTCTGTTGAAATGCACAAAATACAAGTATAAAATGAAAGTGGAAATTGTGCCAATGAGTTTCCAAAAACTCAACCACTTTATGAGGAAAAGCAAAGAAAATCCAGGCGTCAAATCGGATAACTGGCACCTGAATTTAACAGTTATGCTCTGATGCTTGTATAGCAAAATAAACTAAGAGGTTCGCAACTTCAGATTGTATGATTTTACTTGATAAACAGACTCTAACGGGGTAATTACCGGCTATTTCTTGCAATTTCAGGTTAATCCGGATTTTATTTCAATTTATTATAAATTCTAAAAACTTTTAACTATGAAAAAGATCATCATTTTAATTGCAATGCTGTGGCTGACAAACTTTGTTTTTGGGACCATTATTCTTGTTGATCAAAACGGGGCGGGGCAGTATTCATCGATACAGGCAGCAATAAATGTGGCTAATACCTCTGATACAGTAAGGGTGTGGCCGGGGATTTACCAAGAGCAAATTACAATGAGTAAGAACATCACTTTGCAGGGTTCGGGATTTGAGAATACAGTTATTACGGGTACATTTAACCCTACTATAACAATTAGCTACGGCCAGATATCCTGGTTCAGGATTTCGTCTCTATCCGGGGATGGAATTTCTATGAGCGGAGGAACTGTCAAGAACTGTATTGTTAATAATTGCGCTAATTGTGGGATAAGTTCCAATAGTGGCAATGGGAATGTTATTAATTGCATTTTAAACAATAATGGTCAAATCGGAATAAGTCAGTGTCATGGAATTATTAATGTAACAAATTGTATTGCAATAAATAACGGGAGTTACGGATTCAGAAGAGGGGACCAATATTGTTCTGGAGCTATAAATTTATCATATTCTTGCGGTAGTGCGTTATATACTACTGGAAATATTGGATGTTTTAATACTGATCCATTTTTCCTTTCAGACAATGATTATCATATATCTGAAGGATCTCCATGTTGGAATTTGGGAAATCCTTCGTTAAATGATCCGGACGGTTCCCATAGTGATATTGGTTATTATGGTGGACCCGATTGCCCTATTTACCCCGTAGTCTATGAAATTCAAATAACGCCCAATGGCAGCACTATTGATCTGCAGGCAAAAGGCAGGGCAAATTATTAATAAGGGTCATTATGAAAAAAATCACACCTCTATTGATGATGGTACTGCTTTGCTCAAGCTTAGCATACCCGCAGTATCCGCGTAACCAGCAAATACAAGCAGCAGAGTATTTCATAAACAGCGATCCCGGCGAAGGGCTTGCAATCCCCATTAATATTACCACTTCACCTGATGTTACGATAAATCTGAACCTGAACGCCCCGGTTGGTTCAAAGATATATGTCCGCTTTCAAAGCACCAATGGTTTTTGGTCGGCACCGCGCTGCATAAAACGTTTAGATTATTTTGGAGGATCGGGAGCCGCATTTACTTACGGAGAATACTATATAAATACCGATCCGGGACCAGGAAACGGAATACAAATTTCCTTTACAAACGGAGCTGCCAACCTGAATAATCAGAACCTGCAACAGGGAGATGTGGTTTATTTCCGTATTAAAGACACATATAACCGCTGGAGCCCTGCCCGGGGATTTAAGTATGCTTACAAAGCGATGCGCAGGGCAGATTACAGGATAAAACTGGCTTCAACCGGAAATTATACCAATCCACTCATATTGTCAACAAACGCAGCAGCGGATCATACATGTCCTTATAGCTGCAGTAAGAACAATATTGCATGGCACCCGGATGACAGTATTTTCATCCGGTACCAGACGATAGAAGGGTTTTATAGTTCATGGACAAACGGTATAGTTGCTGATGCCGGAAATGATCTTACAATATGTGAAGGGGAAAGTACTACGCTTTTTGCTACCGGAGGACAATCCTATCAATGGAGTGATGGTCAGGCAGGGGCATCCATCAATGTTGCACCAGATGTTACAACTATATACGGCGTTACTGTTTCTTCCGGTCCATGGATTATATCTGTTGATTCGGTAACCGTATTTGTTACAGAAAAACCTGCTGCTGCAGTAATCTCACAGGTTGACAATTACCTGCAATCCAATGTAACAATCGGCAACCAATGGTACAGGGAGGGTTCGCTTATACCAGGAGAAACATCACAAATTCTGATCCCGATTTTAACCGGGAACTATTCTGTAATTGTAATACAAGATGGTTGTGCGTCGGATCAATCAAATATTATTTATTATACTTCTCCTGGAGGCATTGAGGAATCCGGTTTATTGAAAGATTTCTCCATAAAACCAAATCCTGCCAACGATCAGATTACCATCGAAAGCACATCATTTAAAAATACGACCGATGTAATGATTTCAATTTTCGATGTTCAGGGGCAGGAGCTGATTCAACAAAAAGCCATAGATGGAAAACTAACTATTGATATCCGTTCATTTCGTGCAGGAATCTATTTTGTAAAAGTAAAATCAGGGCAGGAAATAACCGTAATGAAATTTATAAAGAAGTAACAGAAGTTCAATAACGGATAACTATGCGCCTGATGCTTCAATTTGAATGATCAATAATACAAGCAGCACCTTTTGATAACAGGATTTAACCATCTGGTTTTATCCATGAACAAGCGTACAGCAAAGAATTTCTTTATTAATCGAAAATCATGACCAAATAAAAAAAACAGGAGGAACCGCGATGAAAAAATTATATTTAATTGGAATACTTGTCCTTACAGGCTTTCTATATGTAAGCAGCCAGGATATTGAACTTGAAAAGACGTATGACTTAAGCAAGGATGCAAAAAAAGGTTTTCTTGGTGATGTCAGATACAACGATCAAAATGAGTCATATCTGTTAAGCTACTGTACCAAATCTAAAAAGACATTTGCGAAGTTCGAGAATTATACGTTCGACAAGGACTTCAATTTTGTGAATATGACGCAGGAAGAACTCGAGTTTGATAAGGTGAAAAGTAAATATGCATGGTGGAGATATAAAGGTGAAGATTTTAGTACTGAAAGCATTTATGCAGATGACAATGCCAGTGGCACACTCATACTGAGAAAAGTAAGGCGGGACTATAACTGGAGTTGGCTTTGGGGGATGTATAACAAAGTAGTTTTACACAAACTTGAAAAAGTTAAATTAAGGTCAGAAGATGGGGATAAGTATTATTATTATAGCAGTCACGCGGATGACGAGACAAATGAATTATATGTATTGTGTGGAAAGAAAGACAAAACCGACAGGGATACCTACAAGAAGGAATTCCATATTTTGAAAATTAATTTTCAGCTGGATGTCGTTAAGGATTACCAGGTCTCATTCACTAAACCTGTTGATTTTAAGTTCTTTGGCAGTATTACCGATGAAGGGCACATCAAACAATTATTTATAGTATTCAATTCCGGTTCTGAATATACGTATGTGAGAGTTGATTCAAAACTGGAACAGAAAGACAAAATAGATTTTACAGCCAATCCTGGATGGAAAATTGACGATTTTATTCCACCATCAGCCGAAGAAGACAATATTTATATCTATGGCCCGTCAGCCGATAAATACTATACCCTGGTAAAAGTGGATAATGGTAAATTGGGATATGTAAGTGATGTAAACCTTGATGAATTTAAACAAAAATTAAAATGTCCTCCCTCGCAAAGAAGAACCCCGGAATACCGGGGGAAAAAGTTTGTACTGGACGCAAGTTTACTGACAAAAGATGATGAATTAGTGATTACCGGTCAAAACTGGTCAACTAAATACAATGTAGTTGAAGATAAGTTACGCGATGTATATACAGATGTTTTAACTTTCTACTTTGATGCCAATGGAAAATTAAAGGCTCAGTATGGTGTGGATCCAAAAAAGAATAATGAAGAAGTAAAGCTATTTGGTAATGATCAGGATATTATCGAAGGGGAAAATAATTTATATTGGATACTTTACGAATCCCCAAAATTTAGAAGCGATTATCCTTCTATCATGAAAATCAATAAAAAAACCTTTGAGATTAATGATCCGGTTGACTTTGGGAAAGAAACATATTTTCTTGAACCCAGCTTTCCCATGCTAAAGGTTAAGGATGAAAACAAGGTTGTGTTTTTTGGCGCGAATAAAAAAGGAAACACCATCTGGTTTTGCAAGGTGAGGTTTGATTAGATGACAGTTTACGTGTTGTGCGGTTACTAATATAACATACTGATAACGTGAATGAAGTCAAAGTCTGTTTCGACTCTCCCGCCGAAGTGGGCGGGACAAGCTGCTCAACATGACTTGACTTCAATAATACTTATTTTCAGTGCTTTAAAAATTTAACCGCACAACACGTAGACAGTTTATAAATTTCCTGACATTTATTTAACCCCTCTTGCTCCCCCGGTACCGATAGCTTTCGGTATCAGGGAGGAAGGGGAGGGTAATTTTTTATAAATTCAAACAGTCTAGAAGTAACCGACGATGAAAAGGTTCATATTATCAGCCCTGGTTCTGTTTTTTGTTTACAATAATTCATTTGGACAAGATCTTTATAACGCTTATAAAAAAAAGGATTTAGCAAAATTTACAAAAAAACTTGAATTAAAGCCTCAGCTTGTAAACAGCAAAGACCCTAACGGTTGCCCAATGATTCTGCTGTTGGCCAGGAACAGCTCCCTCAGTTTTATAAAAGTGCTTTTAGCGCATGGTGCTGATATTGAAACAAAAGACATAGAAGGCAAAACAGCATTGATATATGCTGCCAGAAACGGGAGCCATCCAATGCTTGAATTCCTGGTTTCGCAAAAAGCAAATGTAAACCAGGTGGATACTACCGGAAATACAGCCTTGTTTTATTGTATGGATGAACCTGAAGTTTTTGATTATCTGTTGACAAACGGAGTAAAAATGGATCATCAAAATAATATGGGAAGGACAATTTTAATGGAAGCGACCGGAGATAGTAATAAACAACTGTCAAATTACCTGATAGCAAAAGGAGCAGATGTAAATATCAGGGATATTAACGGAGAAACAGCATTATTCAATTGTTTTTCATCTGATATTGCTGCGAATTTGATAAATAAGGGGACAATTGCCGACATTGCAAATAATACAAACATTACCCCTTTGCATATTGCCGCTTACAGGGGATATCTGGATATGGTTGAACTGCTGATCAGCAACGGAGCATCCCTTCTAAAAAAAGACAACTTTGGGTTGGACGCATTATTGTATGCTGTAATTGGTGAAAATCCGGATATAGTAAAATACTTGCTGGATAAGGGAGCAGACCCAAATTCAAAATCAATTTCAGGAAGCACACCATTAATGTTTGCTGCTTATAAATTGAATTATATGATATCTGAGCAGTTGATTTTAAAAGGTGCAAATATTGACGAACAGGATCAGGATGGATATGCTCCAATTTTCTACATTTTCATCGACCTGGAGCAAAACAGCAATTATTACCTTCAGGTAAAGTCGCTGATTGAAATTTTTGTCAGCAAAGGCGCTGACATTAATATCACTGATAAATACGGTAATACTCCCCTGATGTATGCTACATCCTTGGGATTTAAGAATATTGTAGAATTTCTGATTTTTTCAGGGGCAGACCCTGGCATAAAAAACAACAATAATCAATCGGCAGTCGATATCAGCACGCTGGCGAAGTATAGAAGTACAAGGGAATCATTATTTAATACCAAAATGAAGGATAAATGAAACGGTAATTAATAAGTACATGACAAAAAAATGCAACATTCCCTGAAATATTTTATGTTGCTCAATGACAGTATATTTGATAAATGCATGTTTCCGGGTATGAAAAAGTCATGGCTTTTTTTCCGAGCTTCTTTACTCTTATTGGTTTAATCGGGCCTGAGAAGATTCCAACCATGCCGGGCCAGACAAAAGCTGCCCGTTGATATAAACGATCTCATGAAAAACTCATATTGGTTAATCTTAATCGGAAGAATAACCAGCTATCTTATATGCTATGTCTGTTTCCTGGAAAGGATATCAGGAAGTTTTCACGGAACCGAAAGTGTTACCGAATGCAAGTGATGAGGAGAAATTCCGGCCATGGATCAAAAAAATACTCTCCGTCTGCTGGCTGTTCCATAGGCTCTTTGTTACCATGATTATAATCAGCGTGGTTACCCGATAAAATATTCATATGGTCATTATTCTGAGATCAGTTTTGTTAAAGAATTTAGTATTCCAGCGATTAATATGTATTCTGTTTTGGTCATTGTTACAAATAGAATTTTAAAACAATGACCTGAATTTGAATGAGTTATCAATACAATATTTAAAATTAACGTTGTCCGGTTAAATTTTCAAGAATTTTCTGCAATACCTGATATATCTCGTCCTTACAGGACTTTATTTAGATGGGGGTTCCTTTTTATTCTACCGGTATTAAGCCCCTCCGGGGTTATCCAGTTAGGGATAAAATATTGGTAGACAGGAAGATAAAATTCATTATGAGTCCTGTTAGGGACAATATTTTTTTTTAGCCGGGCAACCATGATCTAAATTCTAGTTATCCCTGAAATCCTTTTTCCTGTTCAGCTTCAGATCCTGCAGTACCGAAGCCTTTACCTTGATGTAAAAATTCCAGCTCTTGAGGTAACCGGTCGGTATCCAGTTGAAGCGCATTTCCCAGCAATGGAGGTCGCGGTAGATATTAACTGAAGTATAGGAAAGTTTGTTGCTCTCAAAGTCATACCCGGAGGTGAGGTTGAATTTCCATTTGGGTGTAATGTTGATATCGCCGTTGAATCCCAGGGTCTGGACCAGTTCACGTTTTACACTTTCGTCCAGCGGATTCAGTATCCCGGTATACCGCAGGTTATAGGTAAAGTTCAGATTCCACGGATTGTTCCAGTCAATATATCCCTGGGGGTTGGTCGCTATCTCCTGCAACTGATCGGGTGTCGCTGTCGGTGAATCTTTCTTCGCCGCAATATTCTTTCCTGAACCAAAATTCCATGCCAGTGAAAAATTCCAGGAAGTATTGTCACGCCTTAGCAAGCGGTGGTTGACATCCCATTCGTATTTATTGATTGCCCTGCCCAGTGAATCCTGGATATACGGATCAAAGGATGCCGAATACTGAACCTGCAGTTTCTTGAACAAAGTAGTCCGTGCGCTGATGGAAACCGGTGACCACCTGAGTGAATCCCTGGCCAGATCATAAGAGGTACTGATCGAAAAACTCTCGATCAGCATTACTTTTTTCATCCCGGTAATGGTATCGCTTTTTGACCGGACTTTCATCTCCAGGTTGTTGCTGAGGCTCAGTCCTACCCTGCCCGATTTGCCATCGGGTGGTGACCCGAACAGTGAAGTGTATCTTCCATCACTGAAAATCGAATAACGCTGCGTGTTCCCAAGGGTATCCTTCTGCACTTCTTTATAATAGCCGAATTCAGAGCGGCCGAAATCAGGTCTCAATGAGAAGGAGACCGAGGGTCTGATAACATGCCGTATGGCTCTGACCGGGCCTTTTTTAAACTGCAGCATCCCGTAAAGTGTGGTATTCAGTGAGGAGCTGAAGCTGAAATCGCGGCCGGCCTTAAACCCGCTGATGGTATCGGTGTCGATGTATCCGACTATGGTGTCGTTACCGGTAAAAAGGCTGTCGTTTATCCAATGTTTGATAATGCTCTTCGAGTACCATCGTTCGGTATAATCAACCGAATTTGTCCATGTAAAGAACTTCATCAGTTTTACACTCGAACTGACGGGTATTTTATGTTGCATACCATTCTGCAGCGAGTCCCACATCTCGGGTTTAAACAGGGTTGATTCATGAATATTGACCTCATTCCTGGCCGACATGGAATAGTTAACGCTGATGTTATCGTACCATTTTAAGTCTGAAGCTTTTCCGGGTTTACGGAACGGATTAAACCTGTTTGTCGAAAGAGAAATCTCAGGCAATGTGAGGTTAAGGGATTTATTTGTCGTATTCTGGCTGTGTCTGAGAGCAACCGAAAGATTCACCCTGTTCTTGAAATTGGTCGAATAACTGACACTTGATCCGAAGGTGTTGGTCAGGTGATCCTGGGTTGTAACCGGATTGTATTTATTAAATGTTGATGAACCGAAGTTAACACTGGCATTAAACAGGCTTTTGGGCCTGGCTTTGGGATCCTGCCTGTGTGTCCAGGCCAGCCTGAAATCACGTTTCCGGAGGTACGAAGGTGACTCTTTGATCCCTTCGATGTTAATGGAATAGTTAAAATTAAAAGTTCCGCTGAACTTGTAACGTTTTTTGTAATTGAACAGGGGTTTGAGAGCCCAGCTTCCGCGCGAATAGATGTCGCCCACCAGCCTCAGTTCCATATAGTCGTTGATTCCGAAGTAGTATCCGCCATTTTCAAGGTAAAACCCCCTGTTGGCCGACTCCCCGTAGGTTGGAATCACGATTCCCGACATCTGCCCCTTCTTGTTTGGGAACAATCCGAAAGGAAGAACCAGCGGAAGTGGTACCCCTTCGATGGACATATAAGCAGGACCGGTAACAATTTTATTATCGGGGATTACTTTGGCTTTGGTGAATTTTATGCTGAAATGCGGATGATCGAGGTTACAGGTTGTATAACCGCCGTGCCGCATATTGCTGACATTGTTTTCCATTTTTTTCACGACCTCTCCATGCAGGTATCCTTCGCCTTCCTGGGTGATCACATTTTTAATCATTCCCTTCCGGGTTTTGAAATTATATTGCATTTCTTCGGACCTGAACGACTGTTCTCCTTCCGTAAATTCAGGTTTCCCGAATGACTTTCCGGTTGAATCACTACGGGGCAATGCTTTCAGAATTGAGGTATTGAAATTGATCTCGATGTAAGCGGCTTTTTGGGTAATCTTTTCATATCTGATCTCAGCGTCGCGGTACAAAAAAACCATCTGTTTCGACATATCGAGGCAGATTGAATCGGTTGAGTTATATTCAACTTTTGAAGAGATGGCACTCTTTTTTTTCAGGGTAGTGTCTGACTGCTTCGTCGTATCGGCAGGTAACAGCAGTGAATCGGGAATACTGAAAACCAGGGAGTCGGACTGAACCTTCAATGTATCGGCAACTGTCGCAGGATTGGTCACTTCCTGGGCAATAACAGTGACAGGCAACAGGCCTGACACAATTATCATCATGAAAAAGCTCAGAAACAGGCTTAAGGAACGGGGCATTTTTTTATATGCAGCGTATTTCAATTAATGCTAAATTTGTCTGTTTAATGGTCAGGTTAATGCTGCAATATCCGGAAAAAACAACCGTTACAGTTAAATACATGGCCAGGAAACAGTTATAAGCTCCTGAATGCATGAAGATTGACTAAAACAAGCCGTTTCATATCTGAAGCGGGATACCGGGGATCAAAACTAATCAAAAAACAGATGGGGTTAAAACGTATTTTTTCAATATTTATTCTGTTTACAGGTATCTTCCTGATGCCTTTTACACTGGAGGCACAAAAAGTAAGACGGGTAGTGATTGATGCCGGTCACGGTGGACACGACCCGGGTGCAGTGGGCAAAATTTCAAATGAAAAGGACATTACCCTGTCGCTGGCTCTTAAAACCGGAAAGTATATCCGGGAAAATCTTAAGGATGTGGAAGTTATCTATACCCGTAAAACAGATGTCTTTGTTGAATTGTACCGCCGTGCAAAAATAGCCAATGAAGCCAAAGCCGACCTTTTTATCTCCATCCATTGCAATGCGAATGCTTCCTCTTCGCCATACGGTTCTGAAACCTATGTGATGGGACTGCATAAAAGTGCAGCCAATCTTGCTGTTGCTCAACTTGAAAATAAAGCGATCCTGCTCGAAGATGATTATCATGTACAGTATGAGGGTTTTGATCCCTCTTCACCGGAGGGGTATATTTTCTTTTCGATGCTGCAGAATGCCTATCTGGATCAAAGTCTGAGCCTTGCCTCCATAGTACAGAAACAATTTAAGGATAATGTTAACCTCTACAACCGTGGTGTAAAACAAGCCGGTTTCTGGGTTCTGTATAAAACCACCATGCCTTCGATCCTGATAGAAACGGCATTTATCAGCAATCAGAACGATGAAAAAATACTTGCTTCTGAAGCAGGCCAGGATAAACTCTCCATGGCCATTTACAATGCGGTGAAGGAGTATAAGCAATCGGTTGAAAAAACGGGAAACGGCAATCAGCCGGAACTTGCAGAAAATAATGTCAGCACCCCGGCTGTAACGAAAAGTGAAACAGCACCGGTTGTGGAAGCCGAACCTGAGAATCCCGGAAAAGTTTCAAACGGGACCACTTCTGAAAATTTCGAACCTGTGTTCAAGGTCCAGTTTTTCATCTCCAAAACCAGACTGGAGAAGGATGCCTCACAATTCAAAGGCCTTGAAAATGTCGGGTGGTATCTGCACCAGGGGATTTACAAATATACTGTTGGTAACGAAAAATCACCTGAAGATGCTCAGAAACTGGTGAGCGAGATGGCAGCAAAAGGATTCAGGGACGCCTTCCTGGTGGCTTTCGTCAACGGGGAGCGTATTGCTGTTGATGAAGCCAGGAAAATGCTGAAAAACTGATTATCTTTGCAACTGAATTATGAAGGCACTCAAACTATCACGCGAACTCAGGATCGGTTTGCTCACCGTTATAACACTCACCGCATTCATTTGGGGCTTTAACTTTTTGAAGGGGAAAGATATTTTTAACCAGCAACGGACCTTCTATGCCGTTTATGATAATGTTGCCGGCCTGATGACGGCCAATGCCGTAACCATCAACGGTCTCGCCGTTGGGCAGGTTAGCAGCCTGCGATTTCATCCCGATAAGCCCGGAAAAGTGGTTGTAGAGTTAAGCATGTCGAATGACATCCGGATTCCGAAGAATTCGATAGCACGCATTTTCAGTTCGGATCTTCTGGGCACAAGGGGGATCCAGATCGTGATCGGGGATGCAGCCATGGATGCTGTTTCAGGCGACACCCTTATTTCTCAGGTTCAAACAAGCCTGCAGGATGAGGTAAATGATATGGTTCAGCCCATTATCCGCAAAGCGGAAAATATGATGAGTTCCATCGATACAGTGCTCACTGTTGTCAGCGATGTATTCAACAGGCAAACCCGTGACAACCTGATCAACACCATCGAAAGTCTGAAGAATACAATGTCCAACCTTCAGAGTGCCTCACAATCGGCCGATACACTGTTGACAAGTCAGCAATCCAGACTGATGAGAATTTTAGGCAATGTTGAATCGATCAGCGCCAACCTGAAACAGAACAATGAAAACCTCAGCAGGGTATTGAACAATGCGGCCAACATAAGCGACACCCTTGCCAGGGCCAACATCGCCAATACCATGGCAAATCTCAATAAATCAGTTACCGGCCTGTCAGCCATCGTGCAGAAAATTGAAACCGGGCAGGGGTCTTTGGGACAACTTGTCAACAACGACAAGATGTACAATGAGCTGGAAGCTTCATCAAGGGAACTCAAGCAACTGATTGAAGATATGAAGCTGCATCCGGAACGCTACATCCATTTTTCGGTTTTCGGAAAGAATTCCAGAAGGAATGGCTATCAGCCACCTGCAGCCACAGAACAGGGAGATATTAAATAGTCCGTCACTTTTTTCTGGTTGCATACGAGCCCTGAATTTCTCCGGGGAGCTGTGCTCCTGAAACCGGCTTCCTTTTCCTGAAGTGCCTGCCTTCACTTCTAGATCTTCCGCCTGTTGATTCAGTCACGTTATTACAAACATCACCGCCCCTGTTCTTTGTCTGAATTGCCGGGAGCAGCTTTTAATAAATGACTATCTTTGATTACTTAAGGTAATTGGTAAAACGGATTTTCAAAAATCACAGTTATGAAAAGAAAACCCATTCTTATTGCAGGTACAGTCATAATTATATTCCTGGCCGTTTTCCTCTGGTGGAGATATTACTTTGTTTTCGGCGAAGGTGTGAAGGCAGGTAACCTCAATTTTTTTGTAAAAAAAGGCTATATATTTAAAACCTGGGAAGGACGCCTCATACAGGACGGATTCAGGACCCAGACACCGGGGGCAATGCAAAGCAATGAGTTTGAGTTCAGCGTAAAGGACGACAGCATAGCCTCGGTTCTTGAACTCAGCGGGGGACGTTTTGTGGAACTTCGATATAAGGAGTACCTGCACGCGCTGCCATGGAGGGGGATGAGCAATTATGTAGTAACTGAAATTGTGGCAAAGGAAGATACTGATATCAATAAGAGTATGCTTCCATACAATAAGTGATAAATAAAAGTATCTGGTATGAATTACCTTCAGAAGCTTATGCATTACCTAAGGCTCGACAGCGAGGTTGAGGAATTCACCACCATACAGGCCAACATAGAAAAAGACGTTGTTTTCAAAGGCACCAACCTTTGGATTCTGGTTTTCGCCATCATCATTGCTTCGGTTGGACTTAACATGAATTCTACAGCCGTAATTATCGGTGCCATGCTTATTTCCCCGCTCATGGGTCCGATCAACGGAATCGGATACAGTATAGCTACCTATAACTTTGAGTTGCTGCGCAAGGCCATCAAAAATTTCAGCTTTGCCGTGGGAGCCAGCCTGGCGGCATCAACGGCTTACTTCGCCCTCAGCCCGGTATCAACCGCTCATTCTGAACTGCTGGCGCGCACAAGCCCTACCATTTATGATGTACTGATCGCCCTATTCGGGGGCCTGGCCGGTATTGTTGCCATCAGCAGCAAACAAAAAGGCAACGTCATTCCCGGTGTTGCCATTGCAACTGCCCTGATGCCACCACTATGCACAGCCGGCTACGGACTGGCTACGGCTCAGTTTCAGTTCTTTTTCGGTGCTTTCTATCTGTTCACCATCAACACGGTATTTATAGCCCTGGCATCACTGATTGTTTCACAACTACTCAACTTTCCCATCATCAGTGTGATAGGCAATGCCCGCAGGAAGCAGGTAAACCGAAGCATCTCGATCATTATTGCAGTGACTATTATACCTAGTATCTATTTCGGGTACAACCTGGTAAAACAGGAAAAATTCAATGAACAATCCACCAGGTTTATTAAAAGCATCGGTGTTTTCGAAGGCAATTACCTGCTCGATCATGAAACCAATCCGGCAAAGGAGGAAATAAAACTTGTTTTCGGTGGCAATGAACTCTCAGCCGATGATAAAGCGCAGCTAAATAAACGATTGATAGACTTCTCACTCAACAGCGCGAAGTTAAAGATCGAACAGGGCTTTTTCACTGGTAAATCCGATAAATCGGAAGCCGAAAAGATCAGACTTGAAATGAACAGTTTGTCAGACAAGCTCAAAATCGAAGCGAAGGTCAACGACAGTCTTCTGAAGACACAGGAACTTGGTGGAGTACTTCTTGAAGAGCTCAGTGCTATGTTTCCGGCTGTTACAGGATGTGCCTATGCGGAGACCAGGGATTTTTCCGGCAACGGAGAACAAAGCCGCCACACCGCGCTGGTAAGAATTACAACCAATGACAACTCCCTGAGCCTTCAGGAGAAGGAAAGGATCCGTAACTGGCTCACCAAAAGAACCGGGACAGCATCGGTCAACGTGTGGTTCGAAAAAGCGTCTGAGTAGTAAATCAAAAACTCCCGGGACACGGATATAGATTGATAGAGAACTACCAGACGAAGATATCCCGGCGTTTCAAGGGCCGCCGGTCACCAAGCCAGATGAAATTTTTCAGCAACAACTCAGCTTCACTCAGTTCTCCTTCCGGATGAAGCACCGCTGTTGGTTTTTCAATGTAAACTATCTGTTTCATCTGACGATCCTGCAGCCTGATCGACATATTGCTCGAGTATGCTTTGTTTATCCCGGTCAGTGTACCATCTTCCTCCCTTACCCAATAGATGGTTTCGGAATTGCCCTCTACCCTGATCATTATCAATTGATTATCTGAAAAATATCCTGTCATATTCCGGCCTTTTATCTGGTTGTACCCGGTACCCAGCGTATCCCTTGAGATGATGAAGGCGGCATTGTATAGAAACATATTCTTTAATTTTTTGCTGGCAGTCGTAACATGAATTGAATCTGCCGTGAGTTGATTTTCATCTGTCCACATAACCGGAGAGCCCATCATCCTCATGGTAGAATCCCTGAAGGTATAAACCAGTGAGTCGGTCATCCCCTGTATGTCGTGCCGGTAGTATTTAACATGATAATAGGCATAGACTTCTCTGGTTTTCTGCGCCGAATCAAAGGTTGCCCAGATCGTATCGGAATGCATAAATAAAGTATCACCTTCTTCAAGGAAAAGTGCCTCAGGTCGCTGGGTAATCATGGTGTACCCCAGCGCTTTTTCATACAATGCATAGTTGCCGGTAACAATCATATCCTGCACGGTATCAACTACCTGAATATTCCGGAACGCCTGTCCATATCCGTTTTTTCGTTCATAATACAGACTATCACCGGTCAATACCTGGTCACCATTTTTTACCCTCGCGTTTTCGTTGAATTCCGAGATATCGGTTATGGTGTTGTACCATCCGTTTTCAGCATAGATATCGGTATCTTTTCCCTTGATGGTGGTGGGGCCCCTGAACCATGATATTTTGCTTTGTGTATTGTAACGCAGGGTATCACAATTCATAATATAATCGGGATTCACCAGCACCACATCCTCCCTGAAGAAAAAATCCTTGGTGTTGGTATGATAATAGCCCCGCTTGCTGTCGAGGGTATTCTGATCATTCACAATGTGACCACTGGTCAGGTAAAAGGCAATGCCGGTGTTCCGGTCAAAGATGAGTTTATTGGTGGTCAGCACCGTCTGTTTGTCAATCAGTTTTACATGATCAAATACCTCAGCAATGCGGGTTTCGCCACTGTAGTATATTGAATCACCGTAAAGGTTGAGCGTATCGCTCGATTTAATATGCACCCGGCTGTATGCCTTCATGCTGTTGGTGACATTGTTGAGATGGGCAGAATCACAGTAAAGCAGGGCTCCTTCGTGTTCGAAAATGGCGTTTCCGATAATACGCTGAACATCAGCACCCAATCTTTTATCATAGCTCATCACATCGGCCTGTACAAGCCTGATCTTGCGTGACTGCTGGGCAGTTACTCCGGTGGATAGCAAAATAAGGATGACAATGTTCAGGAAAGTGAGGCGCATGGATGATCTGGCTTAGCTGATGCAAAACTAATATAATCTGAGCTATAACCATTAAAAAAGCGATGCCCTGACCTGATCAGTTACATTGCCTTCTTTCGCTGAAGTCGCTTCTTATATGAACACGGATGAAACTGATTAAACGGATTTTCACGGATATTTTATCAAAATCGCTTTCTTTCGCTGAAGTCGCTAAAGTCGCTGAAATTGCTATCCCGAGAACGCTGGTGGTCTCGACTGGTCTCGACTGGTCTCGACTTCGCTCGACCACCGCCGCTCGACCACCGCCGCTCGACCACCGCCGCTCGACCACCATAAACCAAACTTTGAGCAGATTGTGGCATAGCCATCACTGAAGTCGCTTCCTTTCGCTGAAGTCGCTTCTTATATGAACACGGATGACACGGATCTGAC
>JAZDHI010000061.1:0-40482 GCA_043806115.1 Bacteroidota bacterium
TGAGATCCTTCTGACTCATTGCTGTTCCGAGGTACTCTTGGACTACCTTTTGCTTAAGTTCGTCCGGAAATCGATTTACTCTTAATTTCATAATCCTGATTTTTGTTTACAAAATATGTAAACCTATTTCAGGACAAGACATTACAGCCCGAAGGCCGGATTCCAACATTCCATCATTCCATCAACCCTCCATTCCATGCTTCCCTTTTACGAAAGAAATCCCAACAGAATACCTGCTGCAACGGCACTGCCGATTACCCCTGCAACATTGGGGCCCATGGCATGCATCAGCAGGTGGTTGGTTTTATCGTATTCGAGTCCTACAATCTGCGAAACACGGGCGCTGTCAGGAACCGCTGATACACCTGCATTACCGATCAACGGATTCATCTTGTTACCCTCTTTCAGGAACAGATTGAGGATTTTAACAAACATGACACCACCAAAGGTAGCAATCACAAACGAAGCAGCACCCAGGGCGAAGATACCGACAGATTTAGCCGTCAGGAAGGTGGTGGCCTGAGTTGAGGCTCCGACGGTAAGACCGATCAGGATGGTAACAATATCGATCATCGGACCTTTGGCAGTATCGGCAAGGCGTTTGGTAACACCGCTTTCTTTAAGCAGGTTACCGAAGAACAGCATTCCAAGAAGAGGTAATCCTGAAGGAACTATAAAACAGGTAAGCAGCATTCCTATGATCGGGAAAAGTACCTTTTCCGTTTTGGAGACACTTCTTGGTGGTTTCATCCGGATAAGCCGCTCTTTTTTTGTAGTCAGCAACCTCATAACCGGAGGTTGAATCACCGGTACCAGGGCCATATATGAATAGGCTGAAATAGCAATTGCGCCCATCAATTCCGGAGCAAGTTTTGATGAAAGAAATATAGCGGTTGGACCGTCGGCACCTCCAATAATTGCAATAGCACCTGCTTCAGAAGGAGAAAAACCTAAAATCAGTGCAATGGCATAAGCACCAAAAATCCCGAGCTGGGCTGCGGCACCAATCAGCATCAGTTTTGGATTGGAAATCAAAGCTGAAAAATCGGTCATTGCTCCGATGCCCAGGAAAATCAAAGGAGGATATACCCCCTGAAGGACTCCGAAATAGAGATAGTTGAGCACACTGCCTGATTCATAGATGCCGATTTTAAGACCCGGCATGAAGGCAATATTTCCAACCAGTATTCCAAAACCAATCGGAATAAGTAACATGGGCTCATATTCCTTGGCGATCGCAAGGTAAATAAATATAAGCCCGATGCAAATCATAACCAGATGTCCTGCCGTTACATTGGCGAATGCTGTATAAGAAAAAAATTGCTGAAGATGCTCTCCGATAAAGGTGATAAAATTTCCGGAATGTTCCATAGTTTAATCTCCTATAACAATGAGTACATCACCTTCCATCACAGAGTCTCCCTTGCCTACTTTCAGGGTAACAACTTTCCCTTCCTTGTCGGCGTTGATGTTGTTCTCCATTTTCATGGCTTCAAGCGTCAGGAGTTTCTGTCCAACCTTAACCTGGTCTCCTTCACGGACATGAATATCGAGTATTACTCCTGGCAAAGGCGACTTGATACTTCCGGTACCTTTAGGTGTACCCGGACTAGAGGTCTTTGCAATACTGGGCTCAGAATCGGTCGAAGGAACACTGACAGACCTCATCAGTTTAGGTGTTTTTGTTGTCTGCATCGCCTTATCCACTTCAACTTTGTAAATCGTTCCGTTTACTTCAACTTCGGCAATATTATCATCAATATTCTGAATATCTACTTCGTAAATATTGCCGTTTATAGTGAATTTAAATTTTTTCATTCTTCTGATCTTTTAAATTGTTTTGAGAATCATGCAGAAAAAGGTCACCGGGGCATATTCCGGAGTCCATAAATCTTTGAGCTCCATGGCGAATAAGTGCGGGCTACTTTCTTGATGGTAAGCACCGTTTCTTCATGATCATGAAGCTGATGCATATAGAGATGTATTGCCATTGCTATTGCGGCATTTACTTCTCCGGTAATTTCTGCCTCTGCCACAACAGGAGTATCAATCACTTTTTTCCTGACTGTAAAAAGAGTCTTGTAATTGATGCTGTACATTCTTTTGGTATTTTTAAATACGATATACAGCAGGATAAGTGCCGCAAAAACAACTGACATAGCAATTACTGCCATCCCACCACCATAGGGATCCATTTCAACAAATTTCTCTCCTGGCGATTCAACAACTCCGGTATAATTATTGGCAAGAGGTGTTGTCTTTTCCAGAAAGGCCCATTCATGACTTCCATCCTTTTTTCTTCCATAAGAGATGTCCAGTTTCTGAGACGGGAATTTAATCGCATCGATCATGGTTTTGCCATTACCCTCGAACATTGCCAGGTAGTTTGATTCTGTCAGGTCGAAATTCAAATGAAGGATTCCCCTGGTTGGTAGATTATCGGCGAAAAACACCAGATAATTCCTGGGTGCAATTTTGGTTATCGGATCACCTTTGGGGATATAATACTTGGTTGGATCGGCAGGGTCATTTGTAAGATAAGAACCTCCGATATCAACCGTATTGTAAGCTGAATTAAACACCTCTATCCAGCTGCTGTGCCGGCCATAGTCATCTACATAATTCGAATCATTCAAAACCAATATCTCATTGATTTTAAGATCTCGGGTACTCTGTGAATAACCACTTACGGCAAGCAACACCAGAAATAGCATCAGCGGTTTACCGTAGAAGCTGATTATTTTAATGATCTTTGCCATGACTGCCGGATTATAAAGGTAAGTTTGAATGTTTTTTCGGCGGATTCACATCCTTTTTAGTGGCGAGAGCCTGTAGCGCCCTGATCACACGGAAACGGGTGTTACGGGGTTCGATTACATCATCAATGTAACCATATTTGGCAGCATTGTAAGGATTGGCAAATTTATCCTTGTACTCATCTTCGCTCTTGCGGACAAACTCTTCACGTTCCTTAGGATCGGTGAATTCAGCCAGTTTCTTGTTCTGCAAAACTTCGATGGCGCCCTTCGGACCCATAACGGCAATTTCAGCACCTGGCCACGCATAGTTAATGTCACCCCGCAGATGTTTTGAACTCATTACGCAGTAAGCCCCGCCGTAAGCCTTTCGCAACACTACGGTAACTTTGGGTACCGTTGCTTCACCATAGGCATACAGCAATTTTGCTCCATGGATGATGATACCTCCGTACTCCTGAGCTGTACCGGGAAGGAATCCCGGTACGTCAACCAGTGTCAGTATGGGAATGTTAAAGGCATCGCAGAATCTTACGAACCGGGCAGCTTTTCGTGAAGCATTGATATCAAGCACCCCTGCAAGATAATTGGGTTGATTGGCTACAATACCAACGGTAATCCCGTTAAATCTGGCATACCCGGTTACGATGTTCGGAGCATAATGCCGTTGGATTTCAAGAAACTCATTATAATCCACGATAGAATGAATCACATCCTTCACATCGTAAGGTTTGTTCGGGTTGTCGGGGATAATATAATTCAGTGATTCCTCAAGCCTGTCAATAGGATCGGTGCAGGGAGCCAGTGGCGGATCTTCCAGGTTATTCTGAGGCAGGTAGCTGATGAGTTTTCTGATCAGGGCTATGCCTTCTTTCTCGTCGTCGGCAACAAAATGCGAAATGCCGGATTTTGACCCATGCACCATGGCACCTCCAAGTTCCTCTTCGGTTACAATTTCACCGGTAACGGTTTTAACAACCTTGGGTCCGGTAACGAACATGTTGCTGGTGCCTTTGCTCATTACAATAAAATCAGTAAGGGCAGGAGAATAAACGGCACCTCCGGCACAAGGGCCGAAAATGGCCGAAATCTGTGGAATCACCCCGGAAGCAAGGATATTGCGCTCAAAAATCTCTGCATATCCTGCCAGGCTGTTCACCCCTTCCTGGATTCGTGCTCCACCTGAATCATTGATGCCAATTACAGGAGCACCAACTTTCATTGCCTGATCCATCACCTTGCAGATTTTATTGGCAAAGGTTTCTGACAGGGATCCGCCAAAAACAGTGAAATCCTGTGAAAAAACATAAACCACTCGTCCATCGATCGTACCATGACCGGTTACCACCCCATCTGAAAGAAATTCCTGCTTTTCAATGCCAAAATTGGTGCAACGGTGGGTTACAAACATGTCGAACTCTTCAAAACTTCCTTCATCCAGAAGCATATCGATCCGTTCACGTGCTGTAAGCTTCCCCTTGGCATGCTGGGCATCAATTCTTTTTTGTCCGCCACCCAGTTTGGCCTGTTCTCTTTTATTGAGAAGTTCTTTAATCTTGTCTTCGAAAGCCATCTGACTTTGTTTTTATGCGATAAACAATAAGCCCTTCCGGGCTTTTGTTCTGTTTCGCGATAATATTTATACTATTGTTGATTATTTATTCTTGTTTTCGCAAAATTCCGTCAATACCCCAAACGTTGATTTCGGATGTAAAAATCCGATATGGAGACCTTCAGCACCTTTGCGGGGTTCCTTGTCAATCAGCTGAATTCCTTTTGCAGCAGTTTCGGCCAGGGCATCTTCAAGATTCTCAACCGCAAACGCCAGATGGTGGATTCCCTCCCCTTTTTTTTCGAGAAACTTCCCGATAGGTCCTTCCAGGTCGGTTGATTCGAGTAACTCTATTTTCGTCTGTCCAACCATGAAAAAAGCAGTTTTTACCCGCTGATCCCTGACTTCTTCAACGGCATAACACTTCAGACCAAGCACATTTTCATAATAGGGAATGCTCTCCTCCAGACTTTTCACGGCAATGCCAATGTGTTCAATATGTGTGGGTTTCATGCTGATTGATTTGGTTATTATTCAATTATCTGTTAATTACCAACAGAGCAGAAATGGCTTTTTTACGGGTTGATTTTCCGGTATAAAGCCTGTCTCAAATTTTCGGCAAAAGTAGATACTAATTTGTTCGTATTAAAGGATTTTGACGATTTTATCTAAAACTTAACAATATATAATCAGTCTAATTAAAGTTTTGATTTTCACATACATAGAGTTACATATATAGCTTCTGGCATATTTGCTGTTTCCCGGCACCATGAACTCTGATTTGTATTAAATAAAAAGCAACAGGGTCCTGATAAACAGTACTCCTGCTGCTTTTATCAATGCTATAAAAGATCAGAAATAAAAAGGTAAACTCACTTTAGCCTTTACTACTATTCCCCTTTGCTTGCCTGGAATCCAGGCTGGCATGAGCCTGACGAGCCTTATGGCTTCTTCATCGCAACCAAAACCAAGCGATCTGACCACCGTTATATCACTCAGGCTGCCATCCGGGTTTACCGTGAACTCAAGTACGACCTTGCCGGAAATTCTATTATTGGCAGCATCTTCAGGCATTCTGAGATTGGCATTTATAAACCTCTTTAATGCTTTTTCACCACCGGGAAATGCCGGAACAGTTTCCGTAATCAAGGGTACCTCATCTTCAGAATCTGCCAATTCGACCTCTTTCATAACCAACCCTGAACATTTTCTATCACCACCGATCAAACCCGGAGCCATTGTTGCATAACCAACTCCGCCAGCGTAATTGCTCACACCCTGAGGCAAAGGAAGCGGCTCCCTGACAGTTGTGAATGTTCCGTTTTCATTCCTGACTTCGCTGTCGATGGCAATAAAAGAAGTATATGCCGTCAGAAGGTTGTATTGCAAACCCAATTGGAGAACCTTTTGCTTAATCCCTTCCTGCTGATTCCCTTCGTTTCCCGACAAATCATCGGTCATTCTGATTTTTTCCCGAGCCCAGAGATATTTTATAGCCTGATTTTGCTTCCCCGGGGTTATCTTACCTGCCTGAATGCTCCCTATGAACCTGCCGTTACCGTTGTTACCGGTCAATTCAATGTTCCCGGAAGGATTTCCCCGGTACTTACCAAAAATCACCACCGGTCTGGACGAGAAAATATCCGGTATTGACCTTGGTTCCACATCGTAGACATCAAAATCATTGAATCCTATTTTAATGTCGGTCAGCAGGGGTGTACTGATATACTTGAGAAATTCAGGTGCTTTTTTCTTTGCATCGGATTCATTCGTTACAATAAACCCCTCCCCGGCCCCGGCATGTGCCAGACCCTCAATCAGGTATCGGTTTACCGATGTTCCGATGCCGAAAGCAAAGAAACTGGCTTCACCGAGACTTGATTTTATCAGACTGAATGCCTCCTTTTCCACAGTGATGTAACCATCAGTTGCTATCACAAAAGTTCTGGCATATGTTTCGTTAATATCCATCGCCAGTGCTCTTTTCAGAGCGGGCAGCAACTCGGTGCCACCACCACCCGACTGCGAATCAAGCATTTTTATCGCCCGCCCGATATTTCCTTCATTTGCAGGAACCGATTGGTCGGCAAACAGGTTACTACCACCGGCAAAAAACAGGATGTTGAATCGATCGGTGCTTTTTAATCCGCCCAGCAGTTCACCGATCAGCTTTTTCGATACATCCAGGGGAAATCCATGCATTGAACCAGAAACATCCACGATAAAAATGTATTCACGGGGTGGGATCATCCCGGATTTTATCTCTTGAGGAGGCTGGATGGTTGCCATAAAAAAGTTTTCCTTTCCGTCACTGTAAAGCCACAGACCACTTTCTATCTCATTGCCGCCTAAGCGGTAACGGAGAATGAAATCGCGGTTACCACCCGCTATTTCACTTTGATCGAGCGTTACTCTCACGGCGTTTCTGTCCTTAAAAACCACGTTTGCCTTGTGGGATGGACAATTCACATGCTTAACCGGAATTCCCGAAGTTATATCACACTCAAGGTTGAAATCATAGGCAGGCTTATCACCTTCAGGCAGATACGGGTTGGAATTCCACTCAGCAATTCCGCTTCCGGATTCAGTATTTCCGGAATACCTGGGACCAACCACCGTAGGATATACGAATTCGTATATACCGTTGACCGGAACAATATGTTCCGTGTATTGCATTTCGACTTCAACCAGATCTCCCGGCAGAATATTTCCGACACTCATCCGGAAGACATTGGGCCTTTCCTGTTCGAGCAATGATGCGGTATGTCCCTGGTTGACTGCACGGGTATAGGCATTCCTGGCTTTTTCACGTTCTTCTATCACCGCCCGGATCGTTCTTTCTCCTATCTTCATATTAAGCGCATGCACGGCTGCCCGGGTGGACCCCGGAAATACATAAACAGCTTCGATGGCCCTTGTTCCACGGTTCCTGTATACCTGACTGACCGTAACATGGGCAATAACCCCGGCAATCTGAACACTGGCATTGGTTGACAGTAATGGAAATGCTTCGGTGGCTGCGGGAGAGCTGATTTCAAAATACGGAACTCCGGGACGGTCTGGTCCGGGTTCCTGGCCCATGGAGCAGTTTATCAATCCAATCCCGAACAGTGCACTAATTACAATCGCAGGAAGGTACTGTGACCTCAGTATTTTATATCGTTTCATGGTATGAAGTTTTGGTTTCCGGATGAAGGATTTCAGGCATAGCACTGGCTCCTCCAGGTGAAATGAAGTGTTTAAAAGTTATTTGTATTTTATTCGATGCTGAAAATTAAGCGGGATTTTACTGCTTCAATTGCAGTTAACAGAAGTAGCAATTAAAACTTTGAAGTGCGGGTGAGCCGGCTGAATTGACTCTTTTAAAAAGGACAATTATGGGGTTGGGCAGGTTCTCAGTTCAACAACTTAAAATAAACCGGCAGGTTCATGTTTACCCTGACTGCTTTCCCACGCTGCCTGCCAGGTAACCAGCGGGGCATTTCACGTACAACCCTGATGGCTTCTTCGGTGCACCCCCCGGGAATTTCACGCTGAGCCCTGATACTGGAGATACTCCCATCCGGTTCTACAATGAAGGACACATAAACAATACCACTGATACCGGCTTCTCTTGCAATCTCCGGATAACCGGTGTTTTCTCCAAGGTATTTCAACAGTGCAACCTCGCCACCCGGAAATTCGGGCATCTGCTCAGCAATCAGGAAAATTTCAGGTTCATTTGGATCAGCCTCTTCAGGTGATTGTTCGGGGAGTATGTACGGTTCAATTCTTTCAAACGGATCCGTTTCAATTAATATTTCAATGTAAGGAAGATCATTCAGATTGTTTTTGACTTCCTTCAGAATGGTCGTATTTACTGGTTTGTGGAATTCTGTCTTTTTCTCAACCACTATATCAATGATCTCTGTTTCAGGTTCAAGGGTCGTTACCGGAGGAAGTACAATTTTTCCTGTATTCGGGGTCTTCCATTCAAATGCAGCAAGTGCAGCAGATATGGCAATAATCAATCCGAGTTGTAAAAAGACCGGGCGTTTGCGCTCGAGGTCGGCGCTTTGGGTTTTTCGTGTTTCCATGGCTCTTTGATTTTGAGTAATTATTGGATTTATTATGAAGATGCGTTATTCACCATGATTCCATAAGCCATTAAAAAATATTTCATTTCCGTTCGGATTTTCGTCTCAATTTCCGGTCGTTAAAAAGTTATAGTGCCCGAAAAGCCTTTTATTATAAACGAAATCGAAGCTGCAGATATTGCAGTTTTATAATATGAAAATAAGAATGTATATCCCCTGATCATCCGGGATACGAATCGAAATATAAGTTTGTTACTGAAAGAAAGGAACATAATTATTGCAACTCATTGCCCAATTACTATTTTTGTATACAACAAACTTTGGTTGATGTCGAAACCATTCCCTGATGAAAACCCTCCTATTCAGGCAGGCCGGCTAAACGACCACCTGACCGATGAGGAATTGGTGGATTTATTCCGTAAATCAGGAAACCAGGAAATAATCGGAGTTCTTTTCAGGCGCTATACGCACCTTGTTCTGGGGGTTTGTATTAAATATCTCCGTGATAGGGAGATTGCCAGAGATACGGCAATGGGTGTTTTTGAAAGCTTATTCTCTTCGCTGAAAAAATACGAAGTTCATCATTTCAAATCATGGCTGTTTGCGGTTGTCAGGAGTCACTGTGCCCAGGTGTTGCGTGAGCAGAAAAAAGACCCACATATGATCCCATGGGAAGAAAATCTCCTGAACGAGATTATGGAAAACGATGGTTTTTCACATCTTAATAACAATGATGAATCAGAGGAACGGATCAGAAAACTTCACATGGCTGTCGGGGACTTGTCTCCCGGACAGCAGCAATGTCTTCTGCTCTTTTATCTGGAAGGAAAATCCTATCTGCAGATAACAGAGTCAACGGGGTTCACCATGAATGAAGTAAAGAGCTTTATTCAGAACGGAAAAAGAAATCTTAAAATCAGTCTGGAACGAAGTTATTATTGAACTTGGACATGGAAAATGGGTGGAATAATATACTTTATATGCCATCGGGCTGCCTGACGGAAAAAGGGCTTTTCCTGTTTATACATGGTCAATTGTCGGCAGAAGAAGCCGATACTGTCAGAGGCCATCTGCAAGCCTGTGAATTGTGCGCAGCGGCTACCGAAGGGTATTCATCTGAAGATCCGGAAGCTTTTTCAGTAGATCTATCTATCCTGAATTCCGGCATTGCTGGCCTATTCTTCAATGAAGAGAAAATTCAGGAAACTGCCTTGTCAGATGAAAGTCGTTTCGAAGGTGCCCGTTCTCCCGAGCTGAGTCACGTGGAAATCAAACGGCTTTCCGAAGGGAAAGAAGCAAAAACATTCTCTGTTGAGAGCACCCCTCCTGAAAGAGAGCCAATGCCTGCCGGCATTCAAATAACAAAAACCATAATTCAACGTTACCAGTACAGGCTACTCGCAGCCGTTATCCTGCTGCTGGCAGGATTTGGGAGTATACTCCTTTATCTTCAGTTTAAACATTCCGCCATTAACAACAACACTGCAGCATTGATTGAAAAATCAGATACCATTTCCCGGAAACTGACATCAATCGGTCGGGTTGCCGATAAAAAGGTGTTTTCTGAGAAAAAAATTCAACCCGGCTATACGTCCTCTATGGAAAAAGATTCAGGGAAGGTGATTACTGTGAATAGCGACAACGGGACAAAAGCTCTTGGATACGCGAATCATCCGGTTGCCGGTTTGATTGACAGAAGCAGCTATCCAAACCGGGAGGAAAACGGAATTGCCCCCTCCCGCGGAATGCCCCGGGCTGCCACACCAGAGGCCCCTAAGAGCTCCGGTAACCAAAAAATACCTGCTGTTATTGCGAATTTTAGTTCGGGATTACCAATTGAAACTACTGAAAATGAGGACATTGAAACCCTCATGTCCAACATGGATGAAAAAGTCTCAAAGGGGACCCAAATGAAATCAATAACAGCAGAGGAAGAAATTCCGGAAGCAGAGGTTTTTACTATTGTGGAAGAATCTCCACAATATCCCGGAGGCGATGAAATGAGGATTAAATTTCTGCAGGAAAATATTAAATATCCCCAGGCTGCCAGGGAGGCTTCCATCAATGGTTCAGTATATCTTACTTTCGTGGTTGAAATTGACGGTTTCATTACAGAGGTCAGGGTTTTAAAAGGAATCGGGGGGGGCTGTGACGAGGAAGCTGTGAGGGTAATTAAACTGATGCCAAAATGGATTCCCGGAAAACAACGAGGGAAACCTGTCAGGGTTCAGTATAATCTGGCGGTACAATTTAAGCTGGCAGGATAGTTGCATCAAGAAAAACAGTCTCTCCGGTTAAATATTATTATATTTTTGCGGGAGACACTCTCAGGGATAATTGATTGCATAAAAACATGCAATTCTATAATTGGTAATCAAATCATTGGCTGCTTTCTGCCCCTCGGGGAAGACAGTTTTTTTGTGATCACTCATATAGCTAACTGCTGAAATATATAAAGGATGAAAAACAACCACCCTCTGATTTTTCTTGTCACTGCCGGCATGATCCTTTCCTCTTTCGTTTCAAACGGTCAGGAAGCCGGTAAAATCAACTCCGGAGATACCTTAACCAATCCGTTTGAATTTGTTAAAGATGATTTTATTGCTGCCTCGCTCGACAGTCTGGCCAACCTGAAATTTTTTGAAGGGTATGATTGTGCTTCAGCGGCAGAAATCGAAAACATTTTCGGATTTTCACCCGGGTTTGTTCCGGTGTACGCCGACTCTGTGTATTACAGAAGGATCAAGAAGTTGGATGCAGCCACTCCGGTTGACCTGACCTATAACCAATATGTGAAGGACTATATTGAATTGTACGCTGTTAAAAAAAGGGCGCTGACCGAACGGGTAATGGGAATGGCGCAGATATATTTCCCGTTGTTTGAGGAGCATCTTGACCGGTATAACATGCCTCTGGAGTTGAAATATCTGGCAATTGTTGAATCGGCGCTGAATCCTATCGCCAAATCCCCGGTCGGAGCTTCCGGCTTATGGCAGTTCATGTATGGGACCGGAAAGGCATATAATCTGAATGTTACATCGCTCGTCGATGACCGCCGTGACCCGATTAAATCTACCATTGCTGCCTGTCAGCATATGAATGATCTATATAAAATGTATCATGACTGGTTGCTGGTACTGGCTGCCTATAACTCAGGTGCAGGAAATGTTAACAAAGCAATCAGGCGGTCAGGCGGTAAAATGAATTTCTGGCAGATCAGGCCATTTCTCCCGCTTGAAACCAGGGGATATGTTCCGGCATTTATCGCTGTTAATTATGTGATGAGTTATGCCGCCGAGCACAATCTCAGGCCAGTACAACCCCGTTTCCATCATTACGAAATTGATACGGTTATAGTTAAAGATGTACTATCGTTCGGGCAAATCTCCAAAATGCTGAACCTCCCTGCCGAGGAGATACAGTTTCTGAACCCTTCTTTTAAAAACGGAATCATTCCTGCAACAAAAGGGAATGTATATACGCTTAGACTTCAGAAAAAGAACATTCCTGATTTCGTTAACAACGAAGCCCAGTTGTATGCTTTCCGCGCCCAGTCAGAACTTGAAAAAGAACAGGTGCTTAATATGATGAAAACTGTTACTCAGGCAGAATACCATAAAGTTAAACGGGGAGAAACACTGGCTTCGGTTGCAAAGAAATATCGTTGTTCAACCAGTGAAATTAAGCGGTGGAACAGACTTAAATCAACCAAACTCAAAGTCGGACAGCGGCTTGTTGTCAGGCCGGAAAATTCATTGCCTGTCCAGATGGCTTCTGCAGAGAACAGATCAGGAGAGACAAAATCTGATATTATAGATAAAAACAGATTGGTTCCGGGTGAAGGCAATGAACCCACGGCTGAAAACCAGGCATCAGCAGAAAAAGACACCAATGCAGCAGTTATAACCAAAACCAGGGTTATTAACAAATATCACAAGGTGAAGTCTGGTGAGTCATTGGGAAAAATCGCCGGCAAATACAATACTTCACTTGCCAGTCTCAGAAAATGGAACAATATTAAAGGAAGCACCATACATTCGGGCGACAAACTTATTGTTGGAAAGACGGAGGTAACTGAACAGATTCCTGAGAAAACAGCTGAAACGAAAGCTAAAGCAAAACAAAATTCAAACAGTCTTGACTTTATTTATTATACAGTCCGTCAGGGCGATACACTATGGAAAATAGCCCAGAAACACAAGGGGACTGTTGAAGAAATTAAAAAGCTTAATAACATTTCAAACGAAAAATCCCTGAAACCAGGCCAGAAAATTAAAGTTGGCGTAGCCTCCTGATTTTTTCAGCGCCTTATGCTCTATAAAGGATTATCATCATTGATTTAATGCCGGAACAGAATCATGTTTCCGGCATTATTTTCATACGTTGTATACTAAAAGAACAGGTATATTTGTTATTTCTATTTATATCTTCCAGCAAATGAAATTAATTTTCGGGATTATTAAAGTTTGCCTTGTTTTCCTGGCCGCATCGGCAATTCTCAATTCATGTGTAAATGATGAGAAATCACTGAAAGCAGAATCGACCGGTAAACCATCTGAAATACTGATTGTTTCGGAAAAAGCATTGTGGAAAAGTTCTGCGGGTGACTCTGTCCGCGCCTTTTTTGATGGTCCGGAAGTCGGACTCCCCCAACCTGAACCACTCTACAAGCTTGCCCAGGTGGAAGAGGATGAGTTTAACCGGCTACTGCAATCACACAGGAATATTTTCATCATGACAATAGACAGCAGCTTTAAAGAACCACTGGTTGAGTTACGCCGCGACATCTGGGCAGCCCCCCAGAGGGTTGTCAAAATAACGGCATCCACCATAGAGTCGATAAAGAGCAGTTTCAAAGAAAAACGGGCTGAAATTATTAACCTGTATGAAAATGCTGAAATTGAGAGATTACAGAAACTGTATTCCAAATCATTAAATCTGAAGGCTACGGAAACAATCCGTAAAAAGTTTAACCTATCATTGAACATACCAGCTGATTATTACCTGGCTGTCAACAAGGAAAATTTTGTCTGGCTGCGTCGGGAAGCCAACAGGTTAAGCCAGGGAATTCTGATTTATACTTATGCGTATACCGATACCATTGCCTATAGTCCTGCAAAAATCAGATCGGTAAGGGATCAGTTTACCCAATTGTATGTACCCGGCCCCAGTGATAGTTCTTTCATGATTGTAGCTGATGAATTTGTACAACCGGTTGCCCGGAAGCTCAGTCTGAAAAAGGAACTGGCCATCGAAATGCGCGGTTTGTGGGAGGTCAGGAAGGACTTTATGGGAGGCCCTTTCATCAGTTATACCTTTGTCGATAAAAGGAATAACCTGGTGGTTGCCCTGGATGGTTATGTCTATGCCCCCAATGAAGATAAAAGGGATCTGCTAAAACAGGTTCAGTCCATCCTGTTGTCATTTGAATACACAGAATAAAGGCCCGAAAACAATACCTGAAATTTTTTTTATTTAAAACTTGACAAGTGGTATTTTTATGTTTACTTTTGACCACTTGGTTAAATCATTTGATTAAACCTGATGGATAAAATCTATATGACCGGATTAGATACAAATACAGAACAACTTATCCTAAAAGCAGCGCGGAAGATATTTACCAATAAGGGCTTTGACGGGGCGCGTATGCAGGAGATTGCCAATGAAGCCGGAATTAATAAAGCGCTGTTACACTATTATTTCAGAAGCAAAGACAAACTATTTGAAGCCATTTTCAAAGATGTACTGAATACGGTATTCCCGAAAATCATTGCGGTACTGATGTCGCAATTGTCATTGTTCGAGAAAATTGAGAAGGTTAGTTTTAACTACATTGAAATGTTGAAACAAAACCCGGATCTCGCCATCTTCGTATTCCATGAAATCAGCAGGAACCCGGAGAGACTTGTCGGGAATTTCAAAAACGTAGGTGCTGATTTTGAAATCATTAAAGCCCAGATAATAAAAGAGGCAGACGCAGGAATTATCATACCCGTCAAGGCGGAACATCTGATTGCCAACCTGATCAGCCTGTGTGTATTCCCTTTTATCGCCAGACCTGTATTTATGGGGATGGCCGGAATGAATCAGGAAGAGTTTGACCGGTTTCTTGAAGAGAGAAAGCAGGTAATTCCACAAACCATTATAGCAGCATTAAAAAAAACAGGAAATGAGGACAGTAATTAAATTTTGCACCCTGCTACTATTGTTGTTTCCGGGATTTATCACTGCACAGCAATCCGGCACACTTACGCTTGATTCTTGCTATAAACTGGCGGCAATACACAATCCCCTGGCCCGTCAGGGAACTCTGTACAATGATGCATTCAGGTACCAGCAAACTGTACTGAATGACAATTATCTTCCGCAGGTTTCAGCCGGGGGACAATTAAGCTGGCAGTCGGATGTGACTGCACTTCCCATATCGCTCCCCAATGTTGAAATTCCCTCTCTCGATAAAGACAGTTACAAAATTAATCTTGATGTTAGTCAGCTGATCTGGGACGGAGGCACAGTCAGGAAACAGAAAGAACTTGAAAAGGCCGGGCTGCTGGTTAATCTTCAGTCGGTTGAGGCGGAGAATTACCGCTTGCTTGAAACTGTCAACCAGGTATATTTCAGTATCCTGTTGATCCGGGAGAATGAGAAATTGTTAAAGCTCGGTATGTCAGAAATACATTCAAGGTTGGGACGGGTCAGGGCCGGTGTTGCCGGTGGAACAGTTTTACAGTCGAATGCAGATGTGCTGGATGCTGAAGTAATCCGGATAGAACAATTACTGACTGAGCTTGCCCACAACCGGGCAGCAGCTATCTACCGGCTTGGAGAACTTACCGGGCTGAATTTGGCTCCTTCCGTTGAACTGGTTCAGCCGGTTTATGACAGTCTTCCGGTTGCAGATACCCGCCTCAGACCGGAATATCATTTGCTGGATCTGCAACAGAACAGGTTGACCGTTCAGCAGAAGATGACAGGACAAAAAGTAATGCCGCGGATTTCGGCTTTTGCTACTGCCGGGTATGGTAAGCCTGGGCTGAATATGCTTTCGAACCAGTTTGATGTATTTGCAATGGCAGGAGCCAGATTTTCCTGGACAATCTGGAACTGGCGCCAGCATATAAAAGAATTTCAGATCATAGGAATACAAAAGGAAATCATTGAAACCCAAAAAGAAAACTTCGAAAGGAACCAGCGCGTTCTGCTCAGTAACCTGAAACAGGAAATTCTGAAAAACGTGAACCTGATCGCAGCAGACCACCGGATTGAACAACTTCGTGGATCAATAGCAAAATCAGCTGGTGCGCAACTTGACCAGGGTGTGATTACTTCATCGGAATACCTGACTGAACAGAATGCCCATACCCAGGCCCGGTTAAACCTGAGTCTTCACAATATTCAGCTACAATACTCAAGGTTAAACTATATCTCAGCCATTGGCCTGTTGAAGTAAGAACAACAAACGAATATAAATACCAGGAGAAGATGAAAATCAAACGAACATTAATACTTATGACAATGATTACCGGTCTGTTGGTTTCCTGTAAACAAAACAAGGTTGCTTCCGATGCCTACGGAAATTTTGAAGCAGTTGAGACAACCATATCAAGTGAAGCGAACGGCAGGATTCTCTGGATGAACATCATGGAAGGACAAATCCTAAAACCGGGCGATACAGTGGGATTGACCGACACTACAGACCTGCATTATAAAAGGCTACAGCTTCAGGCTCAGAAATCTGCCGTTGAAAGTAAATCAGCAAGCATTAATGCCCAGTCCGCAGTTTATCAACAGCAGAAAGCCAATCTGAATAATGATCTCAAACGCATTGAAAACCTTTTGAAGGATCAGGCTGCTACCCCAAAACAACTGGACGATGTTACAGGAGCCATCAAAGTTGCAGAACAGCAGATCTTAAGCGTCAGAACACAGTTATCGACAGTAGGTGATGAGATAAAAGCCATTGATGCTCAGATTTCCCAGGTAACAGAAGCCCTGAAGCGCTGTTTCCTTGTTAATCCGGTTAAGGGAACGGTATTGTCGCGGTATGCTGAAGCCGGGGAAGTAACGGCCTTTGGCAAGCCTCTGTATAAAATAGCAAACCTTGAAACAATGGATCTCAGGGTATATATCTCAGGTGATATGCTTTCAGGGGTTCAAACGGGTCAGAAAGCTAGGGTATTTATCGATTCTGACAAAGGTTTGGATGAACTGGCGGGTACCGTTACATGGGTGTCGCCCACTGCGGAATTTACCCCAAAAATAATCCAGACCCGGGAAGAAAGGGTTAACCTTGTTTACGCTGTAAAACTTAGTGTTATGAATGATGGCAGGCTGAAAATTGCCATGCCGGCCGAGGTTGTTTTCATCAAATAGATTATCTTCGACACATATTCACAAATTAATCTATGTAAGCATGAAACAGACATTAATCCTTGCAATGTTCGTCATTGCACTTGTTTTACCTTCAGTGACAACAGCCCAGAATTCAAAAGCCGACAGGATAACAGGTATTTACCTGACTTATGACGATGATACCGGTAAGGAAAAATCGCAGGTGAGAATCCACAAAGCCGGCAATGGCAAATATGTCGGCGAAATCGTCTGGCTTAAAGTGCCGAAAGAAACCAACGGTAAAGAAAAGCTTGACAAGAACAATCCTGATCCAAAACTCCAGTCACGGAAAATCATGGGTCTGCAAATCCTGAAAGGTTTTTCCTATGATGCGGACAATGATGAATGGAGTGAAGGAACCATTTATAATCCGACCAGCGGAAAGACCTATAACTGTTATATGAAATTTGAGAATTCCAAATCCCTGAAAATCAGGGGTTACATTGGTGCAGCCTGGATGGGACTTGGAAAAACTGCTGTCTGGACAAAGGAAGAAACAGTAAGAAAATAAACCTGTAAATGTCGGAATACGCCATCAGTTGTGCTGGTCTCAGTAAGCGTTACGGAAAAACGCAGGCCCTTGACAACCTGAGTTTTTCTGTAAAACATGGGGAGATATTCGGTTTTATCGGTCCCGATGGGGCCGGTAAAACCACCCTGTTCCGGATTCTTACCACTTTACTGCTGGCCGACTCCGGCACGGCCTGTGTTGCCGGGTTGGATGTGGTAAAAGATTACAGGGCCCTGAGGAAAATCCTGGGTTATATGCCCGGTAAATTCTCTCTTTACCAGGATCTCACCGTTGCTGAAAATCTTGCCTTTTTTGCGGGCATTTTTAAAGCTGATATTAAAGAGAATTACTATCTGATCAAAGACATATATGAGCAGATTGCTCCTTTTGCCAGTCGGAGGGCCGGTAAGTTATCGGGTGGAATGAAGCAGAAACTGGCGCTTTCATGTGCCCTGATCCACAAACCTGTTGTACTGGTGTTGGATGAACCTACCACTGGCGTAGACGCAGTTTCACGGCGGGAATTCTGGGAAATGCTTATCCGGCTGAAGAAAGATGGTATTACCATCATTGTAGCCACACCTTATATGGACGAAGCAGTCCTTTGCGACAGGGTAGCCCTGATCCAGCATGGTAAAATACTGGTGACAGACACCCCGTCTGCCATCACCGAGGCTTTCCCCCGGCAGTTGTTCAGGGTGAAAAGTGCCAATACACTGAACCTGATCCGTCAGTTGAAAATGCACCCGGAAATCCACAGTGCGGATATGTTCGGAGAGTATGTCCACGCAGGGGTTGAGCCTGGTAAACTCAGTGCTGAAGAGATCAGGAAATTTCTTGAGAATTCAGGAACAATTCTGATGGAAGTGGCCGAAACCCATGCCGGCATTGAAGACTGTTTTATTGACCTGATGAGAAAAGAAAATGACTAACCCCGGGGTTGCTATTGAAGCTAAAAACATGGTAAAGCGTTTCGGTAGTTTTATCGCCAACGACCATCTGACCTTCTCGGTGTACAAAGGCGAGATTTTCGGGTTTCTGGGGGCTAATGGTGCAGGAAAAACTACGGCCATCAGGATACTTTGCGGGTTGTCGAAACCAACCTCCGGTGAAATAAGGGTTGCCGGTCATAATGTTTTCACAGAAACTGAAAAGATCAAGAAACGAATCGGGTATATGAGCCAGCGTTTCTCGCTTTATGAAGACCTTACCGTTTCCGAAAATTTCAGATTCTATGGGGGGATTTACGGTATGGGCCGGGCTGCCATCAGGGAAAAAACCAGAGAAATGCTCGGAAGACTGGAAATAGCGGAACTCGGTAACACCATCATTGCTTCCCTCCCACTGGGGATCAGGCAAAAATTAGCTTTTTCCGTAGCAATAATGCATACTCCTGAGATTGTTTTCCTTGATGAACCTACGGGAGGGGTCGATCCGATTACCCGACGACAGTTCTGGGCCATGATTTATGAAGCCGCGGAAACAGGGATTACTGTTTTTGTAACCACTCACTATATGGACGAAGCTGAATACTGCAACAGGGTTTCAATCATGGTCGATGGCAGGATCGAAGCACTTGACACCCCGGCAAACCTCAAATTAAAGTACGAAGCTGCCAACATGAATGACGTGTTCCTGAAACTGGCACGAAATGCCGGCGCAGGGCAGGAATAGAAGATTCAATACAGACAATGGTTTTCTCCGGTTATGAAAAGATTTGTTATTAAAGAATTCCTGCACATCTTCCGCGATGTCCGTTCTATGATTATCCTTTTCGGGATGCCGCTGGTGCAGGTTTTGCTCTTTGGTTACGCCATTACCAACGAGGTTAAGGATGTTCGTGTTTCAGTGGTTGACCCTTCGCACGACCAGGTTACCACGGCCATTCAGCAAAAGCTTTTTGCTTCAGGATATTTCCTGCAGGGGGAAGTCCTGTTTTCACAGCGTGAAATAGAAGAAAGTTTCCGGAAAGGCCGGAACAAGATGGTCGTGGTGTTTGAAGATGACTTCGCACAAAAGCTGGAACGCGGAGAAATACCTTCCATCCAGCTGATTGCCGATGCCTCGGACCCCAATACCGCCAACCTGCTCGTTAACTATGCCAATGGTATTATCGCTGGATATAATCAGGCTTTAACCATTAGCACCGGTACTTCTGTCATTGTCCCGGAAATCAGGATGTTGTACAACCCCGCGTTGAAAGGTGTATTTATGTTTGTACCCGGGATTATTACAGTTCTGCTGATGCTGGTCTCAGCCATGATGACTTCCATATCAATTGCACGGGAGAAAGAAATGGGGACCATGGAAGTACTGCTGGTATCTCCGTTAAAACCATGGCACATTATAGCCGGTAAGGTAATGCCCTATGTTTTGCTTTCCTTTATCAATGCCATCTCGATACTGATTCTGAGCCATTTTGTATTCGGAGTCCCGGTAAACGGTAGTCTTGCATTGCTCCTTGCAGAAAGCATGTTGTTTATTGTGTTGGCACTGTCGCTGGGGATCTTTATATCCACGGTCAGCAACAACCAGCAAACAGCCATGATGCTTTCGATGTTTGCGTTGATGCTGCCTACCATATTGCTATCCGGATTTATCTTTCCTGTGGAAAATATGCCGCTGATTCTGCAATGGCTAAGCACCATCATGCCTCCCCGATGGTTTATCCTGATCATCAAATCGATCATGCTGAAGGGTACCGGCTTCACATACTTCTGGAAGGAGACCCTGATCCTGATGTTAATGACCATGGTTTTCATTATTGCCAGTGTTAAAAAGTTCAAAATCAGGCTTACCTAAAGAGGTTTCCACAACATGAGGACAATTTTCTACATAGTGCAGAAGGAGTTTTTACAGGTGTTCCGTAACCGGATGATGCTACCCATTATATTTGTGGTTCCGGTGGTTCAGTTGCTGATCCTGTCCTATGCTGTAACCTTCGAAATAAAGAACATCAATCTTTATGTTGTCGACAATGATAATACAGTAAGTTCAAGAAACCTGCTGGAGCATTTCAGGTCATCTCCTTTTTATCATATTTCCGGCCATAGTGCGAGCAGCAGTCTGGGCATGGAGTTTCTGCAGAAGGGGAAGGCCCATCAGTTGCTTGTACTGCTTCCCGGGTTCGAAAAGAACCTTGCAACTGGCACACCGGCGAAGGTACAGGTGATCAACGATGCCATCAACGGAAGTGCGGCAGCACTGATGAATGCCTATACCATTTCCATCATCAGCGACTATAATAAAAATATCGTTACCCGGATGCAGCCAGGCACTGCTTCGCCCATGAATGTACGCTGGTCCTTCTGGTTCAATCCTGAGCTTGACTATAAAACCTATATGATTCCCGGTATCCTGGTGTTGCTGGTTACCATCATCGGGATGTTCCTGGCCGGTATGAATGTGGTGCGGGAGAAGGAGATCGGAACCATTGAACAGATCAATGTTACCCCGATCAGGAAATACCAGTTTATTGCCGGTAAGCTGATCCCATTCTGGATTTTAGCCCTTTTCGAATTGGCTGTGGGCCTTCTGGCAGCCCGTCTGATTTTTGATATACCATTGTTGGGCAATATATTCCTCATCTTTTTCATAGCTTCGGTCTATTTGTTGGTCGTTATGGGCATCGGACTTTTTTTATCAACAGTTACCAACACCCAGCAACAATCGATGTTTCTTGCCTGGTTTGTCCTCGTGATCTTTATTTTAATGAGTGGTTTGTTTACCCCGGTTGAGAGCATGCCGCAGTGGGCCAGGAATCTGAACGTGGTGAATCCTATTGCCTATTTCATAGCCATGATCCGTATGGTCATGCTGAAAGGCTCTGGTTTCCAGCATGTTTCAGACAAACTTGGTCTGCTGTTTATTTATGGTTTAACCATGCTTTCACTGGCGGTTTGGAGATACAGGAAGACTACCTGATAAGTTTAAAGCTTCAAACTCAAAGCTACAATTCATAGCATTATTATCAGAAGCGAAATTTTACCATAATAATTCTCACCGGTTCCAATGGTCAGATAATCCTGATTCAGGTTTCTTTTGGCACACCGTTTGTAAAAAGGTTTTACACTTCATGTTAGAAGCCGTAACATGCTGTCCATCCGGGGATTCCGTAATTGAATCATTAAACCGGCCAGTAATAAACCAATAGTAGCTGAATGCACAGACGAATTATATATAATACCCTGAGTTTATTTATCCTGGTGTTTATGATGCTGGTGCCTGAATCATGTTCTGTATCATCCGGGCAGCATTTTTTAAGTAGTGACCAGACCGGTGGAGTTTTGAAAGACATTATCCGCCGCGGAAAACTGGTTGCACTTACCGATGATAACCCTTTTAATTATTTTAAACACGAAGGTGAATCAAGGGGATTTCAGTATGAAATGCTTAAAAAGTTTGCAGATAACCTTGGTGTGGAACTCGATGTCATAGTTGAACCTGATTACCATAAAGCCTTGCAATACTTGCAGCAACGCAGGGTCGACATAGTTGCCATGGAACTTCCTCCGGTTACCGACCACCGGTTCGCTGTAGAACAAACCGAACCGCTGTTTCTGGCAAAACAGGTGCTTATTCAGCGGAAGCCGGACAACTGGCGCAGAATGCGCGATATGAAGAAGGTTGATGCTGAGATGGTCACTGATCTGAAACAACTTGATGGCAAAACCATAACATTGTCAGCGCTTGCACGCAGACAGTATTACCTATCCGACCTGCAGCATGCGACCGGAAATTCTGTTGTGATCAATACCGATCCCGGAAGAAATGTCGGAAAACTCATCGAAGCCGTTGCCAGCGGTGAAGCTGACTATACCATTGCTTTTGAAAATACAGCCCATGCCTATTCACTCGTATACAATGATCTTGATGTCAGGACACAGGTAAGCCCCGGGATCGGGATTACATGGGTTGTAAGAAAGGGATCCGTGAATCTTCGGGAAGCCGCTAATCAATGGATCGAAACCAATAAAACCAGCCGCGAATTCAAATATCAATACACAAGGCATTTTGAAAATCCACGTTACGTACACCTTGCACTAGGAATGCCATTAAAGCACAAAACCATCTCCGATTATGATGACGTCATCAGGCAGATGAGTACAAATATAGGCTGGGACTGGCGTTTGCTATCTGCCCTGATTTACAGGGAATCAAAATTCCGTACGGATGTCCGGTCGCGAGTCGGTGCTTTTGGCCTGATGCAGCTTATGCCGGCTACTGCCCGCCGTTTTGGTGCTCATGAGGGATCCACCCCACAGGAACAGATTGAAGCCGGAGTAAGGCTGATAAAATACCTCGACAACCAGTTCAAAGGCCTTGTGCCTGATCCTGAAGAGCGGAAGAAATTCGTACTGGCAGCCTATAACATTGGCCTTGCCCATGTACTGGATGCCTGTAAGCTTGCTGAAAAACATGACAAAAACCCTATGGTCTGGACTGACAATGTTGAGTATTGCCTGTTGTCGAAATCACAACCTGAATTCTACAATGACCCGGTGGTGAAACATGGACGTGTCAGCGGAAAAGAAACTCAGCGTTTTGTAACCGATGTACTTGAAAAATACGACCACTATAAAACGATTGCAAAAGACTGAAATGTCTCCTTAACGGGAATTCTTTATATCTTCACTGATCAGCCGGCTTGTCCGGCTGATTGTTTTTTCGATCGGGGTGTATTCAAAGTTGAGGGTGCAATGCAATTTTTTCGTGGCATAATAGAAACTCCCTTTTGAGGTTCTGGCCGTTTCCCTGGTAATCAGTGGCCGTGCTCCGGTCAGCTTGCTCCTGAGCCACTCCAGCCGCCAGGTAATATTGAGCAAAAAGTCAGGCAAGGCTATTTTGGGGTCAGATTTTCCAAAACCGCGGGCAATCAGGGTAAAAATCTCACGATAGGTAAAATCGCCGGCTGACACAACGAAACGTTCGTTCCTGACATTGCTCTCCATCAGTCCGGTCATTGCCCTGACCACATCCCTCACATCCACAAAACCATTGATGCCCTTACCATAAAATAAAGAGTTACGGTAGATCACTGAAAACATCTTTGTACTTCCTTTATCGGTATCACTATAGCCAAGGATTACCGAAGGGTTTACGATCACTGCGTTCAATCCTTCAGCGGTACCACGCCAGACTTCCCGTTCACCGGCATATTTACTGAGAGAATACTTGGAATTATACGTATTCGTCCTGAACTGCGATTTTTCATCAATAATGTTGCTGTTTTCGGTCCGTCCAAGCGAAGCAATGGAGCTCACGTGGCATAGCTTATCCACACCCATTTCCAGTGCTGCATTCACAACATTGGCAGTACCGTCAACATTAATCTTCATCATCAGTTCCCTGTCGCGGGGATCGAATGAGACGATGGCTGCACAATGATAAACTTTTTGTACTCCTTTCATGGCATCGGCCAGAGAGAAATAATCAAGCACATCCCCATCCACCCATTCAATCCTGTTGATAAGGGCTTCGGCATCGGAACCAAGGCTGGAGAATATTTTCCGGGTATGACCGATGCTAGCAGGGTTGTGCAAAATTGCACGGACAGGCTCATCCGCCTTCAGTAATTCATATAACAAATAAGAACCGACCAGCCCGGTGGCGCCTGTAACAAGTATCATGGTACAAAGCTATGAAATTACTCTCTGTGAATTGCGGACTCCGGATTGCAGATTGTGGATTTAATCGGTAATGTTCCGATTCTTTGACAGCTTTGGTCAATTGACCGGATAAACGTAAATTTGCAAAAAATGATTCTATGAATTTTGTTGAGGAATTACAGTGGCGCGGTATGATCCATACCATCATGCCGGGAACGGAAGAATTATTGCAGAAGGAAATGATTTCGGCCTATGTTGGCATTGACCCAACAGCCGACTCGCTGCATATTGGTCATCTGGTGAGCGTAATGATGCTGAAACACCTGCAGCATTGCGGACACAAACCCATTGTACTGGTTGGCGGGGCAACCGGAATGATCGGCGACCCATCGGGAAAATCTGACGAACGCAACCTGCTAGACGAAGCCACCCTGCGCCACAACCAGGAATGCCTGAAAAACCAGTTGGTAAAACTGCTCGATTTCGATCCAACCATAGCCAATCATGCCCTGATGGTCAATAATTACGACTGGATGAAGGAATTCAGCTTTATTGGCTTTATCCGTGACATCGGCAAGCACATCACTGTAAATTATATGATGGCCAAGGATTCGGTTAAAAAACGCCTGACCGGTGAAGCCGGTGACGGGATGTCGTTTACCGAGTTCACCTACCAGCTGGTTCAGGGCTATGATTTCCTGCACCTTTACCAGCACAGCAACTGCAAACTCCAGATGGGGGGTTCTGACCAGTGGGGTAACATCACTACCGGAACCGAACTGATCCGGCGCAAAACCGGAGGTGAGGCCTTTGCCCTGACCTGTCCACTGATCACCAAGGCCGATGGAGGCAAATTCGGGAAAACTGAAACCGGAAACGTATGGCTTGATCCGGCACGGACATCTCCCTACAAATTCTACCAGTTCTGGCTGAATACCTCAGATGCCGATGCAGAAAAATATATCCGGATCTTCACCCTTTTCGGAAAAGAGGAAATTGAAGCCATGATAACTGAGCACCAGACAGCACCACACCTGCGTGTTCTTCAGAAGGCCCTGGCCAAAGACATTACCATCAGGGTTCATTCTGAAGCCGACTATCAGTCAGCCCTGGAAGCCTCTGAAATCCTTTTCGGAAAAGGCACTGCTGAAGCCCTGCATAAACTTGACGAAGAAACTTTATTGTCCGTTTTTGAAGGCGTTCCTCAATTTGATATCAGCCTTGCAGAACTTGCAGAAGGAATTGGAATCGTAGAACTGGTTGCAGAAAAAACCGCCATTTTCCCATCCAAAGGTGAGGCCCGCCGGATGCTGAAGGATGGTGGCGTACAGGTGAACAAAACCAAAGTAGCCGAAGATTTTACTACAAATACCTCACACCTGCTCAGCGGGAAATATATGCTTGTGCAGAAGGGGAAGAAGAATTATTATTTGCTGATAGCCCGGTAGAATTGCGGATTGCGGATTAGCTGCGCTGAGCTCTCCGCCTCTGGCGGATCGGTTGCGGATTGCGGATTTTTGAAGTCGGAAGTAAGAGGTAAAATGTAAGAAAATCGGATGCCAGCTTTTTACTTTTTACTTTGAACTTTAAGCTTGGATTTTCCCCTTGTCTCCGTGTCCCCTTGTCATTTGAAGCAGGATGTACGTCCCTCGTCCCTATTAGCTCAGGGCTCAGGGTACAGGGCTATGAGCTTGGGGCATAGAGTCAGAAGGCTACATCGTCCCTCGCCCCTTATTATTCCAGCATCTTCTCAATCACCTTCGGGAAGTGCTCATACTCCAGCCGATGCACTTTTTCAGCCAGAGTTTCGGGGGTGTCGCCAGGTAAAACAGGGCATTTTGCCTGAAGTAGGATTTTACCTTTATCATAAACCTCGTCAATCAGGTGGATGGTGATGCCTGATTCTGTTTCTCCTGCATCAATCACGGCTTCGTGAACGGCCATACCAAACATGCCTTTGCCTCCATATTCCGGCAACAGGGCCGGGTGGATGTTTACAATCCGGTCGCGATAAGCCCTTATAATATTTCCGGGAATCAGCCAGAGGAAACCGGCCAGCACAATCAGATCTGTTTTGCGTGCCAACAGATCGCGAAGGATGGTTTCTTCACCATAAAACTTCTCCCTGTCGAACAAAATCAGGGGAATATTCAGTCTCGTAGCGCGCTGAATCACATATGCCTTCGGGTTGTTACAATAAATGGCTTCCACCTTAGCCAGATTGCCTTTAGTAAAATATTCAGCAATATGCTCGGCATTGGACCCACTACCTGAGGCAAAAATGGCGATTCGTTTCATGTGCTGGAATTTTAGATGCAAAGTTACACAGAAATGATGGTAACTTGTTACTAAGCAATCGTGTAGGGGCTAAGAAACCCTTTAGAGGCTGTCTCATTAGATAGAAAAGGCTTCGACTCGCTCAGCCTGACATCTGATAATCAATATATTGTCATATTGAGCTGCTTGCCCCCCCGCCGAAGTAGGCGGGACAAGCTGCCTACTTTGGAGGGGTAGTCGAAATATAGACAATTCCTGGCTTAAGAGACAGAATCTGAATAAAATTGGTGACCTTGCATACCAGCCACTTACTTGGATATCAATAATTAATTCTTGTTTTTTACATCAACAGGCAACCCAAGCCCTATTTTTGTGTCTGCATATTCACAAGGGAATGAATGCGAAGTGATGACAAATTAATAAGAGACTGTTTATCAGGCAATAAACAGGCACAATACGAATTGTACCAGCGCTTTTCGGGGGTACTTTTTGGTATTTGTCTTCGCTACACCCGTAACCGGGCAGAGGCAGAGGATCTGTTGCAGGAAGCATTCATTAAGATTTTTGCCAAACTGGAGTCCTTTGGTTATAAAGGTTCGTTTGAGGGCTGGCTAAAACGTCTGGTTGTGAATCAGGCCATTAATTTCAGGCGGGACAATCTGAAGCAAATGTTTTTACAAATTTATGCCGAGCCTCCCGAACCCCTGAGTGGTGAAGAGGTGGAACCAATTTCTGCATCAGACATTCCAAGGGAAAGGTTACTGCAGATGATACAATCGCTTCCCGATGGTTACCGCCTGGTTTTCAATATGTATATTTTTGAGAACCTTGCCCATCAACAAATAGCGGAAATGCTTGAAATCAGTGAAAACACATCAAAGACACAACTGATGAAGGCCCGCAACAAACTTAAACAAATGGTAGCAGCCGAAATGGCCACCAAAAACATAAGCGTGAAGTCATGAAAGACGAACGAAACAATATGGATGAACTTTTCAGTGAAGGATTGGGTGATTTCAGCCCGGCCCCGCCACCTGAACTGTGGAGGCGGATTGAAACAGCGCTTCCGGCAACGGTTCCGGTTGCTCCTGAAAACCCGGTAAGCGGTTCAGCCCGTATGATTAACATGGGTATTGTGGCAGTAGTAATCACCGGACTTGCCGTGCTCTGGTTTCTGAATGGTAATGATACTGAAACAAAGAAAAAAGAAACCACCATTCAGAACGTAACACCGGCTAATGAAACAACAGAAATGCCCAAAGAACCTGTAACTTTCGTTGATAAATCAGGCGTATCCGTGAGTTCAGGTAATAGTACAATAAACCGGATGAATAAACCGGAAGAAAATGACATGGGTGCAGGGCCAATAACAAACCCTTCACCAAATAATTCTGAAGATGAAATTACGAATCTCCTGACATCCGGACCAAAAATGAGAATGCCCGGGGCTTCGACGGCACAAATCGGTGGAACTTCTTCACATGACCCGGACACAAAAGCAGAAACTGACCAAAATAAAATAACCATTTCGGATCTGCGCCGGGATTTCAGCTCATGGCTAAATTCACAACCTGCCGTCTTCAGGCCGGCATCTGCTGCTACCGCTTTCAACAGCAAATATAAATCCTCGCACAGGCCGGCTATACCAAATGGCGTTGGAATTCCCCTGGTTGGCGGGGCTTACGCTTCACTGGATCTGATTGATTATGGTCATGGTCACAAAAAGCAGAGCCGTTCAGCAGGCATCAGCCTTTCGACGTTTAAAGGGCCCTGGATCCTCGAAACCGGTGCAGCTTTCTGCCTGAGCGACGACAATGGCCGGTATATGATTAATTATAACTCTTATGATAGTCTGGGCTACTATAACAAAGTGGTTTCATTCAGTCCGCAACCGGATGGCACCATCCATTTTGACACTGAAGTCCAGGGGGTGTACGACTCTATTGATCACCGGATCGAAACAAAAACCAGGAACCGGTATACTTATCTGCAGATACCGCTGATGGCAGGCTACCGCTTATACAGTAACCGGGTTCTGACCATCAGCCTGAAAGCCGGACCTGTATTCTCGGTGATGCTGGCTTCTGATGAACCAGAGGCAAGCTTTTCTGAAAATGGAACCAACCTGAAGTCCATCGAGAATTTAGGCCCTTCACGGCTTTCAACTGACTGGCAGGTAGCTGCCGGACTTGGCCTGGGATTTTATCTCTCCCGAAGATTCACCTTACTGGCTGAACCGACTTACAAAACGTATCTGCGACCTGTATACAGGAACCACAATATCAGGCCACAAAGCATTGGCATTAAAGCTGGACTGCTTTACAGATTTTAAAACCCATAACTCATGAAACTCAGGAAACTTAAACCGTTAATATTAATCATGCTCCTAAGTACCAGTGTGTTAGCACAGGATCCGCTTTATGTCGGCGGGCAGGTCACTACCACCGAAACAGGCTACCCGATTCCTCAGCATGAAGTTTCAGTCGGACTTGTAATTGGCCAACCCCTGTTTACGGATTTCACCGATGAAAACGGCTTTTATCTCACCGTGATTCCTCCCGCAATCTTTGACACCACCACTATCTTATATGTGTGGGTTCTCGATTGCAACCAGGAAATCCAATTTCATCCGTTTATAGCCAATCCTAATCTTTTCTTTGATCTTGATTTTGAAATCTGTTCGCTCAATAATGGCTGTCAGGCTGATTTTTCATTTGATTACGATCCCGTGAATGAACTGATGGTTTATTTCCATAACCAAAGTTTCCCAGCAGGCAACGCTACCCGTTGGTACTGGGATTTCGGAGATGGGATGACATCAGGAGATTATGAGCCGGTGCATGATTTTAACCAACCCGGAAACTATACCGTATGCCTGACCATGATGGATTCAACCATGTCCTGTTCCAGCAGTTTCTGTACTGAAATCACGGTTGGAAACGATCCGGGCGACTGTCAGGCGATGTTTTCATGGGTATCCCAGGGGCTGACCGTAGCCTTTACCGATCAATCAATCGGGTTCCCGGATACTTACCTATGGGATTTCGGGGATGGAACCTCGTCGAACGAACCCAATCCTGTGCATACCTGGGTTACTACGGGCACCTACCTTGTATGTCTGAATATTTCGGACAGTAACACTTTTTGTGAAAGTAATTTCTGCGAATTGGTTACGTTTGTTGATTCCGTGCAGGTTTGCCAAGCCGCCTTTTCCTATTCACTTTTTCATAGTCCTATCTGTGAATTCACTAATCTTTCAACAGGGCAACCCGATCAGGTAATCTGGGATTTTGGTGACGGAACCACTTCCAATGAATATAATCCAATCCATGTATGGGAGTTTCCCGGAGTTTACACAGTGTGCCTCAATATCTACAACAGTATTACACAGTGCGGAAGTACATACTGTGAAAATATCTTATTCGGAGATACCCTGCCATCATGCCATGCCACCTATTCCTATGAACAAACCGGGTATCTTACCTATGCCTTTACAAACCATTCTACCGGTATGTTCGACCAGGTAATCTGGGACTTTGGTGACGGAAGCCCGTTTTCTTATGAATACAACACTGAACATACCTGGGAGCAACCGGGAATTTACCATGTCTGCCTGGCTATCATCAGCAATTACACCGGCTGCCAGGATGTACTATGCATTGATATTACAGTCGGGGATACCATTTCTGGCTGTCAGGCTGACTTTTCGGTCATTATTGAGTCCATTCCCGGAAACATCAATCACTATTTTTTCAATGATGAATCCACCGGCAATAATATTACCAACTGGTACTGGGATTTCGGCGATGGTACTATATCGTTTATCCAGAACCCGGATCACACATACACAAACAGTGGAACCTATCAGGTGTGTCTTACAGTCAGTGGTGAAGGCAACGGCGGCTATTGTTCCTCAACCACCTGTTACACATATACAACACCGGCCTATTTCAACCTGGGCGGACAGGTATTCGCGGGCAGCTTCCCAATAAACAATCCATCCAGCACCGGCGATACTGCCCTTGTAAGATTATACCGGAATACAGGAAATCTTCTTTCCGAAGTTATTTCAGGCACCTTTTACCGATACGGATATTTCTATTTTGTGAATGTGCCGGAAGGTAATTATGTGATTCATGCTGAACTTACCCCTGGATCTGCTTCATATCAGTCTTATCTTCCGGCCTATACAGGAGAAACCCCGGTCTGGCAGCAGTCACAATTTATCAGCCTGAATACATCCGATATCTTCGATGCCAATGTATTTATGCCTGAACTTTCCCAGATCAGTTCCGGACCCGGAACCATCAGCGGAAGCATAAACTGTATTGAAAATACATTTGTTAACCTAGGCCATCGAATAGTATTTCTGAAACAATCAGGAAATATCATAGCCTATACCAACACCACTGAAAACGGTGAATTTATTTTCAATGATCTTGCGCTCGGAGCCTATAGCATTACTGCTGAGATTGCCGGAATGTACAGCCAGATACTGGAGATAAACCTGACAGAGTATGGAAACCAGGCCCTGAACAATCTGTTGCTGATCTCATTTTCCAATATCACCGGAGAGGAAAACAATCCATACAAAGCCTTTACCGAAATAACGGTTTATCCGAATCCGGCCACAGAAACCGTTTCCCTGAAATTCAGCCTGGATAATTCTGCTAACATCGTCCCGGTGATTTACAACGCATCCGGATCCACCTGTTTTATCTCAGAGTACAATTGCAGTGAAGGAGATAACAATCTCATACTCAATATCGGCAACCTGAGCCAGGGCATTTATCTGCTTGTCCTGAAATCTGAAGAAGGCCAGGTTCTGAAAACAATTAAATTTGCAAAAAGGTGATCCGGTCAGGCAACCTTTTTCTCAGATTGTGTCTTTTAATCAAACCCTTTTTAATCCGAATCAGTAAAACCAAAGAACAATGAACCAGATGAAAAAACTACTCGCTACGCTGCTTCTGCTGATAACTGCAGTGACATTTATCATGGCACAGCAGCCATATGTTACACTGACGGGACATGTGATGAATCAGGCAACCGGAGCCCCGGTTCCCGGACAAACCATGTATATTTCAGTTGACAGTATGAATTACCCCGGATATTACAACCAGGTTGTAACCGATGGAGACGGTTTCTATACCGACCAGATTCCTACCTACCCCGGGACGTCTCAGGGGTTGATCATGGTCAGCACCCCTGACTGCAACGGGATGATGGTTTCTGCAACAGCCGCCTTCTTCCCGGGCATCCAGGAAGTCATCCTCGACTTCACTATATGCGGCAATCCGGTAGCGGGGTGCGTAGCTTCATTCAGGTATGTACCTGCAACGAACGATATGCTCACTTTCACATTCTTCGATGACAGTTATACTATGCCTGGTTCAAGTATTGACCATTGGGTCTGGGATTTTGGTGATGGAACCATATCCGATGAACAGAATCCAACGCATACATATGCTGAAACCGGGTTATACAATGTATGCCTGATGATCAGCAGCAACGACAGTTCCTGTAACAGTATCCATTGTATGCCGGTTAATGCCGGATCAACCAATCCCGGATACTGTGAAAACTACTTCTGGTATTACACTGATTCCACCGGCACTGCAGCTTCCTATACCTTTGAAGGATGGGCGTCAACCGGGCAGGCCGATTCATGGACCTGGGACTTCGGCGATGGTACCACCGGTTCTGGTCAGATAGTCACCCATACGTTTGCCGACCCGAATATGTCCTATCTGGTTTGTCTGACCACCACCGGAACAGGTCCCGACAGCCTGCCATGTACAGCTGTTTCATGTCAGGAAGTCTTTAATTACATTCCTTCGCCTTGTGAAAATTACTTCTGGTATTCAGCCGACAGCACCGGAACAGGTTATCTTTTCGAAGGCTGGGCCATGAATGGTCAGATTGATTCCTGGTGGTGGGATTTCGGCGATGGAACCACCGCTTCAGGTCAGTCAGTAACACACACATTTGCTGCCTCCAATACCGGATACAATGTTTGTCTGACTACCACCGGAACAGGTCCCGATGGTACCGCCTGTACATCGGTGTCCTGCCAGGAAGTCTATATTTATGTTCCATCACCCTGTGAAAGTTATTTCTGGTATTACCCGGATTCAACAGGAACCAGTTATGTTTTCGAAGGCTGGGCAATGAACAATCAGATTGATTCATGGGACTGGAATTTCGGCGATGGAACCACCGCCACCGGCCAAACTGTTATACATTCCTTTACCGATCCTTCGGCAATTCATCCTGTTTGTCTGACAACAACCGGTATATCAAACGGAGAAACATGCAGCTATACTTCATGCCAGGAAGTGTTTATCTACATCCCAAGTCCCTGCGAAAGCTATTTCTGGTATTATCCGGACTCATCCGGTACATCCGGTTACACCTTCCAGGGCTGGGCAATGAATGGTACATCAAACAATCAGATTGAGTCCTGGGTATGGGATTTCGGCGATGGAACTACTGCATCCGGACAGGTTGTTTCACATGTCTTTACCGATCCTTCCCAGGTTTACACTGTTTGTCTAACCACCACCGGAACCGGTCCTGACGGCACCTCCTGCACCTATACCTCATGCCAGGAAGTATTTACCAATACCCCTTCCCCATGTGATAATTACTTCGAAGTTTATTCGAACGACGGAATTACCTATTCTTTCACAGGTTACCTGTATTCAGGTGCGCCGGCTGATTATTACTGGGACTTTGGCGATGGATCAACAGGCTATGGCCAGCAGGTCACCCATACATTCCAGAGTGTGCCGGGTACTGTTTACAGCGTATGCCTGACTACCATTACAGATCAGCCGGCAACCAACGACACCTGTATGGGCGTCAGCTGTCAGACCATCTTCCCGGGAGGTGGCGGAGGCTCCTGTGAGGCTGTTATTTCTGCCATTCCTGACCCATCAGGGTATACCTACTATTTCGAAGATTTATCACAGGGCGAACACTCTTTCACTTTCTGGGATTTTGGCGATGGCGAGCAGTCAACCCTGACCAATCCGGTACACACCTATACTGCTCCGGGTATTTACTATGCCTGCCTAACCATTAAGGACAGCCTTAATTACTGCTGGGATCAGACCTGCCTTGAGATATGGGTAAATTATATTCAACCCGATTGCCAGGCTTCATTCTTTGCTTTCCCGGCTGACTCAACCAACTCATCGCTCACCTACCAGTTCTTCAATACTTCCACACCGGGTTATACCAGCCAGCAATGGTCTTTCGGTGACGGAACGGGATCAACTGAAGCCAACCCGATTCATACCTACGCAAACCCGGGCATCTATTCCGCATGTCTCACCATCTGGGATTCAACAGGTAATTGTCAGAATACCGGTTGCATGGAAATTTTTGCCGGAGAAGCATCCGGAGACTATACCATTGCAGGTATTGTGATGGCCGGAAACACCCTGGCTAACCAGGGAATTGTTTGGCTGATCGGTGCCAACAATTACTTTTATGCTGAATCAACGATAGATCCATCCGGTAAATATAACTTTGGCGGCGTCCCTGCCGGGTCATACTATATTTATGCCATGCTGACCCCGGGATCTCCCAACTTCTTTGAATACCTGCCAACTTATTATGCAAGTTCACTTACCTGGCAGGGAGCAACCATCGTTACGACGGGTGAACCAAACGGCTGGTATCCCATCAGCCTGGTACAGTCACTGTGCTGGGTACAGGGCAATGCCGGTATCACAGGCACCATCAACTGGGAAGGGACCTTCAAATCGGGAGGTGTCCCCGCTGCCAATGTTGAAATCGTATTATACAACAGTACCGGACTACCGGTTGCCTATACTTTCTCAAACAGCGATGGAACCTTCTCATTCAGCAACCTTCCATACGGTGAATATACCCTTTATGCAGAGATGACCGGTAAAATAACCGAAGCGGTTGTGGTTATCCTCTCGGAAGGATCTTCTTCCGCACACATCAACCTTGTGGTTACCGCGACAGCCATTGCAGCCCTTGGCAGTGATGGCCCCGATGCCCCGAAACTTGCAGCAGGAAATCCATATCCCAACCCGGCTGGTGAGTTGCTTTATCTTGAACTGAATTCTTCCGTTTCGGGTAAAGCCCTGGTTGAGGTTACCGATCTTCAGGGACGCCTGATTTTCAGTGAATCAAAAGAAATGACCAACGGAACCAACAGGATTGACATCGCTACAGCCAATCTTCCGGGGGGCATGTATCTGCTCAGGGTCAGTACACCAGGACACGAGCCTGTTCAGCGCAAATTTGTCAAATAGAACTTCCTTTAACAGGAAGCTCATTCCCTGATTACAGCGCCATCCCGGGCATTTTGTCCGGGATGGTGTTTTTTTATTGTACCGGAAATCTCCTTGTTCCCCGGGAACCTTTTATTATTTAATCCACTATTACCCGGCTAACGTTGGAGTGAGTAATAAGATTCTTCACTTCACTTCGTTACGCCCAGAATGACAATTCATTGACCATCTACAGCGGGGGGCTTGGTGGTAAACTGAAGCCATGTATCGGTTTGATATCTCCACATTAGTTGAAACGCCTTAAAAACATTGAATTATTGAAATAAAACTGCTTATTCTTAGTACCATATATGACCTTGCAGGGGTTTTGTGGATTAAACCAGTAAAGGCCCTTCATTATGCTGAACAGGAATGGACGGCCGGATGATTGGCAGAATTAATAAATGACATTGAATGACAATTGGACTTTTCCCTTTAAAATTGATTATTTTAGTGAATCATCGTTACAAGTACCTTCAACCAAACCCTCTACTATGATGAAGTCTGTTCTGTCGTTTTCAATACTTTTCTACTTTAGCGTTTTCATGCATGCGCAGACCTACACCGATTATCTGGGAGCCGGGCACAATGCCGGCATTACAGTGACCAGCAGCAGTGAAATGCAACGAAACGAATGGAATGAAAAGGCAGCTGCCGAGAACACCATAAACGACAAAGGCATGGACAGCCGGTTGCTTGAAACATCCAGATTTCTGGCACAGGCTACTTTCGGTTGCCCGCTGAACTACATTCAAACGGTGGCAGCAGGAAGCTATGAGCAATGGATTGATGATCAGTTTACCAAACCTTTAACGCCATTTGCACAAAGTACTGCCGAAACTTATGAACTGGCTAAGGCAATGTATGTTGCCAATGGCGGAAATGAAGAAGATTACTTCGGGCCCTCATTTGTACATTTCGTGTATGCGTGGTGGCAGCATAATATGAATAATGAAGATCTGCTACGACAAAGAGTAACACTGGCTTTGAGCGAAATTCTGGTTATTTCATCAAATTCATCATTAGGAGATTATGGTGTCGGATTGGGCTCCTATTACGATCTTTTAGCACAACGGGCATTGGGCAATTATAAGGATTTACTGATGGGAATTACACTGCATCCAATGATGGCCGGATATCTTTCCCATTACAACAATCCAAAAAGTAACGAAGAAACCAATGTTCATCCTGATGAAAATTATGCCCGTGAAATAATGCAGTTGTTCACCATCGGACTTTATGAATTGAATGATGACGGCAGCTATAAACTTGACCAGCAAAGCAATAGAATTCCAACGTATGATAATTATGACATTAAAGAACTGGCAAAGGTTTTTACCGGATTGAGTGCTGCAGAGATCATTGAGAATATATGGGTTGAAGATCCCTATTTCGGTATTGACTTTTGGTTCTGCAATAAAGAAGTACCACTGGCAATGTATGAAGAATTCCACGAACCCGGTGAAAAGCATCTGCTCAACGGCCTTATTATTCCCGCAGGACAAACCGGAATGAAAGACATAGAAGATGCCGTTAACTACCTGTTCAATCATCCGAATACGGGGCCTTTTTTGTGTCGCAGGTTGATACAGCAAATGGTAAAATCAAACCCGGGCCCGGCATATCTCTCAAGAGTTGTGCAGGCTTTCAACAACACAAACGGGGTTCGCGGCGATATGAAGGCAGTAATCAAAGCCATATTGCTTGACGAAGAAGCCAGAAGCTGCGAATTCAGTACAGAAACGAATTCTGGTAAATTAACCGAACCTATGATGCGCTATTTCAATGTTTGCAGGCAAATCGACTTAAACAGCCCCAGTGGACTGGATTGGAATATCGGTTATAATTTTTATACCCAGACAGGTCAAATGCCTTTGGCTTCGCCAACTGTTTTCAACTTTTTCCTCCCCGATTTTAGTCCCAACGGACCCATTTCCAATGCCGGACTTGTAGCCCCCGAGTTCCAGATTCATAACTCGGTAACCAGCATCGGTTTTTGGAATGAAGTTGACTTGTGGACCTCTCCTGAATGGAATTATCCGGTTTTTAATAATTGGGAAATAGATTGGGAGCAAAACACCAGACTCGATTTCACACAACTGAAATACCTGGCACGTGACAGTGAAGTACTCATTAATGAGCTTGATAAATTATTTACCAGAGGACAACTCTCAGCCGAAACCCGGGCATCAGTCAAAGCTGCCATTGATCCCATTGAAGGCTCAGATCCCGGAACAGATTATATGCACTACAGGGTAAAAATGGCCCTGTATCTTTTTCTGGTTAGTCCTGATTATGCCATTTTAAAATAAAACGACATGGGAAAAACACAATATACGCGTAGGGCATTTTTGGGAAAAACCTGTGCTGCTGTTGGCTATACTACTTTGTTTTCATCACTGATCAACCTAAAGGCAATGGCTGCCGCTGCTTTTGACAATTCCGGTCTGGGAGAAGAATACAAAGCAATGGTTTTTATTCTTTTGCATGGCGGGAACGACTCCTACAATATGCTCATTCCGCGTTCGGCAGACGCTTACAATGAATACGCCACCACCCGCTCAAATCTCGCCATTCCACAAAATGAACTTCTGCCAATTAATCCTTTGGTTTTTGATGAAAGGACTTTTGGTTTGCATCCCGATCTTGCCGGTATTCAAAACCTGTTTGAAAACAACAAACTTGCCTTTGTATGTAATGTTGGCACTCTGGTTGAACCTGCAACCAAACAGCAGATTTATGAAGAAAGCGTTCGGACGCCTTTAGGCCTTTTCTCGCACTCTGACCAGCAGCAGCAATGGCAGAGCGGGCGCCCGCATGAACGGACAAACATTGGCTGGGGTGGTCGAATCGCCGATCTGGTTCATTCAGTGAATCCCAACGAAGATATTTCGATGAATATTTCGCTCTATGGCATCAATGTTTTTCAATACGGGCGAGAGATCATCCCCTATGTAATAAACGAATCAGGGAGTATTGGTTTAATGGATTATAACTCAGGCGATTTGTTTCATCAGCTTCGATCCCAGGCTGTAAATTCAATGCTTGAAAGAGATTATTCTGATGTTTTCAAAAATACGTATGTTAATACCGTGAGAACTTCGAATGAAGCAAGCCTCATGTTCCAGTCAGCAATTGATGCTGTCCCTGACTTTTCCACTCCTTTTTTTGATAATGAACTTTCGAGGCAACTTCGTATGGTAGCGAAGACAATCGCTGCACGAAACTCTTTGGGAGCAACAAGACAGATTTACTTTGTACAACTGGGCGACTGGGATCATCACGATGAATTGCTTGTCAGGCACAGCGACAGGCTTACAATATTGAATGATGCAGTAACCTATTTTCAGGGAGTTATGGAAGAATTGAATGTTGCTGAAAACGTGACTTCTTTCACGATTTCCGATTTTGCACGCACACTCACATCCAATGGAAATGGTACTGACCATGCCTGGGGTGGAAATGCATTTGTTTTTGGAGGCTCGGTTAACGGCAAAAAGCTTTATGGAACTTACCCTACCCTTGCGCTTAACAGCGACCTTGACCTTTATGATGGTGTTTTAATTCCAACCACAGCCACCGACCTCTACTTTGCCGAACTGGCAAAATGGTTCGGATTATCGAACAGCGACATCAATATGATTTTCCCGAATCTAACGAATTTCTTTGATTTAAATGGCGGAGGTCAGCCTTTGGGATTTATGAACTTGTAGAAACCTGAAACACATGAAAAGACTTCTCTTCATCATAGTAATTGTGCTACTTAAGCAAACAATAAATGCACAATGCTTTCCTGACAGGCACAGTACTTCCTGGTACGATGGATGGGTATCCTGCACAGCATCGCAAAGCCCTAACCCCGATCGGGGAATTTCACACTGGATCATGTACAATTTCGGGGAACCCTATAGCCTGACAACATCAAAAATCTGGAACAGCAACGATCCTGCTCATCTGGAATATGGATTGCAGGGCTACGCTGTTGATTATTCACTGAATGGGATAACATGGAGGTCACTCGGCACTTTTTCAGCCCCGCCGGCAAATGGCTCACCCTTATATGAAGGAACAGAGGGCCCCGATTTTGGGAATGCCATTGCGCAGTTTGTTTTAGTGACTGTATTGTCAAATTATGGTGGCAGTTGCTTTGGCATCAGTGAAATGAAAATCAATATTAAAGCCGGGAGCTACGGAATTGACGAAAAAACAATGACAGAGATGATTGCCTATCCAAATCCGTTTACAGATGTGCTGAATATAAAATTTTTCAGACATTCAGCTTCCTCACAGGCTTTTGTAGAAATATATGATTTAACCGGCAGAAATGTATACAACAAAACGTTTACTTTACCTCAATCTGAAGGAGAAGTCTCCATCAGCATCCATGACATGAATCTTGTTCCCGGCATTTATAACCTACATATCCGCTTAGGTAAAGAAATGAAGGTTTTTAAAGTGGTAAAACTATGATTTGATCAACGACATCCTTCTATTTATTGCGTTTGAATAGAAGTTTGCTTATCGGTAAAATATTTATAAACCTATAGCTGCTTGACCTGTTGAAAGAATTAAGACAGGGCCTGCTGAAAACCCTATGACGGCAACATCTGCTTCATATTACACTGCTCTGAAGTTGAGATGATTTTCGTTTGGTGGCAAATCAACCATGGGTTTCGAAGCGATCCACCCACGGTTTTTACCTTTTTATCCTATCAATGCTCTTCCAGTTTCAAACAGAACACCAATGGATCCAATACTATTTTCTTTAAACTGCAAAGTCTTTGACAAGATCCGAAAAGCAAATCACACAGCCAGCCACCTTTATTCAGATTGGAAACTGGTCATTAGAAATTAGAAATTTCGGCGTAATAGACATTTTTCAGGCTTTTTTTGAGACCTTTTGTTCTAATAGACATTTTTCAGGCTTTTCTTTTTCTAAAAATATAGCAATTCAAAATTGAACGATTAAATTTGTTTGTCAGTTAAGCGGAAACGGGCTCTGCTGGGGAGCAACCCGTCAGGATTGACCTGACCGATCGAAATAGTTTTCAGGGCTGGTTCTACCAGCCTTTTTTTATAAACTATTTTGGTCGCTTATGCCTTAAAAAACCCATCGATAAACTTTTCTTTTCGTTTTCTGTTCAAGCCATTATGATTTCGCAATTTGTTTTTAAGAGCTGTGAATGTTCCTTCCAGTTGGTTGTTGGTATTGGGTATTCCTAAACCTATATGATCATTCCAGGTAAATAGGAATGGTAAATTTCTCTCAATACTCCTGTATGCACTTCTTAATCGCTTGTGAACATATCTGGTTTTACCTGTCTCTGGATTGATAGCCCGCTCGTTGATAAATTCTTTCCATTTTTCAATCCAATCGTTCATCAAGCCATAAAAACTCTCTTTATCGGTTAAAGGCAGCATATGAACGATGTCTCTTAATTCAATTGAAGCTTTAAGTTTAGGTCTTCTTGTGAGATAGCGTGTTACTATGGCTGCTTGATGGAACTGGCACATTTGTACGAGGTATTCCGGCAACGCACTAAACAACCCTCTGCGACCATCACAGACAATACCCTTTATTCTAACTCCTTGATCCTTTATATGATTTATCCCTTCAAGATATCCAGAAACTGTCTCATACTTCACGTATTTCCAGTATAATCTGTTGCCTGAGGTGTCAATAAATAGCATTACACCAAAGTCGCGTCCAAAATAGGTCGTATCCATCAATATTATAGCTTCTTGAGGCTTAGAGAACAGCTTCTGTATATTTACCTTATCAAGGCGCCTTTCTATAGTTTTAGGAGAAACAAGATACTTTTCTCCTAACTGTCTATAGGTCTGTTTTCCAGATGTATATTCATGCCAAAGAACTTCGTTGTTTATCCGGGTTCCACCTAAGAATTGACGTTTACAATCGAAACACTTAAAGATTTGGATCCCGTTTTTGTGACCATTTTTCTTGGTTCTTGGACTATTGCAGTAAAAGCATTTTTTTT
>JAZDHI010000062.1:0-51900 GCA_043806115.1 Bacteroidota bacterium
AATCGTTGCCGGAGCTTTTGCTGTTGCGCCTCTGTGTATGTTTGCTCAACCAAACCCCGGAGGAGGCTCCGGTGGGGATCCCGTTGGTGGTGACCCGATCGGTGGCGGACAAGCCCCCATTGGCGGTGGGGTTGTACTCCTCGTTACACTTGCTTCGGCCTATGGATTGAAGAAAGTGTATCAACTCCAGCAGGAAAAGGAATAAACATCTATTCCGGCAGAATGAAGAGGTCCGGGATTTTCCCGGACCTTTTTTGTAATAAATGCAAAAACAGGCAGATTGAAATGGTGAATAATCCAGGGATGCAGGGAAGATGCCGGTATGCACCTGTAGCTGGCTCAGAACACTTCTGCGCTGTTTATTTCAGAAAGCCGGCACAGACTTCATAGGAAATACAGGATTAAACCAGCTCAAAGCTGGTCCGTTATTAAAATTCAGACAAGGGGACTGTCAGTTTTCTAAAATATCAAAGGTTTTATAATTCATTAAACTGACTGGTTCAGTTTCAATTTTTTTTATTCTGCATGAAGGAGAACCTATCGAACACCAATGCAGAAATTTTTCTATGGCTGTTTCATCCCCTTCTGCATGAATGATAATTTCGTTGTGCGATTCCCCATAGGCAACGGTTCCACAGATGCCGTATTCCACCGCTTTTTGCATGGAATAAAAACGGAATCCGCGTTTCCAGAGTGTACCAGAGACATTTATACGTATAGAAGTAATCATGGTTTTTTGAGAATTATGGTCAGGTAAACCCTATTTAAATGTTATGATCATCAATTGCATAGCAATCCCGGAACCCTCCGGATTCACTGCTGTGTTCATTAAAACTCTGTGTAATGTTGTGATACAAATCTACAATGGTAACTTTACATCGCTGTTAAAGGAATATTAAGTTTGCATCAGATCATGGAATAGGCTAAAATAAATAAAGCCCTGATATACAGGGCTTTATTTATTTTAATTATGTGGGATGTACTGGACTCGAACCAGTGGCCCCCGCCCTGTCAAGGCGATGCTCTGAACCAACTGAGCTAACATCCCGCTTTGGGGTGGCAAAGATAAAAAATTTCCTGTTAATTCATAAATTTCCTTTTTCATTCCAGCATCATTTTTTTCAACTTTTAAACCCGTAATGCAGGATCCTTTATCTTTGGCGCTTTATACATTTGTCTGACTTATCCGAAACAAAAATCCTGGTTATGAAAATGCGACTTTTATCCCTTACATTGATTCTGGCAACTCTTCAGATCACTTTTACAGCATCGGCGCAGGAAAGCGGCAAGCCATTCACCCTGGAAGACCTGATGAAGAAACGTATTTTCGCTCCGGCGTCGGTCGAAGGATTGAAATCAATGGGTGACGGCATCCATTATACCACCCTGAGCGAAGATAACCGCCAGCTTGAAAAGTTCAGTTACAAAACAGGGGAAAAGGTTGCCACGATACTCAACCTTGACGATTTTCCCGAAATCAAAATCCGTATGATCGTTGACTATGAATTCAGCGCTGACGAAGGCCGCCTGCTGATACAGTCGGATTATGAACCCCTGTACAGACGGTCATTCAAAGCCGGTTACTATATTTTCGACATTGCCGCCCGGAAATTTACTCCGCTTTCACCCAATGGGAAGCAGCAGCTCGCCACTTTTTCTCCCGATGGAAACCTGGTAGCCTTTGTGCGCGAAAACAATCTCTTCATAGCCGACCCGGCCAGGGGATCGGAGATTAAAATTACCTCCGACGGCAAATTCAACGAAATCATCAACGGGGCGCCCGACTGGGTTTATGAGGAGGAATTTGAGTACAACAAGGCGTTCAGCTGGTCATCCGACAGCAAAAAACTGGCCTATGTAAAATTCGATGAGCGGAATGTGAAGATGTTCAACATGACCCTCTTTCAGGGACAGAAGCCGGCTATGGATGAGAATGCGCTTTATCCGTCGAACAGTCAGTTCAAGTACCCCAAGGCTGGCGAAGATAATTCGGATGTGACCGTACATATTTATAACCTTGAATCGGGCAATACTTTGCGGGCTGACATTGGTCCAGAAAAGGACCAGTACATCCCGAGGATCATGTTTACCGGAGACCCTTCAGCCCTTGCAATCCTGCGGCTGAACCGCCTGCAGAACATGGTGGAGATACTGAAAACTAATGCATCAACCGGACGGTCATCAGTTATCTATACTGAGGTCAACAAATGCTACATCGATGAAAGTAACTTCGATCGCCTCAGCTTTCTGCCTGACGGAAAGCATTTTGTCATCACCAGTGAAAAGGATGGCTGGACACACCTGTATTTATATGATGTCGAAGGCGCGTTGGTAAGACAGCTGACAAGCGGCAATTTCGATGTAACCGGTTACTACGGATTTGATCCGGCAAAAAAGATTTTCTATTACCAGGCTGCCGCCGTTTCACCCATACAGACAGAAGTTTATTCGGTGTCCATGGATGGCAGAACAAAGTTGCTTTCTCTGACCAAAGGAACCAATACGGCTGATTTCAGCAGCAGTTTCAGGTATTTCATCGGTACATTTTCTTCAGCTTCAACGCCGGCAGTATATACATTATACGATGCTTCCGGTAAGCAGATCCGGGTGTTGGAGGAAAACGCGGAGCTGCGGGCAAAGCTGGATGAATACAAACCTTCCCTGAAATCATTCTTCTCATTTACCACATCCGAAAATGTTACCCTGAACGCTTGGGTGATTTATCCGCCTGATTTTGATACTTCGAAAAAGTATCCTGTGCTGATGAACCAGTACAGCGGGCCAAATTCTCAGGAAGTGCTTGATCGCTGGGGCATTGGTTTTGATGAGTACATCGCTCAGAAGGGATATATAGTCATGTGTGTTGATCCGCGGGGAACCGGGGGCAGGGGAGAGGCTTTCCGCAAGGTAACCTATCTGCAGCTTGGCAAATATGAGACGATCGACCAGATTGAAGCAGCAAAATATATGGCCTCCCTGCCTTACGTTGATGGAAGCAGGATTGGAATCTGGGGCTGGAGTTACGGGGGATTCATCTCAGCATCGTGCATGCTGAAGGGTGATGGGGTTTATAAGATGGGGATTGCTGTTGCACCGGTAACCAACTGGCGCTATTACGACAATATCTATACCGAGCGTTTTATGCGCAAGCCACAGGATAATCCTGAAGGATATGATCAGAACTCACCCTTATTCTTTGCTGATAAGCTGAAAGGGAACTTATTGCTTGTTCATGGCATGGCCGATGATAATGTTCATGTTCAGAATACGGTTGAGTTGTCAGAAAGACTGGTTCAGGCAGGGAAGCAATTTGACCAGATGCTGTATGTCAACCGGAATCACGGTATTTACGGTGGAAATACCAGGTTGCATCTTTTCAACATGATTGAGAATTATCTGAATGAAAACCTTTGAAAAAAAATGACTTATAATTTTGCAGAGTAAAAAGTATATTCTATCTTTGCACCCCTTAAATAATGATTTCATTTAACCATTAACAGAAAGAGAGCGTATTTCGTATGATTATCGTACCCGTTAAAGAAGGCGAAAACATCGACAGGGCCTTAAAGAAACTGAAGAGAAAGTTTGAAAAAACAGGCGTTGTGAAAGAACTGCGTGAAAGGCAGAAATTTACCAAACCTTCCGTAAAGAATCGTGAGGAAAGGTTACACGCCATTTACGTTCAGCAGTTGCAACAAGCCGAAGAGAATTAGACTGCCTTTTTTAAGTGCGATTTAAGGAGGAAAATTTTGTGTTCCGGAAATAATGTCTTACATTTAGACATTATTTAGGGAAGAGCACAGGGTTTTCTTCTTTTTTTAACTGCTTGCATGATAAGAGACTCCTTCTATCAACATATTCAACTCGGGAAACGCTACTCTGCTCATACAGTTGCTGCCTATAAATCTGACCTGACCCAGTTTGGCGATTTTATATCCACCACTTATGGCATCTCTTCTGATTTGGAGGTATCCTATAGTATGATAAGGTCATGGCTGGCAACCCTCATTGATAATGGACTTACCTCCCGCAGCGTCAACCGCAAGTTGTCCTCGCTCAAGGCTTATTTCCGTTACCTCAATAAAGAGGGGCTACGTGCTGATAATCCTGTCAGCAAGGCCGGTTCACTAACAATACCTTCAAGACTACCTGTATTTGCTTCGGTTTCTGAAATGGAATCAGCCCTTCGGGCAGGTGAGGCAGACGATTCATTCGGTATGCGACGCGACATGCTGGTCCTGGAGATTCTTTACTGCACCGGTATCCGCCTTTCGGAACTGCTTAACCTGAAGTTACAACATGTTGACCGCAGTGCATTGACCATAAAGGTAACGGGAAAGAGGAACAAACAGCGTATTATTCCGGTTACCCGGCAGCTGGTAAAACTGATTGACGACTACCTGAGTGTGCGCGAAATGGTAGTAAAACAGAATGTTTCAGAAATAATTGTGACAGATCAGGGAAAAAAGGCCTATCCTGTGTTTATTTACCGTAAGGTAAAGCACTATCTGACCCTTGCAGGTGTAAGGGGTGTAAAAAGCCCGCATGTTTTGAGGCATACCTTTGCCACACACATGTTGAATGAAGGTGCCGATCTGAATGCGATCAAGGAGATACTCGGGCATGCCAGCCTTGCGGCCACGCAGGTGTACACGCACAACAGTATCGAAAAGCTTAAATCTATATACAAACTCGCCCATCCCAGGGCTTAAAAACGGAGGAACTATGAAAGTTAGCATCAATGCTGTAAAATTCAAAACCGACAAGAAACTGGAATCTTTTATCAACGACAAAGTAGAGAAGCTGACGGGTGTATATGATGGAATCATTGGCAGCGAGGTTACACTGAAACTTGATAATGCTGAAACACATGACAATAAAGTAGCTGAAATCCGACTCCTGATAAAAGGGAATGACCTGTTTGCCAAAAAGCAAAGTTCAACTTTTGAAGAAGCTACTGATACGGCCATTGATGCGTTGCGCAAGCAATTAGACAAGCACAAGGAGAGGCTCAGGAAATAATTTTGTGGATTTAGCCAAAAAAAACCAAAAAGTATTTGTTGGTATTAAAATAGTTTATACATTTGCAGTCCTTTTGAAAAGAAGGACTGCTTCATTTTAATACTGCAGGATAGTTCATCGAAAGCCGGAGTACTGTAGTGAAAGTTTCGGAAATGAAATTTTTTCACAACATGCAGGAAGGGATGAAGAGCAGCGTTTGTGCAGCTTGAATTTGACCTGATGCCGATGTAGCTCAGTTGGCCAGAGCAGCTGATTTGTAATCAGCTGGTCGGGGGTTCGAATCCCTCCATCGGCTCGTTCTTTTAATATTGAAATAAAAATTGCGGGGGGATACCAGAGCGGTCAAATGGGGCAGACTGTAAATCTGTTGGCACAGCCTTCGGAGGTTCGAATCCTCCTCCCCCCACAGACTTATGTATGGTTAACTCAGGAATAAAACCCGGCCATACAATATGCGGAAGTAGCTCATTTGGTAGAGCGATAGCCTTCCAAGCTATAGGTGGCGGGTTCGAGCCCCGTCTTCCGCTCAGAATTGAATAACCTGTGCTGCCCGGTTTCCGTAGCAGGCAGGTGTTTAAGCGATAAGCCGATGTAGCTCAGTGGTAGAGCACTTCCTTGGTAAGGAAGGGGTCACGAGTTCAACTCTCGTCATTGGCTCTGATTTAATTTACTGAAAGTAAGTTTTATTAATTTACAATTAACACAACAATTATTTAATATGGCAAAAGAAAAATTCGATCGTTCCAAACCGCACGTTAACGTTGGTACCATCGGTCACGTTGACCATGGTAAAACCACCTTAACCGCTGCAATCACCCTGTGCCTTGCTGACAGGGGTTGGTCAGAGTTCAGGTCATTCGATTCGATTGACAACGCTCCGGAGGAAAAAGAAAGGGGTATTACCATTAATACCGCCCACATTGAGTACCAGACCGCAAATCGTCACTACGCGCATGTTGACTGTCCGGGTCACGCTGACTATGTTAAGAACATGGTTACGGGTGCTGCCCAGATGGACGGCGCTATTCTCGTTGTTGCTGCTACCGACGGGCCTATGCCTCAGACCCGCGAACACATTCTGCTTGCCCGCCAGGTAGGTGTTCCCCGTCTTGTGGTTTTTATGAACAAGGTTGACCTTGTTGACGATCCGGAACTTCTTGAACTCGTTGAGATGGAAATCCGTGAGCTTCTGACATTCTACGGTTTTGACGGTGACAATTCACCGGTCATCCGTGGCTCAGCACTTGGTGGACTGAACAAGGAACCGGTATGGGTGGAAAAAATCATCGAGCTTATGGATGCTGTTGATACATGGATCCCATTACCTCCACGTGATATTGATAAACCATTCCTTATGCCGGTTGAAGACGTGTTCTCAATCACCGGTCGTGGAACCGTTGCTACAGGTCGTATCGAAACAGGCGTTATCCACACTGGAGATCCCGTTGACATCATTGGTCTGGATGCTGAAAAACTGAAATCAGTGGTTACCGGAGTTGAGATGTTCCGCAAAATTCTCGACACAGGTGAAGCCGGTGATAATGCAGGTCTGCTCCTCCGTGGAATTGATAAGGATGCCATCCGTCGTGGTATGGTTATCGCAAAACCAGGATCTGTTACTCCTCATAAAGAATTCAAAGGTGAGGTCTACATTCTTAAGAAAGAAGAAGGTGGCCGTCATACCCCGTTCCATAACAGGTATCGTCCCCAGTTCTACTTCAGGACTACCGACGTAACCGGTGAAGTAATTCTTCCCGAAGGTGTTGAAATGGTTATGCCGGGTGATAACCTCTCCGTAGTAGTTAAGCTGATTGCTCCCATTGCCATGTCGAAGAATCTCCGTTTCGCTATCCGTGAAGGTGGCCGTACCGTTGGTGCAGGACAGGTAACAGAGATCCTTGACTAATACAAAAATACCTGAGATAAGGGTGTTCCTGCCGGGATACCTTTATCTCTGCCATATTAAATAATAATAATTCGGCGGGGATTCTTCCTCATGGAAAAATTCAAACGGGTGTAGCTCAATTGGTAGAGTAGCGGTCTCCAAAACCGTTGGTTGGGAGTTCGAGTCTCTCCTCCCGTGCAATAAAAACTGGTCAAATGGCAAAGACAAAAATTCAGGAATACATCAGCGAGAGTTACGATGAGCTGATTAATAAAACTTCCTGGCCCACCTGGAGCGAGCTCCAGAATAGTGCAATCGTTGTATCCATCGCTTCCCTCATAATCGCGTTTGTCGTTTATCTGATGGATATGTCTTTCCAGACTTTGTTGAAACAGTTCTACCTGCTGTTTTAATTGAGTGACCACTTTCTCTACATTTCTTAATCAGTTATTTGATAAACAAGCTTATCATTTACGTTTTCTTGTATGGGCGATGATAATAAAAAGTGGTACGTAATCCGGGCCATCAGCGGTAGCGAAAAAAAGGTAAAACAATACCTTGAAAGCGAGATTAACCGCCTTGGCTTAAGCGATTATATAACACAGGTACTGATCCCGACCGAAAAGGTTTATCAGGTGCGTAAGGGTAAGAAAGTCAGTAAAGAACGGAACTATCTTCCGGGCTATATACTGATTGAAGCCATACTGGTTGGAGAAATCCCGCACACAATAAAGAACGTGCCGGGAGTATTAGGTTTCCTTGGTTCGAAGGGTGAACCCGTTCCCCTGAGGCCTGCTGAGGTAAACCGCATATTGGGTAAAGTCGACGAACTTACAGAACAGGGCGAAGAAGTCAGTGTTCCGTTTATCGTTGGTGAAACCGTAACCGTTATCGACGGGCCTTTCAACAGCTTCACCGGGGTGATCGAAGAGATCAACGAAGAGAAGAAAAAGCTGAAAGTTATGGTCAAGATTTTTGGCCGTAAAACCCCGCTTGAACTCGGCTTTATGCAAGTAGAGAAAGACTGACGAACGGGTACTGTGAATTTCTAAATCACTAAGTTTTCAACAATGGCAAAAGAAATAAGCGGTTTTATTAAACTGCAAGTAAAAGGTGCTGCAGCCAATCCGTCACCTCCCATCGGTCCTGCATTGGGTTCGAAGGGTGTCAATATTATGGAGTTTTGTAAGCAGTTCAATGCACGTACGCAAGATCAGGCAGGCAAAATCCTCCCGGTTATTATCACTGTTTACAAAGACAAGTCTTTTGATTTTATCATCAAAACTCCGCCTGTAGCAGTACAGTTGTTAGAAGCAACCAAATTGAAGAGCGGCTCTGCTGAGCCAAACCGCAAGAAAGTTGGTTCAGTTACCTGGGATCAGGTTCAGACTATTGCAGAAGTCAAGATGTCAGACCTGAATGCTTTTACGCTCGAATCGGCCATGAGAATGGTTGCAGGAACAGCAAGAAGTATGGGAATTACTGTTTCAGGTACTCCACCATTTGCTATTGACTAATAACAGCACTGACACAAAGTGTGACAGTTCAATTGTTAAAACAAATTCTTAACAAGGCGTGAAATGGCTAAATTGACAAAAAAAAGGAAAGAGGCTCTTGCCAAGTTCGATAAGAACGGCACCTATACCCTCACCGAAGCCATAAAGATCGTGAAGCAGATATCAAACACCAAATTCGATAGTTCAGTAGATATTGATGTTCGTTTAGGTGTTGATCCCCGTAAAGCCAATCAAATGGTCAGGGGAACAGTGATGCTGCCTCATGGTACCGGCAAAACAGTAAGGGTACTGGTTCTTTGTACTCCCGACAAGGAGGAGGAGGCCAAAGCAGCAGGTGCTGATTATTATGGACTGGATGAGTTCATCCAGAAAATCAAAGAAGGTTGGACCGACGTTGATGTCGTGATTACCATGCCCAGCATTATGCCCAAGGTTGGTGCACTCGGAAAGATATTAGGCCCACGCGGCCTGATGCCTAATCCTAAGACAGGCACCGTTACCATGGAGGTTGGAAAAGCGGTTACAGAGGCGAAAGCCGGTAAGATCGATTTCAAGGTTGATAAGTTCGGTATCGTCCATGCAGCCATCGGAAAAACATCATTCGATGAGACAAAACTGCTCGATAATGCAAAAGAACTTCTTCAGACCATCGTTAAACTGAAGCCGACAGCTGCCAAAGGTACTTACATGAAATCACTTTTCATGTCAAGCACTATGAGTCCGGGTATCCGTGTTGATCAAAAATCAATCACTGCGTAAGTTAGTCTGTGGAACTTTCCTCAAAACTGAAAAATTATCATGAGAAAAGAAGAAAAGAGTCAACTGATTGACACCCTGACCGAGCAACTGCAAAATAGCAACAATATCTATATTACGGATATCTCTGATCTGAATGTGGAAGTCACAAGCAGACTGAGAAGGCTTTGCTTCAAAAAAGATGTGAAGCTTATCGTTGTTAAAAACACATTGTTACGTAAGGCTATGGAACGTTCCGATAAGGACTTCTCCGGTCTTTATAACACACTCAAGGGTGCTACTTCCATTATGTTATCGGAAGTGAACAATGAGCCTGCCAAGTTAATCAAGGAATTCCGTAAAACCAGCACCAAACCTATTCTTAAAGGTGCCTATGTTGAGGAAATGTCATTTGTTGGTGACACCAGCCTTGATTTGCTTATCAGCATCAAATCGAAGAACGAACTCATCGGCGATATTATTCTCGCCCTCCAGTCGCCTGCAAAGAATGTTATTTCTGCATTGCAGTCAGGTGGACAGAAACTGAGCGGTGTTCTTAAAACCCTTTCAGAAAGGGAAGCGTAAGCTTCATTAGGAAGCAGAAACCTGAAAACTGATTAATAACTTACATTGTAAAACAATTTAAACATCAATAAAAATGGCAGACTTAAAAGCTTTTGCAGAACAATTGGTTAATCTGACTGTTAAAGAAGTTAACGAATTAGCCCTGATTCTTAAAGAAGAATACGGAATTGAACCCGCAGCCGCAGCTCCGGTTATGATGGCCGGTGGTGGTGCTGGTGCCGGTGAGGCAGCAGTTGCTGAAGAAAAAACCCAATTCGACGTTATTCTCAAGGCAGCCGGTCAGGCTAAACTGGCAGTTGTTAAACTTGTGAAAGAACTCACCAGCCTTGGTCTGAAAGAAGCCAAGGAACTTGTTGACGCTGCTCCCAAAGCAATAAAAGAAGGCGTTTCAAAGGACGAAGCTGAAGCACTGAAAAAACAACTCGAAGAAGCCGGAGCAGAGGTTGAAGTAAAATAAGTAGATGGGATTTTATTGCAATTATACATGCAGATTCTGTTTCTATGCGTACGCATAGACTCAGAGTCTGCTGTTTCCCGATTTTTAAATCGGGTTTAATTGTTTAAATAACAGAGTATTTACTTTAAATTTTATAACCTTGGCTTCAAAAACAATCGAACGTATAAGTTTCGGAACATCTAAGATCAGAGCCGCCTATCCTGATTTCCTTGATATTCAGATCAAGTCATTTCAGGATTTTTTTCAATTGGAAACGAACCCTGAGAACCGGGCTTCGGAAGGCTTGTACAAGGTTTTCGCAGAAAACTTTCCGATCACCGATGCGCGTAACAATTTTGTACTCGAGTTTCTCGATTACTTTATTGATCCGCCGCGTTACTCGATCGAGGAATGCATTGAGAGGGGACTTACCTATAGTGTCCCTCTGAAAGCCAAACTCAAACTGTATTGTACCGATCCGGAACATGAAGATTTTGAGACCATTATTCAGGATGTATACCTGGGTATGATCCCTTATATGACTCCCAAAGGTACTTTCGTAGTCAACGGTGCCGAAAGGGTCGTTGTATCACAGTTGCACCGTTCACCCGGTGTATTTTTCGGCACCAGTTACCATGCCAACGGATCGCAGTTGTTTTCGGCCAGGATCATCCCTTTCAAGGGTTCCTGGATGGAATTTACCACCGACATCAACAACGTGATGTATGCATACATTGACCGTAAAAAGAAATTGCCGGTTACCACCCTCCTCCGTGCCATCGGTTACGAAACAGATAAGGATATTCTCGAAATATTCAATCTGGCCGAAGAGGTAAAGGTTTCAAAAGCCGGTATCAAAAAAGTTGTTGGCCGGAAACTGGCCGCAAGGGTTTTGAAAAACTGGGTTGAAGACTTTGTTGATGAAGATACCGGTGAAGTTGTATCGATAGAACGTACTGAGGTCATCATTGACCGCGAAACGGTGATCGAGAACCACCATATTGACCAGATTGTTGAATCCGGCGCAAAAACAATTCTTCTGCACCGCGATGACCTAGATAATATTGACTTTTCTATTATTTTCAATACCCTGCAGAAGGATACAGCCAACTCAGAAAAGGAAGCGGTTGAATACATCTACAGACAGCTGCGTAATGCCGAACCACCCGACGAGGAAACAGCACGTGGAATTATCGAGAAGCTGTTCTTCTCCGATAAACGTTATGACCTTGGGGATGTAGGACGTTATCGGATTAATAAAAAACTTCAACTCGATACATCACTCGATACCAGGGTGCTTACCAAACAGGATATCATTTCGATTATCAAATACCTTATCGGACTGATTAATCTGCGTACTGAAGTTGACGACATCGACCACCTGAGCAACCGCAGGGTCCGTACCGTTGGTGAACAGCTTTATAACCAGTTTGGTGTGGGACTGGCCCGTATGGCCCGTACCATTCGTGAACGCATGAATGTACGCGATAATGAAGTGTTTACTCCGATGGACCTGATTAATGCCAAGACCTTATCTTCGGTAATCAATTCCTTCTTCGGAACCAACCAGCTATCGCAATTCATGGACCAGACAAATCCGCTGGCTGAACTAACCCATAAAAGAAGGGTTTCAGCTCTCGGACCAGGTGGTTTGTCGCGTGAACGTGCCGGATTCGAAGTCCGCGACGTACACTATACCCATTATGGACGTCTTTGTACCATAGAAACACCTGAAGGTCCCAACATCGGACTGATCTCGTCATTGTGCGTTTATGCTAAAATAAACAGGCTCGGGTTTATTGAAACCCCTTACAAAAGGGTTGTAAACGGCAAGGTTGATCCGGGCGAACAACCTGTTTACCTGAGTGCTGAAGAAGAGGAAAATAAAGTTATTGCCCAGGCTACCACCCCAATGGCCGATGATGGTAATTTCCTTTTTGACCGTATTAAAGTACGTTACCTGGCCGACTATCCCATTGTTGAAAAGGAGAATGTTGACCTTATCGATATAGCCCCCAATCAGATCGCTTCAATAGCGGCATCGTTGATTCCTTTCCTTGAGCATGACGATGCCAACCGTGCACTCATGGGATCGAACATGATGCGTCAGGCTGTGCCGTTGCTCAATCCCGAAGCTCCGATTGTGGGAACAGGGATTGAAAAGAGTGTAGCTTTTGATTCGCGTGTACTGGTCACGGCTGAATGTGACGGGTTGGTCGAATTTGTTGATGCCGCTGAAATCGTAATCCGGCATACCCGTCTGGAAGACGAAAAGCTGGTTAGTTTCGACGATGATGTAAAACACTATACACTCACCAAGTTTGCAAGAACCAACCAGAATACCTGTATTAACCTCAGACCGATTGTCCGCAAGGGCGACAGGGTTAAAAAAGGTCAGGTTCTTTGCGAAGGTTATGGAACCCAGAAAGGGGACCTTGCACTGGGACGCAACCTAATGGTTGCATTCATGCCCTGGAAGGGTTACAACTTCGAGGATGCCATCGTTATTTCTGAGAAAGTTGTCAAGGAAGACATCTTTACCTCCATTCACATCGAGGAATTTATACTGGAGGTCCGTGATACCAAACGCGGTGTGGAAGAACTTACCAACGACATTCCGAATGTAAGTACCGAAGCAACCAAGGATCTTGATGAAAATGGTCTGATCCGTATCGGGGCAGAGGTAAACGAAGGCGACATCCTGATTGGAAAAATCACTCCAAAAGGTGAAAGTGATCCTACTCCTGAAGAAAAACTCCTCAGAGCTATTTTTGGTGATAAGGCCGGTGATGTGAAGGATGCTTCTCTCAAAGCACCTCCATCAATGAAGGGTGTTGTTGTCGACAAGAAACTTTTCTCGCGCATGATCAAAGACAGAAAAGTCAAGGCGAAAGAGAAGGATATGGTTAAGGTACTGGATGACGAGTTTGCAAAGAACTCTCACGATCTCAAGACCAAACTTGTTGATAAGCTTACCATTCTTGTTTCCGGTAAAACTTCACAGGGCGTTTACAACAACTTTAAGGAAGAGATCGTTCCGAAAAAGGTTAAGTTTACACAGAAGATGCTCATGGGCATTGATTATCTGAGTGTTAATCCAAGCAAATGGACGACCGATAAGGATGTGAATGATCTCGTTAAATCGCTGATCAATAATTACATAATCAAGTATAAAGAGATACTGGGAGTGTACAACCGCAAGAAGTTTGTTGCCACAGTGGGCGATGATCTGCCAAACGGCATTGTACAGATGGCTAAAGTTTATGTTGCCAAGAAGCGGAAGCTTAAAGTTGGTGATAAAATGGCCGGACGTCACGGGAATAAAGGCATTGTTGCAAGGATCGTCCGCGAAGAGGATATGCCATTCCTCGCAGACGGAACACCGGTCGACATCGTGCTCAATCCCCTTGGCGTACCTTCACGTATGAACCTTGGGCAGATCTATGAAACAGTGCTTGCCTGGGCCGGTAAAAAACTTGGTCTGAATTTTGCAACGCCGATTTTCGATGGCGCGGCAGAAACAACCATCAACGATTACCTGAAAAGTGCCGGCTTACCTGAGAACGGACGCGTGTATCTCTACGACGGCGGAACCGGGGAACGTTTTGACCAGCCGGCTACCGTCGGGTTTATATACATGCTGAAACTTCACCATATGGTGGATGACAAGATGCATGCACGTTCTATCGGGCCTTATTCGCTAATTACGCAGCAACCTCTGGGTGGTAAAGCTCAGTTCGGGGGGCAGCGTTTCGGTGAAATGGAAGTCTGGGCGCTTGAAGCATTTGGTGCTTCGCACATACTTCAGGAAATACTTACAGTTAAATCGGATGATGTTATGGGCAGGGCAAAAGCCTATGAGGCCATCGTAAAAGGCGAGAATATGCCGATTCCCGGAATCCCCGAGTCGTTCAACGTTCTCGTTCACGAGCTCAGGGGTCTGGGCCTTAACATTTCTTTCGATTAATCAAACGGAAACCCTGCCTGCCGGTTAAAACTGAATCAGTTTAACCGGTTGGCCGGTTTAACCGGTATTTTCAGAATCTTCACTTTAATATTTATTCAACAGCATATGGCTTTCAGAAAAGACAGCACAATTTCAAGCAATTTTTCCAGAATTACCATCAGCCTTGCTTCGCCTGAGGCAATACTCGAGCGTTCAAGCGGTGAAGTACTGAAGCCCGAAACAATCAACTACCGTACCTATAAACCGGAGCGGGACGGGTTGTTTTGCGAGCGTATCTTTGGTCCGGTAAAAGATTGGGAGTGTCATTGCGGAAAATATAAAAGAATCCGTTATAAGGGCATTGTCTGCGACCGATGCGGTGTAGAGGTTACAGAAAAGAAAGTCCGCCGTGAGCGGATGGGACACATTCAATTGGTGGTTCCGGTTGCCCATATCTGGTTTTTCAGGTCATTGCCCAATAAAATAGGTGCTTTGCTTAACCTGAATACCAAAAAGCTTGACTCCATCATTTATTACGAGCGATATGTGGTCGTTCAGCCCGGCATCATGGATGGTGTTATGCTGAAAGAAGAGGTAAAGATTGAGAAAATGGCATTGCTCACAGAGGAGCAGTATTTTGAGGTTCTTGATGCCCTGCCAAAGGAAAATCAGTACCTGGATGACTCAGATCCCAATAAATTTGTTTCAAAAATGGGTGCTGAGGCGCTCTTCGACCTGCTGAAAGGCCTTGACCTAGATCAGGAATCTTATGACCTCAGACACAAGGCAAACAATGAAACTTCCCAACAGCGTAAGGCAGATGCCTTGAAACGCCTTCAGGTGTTTGAAGCTTTCCGCGATGCACAGAGCCGTATTGAAAATCACCCTGAATGGATGATCGTAAAAGTGGTTCCTGTTATTCCGCCTGAACTCAGACCTCTGGTTCCGCTTGATGGCGGACGTTTTGCTACGAGCGACCTTAACGACCTTTACCGCCGTGTGATTATACGCAACAACCGTCTGAAAAGACTGATCGAAATCAAGGCACCTGATGTAATCATGCGTAATGAAAAACGTATGCTACAGGAGGCCGTCGATTCATTGTTTGACAATTCGCGCAAAGCCAATTCAGTCAAGACAGAGTCAAACAGGGCACTGAAATCACTGAGCGACAGTCTGAAAGGAAAACAGGGACGTTTCCGCCAGAACCTTCTGGGTAAACGTGTCGATTATTCAGGCCGTTCGGTAATCGTTGTTGGCCCCGAGCTTAAACTGAATGAATGTGGTTTGCCGAAAGACATGGCATCTGAACTTTTCAAGCCATTCATCATCCGCAAGATGCTTGAAAGAGGTATTGTAAAGACTGTTAAGTCTGCCAAGAAAATCGTTGACAGGAAAGACCCGGTGGTTTGGGATATCCTGGAAAACATCCTTAAGGGACATCCGGTTATGCTTAACCGTGCACCTACCCTTCACCGTCTGGGTATTCAGGCTTTCCAGCCAAAACTGATCGAAGGCAAGGCCATTCAACTGCACCCGCTTGTATGTACGGCTTTCAACGCCGACTTCGACGGTGACCAGATGGCTGTGCACGTACCACTGGGCAATGCCGCTATCCTGGAAGCCCAGTTGCTTATGCTTGCCTCACACAACATTCTGAATCCTGCCAATGGCGCCCCGATTACCGTTCCTTCCCAGGACATGGTTCTCGGCCTTTACTATATGACCAAAGGCCGCAAATCCATACCTGAAAATCCGGTAAAGGGAGAGGGAATGACTTTTTATTCCCCGGAAGAGGTAATCATTGCCTACAACGAGAAGGTTGTTGACCTTCATGCTTACATAAAGGTTAAAATCCGTCTTCCTGAAACCGATTTCCAGACCGAACAAATGATTGAAACCACGGTGGGTCGGGTGCTCTTTAATCAGGTGGTTCCGGCAGAATTTGGTTACATCAACCAGCTTCTGACGAAAAAAGCCCTCCGGGATATTATCGGTGATGTTCTTAAGAAAACCGGCACTGCAAAAACAGCGCAATTTCTGGATGAAATCAAGAACCAGGGCTACACCATGGCTTTCAAAGGGGGGTTGTCGTTCACACTGAGTGATGTTCTTGTACCGGAAGTTAAAGAAGAGCTTGTGAAGCAGGCCAACGAAGAGGTTGAAGAGGTAATGAGCAACTATAACATGGGTTTCATTACCAACAATGAACGATACAACCAGATCATTGACATCTGGACACATACCAACTCGCGACTTACTTTTACATTAATGGAGGGTCTGGCGAAAGATAAACAGGGCTTTAATCCTGTTTATATGATGCTTGATTCCGGCGCCCGCGGATCGAAAGAACAGATTCGTCAGCTTTCGGGTATGAGGGGTCTGATGGCCAAACCGCAAAAATCCGGTGCTACAGGTGGTGAAATTATTGAAAACCCCATTCTTTCGAACTTTAAGGAAGGCTTGTCGGTTCTTGAATACTTCATTTCAACCCACGGTGCCCGTAAGGGTCTTGCCGACACCGCACTGAAAACAGCCGACGCCGGTTATCTTACCCGCCGGCTAGTCGACGTTGCTCAGGATGTGGTCATTACAGAGCCTGACTGCGGTACCCTCCGCGGTTTGACTACCACAGCGCTGAAGAAAAATGAAGAAGTTGTTGAAACCCTCTACGACCGGATTCTTGGACGTGTTTCCCTGCATGATATCTATCATCCGCAGACCGGGGACCTCATCATTACTGCCGGTGATGAACTTACTGAAGATGTATCACGTATCATCGATGATTCTCCTATTGAAGCGGTAGAAATCCGTTCTGTACTCACCTGTGAGTCGAAGAAGGGAGTTTGTGCCAAATGCTACGGAAGGAACCTGGCAACCGGAAGAATGGTTCAGAAAGGAGAAGCCGTCGGTGTTATCGCTGCCCAATCGATCGGTGAACCCGGAACACAGCTTACTCTCCGTACTTTCCACGTCGGGGGTACAGCTTCCAACATATCGGTTTCATCACGTATAGAAGCCAAGTATGACGGAATTCTCGAGATTGATGAGCTGAGGTATGTTGAATATGAAAATACAGAAGGCAGGAAATATGATATCGTTATCGGACGTTCTGCCGAAATGCGCATAGTTGACAAAAAGACCAGCATTGTTCTGGCTTCAGCCCACATACCTTATGGTGCAAACCTGTATTACCGCCAGGGTACTGAACTTAAGAAGGGTGAGCTGATCAGTGACTGGGATCCCTACAATGCCGTCATCCTTTCCGAAGTTTCGGGTAAGGTCATCTTTGACAATATCATTGAAGGAACAACTTTCAGGGTAGAATCTGATGAGCAAACCGGTTATCATGATAAGGTAATTATCGAATCACGCCAGAAAACAAAGAATCCGAGTGTCAGGATCGTCGGGCAGGATAATTCTGACCTCAGGGTTTATGATATTCCTGTAGGTTCTCATATCATCGTTGAAGAAAACCGAAAGATCAAGGCTGGTGAAATCATTGTTAAAATCCCGCGTGCCATCGGAAAATCCGGCGACATCACCGGTGGTCTGCCACGGGTAACAGAGCTCTTTGAAGCACGTAATCCATCCGACCCTGCTATTGTTGCAGAAATCGACGGTGTGGTATCATTTGGTAAAAAACTGAAACGTGGAAACCGTGAGGTAATCATTACTTCAAAGACCGGGGAAGAAAAGAGTTACCTCATCCCGACTTCAAAGCAGATTCTGGCACAGGAAAATGATTATGTTAAGGCAGGTACACCGCTTTCGGAAGGTGCCATGACCCCGAGTGATATTCTGGCCATTAAAGGTCCGATGAAAGTTCAGGAATACATCGTGAATGAAATTCAGGAAGTCTACCGTCTGCAGGGTGTAAAGATCAATGACAAGCATTATGAAGTCATAGTCCGTCAGATGATGCGCAAGGTCGAAGTTGCCGATCCGGGCGACACCAAGTTCCTCGAAGGGGAATTGGTCAACAAGATCGACTTCCATGATGAAAATGACTGGATTTACGGCAAAAAAGTAGTGATCAACCCTGGAGAATCACCAAACCTGAAACCAGGCCAGATTGTGACTGCCCGAAAATTACGCGATGAGAATTCATTACTGAAACGTCGTGATAAAAAGCTGATTGATGCACGAGATGCCCAGCCATCTACGGCAAAGCAGGTGCTTCAGGGTATTACCAGGGCTTCACTCCAGACAAAGAGCTTTATTTCAGCCGCTTCATTCCAGGAAACAACGAAAGTGCTTACCGTTGCAGCCATCAATGCCAAGAGTGACGACCTTCTCGGTTTGAAGGAAAATGTTATTGTTGGTCATCTGATTCCGGCTGGTACCGGTCTTCGTGAGTATGATGACCTGATTGTTGGCTCACGTGATGAATACGAAAAACTGATGGCCTCCAAAGCCGATGTCTACGAAGATTAATTAATGAACCAGAAAGAGCGGCAGGTCGGGATTTTACTTGTCGCTCTTTTTTATTGATTCAACGATTGCCAAAAACATAAAACATGAGTGACAACAAGCAGAACCAGATAAACATCGAATTGAGTGATGAAATGGCAGAAGGAATTTATTCCAACCTTGCAATTATAACCCATTCCAATGCCGAATTCATCATTGATTTCGTAAAAATGATGCCCGGGGTGCCTAAAGCCAAGGTAAAGTCAAGGATTATTCTGACCCCGCAACATGCGAAACGTCTGATGGGCGCCTTGCGTGAAAATATTTCGAAGTTCGAGGCGGTTCATGGCCATATAAAGGAAACGGAGGCAACCATGCCCTTTTCACTTGGCGGGCCTACGGCACAGGCTTAATCAAAGAAAACTTTATTCAATAAACCGGGCATCAGGAATTTCCTGTGACCCGGTTTTGTTTATTGGTTTAGTATCTTATCCTGTTTCCTGTTCAGGTTCAATTCCTTCCTTCTTAAAAGGGGTTTAGGAAAAATCTCCAGGGCTCATGACTAATTTGCCGGAATTCCGGATGCTCTGATTTATCAACTTTTTCAATTAAGATTTATTTCATTCTCATGAGCTATTGAAGCTTACTGCATCCGTTGCAGGTATTGATAGTTTATCCTTTCTGTGATGATTCGCCTCTGTCGGACCGATTTCATGTTTTGGTAATGAATTAGTCAGGTCAGCAAGCAATTGAACCAGGCAGTTGATGCCGGCCAGGCTAACAGGGGTGAAGTATTCAAGGGCAGACCGTTGGATCAATTCATCCGGATGCCGGAGCCGGCTCCGTGTGCCTGGTAATTTCCAATCCATCGAAATGCAGGCTCTAATGCATATACATTCACAAAGATTCTTACCCGCCGGTTCCCGCTCGTCAATATCCATTCTATTAACTAAATTTGGTGCTTTGACCTTTTCCCCGTACCTGTTTGGGTAAACGGTAAAAGTAATCTGTATTTACAACCCCTTCGGATAGCCTGCATAAAACTCCTTAATGGCAAATTCACCTTTTCTGGTAAATGTCGGTAACTACGATCAAATGATTCTCCATCTCATGATACCAGGGGTACTCAAGGGGTAAACCCTTTCAGGTATTTATTTCCCGTTTTGATATTTTTCTGATAACCTGGGTGGTTGAGAAGGCCGGGTTGCACTTTTTCGTCTGAATGTTCCATGTCTGTATCCTCCCCGGATTTCCGGTAACGGAAATCGTATACAGGCATTGCCTCAGATACCCTTTGTAATTATCGTAGATATCTGCTCCGTTTCTGATTGAGAGTATTCATCACCCTGTTCTCATATTCTCTTCCGTGATCATGATTCCTGGAACTATACCAAGCCTGGCTTAAGAAAGGGGACTGCTGGATAGAAAACAAGCAGAATTAGCAGATATATTATTGATAAACAGGATTTTAAGAATAAGTTTTGATTGAAGAACACATCGCAATATCAACCTTCCGGAAATACAATCCGGATGCATAGTTTCAGGATAACGTTTTAATTTATCCTTTAATAATTAGGGCTATCGGTAAAATCGGGGCCTGATTCCATTAATCCCATAAAAGCTGCACCGAAAATGACGAGGATTATGATTGCCAGCACAATTCCAATGGCCATCCATATCAGCACGGCTTTTGCCCAGTTTGCCTTGTTTGGGTTGTTTCCGCTGCCAAATGCCCATACAAAGAGCATGATAATGTTTACCAGTGGAATGGCCTGGATTAGCAGTGTAATAATCCAATCACCAACAGAAATAACAGGGGTCTGGTTGTTCTCAGGTGTTTCCATAAAGAAGTTTTTATATGAATTGAGAGGTCCGATGTTCAAATATACGAAATTATCTTTAAATATTTATTTTTGAACGATATAATTACCAGCGGACTCATTATTGTCATCCAGTGGATGGAAATGGCCTGATCCGGAATACGATTCCCCTGACCCTGCATTTCGGAGAAACCGTTTTGTAGTACTTTTGCAGTTGTCCAATTTAATACATTATGGAAATATCTTCATTATTTGTGCAGGATACACCTGTATTTACATGGGTAATTCTTCCGTTGCTGATTTTCATTGCCAGGATCAGTGACCAGACCATTGGCACATTAAGGCTGATTTTTCTCTCGAAAGGGCAGAAGAAGCTGGCTCCGTTTCTTGGTTTTTTTGAAGTTATCATCTGGCTCCTTGCTGTCAGTCAGATAATGAAACACCTTGATAATGTGCTTTGCTATATAGCCTATGGCGGTGGTTTCGCCATGGGAAATTATATAGGAATGGTTATTGAAGAGAAACTATCAATTGGTAATGTGTTGATCCGTATCATCCCCAAAAAAGATACCAGTGAGCTTATTGCCTATCTGAGGGAAAATAATTATGGTGTTACTTCAGTTGAAGCAGAAGGCGCCAAGGGAAAGGTCAATATTGTCTTTACCATTATCATGCGCAAGGATGTGGAACATGTAGTATCAATTATTAACCGGTTCAACCCCAATGCCTTTTATACAATCGAAGAGGTGAAAGCCATCAACGAAGGGATATTCAAGAAAAACCGTGCCAGGACAATTTTTGATAGTTTTTCTTTTGGGCTAAAAAAGAATAAATAGGGATATTTTTTGAATCTGAACAAATGTTCATAACTTTGTATCATTCAAAAGAAGGGATCCATGCCACGGCCAAAGCGACGAAGACGCATACACAGACCACCGATTGCCACAGGTTTTGCCCCTTTCGGTATTTCATCGGGATCCAATGGAAGCATAACACTTCTTTTCGAGGAGTTTGAATCACTGAGGCTTTCTGATTATGAGGGAATTTCACAGCAGCATGCTGCCGATCGTGTGGAAGTATCCAGACCAACCTTTTCGCGGGTGTATGATCAGGCAAGACAAAAACTGGCGCGGGCACTGGTTGAAGGTCTTACCATTGTAATTGAAGGCGGGAATGTCGTGTTTGATGAAACATGGTTCCGGTGTAAAGCGTGTAATACTGCATTTTGCCTTCCTGAAAATCAGCAAAAGGTGAGTGGATGCCCGGTATGTCGTAGTGCAAACATCGTCGATTTGAGCCGGCGTGTGCCGTTAATCAACAGCGATCTGATGCCGAGGCCTGCCGTTCATCAGACCGGTTATTGTGTATGTCCCAGATGTAGCCTTAGGGTTTCCCACCAGGCCGGGATACCCTGCCGCAGTCTTGTCTGTACTTCCTGCGGTTCTGGCATGATTCGGGAACACCATCCGATAAGACCGGATCATTCATAGATTAAATCCCGATGAGTTATCCTTCCGATGCCCTGAAACAGATTCCATACTCTGCCGGTTTTAATAAAACAGAAAGTATTTTCAGCCCGGGGAATTTGTTTGTTCGTTGTATGGCCATATTCTGACAAAAAGGAATTTTATAATAAACATATAATCCAAAGCAGAATGAAACACAATAAGAAAATGGGAATCAACTCCCGTATGATTCACGGAGGTGAATTCGAAAATCCACTGCGCAGTGCAACTGTACCAATCTACCAGACTTCAACATTCTTTTTCGATAATGCCGATCACGGTGCAAATTGTTTTTCGGGCGTAGATGACGGATATATATATACACGGATCGGTAACCCGACAATCAATGCATTGGAGACGCTGGTCGCAGACCTTGAGTCGGGGGTTCAGGGCATAGCAACCTCATCCGGCATGGCAGCAGTAAATACCATCTATATGGCACTCTTGTCGAAAGGTGATCATATGGTAAGCTCTGCAGCCGTTTACGGACCATCAAGGGTTGTGATGGAACAACACTGGTCGAGGTTCGGTGTGGAATCATCCTATGTAAACACCGCCAATATAAATGAGATTAAGAGTGCCATCAGACCGAATACCAAAGTACTATATATTGAGACCCCTGCCAATCCTACCATGGATATCACCGATCTGGAAGCCTGCTCCAAACTTGCTCATGAAAAAGGGATACTGCTTGTTGTTGATAATACTTTCTGCAGCCCTTACCTGCAAAGGCCGCTTGAACAGGGTGCAGATGTTGTTTTTCACTCCATGACCAAGTTTTTAAACGGGCATGCTGACATAGTTGCCGGAATGATTGTGACCAAAGACAAAAAATTGGGTAGTAAGCTGAGAAGCATGATGGTAACCCTGGGATGCAACATGGATCCACACCAGGCCTATTTGGTAATCCGTGGAATCAGGACTCTGGGTATCCGGATAGAACGCGCCCAGCAAAGTGCAATGATAATTGCCCGGTATCTTGAAAACCATCCTAAGGTGGAATGGGTTATGTACCCTGGTTTACCCTCTCACCCGCAGCATACCCTGGCTGAAAAACAGATGGATGGTTTCGGCTCAATGATTAGTTTCGAACTCAAAGGAGGATTGCATGCAGGTAAGATCCTTATGGATAACGTAAAAATTGCAATTCTTGCTGTTTCTTTGGGCGGTGTTGAAACCCTGATTCAGCATCCTGCCTCTATGACCCACTCCAAGGTACCGGCAGAAGCCAAACTGAAAGCCGGAATTACAGATGGATTGGTTAGGTATTCAGTTGGTATTGAAGATGTTGACGACCTCATCAATGACCTTGACCAGAGCCTTGCCTTAGTATAACCGGCTTTTGCAAAAAATTAACAGAATACAGCGGTGTGGTTGAAAAACCGCATCGCTGTATTGTTTACCTTTACATATTCTGAGCGTATAAATTTCTGATGAACGAACATGTTTGCGAATAAGGTACAAACCAGCCTGAATGCATTCTCTGACAGGCAGGCACCTTTGAAAATCATATGGAGTTCTCCCCCTGGGGCGGGTCAGGCTATCCGACCGATAAAATTTAAAATGAACCTGCCAGAACGGTTAAATTATTTACTGATGAATCATTAAATGAAACCAGGACTGTTTAGTTTGATTCTGATATTGGGTTTGGCTTCGATTATTGCAATTCAGGCCAAAGCACAAAAGGTTGGATTGGTTCTTAGCGGGGGAGGAGCAAAAGGTGTCACCCACATCGGGGTTATCAGGGCTCTTGAAGAGGAGGGAATTCCGATCGACTATATTACCGGAACTTCCATGGGGGCCATAATAGGTGGGTTATATGCTTCGGGTTACTCTCCCGATGAGATTGAAGCCATGATTACCTCACCTGAATTTGATTTCTGGTTATCGGGTAAAGTTGATGCAAAATATACTTATTTCTTCAAAAAACCTGAACCGGATGCAGCATGGGCTGATTTCAGGTTCAGGGTAGATTCGGTTGTGGTTGCGAGCTTGCCATCAAACCTGATATCTCCGGTGCTGATGGATTTTGCCTTTATGAAGATATTTGCCGGGGCAAGCGCTGCGGCAGGTTATAACTTCGACAGCCTGATGGTTCCATTCAGATGCATGGCGTCGGACATTGCGCGCACGGAACCGGTTGTTCTGAAAGAAGGTGATCTGGGCAGTTCCATCCGCGCTTCCATGACTTTCCCTTTTTATTTTAAGCCGATCAGAATCGATGGAAAATTGCTGTTCGACGGTGGAATGTACAATAATTTCCCATCGGATATCATGCTGCAGGATTTTTTTCCCGACATCATCATCGGAAGCCAGGCTTCATCGAACTATGCCGAACCCGAGGCTGATAATATCATTTCGCAGATACAAAACATGCTGATGCTGAAAAGCCAGTATTCCGTAATCTGTGAAAATGGTGTACTTATCAAACCAAACATGAAAAAGGTTAATGTCATAGATTTCAGTAATACCAGTGAATTTGTTGACAGTGGTTATGTGGCTACCCGGAGAAAAATAGCGGAAATAAGGTCCTTTGTGGTAACACATGTATCCAAAACAGAGATTGAAGCAAAGCGCGCAGCCTTTAACGGCAGGAAGCCACCTCTTCTTATCGGAAATTTTCATGTAACAGGTTTAAAAAGCGGACAGTTTGAGTATGTGAACCGGATACTCCGAAAAAACACATTTGGCAAGTCAAAAGCTGGCAAGGGAAGAGAAATGGGAAACCTCAGCCTTGGATTGATAGAGCCTGAGTACTTCAAACTCCTTTCGGAAGGCAAGATCGAACAGATTTATCCCCGGTTGTTTTATAATAATGCCTCAGGGTTTTATGATCTGCTCCTCGATGTGAAAAGTCAGAACCAGATGCTGGCTTCTGTTGGCGGGGCTGTTACTTCAAGTGCTGTGAATGAATTATTCCTTCAGTTTCAATACAACAACTGGAATAAAAACTCGCTCCGGCTTCAGGCAAATGCTTACTTCGGAAGGTTTTATAATTCCGGAATGATTGAAAGCAGGATTGATTTCCCAAGAAGGGTTCCGTTTTCCCTGAAGGCCCAGTTTATATTCAATAAATTTAACTTTTTCAAAACGAACACCTATTTCTTTGAGGATGAAGATCCGTATTTCCTCATCGAACGTGATAATTTTCTTCTGCTGGCAGCTGGATTTCCTGTTACCAACGACGGGCTGCTCACTTTTGAATTTCAGACCGGGACCAACCGGGATGATTACTATCAGACCAATCTTTATTCAAAATATGATACCCTTGATAAAACAATGTTCAGGTTCTATTCACCCGGTATTGTAATGGAATTTAACAACCTTAACCGCAAAGAATTCGCCAGCAGTGGTGCCAGGCTATCTTTAAAAACATATATGGTTTTTGGTCGTGAAAGCTATTTCCCCGGCAGCACTTCGCCCATTGATGAAAAATTTGTTAAACAGCATACATGGGTACAGGCCCAGCTGATCTACGAGAACTATTTTTTTAAAAACAGGGGATTCCGGATGGGTGTGTATGGGGAAGCTCACTTTTCATCCCAGAATTTCTTCAGCAATTACTCTTCCACTATTCTGGCTTCGAGCGCTTTTCAGCCTGTACCGGAAAGCCGGATTCGCTTTATGCCTCAATTCAGGGCAAATAAATACCTGGCACTGGGTTCAAGGAATGTTTACTCACTCAGAAAGAATATTGACTGGCGGCTTGAAGCCTATCTTTTTCTCCCAACAAAGGGTATAGTGCAGATACCGGTCACACGTCGTGCAGGAAATGCTTCTGAATTAAGGCTTTGGCCAATGGCTTCCAGCTCAGTTGTATATTTTAGCCCGGTAGGACCGATTAGTTTAAGTGTGAATTATTTTAACGGTGAAAATAATCCCTGGTCGTTTTTCCTGAAGTTCGGATACCTGATTTTCAATAAAAGACCCCTCTGAGTATTCTGACCATCAGGGCTCAATTTTTATCATGGAATTGGCTAAAAGTTGTGTATTTGCAATGAATAATTATTACCTTTGCATCCCTGAAATTATTGCGAACCCAATCAACTGAAATAGAAACAGTTTAAATCCTGCCTCCATAAATTAACGGCCTGAAAGCCTTTCCCGGAAATCTCATTTGTAGTTGAATAACCGGTAGTGGATAAAGATCCGGATGTGTGAGGAATGCTTACTCAACCTATTATTAATCATTCATTTGAATTCCTGATGAAAACGAAAGACCAGTCCGATCAAAATCCTGAGAATGAAAACCTCAATCAGGATGAGAACTCCCTTCCCGTTGAAGAAACGGTTGAAAATGTTGAAACTATTGAAGATCAGCCAGTTGTTGATTCAACCATTGTTGAGGAGGTGCCTGTCGCTGATGTGATAGCCGGAGATCCGGAAACCTCTTCTGCTATTGAGGAGGAACAGATTCCATCCGCTGTTTCTGATGAAACCGAAACTGAACCTGCTATCGTCGAAACTGAACCTGCCATTGCCGAAACTGAAGATGTCGTTGCTGAGACTGAAGATGTTGTTGCTGAGACTGAAGATGTCGTTGCTGAGACTGAAGGTGTCATCGCCGAAACTGAAGATGAAGCTCCGGTTGTTTCAGAAAGTGAAGCAGTTTCTGAGGTTGTAATTGAAGAAGCATCCGCTGAACCTCAAGTTGACGACAAGGGAATGCCTTCTGAATCAGAACCTGAGTTGGTTGCTGAATCAGAACCTGTCATTGCAGAGGCCGCTTCTGAAGAGGTCACTGTACCAGAGGCAGTAGAATCGCTGCTTGTGGCAGAAGAACCGGCCGATGAAGATGAGCCGGACGAAATTGAAGAACATCTCGAAGAATCAAATCCATTGTTTGAAGGACTCAACCGGGAACAACTGGTTGAAAAACTGGAGGACCTTGTAAAGGATCCGAATGTCAATGCCATCAAAGCAGCTGTCGGACTGGTCAGGGTTGCATTTTTAAAACTGAATAAAGAGTATAAACAGGAGCTTTACCAGAAACTCGCCGAGGTAAATATTGAAGCCGATACAGAAACACCGGCTGAAGTACAGCCAGTGCAGGACGATATCACCGAAGAGCGGTTTAAAGCAGCCTTTAACATATATAAACAGAATAAAGCCAAATACAACGAGGAACAGGAGAAGGTTAAGATTAAAAACCTTGAGGCAAAAACCCATATTCTCGAAGAACTTAAAGCGCTCATTAATTCAGAAGAGACCCTGAAGAAAACCTATGACGAGTTTAAGACCCTTCAGGAGCGCTGGAAAACTATTGGGATGGTTCCAAAGGGCGAAATCAATACACTTTGGCAGAATTATCATTTTCTGGTAGAGAAATTTTTCGATAAGGTTAAAATCAATAAGGAACTGAAAGATCTTGACCTCAAGAAAAACCTGGAAGTAAAGATTCATCTGTGCGGGAAAGCTGAGGAATTGTTACTGGAAACATCCATCATCAAATCGTTCAAGCAACTGCAGCAATATCATGAGGAATGGAAAGAAGTCGGGCCAGTTCCCCAGGATAAGAAAGATGAACTCTGGGATCGGTTCCGCAGCGCCACTGAAAAGATTAATGAACGTCGCCGCGAGTATTATAATGAAATGCAGGATAGTCTGGAACAGAATTATGCTGCTAAAGTCATTCTCTGTGAGAAAGCTGAACAGTTGATGGCAGGTGAAAGTGATTCGATAAAAGCATGGCAGGATACAACAGCACAGATTACCGAATTGCTGAAAATATGGAAGACCATCGGCCCTGCTCCAAAGAAACAGAATAATGAGATATGGGCGCGTTTTAAAACCTCACTCGACGCATTCTTCAATACCAAGAAGGAGTATTTCAATAAATTGAAAGAGCAACAGATGCACAATTTCAATCTGAAGCTCGATCTCTGTGTCCAGGCTGAATCGCTCCGCAACAGTACCGACTGGAAAAATACCAGCCGTGAACTGATCAACCTGCAGAACGAATGGAAGAAAATAGGCCCTGTCCCGCGCAAACAAAGCGACCGGATCTGGAAACGTTTCAGGGCTGCCTGCGATGAGTTTTTCTCTACCAAGACTGAGTATTTCAAAAATGTTTCAAGTCATGAGGATGAAAACATGAAACTCAAGCTTGATCTGATTGAAAAAGTGAAAGAGTTTGAAGTAGGTGACGATCGTAACCAGGCCGTTGAAACCCTGAAAGACTTTCAGCGCCAGTGGATGGAAATCGGTCATGTGCCGATCAGGGAAAAGGAGAAACTTCAGACAGATTTCAGGCTGCTGATCAATAAGCATTTTGAAAAACTGAAAATGGAATCCATTTCAATGGGTGCCACGAATTATCGCAACCGGGTTGAACGCATCGCGAAAGATTCGCCGGATGCCGGAAGGGTAATCAGCAAGGAACGCAGTTTTGTGCTGGGTAAAATTCAGCAATTACAGGATGAGATAAAGACCTGGGAAAACAACATCGGCTTCTTCGCCAACTCGAAAACTGCCAACCTCCTGAAACAGGAGTTTGAGAAAAAGATCGACAAGGCCAAAGAAGAGCTCCAGATGCTTGAAGCAAAACTGAAGATGCTTCGTGAAGCTAACCAATAAACTCAAAGCGCCGGATTCTCCGGCGCTTTTTTGTAATCAGGAATATCTTTCATAATTTAGCCTGGCAGCTTAACCTGCATGGAATTTTCATGCAGTAACTGATGTCCGGAAGTACAATCCTGCTTTTACGTTTATAAGTTTCCGGAGATCAGGTACCAGACAGCATCCCTGAAAAAAATTCCGGTTTCTGGATGCCGTTTCTTTGGCAGCATTGCAGAAAAAGTGATGAATTCAGGTTGTAAAGCAGACAACATTTTATAAATCGCTCTGTTATTAATGCAATCCATTGGCCAGGCAGGAAACAAGAAAAAGTATATGTATTTCCTGCCCGGACTTACAGTTCAAACACCCTTCAGATTATGAAAAAGGCATTAAAAATTTCAGGAATAGTATTACTGGTATTTGTCCTGACGCTCTTCCTGCTACCAATTGTATTTAAAGGAAGAATCGTTGAAACTGTGAGGATGGAAGCCAATAAATCATTGAATGCAACCCTTGATTTCAAAGGGGTCAGCCTTTCACTGATCAGGAGTTTTCCTGATTTCTCACTGGGCTTGACAGAGCTTTCGGTGGTTGGCATCGGGGATTTCGGAAACGATACCCTGGTCTTGATTCCAAAGCTCAGGCTGACCGTTGACCTGATGAGTGTTTTCAAAGGTACCCGGTACGAAATAGAATCCGTGAAACTGGATGACCCCGGGTTTAAGTTCAGGGTTTTGCAGGATGGCAGGGCCAACTGGGACATCATGAAGCCTTCTGCCGATACCACAGCCGTAATGGAAGAAGAGCAAGCCTCACCTTTCAGGATAGCCTTACACAGCTTCATCATAACAAACGGCACGATAGTATACGACGATGCAAGCATCAATACGCTGGTGATTGCCCGGAAGGTGAATCATAAACTCAGGGGTGACCTGACGGCCGGCATCACGAACCTGAACACAGAAACAACGGTAGGGGAGCTGACGGTTGGCTATGAAGGGGTACATTACCTGAACAAATCAAATGCCCGCCTTACCTCGAATATCGGAGCCGATCTGAATGCCTGGAAATTCACTTTCCCCGATGCCTCCCTGAAAATCAACGAACTTGAACTTCTGGCTTCAGGATACTTTGCTATGCCTGAAAACGGATACGAAATGGACATTTCCTTCGAAGCGGTTAAAAATGATTTCCGCAGTTTTTTGTCGATGATCCCGGCAGTATATACCAGGGATTTCGCAACGGTTAAGACCAGAGGCAGTCTTGCAATCAAGGGATTTGTTAGGGGACTTTACAGCGACAACTCCATGCCTGGTTTTGGTCTTGATATCAGCATTGATGGTGCCATGTTCAGGTATCCCGACCTTCCCGAACCTGTTGAAAACATATCGATGCAGGCCGGAATAACCAATGCTTCAGGAGATCCGGATGCAACCATCATTGATGTAAAAAGGCTCCATCTTGAAATGGCCGGCAATCCGGTTGATATCCGCCTGTATGCCAGCACTCCCGTCAGCGACCCATTCATTGATATGAAGATTTCGGGAAGGCTGAATCTTGCCGATGTCGGTAAGTTCTATCCACTTGAAAAAGGGGATGAGCTCTCTGGAATCATGGATGCTGACATCCTTGCCAAAGGAAAACTTTCAGCCATTGAACATAAACAGTTTGATCAGTTCAAAGCAGGGGGGGAACTTGCAGCCAGGAACGTGATTTACAAAACCCCGGCACTTGCGGAAAGAATATCGGTTGCGGAAGCGCAACTTAGCATCTCACCGGCAATAGTAGAAATGCCGGTAATGAAAGCCATGATCGGAAAAAATGACTTGTCGGCCAGCGGAAAACTCGAGAATATTATGGCCTGGATGTTTGATAAAGGTGATCTGAAAGGTAGCATGCAACTGAATTCCGCTTATTTCAATGTGAATGATTTCATGACGGAACCGGCTGGTACCAGTGGTGCTGCAGACACAGCTGCCATGGGCATCGTAGAGATACCGGCAGGAATTGATTTCGTTATGGATGCCTCCTTCGGACAGGTTGTCTACGATAATATGGACCTGAAAAATGTGAAGGGGAAACTCAGGGTGAAAGATCAGCAGATGACACTCGATAACCTTAACATGAATACGCTTGAAGGTTCTATTGGTGTAAATGGAACCTATTCCACCCTGATTGCCGGAAAACCGGTCGTTGACTTCCGGCTCGATATCAGGGATGTTGATGTTCAAAAGGCATTTAAAACATTCAATACCCTGCAAAAGATTGCTCCCATTGCAGGGGTGGCTTCGGGTAAGATCAGCACTCAGTTCAGTATGAAAACCGACCTTGACGGAGGCATGATGCCGGTTTATTCTTCGATCAACGGGGGCGGTAAGCTTACATCGCCGGCACTTACTTTCTCCAATGTCAATACTTTCGGAAAGATCGCTGATGCGCTTAAAATTGATAAGCTGAAACAATGGGCAATTGAAAAGATCAATCTCTCTTTCGAACTGGTCGATGGAAAAGTTTTTGTAAAACCTTTCGAAACCGCATTGGGTAAAACCCGGGCCGGTATATCGGGGTGGAATTCATTCGATGAGACCATGGAATATGTGATGCAGCTTTCAATACCGCGTTCTGAGTTTGGTGGGGCAGCCAACAATGTGCTGAACAACCTTATCGGTGAAGCAAATAAAAAAGGGGCGAATTTTAGCGCCGGAGATGTAATTCCGGTGTCAGTATTGATCGGTGGAACGATTTCTGACCCGAAAATATCCACCAGCCTGAAAAATCTGGCTTCCGATGCGGTTAAGGAAATGAAACAACAGATTACCGAGACAATTCAGCAGAAAAAAGATGAGGCGGTTGCCAGAGTCCGCGAAGAAGCCGGTAAATACATTGAGGAAGGCAATGCCCGTGCACAGAAAATACTGTCCGATGCACAGAAGCAGGCTGATGAGATCATGAAACTTGCCAATGAATCGGCTGCAAAAGTAAAGACTGAAGCCGGCAAAAGGGCAGATCAGCTGATCGCTGAAGGGAAAAAGAATGGACCGATTGCCGAATTGGGTGCCAAGAAAGCTGCCGAGAAGGTGAAGAAGGAAGGCAACGAAAAAGCGGATAAGATGGTTGCTGAAGCGCAGAAACAGGCTGACAACCTGATGACTAAAGCCCGTCAGGAGTCAGATAAGGCCATTCAGGATGCCAGGAATAAGGCAGAGGGGAAATAATTCTGATCCTGATATTGCGGGTCCCGTAATTTATCCTGGATTCAGGATTATCCACAGTTCAATCTCCGGGACCCGATTATCCGTATTACAGGATATTTCAGCGCTGGTTCCAATCATCTGAGACCGCAAAACAACCTGTCACCGCATGGTTTTGTGATCAGATTCTTTCCGTTTCAACGATTTTAGCCAACAGTTCGCTGTATGGCAAAATCAGGTATCTGTTGCCTTCAAACTCCACTTCAGTGCCAGAGAATTTGCGGAAAAGAACCATATCCCCGGCTGATATTTCGATGTTTTCAATGTTGCCGGTGGCAATCACCCGGGCTGTCTGGGGCTTTTCCTTCGCCGTGTCGGGAATAATAATGCCGCCTGAAGTGCGCTGTTCACCGGATGGCTGGTTCCAATCGAGCAGAACATTCTGATTAATGGGTTGAAATTCTTTCATATGCTTGGTTTATTGTTGGTTTATATTATGAACAATTTATTAAAAACCCCGCTCCGGATATTTTTAAAGCCGGGGGAACAGGAAGACTACCCATTAATATTCAGCAGGCGGTTGATCCTGGCTTTGTCAAATCCGACCACCATTTCACCGTTGATTTCAGTCTGCGGTACTCCCCTCTGACCGGTTCGGTTCACCAGTTCCTGTGCCATGGCCGGATCTGCAGAAACATCAATATCTGTGAACCGGATTTTATGCTGACGCAGATAATTCTTCAGTGTTGTGCACCATGAACAGCTTGGGGTTGAATAGACTGTAACACTATGCCCGCCTGCCTGTTCAGAACCTGCCTGATAAAGCTGGTTAACGATCAGGTTCTTATAATAGTTAGCTGTCTGGCAGCCTTTGATGATGTTTTTCAGCTCGTTTTTCTCAAATACAAGCAGCGATGGAACTGTATCAACGCCAAAAGCCGGGTGAATATCCCTGACGGCTGTTACATCGGCTTTCATTACAACTGCATCTTCTAACGCGAGTGCGGCCTCATCAATATAGGATTCAGCGCAACCTGAGGTAGCTGAATTGCTTTTGTAAAGTAAAAGAAAACTGCGTTCACCGGCTGCAGCAATAGCTTTAAGCTCAGCAAGGGACTGGATAACTCTTGTTTTCATGCAAAATCGTTTTCTCCGCAAGCTTCAATTAGTATGCCACTGGCAGCCTGTAAGATCAGATTAATTCTGAAGGTAGTGATAATTAAGCGATTTAAATTTTTTATAAAAAAGAGAAGGCTGCCATGTTGAAAACCTTTGTGACGAAATGGCAGGTGTTGGGAACAATAGAAGCAGTATGGAACGGGGTCTGCCGTCAGGATTTACCTCTGTTATCTCACCTGATTTGAAGCGGTACGTGTTGAGATTGATACAATGACTGGTTTCTCTGCACCACCTGTGCATGTTTCAGGGTCCGGAGCCAGTGAATCCGGCTCAGTAATTCCTGGTAAACCTCAATTTCTTAGCCCGCCGCAGTTATTAATAGCTGGCCTGAATAACTTGTTTATCTCCCATTGCGGATGGAGATCCCGGTATAGTATGAATTTCTGAGATATTATTGTTGATCTCCGGGCCGGAACTCAGGTACTGTAAATTTCCCGGTATTCAGTAAATCTCTTGAGTCGTTTGTGAATTGTTTCAATTTTCTAATCGATGAAGAGTCCGGAAAGGTATCGCTTTCAGAAGGTTTAACAGGCAGGATATAATATGTTTTCCTGCCATTTTCTATAGGATTGTAAACCCAGGTCAGATGATATTCAGGGCGGGCAATGGTCTTTTTATTCCATGTCTTTGTCAGGGTAAAGCCGATCATTGCTCCTCCGTCCTTGTAGCGGTCACGCTGGTTTGAAACAAAATTTCCGAGGGAATAGATCAGCAGATATCCTGCCGGATTTGAGTAGTCCGGCGCATGGTATTCCATGGGCTGAATGACATGCGGGTGTGACCCGATTACAGCGTCAGCTCCGTTCTTTCGGCACAACCCGGCCAGTAATTCCTGCTCTGCAGTTGGCTGTGACTGATATTCATTACCCCAGTGAAAGAAAACAATGACAAAATCAATGTCTGATTTCCTCGCCGATTTAAGGTCTGTGACTATCCTGTTGCTGTCAATCTGGTTAACAATGGTTGGTTCATAAACCGGCAATCCGTTTGTCCCATAAGTGTAATTCAGCAGGGCAATCTTTATGTCATTCTTATTCAGAATCAGCGGATGATGATCCTCCAGATCAGCGCTGTCGCGGAAAGTGCCGGTCCTCAAAATATTGATACTGTCGAGTGCCTGAATGGTGCGGACGAGCCCTGATTTTCCCCGGTCACAGCAATGGTTGTTGGCAGTTGCAAGCACATCGAATCCTGCATCCTTGAGCGCAACGGCCAGGGCATCGGGGGCACTGAACTGAGGGTATCCTGTATAGGGTTTCCCGGCCAGGGTAACCTCAAGGTTGGCAATAGCAATGTCGTATGCTGAAACCACCGGTTTTATATAGCTGAAGCACGGTTGATAGTTGTAAGTGGAATCAGCCTCATTCCAGGCCGCATCAATCTGTGGGCCATGCTGCATGATGTCACCTGCAAACAACAATGTAACTGATGTTGAGTCAGGTGCATTGAACTGGGCAACCGGAACTGTTTCATCCGTTAAGGTTGAAATCAGTACTGTGGCAGCGAGAAGCAGGTACCTCATATAGTCGATGATCATATTCATTGATAAAGGTTTAAAGCTAACCTGAAAAATTCTGGTTAATGTCTTTAACTGAGGTTCAGGCTCAAACCCTGGTTCAGTCCGGGCTTTGAAGTTGCATAAATATTTGCAGATGCGACAGACCTCAAAAACTGATTGGAAATCAGAAGTTCAAAATTCTTTTTCACTTCTTCCTGGTCCCCAATGCCCTCAGCCTCCCTTCTTGCTATTTTTCCTCTCATCCTTTTCCGGAATCAGGATTCCCGGGATTTCATTGCAAAATCTGTAAATGTAAATTACCACCCAAAATCCAAACCAACTTGTCCCCAGAAATGCTGTTTCCCTGAGTTAAATTCTGGACTAAGGTAAAATTGTGAAAGACTCAGTCCGACTTTTTTATAAGCGGCAAAGAGCCCGACATGCATGGCAGCAACAAGCCTTTCTATTTCATCGGGTTTTAAGGCAAAAATATTATTCCTGTTGAAGAGCCCGCCCTGCAATGAAGCATCGTAAGCAACCATCCTCACTTCAAGCCCGGCACGCAGACCGTACTGCCAGTTTTTTCCTTTTTGTAATAATCCGCTGAAATTCTCAGGCAGAGGTGTAAGACCAGGTACGAAATTACCTGTTATTGCATGGATACCCATGCACGCCCTGGTGTGCAGAGTGCCGGCAATTACCGAACCTTCGGCATAAATTTCTGTATGCCCTGACTTTACCAGTTGTTTCTGCACATCTAAATTATAATTCAGCACCAGATCGTTTCTGATCTGCGTTTCCCAGCCCTGAGGTTCATCATTTGAGGGGAGACCGGCATGTACTGAACGTTGAAGCAGCTGACCGAGGGCTGCGTCACCAATTACGCCGGCTTCAATGGCACAGGTCTGGCGGACGCCCGCCTGTTCATCTTCTGAAACCTGACAATAGCGCAGGTACAACGTTGAGGCATAAGGCCGGTCATAAACAAGTGGTGGAGGTTCCCTGGTGGTTAACGGAGTGAACATGCCATGATGCAGACTGATGGCAGAATGCACTACGCTGTTCCGGTTACGACCGATCATCAGCCGGTTCAACCGCCAGGAAGTCAGCGCCGGAGCAGTATAGCCAATTACTACCCCATTGGTGTAATACCTGTCTGTGTTGGAAAACATATCGTTGTCAAATTCTATCCAGAACCGTCTATGAGGACTGATATAACTGTTGACAATTCTGATTCCTTCCGTTTTATCGCGTATTGGTGGCGGAGCCTGTCCGGGAAGGATTAAGAGCCTGATGGTCGTTTCCTTTAATCCGGGAAGGGAATCAATTACCTGATTGCTTTCAGCCAGATGGAAATTCTGATTTCCTGATGGAAGTTGATCTGATTTGTCGATTCCATTTGTTTTCCCATCAGGCCGCTGTTTGAGGTGAAAGGCAAGGGTTATCACGGTCCGTGCCTCTTCAGGATTAGCCAGCACTGGTGCATCCGACCCGTTGAAAATAATCAGTTTCCAGGGTTGCGATGTCCGGCTCAGATCCATGTCAACAACAGTGCCATCACGGGTAACAAACCTGTATTTGGCTGTTGTTCCTGACCAGGTTGCAAGTTTATACCTTTCAGCCAGATTCCGGGCTTTGGCAAACTCAGTTCCGCTTTTATCCGAAAGTTTGTAAAAATAATCAGTACCGGCTTCTTTTTTAAGGCTTTCCGCCTGTTTGTGATCTGGATAAACAAAGACAATTACCGGGCTGTTGAAAGTCATTTCAAAATCAGACTGACCTGATGCCGGTATGTCAGCATCGGGCACGACTGCCTCCGGACGGCTGCATGAAAACACCATCAGCAACATCAGAATCATCCATAAGGCCGGGTACCTGAACATATTACTGTTTAATAGGAAGTTTGATTTTATGTAACCTGCTAAGGTACATAAAAAACAAAGTAAATGACTTAATGTTGGGGTGGCAAAGGCGTAAGAAGAGGTGTGTTCCTTCCTGGTTGAAAGCCCTTTCGGCAGAGCACTCAAATACCGAAGTGCCTGTTGAGGCAGAATACCCGCTTTGGCTGAAATACTCAGGGTCTTTTTTTCTTTTCCGGATAACTATAGGGAACCATTTGATCAAGTAAAAGTGCCTCATGGAGCAATTCAAGGATTGACTGTCGTGGAATGTCATTCACCTGTCTGAAAGCAATTCCTTTCACAAGTTTACGGCCTTTTGCATGAAGCAGATTCGATTCATCTGACAATTCATTCCCACGGGTGAAAACAAGTTCGACACCGCCTTTTTTCATCGGATATAAATAACAAATCCAGTTTTTACAATAAAAAAATGGAAGATTAAAGGTTAATTGTACAGTAATACCGGGCTGTTCAGAAATCAGATGATATAAAATCAGCATGATGTCTCTTTCGGGGTTTTCGTAGCGGTAAATAAAATCTTCAACAGGATGCATGCCAATGGAATGTTTTGAATGAAGATAAATGGTTGATTTTTGCTTTGATCGTGAGTTTGTTTCCGAAGGGTATCACATAATGAACGGTAACGCAAACGAACCATTGTGCCACCGATTGTTCCGCCATTTCGTTGCGGTTAAACACCTTTATTTTTATTCAATATCACTACTGTCCGAAAAAAAATATATCTCCCTGCAGGATTTTTTATTAAATCTAGAATTACTCTTCACCAATATCATGTCGCTATCGGAACTACCCATCAGGGGTGAAATATTGTGAAGAATTAAACCCCCACTGCTTACAAAGTCCTGCAGGGAAGCGGTATTTCAGGCATTATAGCATTTTCAACATTGTTACACCGGACATTTGTGATAAATGTATTATTATCTGCCAGGAAACTTAAAACACATTCCGCAAAATTATTTGTAAAATCCTTCATGAATTTCACTGACCTGAGTATCTGATCCGGATAAACAGGTTTTTAGCTGAATGCTACATCAAGGAGCATCATGGTAGCAAAACCCAGCATAGCGCCGATGGTTGAAAAGTCAGTTTCATTGCCTGACTGTGATTCAGGAATGAGTTCTTCAACAACGACAAATATCATGGCACCGGCAGCAAAAGACAGTGCGTAAGGCAGGAGTGGTGTAATCATCAAAACCAGGTATGCTCCGGCGACTCCGGCTATGGGTTCAACCACACCAGACAATTGCCCGTAGTTAAACGATTTCAGTCTTGAAAAACCCTCGCGACGCAACGGAATCGATACGGCGGCCCCTTCCGGAAAATTTTGTAATCCAATACCAATGGAGAGGGCAACCGCACCGGCCAGCATCCCGGTGTCAGGGTTGTTGGCAAGAGCACCGAAGGCTACACCTACTGCCAGTCCTTCAGGTATATTATGCAGGGTAATTGCAAGAACCAGTAAAACACTGCGTTGCCAGGTAGTTTTGATACCTTCTGCTTTATCGATCGACAAACCCAGGTGAAGGTGAGGCAGTATTTTATCGATCAGCAAAAGAAAGGCACCCCCTGATAAAAAGCCTACAACTGCCGGAACCCAGGGTATGCTGCCATTTTCTTCAGCCATTTCAATGGCAGGTTTTAATAGCGACCAAAAACTGGCCGCAACCATCACCCCGGCTGCAAATCCCAGCATTGAGTTGAGTATTTTCCTGTTGATGGTCTTAAAGAAAAAAACCATTGAAGCACCCAATGCAGTAAGCCCCCAGGTGAACAACGTTGCAAACAGTGCAAGCAGGATGGGATTATATTCAAGCAGCAAGTCAAGATTCATTATTCTGATTGATTATAAAAATGATTGATTATTTGATATTGATGCAGACTTCTTACAAATGAATTCCATGTAAAGATCGTGAAATCATCAGTTAATCAGACAACCCGGATGAAAAAATCTTATGCTGCAAGGTCATTTATTTCCTGATTAGCGTCTGTATCTCCCGGTCAGACAACACCAACTCTGGGGTGAATAAGCGATACTTCGCATGTTTTGTTCCATTGACAAACGGGAAAAAAGATGGTTTGCCTGCCACAGCACCTGTCAGAAATACGAGAGCTGTTTCCCGGCGTATGGTCAGCTGCCGGACTCGGGAAATTCATCTTATCTGCTGTCAGTAAGCCTGAAAAGCTTGTTTGGCATATGAACATATATTGCAAAAACCGGAAACTTTTAAACCCTGGTACCGGATTTTATGCTGACTTCAACAGCTATTCTTTTACCATTCAAACACTTATAATTTTCCTGCAAAAGCAAGTATATGTCCGTCAGGATCGGAAACGTAACCAACACTGTGGCCCCAGTCGCGATCCTGAACCATGCTTACTTCAAAAGCACCTGAATTTGTCGCACGATTATACATCTCTGAATGATTTTCGACCAGGAGGTAAAGTTCACAACGGGGAATCCCATGACCGGCTGACGGGTGTTCAGTTTTGTCTCCCAGGATCCGGGCAATCCCGTTTTCCGGCATCAGACCGAGTTTCAGCCCCTGCATCAGATCAAATTCAGTCATCCCGGGCACATCAAGAACCGGTTCCATCTGTAATACTCTGGAATAGAAATCCCTGCTCAGTTGCTGATCGGCAACGTACAGGATGACCATATATTCAGGATGCTTCATAAGGTTGTCTCGTTGAGGGGTGTTAAGGTCTTAAAACAGCAACTGCTAACGCGAATACAAAGCTATGATTTTAGCCGGTTATGATCAAATCTCACGGAAGGCAACTCAGATCAGGGATACGGTAAAAGTGACGGCCGGTCTCAGAGAAAAGCATCCGTTTGTCCCGTTATCATTTCAGTTTTTTCTTTTTTACCGATGGCTTTGCAATCCGGTTAAACTCAAGGGCGAGGTCAATCCAGAATTTCATTTTCTTATCTGAATCCAGTGCTTCACTTTCAACATAGACATAACCTTTCATAGTTTTCCCTGTAAAATCCATCGGCCGGCAACCATCGAGTTCAACCACCTCATCATACCTTGCCGGATCAAGGCGAACCATCAAATGGTCATCCATCACGCCAAGGCACATCTTGTCGTTTACCATAAAACAAAGACCACCAAACATCTTTTTCTCTTCCACATTGTCATGGGTTAATGAGATGATTTCTCTTGTCCTGTCGGCCAGATTTTCGCTGTATGCCATTTCACCGGGTATTTTATATTGTTCTCATTTTATTGCCTTTGGCTTCATGTGTCAGTTCAGCCAATCCAAGGGTCTCCATCAGCGGGGGTATATACATGCCAAACCGCCCACGCAATCCCTTTTTCAGGCCATACCAGCCACCAACCGGATTGTCTGCTGAACGCCCCCATGCTTCAACGGTTCCTTCTCTGGCGGGTTTCTGCTCATCGGCACTTCCCAGTTCCATCCAGTCACCGTGTTTCTTCAGCATCGCATGAAGGTCGTCGATGCACCGGTAATCATAGTACAGCACAGTCTTCCCGACCGTACAAACCAACACTTCCCTGTCATCTTTAACATCCCTGTGCATGGTAAATTCAGATGAAAGGGGAGGAGTCTTCAGTTTCCAGGGATTTTCTATTGTTCCTGATTGCATAATATTGTGTTAAAAATGATAGAATGTTTCATTAGCGGCTAAGTGGTCGGGAAATTGGGGAAATTGGTGAAGTCCCCTTTTTACATTCTGCCTGAAAGTTCTGATTACTTAATTAATCAGTAGTTTGCAGGTTTCAATGTTATTATGGCTGATTATTTTCAGAAAATAGGTTCCGCTTTTCAGGTTGGCGATGTTTAGTGTGATTGCCGGCCGGAGCCGGAAGTTCTCCTGAAAAACCAGTTGCCCGTTGAGGCTGAAAATATTTACCTGAGTATCACCGGTTGAAACATCGACTCCGTCAAGGGTAACTATTCCGCTGGTTGGATTTGGGAACACACGCATCGCCGGGGTTGCCACCTCTTTGGCCGATGTGATTGTGTAGGCGTTTCTTGCAAAAGCCGAATTGTCGCACGCAATCTCCGAAACATTCCCTGGAACAAAACCGGCCTGGTAAGTATTGCTGTATGTGTCAAAAACAATCATTTTTAATACATTGCCGGTGTCGATGCCTACGAGCAGCATGCTTCCGGAATTCTGATCAAAAGAAGAAGAACCGGCTACAAAACAGGGGAATTCAGCCAGTGAACCCCGGGTAATTACATCTCCGGTTTGTTTGTCGATTTCAACCAAAAAACTGCCGGTATAGTTCCAGGAGGAATCAAACCTTGCATTCAGCGCATAAAGGGTATTGTTGATGTTGTCGTAGTTGAGACCGGTGAAATTGTTTCCAGGTCCTTCTGCTGAAAGGGTAGTTTTGGAATAGGAAAAGCTGCTGTTTCGGACAGGAATGGCATAAAGGCAGTGGTAGGGCGTATTGTCATAACCGGCATAATAAAGAATTCCGTTATTTGAATCAAACCCCGTTGCATCGGCTATAATACCCAAAATGCCGGGTTCATAAATCACGCCCAGTAAACCATCTGCCCCGGTCTTGATATCATATTCATTTACACTGAAGTAGCCGATGGAGTCAGAGGTCAGCGTGTAGATTTTACCGGTACTCATGTCGATTTCCGTTATGCCCGAAAATGTTCTGCAAGCACCGATGGTATTGGCATTTGTTTCCGTATTGAATGTAAGCAGGCCGGTGGTATCAGCACTTATGCCTGTTATGTAGTAGTTGCTGTTCCATGCATCAAATACCGATGATCCGAAAACATAGGCTTCCAACGGAGTAGGATAGCTGGTTATGGAGGCGGTGTCAAGTGCCTGCCATTTAACAATGCTGATCATATCTGGATTCCGGGCTGCACTGGATCCGATCAGGTTGATCTGTGCTTTGCCTCCCTGTATAGACAACAGTATTAAGGAAAAGATGACCAGATGCTTTCTCATTTTCACGGATTTTTCAGAATATTAACAGAGAATCCTGAGAATTGTTTCCAGCCTGTTTTTGTGAGCCAGGTGTCATACAAATACATTATTGACATATATTCAATTAATATCCGGACAATCCTTTTCAGTAAGCTCCAGGTCAGACATCCGCTTTTTGAACGCGTTAACCAGTTTTTCCTTCCGTTTAGGTTCATCCTTCAATACATTCAGCGCTTCCTGATGCTTTTCGCATGCTTTCTGAAAATTGTATCCCTCAAACTCCTTCATAAGAAACAGCATGGCCATGTCATTGATCGCCTCGGCATAATTCTGGGCATATAAGATCGCATTCTGGTATGCCAGATAAGCCTTGTTGTAGTCTTTGCGTTCAAACCAGGCGTTTCCGAGATTGTCAAAGGCAAACTGGTATGATGGGTTTACCTTCAGTGCTTCTTCGCAGTGAAAAACCGCCTTTTTTAAGAAGTAATTTCTATCGATGACAACCTGTTGGGTAAATGATTCCTTCATTCTGAATTTCCAGGCATGGAAAAAGGAAAATGCTGTTTTGTTTCCATTCAACTGGATTGCCCATTCAAGATAGAGATTGGCAAGGTTGTTCTGGGCCATAAAATGCTTGCGGTTCAGCCTGAGGGTTCTTTTATAATGGTGAATTGCTTTTATGCGGATTTGTGTGGATTTGTGTTCATAGTCAGTGATTATTTCAATCCTGTTATTTTCCCTGGCAGCCTGTGCTTCACCGTACTGATGGGTGGTGTAGGCCAGGGACTTGTAAGCGGAGTCGAGTTTTTTATTCAGAATCACTGACCTTTCGGCAAATTCCATGGCATCAAGAATGGTTTCATCTGAGTCGGGCTTGCCTGTTTTGTAACGCGTATATTTCTGGCCAAGTGCATTCGCCATTGCACTGGAAGCCCTTGCCCTCAGGTTGCGGTCGTTGCAGTTAAGCGCCTGCCTGAAACAGGCGATGGCTTCATCGTTTAGATGATCCTGGTACTGATAATATTTGAGGACACCCAGATTGTACTTAACAACAGGGTTGGTGTTTTCGTATTCAAGGGCCTGCAGGTATAACTTCTCAGCATCCCCAAGATCGCTTTGCCTCTTCAGTTCGGTATAGTTCAGGTAACTTCTGAGTCCCCGGGTAAAATACATAAAACATTGCCATGATTTGAACAGATCACCCCCGGTTAGATCAATATAAATCCGGTAAGCCATCTCTTCAATTACTTCCGGGATATTCTCCTTTTCCAGACTCTCATGAACCTTCTCCCATAACAGATTTTCAGACTTAAGCCATTTTCTCGGGCTGTAATTGTCGAGTGAAATATGCAGGATGGTTTTCTTCTCCCCATATCGGTTGATCGTTCCGCTCAGGGATGCCGGTTTTATAAACAATGGAAACAGTCTGAAAAGAAAGGTAAAGCTGCCGGATATTATTTTCCCGTAGTTACCGAGTTGCACAGAGGCCAGCAGATCAATCTCCTTGTCGAGGTTCTGACGGAAGCTGGGAATGTCTTCAAAAGTATTCCACAGGCTGATCCGGGTACTCGATAATTCATGGGTGCGTTTGATGTACCTGAGTTTGAAGAGCAGCAAATCTGCTATACTTTTCCCGAGTTCAATGTCGTCGGGGTCGTATCGGTTTGTCCAAGCACCGAACAGTATCCTTTTTTTTGCCCTGTAGGATATAATCAGGGCAACCGCCAACACTGCTGAGGCAACCAGAAGGTAGGAGGCGGGTTTCGACCATCCTGAAATAAGGTCCAGAATTGCCTGGGATGTGTCAAGCAGCCCTTCAATATTACTATTTTCCACAGTTATAAAATTGGGGTGACTGAATCAATGCTGAAGCGGAAAAACAGCGGTTTAAACTATCCGGAATACATATTTAAGAATCAGTATATGATCTCCGGATCTGTATTTTTTTAGCTACGGCTGCATTCACAACAAATCACTCAGACTGTTGATCCGTGGAAAATAACATCTTTTACCGCATATTGTTTACCCTTGTACCAATTCTGAAGGATTACTTACAGAATTTTACTTCTGTTCCTGAGTCTGCAAGGTCACCGTTATCGGATGAATGGCCATTTCGCCGTGCAAAAAATTATGGCTTCAGAAGATATGGTTACAGTCTATTCCGGCACAGGGTCAGCAAATTTCATTTTGATCCCCGGAACAACGGTAATAATAACGCAATCATGGTGTAACAGCCCCGACAAATTCAGCTGAATTATTATCCAGAATTGTTATATCTGCGGTATCAATGGTCCCATCACCATTTGCATCACTGGCAATATATCCGGAAGTGAAATTGGAGGCATCATTGTCAACCGGGGTCATGTCACCGGAATCCACCTGACCATCCTGATTGACATCACCTCCGTAGAACACATATTTTCCTGACAAGGGTTTCATGTTGCCACCATAAGCCTGTGAAGCGGAAGAGGTGAAATCATAGGCAATCAATGGGTTGCTGAATGAAACAGGGTTGCCGCTCCAGGTTTCAATACTGTTCCGGTGTTTAACAACAATGTAATAGTTGTTATCAGACAAACCCGGTATATTCAGTGAAGCCACGCCGGTATTACTTGCATTTGCCGTATACGGGCCACTTGCAAGAGTGTATGGTGGAGTGGTGTTACGCAATTCGATGAAGACCTGATCGGCAGTGTTTCCAGTGAACTGATTACCAGAGGCATTCTGGGCCTGATTCATACCCGTTCCGTTGAACAGCCCTTCAAGAAACAATGTTAGGTTCAGGGTTTTGTTGACCGATTGTGCCTGGGTAACTGTCACCACGACCGGGGTAGCTCCGGCTGCACTCACTGTGATGTCCGAGACCCTTGAGAATGGCTGATTATTCTGACCATAAACAGCAATAATGGTTCCATTGCCCGATCCTGATGGAGTTACCGTACACCAGGGCTGATTACTGACCGCTGTCCAGTTTGTCGTGGTAGTTACGGTAAAAGAGGTATTCCCGGCCTCAGGACCGACATTCTGATTCGATGGAGTCACGGCGAGGGAAGGAGGATTTGCCGCGGAAAATGAACCAATCATTCCAATTCCCACATGGGGTGTGCACCTGTAGTTGTATGTGCCGGCAATGGTAACGCGGTATTCGAAAAATGTTACTGAATTGCTTATCGGACTGTTCCACGATGCCGCACCAGGAGGGATGGTTGTTGAAGTTGTGGTATGGACTCCGTTTACCCATACCCATCGGATGGTGTCACCAACAAAAACGCCGGTGAGATTCGCCGGGTTAAAAATGAAATTTTGCGTGTTTACAATATGTTTGGTGGCATTAGCCTCCTGGATTGAGAAGGAAACTAAAAACACGGGCAGGATCCATGTGAGGAGTATATTGTTTTTCATAATTTGGGAGTGGTTTATTAAACAATAAGGCATTCTGTATCAAAATATAAACATACATCTATATATATTGTTCTGATGATATTTATGGTGGTAGTGATACCCGCCTACAGTTCACTTAGCAAAAGGGATTCTGTATTCCAGCCCATTCATGCATAATAACCTGGCATCTGTCCGCTGAGAAACAAACAGGTATTCAGGCATGGGTGTGGAAAGTAGATGGAACTGCTGTAACTATTATTTGATCTTTACAGATTTTTTATTACTTCAGGTTATCCTCAAATTTAAGTACAATCAGTTTTGCTTTTTCCAGGTCGGAAGGATCAACCACAACCCTTACCGATCCTGCGCCACCGGGGGCTGTCCACCACGGGTTCAGTGTTCCGATGATCTCATCAATAAGAAAAGCCTGAATTCCGGTATCTTCAAGCATACTTTTTAATAATCCGGCATGCCAGGCGGTGCCTGCATATACTTCAACCGGTTCTTCATGAGAGTGCTGTGACATGGTTTTTATTTTCCGGAGGAATTCTGTGAATGGTTTGAATGAATCGAGTGGATTAAAAATAGCTCAAATTTGTTTACATGCCGGTTTCCGTATTTTTTGCACCAGGGATCCGGCTGGATGATATTTCTGTGTTACAAGGCGATCATGAACGTAATTATAACCTGATATTAATAATCTGAAAACCTCGAACAATGGCGTCAGGAATAACGTTGGCGTAATGATCAGGATTTAATCAAAGGTAAAAATATTGAGGCTGTCTCAAAAGCCTGAAATTGTCTATATTTCGATCCCGATAGCTTTCAGTGATTTTACAAGCTAAATTTAATTTAGTTATCTATCGGGACTAAGGCAGTATTTTCCGCATAGCAATCTGATAGCATTTTATTATAGGCACTTTAGCTCATTCGATCATAATTATTGTTTCTTAGCGATTTAATATTACTATATTTAAATATGGCGGAGGCGTATTTTATCTAGCGAACTTTGCATTCTTACCTATCCTTTATTTTCAAGTCTTTTTGTTGGATTATAATCTTATTATATTTGCTAAAGTAAAAAATGTTTGTATATTTACCGCCATATATTATTTTAGTTTACTTTGATCTAACTTAAACTTAAAACAATGAAGATACCAATCAAAGGTTTAAAAGACATCGATTTTCTCATTGACGAAAACGATAGTCTTGGTAAGAAACTAGCCATGCTGATTGAAGGTCATTGCACTATTGGGGTAAAAGCAGCAATAAGAAAGTACGGATACACCGAACAACGGTACTATCAGTTGTTGAAGAGATATCATGAAAGTGGCTCGCTAGCACTGGTTGACAAGAAAACCGGCTCGGAAAAGCAGCCTGTCAGAACAAAGGAAGTTTTAAACCAGATAATCCGACTTAGGTTTTTGGATCCATTTGCCGATGCTGCTGTGATCTCCCAAAAGCTGAACCAACTTGGATATAAGGTAAGCAAACGTAGTGTTGAGAGGACAATTACGGAGTTTGGGCTCCAAAAAAAACGCATGTTCTGAACCCCAAAAATGAGAAGCAAAGGAAAGAAATTAATATTCGGGTAACCAAGAGAGATACATCAAAAGTTAAAATCAACAATACCGGAATAGAGAGATTTTTCAGGGAAAGCCTTTCAAAAAAGATAAGTGGGACATTTGTCGGATTATGGTTCTTGGCTGCCGAGCACCTTCGCCTTGGTAGTTGGGATTTGATACAAGGGTTCACTGGGATTGCCGATAAGGCTATTGACCCCAGGATAGCTATGCAAATAGTTAACGAAGCTGCACTATGCAATAATCGCATAAGAAAGAATAACTACATATCGCATCAGGGGTTCGAACTGCTTAATGGACTTGGATTTCTGGTTACCGACGAAGAGGTCCATAAACTTCTTGATAAGCACACTGTTCAGGATAGCATAGAATTACAGGAAGCATTGGCCCTGGTTCGCTTCAATAACGGTCATTACCAAGGCAATAATATAGCCATAGACCCCCATCGTATTCCATCGACCTCCCAAAGAATAATGCCAAAAAAGAAAAAGCAACCCGATGAACCATCCAGAAAAATGTTGCAAACATTTTTTGCACTTGATACCCAAACCGGCCAACCTATAGGTTGTGGCATAGGCTCGCCTGGGGTGAATACATCAAAGGCAACAATAACATTGATGAAACTAGTGGAAAAGGTAAACAAGAATGCATTGGTATTGGCCGACAAGGAACACTTTACCGGGCATTTGATCCAAAGCATTGATCAAAACAGCAACTTTCAATTTCTGGTACCTGCAATATCTACCGAGAGAATTAAGAAAATAGAAAGATCTCTGGAGTACCAAAGAAAATGGGCAGGGTATGCTATTGCAGAAACAAAATTCAATTTTGATGGGTCTAAGGAAAAATACAGGCTCATCTGTCAGCGTGAAGGTGAAACCCGAAAAGATTTTACATTCAAATCATTTCTGGCCTTATCTGATAAACCGGTTGAGGAACTGCTTTCAGTAGCATACCCTGAAAGATGGTCAATAGAGGAATTTTTTAACTTTGATGGAGCAATGGGCTTTGACAGAGCTTCAACATTTAACCTCAACATCAGGTATGGTAAAATGTCTTTGGCTTTGTTGGCACAGGCAGCAACATATGAATTTAGAAAAAAGCTGCCCCAGCCATATAAAAATTGGAACTCAACTCATTTGGCAGATGCAGTATTTTCCAAAATTGATGGTGATATAAGAGTAAAGAATGACACCATAATTGTGACATGCTATAATGCCCCTAATGAGTTAAATTTGCAACAAAACTACCAAGGACTACCTGAAAAACTTGTGAATGAAGGCATAAATCCCAAAGTCCCCTGGCTCTATGATTTTAAGCTGGATTTTAGGTTCAAGTAACGTTTTACTAAAATGAACAACCCCCGGAAAATCTCTGATAGTTATCGGGACTCAATATGGCAATCAATTGATTATCAGATGTCAGGCAGAGCGGTTCCGATAGCTATCGGAACGAAGCCTATACTAACTTATGAGACAGCCTCTTATTTTATCTCTTTCTCGTTCCAGCCTGACCTGTCGGGTGGTGCAGGTGGATTCACTTTCTTAACCGGGTGTGCTTCAAGTTCCTTCAGCAGCATTTCAACCGCTTTTTCAATGCAGGGATCAACGCCTTTGACCAGTTGTTCAGGGCGCTCGATCACCTCTACATCAGGATAGACGCCGATGCCTTCGATGATCCATTCGCTGCTTTCATTGAAAATACCAAACCTGGGCACTGAAATATTTCCGCCATCCACCAGGCGGGCGTTGCCTGAAATACCAACCAGGCCACCCCAGGTGCGGGTTCCGATCAGCTTGCCAAGGCCGAGTTTCTTGAAATAGTAAGGAAACGCATCGCCACCCGAGGATGAATAGCCATTAATCAGCATGGCTTTGGGTCCATCGTGAGCAATGGCCGGTGCCCTACCCGGCAAAAGGTTATTCTGGTGCCAGTAACTGAGCGTTTTACGGTCGAGCAGGTCGGCCATGCGGTCAGGAATAAAACCACCACCATTGTAACGGTCGTCAATAATCAGGGCTTCCTTGTCGTGATAAGCGTAAAGCCCCCGGTGCAACTCGCGGTTTCCTTCCACAGCCGTGTTGGGAACGTGAATATATCCAATCTTACCATCCGAAAGTTTATCAACCAGGGCCCTGCGCTCATTGACCCAGTTGAGATACATCAGCTCCAGTTCGCTTTTTACAGGCTCTATCAGGCAGGTGCGGACTCCGGTGGTTTCGCTGCCTGTATTGACCGATATTTCAACCTTCTTATCAGCCAGATTTTCAAGGAATTCATACGGATTGTCCTTTAAGGTTATTTCCCTGCCGTTGATGCTGATCAGGAAATCACCTTCCTTAACATTCACACCTTGTTCGGTCAGCGGAGAACGCCGCTCCGGGTTCCAGTTCTCATTGTCATATATTTTCGCAATCCGGTAACGGCCGGCAGCTTCATCGGCAACCAGTTCAGCGCCAAGCAAACCTCCTTCCACCCTTTTCACCTGTTTGAAGTCGCCCCAGTCAACATAAGAGTGACCGGTATTGGACTCCGCCACGATTTCACTCAGGATATAATCCAGGTCGGCCCGGTGACCGACAAAAGGCATGATGGAGCCATATCTTTCCTTCAGACCGGTCCAGTCAACCCCATGCAGGTTGCTTACATAAAAATAATCACGGAAGATGCGCCAGCCATCGGTATAGATCTGATTCCATTCCTTCCTTGGATCTATCTTCATCACCAGTTCAGTCAGATCAAGTTTTCCGGTTCCGGGCTTTTGCGATGGAGCTATTTTTATAATTCCGTAATTGTCACCGGAGTTATACAGCAACATCTTGCCGTCGGATGAAACTGCATAGTTGTTTGCCTTCTCAAGAATCTCTTCTGATTTTTCTTCCTCAATGTTATAGCGCATCAGTTTGCCTCCGGTCAGATATAGCAACCCACCGTCTGCTGCTGCCAGTCCGAAATAATCACCGGCCTCCACCGGCAGCGCAATGATCCGGTTTGTAATTCCTTCAAAATCAATGACGACTCTTACGCCCTCATCCCCTTTAGCCGGATCTGCATCAGGTTTATCCTTTTTATCCTTTTTTGGATCCTTATCCTTTTCGGGTTCCTTCACTGCTTCAACATCATTCTTGTCCTTCATCAGTTTCGGTCCATCGGCTTTCAGCACAACAGCAAAGATGCGGGTCGCCTTATTATAGAGGTAATTGAACTCAAAACTTGAAAATGCAAGATTAAAATCCCGGTTTGATGCAAAGAAAATGTAGTTTCCGTCTTTGGAGAAAACCGGGGAAACATCATCAAAAGCGTTGTCAGTGATCTGGTAGTTCTTTGAATCTGCGATGTTATATACCCACACAGCCGCCTGCTCATTGCTGCCCTCTTTCTGATAGGTAATCCATTTTGAATCGGGCGAGAAGCCATAGGCACGTATTTCACTGTTGGCCCCTTTGGTCACTTCCCTCTGGACACCGGTCTGAACATCGAGCAACCAGAGTTTGAGTGTGCGGTCGGAATATAGCAAGTACTTGCTGTCAGGCGACCACTCTGCCTCATATTTCCAGGCGGCAGAGTTGCTGGTAAGCTGACGGGCAGTTGCTCCTTTTTTGTTTTCAAGAAGATAGATTTCATATTCGCCGGTAGCATCGGAAAAATAGGAAATATATTTGCCATCGGGAGACCAGGCCGGGAAAATTTCCCTGACACCCTGGGTCTGTGTCAGATTTTCAATCACACCATTTTCGGCAGGAACCGAAAAAATATCACCCCGTCCGTCAAAAAGGGCTCTTTTACCGGTTGGCGACACGGTGAAACTGCTGATGTCATCTTTTACGTTTTTGAAATAAGGAACAAGGTTGGGATTATCAAAATTCAGGTTAACGGTGATTTTTTCCGAAACACCGGTTGTAAGGTTAAGCCTGTAAATAAATCCTCCGTTTTCATATACCAGCTGACCGTTCTCACCCGAAGGCCACATCACATCAAAATCCTTATGAAAAGTAAGTTGTTCGGTTTTCTTGGAGGCGGTATTGTAGCGATAAATGTTAAGCCTGAGATCACGGTCAGAAGAGAAATAAATATTATTGCCAAACCAGGTAGGGCACTGGTCGGTTCCGGCAAAATCTGTGATCTGATCAGAAGTGTTATTTTCAAGATCGTAAATCCAGAGGTTGGATGCACGTCCGCCCTTATACCTTTTCCAGGTACGGAATTCACGGTCAACAGGCGTAAAACAAATCTTTTTTGCATCGGGCGACAGAACGGCAAACCCACCGTTCACGATCTGTAACGGCTTCTCCAGACCTCCATCCAGGCCGACCAGAAAGTATTTCCCGTTGCGTTCGCCAAATTCAGTGCGGTTCCCGCGAAACATAATCTGTTTGCTGTCGGGTGTCCAGTCGAGCACGGCATTGTCCCAGCCTCCTCTTGGCGGCATAATGCCTACGGAATTGTAAAAAGTAAGCTGGCGTGGTGACCCACCCTGCGACGGAATAACAAAAACCTGACGGCTTCCTGAATATTCTGCCGAGAAGGCAATCCATTTCCCATCGGGGGAAATTTTCGGAAAAAGCTCGAGCCCTTCGTGGGAGGTTAACCTGCGGGCGTTTCCACCTGATGCTTCCACCGTCCATATATCGCCTGCATAAACAAAGGCAACCAGGTTGTTGTTGATATCCGGAAAACGCAGCAGCCGTGCATCATCCATGGCAAAGGCCCCAGCATAAAAGCCTGTGAGCATAGCCAGACTAAAAAGTTTTTTAAGCATAACAGGCAAAATTTAGCAGTTTGGTTTAAGCCGTAAAATTATAATATTTGATGAAACACCATAAGTAAATGAAAGGTTTATTGGCTGACAAAAAAAAGCATTGTCTAATTTATGCGGACATGGTGATTCCGGTCATAATGAAGGAATTCAGTTTAATTCCTTCAACATGATAAAAGAATTCGGCTAAATTTCTTTAAAAGCAGGTTCTTGCTTAATCCTGCTCATGTGAAAAGAAAAAAACATTAAGGCTCTAACAACACTTAGAAACACTATGAAAATAGAATTCCTTTTCTTGCCAATTCTTTTATTTGATTAATGATAGCCGAATGAACATACCCCCTGACCCAAAGAATGTTCTTTCCTCTCTGTCATAGTATAAATATTTGTCAGTAAATGGATCGCTGTTAAAATGCCGTTGCTTTTTTGTTGCCGCTGTCGTACTCAAGAATGTCACCAGGTTGACACTCCAGGGCTTTACAAATTGCATCTAAGGTACTGAAACGGATGGCTTTTGCCTTCCCGGTCTTTAGGATTGAAAGATTAGATAATGTCAAATCAACTCTTTCAGAAAGTTCATTCAGGGAAATTTTCCGCTTTGCCATCATCACATCTAAGTTTACAATTATTGGCATGGCTCAAACTGTTAAATCATTTTCGTTTTGGATTTCAACTCCCCTTGAGAATATTGTCGCAATGACATAGATTACTGCCGCCATTAAAATAAATGCCTGACTGTCAACCCAAAACTGGCTGAGTGTATCGATTTCAAATCCACGATGTTTCAAATTTTTGGCTGTTTCTCTGGCCAGGTAGCTTAAGAGTCCTATAGAAAGAGTGTAGTAACTGATTTTTGCAATCTGAGACGAAGCAAAACTGCTGAATGGTTTTAACAAATCCAATGGCTTAATACCCTATAACTTGGACACTTTATTGAAAATGGTTTAGTACATATTCCACTTCATTGTCATCCTTGTTTGGCAAAGTTACCTCATATTCCGGATTAGTCAAGGGTAAAACGAGCGATGATAAAAGGGTATC
>JAZDHI010000063.1:0-7310 GCA_043806115.1 Bacteroidota bacterium
GTTGAAACACTCGGAAAGGGTAAGGTTATTACAAATCCAAGGATACTGACCATGGACAGACAAGAGGCAAAAATTATGCAGGGTAAAAGCATCCCTGTTCGTAAACTGACAACAGAAGGCACTATATCCACAGAATTTAAGGATGTAGTCATGGAGTTGACTGTAACTCCAGCTATAACACGAGAAAAAACTATAGATTTAAAAATCCACATTAAAAAAGAAGAACTTGACTTTTCGTATATATCCGCCGAAGGCACTCCTGCTACTGATAAAAAAGAAGCAGAAACTAAGGTCAGAATACAAGACGGAGAGACTATAGTTATTGGCGGACTATATAAAATAATTACTTCGGACACAGATATAGGAGTTCCAGGCTTAATGAAAATCCCGATTCTGAAATGGCTTTTTAAGAAGAATAAACAAACAACGAATACCACCGAGCTCTTAATATTTATTACACCACGTATTGTTGTTACAGAGAGAGAAAAAATAAGGAATCAGTGACTACAAGCGAACTTCTAATGTTTATTACACCAAGGATTGTGCAGAAACCGTAAGGAAGATAAAATTAAGATGCAAGATACAGGATGCACGATGCAGGTAAAAACATTGTATGTACTAAGGAGTTCATTAGTAAGGCAACATGATCGTCATTCCCGTGAAAACGGGAATCCAGAAAGACGCTGGATTCCGTGTCAAGCACGGAATGACAAAAGGTGGATGACATGTATTCTTACTTATGAACTTATTAGTATGTATATTTAAAATCATGCATCATGAATCATGTATCCTGAAACAGGAGGGAAAATGAAAAGGAGTTATTTTATACTGTTTACTGTTTGCTCTTTACTTTTTAGTGTCCTTTTATGGGGATGTGGTGCAGGCCCGGGCGCACCAGGCTCCTCGGGAAGTGAGGACACAGGAATCAATATTAAATCAGTCAGTATAACAAGAACAGATGGCCCTGATCTTGATGTGTTTTCTGATCCTACCGGCTGTGACGGCGAACCCGAAACCTTGCTTACAAGAAAAGATGCAACAATTACAATAGGAGCTGAAAAACTGAATGCAACAAGTACATTTGACCCTTTCCCTGCAAGTGTTGAAGCATGTACAATAACATACAGAAAGGCTATTGAGGATCCATCTTCACCCACAATTGAGTCTTGGATCTTTTATCCCAACTGCACTTTAATCAGCGGCACAAATACATGTAATGTTCAATTAATTGACATAGACCGGTTAGGTGACTATTGGAATGCACTAACAAGCCATGAGCCTGCTGAGGTTCCTACGCACTATATAGCTTCGTATAAATGCACATATATGAATAATTATGGGGATTCTGGAACCTTTGAAACAGAATATGATATTTGGTTAGCAGACTTTTTGATGTGCGGAGGTTAAAAATGAAAAGATATTTAATACTATTTTTATTAGTTTCAATTGTATTTTCGATGGTAAGTTGCGGAGGCGGGGCAGGGTCGTCGAGTTCTCCGCCGGGTGAAGACCCTAATGTCCCATTCTTAATAGAACTTCGGCCTTCTCAATCTATAGCGCAGACGAACACATTTATTTATATTCGAGCAAGGGTTCTTAACGGGAACGGCAATCCGATTCCCAATATCCCTGTCACATTTACAAACCTCTCTTCGATCGGCGAATTAAACTATACAAAGGAAAGTTCCATACATCATACCCTAACCTTTTTGGCAAACCTCTTTTCGATCGGCGGATTAATCTCTACAGGTGCAAACACGGATACCAATGGATTTGCAACAGTCAAGCTCTCATCTACTACCTCTGGTTTTGCCACAATTCAGGCCGAAGTAGATACCGGGACAGGTCAGGTGAGGGATAAAAAGACCGTATATTTCTCACTTTTTGATATGACGTTACCATCTCCTCCAGCACCTTCAATACCTTATCTTACCCTTGATGTGGATACAGACGGGTTATTTAATTCACCCAATGAAGATAGTGACCTTAACCTTTTTGAAAATACAGACGATAATCAGGTTAATATCCGGGCTACGGTTTTTAACAGTAATGGCACCCCTGTATCGGGTACTGTTGTAACATTTGGCGCTGACAGCACAGAGGCAACATTTCCTCTCGAAAATACTAAAACTACAGATGCAAACGGCCGGGCATCTGTCCTTGTCCAGGTTGACCCAATTATCTTGAGAACTGCCACAACAGTATTGAACATTACAGCATCTGCAGACAATGGTGCTGCTGGCATGATAACGCTGTTCTTGCAGCCAGTGGTTGTTAATACAACTACTTCATATCTTACAGCAAACCCCACAACCGTACCGCCAAGTGGGACATCTGCGATACTCGCTGTTATTATGTTGAATACAGGATCACCTGCTCCTGATGGAACCGCTGTAACCTTTACAACAACATGTGGGTCTGTTACTCCATTTGGCCAGACAACCGATGGTGTTGCAACAGCTACATTCACAGCACCCTCAATACCAGGGACATGCACAGTTACTGGGAGAGTTGGCGGAACAACGATAGGAACTGCAGCTATAACTGTGAGTAAGACGCTTACGGTCATACCTACTACTCGGACCATCGCAAATCCAGTGGTAGGGAATACTGCTACTTATACGATTTTAGGCGGCACTTCACCATATCAGGCCTTCTCGAGTAATCCTGGTGTGGCTACAGCCGTTGCAGGTTCTGTTTTGACAGCAACAGTAGCAAGTGCTCCAACAACTGATACAACAGTCACAATAACAATATACGATTCGGTTGGTGATAGTGTAACAGCTTCACTTGTTCTGGATGTACCACCTGCACTGCCGCTATCAGTAATACCAACAACTCAGACCATATCAAATCCGACGGTAGGCCCTCCGCGTGGTACTGCTACCTATACAATTTTAGGTGGCACTTCACCGTATCAGGCCTTTTCGGATAATCCTGCTGTTGCTACAGTAGCAGTTGCAGGCTCTACTTTGACAGCAACTGTAACGAGTGTTCCAACAACTGATACAACGGTAAAAATAACAATCTACGATTCAGTTGGTAATGTATCAGCCTCGCTTGTACTGGATGTACCACCAACATTGCCATTGGCTGTAATACCAACTACTCAGACTAAATCGAATCCTATAGTGGGCAATACTGCCACATATACAGTTTCAGGTGGCACTTCACCGTATACTGCCTTCTCTGATAATCCTGCTCTTGCTACAGTATCAGTTGCGGGTTCGGTTGTAACAGCAACGGTTGCGGGTGTTCCAACAACTGATACAACGGTTACAATAACAATCTACGATTCGGTTGGCAGTAGCAAGACAGCCTCGCTTGTACTGGATGTTGTTCCAACAGCGGCCCTGACTGTAACACCAGCCAGCATTACAGTAACAGGTCTTGCCAACCTGGATAGCAATGCTGCTGACGATGTGAAGTTCTATATTTCAGGTGGATTAGGGACTTACTCCATGTTCTCGAGTAACGGCGCTGTAATAGCAAGTCAGGGTTCACTTGGAGCGAACAACTTCTTTACAATAGACCCGGATGATGTTGCTACTTCCACATCAGTAACCCTGACTGTTGAGGACACAGAAGGAACTATCAAGACAGTTACTGTAACAGTAACACCAGCTACATCTGCAATGGCTGTCAACCCATCTGCTATTGTAGTAGATGGAGCTTTAAATATCACATACAATATCTTAGGTGGGGTAACTCCATACAGAATATATGTAAGTGATACATCAGTGGTTGATACTATTGATAGTAGTGCAGTGCTTCCAGTAACTGTAACTGGTACTACCTTCATTGCTCATACAGCAGGAGTACCCGGAGATGCAACGATAACCATTGTAGATAGTGATGGTAAAACAGTAACTGCAACAGTAGAAGTTACGGGAGCTGATCTGATTATAGTACCAGGTTCAGTAGCAGTAGATGGAGCTGCTCCTGCTGATACACCTACATTCACGATCTCAGGAGGTACACCTCCTTATACAACGACCTCAAGTAATCCAACAAAGGCATACGATTCAACCCCTGGTGATGGAACATGGACAGGTTCACCTATAACCGTTACAATTCCTGCAGGTGCATGCCCAGGTAGTGTAACGCTTAATGTCTTTGATTCAGTAGGTGGAACAACCTCAGCTACAATAACAATAGTAGCTGCTGCATTGAATATAACACCACCATCTGCAACTATATGTGAAAATGCTTCTGGTTGCGGCGCAGCTTTACCCGAAACTCTAAACTTCCAAATATCGGGCGGAGTAAGCCCTTACAATGTGACATCGAGCAATATAGCTGTAATTGCAAACCCTGTGGTGAACGTAGGTCCTCCAGCAAACTTTGATGTTAATCCTAATGATGTTACAGCAGATACTCCAGTTACGCTAACAGTTGCAGATAGTTGCGGCACTCCGAAGACAGTGGCTGTGACAGTCATTAATCAGTAATGAAATGAAGGGGCGGGTACTTCGACAGGCTCAGGGGACCCGCCCCCAATTTAAAAAATAATGAGCTTGGGCTTACATAAGGAGGATGAAGAGGTTAAAGATTGGTAATCCCCCTCTATCCCTGCCCGACGGACGGCAGGCGGGCCCCTTTATAAAAGGGGGAGTAAAAAGAGAGGACTTTAGAAAGGGAGTTACTGATTTGCTCTTACTAAGAAGTTCAATGTATGGCCACATGATCGTCATTCCTGCGGAGAGGCCGTGTCGCAATTAAAAAATTTACGTTGATGCCCCAATATATTGTAGCCGCAAACTTTAGTTTGCGCAGAATATACCCAGGCAAAAGCCTGCGACTACTCCTTAGTAATCGTGCCTGTGGCATATGATGTGTTGACTGTATTCACCAAAATAACTTTCCATATCCTTTGAGAGGCAGAAATCTTCAAAACTTCCATAAAAGATAATTTTTTTATCAAGGTACAAAATTTTCGATGCATATTTACCAATGCTTCCAATATCGTGGGTAATAAGGACAATGGTCACGTTCTTCTTTCGATTCAGCTCTTGTAATGTATTGAAAAAAATATCTCTTGTTTCGGGATCAAGAGCTGTGGTAGGTTCATCAAGGATTAATAACTCTGGCTCATTGACGATTGCCCTCGCAACGTAAACCCTTTGCTGTTGACCACCTGAAAGTTCACCAATTAATCTATTCTGGATATTGAGTACATCCATTAATCTCATAGCTTCATATATGATGGGCTCATCAGATTTACCAATTCGCCTCGGAAATCTTTTTTTCGAGAAAAGTCCGGAAGAAACGATTTCTTTCACCGTAGCGGGGAAATGAGGATTAAAGAAAGATATTTTTTGTGGTAAATAGCCAATTCTAAACCAATCTTTAAAGTTACCTGAATGAAATCCGAAGAGGGATACCTTTCCCTTCTTCGGTTTCATGAGACCAAGAATAACCTTTACGAGTGTCGTCTTCCCAGATCCATTTGGGCCAACAAATCCAATATAATCACCAGCATTGACTGTGATGGAGATATCACTCAGAATTTCCATGGAGTTATATCTGAAGCTCAGTCCTTCAACAGTAAGGATATTTATTGACATTGGAGTCCAATCTTGAGATTTCTGAGATTTTGTTCCATGATGGATAGGAATGTTACTCCCTTATCCATCTCGTCGCTGGTAACATTATGAGCAGCGTGAAGCATCAAAAGCTTTGCTCCTGTTTCTCGTGCAATTGTCTCTGCAACACGTGGCATTATTAACTCTTCATAGTAAATATATTCAACATTGTTCTGTTTCAGTTTTTTACTGAGTTCAATCAAGTTCCGTGGTGTGGGTTCTGCATCAGGTGAGAATCCTTTATAGGCTGAGAGGTATTTCAGATTATACCTTTTTGCAAAATAACCAAAAGCAAAGTGTCCACCATGGATAAAGACATCTTTTTTACATGTTACAAAAGAATCTTTGAATCGCTTATCGAGCTCATGTAAGCGTGTTTTATATCCCTCCGCATTTTGAGAATAATAATCCTTATGCGCAGGATCCTTTGTAATAAATCCATCGCGGATGGTATCAACCATTTTCTGGGTGTTGGAAAGGTCAAGCCATATATGTGGATCGAATCCATGTTTAGAATCATGGTTCATATATCCCTCTGCGAGTTGAATATCTTTACTTGTATCTATTACCATGAGATTTTTCCTATTGATTCCATTGAGAATATCTTCGACCCACGGTTCCATATGCCTTCCTGTATAAACAAAAATATCTGCCTTATGTATTTTTGTGATGTCTCCCGGCCTTGGTTCAAAACCATGGGGTTCAGTCCCCGGCGGAAGGAGCAGGATGACATCTACTTTTTGACCGCCGACATTTTTGGCGAAATCATACAGGGGGAACAGGCTTGTTACAACCTTGAGTTTCTTTGTTTCTATTCCCTTCCCATTCTTCACCTGACAGGAAGTTAAAAGGATTGATATACATACAAGTACAATACAACAGAGGAGAAATGTGAGGAGAGGTTTAGATTTCATATGTTACTTTTTTCCGAACAGGTCTTACAAAGACCATTAACCTGTAAAATGTGTGAAATGACCTTACCCATTAACTTTGTCTTTACTTCTTTATTGATCTTTTTGGCAGCACAAAAATTTATATCTTCCACCTTTCGGCATGAGAGACAGATGAAATGGTGGTGATGAGACCGATTCTTGCAAAGATAATAATAGAGTTTGCGGTTTGGATGATTTACCTTTGATATGATGTTCCCTTCTGAAAGTTCCTCTAAATTCCGGTAAACAGTTGGAAGGCCAATTTTCCTAAATCGTCTTTTCATTTTTCCCCATATTTCATCGGGACTTAAATACACAGTTTCTTCCATGAGGATACCGAGAATAGCCAGCCGTTTCGGGGTAACCTTTAAATTCATATTTCTCAAACTGAAAGAAAAGTTGTCCATAATGATACTGTCAGATTCTGTCATTCCGTGCTTGACGGAGCCTGCCCCGTACTTGTTACGGGGGAATCCAGTGCTTTTCTGGATTCCCGCTTTCGCGGGAATGACGAATATGTTACCTTACTTATGAAGTCTTTATTAAATAGAAATCATTTCTATTTATACACATCCCCTTTACCCATGTCAAGGATGCCAGTTAACCGAAAGATAGAGATAGACAATCTAACACCCTGATATGCATGTCATTGCGTGGCAATCTCTTTGCAAAAAGGTGAGATTGCGGAGCTTGTTCCGAACGAAGTGAGGAATCTCGCTCCGGGTTTGCTTCGGCATCGCCTCGCAACTTCTCTCGCAATGACAGTTTCTATCTCTATTCTTGGGATTAAGGT
>JAZDHI010000064.1:0-20050 GCA_043806115.1 Bacteroidota bacterium
TATCCAAATATTTTTGTGACATTTTTAAATTGGCTAAAAAACCAATGGCAAAAAGTTCAGAAAATATTCAGACTGCCTCAAACCAAATATTTTCTACCCATAGTTGTAAGTGAAGCCGGATAGAAAATCAGCAGACCCTAATTAGGCTTTCAACTGTTTATATATCAAAGCGATTTAAAGGTACTTTGCCGGGGTATATTTTAACTCAAATGTAGAATAAAATTATTGAAAATGAATGTACATTTGTATGTAAAAAGCAAAAACCGTTCATAAATCACAGATTTACAAACGGTTTATAAAAAGCAAAGTGCCCGGAACAGGACTCGAACCTGCACATACTTAGGTATACTAGTCCCTGAAACTAGCGCGTCTACCAATTCCGCCATCCGGGCGAAAACTTTTAATATTTCAAAAAAATGCAGTCTTTCGACTGCAACCGGTCTCTTTCGGTTTTAATAAGTGCCCAGGACAAGACTCGAACTTGCACATCCTTAAGGACACCAGCCCCTCAAGCTGGCGTGTCTACCAATTTCACCACCTGGGCAATTGAGTGCGCAAAGGTAAAACTTTTTTTCTTCTATGGACAAGACTTCATTTATTTTTTTTATAGGTTGAATAACCTTTAAATCCTATGTTTGCTTAACAATTTACATGGCAGCAGATTAATGTACGCGAAATCGGAAAATAAAAACCGAAATCAGACTTAAAATCCCTCTTTGCATCGGAATTGGTGGTGTAAGCCGTTCAGGTAAGACCTTCCTTTCTGAGCTCCTGGCAGAAAAAATTTCTGATTCAATCATCGTCCACCAGGACACTTATACCCCTTTGGAAGCCGAAATCCCTAAAATCAAAAATCATATTGACTGGGAGCGACCGGAAGCCATTGACTGGATCTCCTTCAGAAAAGCAATAGAATCGAATATCCTGTCAGGTAAAACAGTGATCGTTGAGGGTCTGTTCGCCTTTCATAACAAAGAAATCAACAATTTATACGACAAGATGATTTTTATTACACTGAGCCGGGAGGAATTCCTCCGGAGAAAGCGAATCGATCTCCGTTGGGGCCGGGAGCCGGAATGGTACATCAACCATATCTGGGATAGTTTTGTAATTCATGGACTATTTCCGCAGGATATTGCCAATGCATTGCTGTTAGATGGTGCTCAGAATTTTAATCCTTCAGATGTTATCTCTTACCTGCAGTCCTGATTCCGGCCGGTTAACCAGGGAACTTTTTTACAGATCGGTCATTCCTTGTGAGGTTAAAGAAAAATAGCCCGGATTCAGCAACATTTATCAGCTTCCAAAATTTTAAAAAAAACTATCTGTGACAGGTGATTACAATCAGGTGCTATCCTGGATTTATTGAACTTTCGTCTTTTTGGGGTGTTTAAATCTGATTCAATTGCTTTCTCATGTATATACGCCAGAGCATTCCTTTTCTTATACTGTTGCTGACTATTTTCAGCAATGGAATCTGTGCACAGAAGGTTGAAAGAGAGCGGAGAATTCCATCAGAGAGATTTCCTGTAGTATCGCTCACCTTCCTTGAATCCGGATTTACAGGCCGGACTCATCAGAAACTCTATCTCGAAACTGGCAGTTCAGGGACTGCCTATGAAGCAAAATTTGAGTTTGAAAAACGAAAATACAGTGTGAAATTTAATGAAAACGGCCAGTGGCTGGATACAGAGAAAGAGATTCACGAAGATGAAATCTTACCGGAAGTATTGAGTTGTATAAACATCAACCTTGATTCAGGTTTTGGTTTCGACAAGTTTAAAATAAAAAGAATTCAGGTACAGAATTCAAAGTATGGCTTACGTTATGAAATTGAAGTTAAAGGGAAATCCAGGGGGAAAACTGAATTGTATGAATTCCTGTTTGAGGCAGATGGCAGATACATCAGGCATGAAGTCATTCTGATAGAATCTTACACCAATGAATTCTGAAGATAGGTTTTATGGCAGCCTGCCAATGGGGATTGTTTTCATGTTTCTGTCTGCATTTCAGGGGATTTCTCAAACCCGTATTTTTTATTCACTGTTCCCGGGTTTATCCATTTCAGCTCCGGTTGCTGACAATCTGGAATTCAATCTCAGTACTTTCTTGCAATACAATACCATAGGTACGGAGTATGAAGGGATATCCTTCCCTGCGGCCGTCAATTATTTTGATGTTCAGTTTGGGGGAGTGTACAAATTCAACCAGCATGTCAATTTCGCCTCTGCCTGGTATTATCGTAGTACAGATCCCGGCCGCATTTCAGCTTCTTCCGAAATTAGATTCTGGCAGCAGGTTTCTTTCATCAGTCGAATAAATAATCTGAAGTTTCGCAACAGGCTGAGGATTGAACAGCGGCTGATATCCCGCAATGACAAAACTGATCCACTCAGGTGGAGATTGCGCTACCAGACAGGTTTCGAAATACCTTTACAAGGAGAGAAAACTGATATCAGAGAGTTTTATCTGACTTTAACAAATGAAGCTTATTTCAACCTGAACAAACCCCGTTCTTCTCTTTACGGTGAAAACTGGATTTCCGCGTTAACAGGGTACCGTATTTCGGAAAAATTCAGGCTGGAGGCAGGCCCCGCATGGCAAACACAAATCCGCAATACTGAAGGAGAGAAAAACAGCTTTTTTCATTTTCAGGCCAATTTTGTTTTTCAGGCTAATTAATAAAATACGTGCACTGAGTTTGGTTATTAACGAGTTACCTGCTTTTGTCCGAAGGTGTTGTCATGCTTATTTTCGGCTCAAACCGGATGGTAGACGGAGACTCTTCTGCGGCGCGAAAACTAAAAATTTCAGATATTGTTACAGGTCTGACCGTGGTTGCAATGGGACCTCCTCTCCGGAACTGGTCGTGAACATGATCGCCTGATTTACGCGAAAACAGATGTAGCCACCGGCAATGTGACTGCTTCAAATATTTTCAATGTGTTTTTATCCATGGGTCCGGTGCAGTGATCATACCCCTGCCCTTTTCAATCAATTCAAATGTTGATATCGTAGTGGCCATGTGTGCAGGTTTGTTGATGTTTCTTTTTGTTTTTATTGGAAAAGGAAGATAGATTGACCGTTTGGAAGGAATAGTCTTTCTGTATCTGTATGTTGTTTATATTGTCATTCTGGTTGGCTTTTCAAACTGAATACTTGCGAGAAATACAATTTCTATTTAATTGATTATTAGCAATCAGGAAAGGTCATTCCGGTAAATAGCCACAGAGTTTCTTCCCGGATTTGGGTCAATGATTCAAATCGGTTTAGGTTTTTAAGCCCGAATTATCTATTTTTGTTGCAGGATGCTATTTGTCTGGTCAATAAACCAGATATTAAAACATATAAAGATCATTTTCATGTTTACACAAAACGACCTCCGGCAATTTCAGGCAAAAGGAATAGATGTAAAAGTCATCGAACAGCAGATAGATAATTTTAAATCCGGTTTTCCTTTTGTCGAACTTGTTGCACCGGCTACCCTGAATAATGGTTTAAAAACCTTTGATGACGCTGAGGCAGACAAGCTTATAGTTTTTTACGATAAAAATTATGATGATTTTGAGATTCTCAAATTTGTTCCGGCATCCGGAGCTGCAAGCCGGATGTTCAAACTACTTTTTGAATTCAGGGAAAAATACACAGGACCGGCAGATGCAGCAAAGCTTTTAGAAAATGACAAAGGGTTTAATTCTGCCTATAATTTCATCACCAACATCGGGAAATTTGCATTTTATGATGACCTCAGGGCCGTAATGGCTGCCAATGAACTGGAAATCGAAAGCTGTCTCAGGGAAAAGGATTATAAAAGCATCATCGACTATCTGCTTGAAGACAGTGGATTGGGTTATGCAGCCCTCCCGAAAGCCATGCTGAAATTTCACAATTATGATGACGGGGCCCGGCTGGCAATGGAAGAACACTTAGTGGAAGGCGCAAACTACGGTCAGAATAACGATGGCAGGGTTGCGGTTCATTTTACCGTTTCTCCGGAACATGCTGATCGTTTTATTGAAGAAATCAACAAAGTAAAAGATAAATATGAAGAGTTATTCGATGTTACTTATGAGCTGACATTTTCTATACAGAAGTCTTCTACTGACACCATTGCCGTTGATATAAAGAACAAACCATTCAGGCATGATGATGATAGCATTGTCTTCCGCCCGGGCGGGCATGGGGCTTTAATCGAGAACCTCAACGACAGGAAAGGTGAGATTATTTTTATAAAAAACATAGACAACATCGTTCCCGATCGCCTGAAAGATCAGACTTTTCGATACAAAAGGGTCATCGGGGGTTACCTGATTGAATTGCGAAATAAAATCTTTGAATACCTCGAAAAACTGGAAGATGGTAATCCGGGAGAAAACGACCTTAAGAAAATCATCCTGTTTGCAAAGGAGAAGCTTTTCATCATTCCTGGTCCGGATTTCGAAGAGATGAGCCAGATTGAGAAGGTTGATTACCTCTATACCAAGCTTAACCGGCCTATAAGAATCTGCGGCATGGTTAAGAATGAGGGAGAACCGGGTGGAGGGCCTTTCTGGATCAAAAACAGGGATGGAGAAGTATCACTGCAGATTGTTGAATCATCACAGATTGATCTTGAAAACCCAACTCAAAAAGACATTTTCAGTAAGTCAACCCATTTCAACCCCGTCGATCTGGTTTGTTATGTGCGTGATTTTAAAGATGAGCAATTTGACCTTCGCGAATTTGTAGATCCTTCAACAGGTTTTATCTCTGTTAAATCTAAAGACGGACGTGAATTGAAAGCGCAGGAATTGCCCGGCCTCTGGAACGGAGCAATGGCCGATTGGATAACTGTATTTGTGGAAGTTCCGATTATCACTTTCAACCCCGTCAAAACGGTGAACGATCTTCTCCGAAAAGAGCATCAACCTGCCTGAAAAAATGATAAAACCAGAAATAATTTCAGGAATGCAGGTTGCCGAACTTGTCCATTTCTATCCGGAATCTGTTTCATTTCTGGCTTCCAGAAATCTGCATTGTATCATTTGTGGTGAACCGGTGTGGGGCACACTCGAAGAACTCGCAAAAGATAAGCATTTCGGTCCAGATCAGCTGTCCAATCTGGTTGAGGAGCTTAAAGCTGAAATAACGCGATCAAAATCATAGCATATTCAGGGAGCAAGCCGTTCTTTGATCCAACCATTTCCAACCCTCCTGAAACGGATCCGGTCATGCATCCGGCCAGCCCTCCCCTGCCAGAATTCTATCAGTTCAGGAGATACTGCATATCCTCCCCAGTGACCAGGCCTCATTATCAATGCTGTACGGAATTTCCCGGCTACGTGAGCATACATTTCTTCTAATTGGTGCCTGTCTTTCAGAACTTCACTCTGTGGCGAAACCACTGCACCGATTCTACTCTCCGGAGGTCTGGAATTAAAATATTTATCTGATTCAGCAGGAAGAATTTTTTCAACCGACCCTTCGACCCTTACCTGTCGTTCAACCCCGGGCCAGAAGAACAATAAAGCCACTCTGGGATTGCTGCTGATCTGTTTTCCCTTATCACTGTTATAATTCGTATAAAACAGGAATTTATCTTCTTCAATACCCTTTAGCAATACGATCCGTGATGATGGCCTGCCTGAATCCGATACAGTTGAAACAGACATTGCAGTAGGTTCAGGTACATTACCACGGATTGCTTCCTCAAGCCAGTTCTTAAAAAAAATGACAGGATCGTTACCGGTATCCTTTTCATCCAGGGTATGTTTTATGTATTCTTCTCTGTGATCGGTAAGATTCATTTGTATTTTTACTATGATAACAATACTGATGAGAAACTGTTCAGTTTCCACAAACCGGAATAAACCGGTAACTTTGCATTAAAACAATCTGTAATGAAGCGTGTAGCAGAATTATTTTCACTGGCAATTCTTTTGGTGATTACTTTAAACATCAGCGCTCAGAAGTCCACATCAGAGAAAGAATACATTAAAGAAGTAAGGAGGGAGCGAAAAGACAAAGACAAAGAATTTGCTCTGGCTGAGAATTCGCCACTTGATCCAAAAGTCAAGCCAGGTTTTTCAGGACTTAACTATTTTAAAGTTAGGCCGGAATGGCGGGTTACAGCCAGGATAGAACGATACAATAATCCTGATACCCTCAGGATGAAAACTACAACGGAAAGGCTGCCACTTTACCTGGTTTATGGGAATGCTACTTTTAACTTTAAAGGCAGGGAATTTTCACTAACTGTTTATCGCAATATCGGGTTGATGACAAAACCAGGCTATGAAGATTACCTGTTTATACCATTCCGCGATGAAACTTCAGGAGATCTTAGCTATGGCGGTGGCAGGTATATCGATGCCAGAATCATTGAAGGCAATAGTATCCTTGTTGATTTTAACCGGGCTTACAACCCATATTGTGTATATAGTAAAAAGTACAGCTGCCCGATCCCTCCTTCTGAAAACTATCTGGATATTCCTGTTATGGCTGGTGAAAAGGACTTTATCAGGTAGCATACCATCGGAATATTCTGCAATAATTATATTTCTTGACTGTTAATAATAAAACCAAAAATGTTTTCCTTTGGTCATGCTTGTGAAACCCATAAGTATTGCATTCACAACTAACTGAAGTGACCTGATGAGCATAGCGAATAATCCTGCATGACTGCTGGTTTCAGGCGGGCAGGTTCTCCTGCCTGGGTAGGAAAAACTTTCTGGCAGTAAAATTTATTGCAGGCCTGTCTTCCTGGCGAACAGGCAGGTTTGCCGAAACTATCAAAATTATACACGGATGCAACTGACAGAAAAACCAGATTCATTTCTGTTAATTCCTGCTTTGCTGGTTTTTATCCTGATCAGTAAACCTGTTACAGCTCAACTCTACAAAGCCGGTGAACACTGGTATATCGGGCCAAAAGCCGGGATGATATCGTTTTTCGGTGACCTGAGTGTTCACGATTTCAGTCTTGTTAAAAAACTGTCGCATGAAAGTGATTTTGCCTGTGGCTTATTACTTGGAAAGGCCATTTCCCGGAGTATCGACTCGCGGGTTACGTTTATTCGGGGCAATATGAAAGGGTCAAATCAAAGCCTTGATATGTTTTTCAGCAATAGTTTCAGTGAGTTCAACATGGGTGCAGCAGTCAGTATAAGCCACATCTTCTGGCCGGGATACAACAGAGGATTCAGTTTCTCAGCCAATATTGCCGCCGGATTCATTTGCTACAGGTCCATAAAGTACCGCTTGTCAGATGGTTCTTTCCTCTCTTCTGAAGGATATACCCCGCAGGGAGAGAACAGTGGTACCGCAGGATCATCGTTGGTAATTCCCCTTGGTATTGAATTGGTATATCGCACGGTCAATCGTTTACTTATATCCGGAGAATACTCATACAGGCTGCTTAATACTGATATCCTTGATTCACAAACAGGAAATACAGGTATCAAAGATCGCTATTCATACACGTCAATCGGATGCTTCTATATTATTGCTCCTATCAAAAAGGAATTTTCTGAAAAGTATGATTGTCCGGGATGGTAAGAAAACTATTGAAAATACAGCATTTAAACAATTTGTCAGCTGCCAGGTAGTTGTATATGCCCCAACGGAGCAGGTGAATTAATCCGAGACCAGAACCTGAGAATGCTTGTTTTCTGATTATCATTTAATAAAAAAACCATGAAAATATGACGGTATATTCATCTGTTTCAGCCATCAGTTCTTCTGATCCGCAGACAAATCTTTGGCTAATATGTTGATTCTGTTGATAATCTCATGACTTTTTCTGTTTTCTTCTTCTGCCTGTTTTCTTAATTTACCGGCCAGATTCATCAGGCTGTTCCGTTCATCAAAAAGTGACTTAACCATTTGCTTCAGGTCATCAATATTTTCAGATAATTCGAGTTTTGACCCCACTTCACTGAAATCAGGGAGGTGAATATTACCTCCATTTGCCATTTCCTCTTTGAGTTTAAGGTTTTCCTTTTCAAGAATTCCGCACCTCTCCTGCAATGCCAACAATCGTTCCTGGTAAGTTCCCATACCCTTTTCCAGTTCATCCCTGAATTCAAGTTCCCGCTGTTTCAGTTTACGGAGTTCAGCATCAAGCACATCAAGCTGGTGTTGCCTGTCATCTGCTATAGCCTCTTCCTGGGCTATTTGCAATTTGCACCTTTTTAATCTGTTGATTCTGCTGATCAGAAAGAACAGAAGAATCAGAAGTAAAAATGAAAGTGCAGCTATCAATAATTTAAAAATCAGTAGAGTAGCTAAGTCCTTTTTATACCGGACATTCAACTGATCATACCTGCCATCAAGTTCCCTATACTGCTCCGAAACCACTTTCAGATCAGCAATTAAAGCCGAATCGGTAGAAATTCTGTATTTAAGGGCAACTAATACCTGCTGATCCCTTTGGACAACCTGCTCAAGGTTATCTGAAACCCGCTTCAGATTCAACCATGTGTTTATTGTCATGGTATCCCGGATTGTTTTGTACTTGCGGTAGAAGTAATCCCTTTCAGCAACAACCAGAGAATCCGAAAATCCATCCTGACCTATAGCACAGGTAAAAGGTAAAACCAGACTGATAAATAAAAAAAACAGGAATATCCTCATCTCAACTAATGAATATACAAAATTAAGCAATTAACGCGAGAATCAGGCAAAATTGGCCTGTTTTTTGAAAGGTCCCTGTATGATAACCGTTATGCATGATTACTTTTTGGTAAGTTTGCAATAAAATCAGACGCTGAAATAAGATGATCCCTATGTTCTTTCGTAAATCTGCATTGACAATTATTTTACTGTCGTTCCCGCTTACGTTATTGTTTGCTCAAAAGAGTTATAAAATCAGCCTTCAGATTGATGGATTAAATGATAGTATATTGCTTCTTGCCAGTTACAATGGTGATAAACAATTCGTTGCTGATACTGCTTACAAAAACAGAGGTTCCGGCTACTCCTTTACGGGAATCCGTCTCCTTCCCGAAGGAATGTATTTTGTAGCAGGTTCCAATAAAACCAAGTTATTCGATTTTATTATATCCGGAAAACAGGAATTCACCATAACCGGTAAAAATGAATCACTCCCGGGCAGCCTGAATGCAAAAAACAGTAATGAAAACCAGACATTTTTTAATTATGTGAGATTTCTGGCGGATAAACAGAAACAACAGGTTAAACTGGTTGAATTAAAGAAAAGGCTCACAACAAACTCTGATTCTGCTGAAGTGGTTGACAACCAGATCAGCTTGCTGAATGAAGAAGTAAAACGGTACGTCGCGGGTATTATAAATACCAACCCGGGAAGTTTTATATCAGCGTTTCTGAAATCAATGCAGGAACCTGAAATTCCCCCTGTGCCTGTTTTATCGAATGGCAGGCCTGATTCAACTTTTAATTTTCGTTATTACAAGGCTCACTTCTGGGATAACACCGATCTGGCAGATGACAGGATGGTCAGAACTCCATTCCTTCACAATAAAGTAGAACAATATCTGTCAAAACTCACTTCACCCGCTCCTGACTCTCTGATTGCGGCCATTGATGGTTTGTTCAGACGGGCGGGCAACAATGAAGAAACATTCAAATACCTGATGTGGTACTTTACCATTAAGTATGAGAGCTCTGATATTATGGGATACGATGCCATTTTTGTCCATCTGGTCGATACCTATTATGCCGATCCGAAGATGAAATGGATGAACCTTACAGTAAAGGAGAATCTTATTAAACGGGCCAAAACCCTGAGACCATTACTCATAGGGAAGAATGCACCGGAATTGATACTGCTTGATACTTTACAAAGACCGGTATCTTTGTACAAAATTCCATCAGAGTTTACGATTATTTATTTTTGGGATCCTGATTGCAGCCATTGCAAAAAAGAAACACCACTGCTCCGTGATTTTTATGCCAAAAACAAGACAATCTTTGATTTTGAAGTTTATGCCGTCTGCATGGATACCTCCTGGAAGGATATGAAAAAGTATATCATTAAAAACGAAACCAGGTGGATTAATGTTAATGGTTTTTATAGTTTGACAAACGACTTCCGGGATTTATATGATGTCCATAGTTCACCTGTTATGTATCTGCTCGACCGGAATAAAAAGATCATCGCCAAAAGGATACTCACCGAACGGATGGCTGAGATACTGGCTGTTAAATCGCAGAAAGAGAGTATAAAACAGGAACTGCACTGATTCCTGTGTGTGTCTTAATGATATCAAGTTAGCATGTTTACTCAATTTTACAAACCTGTCGGGCATAATCATTCCTGCATGCTGAGTATATCGTGGCGAGGCAGGCTCGCAGACAATAAAATGCAGTGTGAGGAAAATCATCCCTGGATAATTTTCTGACCCTTCCTATTAACTCTGTATAACTGTTTTCCATTTCACGAAAAGACACAGAATAAAAGAAAATGTTCCACTAAAGCGGGAGAGTCAATAATAATCAGCAATCTTAATCCACAGGTTTCGCAGAAGAAACACTACAGCGTTTCTATAACAATTTTGATCCTGTTTCAGTATAGCAATATACCAAGATCTACTTACCTGGTATATTATTGTCTGTGTTCTGTACCTCGGAATTCCGTCTGTCCATCCGGAACCAATGCCTGAGCTTCCCAAAGTTATGCTTTCAATCCGCGAAAAATAATCCGGTCATAATGAAAAAAAGCCGGCAAACAGCCGGCTTTACCTGAACAAAAAGTTCGGATTACCTCCTCTTACTGAATTTATAGGATCCGTCATCAAGAATAGTATCGAGCCATTCGTAAGTATCATCAGAATAAATTACCGCAATAACAGGATATGTTTCATCGTACTCGGTATCGGTATACATCCTGAATTCAAGATCTCCGATCTTTGCATTAAGCCCTGTGTGTATTAATTCCATATCCAGCTGATTGTTAAGGAATTCAAGATCGTAAGAACCACCTGCTTCTTCAACTTCGGTCATATAGTTTTCTATCACAGCCATATTGATCCAGCCCTCAGCTTTTAAAGGTGTAACTGTTTGACTACCGCTAGCTTTAACCACTTCCGATAAGTCCGAAGAATAGTTTAATGTCCAGTCGTATGCCATCATTAAGTTGCCGTTTTGTTTGAACGAAAGTGTGGTGTTGTAATTGGTACCACTGCCATTCAGACTTGATTGAAACTCATAGGGAGCCATATTCAGGGTAGCATTCACCGATGTTGGAAATCCACTGTCGCTGTATGAAGCAGTATAGTTGAGTGTCAATTGGCTGATGCCATCTATTTCAAGTGTTACATTGGCATTGGTCGGAACAAGTTCTTCATAGGTATCTGTTACCCAGGTTTGGGTGTACTCATCATAATATGTTTCAGTATATGTAATGGTTGTGTATACCAGGTTATCCAGAAGCAACTCGGCATTGTTAATTTGCGCATTGTATGCCACTTCATCGGCTGGAAAAGCAATCATTAATTGGGTGTTGCTGTTTTCAACAAGTTCAAAATCCATAATCTCAAAGTTGTATTGGTAAATTCCAAAATCACCGACTTCAGATACACCTCTGTCGGAATTGTGCTTACGGAAAGCTGATTTTACCTTGGCAATGTGCAGTTTGCCGGAATTGAAAACCAGATTTTTAACCGTTGATTTCCAATCGCCATTGTCCATCAGTTCTGTCAGAAAATCCAGAGAAACCATAGCTGGAGTACCCATCATTTCATCCATGTCGGTTGAAATCGTCTGACTTGCATTTCTTAATTCGGTCTTGGCTTCGTTTACCGAAATTTCTTTAGTCTTTTCATCTTTGTTACAACCGGAAAAGATACCTGCCATAAAGGTAATCACACAAATTACCAGAAGTTTTGCTTTCATTGAATGTTGGTTTAGTTGATTTAATTAAGTTTACACCTGATTAATGTTAATTCTTTAACAAATGTAATGGCTTTATGATAAATTTTTGTTTTTTTTATATGAATCTTGTTTTTCTGACGACCTTTACCCGGTAATAATTTTTAAATCATGGTATCAGGGGTCCGGTTTATCCTTTATTCAGTAAGCTTAGCAACTTTAATATTGCTTTTTAACCTGTGTTTATGCGGGTGCACAGATGTGCCGGTACATGAAGAACAGCAAAGTCAGACGATTTTGACCGGATTAATCCACCAGGACGATACCCTGGAACTTAAGAAAGGTGACATAATTGTCAGGCCTAACATGAATCTGCTGCCCGGAACAGCCTTTGTAGCCAATGGTAAAAACTTTGGCCATGCCGCTCTGGTAGTAAAAGGGTACAAACATACCAATCCCGATAGCCTCCTCGCCGGCACCATCATCGTTGAGTCAATTGCCAAAGATGTCCCTGCAGCATTTCAGGTGCGGGAGATCAAAGCTATGGTTACCAACCGGATTTTGTCGTTCGACAACCATAATTTTGACAAACGCTATAAATCACATCGTTACAGATTGCGACTCCCGCTCAGTGAAGGACAAATAGACAGCATTGTTGACTTTGCACTCGGTCAGAAAGGAAGATTATCGTCATGGAATGCTTCAAAGTATTTTCCTTTGGAAAACAATGAAAATTTGTCAACCGGTAACCTTTTAAAAAATGAAACATGGTATTGTTCTCTGCTGGTCTGGCAGTCCTATCTAAATGTTACGGGTATTGACCTTGACCCAAATGGTGGTTATATGGTCTATCCAAATGATCTGATCAGCAGCAGACTATTCGACAGTTTGCCAGACGGGCAGGGTCGCATCCGCTTCTAAAAGCCAATCAGCTTCTCTAAGAACGAAGACGTTTCACCAAATACACTACCAACGGGGAAAACTGGTTTTCATATTGAGAATTCTATCAACCGAAAGCATGAAATCTTCCAGATTTTCAGAGCTGTTGTCATGGTAATACATAATCAGGTTCACACGGGTCCTGCCAGGAACCTGCTCCAGTTTTACATGCCCAAGCGAAACTCCTTCGTTATCGGTCAAGTTGATACGTGAATGCCTGTTGAAACCATTAAAGAAACTGTTGTTTTCAGATTGCATGAAACGAAAATCGGATTCTAGTTTAAGTTTCAACGGAAAAATCTCCAGCTCAATCTCTTTATCATTGTATGTCAGGGTATTTGATGATGTTTTTACTATATCCGATTGAACATAACCCTTTATCAATAGCCGGCTATCTTCCGTAACGTCAAACCTGACCTCTAAATCTGATTTCTTACGACGAAAGGTAGTTTCCATCTTTATATTAATTCCAAATCTGCCTGCCTTTATTGCTACATTTATGTCTTCAGGCATACCATACCTGAAACTTGCTTTGTAATGGATATTGCCAATCATGTGATTGTTCTTGTAGAAGTTAGCTTCCAGTATTTCAGGGAAAACCATGCCCAATGCTGTAAGCTTCTCTATATATGAACCAATAACCAGCCTGTATGAGTTTCCGGGACTATTTTTGTCATCAAATAAGATGATCAGTGAGTCTGCATCTGCAATCTTCACCGGCAGGCTATCAACTGACTGGTATTGATAAATTCCTTTGGCATGTTCTATATTGAAAGTCTCAGTTTCTGTGCCGGGAATAGTATCGTTTGATGTCAGAAATGGCAACTGTACACCAGGTAGCTTACGAACAAACAAAAGCGCATCAAAAGCTTCTGTTTTACTCAAATTATTTGATATTTTAATTAGTTCATAATCAAATGCTTTGAGAGTCTTTCTACTGCGTTCACGGGTAGCTTTCTGCTGACCGCATCCAGCCAACAGCATAATTATTAAAAATGAAAAAATCATTCTGTCGTGAGTGAGCCCGGATGTCAACGGAGCAGATATCCAGCTAAGCATTCTTCCTTTTTCCTGACATTCGTCAGCAGATTTGTCATACTCGAAAAGCGGTTGCATTTATCAGATTTATAGTGGTTGATTCAGTATATTCCTATGCTTCAAAAGTAAGGATAAACCTCAAAAAACATTGTTTAATAATAAGTAATTATGCCTGTTATTCAGGCCTGAGTCAGGCAGGCACCCCTCTAAAATCCCGGAAAAATCAAAGTCACGACAAGCCAGTCTGTTTCAGCTAAAAAATCCAATCTCAACAATACTATCATAAAGCGAACTGGGTATTCTATAACAAGATGATAAGGATTGAGAAAAAAAAAGCCAGCCATTAATCCGGCCGGCTCTTATAATTCAGTATGACAATCTAATTCTTAACCGCTTCCACTATAGCTTTAAAAGTTGCCGGGTGATTCATAGCAAGGTCGGCTAATACTTTACGGTCGAGATTGATATTCTTCTGCTTCAGCTTACCCATAAAAACAGAATAAGACATATCAAATTGCCTTACACCTGCATTGATACGGGTAATCCACAAACTACGGAAATTGCGTCTTTTCTGTCGTCTGTCGCGGTATGCATACACCATGCCTTTTTCATATGCATTTTTAGCAACCGTCCAAACATTTTTTCTCCTGCCAAACTGTCCTTTGACAGCTTTCAGGATTTTTTTTCTGCGTGCCCTTGAGGCAACTGCGTTTACTGATCTTGGCATTTTGTTTTTGTTTTTCGCTTTCGCGTTCCTTTAACTCAAAGGACTCTTTGGTGCAGAAAGCAAGGGTTAATAAATTAACACGGTTTAGGCAAGCATTTCTCTTACATTTTTAGCATCGGCCTGGTCAACAAGTCCTGAATAAGTCAGGTTACGTTTACGTTTGGTCGATTTTTTTGTAAGGATGTGGCTTTTGTAAGCATGCTTCCTTTTCAGTTTACCAGTACCGGTTAAGTCAAACCGTTTTTTAGCACTGGATTTCGACTTCATTTTTGGCATTACAATAGTTGTTATTGGGTTTATATTGAGTTTTTATTCAAAACTTTCTATTTTTTGGGCGCAATGATCATAATCATGCGCTTTCCTTCAAGCAACGGAAGTTTTTCAACTTTCCCGTAATCCTCAAGCAGTGATGCAAACTGCAAGAGTTTAATTTCTCCCTGATCCTTGTACACAATACTTCGTCCACGAAAGAAAACCTCAACCTTAACCTTGGCACCGTCTTCGAGGAACTTCATGGCATGCTTCAGCTTAAAATTAAAGTCATGTTCATCGGTATTCGGACCCAGCCTGATCTCCTTAACAACAATCTTGGCTGACTTGGCTTTGATCTCTTTCTGTTTTTTCTTTAATTCATAAAGGAACTTTTTGTAATCAGTTACCTTACAAACCGGTGGATTGGCAGTCGGAGATATCTCAACAAGATCGAGTTCAAGTCGTTGGGCAATCGCCAGTGCATCTTTGATATTATAGATGCCTGACTCTACATTTTCACCTACCACCCGAACTACTGGGGCTTTAATCCTTTCGTTGATAAAGTGCGGATCCTCGGCTTTCTTTGGAAAAGGTCTCGGACCCCTCGGATTTCTAAACGGCGTTGCTATACTATTTCCTCCTCAGGTTAGTTAATAATTCGAAATCTGTTTATTGCATAACTGCATTGATTTCCTTGTTTATCAATTCAACAAATGCTTCAGGTGTAAAGGTACCAAGGTCACCAACGCCATGTCTTCTTACGGAAATAGTACCTTCAGCTTCTTCCTTTTCACCGACAACAAGCATAAAAGGTATTTTCCTGACCTCTGCATCCCGGATTTTACGTCCGGCTTTCTCACTTCGCTCATCAATAAGGCCGCGAATTTCGGAATTATTCAGGAAATTAAAAAGTTTTTTCGAATAATCGGTATATTTTTCACTGATTGGCAGAATAATATACTGTTCTGGGTTCAGCCAAAGGGGAAAATTTCCGGCAGTATGTTCAATCAGCACAGCCACAAAACGCTCCATGGAACCAAAAGGTGCACGGTGTATCATAACCGGACGGTGCTTCTGGTTATCACTTCCAATATATTCAAGTTCAAAACGTTCCGGTAAGTTATAATCAACCTGAATGGTTCCGAGCTGCCATTTGCGGCCCAGGGCATCCTTGACCATGAAATCCAGTTTCGGGCCATAAAACGCCGCTTCACCGTATTCAATCACTGCATTCAGCCCTGCTTCGTTAACCGATTCAATAATAGCATTCTCAGCCTTTTCCCAGTTTTCTTCACTTCCTATGTACTTTTCACGGTTTACCTTGTCGCGCAGGGATATTTGCACGGTATAATCCTTGAAGTCAAGGACCCTGAATATATGAAGTACAATGTCAATTACCGCTATAAACTCAGATTTAAGCTGGTCCGGCATGCAGAAAAGATGCGCATCATCCTGCGTAAACCCGCGTACCCTTGTTAAACCATGCAATTCACCACTTTGTTCATAACGGTATACGGTACCGAATTCAGCAAACCGGATGGGCAGATCTTTGTATGATCTTGGTTTTGAAGCAAATATCTCACAATGATGAGGGCAGTTCATGGGTTTAAGCATAAACTGTTCCCCTTCAACCGGGGTTGAGATCGGCTGGAAACTATCTTTGCCATATTTCTGGAAATGGCCCGAGGTCTTATACAGATCGACATTGCCTATATGAGGTGTAATTACCGGCTGATAACCTGCCTTCTGCTGAATGTTGCGCAGGAAACGCTCCAGGCGGTCACGCAGCATGGCACCTTTTGGCAGCCATAAGGGAAGACCTGAACCCACCTTCTGAGAGAAAGTAAAAAGCTCCATCTCTTTTCCCAGCTTACGATGATCGCGCTTTTTGGCTTCCTCAAGCAGTTCAAGGTAATCGGTAAGTTCCTTCTGTTTGGGGAAAGTAATTCCGTAAATCCTTGTAAGCTGTTTGCGTTTTTCATCACCACGCCAGTAAGCACCGGCAATGTTCAGCAATTTTACCGCTTTAATAAAGCTGGTATCCGGAAGATGCGGACCGCGGCACAAATCAGTAAAGTATCCCGATTCATAGAAAGTAATCTGGCCGTCTTCAAGGTCATTGATCAGTTCAAGCTTGTACTCATCATTTTTCCTTTTGAAATAATCAAGTGCCTCAGCCTTTGATACATCCTTGCGGATATAAACCTGCTTTTCACGGGCAAGTTCAAGCATTTTATCTTCTATAGCCTTCAGGTCGTCGGCAGATATTTCGTGATTGCCGAAATCCATATCATAATAGAAGCCGTTCTCGATATCGGGGCCTATTCCAAACTTTACACCGGGATAGATTAATTCAATGGCCTCAGCCATCAGGTGGGCTGATGAATGCCACATGGTGGCTTTACCTTCGGTACTGTCCCAGGTAAGCAGTTTAAGGTTTGCATCGGCCTTTATCGGGCGGGTAGCATCCCAGATTTCACCGTTAACACTGGCAGAGAGTACATTCCGGGCCAGGCCTTCACTGATGCTTCGTGCAATATCAAGTGCAGTAGTTCCTTCCGGATATTGTCTGACTGAATTGTCGGGCAGGGTAATATTTATCATTGTAAAATAAATGCTTATGTTCTGAAAATGTGTGCAAAGATAGGGAAAAATACAATACATACCGGAATAATTCCGGATTTCTGCTTGCTGAAAGCTTATTCCGGATATTTTACATGAATTCCTGCTATTACAGACTGTTTTATGACATGAAACCCTGCTTCCACATCTCAACCCACCCCAGTAACTAATTAATTACCAGCTGTTATCAGCTATCTGTTATCTGTTATCTGTTATCCGTTATCTGTTATCTGTTATCTGTTATCTGTTATCTGTTATCTGTTTCAGGCCTCGTCGAACGGAAGTTTCAGGACCTGTGCTGTAGTCACCTGCTTTTTAAGTTTTTCCATCTCCTTTTTCAATGCTGCAACGCTGGTAGCAAGGTCTTCGCGTGGAAGGTTGGGTTCGGGCATAGCACTACTGATGTAATGAACAAATCTCCAGACTTCGCGTACATCTTTTATCTCAATATCATAGGGTTCATAAAGGGTGTTCAGCGAATGCAGCGTAAGCCGTGCATCTGATTTAATCCTGTTGTTGACTACCTTAAACATAATCCCGTCATCGAGGGTAAGTATGATATAAGGTTGTCCGTCTCGTATCAGGTTCCAGTTCTGCACAAATTCGCCGGTAACCCACGACCCGTCGGGAATGGGCAGCATGGAGTCGCCGCTGATCTGAAAGGTCCGGTATTTCTTCTCTTTCGAAAGGAAAGGCATATGAAAAGTCGGCAGTACTTTGATATATTCCGGATCGGCAAAACCAACCCGGTAACCGGCTGAAGCCTTCTGGTTGACAACCTCAATATTTTCATTGTTTTCACTGTCGACCGTGGTAGCCAGTACCCTTATTTTACTGCCGGTAATAAACACATCATATCCCCTTTCGAGTTGTGACAATTCGCTCACCGAAAGTTTTGACAGGTCTATTTTCAGCAGGGTATCGACTGAGACACCAAAGTATTTTGAAAAAGCAATCAGGGATTCGATACCGGGTTGTGCTACTTCATTCTCATAACCGCTCAGTGTAGGCCTTTTCATCCCAAGGGTAAAGGCTACATCATCCTGGGTACGGCCCCGCCGCTTGCGCAGAAGTTTGATGTTCGAAGCAAAAATATTCATGGCTTTGTTGCAGTTGATAAAATAATGATTATATTGTAATCAGAATTTTGGTTAGATTTTAATCAAAAGTACAACAATAATTCTATAATCCGACAAACCACCGAAAAATATTCTTCAATGATAACCTCCGGCGACAGCAGAACCATTGTGCACATGGACCTTGACACATTTTTTGTGTCGGTTGAGCGTCTCAACAACAGCCGGTTGATCGGTCTGCCGGTAATCATCGGCGGCATGTCTGACCGGGGTGTGGTGGCCGGGTGCAGCTATGAGGCCCGCACCTTTGGCGTGCATTCGGCCATGCCGGTAAAAATGGCCAGGGCGCTTTGTCCCGATGCCCTGGTTATCCGTGGCGATATGGAACAATATACCCGCTATTCGAACGAGGTCACCAGCATCATTGCCGAAGAAGCCCCTGTTTACGAAAAGGCCTCCATCGATGAACATTACCTCGATATAACAGGTATTGACCGTTTCTTCGGGGCCGTTAAATGGTCTCATGAGCTGAGGCAGCGGATTATTCGCGAAACCGGCCTGCCTATCTCGCTGGGCCTTTCGGTAAACAAAACCGTTTCGAAAATAGCTACTGGTCAGGCCAAGCCCAATGGAGAACTCGAAATATCACATGAGCGGATTATGCCTTTCCTAAGCCCGCTTTCGATCAGCAAAATTCCGGGAATCGGTGAAAAAACCTTCAGGCTGCTACGCTCGATGGGCATTGCCCGGATAGATACACTGAGTCGTATGCCAGTCGAAATGGTGGAGCGTGTGCTGGGCAAAAACGGCATCATTATCTGGAAAAAAGCCAACGGTATCGACCCCACCCCCGTTGAGCCGTATTCCGAACGCAAATCAATCAGCACCGAAACCACCTTTGAACAGGATACCATCGATATAGCCATGATCAACGACCTGCTGCTGAAAATGGTCGAGAAACTTTCGTACCAGCTGCGTACCAAACAAAAACTAACTTCATGTGTAACCGTAAAGGTGCGCTACGCCAACTTCGACACACACACACTTCAGCACCGCATTCCCTACACCTCCTTTGATCATGCATTGCTGCCGGTTACCCGGAGCCTGTTCGACAGGTTATACCAGCGGCGTATGCTCATCAGGCTGATCGGCGTAAGGTTCAGCCACCTGGTAAGCGGAGTGCAGCAGATCAGCATGTTCGATGATTCACCCGAAACCATCAGCCTCTACCAGGCCATGGACCGCATACGCAACCGCTTTGGCAACCGTGCCGTTACACGTGCCGCTACATTGGGAACCGTCATCGCAGGAGATGAGGAATGAGAAAATGCAGCTTTTAATGGACAAGGAGGTATCAGAAATTACGGTTTACGACCAGCCTGCCGGCTGGCAGGTTTACGGTTTACGAATGATAAACCATCCTTACTGAGGGTGCTCATTAAACTGTGTCAAATTTAAAACTTAGATTTGACAAAGCTATGAAAGAAAAAATCAATTGGGAAGAGTTCAGCAAAGAAGCCGCTGAACATATCCGACAGGGCAAACCACTGACAGGCGAAGGTGGTAT
>JAZDHI010000065.1:0-23065 GCA_043806115.1 Bacteroidota bacterium
ACTTGGAACCGTAGTGATTCATGGCTTTGGCGAGGGTTTACTCATTGATACGGATAAAGAATTTTCAACACAGTTGGCATTTGAAATATTGCAGGCCACACGACGAAGAATAACTTTTACCGACTACATTTCATGTCCCACATGCGGTCGCACACAGTTCGATATTATGAAAGTTCTTGAGGATGTAAAAAAGCATACCGTACATCTGAAGGGTTTAAAAATTGCGGTAATGGGTTGCATCGTAAACGGACCCGGCGAAATGGCCGATGCCGATTACGGATATGTAGGATCAGGAAACGGGAAAGTAACGCTTTATAAAGGCAAAGAGGCGGTGAAGCGGGGGGTTCCGGAGGAGGAGGCAGTTGAAATGCTTGTGGAGCTGATCAGAGAAGGGGGAGACTGGAAAGAGAGTTAACAGCTAACAAATAACAACTAACAGTTAAAAGTTAACAGTTAAAGTTGATTTTATAATTCATACAGGGTGTCCGGTAATGAAACAGGGCTGTTATATAACCGAACATATTTTCGATGATAAAAATATATATTGTTCATTATTAATGATATACAAACTGGCATGATATTTTCAAAGTGGTAATCGTTGTTATCCTAATTAATGACCATTTCTTCTTTACTATTTTGTTACCATGGTTAAGAAAACAGCAGGGATTGCCCTGAAGCTTATACAGTTTACCATAATTTTCACCTGTAGCTTCAGGCCTGTGGCGGCACAGGAAAGCCGGGTAAGCCATGACACCTGCATCATTGTACTCGATGTACAGCAGGCCTTTTATAAGCGACCCTCCCTTCAATTGCAGGCTGCTGAAATGGTCAGGTATATCAACAACCTTACTGCCACCGCAGATCCTGATAAAGTTATCTATGTCCGGGCTGCCGGAAAAGCCCTTTCGATCACATCCAGAGGGTTTTCGGTCGATACCCTGACCCCGGAAACCGACAGCAACCTTCATCTTGTCAGTGATCATATTTTTACCAAAATGAGCGGTAATGCCTTTGCTTCAGAAGAATTAACCGGATTCCTAAAAAAGATGAATGCCAGTGAGATTATCCTGACCGGGTTAATGGCGGAGAAATGCATTTACGATTCCGCGCTCGGGGGCATAGAACGTGGTTATAAAATCAGTATCTTACCTGAGGCTGTCATTGGATCCAGCCCGGCAAAAAAGGAGAAGGCCCTCAGGAAACTTGAAGAGAAAGGCATCCGGATTATCCGGGCTAAATAACGGCCTGCAGAACCTGAAGTGGCAACTGGCTGTTTCATGCTTTCCCTGACAAAATACCATTAAGGATATGGCTGGTAACATTGATCTGACATATACATTGCTTAAAATAAACTGATACGCAGCATGGTCCATTTCCTGAAAAACACGCTCCGGATCTTCAGGCGCAATGCCGTCTATACCTTTATCAACCTTACGGGACTTTCCATCGGGCTGGCTGCCGGAATCCTCATCCTGCTGTATGTTTTCAATGAACTGAGTTACGACCGGTTTCACAGGAACGGAAACGACATTTACAGGGTGAATATGATTTTCACCAATCCTGACGGCTCATTCCCTTCTTATACCATTCCCGCAGCTGTCGGGCCTTCGCTGGCAACAAACTTTCCCGTCATCAGGTCGATGGCAAGGATTACAATGCCTTCGGACGGATACTTTACACAAGGTGAAACAAATACAGAAATCAGCAATGTGTGCTATGCTGATTCAAGCTTTTTTGATATCTTTTCTTTTCGGTTGATTCGTGGAAATCAATCCGATGTCCTGAACGGTCCGGGCAGGATAGTCCTGACCCTGTCGGCTGCCCGGGCTCTATTTGGAAACAAAGACCCCATGGGTCAGGTACTGAGATACAATAGCGGCGGGCAGTTTACCGTTACCGGGATCGCAGAGGATCCACCCTCAAATTCAAGCATTCAGTTCAATGCCCTGCTCTCCTTCACGACCCTTTATCAGGATAAATCCCTGTATATGGACTGGAATGGTGGCAACCAGTACATAACATATCTTCTGACCGGCCCCGGATTCGATATTAACTCACTTGAGCCGCAACTTGTTCCCTTCCTGGAAGAAAAGATCAACCGCGATGTGAGGTCTTCGGGCGGGCAGTATACACTCAGGTTTGAACCAATGTTTGATATATACCTGCATCCCTTTTACGATGATGGCAGCGGTGGAAGCATGAGTAATATCAGGATTTTCAGTGTTATTGCCCTGCTGATTATCCTGATTGCCTGCTTTAATTTTACCAGTCTTTCCACAGCCAAAGCTATGCGACGGAGCCGCGAAACCGGCATCCGCAAGGTATCGGGTGCTTCAGCACCGATGCTGATCAGGCAGTTCCTCGGGGAAGCCGTGCTGATGAGCTTCCTCGCGATGCTGCTTGCCCTGCTGATCATCGAACTGGTGCAGCCCTGGTACAACGCTGTTACAGGATTGTCGCTGAGCCTGTACTCCATCAATACCCTCTGGCTGGCCGGAGCTGTGCTGCTTCTGGTTTTGAGTACCGGAATCATTGCCGGTGCCTATCCGGCGGTCTTCCTTGCTTCTTTCAACCCGGTTACCGTGCTGAAAGGAGGCACCGGATCAGTAAAAACAAGAAGCCTGATACCGAAAATACTGGTAGTTCTTCAGTTTGCCATTTCAGCAGGATTGATCAACTGCTCACTGGTGATTTACAGCCAGCTGAATTATATCCGTCACTTCAATCCCGGATTCCGTTCCGGAGATGTTCTGGCGCTTTCGCTTCCTGATGAAGAAGCCCGCCGTAAACATGAGATCATCGGAAGTGAACTCCTTTCCATTCCGGGAGTCCGCTCCTGGACGGCGGTTTCCGAACCGCCCGGAGCCGGAGTAACTTCAAACGGGTACCTGCCTGACGGGTATAAGGATGTTGTAATGATCAATGTGATGGACACCGATACCGGTTTTATCCATACCCTTGGTCTGGAACTGGTTGCAGGCCGGAATTTTGAATCAGGATTCCCGGCCGACAGCAATGCTTTCCTGGTCAACCAGACCTTTGCTTCCCGGTTTGGTATGAAAAACCCAGGTGCCTATTATGTAAAACGGGATGGAAAACACCCGGTGATCGGTGTGGTCAGGGATTTTCATTTCAATTCACTGCACGGGCCGGTTGAACCCTTGATTCTTACCATGAAGCCATGGGGCGGATACAGTAATCTGCTGATTCATGTAAATGCAGGTGAAAAGGATGCCATAAGGCAACAGATTGAAACCCGTTGGCGCAAATTGCTTCCGGGGACTCCCTTTGTTTGCACACCGCTGGATGTGCTCGTTGCCGGTAATTATTCGAAGGAAAAAAGCTTTGCCGGCCTGTTCAACGGGTTCACTTTGCTGGCCATTGTGGTTGCCTGCCTGGGTTTGTTCGGCCTGTCGGCTATCATCCTGCAGCAACGGCGCCGCGAACTCGGGATCCGTCGTATCATGGGAGCCGGGCCATGGTCACTGTTATTGCGTCTGACTTATGGTTATACCCTGCTGGTGTTCATTGCCAACCTGATTGCTGCCATTCCGGTCTGGTTTATCATGAAAACCTGGCTTGCCAACTTCAGTTTTGGCATCCACCTCTCAGTGATCTCTTTCCTGATCACGGCCCTCTTTACCCTTCTGCTGGCCTGGATGACCATCCTGTGGCAATCATGGCAAACCGCCCGGCTGAACCCGGCTGAAGTAGTCCGTTATGAATAAATGCAGGAAATAAACCGTGTATAATGAAACGGGGGTGTCTAATACTTTACAACTGATTTTATGATTAACCACAAAGGCACTTTGAGCACTCCGGTGCAAAGGAAAATGACATCCGACAAATTCGTAGTGTTTCTCCATGTACGTGATACCGGAGTGGTGAAAATCCACTAATGCCGGGCCGCTGACCTGATGAACCGCAAATGCACAGGACCTTCAGCAGGATCCATAATTCTCAATATGTAAACAGAAGGCGCTAAATTTCTGATATTGATCGTCATCCGCTGTTCTGACTCAAGGATGATTCCCTCTCTGAGCAGATGGCCGTTCACATCATAAAGCCGGTAAGAAGCATCTTTACTGGTTTTGTTTGAAAGATAAATCACATCACCGGCAGGATTGGGATACAGGGTGAACCCTGGCTCCCCGGCAGCAAGCTGGCCTGTACCAACGTGCTCTTCACCAAAATAGGCCATAAAATCTATTGTTTCTGCGTTCAGCATATCGAGGAAACCGGCATTCAATGTGTCGCTGATGAGTCCATTGTTACCCCAGTGGCTGAAATAATATCCGGGTGCAGCTTCTGCTGTGATGCTGACCGGAACGCCATTGAAATACACCCCTTCCCAGGGATAGGTTTCCGGGGTGATGGTGCTGATGTGAATGGTACCGGCCCCCTCAGGTATAACATTCAGGCTTAGTCCGACCTGATTGGGAAGTCCCAGATTTGACTGAATATGATTTCTCACCTGTTCCGTCCTCATCAGGAACTGCTGTTGCAGGGTTAGATGGTTGCCTGTGAAAGACATCATTTGCCCGGGAATGTTGTTCGGGTCACCCCAGCGCATAAACTCGTTATACATCTCTTCCCTGGTGAGCTCAAACATGTTCTGTTCGATGGCTGAGATATTCTCAAAAAGGTAATTTGAGTTCATCAGGTCGGCAAACCGGTTGATGAAGTAGTTCCTGAAACGGTTGTTCTGCATCCCTTTGAGCCAGATGCCGATGTGTGGAATGGACGGATCCTGACCCAACATATAGCTGATGTGGTCGGTATAAATATCGGTCCATCCGTTGGGTTGGAGTGCAAGTTCCTGATCGATAAGGCAGTATTTCCAACGGTTCCCGGTAACATCGGAACGGTAAATTTTAATGTTGTTCCACGGCCAGTCGGTATTTGACATCCATGATTCACCAATGATGTAATCGGTGTACCAGGTGAGGTCAAAATACTGATCGGCCTGATTCCAGAAATCAGGATCTTCGGGATTCAGGTTATTTACAGCCTGCCAGGAAGTATAGAAAGGTTCGGCTGTTCCTTCCACTGCTCTCAGTATTCCACCATACCAGGCACTCTGGGAAAGAATGGTGATGTCATCCTGATCTGCTCCTTCAAGGGTCCCGAAATACTCTGCATCAAATTTTTCGCGCAACTCATACAACCCGAAATACTCACCGTTGATATAAACGGAAACAGGTCGCCATGCCGAATAATAATTATGGGTTCCCTTTCCCATGGAAGTAACCTGGGTTGCATCCTTATAGGGAAGGGTCAGGTATTGGTTGCTGCCGTTCCTGAGGTAAAACTTGCTGTAGGTGGTTCGGTCCGGCCTTTCGGGAATCAGGGCATATTCAACGGGGCCATCACCCAGCACCCCGTCGCCGGGCTCCAATCTGAATGAATGTTGTGGTTGGTAACGACTGCCACCCCAACCTCCGTCAACCTGCATTCCTGCCCGCTGAGAAAAGATCAGTTGATGAGTAGAGTCAAAATAATCCATATAAGCTGATCTCTCCCAGTCGGTCCACCAGTTGTCGAAGATTCCGCCGGCCCCGTACAGGTTATCGTTGTCAGTAATTACAGAAAGGACCGGTGTGGTATGATCTACCCCAAAAAGGTAAGTGGCGGCTTTCAGAGGCCCGGGCAACACCCCATCCCTGTAGGCTCTGGCTTTTAATACAGCCGTTGCGGGAATCAGTATCGGACTGCCGGTATAAACAGAAGATTCCATATCGGGATCACTGCCATCGGTGGTATAATGAACAAATGAGTTTGCCCCGTTCGGGTTGCCGATTTCAATATTCAGGGCTGACTGATAATATCCTGAGGGTGTTGAAAAGGTCAGCGGTAAAAGATAACCGGAGAAAGTGTCCGACTGGTTGTTGGTTGCAGCAGGTGTTCCATGCTGAAAAAGAAAGATTTCCGAAGTTCCGTCAGGGAAAGAACCACAACTGACATCCAGGTCTCTGCAATCTGCATTCAGGCTGCTGAGCAACACCTGTGAGGGTGAATAGAGGTAAATGGTTTCCCCCTCCTCCGAAATCTTGAAGTTCGTATGAAAAGTCTGGCTGGGTCCGTTAGATTCAAAGGTTGTTGAAACCGCATTGTCGGTCGTCAGTTTCATACCGATGTCGATGTAATCGTACACGGTATTCGGGTCTGTTGCCACCACATCGAACGCGAGGCTATAGATATATCCTTCGGAAAGGGCGGCTTCGGCCATTTCTTCTGCGGTAATGAGCATCTGGTGCCGGGAACACCAATACCAGTTGCCATAGGGGGCAGGATACCCGGTGCCGGAATTCTGTAATTCACCGGTTCCTATAGTAATTCCGTTCAGTTGTATGTTTGGCCTTTGAAAAACAGGGGTTCCGTAAGTCGAAGAACAGATCCCATCTCCTCCGTCCTGTACGGCATAGAGGGTTGACAGGAACGGTGTTGAGGTCTGACTGAAAACCGAATTAGAGGTATACCCTGCCGAGCTGTAGGAACAGGTATTGATCAGGATGGAGGATGAGCCATCCCAATAAAATGGTGTTGTCAGAACATGGGTGTTCCAGCCAAGCAGCGGAGAAAAAATTGAAGTGTTGAGCACGGCGGTAAACCCGGGTTCAGGCCGTCTGTCCTTCCCGCTGCAGAAAATGGTAATGAATTGTCCCGGAGATAGCTCAGTTTCCGGAAAAATCCATTTTACGGGGTTATTCAGTTTGTCTGTAATCGAATAATTCAGCAGGTTTACCGTCTCATCCCCGGCATTGTATAGTTCAACCCAATCTGGATATTCTCCGTCTTCATCAGGAACAGAAAGATAATTCCGGTTACTTCCTTCATTGATCACAAGCTGGGCGGTTGTTAGACCCTGAAGAAACAGAAATGAAATGAGAAGAAAATATAACTTTTTACACCACATAATGCCGGATTGGATAAGCGAATATAGCAATTAAAGGAGAAACCGGCAAATGGGTTCAGTATTACATCGTTTATGGAGAATATCTCCCGGATTTGAATGGGTCAGATAAAATTCCTGTCAACAAATGCCTGAAAAGCCTCCTTGTACTGATCACTTACAGGAATGTATACTTTTCCGAATACAATGCGGCTGCGCTCAATGATTTCAATGCGCTCCAGGTTAACGATAAAAGAACGGTGAACACGCATAAAACGGTCATCGGGAAGTTTACCTTCCATCTGCTTCATGGTTGCCAGGGTAAGCACTGGTTTGTCTTCCCCGTGCAGGTATAGCTTTACATAATCTTTCAGGCCTTCAATGTACAGTATATCGGAAAGATTGATCCGCCTGACCTTATAATCAGATTTGATAAACAGAAAGTCGTTGTTGGCTTCCACCTGCTGATGATCTGAAGATTGTTCCATTTCGATCCGTTGCCTGGCCCGGTTGGCCGATTCAAGAAACTCTTCAAAAGAAAAGGGTTTCAGCAGGTAATCGACTGCATTCAGGCGGAAGCCTTCAACGGCATAGCTCGAATAGGCGGTCGTAAAAACAATATGGCTGAGGCCTTTGCTAATCCGGGCGAATTCAGTACCCAGCAAATCAGGCATCTGGATATCAAGAAAAATCAGGTCAACAGTATTCGATTCAAGGAACTCCATGGCTGTGACCGGATTGTCAAAACTTCCCGTCAACTCCAGAAACGGTGCTTTTTCAATATACCCGTTAATCAGCTGAAGCGCAAGCGGTTCGTCATCAATGGCGATGGTTCTGATTGTTTTCATCTGTTTCCCTTTTTCCTCGTTCTGTATATGCTGATGGTAATCTTTGTTTGCGGGTATTCCCGATCGTCTGCCTTGTTTCTGCCTTAGGAAGTTTTTATTGTTTCGGGCTGTTTCAGTTGCAGTGACAGATTCACTTCATATTCAGCGGCAGATTCCCTGATGTTGAGCGTATGACGGCCGGGATAAAGCAATGCAAGGCGTTTCCTGAGGTTCTCCAGTCCGATACCTGAGTGGACTTCTCCCTTATTCCCGTGCTTGCTGTTGCTACAGGTAAATATCAGTTCTTCCGGGGTTGACCGGATTCCGATGTCAATACGGGAGGGTTCACGGTAGCTGACCCCATGTTTGAAAGCATTCTCAATGAGCGAAATAAAGATCATAGGGGGAAGGCTGATTTCACCGGAATGCGGCCTGAAGTCGACACTGACCTTAACTTTTTCGTTCAAACGGAGCCTCATCAGGTCGATGTAATGATTCATGAAGGTGATTTCATGATCAAGGGTAGCAGGTTCTGAATCTGATTCATACAACACATACCGCATCATTTTTGAGAGTTTCAGCACCGCATTTCCGGCTTCAGGGCTTCCCGCCTCGGTGAGCGCATAGATGTTGTTCAGGGTATTGAAAAAGAAGTGCGGGCTGATCTGACTTTTCAGCAGACTGAGGTCTGAGGCCAGTTTCTCTTTTTCCAGCTCCCTGTTCCTCTTGTCTTTCTCTGAGTAAGCCTCGGTAATACGAAGACCCGTAGCCATAGCAGCAATCATGATGGATGCAAAGGCCGAGTTAGCATAACGCATTATCGGGGTAGGCCCCCCGAATTTCAGCCCTTCACCGGCCATTTTCTCCCGGATCAGATTGATACGCTGCATAAGCAGATCATCGGGAAACAGCCAATTACTCAGCAGCTCTGTTGTTCCGTAAAAGAGCCCGATGGTCAGTATAACCATCGAAAAGAAATATATTTTCCGGTTATTGAGATAAAAAACCGGAACCAGGTAAAAGTAAGTCAGGTAAAACACCACCCCACCATTGAGCAATCTCAGATAATACCTGCCTTCGAAAAATCCGGGCTGTTCAAGGTTACCTGAAACCATAAACCAGGGAAGGGTGATCACGACGGCCCAGAAAGCCAGATGTAAAAGAAACTTAATCCTATTCCCTTTCATATTGCTCAATTTTAACTCAAAAGTAAGGCATTCTTCCCAAAGTTGTTATTCACCGTTATTCAAACCGCAATGCATCAATCGGATTAAGACCGGCTGCTTTCCTTGCCGGATACCAGCCGAAAAAGATGCCTATGGCCGTGCACACAAGGAACGACATGATGATGGCCAACGGCATGACGGCAATCGGCCAGCCGGTCAGGTTGCCGATCACTCCTGAGGCCGTAATACCAACGATGATGCCGATGATTCCACCGATCACACTTAAGAGTATGCTTTCGATCAGAAATTGCATCAGGATATCGAATCCGCGGCCGCCGATGCTCATGCGCAGGCCGATTTCACGGGTACGTTCGGTTACCGATACATACATGATGTTCATGATACCTATACCACCAACAAGCAGCGATATAGCAGAAATGGCACCCAACAGTGTCGTAAGAATATCGCTGATCGAACTGAAGGTGCTTACAAGCTCGGCCTGTGTCCTGATCTGAAAATCATCATCCTCACCTTGGGCCAGTTTGTGCGATGCCCTCATAGCTGAAGTGATCTCAGTAACGGCCAGTGTGGTAGCATCTTCACTTACTGCTGAACTCAGAATGGCATTGATGTGGGTTACGGCCAGAATTCGTTTCTGAACAGTTGTATAAGGCCCGATCAGCAGGTCATCCTGATCCATTCCGAATGTATTCTCTCCTTTTTCCTCCAGCAATCCGATGACCCTGACAGGGATATTTTTGAAGCGGATAGTCTGGCCAACCGGATCTACCTCATTACCGAAGAGATTATCAGCCACTGTTTGTCCGATCAGGCAGACCTTGGCGGCTGAAGCCACTTCCTGCTCTGTAAACATCCGTCCTGATTTTACTACCACTTTCTTTATGTCAAGATAATTCACATCGCCGCCATAAAATGTAGTTGGCCAGTTGTTGCCGCCACCTACCACCTGTCCTCCACCCCTGATTTCCGGAGATACCGCTGTCAGGGAAGGACAATCCTCCCTGATGGCTTTCACATCTTTGATGTCAAGCGCTTTTGATGAAGCATTTCCCTGTTGCACTCCCCCCATCATTTGTGTGCCGGGCATTACCATCACAAGATTGGACCCCATGCTGCTGATCTGATCCTGGATACTCTTTTTGGAACCCTCCCCGATGGCCAGCATGGCAATGACCGAAGCAACGCCAATGATGATTCCCAGCATAGTGAGGAAAGCCCTGAATTTATTACGAAGAAGGGCATTGAGGGCTATTTTGGATAAATTGGTTATATTCATGGTTTTAAGCTCAAAATTTCCGGTAATTAGTAACTGATAATTTAGCCAGGAATGAGAATGCAGGTTCGTGGTTCTCCACTCACGGCAATTCATTGTCTGGAATTACTTCATTGTTTGGTATCTATCCTGAGTTTTGAAATACAACATCTGTATTTTGCCATTAGAAATGAGAAGATTACGACTATGAATCCACCTCCATGGGCATTGCATTGATCATTTCCCTTGCCGAACCCCTGTTGGTTACAAGGTTTTCCTTTATAATGTTTCCATCGCGAAAATGCACGTTACGTGTGGTAAACCCCGCTATTTCAGGCTCATGGGTTACAAAAACAATGGTTTTCCCCTTCGCATTGAGTTCCTGAAACAGTGCCATAATTTCATAGGAAGTCCGGGTATCCAGGTTCCCGGTAGCTTCATCGGCCAGGATGACAACCGGATCGTTTACCAGTGATCTGGCTATGGCCACCCGTTGTTGCTGTCCGCCCGACAACTGATTCGGCATATGATGCATCCTGTCTTCCAGACCAACGGCTTCGAGTGCGGCGATGGCTCTTTCCCTGCGTTCACGGGGCTTTACAGCGTTGTTGTAGAATAAAGGGAGTTCCACGTTCTCGAGAGCCGAAGTTCTGGTTAGCAGGTTATACGACTGGAAGACGAATCCCAGTTTGAGATTTCGAAGGCGTGCCAGTTCATTTTTATTCATGGTGCTGACATCAATCCCGTCAAGCAGATAGGTTCCTTCTGTTGGTTTGTCAAGGCATCCGAGAATATTCAGCATGGTTGATTTTCCGCTGCCGCTGGCACCCATGATGGCAACAAACTCTCCTTCTGCGATGTCGAGGTTAACACTCCTCAGTGCATGGACCGTGACTTCCCCAACAATAAAGTTCTTCTTCAGCGAACTGACACTTATGATTTTCCGTTTCATTTCTGTGACTTTGAATCTGTATTACTTCAGGGCTGTGGGGGCTTTGATCCGGAAGATCCCGGCCTTTTCGGGATAAAGGGACTTGAAACCGTCTTATCTCCATTTTCAGTTGTTTCGGCTGATTCAACGCTCAGAACAACCTCTTCACCTGCTTTAAGCCCTGTAATTATTTCGATCCGACTCCCGTCAGTAAGGCCCGTTTCTACATTCCTCGGATGCATCTGTCTGCCATCATAGACCCACACATGCTTACCCATACCCGGCTTTTCCTCTGGAATTCCCTTTATGGAACCATTCCCTGCAGGAGGTTCGAATTTCAGGGCTTTTACAGGAACAGTGACTACTGAATTCACTTCGGACATAAAGACTGTGATGCTTGCTGTCATTCCCGGCATCAGTTTTTTCTCGGGATTGGGCGCATTGACAATGACGGTATAGGTCACCACATTGGAACTGATGACAGGCTGCAGCCTGATTTCAGTGACTGTTCCCTGAAAGGTTTCTCCGGTGAAGGCATCAACCGTAAATTCAACCTTTTGACCAGGCCTGACCTGTCCAATGTCGGCTTCATCCACATCGGCCTGTACCTGCATACGGGTCAGGTCATTGGCGATCGTAAAAAGTGTCGGCGTATTGAAACTGGCTGCAACAGTCTGCCCCTCATCCACGGCCCTGTTCAGGACAACCCCGTCGATGGGTGAATAAATCGAAGCGTAGTCGAGGTTAACCTGGTTCCTCTCCAGGGAAGCCTTCGCACTGGCCACACTGGCCAGGGCTCTTTTGTAATTGTATTCAACCTGGTCAAAATCTGCCTGTGCCAACAGATTTTTATCATACAGAATTTTTGTCCGCTGATATGATGTTTTCTGAAAATTCAGGTCGGCTTCGGCATCCATCAGGGCGGCTTTACTCTGGTCAAGACTGGCCTGCAGCATGGTTTCGTCGAGGGAGGCAAGCAACTGACCTTTCTTAACTACCGAATTAAAATCGGCATATAGTTTCTGTATTACCCCTGAAACCTGGGTTCCCACCTCAACGGTGGTGATGGCTTCAATGGTTCCGGTAGCGGTAACGGTCAGGCTGATGTTGCCTTTTTCTGCGATGGCAGTATCTACAGTCAGTGCATCCTTCTTTGCTCCGCAGCCAAAAACTATGCCTGCAGTGATGCCGGTAGCCAGGATGGCAATTCCGATGATCTTGGTGGTTCGTTTCATTGTCTTTATGTGGATTATTTTTTGTTCGTCAATATGGGTTTAATGTTCAGGAGGAAAAATGCCATTTCTTGTTTCATTTTCCTATAACTCCAGTGGCTTACCCTGATAAAAATCGAGCACCTTGTAGCTGAAGATCAGGTTATACCTGGCCTGCAGCAACTGGCTTTCGGCATTGATCAGGTTTGTTTTTTCGTACAGGTAGTCAACCGAATTGATTACACCAAGGTTGAACCTTTCTGTTGCCACGGCGAATGAGGCCTGCATGGCTTCAAACTGTCCGGTTCCGGCATCCAGTTCCTTTTCGGCCGAAACCACATCTGCCCAGGCTGTTTCAACGGATTTCCTCAACTGGTTCAGCGTTGTTTGTTCAGCCAGCTCGGCAGATGCAACACTGATCCGTGCGAGTGATACCTGTGATTTTACCTGTTTGTGCTGAAAAACCGGAATACTCAGCGTTAAACCAATGGTGGGTGTAAGGTTGTGATCAAGCTGGGAGGCAAACTTCAGGTTCTCAGCCAGGCTGTTGTAACTGGTACCAAGGCCAGCTGTCAGGCTGAGCGAAGGCAGATATCCTCCCTTTGTAATTTCAATATCATAGGCGGCAATCTGTTTCTGAAGGGCAGCACTTTTAACCTCCGGTTTATATCCAAGGGCTGTTTGATAAACCCCGGCAGCATTTGTGGTGAGCAACTGGCGGCCCGCATTGGAAAAATCTGGAGTAACAATGGCAAACGTATCATTCACCGGTAATTCAAGCAGCTGCATCAGGTTAAGCCGGCTGAGCTGAAGCTGCTTTTCGGCATTGGCCAGGCTCAGCTTTTCACTGGCCTCCTGTGCCTTTACCTGAAGATAATCGGCCTGGGATATGACGCGAAGCTCAAGCCGCTCCTTGGCCAAACCAAGCTGACTTCCCGTGGAAAGAAGCTGGTTTCGGCTGTTGGTCACCAGTTCACCTGCATAAAGTACCTGCAGGTAACTCCCGAGCACCTGCAGGCTGATGTTCTCGCGCATGGCTTCAACATCAAGCCTGGCGCTGTTGTATTCCAGTTCAGCCTGTTTTATGGTGTTTTCGTTACGAAACCCGTTGAACAGGACCAGACCCGAGTTGAGTGAAACCGAATTTCCGTTGCTCCCGGTAAACACATAGGAACCATCTGCATTCTGCTGATCTGACCAGGAAAAATTCTGTCTAACGGTAGCTTCAAGGGTTGGAAAACGAACGGCAGCAGCCTGCTCCCTGTTAACCTGTTTTATTTCGGTGCTGAGTCCGGCCTGCCTCACCTGCAGGTTATTTTCCAGTGCCCTGGAAATACAATCGCTGAGCGAATAGGCGCGGGGCTGGGCGTAGGTAATCGCACTGAAACAAGTGAGTAAAAGAGAAATTATGAATATTCTGATTTTCATAGCTGTTGTGATTGATGCAGCAAAACTATTGTGCATCAACCCCGCCGGAAAATCATTTAGACGGATGGGCGGTATTTAACGACTGAAGTCCGGTTTCTCCCGCACAATCATTCCTGATCTGCATGGACGGTCGCATGCAGCCGGATGTCTTTTGAAGAGGATCCGATCATTAGCCTGAAATCGCCGGCTTCGACCACCGGTTTCAGGCCGGCATCAAGCATCTGAAGCATTTCGTGGGTTACCGTAAATGAAACCGGCACCGACTCTCCGGGCTTCAGGCTGATCCTCCTGAATCCCTTCAGTTCCTTCACCGGGCGCGCCACCGAAGCGATCAGATCGCGCAGGTAAAGCTGTACTACCTCATCACCTTCCAGCAGACCGGTATTTGTGAGGCTGAAGGACACATCAAAGGATCTTTCCTTCCTGTTTTCCAGTATCTGTAAGTTGCTGTATTCAAAACTGGTGTAACTGAGCCCGAAGCCAAACGGGAAAAGGGGCTGGCCTGTCAGATTATGGTAATCATCACCCCTGCCGGTGGGTTTATGATTGTAGACAAGGGGCACTTGTCCTTCATGAACGGGGAATGTCACCGGCAGGCGCCCGGCAGGATTGTACCTGCCAAACAGGACTTCCGCAACCGCTGTGCCCCCGGCTTCACCCGGATACCAGACATCGATCAGTCCATCGGCCTTATCCAGCCAGGACGACATGGTAACTGCACTCCCCCCAACAAGCACTACCACCACCGGTTTACCGGTTGCAGCCACCCTGTGGATAAGCTCTTCCTGGTTACCCGGCAAGCTGAGCAGTGCCCTGTCGCGGAACTCGCCTTCCTCTATACCGGCAACCACGATAACCACATCAGAGTGTGCGGCAAGCTCAACCGCTTCCGAAAGCTGCTCTTCATAGGGGTGCTCCACCCCGAAATCCCATACCAGCCTGAACCAGGCATTTCCTGAAGGCTCCGCGTACTCGATGCGGATCTCATATTCTTTTCCTTCGATGAAATCAAATTCAGCCAGGGTAAGATTCCGCCCTTTGTATATCCGGTTATCGATCAGAAGTTTATTTCCGATGAAAAGCCGGTACCCGTCGTTGCCATCGATCCCGATGTTAACCTTACCTGTGACCGGTCCCCTGATTTTTCCTTCCCAGCGGACAGAATAGAAGTCGTAACTGAGTTTTTCAGGGTCGGGCGGGAAAAGGGTCCACTGAAAATTTACCTGTTTGTCTGTCCTGACAAATGCCGGCTTTCCGGAAAAACCGATGTTTGAATAATACGAACCTGTAAGACCCTCTGCTACCCTTCCGTTCTCAGCGGCCGAGAGATAATAAGACGGGACAGGGATATTGGTAACGATTTCCCTTTCACAACCACGGGCATAGCGGACGATGGTTTCATTGCCGGCCAGTTGTCTGATTCCCTCAAGGATAGAGATTTTGTTGTTCCCCGGGCCGCTGTACCCTCCCAGCCTTGATTCCACCGCATCGGGACCGATCACCGTGATTGATTTTACAGAAGGTTTCAGCGGAAGAATGTTGTCCTGGTTTTTAAGCAGAACAATGGATTTCCTAGCCGCTTCCAGGGCAATCTGGCGGTGTGCTTCCGGGCCGTTCAAAACATTGGCTTTGGCCGGGTCAACATAGGGATGGTCGAACAAACCGAGTTCAAACTTTGCCCTCAGCACCCCGGCCACAGCGCTGTCTATCACAGGTGAGGGGATGTCGCCCGAAAGGAAAGACTCAATAAACAAAGGGTAATGCTCATAAGCAGTCTGGAAAATCACATCAAGTCCGTTACTGATGGCCTTTCCGGCCGATTGCCGGTAGTTTTCGGCCGTGAAATGAAGCACATTGGCGCCTCCGGTGGCACCGGCATCCGAAATCACAAAGCCTTTGAAGCCCCACTCCTCTTTCAACAGGGTATTCAATAACCAGTTGCTGGCTGTGCATGGACTTCCGTCAAGGGAATTATAGGAGGTCATCACCGAGCGGGCTCCCCCGCGGCTGAATGCTGCTTTGAATGGTATCAACTCAGTTTCCCTGAGATAACGTTCATTATAATGTATCGGATAACTGTCACGTCCGCCATCGCCGTAATTGGCAACGAAATGCTTGGGGGTGGCTATGATGCCGAGCTTTTCGAATTCAGAAATAAAAGCCACAGCCATTTCAGATGTCAGGAAAGGATCTTCACCATAGGTTTCTTCAACGCGTCCCCAGCGGACATCGCCTGCCAGGTTGATTACCGGCGACAGCACCTGCCGGATTCCACGGCTTTTGGTTTCAAGCGCAATGGCAGCTGCCACCCGGTGCATCAGGGCTGTGTCGAAAGTGGCGGCCAGGGCAATGGACTGAGGGAATGCCGTGGCTCCCGGGCGGGCCAGTCCGTGCAATGCTTCGTCAAAGGGGAGTATCGGGATACCCAGCCGGGTATGTTCAAGGAAAAACTGTTGAGCTTTGTTGATGATTTCTGCCATTTCACCGGGCTTCCCGCCACTGGTGGTCTGAATCATCTGTTCTGCCATACCCCCTTTGCCGTTGGCTACACCACCTTCAAAACCAAAGGCTCCTTCAGCATACCTGCTTTTATCAGCGCTCCAGTCCTCGGCCAGCATAAAGAGCTGCCAGAATTTTTCTTCCGGACTCATCCGGCCCAGAAGATCTTTCACCCGTGCATCCACAGATTCAGTTGAATCTTTGTAGATCTGTGAAAAAGAATTGAAAGAAAGGGAGATAAAAAGCAGGATTGTAAATTGAGTTCTCATCTGCAACTGTTATATGAATGTCAAACTTACGAAAAGAAAACCCTTCTGAGAAAAAGTATTGATTCAGGAATTTTTATAAAACTTTAAGTGTTTGAGTGAAATGAAAAATTGGTATTCTTTTGCTCTACGATATTGAAAACATGTATTTTATATGAAAAAACTTGATACATCGGTTGGGTAGCCTGTCCCGCCGGAATAAAAGAACCTGCCTTCCTGAATCCGGCAGTCTGAAAGACCAAATGCCGGATCATATCTACAAATTATCAGGCTGCAAAAAAACTTCAGGCAGGTTTGCTCAGGTAATCCAAATGGGTTTCATCGTTAGTTTGAATAACTCTTTTTCAGCCGGAATTCTTTTATTTTGTCAGAATGCTTACCTTTACACTTATTCAAATGATGTTCAATATGGATATTCAAAGTCTGAAACTTGATCTGGTTGAAAAAATATTAAAGACAGACAAACCATCCCTTCTGATTCAAATCAACAACTTATTCCTTAAGGAGAAAACAGAAGATTGGTGGGATCGCTTACCTGTTGAAGTTCAGGAATCAATTCTGGAAGGATTAAAAAATTCAAAAGAGGGAGATGTATTTACCCATGATCAGGTGATGAATGAAGCCAGAGAAAAATATGGTTTCTGATATGGAAGTTTTTTGGTCTGCACAGGCAAAGATAACATATTTCAGGATTCTTGACTATCTGTATGAGCACTGGTCAAAAAAAGAAATCATTCAATTTAGTCGGAAAACGGATATTATTATCCATGCAATAAGAAGGAATCCTGAGATTTATCCCGTTACATTCAAACACAAAGAAATAAGAAAAGCCATTATTGATAAAAACAATTCATTTTACTACAAAGCTGATAAACTTCAGAACAGGATATATTTGTTAACATTTTATGATAATCGCCAGGATCCTGAAAAATTGGTATTTGAATTACCAAAAAGCACCCATCCCGTTTAATGCACTGGTTATTCAGGGAAAGACCAACCCGTTCCGCTGGCAGGTTCGAATTATTATCTCACTATAAAGCAAACCTGATAACATAATAAAAAACCCCCGTACACAGGGTACAGGGGTTAACCATAAGGTAAATCCTTGCTTGTTATTCTGATTCGTTTCCGGATTGCGGAATTAAGCCTCAATGGCTGCCACACCGGGCAGTACTTTGCCTTCGATAAATTCAAGCATGGCACCGCCACCCGTGCTGACATAGCTTACCTTGTCGGCCAGTCTGAATTTGTTGACCGCTGCCACGGAATCGCCTCCACCCACAAGTGAGAAAGCCCCTTTCTGTGTGGCATTGGCTATGGATTTGGCAATCTGAATGGTTCCTTCGGCGAAATTCGGCATTTCGAAAACACCCATCGGTCCATTCCAGAGTATGATTTCAGAATTCATCAGTACTTTATCGAAAAGGGCAATGGATTCAGGGCCAATGTCAAGACCCATCCAGCCTTCAGGAACATCACCGGCTTTTACAAGTTTGGTTTCGGCATCGTTGGCAAATCCGCTGGCGGCAATGGTGTCGACCGGAAGAATGATATTTACGCCATGGAGTTTTGCTCCCTCCAGTGTATTCAGCGCCAGTTCAAGTAAATCATCCTCAACAAGAGAATTGCCTACTTTTCCTCCCTGTGCCTTGATAAAGGTAAACATCATGCCACCGCCGATGATGAGGTTATCCACCTTGTCGAGCAGATGATCGATGATCTGAATTTTACCGGAAACCTTGGCGCCACCAAGAACCGCGGTAAACGGCTTTTTGCCTGATTTCAGCACCTTGTTCAGACTGCCAACCTCGGCATTCATGAGGTATCCGAACATTTTATCTTCGGGGAAATAAGCAGCGACCAGTGCCGTGGAAGCATGAGCCCGGTGCGCAGTACCGAAAGCATCGTTGATATAACAGTCGGCATAAGAAGCGAGTTGTTTGGTAAACTCCTTCTGTTTCTCTTTGGTAACCGCTTTTGCTGCCTTTTTTTCTTCTTCAGTTGCAGTTTCAGGAAGACGGGGTTTCCCTTCTTCTTCCTCGTAATAGCGGAGGTTCTCGAGCAACAACACTTCTCCCGGCTTCAGCCCGGCACTCAGTGTTTTCGCGGATTCGCCCATGCAGTCATCGGCAAATCTGACATCCAGCTTCAATACAAGATTCAGGTAAGGGACAATATGTTTCAGCGAGAGTTTATTTTCGAAATTTTTCTTTGGCCTGCCCAGGTGTGACATAAGAATTACAGAACCGCCGCCGGAAATCACTTTGCGGATGGTCTGAAGGGCAGCATCAATACGGGTTGTATCGGTAATCTTCAGATTATCGTCGAGGGGAACATTAAAATCAACCCTGATCAATGACCGCTTACCGGTAAAGTCATAGGAATCAATCGTTTTCATATTCATTGCTTTAAGTTAAAAACGGTTACGAAGATAAGATTTTTCGGGGAATAGGGAAATAGGGCAGGATTGTTAATGATTTTTTAAGATTCGGGTTAAGGTTTTATTAGCAGGTTAGCATATTCTGAAATTAGCAGATTCAGATTAATGCAATCAGCAAATCGGCTAATCCGCAATCCAAAATCTGTAAATCCGCTAATCGGCTAATCGGCTAATCAGACACATACTTTTTTCTACCTTTGCGTCGTACCAAATCATTGTTACTATGCACAAATACTCAGGTAACCTGGTTTCAAAACTGCCGTTTACCGGTACCAGCATTTTCGCGGTTATGTCAGGTTTGGCCCGGGAACACAATGCCATCAATCTTTCACAGGGATTTCCTGATTTCCCCGTATCGGATGAATTGGTAAAACTGGTAAACACCTATATGAAAAAGGGGTTTAACCAGTATGCCCCCATGCCCGGGATTCTTCCTTTGCGGGAAGGTATTTCAGCCATGTTCCAGACCAAATACAATGCCGATTACCACCCCGAGACAGAGATTACCATTACGGCAGGAGCTACCCAGGCCCTGTTTACGGCCATTGCAGCTTTTATCCGGCCGGGTGATGAAGTTGTGGTGTTCGAGCCGGCTTACGATAGCTATGCTCCGGCCGTCACCCTACAGGGAGGCCTGGTGAAATATGCGAAACTCAGGGAGCCCGATTACAGCATCGACTGGGATACCCTTCCATCGCTTATTTCTGGCAATACACGGATGATCATCATCAACTCACCGCATAACCCGACAGGCAGTATCCTCAAGGCAAATGATCTCAAAAAGCTCGAAAAACTTACCGCAAACCGGGATATCCTGATCCTGAGTGATGAGGTTTATGAACACCTGATTTTCGACGGTCAGATTCACGAAAGCGCCTGTCGTTACCCATCCCTGGCGAAGCGGTCGCTGGTGATCGGATCGTTCGGCAAGACTTTTCATACCACCGGCTGGAAATGTGGCTTTGTAATGGCACCTGCCAACCTCACGGCTGAATTCCGGAAGGTCCACCAGTTTGTCGTTTTTGCCGTGAACACTCCTGTTCAGTATGCCGTGGCTGAATATCTGAAAAAACCGGAAAACTACCTTAATCTCGGGGAATTCTACCAGCAGAAACGCGACCTGTTTCTGAAACTGACCGCTTCTTCACGGTTTAAATCGGTCCCCGCCGGTGGAACCTACTTTCAATTGCTTGACTATAGCCGAATCAGTGATGAAAAGGAATTTGATTTCGCGGTGAGACTGACAAAGGAATATGGCATTGCCTCGGTTCCTGTCTCATCGTTTTATCACAACCAGGCTGATAATAAAGTGCTGAGATTTTGTTTCGCTAAAACTTCAGAAACACTGGAAAAAGCAGCCGGGATTATTTGCAGGATTTAAGCTGAACAACGGGAAATTTATTGAATGCGACATGGGGTGTTTGTGGATTTAAAGTTACATTGGCTGATTTCTGTTTGGTAATGAGCTTAAGCAGAACCGGATCCATCCTACGTTCGCAGGGAGGTTTGGGTTTATCCTGTTTATTCTTGCGGAAACAGAGGTAGAATATTGTCGGTTAATGACAACCCCAAAGCAATGCAAGTAACAATAATTAAATTTTTATAAATTGTCCGATAAATTCAATCAACCTTGAATAAAACTTCTATCGTTCATCCTTTGCGGCTTACTATTGTTCAGGCTCCCCTGGTATGGGCTGATAAAAAAGCCAATCTGGCTTATTTTTCCAGGACCCTGGCCCCTTTGATGGGGAAAACCGATTTAATCATCCTGCCTGAGATGTTTTCAACCGGATTTGTAACCGAACCTCAAGAAGTATATGAGGTCATGAATGGTCAGGTGATGGAATGGATGGCTGCTACTGCTTCTGACCTGGATTGCGTTATTACGGGCAGCATTACCATTGCTGAAAGGGGTAAATATTACAACCGCCTGATCTGGATGCGACCAGACGGGAATTATGAAACTGCTGATAAACGGCACCTTTTCAGGATGGGCAATGAACATCACCGCTTTACAGCAGGGAATGAACCTCTGATCACAGAACTGAAGGGATGGAAGATCAAGCCTTTGGTCTGCTATGATTTGCGATTCCCCGTATGGAGTAAAAATCGCTATGTTGATGGCAGCTATGAATACGATCTCTTGTTATATGTAGCCAACTGGCCGGCCAGCAGGAGTTATGTGTGGAAATCGCTGCTAACGGCCAGGGCTATTGAAAATATGGCCTTTTGTGCAGGCGTTAACCGGGTCGGAGATGACGGTCATGGATTGCCGCACAGCGGCGATTCTTGTGTATTGGATTTTAAGGGCAGGGAGTTGGTAAAAGCCCCGGCAGGGGAGGCCTTTGTTATTACCGTCAGTCTGGATTATACTCTCCTCCGGGAGTTCAGGGATCGCTTTGCAGTCGGACCGGACTGGGATCTTTTTGAAATTCAGCCATAACCGGTTTTATTAAGATATAATTGACCTTGAACGGAATCCTGTTATCCGGTAAACTCTGACTGTCTGTGTCAGCTTTCGTATAATAATTGCCGGGCTACCTGTTTTTAAATTAATTTTGTGCAACCTGGTATTGACTGTCCATCGGGTTGATTGGTAGTTAAAAGTCAGATTCCCAGGTCACATTCAAATGAGATTTGAAGATTACTCCTTTTCCCCGGTTATAAAAAAAAACCTGGCCATAGCAGGCTTCACCCGGCCAACAGATATTCAATACAAAGCCATTCATCCGATTTTGAAGGGTGAAGATGTACTGGCAATTGCGCAGACCGGGACCGGGAAAACTGCGGCTTTTGTTATTCCAATCCTCGACATGTTGATCTCCGATCGTGAGGCAGAGCCCGGCATCCGCTGCCTTGTGATGGAACCGACCAGAGAATTGGCATTACAGATTACCGGTGTATTCAATTCGCTGGGGAAAGGAAGCAGGGTGAAAACCATGTGCGTTCACGGTGGGGTGGATCAGGACCCTCAGATTGAACGGCTTGTGAAAGGAATTGACATTCTGGTTGCCACTCCCGGCCGAATGTTTGATTTAATCAGCCAGGGGCATATCACTACCGACAGGATTCAGATCCTCGTTCTTGACGAAGCCGATCACATGCTTGACCTCGGATTTATTCACGATATCAGGCAATTGATAAAAATGATTCCACGCAAAAGGCAGACTCTGTTCTTTTCAGCTACGATTGATGCTGAAATTAAAAAACTCGCCTATTCGATGGTTACCGATGCCATCCGTATTCAGATTTCACCCAAAGATCCGGTTTCCAAAAATGTTGACCATTCGGTTGCCTATATCGGGATGGATGATAAACGTTTTTTTCTTGAACGTTTGATTTCAGAACATCCTGAAAGCCGGATCCTTGTATTTGTGAGAACTAAAGTCAGGGCGGAAAGGGTAAGCCAGGCGATGGAAAGGGTAGGCACAAAAAGCATGACCATTCATGGTGATAAAGATCAGAAGGAACGCATCAGCGCATTGAAACAATTCCGTGACGGGTTGGTGAAAGTGCTGATTGCAACCGATGTCAGTGCCCGCGGCATCGATATAGCCGGAGTGGAATATGTTGTGAATTATGATCTGCCGGAACAACCCGAAAACTATGTTCACCGGGTAGGAAGAACCGGCAGGGGGAATAAGCGCGGTATAGCAATTTCATTCTGCAGCCCTGAAGAAAAGCCATTGCTGGAGGCAATAGAGGAATATACCGGAAATGAAATAAATACGTTGCTTATTGGTAAAAGTGATTATCAGATGACCCTTGATAACTCCTCCGAGACAAAAGCAGACTGGAAATCACTGGTAGTTCAGGCAGAGGCCGATGAAGCCCGGAGAAAAAAGAAGGGGAAGAAAGGGAAAGGGAAGTTCTAATTTCCAATTTCGGATTTCGGATTAGGAGTGTTCAAAACCATAAAAGAACAATAACAAAAGCATCACGAGTACTTTGACGTATTGAAAATCAAAGGTATATAATTTCACCTAAAGATCAGGCTGGGATCGCCTCCACTATATTCGATCATAATTATAGCGATGTTATCCCACATTTCGATCATGAACCTTCTTTTAGCTGTTTTATAGCCCAAGCCATTGATCTTTTTATAGATCAGAATTAGCATTGAAAGGATGAG
>JAZDHI010000066.1:0-56432 GCA_043806115.1 Bacteroidota bacterium
GCTATAATTATGATCGAATATAGTGGAGGCGATCCCAGCCTGGTCTTTAGGTGAAATTATATACCTTTGATTTTCAATACGTCAAAGTACTCGTGATGCTTTTGTTATTGTTCTTTTATGGTTTTGAACACTCCTAATTTCTAATTTCTAATTTCCAATAATGAGGTAGTAGCCCTGAAAGGGCGAAACATGAATAACCATGGGTGAAACACAGTGAAACCCATGGTAGATGAGAACCACACCCATGCAAGCCCTGAAGGGGCGGCATAAAATAAAAACCGGTCAGCCACTGGTCTAACTGCTGAATGCAGGCAGATGGGAATTTGAAAAAAGAGACCTGAGGACGTGGGGAAATTGGACAGGGATGCAATTTTTAATTTCTAACCTGCCAGTCAATACTCCCTACTCCATACTCATTACTCCACATCCTGTTTCCGAAAAAAGAAATCCAACTACAATATCAAATAAACGTCACTTTCACCCTCACATCACTGTTCCGTCCGCGATCATCGGAGCAACTGATTTTATAGGTACCTGCTTCCGGGGTGAAGAACAGTTTATCGGAGGGCAAAGCTGCTTTATAAAAGCGATCGTTCAGGTACCAAAATACCTTGCTGACGCCATTTTCAGCATTGCAAGCCAGCATCAACTGCTGTTTCCGGCTGTAGATCAGCAGGTATTCAGCACCGTCAGTCAGGGAAGTGATGGCAGGTGCATTCCCATTAATGATGGTTGGGCATTTCGGATTATGCGCAGGTACCGGCTTGTAGGGTATCTGAATTTCGTTGTACCACGAAATCAGGTCGGCCGGATAAAAGGGGTAAAGTACTTCCTTATAACCTTTCTCCGGCAAACAGTACCGGCAGAAGCTCATTGTATGGGATTCGTTAACATATTGCCTTTGAAGGTGATTACACCGGATAGAAGGTGAAATGCCCGGAAGGAAATAATCCATGGCGATATGGTGACAAAAAGTATCAGGCGGCATACCGGATTCAGAGCATACGAGACGAAAATCAAGATCCGGAGGAGGTGCAAACCAATCGGGTCTGTTTTTCGGGCTGATAGCCCTGAAAATACTGAACAGCAACGGCACGGCACAATCGGCACCATTCAGTTCAGGAATGCCGTTTCCGGGAAAATTTCCGGTCCATACTCCCACAGTATATTCTCGATTATAGCCAATGGCCCAGCCATCGCGCCTACCATAGGAAGTACCCGTTTTCCAGGCAACTTTCGGGAGATCGGCAGAAGACAGATATTGGCCTGGCAGATCCGGACGCTTCAGGCCGGTCAGTATCTGTGTTAGCATATATGCAGCACCTGGGGAGCAAAGTGTATCGGATGCAGTATTCTCACCAGACTTTAGAAACCGTACAGGGCGATAGATGCCTTCATTTGCAAAAGCTGCATAAAGTGATGTCAGTTCTTCGAGAGTTGCCCCACAGCCGCCAAGTATAACTGATAACCCCAGTTTTCCGCGGTTCTTACCGATCCACCGGAAACCACCTTTTGACAATGCATTGATAAAAGTCTCATTGCCCATTCTTTCAAGCAGGTTCACCGCCGGAACATTCAGTGAAAGTGCCAGAGCCTGTTCGACTGTAATTTTACCACGATAGGTTTCATCGAAATTCTCGGGCCGGTAACCGTTGAAATTAGCGGGCACATCGGTGATGACCATTTTGGGGCTGATCAAACCCTGATCAAAAGCCAGAGCATAGAGCAGGGGTTTGAGTGCCGAACCAGGTGAACGCAATGCCCTTACCCCATCGACCTGACCCTGAAACATATCTTCTTCAAAACCTGCCGAACCTACATAAGCCTCTGCTTCCATGGTCCGGTTGTTTACCACCATGACAGCCGCATTGTTGATCTGTAAGGAGCGTAACAAGCGGATATGGTTACGGACCAGCCCTTCTACCTTATCCTGAACCCCCGTTTTAAGGGTGGTAATGAGGCCATATCTATCCATAGGTTGCCCGTTTAAACGGTATGCAAGGTGAGGTGCTAAAGAAGGAACAGGGCAACGCATGCGTTCAAAAGGTTCAACCATGGCATCTTCAACCGTTGAATTACTGAATATCCGCCTGTTTTTCATCCTTCCAAGCCATTGGTTACGACGTTGGAGCAAACGGTCGTAACCGTTTCCGGGCCTAAGTGAATTGGGGTCGTTGGGAATAACAGTCAGCATCACAACCTGAGCCGCACTAAGGGCTTCAGGTGTCTGACCGAAATAAATCAGTGATGCCGACTTAACCCCTTCAATATTTCCTCCAAATGGCAACAGGTTCAGATATTGCATCAGGATTTCCTCCTTTGAGTAATGCCATTCCAGTTGAAAAGCACGGAACATCTCGCGGAGCTTGTTAATAATGTTGCGGGGGGCGGGATCCAGCAGCCGGGCAAGCTGCATGGTGATGGTAGATGCCCCTGAGGTACGGCGGCCTTTGTTAAGGTTGTTCCAGGCGGCCCTGACCACCGCAAACGGGTTGACCCCGGGATGAAAATAGAACCAGCGATCTTCCTTGTAAATAAAAGATTTACGCAACTCCGGAGTAACCTCTTCCACATCGGCAAACAACCGCCACTTCTGATCAGAACTCAGAAAGCCATGCAGAAGGGTGCTGTCAGCAGCATAAATCACTTTCGAATAGGAAACTTTATCGGTGCGGAATGGATAAACAGCATCTGCAACAAGGAACACCAGAAAGAACAAAAGACAGCCTGCGGTCAGAAAGAAGATTTTCCGCCACCATGCATTGGTTGAAAGCCTGAAGAAAAAATGATTTTTTCTCATCGCAATAGGTTTACAGGCAGTTTGCAAAGGTCAGTAAAAAGAGTGAAGCATCAATACAGGAAAAACAAAGAGATGATCACACCGGACTTATAAATGGTTTGGAATGGCACTTTAATGCTATATAAAAACAGTTTTTTTTAACAAATTGGAATAACCGGTTGCACAAAGAACCAGGCAGCTATACAGCCAATCCTAACCCCTGTTTATTGAATCAATAACAAGTCAGAAACTTTAAACATTTATAATACCTGAGATAGTCAGGCTGGCTTTTTATGATTGTTAATTTGTTGTTAAAAGATGATTTTTTCTTGCTTTCAAATCGACAAAACTATAAGTTTGTGAATATGCAGCCATTCCGGGCAGAATAATTTTTATACTCTGTTTTTCTCCGCTGACCTGTATTACATCAACCCTGTCTGCATCATCAGCCTGATTCATAAAGAACATTTGTCTTTAAACATTCAGATATGCGTTATACCGATTTACATGTGCACGTCAGTCTCAAGACCATGCTGGGCAAAGGCAGCGATTCAGGATATTCCTGTTGGAAAGAGGTAAATGTTTCCGGAGCCATCGATTTTATAAGCAGGAACACCTTTGATTCCCAGAGCAGCCTGAGCCAAATGGCCCGCGGCAATTGCAGCATTGCTGTAGCCGCACTGTATCCGCTCGAAACAAAACTGGCTGATGTCGATTTATTGCAAATACTGGCAAGGCTTGTTGAAGACAGAAAGTTTGCCAATAAAAGGTTACAGGATATAAAACACCATAAATGGACTTCATTCAATTATGCCAACGACGAACTGGATCATATATTATCTGATCAGTTGCATACCATAGATGGCAAACAAAAACGACTGAAGGTACTCAGCAACTGGACTGATTTCAATCCCGGTGATCCTGACACCCTCCACATTGTCTTTACTTTGGAAGGCGGGCATTCGCTGACTTATGGCAGGAATGAGAATGCTGATATTTCGAAGATGCTCGAAAATCTGAGACATTTCCGCCGGCGAATTCCTTTGCTGTATTTTACCATGGCTCACATGCAACAGATGGTTTTTGCCAACCATGCCTATGGAATGAAAAGTGCAGGTAAGTACTATTTTGTACCACGTGGTTCCGGGCTAACTGACCATGGCCGGAAGCTGATTGACGAATGTTACACTGACCGGCAAGGGAAAAAAGTGTTGGTCGATGTAAAACATATGAGCCTGCGAAGCCGGTTTGATTTCTATATGTACAGAAAACAGATGGAATATGAAAACATACCAATCATAGCTTCGCATGTAGGGGTCACTGGAATCTCAAAAGACAATCACCGGTTTATCAAAAAACTGGTACAGCCCTTTTTAAGGAAGTTTTATAAACTGGTACACCAGCAGGTCCCCGGTATGATTGAAGGCACATTCTTTAATCCTTCAACAATAAATATGTATGATGAAGATATAGTGGAAATCCTTAAATCAGACGGAATTATCGGCATCTCCTTTGACATCCGGATCATCGGCGGAAAACACAGGCCTCCAAAAGAATTCATGAGCAGTTATGAAGAGTACCTGTTTAATAGCACTACAGATTCCGATCTGATTGTCTCAAACAATGAAGCAGACTTCCAGGATGAAGAGGGTGACGATAACCTGTTTGAGGAAAACGAGATTGAAATTGCCGGCGATAAAGGTGTGCTTCATTTTGCCAACCAGGTATTGCATATTCTTCGGACAGGTAATACAGCCGGGATTGATGCGACAAATCATATTGCGATAGGTACCGATTTCGATGGTCTGATTGCCTCCCTGCCTGAAGTTCCTGATGCATCAATGATGCCTGAATTTGCTGAAAAACTCATTAAAGTATTTGAACGCTGTAACCTTCAGACTTTCACATCCGATAATGCCCTTGATCTGGTCGAAAAAATTATGAATAAAAATACCGAACGATTTATTGAACGGTGGATAAAAAACCTATACTGAAGCCTTTTGATTTATCTTATACCCGGGTTTTTGAAAGTGAAATGTTTCTGATGACCGTTAAAAGTATAATTGCGGAAATAAAATCACTGACCGGATCTTTCGTTTCAGAAGCATATATCCAGACACTTCAATCCTTTAATTCTGCAAGGATTTATTGAAGACAAGCTGATGATTTGCATTTCACAATCAATTATTTCAAGCGGACGATTGCTAAAAATTGAAATCATGAAAAATTGAGGCGGATCACTTTTATCAGCCAATCACCCGCTAAATCTGACAATAACCAGGTATCACTAACGTATATTAATTAAGTATTCTTTGCTTACATAGGGATCTGACCATATCCTATTACATATAACTTACAAATATATAAAGATATTAAGAATCAAAAGTTAATAAAAAGTTAAAAACAGGCGGTGTTTTCACTTGCAAAAGCCTATATTTGCTATAGTAATTGTTTAAGCTGACTATACTTTGCTCATTATTAACATATTACATAGATGCATTCTGTTTTATTCAGATTGTATCGTGTGAATGTGCTTTCATCTTAAGGTTTATACTGATAAATTATTTTATCAATCTTTCATCGACAGGCTGACTTTTGATGGAAATAAACATTAAGAAGAATTGCATTCTGAACATTTTCAATCAGGTCTGATGTTTTGATTTATTCAAAAAGGATAAAAATTCAGGACAGCTTTATGGTGGATACCTTAACAAATAAAAGCATTAGCGGCAATACTATGTCAAATTCAGCAGCCGGCTTATTCAGAAAATCGTACTTTTTCAATAGTCGGTCAATCAAGATCCTTAAGACCGCAATCCCGACAAGAGGTTTCAGCTTTTTTCTGACGGCTTTCTTTTATTTATGCCTCAATCTGGCTGGTTACACTCAAAATGAACAGACCGCTGTTGATAATTTTTTCGCAGGAACTTACTACGATGAATCTGGCAGAGAAATCTCCCGTATGTCGGTTCCCGGGAAACCCCCTGCCGGCTACAGAGGGCCAAAGGCAACCCTAACACCGGATGCGGTATTGATTAGCAATGTTCCGGCCTTCGACTGGTCTTTTGGCTGTGCCCCCACAGCAGCAGCTATGGCCGCCGGATATTATGACAATACCGGTTACCCGGATGTTTATGCCGGACCAACCAATGAAGGACTGATGCCTATGGATAATACTTCATGGGGCACTGTGGTAATCAGCGGGCAGACAATGGCACAATGTCCGCTAAGTGCAACACGTCAAGGACTTGATGGAAGGGTTACCATGGGGCATGTTGACGATTACTGGAACTATTACGAAAACGGCGATCCGGATCCGTATATCGTAAACAACTGGCCACAGCATCCCTACGACAGTTGTACCGGCGATTATATGGGAAGCAACCAGTTTGCCTATGGAAATCCGGACGGGGCATCGACTTTCTTTTTGTATACCGACGGGAGTCCGCTATATGACTTTACTTTACTTGAACCTAACCTCAGAGATGGTTGTCATGGCATCAGGCTGTTTTATGAATCACGCGGCTACCAGATTGTTGAGAACTATTCCCAGATGATTATGGGCTATAATGGAAATACCAGTGGGTTCACGTTCGATCAGTATATGGAAGAAATCGACAACGGCAGGCCGGTGCTGATTCATATTGCAGGCCATACAATGCTTGGATTTGGTTACGATGAAACCGGACAAATTGTCTATCTCCACGACACCTGGGACCACACAATGCATTCCATGACATGGGCTGGGCGATATGCCGGAAGACAGCATTTTGGAGTCACCGTTATCCGGCTCAATTCTGACTCACCGCCTCCGGTAGCAGCATTTACTGCCGTCCCAAGGGAAGTCGATCCGGGACAGAGCGTCAGTTTTACTGACAATTCATCGGGTTCCCCTATTGCCTGGCAATGGACTTTCGAGGGAGGCAATCCTGCAACCTCAACCGAACAAAACCCGGTAGTAACTTATGCTATCCCGGGAATTTATACTGTAACGCTGCTCGCCACCAATATAAATGGCTATGATACTGAAACCAGAAACAATTACATTTCGGTCAGACATTGTTTTTCAACCGGTGAATGCAGTGACTATATAACCAGTGTTCAGCTCGAAGGAATCAATAACCTAAATAACAGTTGTGGTTCCAATGGATATTCCGACTACACCCTGATGACAGCTTCTCTTGTTCCCGGTAAAGAGTATGTTATAAGCATCCTGAAAGACAGCATTATTATGGTAGACGAAAAATGTGGTATCTGGCTCGACTGGAACAAGGATAATGATTTTACAGATCAGGGCGAATTTACTCAGATTCCTGCATCAGAAAATACAAATCTTTTCTCGGGAGCATTCACTACACCGATTAATGCTCAGGCCGATAGTCTTTTCCGGATGCGTATCAGGGTAATAAAAACCGGAGAATTAATGCCCTGCGGGTATTCAGGACCCGGTGAAACGGAAGATTATTCTATCCATCTTCTTAAACCTGTTATTTCTGTGACTCCTGACACCCTTGACTTTGGAGGTGTCATCCGTTTCGACTGTTCAGAGCCGCTGCCTTATACTGTTTCGGCCTGTAACCTGAGTTCACCACTGTTCATCACAGCTTCTCCGGATATGTACATTTCCTTCTATCCGGACCAGGACTTTTCCACTGCACTATCGATTCCCCCGGTGAATGATTCAATAACTGAAACCTTAGTCTATGTTAAATTCTGCATGAACTGGACTACCGGTGAATATGAATACATTTACAATAGTTGTCCGGGGGCAATTACACAGGTATTAACGCTTCATGGGTATGAAGTTGTTCCGCTTCCCGGCAATGCACCGGTGATCAGTGCCGCAGATGTAATCGCTATGCCTGATACGCTTGTTACCATACCGGTTACTGTTCAGGGGTTTAACAATGTCCAGTTTGGTAGTCTTTGCATTAACTATAATATGAATGTTCTGGTATTTCAGGGGATTGAAAATATACACCAGGAGCTTGATTGGTGGTTAATCGAAGGAAATGAATATCCTGTATCTGATGAAATCGCCTGCCTCAGCATATACCTTGACGGCAATGAAAACTCCAGGAGTATACCTGAGAATGAAAAGCTTTTTGATCTTGTATTTTCATACACACACAGCGGAACAAGCATTGAATTTGATAGCACAGGATGCAATTGGGAAGATACGTGGTATCATCAGATGAATGATGTACCGGCCCAGGATTATTATACCAACGGATCGGTTAGTCCTGCCGTGAAATCTGTGTGTCTGAATGTCTGCCTTGAAAGCCTGTATAACGATAGCCAGTTTCTGATGAGGAAAGTACAAGGCGACACAGGTGATCAGTTCCCGGGAGCAATTGCCGATGTGGTCTCGGTCAGACTGGCTTCTATGGCGACCCCTTATGCAATCATTGATTCAACCGGCCCAATTCCGCTTTTACAGGACGGTATCTGCAAATTCAATAAGCCACTTTCTTTTGAGGGCGAATATTATATTCTGATTTCACATCGCAACAGCATCGAAACATGGTCAGCCGTTCCGGTTCAATTTGCAGGTGATTATATTTCCTATGACTTTACCGATGATATAACAAAAGCTTTTGGCAATAATCTGAAACTGGTAGGCGACAAGTATTGCATCTTTACCGGTGATGCTAACAATGACGAATTTATTGATTCAGGCGATATGACACTGGTTGATAATGATGCCTCTGTATTTATGACAGGTTATATCTCAACCGATCTTTCAGGTGACGGGATTGTTGATACCGGCGATATAACCATTCTTGATAACAATGTCAATTCATTCATTTCCAGTAAAAAACCATAATGCCCGGAACTGGTGTAAGCAGATTATACACTTGGATAGCGAACGAGGCAATCGGAAGTTATGAGCAAAAAAAATATCAATTTTAACGGTTTTTGCATTTTCATAACTAAATTAGAGGACTACTTTAGGTCGGAAAAAACTGTCGGTGATATCTGTTTATTTTTTTTATTGACTTATTGGTCAATCGTTTATCTGTATTCAAAGAAAATCAATAATACATTTCAACCAGTAACAATTCAGCACTCGAAATGGTGAACTGATTGAAAACTTAACAGAACTTATATCAATCATTCAATTTTTTTACTATGAGCATCAAAAATCTTTCTTTTTTCGCCCTTATCGCCGGATTGGCAATTTCAGATTGTCTTGCCCAGACAGATCATCTAACTGTTGACCAATATATTACCAGTCGGACTTTTGATGAAAAAGGACGTGAAATCATTGGTGTAACAACACCGGTCAAACCTCCGGCAAATTTTCGTGCTCCGGTTGCAACATTTACAAGAAGTACTGTTTTACTCGGGAGTGTTCCTGCTTTCAGCTGGTCGTTCGGCTGTTCACCGACAGCCGCTTCAATGGCAGCAGGATTTTATGATAACAACGGATACCCGGGTGTATACAGTGGCCCTTCAAATGGAGGAGTAATGCCGATGGACAACAGCAGTTGGGGCTCAACCACAATCAACGGAGAGACCCGTGACCTTTGTCCTTTGAGTGCCACGATGCTGAATCTCGACGGTCGTACCACCCGGGGCCATGTAGATGATTACTGGACACTATATGGCAATTCCGACCCTGATCCTTATATTGTCAACGGCTGGACTCAGCATACCCATGATGATTGCCTGGCCGATTTCATGGGAACCAATCAGTCGGCGGTCGGAAGTTCAGATGGATCCACTACTTTTTATTACTATGCAGATGGCAGTCCGATTTATGATTATTCCGCATCGGAACCTGAAGGCAGGGATGGATGCCATGGAATGCGGCTTTTTTATGAATCTCGCGGAATCAGCGTGGTTCAAAACTATACACAATTGATCTATGGAAATGGCGGAAATACGCTCGGATTTACCTTTGCCCAGTACATGGAAGAAATAGACAATGGCAGACCGGTACTGATTCAGGTAGCCGGTCATACAATGCTGGGCTTCGGATATGAAGAAACAGGCAATATTGTTTATCTTCACGATACCTGGGATTACCTTGATCATTCTATGGTATGGGGTGGAGAATATGCAGGAATGGCCCAATGGGGAGTAACTGTGCTTCAACTATTTGCATTTAATTCACCGCCTGTTGCCAATTTCTCCGGCACTCCAACATCCATTCTGACTGGTGAGAGTGTTGCTTTCTCTGATATCTCAGCAGGCAACCCCTCCGGCTGGCAATGGATATTTGATGGCGGCACCCCTTCTTCATCCGGCCAGCAAAACCCGGTAATATCTTACAATGTACCTGGGGTTTATGCTGTAACACTGGTTGCAACCAACGCCAACGGCAGTGACACTGAAACAAAATCCGGTTACATAACCGTTGAAGATCCTGACTATTGTGAGGCCAGTGCAACTTGTGACGAATACATCGGGACGATGAATTTCAACACCATCAGCAATGCATCATCCTGCGGAACAAATGGCTACACCGATTTTACAGATATTTCCACCACAATAAACGCAGGAACCAGTTATCCAATATCCATCACAACCAGTCCCTGGTATACCGGTGATCAGTGCGGTGCCTGGGTTGACTGGAACCATGATCTTGATTTTGACGATGCCGGTGAGTATTTCATGATGAGCGAAAGCACCCTTTCAGGAACAATCACACCTCCTGCAGACGCATTGAATGGCCCTACCAGACTCAGGGTAAGGTTGTTATATACGGGAGAGGTTGTTCCCTGCGGGAATGTTGAATGGGGCGAAACAGAAGATTATACAGTAAATATTATCAATCCACAGGCGCAGAAAATCTTGAATTTAACGGTAATGCTTGAAGGATTGTTTGAACCGTCGACCCAACAAATGCGTAAAGCCAACGATGAATATGGTCCCCGTTTCCCGGGAACAGTGGCAGATCAGATCATTGTCAGTCTGGCCCTTTCAGCTGCACCCTATACTGTCATTGCTTCATCGGGCAACGTTGACCTGAACCAGGACGGAACCTGCACAGCCTACTTCCCTGCTGCCTTATCGGAAAGCTATTATCTGGTCATCAACCACCGAAACAGTATAGAATCCTGGTCTTCTACCCCGGTTTCATTCAGTGAAAGCTCAATCAGCTTTAGCTTTTCAGATACACCTTCAAAAATTTACGGGAATAATTCAATCCTCATTGGCGGAAAATATTGTCTCTATGGCGGAGATGTGAACCAGGATGATACGGTGGACACAGGCGATATGACGCCCATTGATAACGACGCTTCTGCTTTCACTTCAGGTTATTATGCCACGGATGCGAATGGCGATGGAATTGTGGATACCGGGGATGTTACCATTGTGGATAACAATGGGAGTGCCTTTGTTGGGGCTGTTCACCCTTGAAAAGCGGTAGATTTGACAGTGAGGCTGTCTTATAAGTCAATAAAGGCTTCGTTCTGATCACCTTCAGGACGAAATACAGACAATTCTTGGCTTTTGAGACTGCCTCTGCCGTGTTTCACCCTATTCTGACCAAGTCATTTCATCACCTTTTAATAAGTCTAAGTAAAATATATTTCCATATAAACGATTGAAATACACCATTATGTAAAATATTCTAAAATATTTTCATGAGAGTGCATTACTTTTTTACATTAAGGATATAAATATAAAGCGTAGTTTACTTTTCTCATAGTTTTGCATTTAATCATCACGATTCCCTTACGAACCGGCTGTTGGCTTTTGTACTGTTCCCCACTTGTTTACTACTCAGACTGAAAGATATGGATGGGAACCAGGGTCGGCAGCCGGTTTTATTTTTCAGCCCATCAAAAAATCTTTTTTCAGACAGGATTTCCATCAGATTACCAGTTTTATTTTCCCCTTACCCTTACCGGTAACTGAACCGATGATGAACCCTGTCAAACCTTCCCCGGTCAATCCTTCAATCAGTAATTCAGCTTCTGTTGCAGGCAGGCTGATCAGCAAGCCGCCGGAAGTCTGGGCATCGCAAATAAGGTAGATGTCTGTCAGGGATAAGTCTCCGAAATCGGTAAATTCTCTGGCGAAATCAGCATTGGCAATGGTTCCGCCGGGCACAGCTCCGGCAGCAGCCAGTTGCTGGGCTCCATCAAGAAATGGGATTCGGTCGAAGCTGATTTCAGCAGTAACCCCCGAAGCAGCTGTGAGTTCATGCAGGTGGCCTGCAAGCCCGAAACCTGAAATATCGGTGCAGGCGTTAACCTTCCGCTTACCCATTTGGACGGCCGCTCCTTTGTTCAGTTGCAGCATAGCGTTTACTGACGCCCTGATGCTCGGTTCCTCTGCAATACCCCGTTTGGAAGCTGTCGAAATAATCCCCGTACCAAGAGGCTTTGTCAATACCAGCACATCACCCGGCTTAGCCCCGGCATTGGATAAAACCTTATCAGGATGCACCAGTCCGCTCACAACCATGCCAAATTTCGGTTCATTATCTTCAATGGAATGTCCGCCAAGAACAGGAATTCCTGCCTCAGCCGCCTTATCGGAAGCTCCTTTCAGGATGGATTCCAGCACTTCCAGTGGAAGACGGTTAACCGGAAAGGCAGCAATATTCAGGGCAAATAAAGGCGTCGCACCCATGGCATAGATATCACTGAGTGCATTGGCTGCTGCGATGGCACCAAAAGTATAAGGATCATCCACCACCGGAGTGAAAAAATCCACTGTCTGAACCAATGCCATTTCGCTGCTGAGCCGGTATACTGCCGCATCATCGCGCTTATCCGCACCTACCATTACATCCGGATTATTGATCACCGGCATATGGGCCAGTACCATTTCGAGGTCGGCAGGACGCATTTTACAGGCGCAACCCAATCCATGGGTAAACCGCGTCAGTTTCACGGTTTCACCTTCAAAAGGAGGCAAATGTTCTCCAACCGGTTCAGGCTGAAGCGACTCAACAGCTTCTGAAATTATCTCCACTGCCCGGTCGATCTCTTCGGTAGTTGTATATTTCCCGGTCGAAAACCGGATGGTTCCCTGCGAAAATGCTGGCGGAACCTTCATGGCTCCCAATACAGATGAATCGCCGGTAGTGCCGGTATGACAGGCGGCTCCGGCTGAAGCCGCAACTCCTTCCATCGCCTGAAGAAGGCCTTCCGCGTTAAGGTTTTCAAAGCCAATGGAAAGTGTATTTGGTAAATGTCTTGAGGGATGGCCATTGATTCGCAGATTGCCAAGACGTTCGGCCAATCCCTTCTGCAAACGGCTGCGCATCTGAGAAAGGTGAATGAGATTGTTTTCAAGATCACGCCCGGCTATCTCACAGGCTTTTCCAAGACCTACAATCTCCAGCACATTCTCAGTACCAGCCCGAAGGTTCTGCTCATGGTCGGCACCATGCATCAGCTTTTCAATCTTAACACCATGCCGTATATATAATACTCCGATGCCTTTGGGTGCATAAAGCTTATGACCGGCTATAGACAAAAGGTCCACATCAAGCTCTTTCACATCGACGGGTATCTTACCAAGCGACTGGGCTGCATCGGTGTGCATCAGTGCCCCATGCCGGCGGGCGATATCGGCAATGATTGCCACCGGCTGAATCGTGCCTACTTCATTATTGGCATGCATCACAGATATGAGAATGGTTTCGGGCCGAAGTGCCTTCACTACCTTGTCGGGATCTACCATGCCATATTTATCCACAGGCACCGTGGTGATTTCAAAGCCCTGTGTTTCAAGGAATCTTGTAACCTCTGTTACTGCAGGGTGCTCTACGGCTGAGACGATAATATGGTTCCCGTGCCGGCGCATAGCGTAAGCCGCTCCTTTGATGGCCATATTGTTCGACTCGGTTCCTCCGCTTGTAAAAACAACCTCCTGCGGACGGCAGTTGATCAGTGTAGCGACCCTGGACCTGGCCTTTTCAACAGCGATCCGGGTTTTAAGGCCATAACCATGGCTGCTCGAGGGATTGCCAAAGTATTCATCCAGAAAAGGCCGCATTTCGGCAGCTACTTCAGGATCTATAGGTGTTGTCGCATTGTAATCGAGATATATCTGGTTCATGGGTGTAGCTGAAGTTAAAAGTATAAAGTTTAAAGCTCAAAGCAAAAAGCCTGCCTCTCGGCAGAGAGGTAAAAAGTTAATGGTATTCATTTGATGAAAGGTTTTTCAGACGGGTATGATTTGGAAACTATGTTACGGCACTGCCGGTTGCGTGTTTCAGGATTAATGCTGCATTCTCCGCTGCATTGCCTGTATAGGATTCAACCCTGATAATCTTCCTGTTACTGAATTTTGTCAGCGCTTTCCTGTACATTTTATCATAATAACCCAGCACCAGTCTGATAGCAGGGGCAAAATCGCCCTCCTCAATGGATTTAACTGCCCCTGATACCCCTTGTCCGCCCAGGGGTTGGGCTATCTTCATCAGGGCATCGGTCAGGGAGGACTTTTCGAATCCAGCATATTCCGCCATCAGGCGCTCCACCCTTTTTTCAACCGGAACCTGTAATAAAACCATTGTCTGTAGTTTCATGTTTTCAAAAAACGGTCCGGGCAGGCTTACAGCTCCGACCGACCTGCTTTCGTCTTCAATCCACACAGGTCTTGAAGGATCCAGTGAGAACCAGGCATCGGACAGGCTATTTTCAAACTGCTCATTGGTGGGTTGTTCCGGCTGACCCAGATAACCAAACACAGAACCCTTGTTACTGGCCAGGTTTTCCAGGTCAATCACCTGTTCCCCCAGTTTTCTGAGCTCGTACAGTATCTCTGTTTTTCCTGAACCGGTCATTCCTCCGATTACGATCATAGGAACACCTTTTCCGGATATTTCCCTTATGTAAGAGCGATATGCCTTATAGCCGCCCTCAGGCAGGTACACTTTGTAACCGGCAGTGCTGAACAGCCAGGCCATAGAGGCACTCCGCATACCTCCCCTCCAGCAATAGACGGCAACTTCCCTGCTTCTACCACGGCAAAGTGCATGCAATTTCTTCACGAATCCCGACATCCTGCTACCAACATAATCAAGACCAACCAGCAATGCGGCATCCCTGCCTGCCTGCTTGTAGCGGGTACCAACCTCAGCCCTTTCACTGTCAGTAAACAAAGGAATATTAACAGCCCCCGGAATATGACCCTGCAAAAATTCGGCCGGTGATCTGACATCAACCAACAAAGTTGCTGATTTCAGGGAAAATATTTCATTCGCTTTTACCGGTTGAATCATCCGGCAAATTTACCGGAATTTCACATGATAATGAAAAAGGAAAACCTGAAGTTAAGTGTTGATTCACTTTACTTTTTTACCTCTGCCACATTTACTGGTTCTTCAAGATAGACCAGCCAGGCCCTCACATCAGGATAGCCCATCCCGTTGAGCAGTGAAGCATAATGCCGGATCTGATGTTTATGTGAATCATAAGGTTGCCCTGCTTTATAATCAACAACATCAGTATGGGTTTCATAAAAAATTACCCGGTCTGGCCGGAAACTCTTTCCGTCAGGGGCCAGGATTTCCGTTTCAACTGCAATTTGACCCTGACCACTGAAAAACTGTCTGACATCCGGATGGTCTATGATTATGCTAAGTTTTAATTCAAGGTCTGGAAGTTCATTTTCAGTAATATAACCCTGTTGCACTAGTTTGTTACAGGCTGATTGAATATCTTCAGGAGTAACGATCATTGACAAAGCCAGGTGAAGGAGGTTTCCGGATGCCTGAATCTCTCCAGGGCCTGAAGCCTGCCAGACACGGGGCGCCCTGGCTGCAAATACCAGCCGTTCGCGCCATTCACTGGTCAGAAAAGCATCAACATACCCGTCACCCGACAGGATTTCCTGTTGAATGGCCTTTTCTGCAAGCCCGTCACCGAATACATACACCATTCGGTCTTCACTATAGATACCGGCCTTTACAAAAAATTCGCGAAGCAGTGCATTTACAGATTTCATCTCCTCTTTTGGTTCTGTGGCTTTCCCCGATAGAACATAAAGTCTTTCTGCAGCCCTGGTAAAGGCTACATACACCATATTCAGAAGATCGAGTTTCGTTTTTGAATACTCCGTTGAATAAATGTCTGCAAACCGGGTTTTCTCCAGATTCTTGTCAATTCTGATCATTGCAGCAGGCAACTCTTCCAGTTCAGGATCTTTCAACTCCACCCAGGTTGATTTTCGGGTCAGTTTCCTGATATCATCATCAGCAAAGGCATAGATAACAACCGGAAATTCCAGTCCTTTTGATTTGTGGATGGTCATGATCTGAACGGCATCGGGCGATTGCGGCAAAACGACGGAAAGTCCGGAGCTGTTCTGCTCCCAGTATTCCAGGAATCCGGGTATTCCTGTATTGGTACCTCCAGAATAGCTGTGCACCTCGTCGAGCATAAACTGCATGTAAACGGGTGATTTAAGATGCAATCCGAAAATCCGGATCAATTCCTCACAGGTATCATAAAGAGACAGACCTCTCAGTTTTTGAATGGGGATATTATAACCAACACTATCCAGCATAGTATAAAATCCGGCTGTTGACATGGCTTCTGCCATATGGCTGTGAGCCCCGGATCCATCCTGATTTTCAAACAGGTAATTTGCTGCGGCAATCCTGGAGATATTGTTGTCAGGCTCTGCCAGCGTAATCAGAAAATTCAACAGAAAATTGACTTCGGGTGATTTCTTCAGTAAAAGACTGTCCGATGAAACGATTTTCACTCCATGGGTATTCAGAAAAGAGGCTACAGTAGAAGAATCCTTGTTTGAACGGCACAACACAGTAATATCACCGGGTTTATATCCCGTTCCGGTAAGTTCCTCAACCAGCTCCAATACCCGGGTACAATTATAATCACTAAAATCCGACCGGTCACCTGCAAAGAATTCTACGCTGACCAACCCACCCTTATTCTCCGGCTTTACTTTCTGATCAGAACCATCGTAAACCAGTTTAAAATCAGGCAAAAATTCAGCAGAAGCAAACCTGAAGAAGCTGTTGTTAAAATCAACCACTTCACATTTCGACCTGAAATTGGAATCAAGCCGGGAAAGTGCATACTCACGTTTCAACACCTGAGCACGCTGACTGATAATTTCACTTCCAGCAGGGTTGTCGATGGCAGGCAAATTAACGAATTGCTCCACCTCTCCGTTACGAAACCGGTAAATGGCCTGTTTCCCATCTCCTACAATCATATTTCTTCCGCCATGTGAAAGTGAATTCTCGACCAGTGGTAACAAGTTTTGCCACTGAAGTACCGAAGTGTCCTGAAATTCATCGATCAGGTAATGACGGAATTTCTCCCCGGTCCTTTCGTAAATAAATGGTACCGGTTCATTGGCAACTATTGATGAAATGATGCGGTTGAATTCGGCTATGGAAACCACATTGCGTTCCTTTTTCACCTCCTGAAGCCGGAGATTTAATTCTCCGAGAACAGCCATGGGATAAAGGTTGCTCCGGATATTCCTGTAGAGAATACATCTTCCCTCCTTTTCGATAACAATGGCCTCAATCTGTCTGAAAAACCCGGTCAGTGCTGTTGAAAGTGAAAGAATTGCAGGACCATCCTGAGATTTCTTCCCTTTTGCACTCAGCCATTCATTGTTTTCGATGGTCTTCCTCACATAGCTGTTGGGCTCTGAAGCAGAGCCGGTATCGCCCTTTTCTATCTTTCCGAAAAAATTAAAGATTCCGGTTTTCCCATAATAAAATGATTCGGGATCTATGCCATGACTTGTGATCAGTCTGATAGCCCCTGATGCAATCTCAACCAGGGAATTCTCGTAATTACTGATCTCGTCGCTGAGTTTACGGTTTATCGATTTAAGTTTTTCTGAAGTAAAATCACCAGCCAAGGGCAACATGGCTATAGCATCTTCCCTGAACAGGTTTCCACTGAATTGCTGAAGATCGCGCTCAATCTGCCAGTTTTCATCACTTTCAGCCCTTTCCTGAACAAATTTTACCAGCACATCGGTCACATGCCTGTCGTTACCGACGCCTGCAAGCAAACGGTCAACCGTCTCAGCCTGAAGCAACGCAGTATCCATCTCAATTTCAAAGTTCATAGAAAGTTTCAGGTCAAATGAAAATGACCTGATTATCCGGTGCATAAAACTATCTATGGTCGATACTGCGAAATCGCCATAATTGTGAAGAATGAGTGTCAAAACCCTGGCAGCACTATCTTTTAGTGCCATAATGTCCAGCCCGGTGGCTTCAGTAAGGCTTTTGACCAGATGTTGGAATTTTCCGGGAATGTTATCCTGATCAAGTACCGATATCAGCCTCAGATTCGAAAGGATACGATGCTTTATTTCATTGGCAGCTTTATTGGTAAAAGTAATTGCGAGGATATTTCTGAACCGGGAAGGCTCTTTTAATACAATTTCCAGGTAGATGCGCATCAGCGTGTATGTCTTGCCGGAACCAGCGGATGATTTGTATACCAGGAAATTATTCATGAAAGTATGATTTCTAATGTCTGATTTCTAAATCTGACTACCCATCAAGGGAAGCTGCCAGGCATGGGTTGGTTTCAGCTTTCTTAAACAGGCAGTGAAAACAGCTGAATTTGTCTGACATTGGTTAACAGAACAAATGTAGTCAACTACCGGCATTCCTGCAAGCTGATTCGGCAGGAGAGAAACAAACACAGCTTAAAACCCTATATTTGCACCTGAAATCAGGAAAACAACAGGCAATGAAAGACAGCAACATTGTTTACGGTATAAGACCGGTAATTGAGGCAATTGCCGCAGGAAAAGAGGTAGACAAAATTATGATGCAACAGGGATTAAAGGGTGAACTGGTTCCTGAACTCCGGAAACTCATCAATGAAAACAGTATTCCTTACCAGTTTGTTCCGGTGGAAAAACTAAACCGGATGGTCAGGGGTAACCATCAGGGCATTGTCGGTTTCATCTCACCCATTACATTTCAGCCCATCGAAAACCTGCTTCTCGGTGTCTACGAAAAGGGCGAGACTCCTCTCTTTATCATTCTTGACCGCATCACTGATGTCAGGAACATGGGAGCCATTGCCCGGACCGCAGCATGTGCCGGGGCTCACGGACTTATTATTCCGGAAAAAGGCGGAGCGCCGGTAAATGGTGATGCCATGAAAGCTTCTGCCGGAGCGCTCTCAATCCTGCCGGTTCATAAAAGTGCGAACCTGAAAAATACCATTGATTATCTGAAGGAAAGCGGATTAAAGATTGTTGCGGCTTCAGAAAAAGGCAGTAAGAACTATTTCGGTGCTTCGTTAACAGGCCCGGTGGCTGTTATCCTGGGGTCTGAAGAGGATGGCGTTTCAGGCGAATATCTGCGGCGTTGTGATGAAGTGCTGAAGATACCCATGCGCGGCTCTGTTGAATCGCTGAATGTATCGGTTGCTGCCGGAATCCTGCTGTTTGAGGTTGTAAAGCAACAGATGAACGAAATGCATTGATCTACCTTGTTTAACTCATGTCATCAGCGATGAATGTATCAGAACTGTTTTCAGGCCATGAATCCGGAAATAAAATATCTTTCCGTTTGCTCGCCGGTATCACACTCCTGATTGCTGCAGGACTTCGCCTGACAGGACTGGACTTTTCCTATTCCAACGATGAATTGAGCGCCCTGATGAGGGTAAGGTTTGATTCATTTTCAGAACTAGTGGACAAAGGATTTTATGTTGACGGCCATCCGGGAGGTATACAGGTTTTTCTTTATTACTGGGTGAAAATCTTTGGCATGGGGGAATGGGCCGTACGGGTGCCGTTTGCCCTGGCAGGTGTGGTGGCGGTATATTTCACTATCCGTGTTTTTACAAGGTGGTTCGGAGAATACACCGGCCTGTTGACCGGAGCGTTTGTGGCATTTCTTGAATTTCCCGTACTTTATAGTCAGATAGCCCGTCCTTACGGAGCCGGCCTGCTTTTCAGTATGATGATGACCTGGTACTGGACCCGTTTGTTGTTTGACGAAAAACCCCGGAAGCTGTCTGCGGCTGCGTTTTCATTGAGCGCTGCAGCCTGTATGTACACGCACTATTTCAGCTTTCTCCTGGCCCTGATCATCGGGATTACCGGGCTTTTTTACCTGAAGCGAGACAGAATCATTTACTATACATCGGCCGGGGCCGGGGCTGCCCTTTTATTTTCCCCCCACGTCTACATCACGCTCAACCATCTGAGCATCGGGGGTGTCGGCCTCTGGCTCTCCAGACCTGACAACGCATGGCTATGGGGGCATATCCGGTATATTTTCAACGATTCCCTTTCAATGCTGTTGCTGACCGGAATAATCATACTTTCAACCCTCTGGTTTAGTCGCAAAAATCTGAAATTAAACAGATTCCACCTGTTCACATTACTTTTCTTCCTTCTCCCCTTTGTTACAGGATTTTTATATTCGAAGTCTGTAAATCCTGTGTTGCAACATAGTGTGCTGATCTTTTCCTTCCCTTTTCTGCCTGCCCTGATTTTTTCTTTTGCCGGAGGATTTCCCCGCCGTTATGCCGGATGGATGATTCTGGCAGTGCTGGTTATGGGAACTGCCCAGACCATCATCGGAAACAGATATTTCACTAAGCAGCATTTCGGTGAATTCCGTGGCATTGCACAAATCATTGATCAATGGAACCATCAGTATGGTGAGAAGAATATAATACGGGCTATCAGCGTAAATAATCCGTGGTATATAGATTTTTATCTGGATCAGACACAAGGCGGACGGACGACTTTTGAGCAGTACGACAACAGGGGTGGTTTACAACTTGACACGTTGGCCGGCATTCTTGATTCCAGTCATACTGATTACTTTATTTATGCCTGGACGAAACCGGTACCACCGGAAATTGATGATATGATAAGGTCCAGGTTCCTCCATGTGGTTGATCATACCGGCTTCGGGAATCTGGCTGAAGCTACGTTATACAGTAAATCTTCACGTTTTGAAAAATCAAAGCAGGATACATTGTTCAGGCTATCATTTAATCAGGAAAGAAAAGGATTATCAGGCAGCCTGACCATGGACAGCCTCGAGTACAGTCCCGGTTTTGACGGGAGGCTATCAGACCTTCTGAACAAGCGGTCGGGCACGATTGTAGCCTCTGTGGAAGCATATTCCGACACTGACACAGATGGTGCGGTCCTGGTAATTTCGTTTCATGGTAAGAACGAAGAAACGATTCACTGGCTCGGAGCCCGTGCCGGTTTGTATAACAGGCGTGGACACTGGAGTAACATAAGACAAACCATAACGTTGCCGGATACAGAATTTCAGGATGACCGTATGAAAGTTTTCTTCTGGAATCCGAAGAAAAGCAGAATAAAAATCAGGAATCTTTCAATCATTCTTGAAAAGCCTTAATTTATTTAAACTAACCGACTCAGTATTATGAGAACATTCGTGGTCTCCATCCTTGTGGGGATGGCATTTCTGACCATCATACTTTCCTGCCGGAGAGAAGAAACTGATAAATATCCCAACGGAAATCTGAAATCCGTTCAGCAATTCAGGGGAAAAAAATTGCATGGGGTCAGTACCTGGTATTACGATAACGGGATGAAGCAACTGGAAGCTACATACTGGGAAGGACTGCTGAATGGCCGTTCATCCAGATGGAATCTGGCGGGAAAAAGGGAGTCAGTAGAAAACTACCACGCCGGCAGAAAAAACGGACCGGCTGTGTACTGGAATGCCGATGGACTAAAAAAAGAAGAAAGAACTTATAAGAACGACAGTCTGAACGGACCTTACAGGTTGTATCATGATAACGGGATACTGAAAATTGAAGGAAGTTACGATATGGAGTTTTTTGACAGCACATGGGTTTATTACAATGCATACGGATTTATAGTCGGAAACGCAGTCTTTAAGAAAGGATCCGGTAAACAAAGGGCTTTTCACCCCAACGGGAAGTTGTGGCGTGAGGTTCCTTACCTCCGCAATAAGCGTAATGGAACAGAAAAGGAATATGATCAATCCGGGAAGCTGGTAAAAGAAACCACCTATGAAAACGATGCCGTTACAAAGGTAGTCAGGGACCCGCTGCATTGATCGGTTGTTATCATTTGATGTTGTCGTTCATGGTGATCTGTAATCTGCCGGGCTGGTGTTTAGAAACAGTCTAAAGTAACTGAAAACGAAAATATTAACTACGTTTGTAAATAAAAATGGGTAGAAAAAATAAGTAACCGGAAATTTGGAAATTACATTTTTTATAACATAAATTTGCACTGTTATTTAGTTAACACTGTTACAAAATTCACATAAATTAATCATCCCTAAACATCCACAAGATGAATCTGGAAAAAATCATGACCGACCTGGAGAAAAAACATCCGGGAGAAGTTGAGTACTTGCAAGCGGTACGCGAAGTTCTGGAGTCCATTGAAGAAATCTACAATGAGAACCCGCAGTTTGAATCGGCTGGCATCATCGAGCGCATCGTTGAGCCGGATCGCATCTTAGCTTTTAAAGTTCCCTGGGTAGACGACAGTGGCAAGGTTCATGTTAACCTTGGCTACAGGGTTCAGTTCAACAATGCGATAGGTCCCTACAAAGGCGGATTGCGTTTTCACCCGAGTGTTAATCTCAGCATTCTCAAATTTTTGGGTTTCGAGCAGATTTTCAAGAACAGTCTCACCACTCTTCCAATGGGTGGCGGTAAAGGCGGTAGTGATTTTGATCCAAAAGGAAAATCGAATGCTGAAATCATGCGTTTCTGCCAGTCTTTCATGCTTGAATTATGGAAAATGATCGGTCCTGATACCGATGTTCCGGCCGGCGACATTGGCGTTGGCGGACGTGAAATCGGATTCATGTTCGGCATGTATAAGAAATTAGCCAGGGAGCATACCGGTGTACTTACCGGAAAAGGCATTAACTGGGGTGGAAGCCTCATCAGGCCTGAAGCTACCGGATTCGGAGCGGTTTATTTCGCACAGGAAATGCTGAAGACAAGGAAGCACGATTTTAAAGGTAAAGTTGTTGCAATCAGCGGTTTCGGAAATGTGGCATGGGGTGCTGCACTCAAAGTTACTGAGCTGGGTGGTAAGGTAGTAACCATTTCGGGTCCCGACGGATATATTTACGATCCGGATGGGATTACGGGTGAAAAAATAAATTATCTGCTTGAACTCAGGGCTTCGAATCAGGATATCGTAAAACCCTATTCTTATGAATTCCCCAATGCCCAGTTCCACCAGGGAAAACGCCCATGGGAGGTGAAGTGTGATGTTGCATTGCCCTGTGCTACCCAGAATGAGCTTGGAAAGGAAGATGCATTGACCCTGATTAAAAACGGTGTTATGTGTGTTGCCGAAGGCGCCAATATGCCATCAACCCCTGAAGCCATTGAAGCATTTCAGGAACATAAGGTAATGTTTGCTCCTGGTAAAGCTGTTAACGCCGGAGGTGTTGCTACTTCTGGTCTTGAGATGTCACAGAACTCCATGAAACTTAATTGGGCAACCGAAGAAGTTGATATGCGCCTGCACCAGATTATGAAGAGCATTCATGAACAATGCGCAAAACACGGAACACAGCCTGACGGATATATCAATTATGTTAAAGGCGCCAATGTTGCCGGCTTCCTGAAAGTTGCCAACGCAATGTTGGATCAGGGCGTTTTATAAACTCATTACCTGACATATTACTATGTTGGTTGACCCTGGCCCCGGAACTCCGGGGCTTTTTTATTGCTTTATCCGGCAAAACCGCGAATTAATTGAATTGCCGGATATCAACGACCATCCTGACCCGTGTGAGCGGTTAAGAAAGTGAAAACCGTTTTACTCAGGTAGATTCCCTGTTGAATTTGTTTCAGTTTCTAAACCGGTTTTGCTGATTATCGGGTAAATTTCCTTCAGTTCTTTCATCGATAAAGTGATTCCAAACCGGGATCAACAATTTGGTGAAAATTACTTTTATTCACTGTTTAAATTAATATTTTTGCCACATTAAAAAATCTGACCCTCTATGAAACCATTCTCCTCCATTGAAGATGTCCTGGCTTTTGCAATAAATGCAGAGCAGGAAGCTGTCGATTTTTATTACCGGCTTTCGAATCAGTCGGATAATACAGAGATGAAGCAGATATTCAAACAATATGCACATGAAGAGATGGGACACAAGGCGCAATTACTGAAAGTAAGGGAGCAGGGGCTGTTCGAACTTCCTTCCGGGCAGGTTAACGATCTGAAAATAAGTGATTATCTTTCGGATGTTCTGCCTGGCCCTGATATGACTTACACCGAAGCATTGATCATGGCTATGAAGAAGGAGAAGGCTGCATTCCGGCTTTATCTCGACCTGGCCGGTATCGCTGTGAATGAGGAAATCAGGAAGATTTTTAACTCACTGGCGCAGGAAGAAGCCCGTCATAAACTCAGGTTTGAGATTGAATACGATGAGATGATTCTGAAACAGAATTAGCAGATTTTCATAAAACTGATCAGGCCTGTTCATATGAACGGGCTTTTTTTATTATCGGGTATTACTTTTTTAAAAAAATCTGATAAACAGAATACGATTTTGCTCATTAAAATTTTTAGTGCCTGAAGAACCTTAAACCCGATATAACTATGAACAGATTTAACTCGGTTGATGAAATCCTGCATTTTGCTATCCGATCAGCGCAGGAAACAGCAGATTTTTTTACCCGTCTGTCAAAACAGGCACGAAATACAAGGATGAAACGGGTTTTTGAACAATATGCCCGTGAAGAATTCGCCTACATGGTGCGCCTGACCCGGGTTAGGGAAATAGGACCACTTGAAATTACAGAAGAGCAGATGAAAGAACTCAGGTTAAGTGATTATATTATTGACCTGAAAAGTGCAAGGGATTTACAATACTCGGAAGCTCTTGTAATGGCCATGCGCAAAGTAAGGGCAGCCTTTAAGCTTTACCTGGACCTTGCCTCCAAAACACCAAATGATGAAATTCAATCAGTATTCAGGTCACTTGCCAACGAGGAAGCCAAACACAAGCGCGGATTCGAAATTGAATACAACGAATCACTTTTGCTTTGCTGTTAGAAATTACTGAGATCCTGAGAAAGCCTGTCTGTCCGGACGGGCTTTTTTTATGAATATAGAAATAAAGGTATCCTTATGCTAAGGGGATTTGTTTAATTTTGCATGGAAATGAAAAGAGTCCTTCTTCTGCGCAACTATGCATTTTATTAATCCCTATATTCTTTTTGCCCTCACAGCGGTGCTGATACCAGTTGCTATCCATCTTTTCAACTTCAGAAAATACCGGAGAGTATATTTCAGCAATGTAAGCTTTTTAAAAGAACTGCAGCAAAAAACTCAAAAGCAGTCTCAATTGTTGCATCTGCTGGTACTTCTTACAAGGATTCTCGCAATTTCTGCCCTGGTATTTGCTTTTGCACAACCATATATTCCTTCAGCAAAAAAAACCTTACCTGGCCAGGTCAGTGTTATCAGCATCTTTGTTGACAATTCCTTCAGCATGGAAGTTGCCGGAAGCCATGGTCGCCTGCTCGATGAAGCAAAGTCAAAGGCTGCTGAAATAGCTGCTGCCTATAAAGCAGATGATCTGTTTCAACTGCTTACCAACGATTTCGAAGGCCGTCATCAACGGTTGGTTACAAAGGAAGAGTTTCTTGAGATGCTACCTGAAATCAGACTCTCACCTGCTGTAAGAAACCTGGGCGAAATCAGTCTGAGGCAAAGCGATGTGATGTCTTTAAACCATTCTCCTTCAAAATCAGCATATATTATTTCTGATTTCCAGCAAAGTACATTGATGTCAGGCCTGCCCGAAGAAACCGAAGGCATTCGTTTTTCATTGATTCCGCTCAGGGCAGCCGGAGCGCGCAACCTCTTTATTGATACGTGCTGGTTCGACAATCCGGTGATACAGCTTAACCGGACCTCCGTTCTTAATGTCAGGATCACGAATTCATCGGATGCCGATCTGGAAAAGATACCTGTTAAACTGATGTTAAATGGCAGGCAACGTGCAATCGCCGCGCTCAGTATAAAAGCAGGCGGCATGTCGGAAGTCAGGCTTCCTTTCACCAATCCAAAATCCGGAATCATGGAAGGAATGGTTGAAATCAGTGATTATCCGGTTACTTATGATGATATTTATTATTTTGTTTTCAGGGTATCCGACAGGATTCCAGTTTTAGCCATTAACAGCCGTGAAGAAAATCCTTACCTGAATTCAGTATTTAAACTTGATTCCGTCATTGCTTTCAGCCAGATTCCATCCGGTAAAATTGATTATTCTTCATTTTCAGATTACAGGCTTATAATCCTGAATGAATTGAGAACAGTAAGTTCAGGTGCTGTTCAGGAGTTTTCAAGATTTGTATCACAGGGCGGTAGTTTATTGATTTTACCTGCAATGGATGCTGATTTAGTTTCAGTAAACCAATTGCTCGCTGCGCTGGGAACGGACCTGATTGTAGGAATTGATTCAGCAGGCAGCAAAGTTACTGTTATCAATACAAATCACCCTGTTTTCAGTGATGTCTTTGAAAAGAGTGGCCTTAATCCTGATAACACTGACCTTCCGCAGGTCGATGGTCATTTTAGGTTGGCTTCAGGTAGCAGAGGAACCTCCGAAACACTGATAGGACTCGGGAACGGTGACCCCATGCTGATCACCAGGATCAACGAAGGGGGGAAAATATACCTCAGTTCAATCCCAGTCAGCGACAGGTCAGGCAACTGGCCCCGTCATGCATTGTTTGTTCCTGCTATGCTTAACATTGCATTCCAGAGTGAAAATGTGCTTCCAATGATGTTTTATTCAGGTTTACCAGGGGGTATCAATCTTGGTAATCTCAAGCCTGCCGAAGACAACATTTTTAGAATTTCCAAAGCAGATGGATCTTCAGGCTTTATTCCTGAATACAGGCGTCATGAAGGGCAAAGCCTGGTCTTTATCAACGATCAGTTAAAAGATGCAGGAATTTTCAGGGTAATAAGCGGCAAAGAAACTGTCAGTTTGCTGGCTTTCAATTACAATCGCAATGAATCTGATCTGAGCCCTGCCAGCAATGAAATGCTACAGAAACTGGCCGGGAAGTCAGGAAATATTGAAATAATTGAATCGGGTCCAAAACCACTTAATGACATAATAGCAGCTAAAAACTCCGGGAAAAGACTTTGGAAGTGGTTTATTTTAACCACGCTTTTCTGTATTATTGCTGAAGTATTGTTATTAAGATTCTTCGGAAAAAGAAATTCTACGGTAAAAGCCTGAAAGGCTATAAATATGCGTTTTACGCAGTATGAATAATGGAAGAAAATATAAATATTAACGGAAGCGAAGAGAATCAGACTGAAGATTTACCGGAAGTACATCCGGTTACTGAGGCAGGGGAACTGCATAAGACCATACAGCTCTCTGGCATGTACCAGACCTGGTTTCTGGATTATGCTTCATATGTAATTCTGGAAAGGGCTGTTCCGGAAGTGCTCGATGGGTTGAAACCGGTTCAGCGCAGATTAATGCATGCCATGGATGAACTTGATGATGGCAGGTACAACAAGGTTGCCAACATCATCGGACACACCATGAAGTATCATCCTCATGGTGATGCATCGATCGGTGATGCCCTGGTTCAGCTCGGACAAAAAGACCTGCTGATTGATACCCAGGGGAACTGGGGCAATATTCATACAGGCGACAATGCAGCAGCACCCCGTTACATTGAAGCAAGGCTGAGTAAATTTGCAATAGAGGTTGTTTTTAACCCTAAGACAACACGCTGGAAATTATCTTACGATGGTCGTAATAAGGAGCCGGTAACCCTACCGGTTAAATTTCCATTATTGCTGGCTCAGGGCGTTGAAGGCATTGCTGTCGGACTGGCTTCGAAAATTCTTCCGCACAATTTCAATGAGCTGATCGAGGCATCAATCAGGATTCTGCAGGAAAAAGATTTTGAAATACTGCCGGATTTCCCTACAGGGGGACTTGCTGATTGTTCAAAGTATAACGAAGGCCTCAGGGGAGGTAAAGTAAGGTTGAGGGCTAAAATCAGTCAGCTGGATAAGAAAATACTGGTAATCTCTGAAATCCCCTTCGGAACTACCACCGGCGGACTAATTGACAGTATTGTGGCTGCCAGTGAAAAAGGAAAAATCAAGATCAGAAAAATTGATGATAATACCGCCAACACAGTCGAAATTCTGATTCACCTTACTCCCGGGGTATCACCAGATACCACCATTGATGCCCTTTATGCTTTTACGGATTGCGAAATATCGATTTCACCAAACAATTGCGTGATTCAGGATGGCAAACCAAAGTTCAGCAGTGTAAAAGACATCCTGCGTGAATCGACCAGAAATACGGTTGAACTGCTGAAAACCGAATTGAATATCCGCAGACAGGAACTGATGGAAAACCTCCTGTATGCCTCCCTTGAGAAGATTTTCATAGAAAACAGAATTTATCATAACATTGAAGAATGCGGGAGCTGGGAAGAAGTGATTACAACCATCGACCAATGCCTGGATCCTTATAAGCCTCAGTTTTACAGGGAAATAACTACCGACGACATTTTGCGGCTGACCGAAATTAAAATCAAACGCATTTCAAAATTCAATGCCTTCAAAGCTGATGAGTTGATGAAGAACCTGAGCGATGAAAAAGCCCAGGTGGAACATTACCTCGCGAATCTGACGGAATATGCCATTGAGTATTTCCGCAATATCAAGCGCAAATACGGAAAAAACCGTGACCGTCGCACTGAACTCCGTAGCTTCGATAACATTGAAGCTGTAATGGTTGCAGCAGCCAACCAGAAGCTTTATGTGAACAAAACAGAGGGGTTTGCAGGGACCAGCCTGAGAAAGGATGAATTTGTCTGCGATTGTTCCGACATTGATGATATTATTGTTTTCAGGGAAGACGGGACTGTCATCGTAACCAGGGTTGCCGAAAAGGTATTTGTCGGAGAACAGGTAATACACATTGATGTTTTCAGGAAAAATGATGAACGCACCATTTATAACATGGTATATCAGGATGGAAAATCCGGGGGTGTTTATGTAAAACGTTTTGCTGTTGTCGGGGTGACCCGCGACAAGGAATACAACCTTACCAGAGGCACCAAAGGGTCGAAGGTATTGTATTTTACAGCCAACCCGAATGGTGAAGCCGAAATCATCAGAATAAACCTTAAACCCCGTCCAAAGCTTAAAAAGCCTGTATTTGACTTTAACTTCAGCGACCTGGCTATCAAAGGCAGAAATTCTCAGGGAAATATCCTGACAAAATATGCAGTAAGGAAAATCAGTCAGGAGGAGGCCGGTGTTTCAACACTGGGCGCCCGCGATATCTGGTTCGATGATTCAATCAGGCGCCTGAACACCGAAGGCAGAGGCAGGCTGCTCGGTGCTTTTGCAGGAGATGATAAGATTCTTACGATAATGCAGTCGGGACATTACAGACTTTTCAATTTTGATATTTCAAATCATTTTGATGAAGACCTGCTGATCATTGAAAAGTTAAACGAAAAAAAACCGGTAAGTGTAGTTTATTACCATGCAGAAAAGGAGTTCTATTATCTGAAGCGTTTTCAGGTTGAGATAACGGATAAAAAAACCGACTTTATCGGTGAAGAAGCCGACTCAAAGCTGATACAGGTCTCTGTTGACTGGTTGCCCCGATTCCAGATTATCTTTGACGACAAGATAAACAACAGGGTGGTCGACGATGAAGAAGTAAATGCATCGGAGTTCATCGATGTCAAGAGTCATAAGGCTAAAGGAAAACGGCTTACAACCCTGGCTGTCAAAAAGGTCATATTACTCGATCCCCTACCCTATCAACCTGAATCAGGAGAGTCGGAAGAGGAGGAGCCCATCGAAGAGGAAATGCCTGAAACCTCTGCCGAAAGCCTTGTTGAACTTCCATTGCGCGATAAAAAACCGCCAATTGATGATGATGCAGTTCAAATGACACTGGAATTTTAAATTAAAATCACTTTAAATTTTACCATAAGTATGAAGGATGATAAGATTCTTGATGTAACGAAGGATGTAAAATGGGTGGGTGTACTTGATTACGATATCGTTTCCTTCGATGTAGTAATGGAAACCAAATACGGAACCACCTACAACTCCTATTTTATTGATGCTGAAAAAAAAGCGGTCATAGATACAACTAAAAACAAGTTTTGTGATGCTTTTCTTGATAAAATAAAATCTGTTTGCGACCCTGCAACAATTGAATTCATTGTACTAAACCACACCGAACCCGATCATTCAGGAACCCTGGATGATCTTCTGAAGCTTGCCCCGAAAGCCACTGTTGTTGGCAGCGGGAATGCCATAAGGTATCTGAAGGACATGCTTGGCCACGATTTCAAACATCAACAGGTAAAAGACGGTGACACCCTGTCGCTTGGGAATAAGACGCTTAAATTTATCGGTGCCCCGAACCTTCACTGGCCCGATACAATCTATACGTATCTGCCCGAAGACAAACTTCTCTTCACCTGCGATTCTTTCGGGGCTCATTTCTGCAATGAACTGATGTTCGATGATCTGGTAGGGAACTATGATGAAGCTTTTCAGTATTATTATGATGTAATTCTGAAGCCATACAGTAAGTTCCTGCTTAAGGCCATTGAAAAAATCAAGCCACTGGACATCGGTCAGATTTGCACGGGTCATGGGCCAATACTGCGTACAACCTGGAGAGAACGCGTATTGCAATCGGAAACCCTCTCGGATGAAGCGATGAAAATCCGTGAAAAAAGAAGGGTGTTCATCCCTTATGTATCTGCTTATCACAATACTGCCTTGCTGGCTGAAAGTATTGCAGAAGGCATCCGAAGCAGTGGTGACATTGATGTTTATACCTGCGACATTGAAAACGAGGGCCTTGGATATATTGATGAGCAGTTATCCAGGGCTTCCGGACTGATTGTTGGTTCTCCCATCATCAACCAGAATATCCTTTTACAGATTTATCAACTGTTTGCCCTGATTAATCCTTTACGCGACAAAGGAAAACTTGCCGGTGCTTTCGGCTCCTACGGATGGAGCGGTGAAGGGTTTAAACTGATTGAATCAAACCTTGCGAACCTTAAGCTTAAGATGGTAGACGAAAATCTTTTCGTAAAATTCACCCCGCACAATCCGGAACTGGAGAAAGCCCGGGCGTATGGCTATAATTTTGGTAAACTATTGCTTGAGCAGGAACAAAATCCTGTATCGGAATGTAGTTAGCATAACATTTTAGATATTCTATGCTGGCACGGCGTTTCCTTAGATTTGTACCATTGCTTACCATGATGCTGCTACTTTTCGCATGCAGTCCTGAACGTCGGTTGGCCAATATGTTTGTAAAAACACAACATCCGGTGGCTGTTATGTTTCTGACACCGGATTTCAGCTACAGATACAGTTTCAAAGTGCCGGATATTGAGAATTTCGACAGTCTCCCGGCGGCTGTTCAGGATTCATTACTTTATTACAACAGCGGACTGATTCAATACCTTAACGATTCAATATTAATTACCGGTTATTTAAACGGCATGTCCTCAGGTCTGAAAGCGCTCGGGTTGAATGTATTCCCTTCCGGTGCAGCAGAACAATTTGTAAATTCAGGATCGGAGGCACTGATCGTTAACCTCGTACAATTGCAGCTTGAAGAGTTTTATGACTCCATCAGTGATGAGGCCAGTTTTGGTGAAGAAGAATTATACAACTATGATCTTTTTATTACGGCAGTGAATATTAACAGTTGGTTCGAGGTATCAGGTTTTAATCAGAACGACACTGCCACCCGTGTTCTTTTTGCTTCGCAAACCATTACTGATTATTTTGAAGGGGGGTTTCGTTATTTTCCCTTTACGGGGGACGTTAAGTATTCCTATATTATTGACAGTCTGGATTCGGACGATTTTTACAGAGAAATCAGGAATATTGGTCTGCTTTATTCAGGTTACCTTTATGATTACCTCATGAATGATTATATACGGAAAAACCTGCCAGATGGAGCAGAGGCTGCACAATTGTATACATTTGACAGGTATTCGGGTGTTGTGAGGAAAAACAAAGGACAGGGATTTACCAGACTGAACTGACATTGGAGAAAATCCGGAAAAATCAGGAATCATTCAGGCATTGGATCGTGAATAAGGAGACATAGACAAGTCACCAAAACTCCCGGAAAGGAACCTGAAATAGCCCGCAATGGCAATCATGGCTGCATTGTCGGTACTGAACCTGAACTCCGGGATAAATGCTTTGATTTTCCCTTCAGCTTCAAGACTGACCATGGCTCTGCGCAATTCCGAATTGGCAGAAACGCCTCCTGCTATGGCTACTTGTTTGATACCGGTCTGGTTAACTGCTAACATCAGTTTGTCGGTTAATGCATTAACGATTGTAAATTGTATAGATGCACAAAGGTCAGCCTTATTCTTTTCAATAAAATCAGCATCTTCTTTCAACCTGTCGCGTAAAAAATAAAGAAATGAAGTTTTCAGGCCACTGAAGCTGAAATCAAGACCCTGAATGAGTGGTTTTGAAAACTTAAAAGCCCCTGGATCGCCGTCTTTGCTGTATTTGTCAACCAGGGGTCCGCCAGGATAAGGCAATCCCATTATTTTAGCAGCCTTGTCGAATGCTTCCCCTGCAGCATCATCGATGGTGCGCCCGATAACCTGCATTTCAAAATAGTTGTTTACCCTCACAATCTGTGTATGCCCGCCTGAAACTGTCAGACACAGGAAGGGGAATTCCGGCATCTGCCTGGTGCCCTCATTGTTCTGGATAAAATGAGCCAGAATGTGTGCCTGCATATGATCAATCTCGATCAGGGGAATTTCCATAGCATAGGAAAATGCTTTGGCAAAGGATGTGCCTACCAGCAATGAACCCAATAAACCGGGTCCACGGGTAAATGCAACAGCATTAAGTTCAGATTTATTGATGCCGGCCTGTTGTATGGCTTCATGAATGACAGGAATAATGTTCTGCTGATGCGCACGGGAAGCAAGCTCCGGTACAACTCCCCCATAGGATGAATGCACCTGCTGATTGGCAATGATATTCGAAAGAATAAAATTATCCTTAATCACTGCAGCCGAAGTATCATCACAGGATGATTCTATTCCGAGAATATAGATTGGCATGATTATTAGTTACAGAATGATAATCGCACAGAAGTTAAACTAATTTGACGCCAGAATTAGGCCAATAAGCTGATTTTTCGGACTTTTGTATGATCATATTGAGTTTTAATCATTCCGGCTTGTCCGGTTTGTCGTTTATCGCTGCAAAGTTATCAAAAAGACACTTAACATATCGGGGCTGATCATTGCATTTGTTTTAGTGCTGCTGATCAGCATATACGGGGTTTTCCGCACCACCAGTGTTCAGACCTGGATGGCCGGGAGGGCTGCTGCATACCTTTCAGGGGAATTGGGAACCAAAATTAATATTGGTGGCCTCGACATTTCCTGGTTCATGGATGTTGTGCTGGAAAATGTTATTGTGAAGGATAAGTCAGGTCGTAATATACTGAAAGCAGAACGGATTAAGTTTGATTTAGGAAAGCTGAGCCGGAAAGACCACTTTATCGGCATTTATGCTGTCAGTTTAAAAAAAGCTGAAATCAACATCATCAGGAATGCATCTGACAGTCTGATGAATTATAATTTTATATTACAGTATTTTTCCGGAACAGATACATCCACAGCAGATTCACCAAGCGCGGACTGGAGAATCGGTATTTCAGGAATCGGATTAAAAGATTGCCGTTTTGTTTATCGCAATGAACTCAGACCAAAATCAGTAAGGGGGGTAGATTATAATTTTATAAGCATCAGCAGTCTTAATCTGGACCTCAGAAAGCTGGCTGTGTCCGGTGACAGTATCACGGCCAATATCAACAGATTGTCACTGCGTGAAAAATCGGGATTTGTCCTGGACGGTTTAACAGCCGGGATTACTGTTAAACCTGATGAAATCTCAGCCCGTGACCTTCATATCCAAACCCCGTCAAGCAATATAAGACTCAACCTTTCCTTCATCCATTCCGGCTATGATGCTTATAATGATTTTATAGATAGTGTGCGGATGCAGGGTATTTTCAGCGAAACAACGCTGAACCTGAATGATATCAGCTTTTTTGCCCCTGAAATAACCGGAATGGATAATGAAATCAGGTTCAAAGGAATTGTTAAGGGCACTGTTTCATCTTTAAAAGCCCGTCATTTCAGTCTCACTTACGGCACAAACACTTTCTTTGATGGTAACATAAATATGGACGGACTACCTGATATTGAAGAAACCTTTATCCATCTAAAAGTAAAAAAACTGATAACAGATTATGATGATCTGAGTGGCATAAAACTTCCCGGAAATTCAGAACTTGCAATACCGGAAGCATTAAAAGTTCTTGGGCAGGTTAACATAAATGGCTATTTTACAGGTTTTTACAATGATTTTGTCTCTTCAGCCAATTTCAATACAGGTTTGGGTACCCTTATTACCGATCTGAGTCTGAAAATGAGCAATAACAAAATAATCGATTACAACGGTCATCTTAACCTGGTAAACTGGGACTTAGGTCGCACTTTTTCAAGGGAAAAACTGCTGGGTAAGGTTGATTTTGCTTCAGCAATCACCGGTCGTATTACAGACTACACCACTTTTGATGTAAATATGGATGCCGTGATCAACAGTATCTGGTTATATGGTAACACTTTTCAAAACATCAATATTGACGGGGATTTGAAAAACCGGGAATTTAACGGAGCGCTCTCCCTGAAGAATCGGCTCATCGATTTTGATTTTTCCGGAGTTGTTAATTTCACAGATAGTCTGCCTAAGATGAATTTTACATCAACCGTAAAAGATGCATATCTGAGCAGGCTGAATCTCTGGGACCGTGATTCAACCTCTTGCCTCAGTACCCGGATGGATCTTGACTTTACAGGCACCAACATCGATAATCTGCTTGGGTCACTCCGTTTTGACAACACTACTTATGCTGAAAAAGGCAAAATCTATAAAGTCAGTGAAGTTTCTCTTATAAAAAGCAAAGACAATTCAGGAAACAGAACCCTGGACTTCAGGTCTGACTTCATGGATGTAAATTTTAACGGTATATTTTCTTTTGCGGACTTTTTCAATTCGTTCAGCAATATCATCAGTGCTTATCTTCCTTCCGTACAGCCTGCTGAACGACAAACCCACAAGATAGAAAAAGAACAGCTGTTTGATTATACCATCCACATTAAAAATGTTGATCCGCTTACGGAGCTCTTCCTGCCCGGTTTCATCATGGAGAGTGAGGCAAACATGTTTGGCAGCTTCAATTCAGCCTCAGAGACAATTCTTCTGAACGGGCAGGCCGGCAGTTTCATCTATAACGGCATTAGATTTAATGACTGGTTTATCCGGGGGCAAAATGTCGGCCACACTTTCGAACTTCAGACCGGAGCCTCGGGCATCTTATGGAAGGAGCCTGATGAAGAGGATGAACGGAAACTTGGCGTTGAAAATTTTTCTATCAAAGCATTTATGGAGGGCGACAGTGTCCGCTATACAATGAAGTGGGAAAATAACGATACCATTAACCTGAACAAAGGCATGGTTGATGGCACCATGCTTTTTACCGGACCAACCCGGATATCGGCTTCATTTGATAAAACAGACCTGATTATAAACAACGTAGTCTGGACTGCCAGACAGGATGGAGGCATTAATATTGATTCAACCATGATTTCAGTTGACAATCTGATTGTTAACGGGAACAACCAGGAACTTAAGCTAAATGGAAAAATATCTGAAAACCCTTTGGATATGTTCAGTCTTTGGTTCGAAAATCTTGATATTTCAAATGCCGATGCGTTAATCAACCGGAACGATCTTAATTTCGACGGTATTGTAACCGGTAAGGTTACCCTGACAGATTTTTATGCAGCCAGAACGATACAGTCAGACCTGACCATCGGGAAATTTGCATTTAACGGAGAAAAGATGGGTGACGCCCGGCTCAGGAGCTGGTGGGATAAAAAAGAATCAGGGCTCGGTATTGATGCAAATCTTGTTTATCATGGCAATGCAGGAATACATAATCCATTGATCGTTAAGGGATTTATTTACCCAGGTAAACGGGATAATGGAAATTTTGATCTTGAAATCAATCTTGTCAATTACAAACTTGCATCGCTCAATCCTTTCCTTTCCGGGTTTGCTTCCAATCTGAAAGGCATGGCCAATGGGGACCTCAGCTTGACCGGAACATTTGAAAAGCCTGAAATAACAGGCGACCTTCAGCTGATTCGCACCCAAATGAAAATCGATTATCTGAATGTGACTTATTCACTGGCCGATAAGGTTAATATTGAGCATGGATTGATTTCAGCAAACGATGTGAAGGTGTATGATTCCCTGGGAAATTCCGGCTTATGTGACTTCAGGCTGACACATGATCATTTCCGGAATATGATGCTTGACATGAGCGTTACTGCAAAAAACCTTGCAGGATTGAACACGACCTTCAGGCAAAATGAATTGTTTTATGGGACTGCATTTGCTTCAGGGGTAGTTTCCATCAAAGGCCCTTTTGATGATTTGAGGATGAACATAAGGGTCAGGTCCGAGCCCCAGACAAATGTTTTTATTCCGATTAACCTATCTGTTGATGCTACTGAAAATGAATACATTAAATTCATCAACAAAGAAGAACCAGATAATAAGGGAAATACATTTGAAGCAAATACCAAAGGTTTGAACCTTGATATGATGCTTGATGTCACCAGGGATGCAAACATCCAGATATTTCTTCCGGAAGACATCGGAAATATAAAAGGAAACGGAACCGGTGAAATAAGTATGGGTATTGATACACGGGGTGATTTCACCATGTTTGGTGACTATATCATGAATTCAGGAACGTTTTTGTTTACATTCAGGAACATTATCAACAGGGTTTTTACGATTGAAAACGGCAGCATCATCTCGTTCAGGGGCAGCCCCTATGACGCGGATATAGACCTGAGGGCCGTATATAAACTGCGGGCTTCCCTGAAAAGTATTCCTGAACTTGCAGATATGCCTGAGTATGCCGGGAAGACCATTCCGGTTGATTGCATCATCAGTCTTGAAAACAATCTCTATAATCCGGATATCGGATTCAGCATAAGGTTGCCTGAAGCCGACGAAACATTGAAGCAACTTGTTTTTTCCTCAATCGATACAACGAATGAGGCAAGCATGACACAACAAATGGTTTCATTGCTGGTCTTAAAGTCGTTTAGTTTTTCCGGTGGCAATGCAAACCTCGCAAGTACAGTTGGTTCCTCATCCATCGAAATGATTACCAACCAACTCAGTAACATGCTTTCACAGATCAGTAAGGATGTGGACATCGGCCTGAATTACCGTACCGGGGATGCACTTTCATCAGAAGAGCTGGAACTTGCCCTTTCGACTCATCTTTTCAATGACAGGGTTACCATAGATGGTAATGTTGGCATGACAACGGCCGGATCAACCCAGAATACAAATAACCTGGTCGGGGATGTTACCGTTGATGTGAAAATTACTCCCGACGGCCGGTTCAGGGTAAAGGCCTTTAACAAAGCAAACAACCCGTTCGATATCAGCTCATCCTATGCAACTTACCGGCAAGGGGTAGGCATTTACTACAAGTTCGAATTTGACAGATTTTCAGAAATATTCAGGCGATCCAGAAAAAATCTGCCAACCGGCTTTTAACTATAGTACATTTATTAAATTTACAGTTAATTTGGCACATTGGTAGAAATCTCCGGTTTTTAGTTCAGAAAAAATAAACTTCCGGGTAAAATCACAAACCTATGAAAAAACTAACAGCTCTTTTTACAACCCTGTTTATCAGCCTGGGACTTTCAGCACAGATTACCATCACCAGTACAGATATGCCTGATGTAGGGGACACAACCAGGTTAAGCAATGCCAATGTACTTTTTGGAATCGATCCTTCAGTTACCGGGCCCGATTTTACCTGGGATTTCTCCACACTCGAACCTCAGAACCAGACGGTTGAAGGCTATGTTAGTCCGCAATCCACCCCCTTTCTGTATCAGATAATCTTTAACCAGAATGTTGCCAATCTGGCTTCCCCTTTACAGGCGATTGATTTTTTACCGGGACTGGAAGTGACCGATGCCTACATATTTTATAAGGAAACCAACACCAGTTATGTTCGGGCAGGTTATGCAGTAACCATTGCCGGGGTGCCTGTTCCAATGAAGTTTGACAATCCTGAACTAATGTACACCTTTCCTCTGCAGGCAAGCTCTGAGGCCGATTCGAGCTTCTCCCTCTTCAGTTTTGAATTCCCTGGATTTGGTTTTATCAGTATAGAAAGGAAAAGGGTGAATGAAGTCGATGGCTGGGGCTCGGTTACAACCCCTTACGGAACATTTAACGCCCTCAGGGTAAAATCTGAAATTACCGAACGCGACAGTCTGTATATTGACTCCCTTCAGGTTGGTGTGCCAGTCAACCGGTTTTATACCGAATACAAGTGGCTGGCAAACGGATACAGCGCTCCGGTGCTTACCATCACTCAGGAAGGACCTTTAGTCACAGCCCAATACATTGATACCATTCAGAACCTGACACCACTCAGCGTGAACCTTGGGCCTGAACAGACCATCTGCCGGGGCAATAGTGCCACTCTGGCTGCTGAAGTGCTTGGCGGGACACCCCCCTACAGTTATTTCTGGAGTACCAATGAAACAACAGACTCCATAAGGGTTTCACCTGCTGAAACAACCTCTTACACTTTAATCGTTACCGATGCACAAAACAATATGGCTTTTGGGTCAATTACAATTAATGTAACTGATTATAAAGATATTAACCTCGGTGCTGACACGCTGCTATGTGCCGGTTTCTCCATATCCTTTGATGCCGGAGAGGGTTTGGAACAGATCCGCTGGTATGTCAATGGAACCGAAGAATCACAAAGCCAGGTATTTACCGTAGATTCAACCGGAATTGGCCTGAACAATGCGATTATCAGGATAGAATATGAAGACAATGGCTGCAGCGACAATGATGAAATTATGGTTAATTTCTATATCTGCGAAGGTCTTGACGATTCCAGACCGGTATCCCTGATGATATCACCCAATCCGGCACAGGCATATCTGCTTGTAGAACAGGGCAGGTTTACCGGCAAAGCCGAAGTTAAGGTAGTAACATCCGAAGGAAAATTGCTCCAGGTATCTACTTCACACGTTGGGTCAGGCAGGATGATTGTCAATGCCGGGTCGCTGAAACCAGGCAGCTATCTGCTGATTGTCAGTGAAGGAAACTATAAAGGGGTGGCAAGGTTCATAAAGCAATAAATCTTAATCTGGTTAATTATTGACTGCCGGTTATGCCGGCAGTCTTTGTTTAGTAAGGAATCTCAACAAGGTTATATATTTCAGAAATCACAAATTGAATCACGGATATAGCATTCTGAAAGGAAGTGAAACAAAATATTTTCACTTGTTCACTTGTGACCAAACACTATCCGATATCGTACACAAATGATTGGGAGACATTAAATTTAATCATTTAATATATTGATAGTCACTTACTTATAAATTCTGGCATAATATTGGATTTATAACATCCGTACAATTGAATACGGAACCCCAAAATACCTGCAAATATGAAAACATTAATCTCTTGCATACTTTTGGCATCCCTTGTTATCCTAACAAGCATTGCATCGGTAGCCGACAAAAATTATAAGCTGCCTTTAACCAAGCATTCTTCTGTTGCAGATGCCGATACCCTTGGTTCTGCAGCGAAACCTGTGATGTTGATTATTCAGGAAGAAGAACCATATGTTGAGGATATACCATTCAGCACCAAAGAAATAAGTGAAGGATATCTTGTTGAATCTCTGCCGGCCATGGATCCGGAATCCTATATTGATGATATTCCGTTTGAAACCGGATCCATTGCCAACCGTTTTTTACCGGCCGGTTTCCTTGGTATTTTCTTTGAATCTGAAAGCTATATCGATGACATCCCTTTCAACACGTGTAGAATTGCTGAAAACTACCTGAACAGGGAATTAAGCAAGTATTGCTGCAAGACTTTTTAATCAGAAAAACAGAATTGTTGTTTTTGGTGAAACAGCTTTCCTTTGTTGCTCTCTCTCAATGAACCAGTGGCTGCCTCCGGGTGGTCATTGGTTTTTCAGGCTATACCCTTCTGAATATTTTATCCGTTCACGACTGAGCATCATTAAATCTTACTAAATTTACCTCCTTTATCACCAAAACAAGGATAAATACTTTAAAACAGGCAATATGGGTATTAAGAACAGGTTAATCCTGATGAACTTTTTTCAGTTTTTCGTATGGGGTTCGTGGTTAATTTCAATAGGTGGTTATTTGGGCGGCACCCTACATTTTTCAGGGGCGCAAATCGGGGCAGTTTTTTCCACATTGGGGATCGCCTCCCTGTTTATGCCGGCTTTAATGGGCATTGTTGCTGATAAATGGATGAATGCAGAAAGAGTATTGGGGCTGTCTCATATTATCGGAGCAGGTCTTTTACTCTGGGCCTCAACTGTTTCTGATCCCAACATTTTCTTTTGGGTAATGCTTTTAAATTCAATGTTCTATATGCCCACCATTGCATTGAACAATACTGTTTCGTATATCATACTCGAAAATAAAGGGTTTAATATAGTGAAAGACTTCCCGCCGATCAGGGTATGGGGAACGATTGGATTCATTGCTGCAATGTGGATCGTTGATATGTTTGGCTGGAAATCGAGTAATCTGCAATTAATATTCAGTTCAGCATCAGCCCTGGCTTTGGGTATTTATGCATTTACGATGCCGGCCTGTCCTCCTGTTAAATCAAATAAAACAAAATCATTTCTCAATACACTGGGGCTGGATGCCTTTGTGTTATTCAAACAAAGGAAGATGTTAATATTCTTTGTGTTTGCAATGTTTTTGGGTGCCGCGTTACAAATCACCAATGCTTTTGGAGGATCGTTCCTCGAAAGTTTTGCTACTACCCATCCTGATACCTTCGGAGTGAAGCATCCCATCCTTTTACTTTCAATCTCCCAGATTTCCGAAACCCTGTTTATTCTTACAATACCATTTTTTTTGCAGAGATTCGGAATTAAAAAGGTTATGATGATCAGTATATTAGCCTGGGTCCTGCGCTTTGGTTTATTTGCTGTCGGAGATCCCGGTGATGGCTTATACCTGCTGATTTTATCAATGATCATATATGGAATGGCTTTTGATTTTTTCAATATTTCCGGTTCATTGTTTGTTGAAAATGAAGCACCTTCAAACATGAGGGCAAGTGCCCAGGGGTTGTTTATGTTTATGACAAACGGTATTGGTGCTATGTTCGGAGGATACGGAGCCGGATTGGTGGTTGATTATTTTACAAAAACAAATGCTTTAACGAATGAAATCCTATCCAGGGACTGGCAAAGCATCTGGTTTGCATTTGCAGGGTACGCATTGGTTCTGGGCTTAATCTTCCCCATTGTTTTCAAGTACAAACACGATCCCAGGGTTCAGGAGTCATTCAGGCATTAGGCACAGGGCTCCGGGTAGACAACCTGAAGCAGGGAATAATACAAAAACAGCAGGGATCGAAAAATCGTTTCCTGCTGTTTTTTCATGAACATTGAGAGGACAGACCCACAGATTAAGAGTAAGAAAGTCTATACTCCATACTTTTCAGGAGCGGGAGGAGGGGGATTCCGGCTCGCTGCCCAAAACTTACTTCTCATCTCACACCAATACCAGGCCTGAGGAGCTGGCAATATGAAACAGATGCAAACATCGGCTGAAACTTACGGTTGATTACTCTTCAGTCTTGCGTCTGTTGATTGCATCGCGCAGGTAGGATGCCTTCTCGTATTCCTCCTTTTCGATGGCCTCATTCATCATTTCTTCCAGTTCGGCGACGGTAAATTTATCGAAGTCATATTCATCAGAATGACTCAGTCCACCGGTCGCCAGTTCATCAATATCAGGTTCTTCATCGATTGAAACTCCCGCATCGGAAAGCACAGCCTCATAGGTAAAGATCGGGCAATTGAATCTTACTGCCAGTGCAATGGCATCAGAAGTACGCGAATCTATCTCCTGAACACCATTTCCGTCATCACACAGCAGGGTGGCGAAGAATATGCCCTGGGCAAATTTACTGATGATCACTTCCTGGAATGCAATTTTAAAGGTATCCGCAAAGTTTTTGAATAAGTCGTGGGTCAATGGCCTGGGAATTTTTATCTGTTCGATATGAAACAGAATAGCCTGAGCCTCAAAACCGTTGATCAGAATCGGCAGTCTCCGTTTTCCTTCCACTTCACCCAGAATCAGCGTATAGGCACCACTCTGCGACTGGCTATTGATCATACCTAATAATTTGAGTGGTATTTTTTCCATCAATGATTTCGGGCTTGAGTTTAGGATGCTAAAATTAGAAAATAAAAATTTCTGCCACACATCCGCCTGTAATAAATTTTTTTTAACCTTCCGGCATCATCACATTGCAATTAAAAATTCCGCAAACGATTGCGAAATCAGGCAGATACATATAGAAAGTTGCATTTGTTATAAGGTCCCGGGTGAGTAAAAAGGTCGCTAATTGGCTGTTCTTTAAACAATACGGTTATTATGTGGTTTTTGTATTCGCAATTACTTCTCTATATTTGTAAAATATAACCAACCAACATTTGAAAATCAATCGGAGCGCGTATGAAGAGAATCTTAACCCTGCTGGCTGTTGCAATATTGCCGGCGATGACCAATGCAAGCGAAGCTGACCTGGTTATTCCTGCCGGAATAAAAGAACAGCCCATCCTCTACTGGGGATTTTTAATTACCCTTGCCGGACTCATGTTCGGTTTTTACCAATTCATCAAAGTTAAAAAAATCAGGGCCCACCAGTCGATGCTCGATGTGGCCAATGTGATTTATGAAACAGGGAAGACTTACCTGATTCAGCAAGGCAAATTTCTGGCTATTCTGTTCGTTTTTGTTGGTTCAGCGGTAGCTTTTTACTTTGGATTTCTTTCTGAGGCAAACTTCGGATTCGGCGCGGTGCTGATGATTCTGGGATGGACTGTGGTCGGGATTCTTGGATCTTATAGTGTCGCCTGGTTTGGCATACGGATGAATACCCTTGCCAATTCAAGGATGGCCTTTGCCTCGCTTGAGCGGAAACCAATCAAACTGCTCAACATTCCGTTGAATGCCGGTATGAGCATCGGAGTGGTACTGATCTCGCTGGAACTTATCATGATGTTGATTATCCTGATGTTTGTTCCGGGCGAATATGCCGGTGCCAGTTTTATCGGTTTTGCCATTGGAGAATCACTGGGTGCTTCAGCCCTCAGAATTGCCGGAGGAATATTTACCAAAATTGCCGACATCGGGTCCGACCTGATGAAAGTGATTTTCAAGATTGGAGAAGACGATCCCCGCAATCCGGGTACCATTGCCGATTGCGTTGGCGACAATGCCGGCGACAGTGTCGGCCCGACTGCTGACGGTTTTGAAACTTATGGTGTAACAGGGGTTGCTTTAATCTCTTTCATTCTGCTGGCTGTTGGATATAGCCTGAATACCATTGCTGATTTCAATCCCGGGTTTGTGACAAGCCTGGCAAATAGCCTGAATGTAATTAATTTTGATATTGCCAGTGAAGATTCACTGAAAGCATTAACAGGCGTCCTTCAGATTAAATTGCTAACCTGGATATTCATCATGAGAATTCTGATGATCGTAACTTCGATTGTTTCTTTCTACATCAATGGAATGCTTATCAAAGCAAAATATTCAAATGTTGATGACCTTGATTTTGAAAAACCGCTGACGTCGCTGGTCTGGATTACTTCAATCCTGTCGATTTTTGTTACTTTTATCATCAGTTACCTTACAATCAGTGACCTGCCAAATAACCTGTGGTTTACCCTTTCGGTAATCATCAGTGTCGGTACATTGGGGGCGGCACTTATTCCTGAGTTTACAAAAATTTTCACCAGTCCGAAATCAACCCATGTAAATGAAGTGGTGGAAGCTTCAAAAAAGGGAGGTGCATCGCTCAACATTCTGGCCGGGCTGGTAGCCGGAAACTTCAGTGCATTCTGGATGGGGATGGTATTCCTGCTCCTTATGTTTGTTGCATACTTTGCCAGCACTTTCGGGCTAAGCAGCATCATGATCTATCCATCAATCTTTGCCTTTGGTCTGGTCGCCTTCGGGATGCTTGGCATGGGACCCGTCACCATAGCAGTTGATAGTTATGGCCCGGTTACCGATAATGCCCAGTCAATTTATGAACTCTCACTGATTGAAGAGGACCTGAAAGTTAAAAGTTCCGAAATTGAGAAGGAGTTCGGATTCAAGCCTGATTTCGAAAAATCCAAGTATTACCTGGAAGCCAATGATGGAGCAGGAAACACGTTTAAAGCAACCGCCAAGCCTGTTTTAATCGGTACTGCAGTTGTCGGGGCAACCACCATGATTTTTTCACTCATTCTGGTAATCCAGAAAACCCTTGGTGTTAAGCCTGAAGAAATCCTGAATCTTTTAAATCCATATACGATTCTGGGTTTCCTAGCCGGAGGTGCTGTAATTTACTGGTTTACAGGGGCTTCTATTCAGGCAGTTGCCACCGGGGCAGGAAGAGCGGTGGAATTTATCCGCAAGAATATCAACCTTGATCCCAATGCACCCAAAAAAGCAGATGTTGAGAAATCGAGGCAGGTTGTACAAATTTGTACTGTTTATGCGCAAAAAGGAATGTGGAATATCTTTATAGCCATTTTCTCCTTTGCCCTGGCGTTTGCATTCCTTTCGAGTCCGACCGGACTGGAAGCAGGCATGAGTGATGCTGAAACATTAAAATTTGCCTTGCCCATTTCATTGTTTGTCAGTTACCTGATCTCCATTGCATTCTTCGGGCTGTTCCAGGCAGTGTTTATGGCCAATGCCGGTGGTGCATGGGACAATGCCAAAAAGGTAATTGAAGTTGATATGAAAGAAAAAGGGACCGAACTTCACGCTGCATCAGTCGTTGGTGATACTGTTGGCGACCCTTTCAAGGACACCTCTTCGGTAGCATTGAATCCCATCATCAAGTTCACCACCCTGTTCGGGCTGCTTGCAATGGAAATCGCCATTGCCGAAAACTTCAGGCCAATGGCACATTACATCGGATTTTTCTTCCTTGCCGTTGCTTTGGTCTTCGTATGGAGATCGTTCTACAAGATGAGGATTAATGGTTAATTGAATTGATCAATTTTTAAAAGGCTGCCGGGAAAGGCAGCCTTTTTTCATTTCAGAACAAGATGTTTCTGTGAAACAGTTTGGAAGACTCTTATCTGATGGTTCTAGTCATTCAGGATTAACAATTTCTTACTCCTGGTTTTTTCACCATCATTGATATAAACCAGATAAATCCCATCCGGTAAATCGCTTGTTCTCAATTGGATTAAGTTCTGACCCGGTTGAAGCTGATTTCTTTTGACAACCACCTGACGGCCTAAATGGTTAACCAACATTACTTCCGCCATTGAATTTTTTTTTGCAGTGTACACTATACTAAAAACTCCGTGATTCGGATTTGGATAAACAACCAGATTTTCATGGTCTTCAATTGAATTCAGGCAGTCAGGGATGCTGATTTCTTCGTTGAACCGGTCAAAGAAAAAATATTGCAACACGCATGATCTCTTTGATAGAAAATAGTACATATTACCTGTATTCGCCGTCCATTGCGGAAAGTTCACCGGAAATGAATACCTGATGATCTGACGGGGAATTTCATTTTCAATCAGGTCTATGTTATCGGTTAAATGTCCGGTTGTCTGTTCCTCCGACAAAACAGAATTCAGTACCTGTTCAAGCCGGGTTGTAAATTGTCTGAAAAAAACCGGATTCTCAAGGAATCTTCTCAGGAAAAGAGTTGAATGAGCATTGGTTGGCCAGAATTCATCTCCGGTACTGAGTGCTTGTTCAAATCCATCAAACCCGGTGGTCTGCAGTGCAGCATCCCCATCGTAGAAGATCCACCGCCATTTTGTATTATCCATCCGGGGTTTCCAGCATTTCATATTGTTTGAAGGCCAGTCGAAGTTTGCGTTGTAGATTTCGAAAATCTGATAATCAATAAAATTTTCAATATCAATGTGCTCATCAATATACTGATAAGCTGCACTATCAGTAAATGTGTGATTTTCAATGTAATTGTATAACTCCAGAAAAGCCCCGTCATTTCCTTCATCGACCAGGCCCCACCAATTCGCAATCAGGTCAACCTGGTCGATATCGATGTTAAAGTTGTCGGCAAGGTAGTGATCATCAATGCGTTCCTGTAAATAATAGATGCCCCAGTACTCGCCATTCAGATACAAAATAACCGGTTTTGAAGCAATGGTGTCTATATTTAATGAACCGGCCAGACTATGGCAAACTACATCTTCGATACCCGCTCCGGTCCATGATGCATAGAATGGTTTAAGAACGAGTCTTGAAAATTCGTAAATCTCCTTATTGTCAAACATTTTAATATTGAATTCCGGATCTCCGTATTCTGCCCTGGCATAAATCCGCAGGCCTTTCTGAGGAAATTTACGGGTACTGCCTCCATGGATCCGCACACCGGCGGGTTGATTTAATCCGGAATTGTCCGGATTATAATACTCGAAATTGATTTTCCGTTCCCAGGCTTCGCCCGACTGGTGATAATTCCCGGTCCAGTCAGGATTCAAGGGATCCCAGTAAATGCCCGGAACCATGATTCCGGTAGAATCATTAAAAAGATCATAATATTCGGCACAAACGGAGATCAGGGGCAGCCCGGGATGATCGGTGCCGGATGATTTAATGAAATAGGTATTGGTAACTTCGCTGCCCGGAACCTTGCCAATTGCTGAAAATAAGGCTGCCCTGAGAACCACAGCCCTTGGTATGAATACGTCCGGTGGATGATAATAATCAGGCGGAGATACCATCATTGTGTCAATTCTTCTGGTTGACCATAGCATACTATCGAGAAAAAGAGGATTTTCGTACAGATCTGATCCGGATCCAGGAGAGCTGCCGTCGGTTGTATATCTGATCTGCAGCGCAGTATCAGAACAGGAAAGGGTCAGGAAGAACGGATTCTCATAAATTCCACCGGATTCTGAAAATATCAGGTCATCGCTTATGACATTCCCGACATTGGGCATGCCCGGTGTAGGTTGTTCAAATACTTCCAATCCCACACCCCCATCGGGCAGCAAGCCGAAACTGGAATTGGTTTCAAGAGCAGTTGCAGGCATCTGGTGGACAATTCTGTTTCTGAAAGACAGATACAAGGCTTCACCTTCATCTTTTACAGAGAAGTTGGTATGAAGCTCGGAACCGGCTATTGACCTGTCCTTGCCTGAAGCAAACAAAACAAGATGTCCGCCCCCGGGAATGATCTCTGCGGGGAAGGCCCAGCGGTTCAACTGATCCTCTTTATCAGAAATATAGTATCCGAGTAAATTCAGGGGTGTTGCAGAAGAATTGTACAATTCGATCCAGTCGGAAGCATCGCCGTCTTCATCAAGCAGGAAATCATTGTTTGATGACATGACTTCATTGATGTACATTGTCTGACAAAATGATGCTTCAGTCCAAAAAAGTAATATACTTGAAATATAAATCAGATATATTTTCATCACGTTGGATTGACCTTCTCAGTTTTAAAGATAGTGAATGAGATAACTTTTTCCTATGGGTTCCGGATTCCCTTCACCCTGAAATAAAACTGAATGTTTTCGGCCTGGCACCTGGCCAGAAAAAGCATTTTTATCCTCACATTCCTACAGTATTAAAAGCAAAAGTAATATATATAGGTATTGGTATATATTACGAAAGCATCTATTTCCTGTCTGGTTGTAAAATTAATAAATATGTTGGCAGAATAACCTTTTCAATAATTATAAACCCGCATTCATTGCATTTATTATATCCATTTGGTAATTTCTATGCTGTATATTCACCCAGACCTGTCAGAGCCGGGAACCACGGAAAGTAGGGTTCATGCCAAGCTTCAGCCAAAGGTAAATAAAATCACTACTGGCCGGTAAAAAAACACGATTTTGCTGATTCCCTTGTTATTGTTACGCCTTTGGGGGACTATGTTACTGAAGGGGTCAGCTATCTTTATTCCCCCGGCATGGCGGGCCCCCTTACGGGACTATCCGAAGGAGTAAAATATTGCAGAAAGCAGGATACGAAAAACGAAAAGTCTCATTGGGATGCAACATTAACTCTGCCGGTTAATAGTGAAATAATCTGTTAGGTTTTATAAGATCTGGAATGTTTTCATTCAATAACACAACACAAAAGACCGGCGACAGAAAAGTATCTGTTTTTGATTCTGATTGACCAATGAAATTCTTACACTTTACGGGGAGAATGGCTAATAAGTGCCTTCAAAAAAATCGGGGACTGTCTGTTACAATAAAAGTTCCTATTTTTATGACTTCCTATTGTATGTATATTGATATATATAATTGATTATCATTGCTTTAACCCGGCAAAAGAAAGCTATAAAAATTTTTTAGGGTATATGATAATCTTTATCTTTGCCCCAAAATCAGTGTATCATTTCTAATGAGTGTATAACCACCTGTGCCATGTCAAAACTAACCAACAACTTCATCAACCGTCATAACGGCCCCAGGGAAAACGAGGTCGCTGAAATGCTTAAAACCATCGGAGCCTCAAGCCTTGATCAGCTGATCGATGAGACTGTTCCGGCTTCCATCAGACTGCCTAAACCACTTAATTTACCTGATGCTATTAACGAATTTGAATATCTTACCCATCTGAAGCAATTGGGGTCGAAAAACAGGTTGTTCAAATCCTATATCGGACAGGGGTATTACAATTGCATAACTCCGGGCGTAATCCAGCGCAACATTCTCGAAAATCCGGGATGGTACACTTCATACACACCATACCAGGCTGAGATTTCGCAGGGCCGGCTCGAAGCCTTGCTGATTTATCAGACCATGATCAGCGACCTTACCGGGATGCCGCTGGCCAACGCCTCGCTGCTTGATGAGGGCACTTCTGCTTCAGAAGCCATGATCATGCTGTTCAACTCCCGTACGCGCGAGGCAGTAAAAGCCGGAGCCAACCGTTTCTTTGTTTCCGACAGGCTTTTTCCGCAGACGATCGATGTGCTGTTGACCCGGGCTGAACCTCTTGGGATAAAGATTGAAACCGGTGACTGGCAAACCATTGAATTTGACAACACCTGGTTTGGCGCCATTGTACAGTATCCTGACGAACTGGGCGAAATATATGATTACAGTAATTTTGTCGTCAAAGCCCACGAAAAGGGAGTAATGGTGGCGGTGGCTGCCGACCTGATGAGTCTGGCCCTGCTGACCCCTCCGGGCGAATGGGGTGCCGACGTGGTTGTCGGAACCAATCAGCGTTTTGGTTTGCCGATGGGCTTCGGTGGTCCTCATGCCGGATATTTTGCTACCCGTGAAGAATACAAACGCAATATTCCCGGGCGCATCATCGGGGTTTCGCTGGACGCACAGGGCAACCGTGCCCTCCGCATGGCCCTGCAGACGCGCGAACAGCACATTAAACGGGAGCGGGCCACCTCCAATATCTGTACGGCTCAGGCCCTGCTGGCCATTATGAGCGGCATGTATGGTGTTTACCACGGGCCCGGAGGCATCCGCCAGATTGCCGAACGTATCAATATCCTGTCCGGAGTGCTGGCTACCGAGGTGCTGAAATATGGTTATACCCAGCTCAACGGGACCTATTTCGATACAGTACGCATTGAAGTCCCGGAAACGGTCCGCATGGCTGAACTCAGGAAACTGGCACTGGAAAACGAGGTTAACTTCCGCTATATCAGTGAGCGGGTGATTAACATCAGCATTGATGAAACTACAAATCTTGAAGATGTCAATACGCTGGTGAATATTTTCGCTTCAGCCGCCCGCAGGGAATTTAAAGATTACGTCTGCATTCCGGAAGATTGTTGCCAGATCAGGACCATTCCTGATCGATTCAGGCGTACATCGGCTTACCTGCAGGATACAGTATTTAACAGTTACCATTCCGAAACCGGAATGATGCGTTTCCTGAAAAAACTGGAAGGCAAGGATCTTTCGCTGAACCGCTCGATGATTCCGCTGGGGTCGTGTACCATGAAGCTGAATGCCGCAGCAGAGCTGTTCGCACTCAGCTGGCCAGAGTTTAACAGTCTTCACCCTTTTGTTCCTGAAGAGCAGGCCGAAGGTTATCACCTGATGATCCGTGACCTGGAAAAAGCATTGTGTGAAATCACCGGTTTTGCGGCCATGTCGTTTCAGCCCAATTCGGGCGCTGCCGGCGAGTATACCGGACTGCTGGTGATCAGGGCCTACCATCTGAGTCGTGGCGACGTTCACCGGAATGTTTGCCTGATTCCGGCATCGGCCCATGGTACCAACCCTGCCAGCGCAGCCATGGCCGGTATGACTGTGGTAGTCGTAAAAACAGATTCCAATGGCAATATAGATCTGGTTGACCTGAAAGATAAAGCCGAAAAATACAAAGATACCCTCTCCACCTGTATGGTTACTTATCCTTCGACTCACGGTGTTTTTGAAGAAGGCATTCTTGATCTGATAAAAATCATTCATGAGAATGGTGGACAGGTATATATGGATGGTGCCAATATGAATGCACAGGTTGGACTGACCAGTCCCGGTTTTATCGGAGCCGATGTGTGCCACCTGAACCTGCACAAGACCTTTGCCATTCCCCATGGCGGTGGCGGACCCGGTGTTGGGCCAATTGGTGTGGCAAAACATCTCAGACCCTTTCTCCCCGGACATACATTGGTGAAGACCGGTGGAGAATCGGCCATATCGGCCGTTGCAGCAGCACCATACGGCAGTGCTTCTATTCTGACCATTTCATACGGATATATCAAACTTCTGGGGGGGGCAGGTCTCACCGAGGCTACAAAGCTGGCTATACTGAATGCCAATTATTTGAAGACCAGGCTTGAAGGATCTTACAAAATCCTTTATACCGGCAAGAATGGCCGGGTAGCCCATGAAATGATACTCGACTGCAATGAATTCAGCAAGACTGCCGACCTTCAGGTGATTGATCTGGCCAAGCGGTTGATGGATTATGGTTTCCATGCACCTACGGTTGCATTCCCGGTCCACGGAACACTGATGGTAGAACCCACCGAAAGTGAGCCTCTTGAAGAACTTGACCGCTTTGTAACTGCCATGGTTGCCATCCGCAAAGAAGTTGACGAAATTGCAGATGGAAAAGCCGACAAAGTAGTAAACGTAATTAAAAAAGCGCCTCATACCCTTTGCATGGTTACCTCGGATAGCTGGAACCTCCCCTACTCCCGCGAAAAAGCAGCTTTCCCGGTTGAATGTGACAAGACCGACAAATACTGGCCGGCAGTAACCCGCATTGACGATGCCTTCGGCGACCGTAACCTGGTTTGCACCTGCGCGCCGGTTTCGGATTATGAGGTAACAGGTTCCTGATCAAAGAAAGTGACCGGGTCCGTACTTTAATACTTCGGTCGGGGCAGAGTCTCTGCCGGACGGCTCCGGAATAATCCATTGAAACGCCTGCCAAAAATGGTGGGCGTTATTCTTTCAGCGGGTTAAATATAGTATTCTATGGTATTATTTGTATTTTGGTTTTATGGATGATGCAACAAGGCACGAAGAATAGTATTTTCAATCAGATTATGATCTGGAAACAGCTTCTGCCATGTTTGAATCCCGTAGATATGTTTATTGCATTTTCATGTGTCATCTGAGCATCGAAAAAGCTTTGAAAGGCCATTTGGTCCGATCAAGAGGCATGTTTCCTTCAAAATCCACACAGCTTGTTGTTTTTTGTTGAAAAAATGGATTTAAAGCTTGATGATGCTCAATATGAGTTTCTTTATACACTGAACAAAATTTCAGTACCAACAAGGTATCCTGAAGACTTGAGGAAATTGGTTGCTGCCTATTCCAAAGAACGTACATTATCAATTTTAGATCAAACAAAGAAAATTCAGGTATGGATAAAACTGCAATAGATGAGATCATTCTTCATTTAAGAACACAACTAAGTTTAAATGGATTAAATGTTGAATCCATTGCTTTGTTTGGCTCTGCCATGACCGGTGAATTGAATGAAGACAGTGACATTGATCTGATTATAGTATCTTCTGATTTTCGAAATAAAGACATTTTTGAACGTTCTGAACTGACTATGAAACCTGAGATTGAAACATTAAGAAAATTTAAAATCCCGATGGACATTATCAATCTGACACCGGACGAATACAAAGATTCCCTCGTTAAAATGTATTATAACAGCAGGATAGTTGCCTGATAACCCCTGTTATTCTCTGAATCATAATTAATATCATTGACGATGCCTTCGGCGACGGTAACCTGGTTTGCACCTATGCGCGGGTATCGGATTATGAGGAGCCCGGAAAATAAGGTACGTATTCTGCTTTATAAAACGCCATCCCTGATCGCGGGTGATTTTTTCAATTGACTATTCCCGGTTAAAAACAAGATATTGAAGTATATTTCACATGAATATTGCTCATTTATATGCTATTGATCACAATATCCGATGGTTAAATATTTAATGTTGGTTTCGCATTTATAAGCATTCACATCTGCATTTTTCATTTTTTTTCACTATATTTATTCTCTGATTTTTGGACTCAGATGATGGTAACCGGGAACCACAGGCTGAAAATGATGGCGTATATTGTTAATCCCGGTTTCGATGGCAAAACAAATAGTAATTACCTTAAAATCTGTAACTTACCAGGGCGAGAAACGGATAGCCGCTGAGTTTGATTACAATCCTGAATTTATCAGTCTGCTGAAAATGATCCCTGGTTGTACCTGGAGTCAGAGCCTTCGGGTCTGGCACATGCCCGATACAAAGGAATCGCTGGATTATCTATTCGGGTCATTCAGGGGAAAAGCCTGGCTTGATCTGGAGTCGCTGAAGAGAAGCCGGCTTGAAGCGGCTGCACAAGCCAGCCCAACCCGGTTGAATCCAAAGGTCAGCCTGCCTGACCTAAGTGCGGAAGCTTCAGAAAAGGTGATCAGGTTCAGCCAATGGTTGCACAGCAGAAGGTACAGCGAAAACACCATCAGAACATACACCGAGAGCATCCGGATTTTTTTCCGTTATTTTCATGCGAAAGAAACAGGCAACATAAGCAACGATGATCTGATACAATTCAACAATTGTTATATCCTGGCAAATGGTTTCAGCAGTAGTTTTCAGAACCAGGTTGTAAACGCAGTCAAGTTATTTTACAAGACGATTGAAAACCGGGTACTTGATGTTGAACTAATTCACCGGCCGAAACGGGAACACCTGCTGCCAAATGTTCTAAGCAAACCAGAAGTTAAATCAATTCTCGGAGCATTGAGAAATATGAAGCACCGGGCAATGCTAAGCACCATCTATGCCTGCGGGCTTAGGCGCGGGGAGCTTTTAAACCTGAAGATTTCAGACCTGGATACTGGCCGGCATCTGTTGATTATCAGGAAATCAAAGGGGCGGAAAGACCGGGTTGTACCTGTTTCGGACAGGGTCATCAACATGTTGAAGGAGTACCAAATGATGTATAAGCCAGAGCACTGGTTATTTGAAGGGCAATACAAGGGGGATCAGTATAGTGAAAAAAGTTTGCAGAGTGTGTTAAAGGCGGCGGTAAACGCGGCCAACATCGGCAAGCCAGTAACCCTTCATTGGTTAAGGCATAGTTATGCGACCCATTTGCTTGAATCGGGGACTGATTTGCGTTACATACAGGAGTTGCTGGGTCATAAAAGTTCGAAGACAACTGAAATTTATACGCATGTAAGTACACAAAGTCTTCAGAAAATAAAATCGCCTTTTGACGATTTATAGAAAAGTTTTAATAAATTTGAGCTAGGGAATAAGAGAGGGTATTATCAGGCCTATACACCTATTTGGGTAAGCTAAGACTGAAAAAATCCGACCTATAAACAAGTTATGCCTCACCCTAAGAGACATCGTGCAAGCAACATTAACGACTAAAAAGATTTAAACAATAATTTGTGTAAAAGTTTTGTGGACTAAATTTGTCCATTTGAAAGTGTTTGATTATTTTTGGACTAAAATTGTCCTGAATGGAAAATGCAAAGATTTATCAAAATTTTGGAGAACACCTCAGAAGTTTGAGAGAAACTGCCGGTCTGACTTTAAGAGAAGTTGCATCTACAATAAACGTTGATTCTTCACTTCTTGCTAAGATTGAAAGAAATCAAAGACCACCAACAAGACAGTTAATTAAAAACTTAGCTTCTTTTTTCAATATTAAAGAAAAAGAATTATTAACTGAGTTTCTAAGTGACCAAATTGCATATAAAATTCTGGATGAAGAAGGCGACCTAAATATTTTGAAGGTAGCTGAAGAAAAATTGTCTTACCTTAAAACTTTACACAATGGGAATGACTATGACAAGAAATAAAGAAATACCAACTTTTTTTGGTGAGGTATTGCTAAAAGGAGAACGCGTTGAGAATAATTTTGATAATAATATTTCTCCAAAAGTCTTTTATCAACACCCTAATGGACAATTATGGCAAGGTGATAGCATCGAATGGTTAAAAACACTTCCAAATGAAAGTGTAGATTTAGTTTTTGCCGACCCCCCATACAATATTAAGAAAGCGGACTGGGATACGTTTGAGAGTCAAGAGGAATACATCAAATTCTCAATGAAATGGATTGAGCAAGCTGCAAGAATTCTTAAACCTACTGGAACTCTGTTTATTTGTGGTTTTTCTGAAATCCTTGCAGATTTGAAACATCCAGCATCGAGGCTTTTTAAGTCTTGTCGTTGGATTATATGGAATTATAAAAACAAAGCAAATCTTGGAAAAGACTGGGGTCGAAGCCATGAAAGTATTTTACATTTTCGTAAAACTAAGAACTTCACTTTTAATATTGACCAGATTCGTATTCCATACGGAGAACATACGTTGAAATATCCGAGTCATCCACAAGCTGAAACCAGTAATTTTGGAAATGGTAAAAAAAACAACAATGTTTGGGAACCAAATCCTTTGGGAGCAAAACCAAAAGATGTATTGGAGATTCCGCAAGATTTAATTGAAGTTCCAACAACCTGTAATGGTATGCACGAAAAAACTCCACACCCTACCCAAAAGCCAGAAGAACTTTTAAGAAAAATAATTTTAGCATCATCAAATGCCGGAGATACAATAATTGACCCATTTTGTGGTTCAGGCACTACTCCTGTTTGTGCCGAACAACTTAAACGCAAATGGATGGCTTGTGACCTTTCTCAAGAATATTTAGATTGGGCAGCAAACCGCATAGAACTTGTTGAAGAATGGGGTATTGAAAAATGGATTAAGTATGATTTTGAAAACCAAAAACGAAGAAACTCAATAAGATGAACCTTAAACAACTCGTAAATAATGCTAAAGATAAAAGTAATTTTACTGACCTTAAAGCATACATTAAATTTTGTGATGAATATTTGAAGTATATCACCGATAATTTACAAGCAATAATAGTTTCTCAAAATGAAAATCATTATCAATTTTATCAGTATAAAAAGGAAGGTAACTTTCAAATTACAAGACCGATAAATTCGAATTTGATGTATGATTCAGATTCTTTTACAAAGTCATCAAAAGAATTTTTGAAAATATTGAAATCTATCAAAACCATTAACAAAGAGGATGATGGTGTGAGAAATATTATAAACAATGCAACTTACACTATTCAACAATCTGTTGGTTCAGCATTAGACGGTTTGCCTGCTGGACAGTCAAATACTGCTCGTAAACTTAACGGTGATTTGTTTGAACATTTTATTCGGCTAATTATCAGTGAAATAGGAATTAATTGTAAATCAGGTACGATTCAAGTTCCAGTTATTGTTGACGGAGAACCAACATTCAATATGAGCTATCAACACGACTTAATTATTGAGCAAGACAGTGATATTAAGGTTATTGGCTCAATCAAAACATCAAGTAAAGACAGAATTGATAAGATATTTATTGATAAATTTCTTTACAACAAATTAACAGAGAAATCGACACCACATATTGCAATTTTCCTAAATGATGTTCAGAGAAAAAACACGAAAAAGGATAATAAATATGGTATTAATGCTACTTTCCTTCCCGGACATTTCAAAGGCTATACAGTTAAGCTAAATCCACTTGATGGAGTTTATTATTGTGACATTAGGCCGAATATGCAAACCGAATATATTTTAAAAGACCACATTAAGACATTTGATAACTTGTTGATTGAAGATATTTGGAAATTTTTATGAGACAAAAACAAAAAGGGCGAAGGCATAACAATGTATATACAAAATAGGCGGTATAGTAGTAAATTCAAGGGTTGTAGCCCGCTTCAAAATCGTAACGGTTTGATAAGTTTGAAGCCCGCAATCGCCTACTTTGCATATACTAACCGTTACCTGCAATGCTATGACGACAGTGCCAACAACTAACTAACAAGCAAAATTTCAAAGTATGACTGAAAATAAACAAGATGACGAAAACAGAATGAAGGAACAATTTGACAAGGAAAGAGAGCGCCTTGAACAATTGAA
>JAZDHI010000067.1:0-2212 GCA_043806115.1 Bacteroidota bacterium
TAAAAGTCAGTTGGTTGTGCAAAGTCAGTGTATAAATCTTTAAGTCTTGTGCGTGGAATCCCAGCCTGATGCATCAATAAATCGGCGATTGTAAAGTATTTCTTTTCCCTAAAATGTTGTCCGATTTGAAACTCAGGAACATATTTAACAAAAGGACTGTCTATATTAAGCATGTTCAAGTCATGCAATTTTAAAATACAAGCCGAGGTTATCAATTTTGTTATGGAGCCGAAAGGATAGACGGTTTGTGAAGACATAACAATATTCTTCTCTTTGTCTGCAAAACCATAACCCTTACAGAATATTATGTCTGAACTATCCACTATCGATAGGCTTGCTCCAATAATATTTCGTTTTGCCATCTCACCTATAATGATTTTATCAATAGTTTCATAATCAATTTGGGCGCAAGCAATTAAACTGCAGAATAACGGTATGATCATTATCCACTTTTTAAAACTTGATAATTGATGTACTTTATTTCTCATGATTGACCTGAATTACTGATAACGGGAGTCTGTCTAAAAACATGTTTTAATTCCGGAGAACTGAGTTTTTCCATTATGATTATAGCCCTTTGGCGTTTTATCAGATGCAGATCTGTTTTACAGTAACCAGTCTGTCAGAATTCATTAAAATTGCTTTAAAGAGGTCAAAAACCTGTTGTAATAAAGAAATAAGTATCCTCAGATACTCCTTCAGCACATCTCTGGCTAAAATATTACTAATTCTCCTGAGGTTATATGCAATAAACATTAACCCTACGTCAGAGCTGGCCCTTCCTATTCCCTTCTTTGTGAGAATGTAATTGAACCCCCATTGTCGTTTTATCGTGCCGTAGGGATGTTCAACAATAGCCTGACGGCGTCTGTAGAGCTGCTCCTTCTCCAGGGTGTTTATGCGATTAGCCTCATAGTATTCAGCAAATTCGCTTCTGTGAATCAACCTGGCAGTTTTAGATCTTGTGCATTCCGATCGTACCTGGCATGATTTGCAGGCACGTGTTTTATATTGTTTGAACATGATGACATTGCCACTGCTTGTGAGTTCCTTATACCACGATCCGTTTGTTCTGAGAATCTCGCCCTGTGGACATGTGTAAGTATCGGTCAGTGGATCATGTCTGAAATATTCGTAATTATATTCATGGTTCGGAGCCTGGCTTGTGGATGGAACTCCAGGTATTGCAACAATTGTTTCAACTCCTAAATCCTGAGCGATTTTAAGCTCTGAACCGGTGTGGAAGCCTTTATCATAGAGGACTGTGAATTCATTTGTTCCCAGAATGCTTTTGGTTCTCTGAACCATATTACCCATTGCTTTGCTGTCATTCTGGTTGGTTACCTTGTAATCAATGGGAATGTTATATTTGGAATCTACAGTACTTTGCACATTATAAGCTACTTCAGTAATATTGTTACGCAGCATTATCTGCCTGCTTTCGGGATCGGAAATTGAGATCTGCGGTTCTCCTGATTCTTTCAGCTGCTTTTCAAGATTTCTGTAATTGTCTTTTCTCTTTTGTTGCTTGTCGATCTCATCCTCTATCTGTTGCCGGTTGTCTCCATCGTTTTCGACCAATGCCATGGTATACTCTTCCAGCTTGTTATCAATATATGCAATGTGGCGGTCTATTTTAGCCTTATTGTAGTTGTTCTTCTTACTGTTTTGTGCCCGTAGCTTTGTGCTGTCTCCGGCAATTAGTTTTCCCCCGATCAGATCAAAATGTTTTGCAATCTGAACAGTAGCCCGGAATACCTTTTTCATGGCTTTAGGATTATCCCTCCTGAAATTAGAAATTGTGTTATGATCAGGTTTGAGACCCTTTAAAAGCCACATCACCTCTATGTTTCGTTTGCATTCCTTTTCCAGATCCCTGGTTGACCGGACCTTATTCATGTACCCGTAAATGAAGAGTTTGAGTAAATCAGAAGGATGGTAAGCCGGGCGGCCGTTTTCCGGAAAGTCAGTTCTGAATCCGTAATCTTTAATAGAAAGACTTTCAACGAAAAGGTCAATTATCCGGACTTCATTATCAGGGTCAATGGATTGGTCGAGTGATACAGGGAAAAGATTAATCTGTGTTCTGTTATGTCCTTGTATGAATTTCATGTAGTTAAGATACAAAACAGAGCGTTTTTTGAAGAATACCCGAACTCATAGTTATGAACAATTATGGTAGGTTTTTAGACAGTCTGACGGCCCGGCAATA
>JAZDHI010000068.1:0-65445 GCA_043806115.1 Bacteroidota bacterium
TTGATCATAAGTGCATGGCTTTCAATGTAAAAATAACTAAAACCGTGCACTTTAATATGCTATTCAGCACATAGTTATCAACATAACGATGTGAATATCAGATAATAAGAAGTATTTATTTATAAAATCAGCAGACCCTAATTAATCAGAACAGTTTTCAGGCTCCTCCTGTATATTAATCGGTCTTCTATCGCGGATTCAGTCCCGCGATTTCAATAAAATACCTTATCAACCTGTCTTCACAGGTTGATAAGGTATTTTATATCTGATATGGCTTATAATGCGAAGATTCCGGAATTATGGAAATCGTAAATGATTTAACGCGGTTTTGATATTTATGCAATTCGCGATGGTGCATAACAGGACCGATGCTGCTATGGTAAAAAAGATCAGAAAATGTTATCAATTAACCAGGTTAATTTAAATGATGCAGTTATGAACTGATAAAAGGAATTCTTTATTTTTTCTCACACTGGTATTCCTCATTATCTTCATCTTCGAACCAAAACTCACTGTTAGTAAGTCTTGAAATTTCAAATTCAATCTTTTCTCCATCTAAGGTAATTTCAACCGATTCTTTTCCGCTGGCCCACTCCCATTCGCCTTCAGATGAATATGAATAACTATCATAACTATAGGTACTTTTGAAATCTCCATCCTTTTCGAATTCAAGTATAATACTTACACCATCATCAATCCGCTCCCCATCTATCTTAACAATTTCCCATTCTCCGGTTAATCTGGCTGTTTTTGACATCAGACTGAACATTGGTCCGTCTTCATACTTCTTGCAGCTGCTGAAATTTAAACAAATTACCACAGCGGCTGCAAGCATAAGTTTGTTACTGATTTGTGTTGTTTTCATAAAGATAAATTAAGTGTGTAAGTATTTATATCAGCGCAAATATATAATTATTTTTATTTCTTCCAAAAAGAAATATTTTTAGTAGTTACAGCCATTTTTTGCCTTTCATCATCCGGACAAATTAATCCGGGCTTTTGGGTTTCTTTCAAAATCTGGACATCAAAAATTTCCTCAACGGAAGAACGATATTTTATTTCACCGAGGACTCGGTTTTTCACCAGATCAAGGATAATTATACCTGCATAGTCATTCATTTCTGAAACAGGTAGTTTACTAAAGGTTTTACTTGAATTTCTTGCTTTGGACAAGCCAATAAACAGAAAATTTTTATAGGAGGCCATTCCACGGATAAATCCGGGGATTCTGTTAATAACCTGGTATTTTTTATTTTCAACATCACATTTGATAATTTCCCCGGTTGCAGATAAGACCAGATAGAGTTCATTGTCTATGATTCTGGGAGAATGAGGCATTGCCAGATTTTCCAGTATGATCTCACCACCCGGAACTTCCATAAGTATGCCTCCTTTCGTAATATTTTCTCTCCAACCTCCCGGAGTATTGGTTTTGCCAAGAGCGGTAGCATATGCAGGTGTTTTATCTATCATGGCCATTCCATTCAGATGACATCTGTCTTCAGGTGCCAATTCCGATATAAAAGGCGGCTGCCATCGAGGTGTAAAGCTATAATTAATATCATATGTGGATAAACACGAATATCGGGTATTGACTGCCCACAATCCACCATTACCAAAACTTAAATCGTGTAAATCTGTTTCCCCGCAGTAATATGTAGCCCTGGGCAAATACAAAGAATCGTAAATATGAGTGCTGCTTTGAAATTGTTTTGCCAGAACCTTTGAATCTGAAAAAATCTGGATCTCATCAATGGTAGCAATGGCCATTTTATTGTCCAGCAAGGCGATTCCCATTGGCTTTTTAAAGGAAACAGGAATCTGAAACAATGAAGTTTCATTCTCTGCACCAATGAAAATTACTTTGCCTGCCTGATAAGTACTGATTGCAATTACTGCCTTTAATTCCACTAATAATTCCGCAACTGCCTTATCGTAGGAAATCTGAAATCTTCTCTCTTCCATTGAAGTATGAAATAAAATTTTTACAAGGATTCAATCCAACGAAAATACTGAAATTACTAAACATTACCATTCTGAATGATCAGGTAATACTTATTCAAACGATTTTATTTCTGCGGTCTGTTTTTTATGTCATAATCAGCATCGGACAGATTCCAACCCTTGCACTTCTCCAACCACCTGGCAGTTGATCTGCGGAAATGAACCCAATTAGAGGCAATACCTGATTATAATGATCAGTTTAAGATTGAATTAAAAGTAAGTATTTGATTTTCAATTGAGTCCACAAAAGAGGAATTTCAAACCATAATATTAATAAACAGCGCTTTATGCAGCATAAAAAACATTCCCGGGGAATATCGTGGGCCTTGAGTGGTTTTGAGGTTGGTTTTCATATTTAACCCAGGCTTATACATAACTGAAGTTGAAATAAAGAAATTCATCAGTTTTAGGTAAAATCCCTCATCCGCAGGAGGAATTATCGTTGTTCATCAAGTTCTTTTTCATGATTCGCGCGAATGCCAATAATTGCTGATGTTGTACTTTTATTATTGGCTATTGATCGATGTCATAAAATCGTTCAACTTATAAAATAATCACCAGTTACTTTATCATTGGTTTTCTGATTGTATCTTTAAGGCATCAACCATCAATGTAATATGTCAGGTAAATTTCTGATCCGAAAATCATCAGGTGAAAAACAGGATTTTTCAGTTGAAAAACTTTATTCTTCCCTCAGGTCAGCCGGTACTTCTGATGAAATGATATCCTTCATCATTGCGGAAATTGAAAAAGACCTTCCGGATGGAATTTCCACACGGGGAATTTTTAAGAAAGCATTCAGGATACTCAGAAGCAAACAACATTCCCTGGCCGCACGTTATAGCCTCAAAAACGCAATTATGGAGCTCGGGCCAACCGGTTATCCTTTTGAAAAGTTTATAGGTGAAATATTCAGAGCACAGGGATTTCAGGTTGGAGTCGGGGTTATAACTGAAGGTAAATGCGTCAGCCACGAAATTGATGTTATAGCCACCAGCAGGAATCTAAACATCATGGTTGAATGCAAGTATCACAATACACCCGGTAAGATGTGCAATGTGCAGGTCCCGCTCTATATCCATTCCCGGTTTCAGGATATCAGGGCTAAATTGCACGAAAACCCTGATAAAGGAATAAAATCATTCGAAGGATGGGTTATAACCAATACCCGTTTTTCGGCCGATGCTGAAAAATACGGAAAATGTGCCGGCCTGCATCTGGTTGGCTGGGATTATCCACGCAACGGAAGTCTGAAAGATATGGTCGAAAATGCCGGATTATTTCCGGTAACCGCCATTGCCGGGCTTAACAAAAAACAAAAGCAATTGCTCATTGATATGAATATAGTCCTTTGCATGGATATACACCGCAACCCTGCCCTGCTGGGCAGTCTGGGACTTACAAACAGTGTCTCAGCGTTGGTAATGAAAGAAGTAAACGAACTCTGTAACTGGGTACAATGATAATTTTGTAGTCCGAAATCTGCATAAATCATTCGTTTTTTTTATAACAATGGTATCCTGATAATCTGAATTTCAGAATATATATATACAATATAACTAAATATGTTAATCATCGGTTTTCATCGTTGATTTTGACTACCTTTGCACTATGAAAAAAATAATTCAGGTCATTCCGCAATGACTTGTTTTACAATTAAATAGAAAGATACAGTTTTTCTATCTGACTTATTTACATTTCATCATTGCCTTCATTCCGATCTTTATGAAACACAATAATAAAACCAGAAAAAAATGTTAAAAAACCCCGGCAATAAAACTGCCATCGCTTTCGGGGCAGAAAAGATTACTTATACTGACCTGATCAGCAAGGTTGGTTTATTTGCCGGACTTATACCATCCGGGCCAACCCGGCATATAGTTATTTTTTCTGAGAACAGTCCCGGCTGGATTTATGCATTTTATGCAATCTGGAAAGTACAAGGTGTTGCCATACCCATTGATTATCTTGCAACAGCATCCGAAGTTGCCTATATTTTAAAGGATTCTGAACCAACAGTTATCTTCTGTTCTGCAGGCAGGCATCAGGTTATATCTGAAGCGATTTTTCGGGCCGGCATATCACCAAAGGTTATCATTATTGAAGAAGCTGAGCAGTTACCTGCAGTAACCACTGAACAATCTCAAATTGTACAACCCAATCCGGATACTACTGCAGTTATTATCTATACTTCAGGAACTACAGGAAGCCCGAAAGGAGTCATGCTTTCCTTCTCCAACATTTTAACCAATGTCAGGGCAGTTTCAGAGCATATTCCTATTTACAGGCCAGATTCCAGAGTGATGATCCTGCTTCCGCTTCACCATATATTTCCATTGGTTGGAACCATGATCATACCGCTCTACCTTGGAGCAACAGTTGCAATCAGCCCTTCAATGGTTTCAGAAGACATTATGTCAACCCTCAGAAATAATGCTATTACCATCATCATAGGTGTTCCGAGGTTATATGCTGCCATCCGCAAAGGTATTGTTGATAAAATCAAAAAAAGCAGAGTGGCAGGTTTTCTGTTTTTCCTCGCCGGCAAAGTGAACTCGCAGAAATTTTCAAAGTTTGTATTTGGCACCGTTCACCGGAAACTTGGAGGTGCAGTTGAATTTCTGGTATCGGGTGGTGCAGCCCTTGACTCAGAGGTTGGCCGTGATTTGCAAACATTAGGTTTTGAAGTACTTGAGGGTTATGGAATGACTGAAGCCGCGCCCATGATCACCTTCACACAACCCCACAGGGTTAGAATCGGCTCTCCGGGAGAAGTTATGCGCGAGACTGCAGTCCAGATTAAAGATGGTGAAATTATCGCTTCCGGGCCCAACATCATGAAGGGATACTACAACCGGCCGGAAGAAACTGCCGAAGTACTTAAAAACGGGTGGCTTTATACTGGTGACCTTGGATATATTGATAAGGATGGGTTCCTTTATATCACCGGCCGCAGAAAAGAAATCATCGTGCTGTCAAACGGTAAGAATGTAAATCCTGCAGAAATTGAATCAACCCTGATGGAATCTCCTCTGGTGAAGGACTGCGGTGTCTTCCTCAAAAGCAATCAACTGCAGGTTATTATAATCCCTGACAACCAGGCTCTGGAAGCCATTAAAGAAAGGGATACTGAAGATATCATACGACATGACCTGATTGAACCCTTCAATAACAGTGTTTCAGAATATAAGAAACTGATGCGGTTCTATCTTACATCAGAAGAACTGCCCAGAACCCGGCTCGGCAAACTACAGCGGTTCAAGCTGTCTGACCTTGCTGTTGACAAGGATGAAGAACGGGAACCTACCAATGATGTTGAAATACCGGAATTTAAAATTATCGCTGCCTACCTCTGCGAGGAAAAAGGACGCAAAGTTATGCCCTACCATCATCTTGAAATGGATCTGGGGATGGATTCACTCGATAAAGTTGGTTTTCAGGCCTGGTTGCAACAGAATTTCGGTGTAAACATTGAAACTTCTGAAATGACTGGTTTTGGGGATGTAAAAACACTAAGCGAATACGTGAGTAATAAAAAGACCCGGATGGAGGAAGGCAGGTTGAACTGGACAGATATCCTGCGTGAAAGGGTGAATCTCAGACTTCCTGACACATGGTTTACAGGCAGATGGATGGTGTACTTATCACGTGGTTTTTTTCACCTTTATTTCAGGTTTAAAGCCAAAGGAACGGAGAATATTCCGGAAGGACCCTTTATACTGGCACCTAACCATCAGAGTGTTTTCGATGGTTTGTTTGTTGCAGCGTTCCTGCGTAGTTACCAGATACGCAAAACATATGTTTATGCCAAAGAAAAGCACATAAAACAGCGCTGGCTTAAGTTTCTGGCAAACCGGAACAACATTATTATTGTTGATCTAAACCGGGATCTCAAAGCTTCCATTCAGAAAATGGCTGAAGTGCTGAAGCAAAACCGAAACCTTATCATATTCCCCGAGGGTACCCGCACCCTGAATGGTGAACTCGGGCAATTTAAAAAGACCTTTGCCATCCTGAGCCGTGAACTGAACATCCCTGTTGTGCCGGTCTCCATTAATGGCGCTTTTAAGGCATTACCCAAGGGCAGTCATTTCCCTCGTCCCCTGACAAAAATAAGAATCGAGTTTCTTCAGCCGGTGTACCCGGGCGATCATTCTTACGATTCAATCACCCATCAGGTAAAGGACAGCATTCAGGGCAATCTTGACAGGTAATATTCATAATGAATAAATCAAAATGAAAAGGCCCGCTGATCTGCAGGCCTTTTCATTTTGATAGGATATCCCCTTTATTTAGTAAGAATTATCTTGAATTGTTTCAGCATGTCATCCCCTATCAGTTTAACCAGATAATACCCGGCAGGCTGATCGTCAAGATTGAATGTATAAAGATTTCCGGATTTTTCAGGAATCGAAACTTTCCTCACTTCTTTTCCTGACACGTTGTGAATCAATATCTCCCTCACATTTTCAAATCCATTTACCGATTCAATAAACACCTGTGATGTTGTTGGGTTCGGATAAACCTGGAACATGTCAGCATCGCTCAACAACTCTTCTGCTTCTTTTGCAGTACGTTTGTACCTGAGTTTTGTACTCACTGAGTTCGTTCCGCAACCATAAACCGTTGTAACGAGTTTAACAGTACCGGTAAAGGTGGCAGTCCAGATAATTCTGGCATCGTCACCACAGGCATCGTCAGAATAGGCAATGTATGCATTGGTGGAATTGTTACGGAGTGTCATTTCGGAGTCATAGGAAGCACTGGCTCCGTCTGCAGAACAATAGGAGAAAGTATAGGTTTTCCCTGATGTAACGCTGAATACAGTATATTCACCGGCATAAATTGAATTCTGTGTTTTCCAGGAAGTAGTCGGGGAAAGGGTACTACTCGGATACTGAACAGTGCTGTTACAACCCTGTGTAGCAGAAGTTACACTGATTGCCATATAACCGACGTTGTTTCCTTCGTTGCTTTCGGCTACCTGAGCATCGGCATCGGCAAAATAGAGAATATACCAGGTCCCTGATGCTGTGGCTGAAGGTATAGTGAGAATCTCACTTACTGCTGAAGATGCGCCTGCAGCTAAAGATGCTACAGCATCGGTAGCAAGATAGGTATCACCAGCACTGTATGCATTATCGGTAGAAAGATAATACTTCAGGTTAGATGCAACTGCTGCTGCTGTTCCCTGATTCTGAACGGTTCCTGATGCTGTGGTTGTCTGGCCTGCCGTTAAGGATGTGGGTGATGCTGCAGGGTAAAGAAATATCAGGTCAGGACTTCCGGATGCAGAGGTAACTGTGAGCGCAGAACTCCCCACATTGTTATTCTCATTCGATTCGGCAACCTGAGCATTTGCATCAGCAACATACAGCAAATAATAGTTGCCGGCAGCAGTAGAAGATGGGATGGTAACTACTTCGCTGATGGCAGCAGAAGCAGAAGCATTTAACGCGGCTACAGCATCAGTGGCAAGCAAAACATCACCGGTTCCATATGAATTATCTGTTGAAAGATAGTATTTCAAACTTGAAGCAACAGCCGCTGCTCCACCCTGGTTATATACTGTACAGGATGCTGTTGTAGTAGCTCCGCTGATTACAGAAGCCGGGCTGACAGAAGGGCTCTGAACAATCAGGTCAGGAGTTGCCGGTGCTGCACCTACCTGAAAAGAGGCAATCCTGGTTTTTCGGGCACTTGAAGCTCCGATATACTCGGTGGTAAACCAGAAAGTGCGGTCATCAGAAGGATCAACGCTCAACCCTGCATAGTCTCCCCAGCGGTTATAGGCTGTTTGCGAATATGTTCCGGTTGTGATGGTTTGCTCGGCAAGATCAAGGGTTCCGGCACCCGCGGCATAAGCCGTGGATGTTTGTCCGGTATAACGGATGCCTGGATAAAGCGTGGAACTGGATATGGAATAACCCAATCCTATTTCATTTTGTCCGTTTAGCCTGATGCTTCCCATCCAGCGCGAGTGCGTATCGGGTGAGTAAGTCCCTGATTGCCTTACCGACCAGGTTCCGGAAGTTCTCCGTAGCTCATACCAACGGATACCGGCACGGTCGGTGTTGTTTACATCTACCGTATGGCAACAAACCAGGGTCTGATAGGTACCGAAATTGCGATATTGAGGGGCATTCATTACAACTTGTGGAATAGCATCCAGCTCACGGGTGGTTCCCTGCTGCTTGATGTTGTCCCAGTTAGCGCCGAAATTACTGTCGAATGCAGGAACTGCCAGTTGCTGCGACCTGACAAAAGTTGAAGAAGCCGGTGTAGTCCAGTTTACAGCCAGTTCATAAATCCATAGCTGGTCGCTACCGCCTGCTATAGCGTCGTCATTAATGGTAATAAACAAACCCGGACTTCCTGCAGGTGCAAAAGCGCCATCATTGTCGACCGGTGGCACACACATAAAACCGTCAATGGTAGTTGGTCTCCAGGCATTGTCGAAGCCTACCATCTGAGCAGTCTGCCCCAACAGCATTTTGGACCTTTCAAACACATAAATATCCTTCTTGCCGGCTCCGCTGTTGTTGGTACCCATATAGTAACCATCCTGCCAAATGCCAATCTTTTCATAATCGGGCATATCGTCTACATCAAACGAATACCTGTGCCAGCTTCCTGTGGGGTCGTTGGTTTGGGAGACAGCAAACAGCATATAGTCGTTCGAACCACAGATTGAAAATTCGACCACCAGCCAGCGGTCTGCCTGCTCATCATACAGAACAATAGGATCCCCGTCATTGCAGGTCGCTCCGGTAACACTACCAAAAAGCAGATTCAGGTTGGTTGGACCGGCCAGTAAGGTGCCGGTTTTTGAATATATTGCATACACAGAATTAATTGACTGCATAAAATGATTAGGGCCTGCCGTTCCGTTTGCATCAGGCGGATAGTAAGGTGAATTCGGTCCATCGAACGATACTATCGGCGCCTTGGGTGCAGGAGAAGTTCCCATTTTAAACTGCCATGCAGGGTCATTGCCTTTGGGCAAAGCGGTTTCAGCGAATGGATATAAACGTTCCCGGATCTTTTCATTCCGTGGTCTCATGGCATCAATCTCCATTTTCTCATTTTCTTCAGGTGAAATCACCGGAAGATCTCTCAATGGTGCTGATAATCCATGGTACACTCCTACCCCGGTTACTCCTGGTGCAATAACCTGATCCTGAGCATTCAGACTAAAAGGAAATAGCCACATACCAACAAATCCTAACAGGTAAATCTTTCTCATAAGTTGTGTTTTTGGTGATTAATGAAATTAATAACATGCAGTTTCCTGAATATAAAGATATTTAAAAAAATCACAGGCTGACATTTACTTAATACAAATTGTGGAAAAAGGTGACAATTTTTAAGCCGGAAATTTACATATAACTGATTTACAGTAATTCATGAAATAAAAATAATTGGCTCACATTCAATGATCAGAAACAGCCACACAATTCCACCTGTCTTTCATATCAGATTTATTTATTTGCCACAGAACCGAATTTGTAACTTTGCACTTTGATAACTTTCCTTTATGTCTCTTTCCGTCAATCACCAGCCCCTGCCTTTGTTCTCTGATATTGTCAATGCACAATCGATAATGAAAAGTATTGTTAAAAAGACTCCGCTCGAACGAAGCAAATCGTTTTCTGCCATGTCAGGGGCGAATGTTTATCTGAAACTCGAAAACCTTCAGACTACCGGTTCATTTAAGGTACGTGGTGCTTATTACAAAATCATCAACCTTACACCGGAAGAAACCGAGCATGGTGTATTGTGTGCCTCAGCCGGCAATCATGCTCAGGGTGTTGCATATGCAGCATCTAAACTTGGGGTGAAAAGTACCGTGTTTATGCCGGTATTCGCTTCGCCGTTAAAAGTGATCGCTACCAGGGCATATGGTGCAGAGGTAATTCTTACCGGTGAAACCTTCGACGATGCGTTTGCAGCTGCCGTTGAATTTGGTGAAAAAACCGGGGCAACTTTTGTCCATCCTTTTAATGATCCGTTTATTATTGCCGGACAAGGCACCATAGGACTGGAGATTTTTGAGCAATTGCGCGATGTGGACGACGTACTGGTACCCATTGGTGGCGGGGGATTGATTGCCGGAATTGCTATAGCTCTTAAGCAGTTAAATCCGCGAATCCGGATTATTGGTGTTGAAGCAGATGGGGCGCAGTCAATGAAAGTTTCAATAGAAAGAGGTGAACCTTGTACACTGAATTCTGTGCACACCATTGCAGATGGGATCGCCGTAAAATCACCCGGTAATCTCACCTTTGAGGTAACCCGTGAACTGGTTGACGAACTCCTGGTGGTCAATGATGCCGAAATGGCCCGCACAGCTTACCTTTTACTTCAACGTGCCAAAATTCTTGCCGAACCGGCAGGAGTAGCTGCTATTGCAGCTGTGCTTTATAACAAAACCAGCCTGAAGGCGCGTAAAGTAGTCCCGGTAATCAGTGGTGGTAACATCAATATGAGCATACTTGAACAGATTCTTGAGAAAGGGGTAATGGACGAAGGCTTTCGTGCCAGGATAGCTGTACTCATCCCTGATCAGGCCGGAATGCTGAAATCGGTGATATCAATTCTGGAAAAGGTGAAGGCCAATATCCATGATATTTTCCATGAGCGCTCCATTACCAGTGTACCAATCGGTTATGTGCAGGCAACCATCACATTTAATCTGCAAGATACCACGCAGTTACCAACCATACTTACCGAACTTGAAAAACGGGGTTTGCAGTATCAGGTGTTGAAATAGAATAACAACTGTTGAATGACGCCTGCCACGCAGAAGCGCATCGTTGGCGGGAATGACGAATGAATTGGCAGTTTACAAATACGATTTTTAATTGCCTGCCGGAGACTGCCTGGTGTCAAATCCCAAACTCCTAAATCCGAACCTCAACTCCCTGCTCCTGACTTTTCATATGCGCGTGAAGGGAGAAACGGAACAAACCATCATGCTACATTCTCACTTAATGTCTTTAAGGTCAATTTATTCAGATCAAAATCAAAATGATGAATATAGAGGTATTAAATAGTCAACAACTTATCCAATGGCTACTTGAAGGAGATGTGGCTATCCAGTATCAGGTTCACCGGGATTTATTCAACATTGGGAAACCGGAATTGAGAAACGAAATTGAATCCACCGGCTGGGGGAAAGCATTGCTGGTAAAACGGAATCCATCTGGCCACTGGGGAGGCGGTTTCTATAATCCGAAATGGATTTCAAGCCATTATACTTTATTGGATCTGAAGAATCTGGCAATAAATCCTGATCAAAAACTGATCAGAGAAACCATTGCAATGATTCTGAAAGAAGAGAAAGGGGGTGATGGTGGCCTTAACCCGGCCGGAACTATAAAAGTGAGCGATGTATGTATCAATGGCATGGCTTTGAATTATTGCTGCTATTTTGGTGCCAGGGAGGAATCATTGAATTCAATTGTTGATTTTCTGTTGCTGTCGCAAATGAAAGACGGAGGATTTAATTGTCAGTCAAACAGGAAAGGTGCCGTTCATGGTTCTCTGCATACCACCCTTTCTGTTGCCGAAGGATTTTGCGAATACAGGCACAATGGGTATCAATACAGACTTGAAGAAGTTATTGCTGCTGAATCAGCTGCGCGTGAATTTATACTTATACACCGGCTTTATAAATCAGACAAAACAGGAAATATTATCCGGCGTTCCTTTTTATCACTCTCCTACCCCTCCAGGTGGAAGTATGATATTCTGAGGTCGCTGGATTATTTCCGGCTCGCTGGTGCACCCTATGATGCAAGGATGGAAGATGCCATCGGAATTCTGAACACCCGTCATGCGAAGGATATGAGATGGCCATTGCATGCTAAACATCCCGGAAAGGTACATTTTGATATGGAAACTGCCGGTAAACCAAGTCGCTGGAATACCCTCAGGGCACTCAGGGTTTTAAAAGCCTATGATAATAATAATTTTAGTACAGTGTTCCCAAATATCATTTGAGCCGGTCATATACAGTGAAATGAAGCTTTTCCTATCTTTGAAGAAATTGCAGGACATATTGATAACCAATCCGGAATAATTGACTGGTAACACATTTGCCCGTCCAAAATTCACCATTAAAATTAACTTATGGAAATTTTACTACTTATTGTCTTAATTATTCTGTTGGTATTAAATATCAGCCTGGGATTAATTTTCAGGAACAAACAGGAAACAAATACTGAACTCAAATCAGGAATTGACAGCCTTACCAACAACCTTGGCCGGATTGAAGGGAACCTGAAAGAGGATTTCAGGATTAACCGTGAAGAAAATGCGACCCTGAACCGCGAAAACAGGGCTGAACTTGGCAATTCTCTTAAAGAGTTTACACTTGAACTCCGGAGTAAATTCGACGAGTTGAAAGCCGAACAAAAAGACCTGGCAATCAAAACCCTGGAAAGCCTTGAAAAAATTACTTTAAAAGTTGAAGAGCGGCTGAATTCCCTGACTAAGCAGGCCGGAGACCAGAACAAGGAGATGCGCGAATCCATTGAAAGGGTGTTTAAGCAATTTAGTGAAACTTTTGACAGGAATGTGGCTTCTTTCAACGATCTGCAACGTGAAAAATTCGGGCAACTTGAAGAAAAGCAGGGTAAAATGATGGAAAGCACCGAGAAAAAACTCGAGGAAATGCGGGCAACGGTTGACGAGAAACTTCAGAAAACCCTGAATGAGAGGCTGGGTCAATCGTTTGAACTGGTTGGGAAACAACTTGAGAGTGTCCAGAAAGGTTTGGGTGAAATGCAAAGTCTTGCCCAGGATGTCGGTGGTCTGAAACGGGTACTCAGCAATGTGAAAATGCGTGGCGGGTTCGGTGAAGTCCAGCTTTCTATGCTTCTGGAGCAGGTTCTGGCACCTGAACAATATGAAGCTAATGTTCGTACTAAAAAAAGCAGCAGCGATGTAGTGGAATTCGCCATCAAATTGCCGGGAAAAGATGATATTACCGGTAATGTATGGTTGCCTGTGGACGCCAAATTTCCACGTGAAGCCTATGAGCAGTTGCAGAATGCCTACGATTCGGCCGATCTCCTTGTGATAGAGGCTTCACAGAAAGTTCTGGAGTCCACCATAAAAAAAATGGCGAAAGATATCAGTGAAAAGTACATCGATCCCCCCTACACCACCGACTTTGCCATTATGTTCCTGCCTTTCGAAGGCATATATGCGGAAGTAGTACGCAAAGCCAGCCTGCTTGAAGAGTTGCAGAGAACCTATAAAGTGGTTGTTACCGGTCCCACTACCCTGGCAGCCATCCTCAACAGCCTCCAGATGGGTTTCCGGACACTGGCCATTCAGAAGCGAAGCAGTGAAGTATGGAAAATACTGGGCGCGGTAAAAAAAGAGTTCGAAAACTTTGGCGGCATGCTTGAAAAAGCCCAGAAGAATATTCAGACAGCCAGCAATCAGATCGATGAAGTGATGGGGAAACGGACCCGTGCTATCCAAAGAAAGCTAAAAGGCGTTGAATTACTCGGCGATGCAGAAATGGAACTCTTGTTGCCTGACGGAGCTGAGCCGGATCTCACTGATGATGAAAATGATGTTTAATCGTATTGCCGGGAATATGAATTTTTTGAGAATTCAATTCACAAAAGCTGCAATCCTGAGGGCAAAGTCAAGATGACAATTTGGGTTAATCTCAAAATTCCGTAAGTCCCTTCTGAAAAATGCACAGAGCGAATGAAATGAATTGGATTTCTCCTTTTTCAGCGGGAGGACATGGAGCATTGATATGTCTTAACCTGCTACTGTTCATGTAGAAAACTGATTTTCCTGGAAAACCTTCATTTCCGGTTTCAATTCTCTGTTATCTGAACAAATTTTTCATGCCGGCATGCCGGCTGGTTCAAGCCCTTTTTCAAAAACAGTGATGGAATCAAAACTTCTCTCATGAATCCAGACCATCATTTTGGTATAGCAGGTTAATCATAATCATGTAAATAAATTTGCAGCAATAACAAATCAATAACATTGAATTCCACGTATATTTACCAATATTATATCACCGGTAAAATAAATATACTTATGAAAAACATTATCCTGATTATCGCATATTTAATTATTTGTGTTGATGCTTCAGCACAGAAGCCTGTTTCTCAACCCATAGATGTTGAGGTATATCAGCTTGGAAACGGGATGACTGTTATCCTGAATGAAGACCATAACCAGCCAAAGGTGTTCGGAGGGGTAATTGTTCGGGCCGGTGGAAAAGACGATCCTGAAGGAGCAACCGGTATGGCCCACTACCAGGAGCATATGCTGTTTAAGGGTACCGAAGAACTTGGAACAACGGATTGGGCATCAGAAAAACCGCATATTGACAATATTTTCCGGCTCTATGATAAACTTGCCGGGACAACCGATCCCGTTCAGAGGGCGGAAATACAGAACCAGATCAACGAGGAATCGCTGAAAGCAAATGAATTTGCCATCCCTAATGAACTCAGTAACCTGATTAAAAGCATTGGCGGAACCGGATTGAATGCCGGTACGGGGCCCGATAACACCCTCTTTTATAATTCATTTCCGCCGACACAAATTGAAAAATGGCTCGACCTGTACAGCCACCGGTTCGAAAAGCCCGTATTCAGATCATTTCAGGCTGAACTGGAAGTTGTTTATGAGGAAAAGAATATGTATTCCGATGTATTTGTATATCCGCTTCTGGAAAATTTCAATAAGCACTTTTTTAAAAACCATCCCTACGGGCAACAGACATTAATCGGAACAATCGAAGATCTGAAAAATCCTTCACTTTCGAAAATGTATGATTTCTTCAAAACATGGTATGTGCCTAACAATATGGCTTTGATAATTTCGGGTGACTTTGATACAAAACTAATAAAACCATTGATTGAGGAAAAATTCGGCAAATGGGTCAGAAAAGATCTTCCGGAAAGAATCACCTATGCCGAAAAACCATTTAACGGCAGGGAATTCATACAAAAGAAACTGAGCCCCATTAAACTGGCCATTCTTGGGTTCAGGACACCACCCGCCGGTCATCCTGACGAAATAGCGATTCAGATTTGTAATGCCCTCCTGTCGAATGAAAGTAAAACCGGATTGCTCGATAAACTTTCACTTGATAACAAACTAATGGATGCCCAGGTGTTGAATATGCCATACAATGACCATGGTGCCAATCTGGTGCTGTTAATACCGAAACTTATCGGACAAAAGCTGGGCTCTGCAGAAAAACTGGTTATGGCTGAAATTACAAAACTGAAAACAGGTGATTTTGATACGAACATGATTAATAACATCAAGCTTCAGTTATATACTGATTATCAGCTTAAAATGGAGAGTATTGAGAATAAATCACAGATGTTTGCCTATGCCTTTGGCCGGAATCAATCCATACCGGAACTTCTCAGCTATCCGGACAAATTACTGGTTGTTACAAAAGCCGATGTCCTGTATGCTGCAAATAAATACTTCGGTGATAATTATCTGGCTTTTTATTCAAAAATGGGCTTTCCTAAAAAGCAGAAAATCGACAAGCCCGAATACAAACCATTACCTGCCAATAAAAGCGCTGAATCAACTTATGCCTTGAAATTTAAAAATATCCGTGAAACAATCCGGGAGCCAGATTTTTTTGATTTCGGTAAGGATATTGATCATATCGCTCTTAATGATGGAATGGACATTTACAGGGTAAAAAATCCTGTTAACAACATTTTCACTCTGAAAATGAAGTTCCGGGTTGGGTATGAACACAATCCTGACCTGGAATATGCAACAGAAATCATGAATTATGCCAGTCCGGAAGGAATGAGCTCTGAACAGTTCAAAACAGCCATGTCTTCATTAGGTTGCAGATATACCATCAGTGGTAGTGAGAGTTATACCGAAGTGACACTTACCGGGTTGGAGTCTAATCTGAAAGAAGCAATCAATCTGACCGCAAAGCTGATCAGCATGCCGGTTGCAGAGCAATCGAAGGTGGAAATATTGTACGACGGTCATAGGGCAGAACGCAAAATTGAACGCAGCGAGCCGGACAATGTTGCTGAAGCCCTGTTTTCATATGTTCGCTATGGCGTGAAGTCTGAATTCATTGACAGGTTAAGTCTGGCTGAAATAAAATCACTGAAGGCAACAGAATTATGTGATGCCTTTAAATCGGTTATGAAATACTGCGTTGAGATTCATTTTGCCGGCGTAACCGATGCAGGTGAAATAGCCACAATCTGTGCCGGTGCACTGGGCAAAACAGGCGGCGAAAGAGTTGAGACCCCCTTTGTGAGGGACTTAAACCAATACAGTGAAAACACAGTTTATTTTATTCCAAAGAAGAAAGCGACCCAAAGCAAAGTTTACTTTTTTGTAAACGGATTTCCTGTCAGTCCCGATGCATTGGCTGGCCTGAATGCGTTTAATATGTACTTCGGCGGAGACTTCTCAGGACTGGTATTGCAGGAAATCAGGGAATCCCGTTCACTGGCTTACACTGCAGGTGCCCGTTTTTCAACACCTGTATTAAAAGGAAAAGAGTCATATTTCGCCGGATATGTAGGCACACAAGCCGATAAAACAATCGAAGCCATGACTGTTTTTGATACCTTGATCCGTTTTATGCCGATAAAATCTGAAAGAACAAAAATGATTCAGCAATACCTGATGCAATCCTCCTTAAGCGAAAGACCCTCATTCAGGAAACTGAGCGAGGCACTCACAGGATGGAAAAACATGGGCTTTGAAAACGATCCTGCCCAATATTACAGAGAAGCTTACGAGAAGTTGAGTTTTGATAACATCGAAGGGTTTTATAAAAACCATCTTCAGGGTAAACCGGTAGTTATCTGTATTGTTGGTGATAAAAACAGGATAGATACTGATAAACTGAGCAAATTCGGCAAGTTGGTTTATTTAAAGGAGAGCAGCCTTTTTAGTAAATAGTATTCCATTCCTGTTATTAATCCCGGATAGGATAATATCCCGGATTCGCGCGCGTGAGTTATCATCACAATGTTTCTCCCTGCATTGATGATTTCTTTCCGGATTCTTTTGCTTCTGGCCTTATAGTCGCTTGTTCTGCCAAAGGTCAGGGTGAAATTTTTTCAACCGGGTTCGAACACATGGGGCTGTTTCATGGTTATATCGATGCGGTCCTGAGGTTTTAACTGCTTCACTTATCCCGGATAGCAAACATACCATTTCAATGATCCTGAATATCATCTGTTTATATTTTTTACTTTGAGTTTTTTACTTTTCCCCGTCACCCATGAAATACATCGGAGCCCACGTCAGTGCCTCAGGAGGTGTAGAAAACGCCCCCGTTAATGCAGCCGCCATCGGAGCAAAAGCATTCGCCCTGTTTACTAAAAACCAGCGCCAGTGGGTAAGTGCTCCGCTGACAGACTCAAGTATCAAGAAGTTTAGAGAGAATTGTATCACCCATGGCTTTGAACCATGGCAGATACTCCCACACGACAGTTACCTGATCAATCTGGGGCATCCCGGCAAGGAAGAACTGACCAAATCACGGGCCGCTTTCCTGGATGAAATGCAGCGCTGTGAACAGCTCGGCCTCGACAGACTCAATTTCCATCCCGGCAGTCATCTGAAGCTGGTCAGCCCGGAAGAAAGCCTGAAAATCATCGCAGAATCCATCAATATCACACTTGGGAAAACCAAAGGTGTGACGGCTGTTATTGAAAATACGGCTGGTCAGGGAACCAATCTTGGATATGCATTTGAACAGATAAAGTTTATCATCGACCTGGTAGAAGATAAAAGCCGGGTGGGTGTCTGCCTCGACACCTGCCACACCTTCACGGCCGGTTACGACCTGATCACTCCGGAAGGCTATACTGATACTTTTAACCAGTTTAACAGCATAGTCGGTTTCAACTACCTGCGGGGCATTCACCTCAACGACAGCATGAAACCCCTTGGCAGCCATGTCGATCGCCACGACAGCATCGGTAAAGGCTTCCTGGGCAATGATGTTTTCAAACGCATCATGAACGATCCCCGTTTCGACAACCTGCCCATTATCCTTGAAACACCCAACGAAGAAATATGGGCGGAGGAAATCAGCCTGCTTTATGGAATGATTGATTAATTGTTCTGAAATCTCATATAGGGACACGACATGTCGTGTCCTTACCCGTTATTAATACAATGATTACTAATTATTAATCAGGGTTTGCTGAAATACATATTATAGTTAAATATAAGGAATATACAAGGTGAAATAAGGTTTAAGGTGCAAGGAAATATGGCAATAACATAAAAAAATCTTGCACCTGGAGTATGAATTCCAATTCTTTTTAAGCAGGTATAGATACAGCCTGCCCTGCGAGCAGCGGTGGAGCACCTTGACGTAAAACGGCTGTTGTCTTCATCGGGTTATTAAGCAAACATTAATTAAAGAAGACGTATTTCAACGTATTTACAGACTTACTTATGCAAGAATAATTCTCTGGAAATCGAAAATTTTCAAAAAAAACTTCTGCATAACAGCCAGTGACATCTACAATAGGGATTTTGAATAATGTTGAATGGCTGTCACTAAGCTAAATGAATTACAAATCAGCTAAAAATCTTATTTTTGTAAAATTAAATTGAAATTGTTTTATTTATTAAATTTGGAATATATAATCTTTAGATAATTTGTTTATAATTTATGTTTAAAACCAATAACCATGTACTCCCCTTTCAAAGGTCTCATTCTTGTTCTTTTTCTGGTCACTCTATCGGTTAGTGTCGCAGCCCAATCTAATACCTATACCCGGGTGCTCTACAACATGGAATATGGCTTGCATACATATGCAACGACTCCTTCGTTTGATGACGGTTTGTATGTCGCAGGCCAGAAATTTGATAATTCAGGCTATCTGCTTAAGGTTGACCCGGTCGGATTTGTTGTATGGTCAAAAAAACTGAGTTTTGAAAATGCTACCGTTATTCTGTCAGATGTAAAAACCTGTTCTGATTCAACCATCGTCACAGCAGGTTTAATATACTCAAACAATCAAACATACCTCTCAATTGTAAGATGGGATATAGCTGGAGATACTATCTGGACAAAAACCGTATCCTGGCCTGATGCTATCTATATCTATGAAGCACGCTTGCATGTTACTGCTTCGGATGATATTCTGATTGTAGGATATACAGGACCCTACAATTCTGGGATTATTGCAGAAACATTCGCCCAACGATTTACCAAAAATGGAAACCTTCTATGGAGTAAGAAATACTACGATTTAACTTTTAACATATTTGGATACTCAATTTTAGAGCTTCCGGATGGCAATATTACCATCGCCGGAAATACTCAGAACAGGTCAACCAACTTGGGAAAATGGCTTAGTATTGAACTCGATCCAATGGGGAATGTGAATAGTGCATTCACCATGGACGGTCCTGATGGTTGGGGCAACAAGGCTGTTGACCTTGTTGCTGTCGATGACGGAATTGTTTATTATTCCTACACCAATCAAGGTGGGCTGGTAAAACTTGATTTCAACGGCAATCTTCTTTGGGCAAGGAATTTTAGTTTTGATAATTATTCACTTTATATGAACAAACAGGGAAATTTGATCCAAACATCTGATAATGGATTTATTATGTCATCAGGTGAAATGATACTTAAAACAGATGCCGAAGGAATTCCTGAATTCAAACAGGCTGTCTTTATGGCTGTGGTTGACGTGGCCCAGAATGCCGATAATGGTTTTGTCGTATCAGGCAATGGCCCGTTGCCTGGTGTTAAGACCGTGCCGGATTATATACCACAGGTAGGATTATACCGTACAGATGCAGAAGGGAATTCAGGTGAATGTATTTATCCTCTGATTACACAGTTTGTTTCTTATACGCCATCTTTTACAACACTTGAAGTTAATTCATTGACCGCTGGCGAAATTACGAATCTGGCCATTTATCCTGATGATTTTGAACTCTTGAATGATTCATCCTGTGTTGCAGTTAGTGGTGGAATACTTAAAAGACCTTCAAAAGACAGTAAGCTTATTATTTCACCAAATCCGGTGAATAGCCTGATGTTTACACAACTACCGGATGAAGATCATACAAGCATTTATAAAATGGAGATTTTCAATTCAGGTGGAAATGTTGTTTGGTCCGGCTCAAAATACTTGGAATTAGAGTCTGGAATCAATGTCAGCCGATTTATTGCCGGAATCTATTTTTTGAGAATTCAAACGGATGATGAAATCTATACAGGCAAATTCATAAAATTATAATAGGACACCGATGAAAACAGGTAAAAATAGCCCGATGGTCATTACTGTTATGATATTGCTGTCTTCATTAACTTCAATGTCACAGTCTTTTAACGATCCCGGCAATCAATGGAATACCAGGTTCTCGGCCGGGTGGTCATTCTACAATACTGAAATATTCCGTTTTTCAGGCGACACCATGATCATGAATACCTTCTACAACAAATTGTATATGACCAGAGACAGCACTTCCGGTGCAAGCTGGAACTATGCTGGTGCCATCCGTGAATGGGAAGGCAGGGTTTATACCTACCTGCCTGGGTCGTTTGAAGAAGGATTGCTGTATGACTATACCCTGGAAGCCGGAGATACTGCCTTCATCATAAACGACTGGTGCAGAGAGCCTTTTCCTATAGTGTGTGTTTCAACCGACAGCATCGGAATAAACGGAAGCAATCGCAAAACCCTTTTATTCGAATTCCCTTACAGTCAATGGATTGAAGGTATCGGAAGTCTCCAGGGACCAATCTATTCCGGAATCGATTATTGCGTTACCGACGTTTATTATGATCTTTTGTGCTATTATAACAATGACAAATTGCTATACATTAACCCTTCAGCAAACTCCTGCTATGAAACCAATGTAGGGATATACAATATTGTGGTTGACAAAAAACTCACCATTTTCCCGAATCCCTCAACCGGAGTCTTAAACCTGGATATTGTCAATTCAGGCAAAAACTTACCGGTTTGTTTAGAAATCCGTAATTCCACAGGAATACTGGTTTTTCATGACCTGAATTACCTTGATTTCGGAAAATCCATTGACCTGAGTGCCCTGCCGGATGGAATTTATTCAGTATGTATTAAAAACGATGATGACTCATTTGCAGGACAGTTTATCATATGTCATTGACTTGGAGAAGCATCAATTAAGTTTGCCGATTGAAATATTTGTTTACAAAATCCAAACATACCAATTATGAAAATTTTAATTTAGCCTGACAAAAGTTAAAGATTTTCTCAAAATCATTCTCATTGTAATATTTCAGGCAGCCTGATGTTCTTACATAGCATTAATCTTACTATTATTCAGGTATTCAAGTTTATGGTTAAACATTTTGCCGTTTGTGGATAATGTCGTATATTGGTCCCACAATTTAGTATTGTCCTTGTATTTCCTTTATATCATTTGCTGATTAACAAACAACACCGGCGATACTCCCGATAAACTATTCAATTCACCACAATCATGGCAGATATAAACCCACTGGAATCATCTCAGAAAGAAGGCAGGCAGGTACAATCCGGCTACAGAATTCTTGTTGCAGAAGACGAAGAATCGAACTTTCGCTACATAGAGAAACTGTTGAAAAAAGCAGGATTCGAATTGTTACGGGCAAATAATGGCCTCGAAGCTGTTGAATATGTTGAGCTTGACAATAATATCAACCTGATTCTGATGGATATCAAAATGCCGGTAATGAATGGAGTGGAAGCGACCAGGGAGATAAAGAAGATGAAACCTGAAATTCCCATCATAGCTACTACTGCCTTTGCCATTCCTGGTGACCGGGAAGTATTTCTGAATGCAGGTTGCGATGACTATATTCCAAAACCGATCAGAGCAGGTGAACTAATTGATATGATTATCAGTCATATTGCATGAAATACAGGATTATTGTCTGACTTAATGAAAGAGGTGCCTGTCTTAAACAGTGAGTTCAGGTTTCAACGGTCCTGTAATTGTGTAAAGTACCAGGACAGATGGCCGGATTATTAAGACACCATCTCCTTGTTTGTCAGAAAATCAATCTGTCCGAAATTAAACAGATGAAGTCACAGGTAAATAAAACTTTACTGTTAAAAATTCCGCTGCTGCTTAAGTGATTCCAAGCGGTAATTCAATTCTGAAAGTAGTTCCCTTTTTTTCATCTGTTTCAAATCCCACTTTACCTTTCAGGTATTTTGTGGCCAATAGCTTAACCGAATAGGTACCAATACCCCGGTCCGCCCCTTTCGTTGAAAAAGAACGTTGAAAAACCTGTTTCTGAACTGCATCGGGCATATAGGTCGGATTGCTGACCCAAAACTGTATGGTTTTGTTATTTACCCGGGAACCAAGGGTTATCACTGCCTCAGCTGGGCTGGCCTCAAGGGCATTCTTAACCAGATTAATTAATATTCTTTTCAACAACTGGGTGTCGGTTTCAATCTGTACCGCATGTGAAAAGGGATCAACAAAAATCCGTTTGCCGATGGCAATTTCATGATGTGACAGGTATGCCGCTATATCGTATAACAATAAGACCGATGAAAACCTGCTGACTTTCATCTTCAGATCACCACTTTCTGCAGCGCTTAGTGCTCTTTGAGATATGAGGTCTTCTATCAGGTCATTGCTGGCTTTTTCTGCTATATCAATAAATTCGTGCATTTCTTCCGGGTTGGTAGTACCTTTTATTGCCATAAGCATACCGTTTAAACCGGTAGCCGTATTCAAAACATCATGAAAAAAAATACGCTCAAGAACCCTTCGTCTTTTCTGATCACTGATGTCTTTTACGGAAAAAATCACATATTCCTTTCCATTAAAACCAAATGGACTGGCATTAACCTGCAAATCGTAGGAAATAGAAAGTCCGTTCCTGACTGCGTTTATTCGGCATTCCTTTGTCGCGGGCAACCCTGTCCGCTGACATTCCAGAATCGCATTGATAGCTCCGCAATACCTGCATGATTCAGTGGTTCCACATCCTGTACCCTCGCTGGTTGCATTCAAACATTCCAATATTTCACCGGGGCGTTTGCCCAGAAAACTTACACCGGGTGACTCTCCTGCAAGCTCCATCAAAGCTTTGTTCTCATACACAACCTGTCTTTCTTTTGACAGAATCATTGCAACGTCAGGTATGGCATCAGATATCATCCGGATCAACTGATTTCCGGCCAGCTCATCGTATTGTTTCAGGATATCATCACCGGAAGCTCTTCCGGCAGAAGCATACCTTGTACCCTCTTCCAACCGTTTCCCTTTTTTATCCATGTTAAATTATCTGATGTCGCTGTTAAGCAAAAATAGTATTATTCCTGACTGGGCTGCATCTGAATTGCTGCTTCCTGAAAACAACAGCTGTTTTGTTCCCAGATAAATGATCAGGCTTGATTGAATCAATCTGGTGACCTGTATTTATCTGCCAAAATGAGAAAAGTAACATGATCAGGAATTACCGGAAATATGTATTTTTATATCTGATAGAATCAACCAAATATTGATTGTTGAAAAACTACGACCCCGGTATCGTAACACCTGAGCATCATCAACGCCTGATCGAAACCATAAATGCCTTCCACGGGTATGAACTGTTTCCTTTACAGGCAGGCCTCTCCATTGTTAATCTTCCTTTTTTTACTACAGTACAGTTACTGGAAGCTACAGATTTCAGTTACCACCCATTCCTGAGGATTAAATACGCAATAGATGGAGATGAACTGATTCATTTTAGCGGTGATACACTTCCTTTTCACAAACTTTCATCCAATGGGGCTATCAGAATTGGAATCGAGAGCCTGAAGGCATTCATAGTTTTCTATTTTTCAACGGTGTTGTTTGATGAGGGGCACTATAGGGTTGTTGATGCTATAGATGATATTATTTTCATGGAATCACCGGCATCACAACAATACAACCTTCTCAGAGAAGCTGTCAGACCAATCGCTGTTTACCCGGTAAACGATGGATTCATAGCCGATGTAACAATGCTCTACTGCAAAAAGGTAATCTGGATGAATCTGAATGTAACAATAAATGGTATTTTGCTGATTAATTCTGAGGAAATCATTCTGGAAAATATGCCTGTGAGTGATTTTTTTTGAATAGTTGAACACTAAAAAAATTAGCAATTCTTTAATAACAGGCCGGCCAACAACTACTGAATCCAACCACATCACTGTGTTTTATGTAACCTGCAATCCCTCAGCCGAAATGAAACGGAATGATTTGTTGCTTTAATTTGTGGATTTGTGTTAAACAGCTTTCAGAGATTGAGAAAAACAAGCCGGAAACCGGGTTGCACGGGTAAATAGTTTACATCTTTGCATCCCGTTATGCTTGTTTGCTGCGTTAAGTCTGAATTACTCATGCCTGCGGCGACCAATGATGAAATTTTTACAATGTAATTATCTGTATATCTTATTTTTAGACAATGAAAACAATTGCTGAACATAAAAATCAATCCTTCAAGGCATTGGTTGTAGAAGAATCACCGGATGGCAGATATACAGCTTCAATCAGGGAGAGAAAACTTGATGAACTCCCGGCAGGTGATTTGCTGGTGAAGGTCTGTTTTTCAGGCCTGAATTACAAGGATGCGCTGTCTTTCTCAGGAAATAAGGGCATTACAAGGCGGTATCCGCATACGCCGGGTATAGATGCGGCTGGAATTGTGCTTGATTCGTTAAATCCCGCCTTTTCTGCAGGAGATGAAGTTGTTGTTACCGGATATGATCTTGGAATGAATACCAGTGGCGGGTTTGCTGAATATATAAGGGTACCGGCAAGATGGGCCATTCACCGGCCCGGAAAGCTCAGCCTGAAGGAGTGCATGATTATCGGAACTTCCGGGTTTACAGCAGCAAGTGCCATCGTTGAAATCATGAATCATGGTGTCAGGCCTGATTCCGGAAAAGTGCTGGTAACCGGTGCAAGCGGCGCAGTTGGAATAACAGCAGTGGCTATGCTCTCGCATGCCGGTTACAGGGTCGTAGCCTCAACAGGTAAACCCGGGACAGCCGGGCTGCTTTATTCGCTTGGGGCAGAAGAGGTTATAGGACGAGATGAGGTTAATGACCAATCGGGAAGGCCGCTCTTACCTGGCAGATGGATTGCCGTCATGGATACGGTGGGTGGAAATATACTCTCAACAGTAATCAGGTCGGTTGCAGACAGGGGAATTGTTACAAATTGCGGAATGATCGCATCCGGCACACTTGAAGTGTCGGTATTCCCATTTATCCTGAGGGCTGTCAGACTGGTTGGGACTTCTTCTGCAGAAACGCCTATGAGCAAACGCGTTGAATTGTGGAATCTGATTGCCGGAAAACTAATATTTCCGGATCTGGAAAAAATACATCACAGCATCTCCTTGCCGGAAGTACCGCGAGCCTTGCAAGCAATACTGGATTCTGCATCCTCAGGAAAAATCATTGTCGAAATTTAGTTCGTATTACCTTTTTCAACTTTTATGATTAAGTATAAATCGGGATTCTGCGGAACCGGATTTTGGGTGTATACCATCAATTGATGAATGTAAATATATTTTACATGTCATCAATTAAACGAGGCGCATATAATATTGATTATATGTTACTTATGAATTTAGTAAAATATTTTCTAAACTACTTGCATCTTGAGTAAATATTTATTACATTTAATGTCTTTTTCGGCTACTCATTATACTTGTTTCAGATGATAAAGACTAACAATACCAAACCACAATTTGAATTTCTTGCCGATCATGGTATGCTGATCAATCATGTGAATGTACGGGATGTGGTCTCCCCATCCTCCTATATCCTGAACCTGATTTCATTTCTGGATGAAGCTGAAAGACAGAAAGCAACCCGTCTGCTCGTGTTGGCACCCGCTGAAGTGTATCATATGGACTTTAAGATGCATGATTGGGTATCGCGTTATCTTTTCCCCCAGATGAATCACATCGGAATCAGAAAAATAGCTTTTTGTGTAAAAAGTCTTCCCGAAAACATGAACGAGCATAAAGCAACCTTTGGCCATAACCCGGAGATAGGTGTTTTCACTTCAATGCCGGAGGCGAAGGCATGGATACTCGATGTACTCGACCGGTCAGCCATCACCCTTACATTCGATCTGTCGGAAATTGAAACGCTCAAAAATAACCTTGCATCCTGATCATCTTTTAACAGACAGGTTTCCTTCAGCAGCAGAAAACCTCTGCGACATAACCCCTGTGATTGTAAGCTGCATTGCATGATAAATAAGAACAGGCAGTAGAATAATCCCGCCCATTCCGGCAGCACCAAAAATCACTTTGGCCATAACTGTGCCGTGCATCAGTGATTTGGTAGATCCACAAAATAGTGCGGTAATCAGGTCTTTCCGATCAAGCCCTGCTCTGTTCACCATCAGATATATGACCCCGTTAACCAGGGCAAATAAAAGAAACAGACTGAAAATCAGGAATATAATTACATATATTCCAAGGTTATCAAATAATCCGCTGCTGAATGAGTTTGAAAAGGAGGTATAAACGATGGCCAGAATCACTGATTGGTCAAAATATCTGGTGTATTGCCGGTAAAGGATTGCAGTCCTGCCCAGCCATCGGTTCAACATAACCCCAGCCACCAGCGGAAGCAGCACCTGGTATCCAAGTTTGAGCAATACCGGACTCATATCAAACGATTCCGGACCAGACCCAAGCACCAACCCCATCCATAAGGGTGTAATAATAATACCTGCAATGCTTGAAAAACTGGCATTGAAGACTGAGGCAGGTATGTTGCCACCTCCCAGTGAAACCATGACCACAGCAGAGGAAACCGTTGATGGCAACGAGGCGAGGAAAAATGCCCCCAACCATATTAATTCATATGCACCCGGAGTAAACAGGTTTCTGAAAACCAAAACAAATACCGGAAAAAAAATAAAAGTGACGGATTGGATAATAAGGTGGAGTTTCCAGTTGGTAAGACAGCTCAGTAACTGGCGGATACTGAGTCTCAGTCCATAAAGAAAGAAAATCACGGAAATGCCGATCCCGGCCAGTGCAGGCAGTGATAACCTGCCCTGACCCAGACCTCCTTCCGGCCACAACCAGGCCAATCCGATCATAAGAATCAGGGCGGGTATAAACCAGTCAATACCCCATATGCTGAGTTTTTTGAATACTATTCTCAGGAATTTTTTCATCAGGCCGAAAAACCTATGTTAAAACGGTCAGTTAAAGCTCACAAATATAGGGCATTGACACGAAAGGTGTTCCTGTATTGAAATTTGAAAGGGAATTCCGGTAATTTTGCATTCAAAATCCAGCTGATGCGTATTGATATTCTGACCATTTTCCCGGGCATGTTTGAAGGTCCATTCAATCATTCTATTATCAAAAGGGCTGTTGATAAAAAGCTTGCTGAAATTCATATTCACAATATCCGGGATTATGCCACGAATAAGCACCGTAACGTTGATGACTACGTTTATGGTGGCAGTGCAGGAATGGTGATGATGATACAGCCGATTGCCGATTGCATCGATAAACTTTGCAGTGAAAGAAAATACGATGAAATCATTTTCCTCACACCCGATGGCAGCCTTCTTGAGCAATCTTTAAGCAACCAACTGAGCCTTGATCAGAATCTGATTCTTCTCTGCGGACATTATAAAGGCATAGATGAACGAATTCGGGAAAACTATATAACCCGTGAGATTTCGATCGGAGATTATGTGCTCTCGGGCGGAGAGCTGGCTGCTGCTGTGCTTACCGACAGCATCCTGCGTCTTATCCCCGGTGTGTTGAGCGATGAGACATCAGCACTTTCCGATTCATTCCAGGACGGTTTGCTGAGCCCACCCGTTTATACCCGTCCGGCCAACTATAAGGGCTGGAAAGTACCGGATGTATTACTCTCGGGTAACGACAAAGAAATCAGGGAATGGAATATCGCCAGGGCTATCGAGCGCACCCGCGAGCGAAGGCCAGGAATGTCGGGCGACAAGTCTTAAACCGGAAATCAAACATCGTTTTCCGCTTTATATGCAGATCCCAATGCCCGGTTTCATTTACTCTTGTTAACCAGAATTCTCTGTCAGTGAAGTCATTTTGTAAATGGCTCATTTTTGCTTTCTGCTACGATCGTTGAAAGTTTCCTTTTAAAATGCTTTCTTACAAAAACAATAAACCAGGTGATCACCACCAGTGTTGCTGAGAGCCCGATGGGAAAGGCTTTTTCCAACGGCAGTGAAAATCCTTCAGGAGCAGCCATCAGGTAAGTGAAAATTACTGTTGTCATGAAAATTGCAGGAATAAGAGTGATCCAGTAAAACTTCCGGGCATTGACAAGGTACACTGTAATGGCCCAGAGAACGATCGTAGCAAGTGCCTGGTTCGACCAGGCCATATACCTCCAGATGATGGAAAAGTCGACCCTGGTTATGATAAAACCTGCCAAAAATACCGGAATGGTAATCATCAGTCGGTTTTTGACAGAAGATTGTTCAATTCTGATAAAATCGGCGATGATCAGCCTTGCACTCCTGAAAGCGGTATCTCCAGAGGTGACCGGTGCTGCGACTACACCGAGCAAAGCCAGTAATCCACCTAACTTTCCCAGCAATGAATTGGATATGTCATTGACTACCCAGGCAGCATTGCCATTGTGTTCTGTCATGACTTCATTCAAAGGTGCTGTGCCGCCGTAAAAAGCCATTCCAGCAGCTGCCCAGATTAAAGCAACGACGCCTTCAGCAACCATAGCTCCATAAAATACGCGCCTACCTAGCTGCTCATTTTTAATGCACCTTGCCATAAGAGGTGACTGTGTGGAGTGAAATCCGGAAATAGCTCCGCAGGCAATGGTGACGAACAACATCGGGAATACCGGAAATTCAGAAGGATTGGAATGCATGTTTTCCAGTCCTCCGTGAAAAACCTCGGGTATCGTATAACCACCTGACACGATACCGAGAAAAATACCGACAGCCATGAACAACAAGGCAAATCCGAAAAGTGGATAGATCCTGCCGATCAGTTTATCTATTGGAAGCAGGGTCGCCAGTATATAATATATAAAAACTATGGCCGCCCACGAACCAATCCCGATATTGCTGATGCCATTCAGGATTGCTGCAGGTCCCATGACAAAAACAGCTCCGACAAGCAGCATGAGCAATACGGTAAAAACCCGCATAAACTGTCTGAAACCCTGACCAAGGTAATCTCCTACAATTTCCGGAATGCTTTGTCCTTTATTTCTCACCGACAACATTCCGGAAAAATAATCATGGACTGCTCCTGCAAAAATGCATCCGAAAACAATCCAAAGAAAGGCCACAGGTCCCCACATTGCCCCGGCAACAGCGCCAAAAATAGGCCCGAGACCGGCAATGTTAAGAAACTGGATCAGAAATATCCGGCCCCATCCCATAGGAACAAAATCGACACCATCAGTCATGGTTAATGCAGGGGTTTTTCTTTCCGGCTGAATGCCGAAAACCTTTTCAACAAGAGCACCATATATAAAATAGCCTAGTACCAGTACGATGATGGAGCCTGCAAAAGTGATCATATCCTGATGATTTAAATTTCAAGATCCCAAAATTATAACAATAGACAATTTGTTCGTCGGCCGGCCTCTGAGTTGTTACATAAAAAACGGATTTATTTTCTGCATTCCTGCCGGATGAATCACCCATGCCGGATTCCGAATTGCCAGGGTTCTGATAATAATTTAATTATGGGCTTGTTTTATTAAAAAATTATGCCGTATATTTGCACTCATTTTTGGAAAACGCAACAATTTAATATTTAAGATAATGAGTAAGAAGGCATTAGTGAAATATGTTGAGGATAACTTTGTTGAAAAAAGGGAATTCCCCAGCTTCAAGGCAGGCGATACCGTTACTGTGCACTATAAAATCAAAGAAGGTGACAAGGAAAGGATTCAGCAATTTCAGGGCGTAGTTCTTCAACGTTCAGGTGAAAATACAACTGAAACCTTCACTGTCAGAAAAGTATCAGGGAATACCGGTGTTGAAAGGATTTTCCCGATCTCTTCGCCTTTCATCGAAAAGATTGAAGTCAACAAACGTGGCGTTGTCCGCCGGGCCCGCATTTTCTACCTTCGTGAACTTAAAGGTAAGAAAGCCAGGATCAAAGAGAAAAGAGTTTAGCATTGTTTTCATAAGTGTTGAAAAAGGTCCAACCTGCGGGTTGGGCTTTTTTTTTGCGGATACAAACTGCAATGAAGGTAAATGGTTGTTTCGGTTAGTTATAAGTATTATTTTTAACCTGCAACTTTTCTCTTGATGCAAAGCTGACTTTACATGAACGCTACAACCCCGCTACTGGTGATTTTTAAATGCTTCCGGATGCCTGTGCGGTTATTTGCCGGTGTTATTTTTTTTATGGGAGTTCAGGCAGCCCAGGCACAGGATCCTGCTGATTCAATTCACAGATTGCAGAAAAGACAAAGTCAGCAGATTAGAATAATGCATTCTGACAGTCTGAAATTTGAACTTCAGAAGAAACATATGAATGCCTCCGGTGAATTTTACAAAAAACTCAGGAAAACTGCCCATAACAATTATTTTTCACGTCAGTTGTACCCACTCCTATTTAAGAAGCCTCCCGTTAACGGTTCAAATGCAGCCGATTCCGGTCTTGATACCATTCCCTTTCAAAGTGATAAAGGCAAAGTTATCCGGTCAATAAGGATCTTCAAATCAGAAGTTTTTGGTTCTTCTGTTTTCGACACAACCATTATTTCTCAAAACTGGCTGGATAAAACTTTAAACAGTGTTCATTTCCGCACGCACAACGCAGTGATAAAAAGCTATCTGCGGTTTAGTGAAGGCGACCGGCTCAACCCGGTTGTACTTTCTGACAATGAAAGGATTCTCCGGCAATCCGCATTTTTTGAAGATGCAAGGTTTATTGTAAGTGGCAGACCTGGCAACGATAGTGTTGATGTTGTGCTGGTTATAAGGGATGTATTTCCATTGGGTTTTGATCTGAAAATCAGAGATGCCAACAGCAGCTCGTTCAAACTTTATAACCGCAACATTCTGGGATTCGGACAACAGCTGGAACAATCATTTGAAGTTAATACCGAACAGCGACCGGCCATTTACCTGAGTGAAGGTGCCTATAAAATCCGCAATATCAGGCGGTCGTTTACCGATGCGATGGTTTTGTGGCAGAGTAAACCGGAGATACGGAGGATGGGCATTCAGATTTCAAGGCCTTTTATCAGTCCGGAAACCAGATTCGGCGGGGGCCTGAATATTTATAAAGCCACAACAAGGTTAATTCCCGGCATTGATGAGCCGGCAACCAGTCTCGAATTCTCTGTATTTGATTTCTGGGGAGGCTATTCAACCATTCTCAACCGGTATAAGTCCCCTGCATTTGAACGTTCAACGCTCGCAATTACAGGCAGATATTACAATATCAATCAAATGAGGACTCCTTCGGTCATTGTCAAATCATTGAACCCTGCAGTAACTTTAAACCGTTATTTTGCCTCGCTTAGCCTGATCAGGAGCGGATACTACCGAAGCAATATGGTCTACGGATTTGGACGAACAGAAGATATTCCTGCAGGGCATCTTGCCCGACTTACTATAGGCTATGAAACCAGCATACTCAACAGCAGGTTGTATTCAGGAATTAAATTGTTGTCAGGAAAACTACTTGGCAGAGGAGGCTTCATCTATTCCTGGTTCGAAACAGGTGGATTCTGGTCAGATAACAGGGTATCCGATGGTGTTGCCGGTCTTGGATCTGAATATATATCTCCGCTTTATAAATCAGGAACCTACCGCATCCGGAGTTTTGGATCATTTTCATATAAAACAGGCATCAACCGGATTTCGGACGAGGGATTGCTGATAAAAGACAACAATTCCGATGCTTTCAACAGTTTTGATATTTCAGGGGATCAACGGATTACCGGCAGGGTCGAAACAGTGGTATTTTCTCCCTATTACCTTCTTGGTTTCAGATTTGCAGCTTACGCTTTTCTTGAATCTGCCATGGTGGCAGCGTCAAGTGAATTTATTCTGTCAGGGAAATTATATCCTGCATTCGGGCTGGGTTTGAGAATCAGGAACGAGAATCTGGCGTTCTCGACTTTTCAACTGGGTTTTACCTGGTACGGTAATAACGATAACAGTGGACGTAATCTGGTTTTTGATTTTACCGATATTCCTCAGATCAACCTGAACAAGTTTATTGTTGAAGCTCCTGATTTTGCCGGTTACTGATAATCATTGCCTAAAAAAGATCCAGGATCTCCAGTTTTCTGCCGTTGAATTCAAAAACATCGCCTTTTTTCAGATCTCTGATGGCCCTGGCAAAAGGCACTGCTGCCGAAATAGCATAAAACTCTGCACCATCATCAACTTTGATTTTTCCAATGCCAATTGAAATAAATACTTTCTGAACCGGTGTTATTACAATGGCACCAAATCCGGCTGTATCGCACTCCCGGCTTAAATCAATGCGATCAATCAATCCGATTTCTTCCTGTATTTTATGAAGTTGCTGGGCAAGCATGTCGCGTTTGTTTGACAGCTGGGCTCTGTAAGAATCGTAACGGTCTTTGGGTTGTCCGTATTCATTGGCACTTTGCTCAGCATCTTTTATTGCAGCTATCAGGTTGGCTTCACTCTCCTGTTTTATATTCCTGCATATATCAGTAATTTGCTTCTTTAAATTAAGCTTTTCCATCCTGCTTTTTTCGTAAATATAATAATATTCTGCATCAGATCAACCCATTGGTATCAATTTTCAAAAAAATATGTTAACCACATCAATTTCAATTTTTCGTGCAGACACAGGACAGGTTCTGTAATATTTCAGTACAAAGATGAAATTCATAAATAATGGTCCTCAAAGGTAAACCTTGAATATTTGGATTAATTTTGCTGAAAATTCCGAACAATGGACTTTACTGAAAATGATCCTGTCTTAACACGTCAGGTTGTTGAATTCATAACTGTAAGCAACGAATTCTGTCTCTTCACTGAAAAAGTTGAAACCTACCCGAAAGATGACTTTGTGGAATATTACAGACGGATTCTTCCTTTACTGTATCTGAAAGGATCACTTTTAAAGACTGTTGAAACTGACGGGAATGATGCATCTGAGCGTTTTGTAACTCAGGAAGAATGGGAACACCTGTTTAATACCATAAGAAACAAATTGTACCCCGACGACCACTTTTGGGTAAGCACCGACATGTACGATGAAAATACAGAAATAGAAAAGGCAAGTATTGCCGAATGCATTGCTGATATATATCAGGATATGAAGGATTTTCTGATGCTCTATCAGAAAAGTCGTCATGCAGCAAAAGTTAGCGCATTAAACGATGTTTGCCGCCATTTTGAAAATCATTGGGGGCCTGCAGCCATTAAATCAATGTATGCCCTGCACAATCTCAATTTAAAACTCAGATGATATAGTTAATATAAAATGAACAAATGTTCAGAATAGCTTATTTAGAATAGAGTATTATGGTTAGTAAAGAAAATCCTGATATTTTTGTGCTAATTTATAACGTTTCTAAATAAAATTAGATTGATACTATCTGATCTTATACCAGGCGAAAAGGGAATCATAACAAAAGTCAGAGGCAGGGGCGCCTTCCGTAAGCGCATTCTGGAAATGGGATTTGTATCCGGCAAGGAAGTCAGTGTTGTTCAAAGGGCCCCGTTGATGGACCCGGTTGAATACAATGTGATGGGATACAACGTTTCGCTCAGAAACAGCGAAGCCATGCTTATCGAAATCATTACAGAGAGAGAGGCTTCACTTGCTCCGGAAAACCAGGGTAACGGATCAGTCGAAGGAACCTTGCTGGGCTATACTGCCCGCCAGAAGGGAAAAATCATTAATGTTGCACTGGTTGGAAATCCGAATTCAGGAAAAACAACTTTATTCAACTACGCTTCCGGCTCGCGCGAAAGGGTAGGTAATTATTCCGGAGTAACTGTTGATGCAAAGGAAGCACGATTCAGAAAAGACGATTATACCTTTATTGTTACCGATCTTCCGGGTACTTATTCAATTACGGCCTACAGCCCTGAAGAGCTTTATGTCAGGGATTTCATTACTGAATCAATGCCGGATGTAGTAGTTAACATCATCGACAGTTCTAATCTGGAAAGGAATCTTTATCTGACAACTCAACTGATTGATATGGATATCAAACTGGTTGGAGTCCTTAATATGTATGATGAACTGAGTCAGAATGGTAACAGACTCAATTATGAGCAACTGGGCAGATTACTTGGATTCCCCTTTGTTCCTACTGTAGGCTCAAAAGGCATAGGTGTTGATGAATTACTTCAAAAGATAATAAATGTATATGAGGACCGTGAAACATCCCTGAGACATATACATATCAGTTATGGTAGTGTAATAGAACAGGGAATCAGCAGGATACAGGAGCTATTACGCAAACCTGAAAATTCAAGTCTGATTGACAAGGTTTCTTCCCGTTTTCTTGCTATCAAACTGATTGAAAAGGACCGGGCTTCAGAAGTTCTTACTGAACAACTGAGCAATTATTTTGATATTATTGCAGCGGTTGACGAAGAAATTGACAGAATTGAAAGTAGTCTGAAGCAGGATACGGAAAGTCTTATTACAGATGCCAAGTACGGGTTTATCAACGGAGCACTTCGTGAAACATTCGTTGTTAATCAGGCAACCCAAAGAAAAGCCAGTGAAGTTATTGATACCATCATTACGCACCAGGTATGGGGTATTCCTATTTTTGTTTTTCTGATGTGGTTAACGTTTTATGGAACTTTCAGGCTGGGTCAGCACCCCATGGAATGGATAGAAGCCCTGGTAGAGTTTACATCTGCCAGGCTTGAAAGCGCGCTGTCCGAGGGAATACTTAAAGATCTTTTTATTCAGGGGATCATAGGCGGGGTTGGTGGTGTAATCATATTCCTGCCGAATATCCTGTTACTTTATCTTTTTATTTCGCTGATGGAAGACACCGGCTACATGGCCAGAGCTGTTTTCATTATGGACAAGGTAATGCATAAAATCGGCCTTCATGGCAAATCATTTATCCCGCTATTGATGGGATTCGGGTGTAATGTTCCGGCCATCCTGTCAACCCGCATCATCGAGAGTCGCCGCGACCGTCTTATAACCATGCTGATCAATCCGTTTATGTCATGCAGTGCCCGGCTGCCGGTTTATATACTTTTTATCAGTGCATTTTTTGTAAGCTATCAGGGCACCATTTTATTTGCAATGTACACCATTGGTGTATTGCTGGCCATTGGTTCAGCCCTGTTGTTCAGGAAAGCGATTTTTAAACAGCCCGACATCCCGTTTGTGATGGAGCTCCCCCCCTATCGCACCCCAACACTGAGAACAATACTCAAGCATATGTGGAACCGGGCTGAACAATACCTGCGGAAAATCGGGGGGGTGATCCTGGTAGCTTCCATCATTATCTGGGCATTGGGATATTTCCCCAGGAAAACCCTTTCAGACAATGGGTATGACAATAAGATTGCAACCATAAAAAGCCAGTATTCCAAAGCAATATTGCAGACTCAACAGCCACAGATGGTCATTGATAAACTGAAACAGGAAGAAATCAGCCGGATAGAAATTATACTGAATGAAAAGGAAAGCAACAGGCAATTAAATTCCTACATCGGACGGTTGGGCCATTTTATTGAACCGGTGATGCAGCCATTGGGATTCGACTGGAAAATGAGTGTCGCTGTATTGACGGGAGTTGCCGCTAAAGAAATCACCATCGGTACCCTGGGCGTACTTTATCAGGCTGGCGAAGGATCGGATGAAAACTCAGCGTCACTCATTACCAAAATGCAGCAGCAAACTTACCATTCGGGACCAAGGAAAGGTCAGAAGGTATTTACCCCTCTGGTAGCATTTAGCTTTATGCTTTTTATTCTCATCTATTTCCCCTGCGTTGCTGTTGTGGCAGCTATTAAAAAGGAGTCCGGTGATTGGCGGTATGCTGCCTTTATTGTAGTGTACACAACTGGTTTGGCTTATCTGGCTTCTCTGCTGGTATTTCAGATAGGTAGCCTAATTTCCTGAGCCATGAACCAGGATTTTTTCAGGCTGAACCCACATATTATGTTTTATCTGATTCTTGGTGGTTCATTGCTTATTCTCAGGATGCCGCTGATCGGAAAATATTTCCGGACTTTAAATACACTGTTACATGAAAGCGGTCACGCAATTGCCGCTATATTGACCAGTGGAGAGGTGTTAAAAATTGAGCTTGGCAGCGATACGTCAGGATCTGCTTATACCAGGAGTGGATCTAAATTAAAAGCTATGTTCGTATCTTTTGCCGGATATCCTGCAGCAGCATTGTTTTCAGCCTTAATGCTGGCATTTGCCGTTAATAATCAACCGAAAATTGTCTTTTTTATCTTATTGACGGTTGCCCTGCTTAATCTGGCGCTGTTTGTCAGAAATACATATGGGATTGCCTGGCTTTTAACATTTTCAGCATTGATCCTTTTGATTTTTTCGGTAGGTAATAATGAATTAAATTATGTGTTTACATTGGCTGTCAGTCTCATTTCACTCTCAGAAACGGTATATTCTACCCTGATAATTCTGTTTTTATCTATTTCCAGGCCGCGTAAAGCCGGTGATGCCACAAACCTTGCCAAAATAAGCAAAGTGCCTGCCGCAATATGGGGATTGCTGGTAAGTATGATGGTTGCATTCATCGTTTATTACACAGTATTTCACTTTTTCCCATTCCCCCTGAAACCAATCACCTGATCTTTTGTTTTTTTTATGAACTGATTCACTATGAATAATTTCCAGGAAATCATTGTACTGATAATTGTAACCGCAGCCTTTTCGATTGCAGGATATAAACTTTACAGGCATTTCACCAACCCGCTTAAGGGATGTAGTGGATGCACCTCCGATTGTTCGGGTTGTCAGTTGCTGGATTTGAAAAAAGAAATTGAAGAGATGCATAAAAAGAAAACAGGATAATTTTTTTACACTTTTGCTCCGAAATTTTAGCACATGAAATTCTATATATTTATATTTGTGGGAATATTTGTATATTAGAGTTTTTAAACAGATAAAATCCTGGTTATCATGGTCAACAAACAGAATTTTTACGAAACTTATCAGTTTTTCGATAAATCAGTCATCATTGAGATTATCGATATTTTCATCAGTGAATATGCCGAAAGGTTTGAAAAGCTGACAAAAAACATTGCAGACCGGGATTTTCAGAATATGAGGTTTAACGCGCACAGTCTAAAAGGTGTCATAGCTAATTTCTCTGCTCCTGTGCCGCTTGAGATGGTGCGGTCGTTTGAAAAGTCAGCAGCAACACTTCTTGAGAATAATGGTTCTGGCTTTGATGAAGCATCGATGACAAAAAATCTGGAAGATATCAGGAAGGCGACCTTGACAATGGCTGATCAGTTGGCAGAAATAAAAAGTGAAATACTTGCCAAAGCCTGAGCCAGGGTTTATGACACAATGAATTTTTCAGGCAACCTGTCCTGTTATACCCTTACAAGGTTATAACAACATCAGGCATTTCCGGATGTTATTTCATGGCATCAAGTCTGTTGAGACCCTGAATGGCTTTTTCATCATTCACCTTCAGCCTTAACACCTGCTGATAATTTTTACGGGCGTTGTTTTTATCACCCAGCAATTCATATGCATATCCCCTGTTAAACATCGCTTCTGAATAACCTTCGTCTAACGAAAGTGCCTTCGAGAATGATTCCACTGCTTTCAGGTACTCATGTTTATAGACCATCTGAACATAACCTTTATTATACCAGGCCAGCTTAAATGAAGAATCAATCTGCAGAATCTCATTATAAACACTCAGCGATTTATCCGGTTCGCCGTTCTCCTGATAATGCATACCAAGAATGTACAGGGGTTCAGGTTGTTCAGGTCTCAATTGTGCTGCATTCCTGAGGTAATCAACAGCCATCCGGTCTTTCCTGATTGAGAAAAGAATACCCAGCTGTTTCAATGCATCATAATGTTTCTGGTCGCGGGCAACAGCCATCTGGTAATTACTGATTGCCTTTGTGGTATCGCCCATTTCTTCATTGGCCAGCCCGCTGATGAAAAAAGCATCTGCATTATCAGGATCCTTCTGCAATGCAAAACGCAGGTAATTGAAAGTTTGTTTATAATCGCCCATTGTCAGAAAGAGCTTAGCTGTCATTACGTCGATCCTGGCATCGGAAGGTTCGATTGTACCGGCTTTTTTCAGTGCATCAAATGCCCGCTGGGTTTTACCTGAATAAAGATAAACATCCGACAGCGTTTTATAAACTTCAGCATTCTGATCATCTATAGTGAGGGCTTTGTTGACATCCTGTAATGCTTCATTGAATTTTTCCATTTTAATATAAAACCTGGCTCTTAAAAGGTAAGGCTTTACCTCGTTTGGATTTTTGACAATAACATCGGTTAACCGGTTTAATTCCATGTTAACACTATCGCCGGCACCGGTCAATGGTTCAGATTTAACTTCAGTCTGCCTGTTGCATGATGAGAAAAAACATATCAGAAGCAAAGAAATAAGTAAAAAACTGAATGTGTGCGGGATAAAATTTCGCATTTAACGGCTGCTTAGAAGGTTTACCGGCAAAGTTAATACAATAATGTGAAAACAGCCCTCCTGTCGAAACATGAGGGCTGCAAAATTAATACCCGTTGCTGATTTTGTTAGCTTTGAACGGCTTCCTGCTTTAAGGCATTGCGGACAAGATTTTCCAGTTCCTCGGCCAGTTCAGGATTGTCCTGAAGAAGTTTTTTAACTGCATCACGCCCCTGGCCAAGCTTGGTATCGCCATAGCTGAACCAGGAGCCGCTCTTCTTGATAATATTACGGTCAGAACCAAGATCTATTATTTCACCAAGTTTTGAGATACCCTCTCCATAAATAATATCAAACTCGCCCTGACGGAAAGGCGGAGCGACTTTGTTTTTTACGACTTTTACCTTAACACGGTTTCCGACTACTGTTTCACTGTCCTTAATCTGGCTGATCCTTCTGATATCCAGCCTTACTGAAGCGTAAAACTTTAGGGCATTACCTCCGGTGGTTGTTTCCGGGTTGCCAAACATAACACCGATCTTCTCACGCAGCTGGTTTATAAAAATACAGCAGCAACCGGTTTTACTAATGGTGGAAGTCAGTTTACGTAAAGCCTGCGACATAAGCCTTGCCTGAAGCCCTACTTTGGAATCACCCATCTCTCCCTCTATCTCACTGCGTGGAGTGAGAGCCGCGACTGAGTCGATTACAATGATATCTATGGCTCCGGACCGGATCAGGTTCTCGGTAATTTCCAATGCCTGTTCCCCATTATCAGGTTGTGATACGAGCAGGTCATCGATATTTACGCCAAGCTTTTGTGCATAATACCTGTCGAAAGCATGCTCGGCATCAATAAAGGCGGCAATACCTCCCAGTCTCTGAGATTCGGCAATGGCATGCAATGCCAGGGTCGTTTTTCCTGAAGATTCCGGCCCGTATATTTCAATCACACGGCCTTTGGGTAAACCATTCACGCCCAGTGCAGCATCCAGTGATATGGAACCCGTGGATATTGAAGGCATCTCTTCAATTGGTGAATCGCCAAGCTTCATGATGGTCCCTTTACCATATGACTTTTCAATTTTGTCGAGCGTAAGCTGAAGTGCCTTTAACTTTTCAAGATTGTTTTCCTTTTGATCTTTACTCATAATGCTTAGGAATTATAAAATGATTGTTGATTTATAGATTTGGTTACCGGAATGCTATTGCCGGCCATCAATATTAAATACACGAATATATTCAGGTTATAATTATCAGAATAACAATTATTTGTGAAATAAGTGCCTTTGAATGCTGATGGCATCGCCAATATCCGGAAATCCGGAAATGGCAACTTTTTCTGTTTTTCAAAGATAGGGAATCAAAATGCAACAGACAAACCAAATGACAATTTATTACCGAAACTTATCGACAGATATCTGCAACCGGATTGGATCTCAGGGATTATATATTTATATGATTAACAAGATGTTATAAATCAGGTATGAGACAGGTGAATCAACGGTCAAGCACCTGAAAAGCATGATTCTTTGTGTCAACATTCGAGATTATTTCTTCAATAATCCCTTTTTCATTGATGATGAAGGTAGTCCTGATTACACCATCATATTCACGCCCCATAAATTTTTTTGGTCCCCAGACACCATAATCCATAATCACTTTTTTATCAGCATCTACCACCAACGGAAAAGGAAGTTCATGTTTTTCAGCAAATTTCTGGTGCGATTTCTGGCTGTCGGGGCTGACTCCGATCACAGAATAATTCTGTTCCAATAACTGCCTGTAGTTATCACGGATGCTGCATGCTTCGGCAGTACATCCCGGAGTATCGTCCTTCGGATAAAAATAGAGCACAACCTTGCGTCCCCTCAATGAATCAAGTGTAATTTTATTTCCGTCCTGGTCTGTGGCATTGATAGCCGGGGCCTTGTCGCCCGCCTTCAGTTTATTCATCTCAACAGCTTATTAAATTTATTTCATTAATTAACATCATCTAAACAAGATTCGGGAGGTTTGGTTTCGTATAACAAAAATAAACAATCAGTAAATACCTGCCTTTCTGTTTTACAGGCAAATATTCCGGATTTAATCCCTGACCCGGCATTCCTCAGGGTAAAGGCATAAAAGCGGGATTATCATTGTTTATAACGGAAATAAAGCAACAGCATCACCACCGAAAGCAGGCAAACTATAACATTGGTAAAGATCATGGAGAAGCTCCCGATCAGAATACCGTACACCAGCCACAGCAAAGTGCTGATGATTGCGATGAAAAACATTACCGGTGAAATATCGTTTGCTGATTTTAATTTCCATGTTTTAACCACCTGGGGCATAAAAGTGATACAGGATAATACTCCTGCTATGGTTCCTATGATTTCAATGTTCATGCGGTTTACAAATAAGTGTTTTTTTTGAGGATAATAATAAATCCGGATTACAACTGAAGTAAAATCATATACTCAATCCATGCATAACCCTTATCAGATCCCTTCCGTGTTTTTTCTGATATCAGTTAAATTCAGGTTGCAAAAAGAAAAAACCAATTGCGGTTATTCTACATTTTTTAAATGATTTGAAGCATAGAATCTGCAAAAGGACTTAAGTCCGCAATCAGCGCACTTTGGTTTTCGGGCCTGGCAGACATACCGTCCGTGAAGAATCAGCCAGTGATGAGCAATGGCCAGCTTGTTTTCAGGGATATACCTGACGAGTTGTCTTTCCGTTTCCAGCGGGGTTTTGGCCCTGAAGGTCAGGCCGATGCGTGCCGAAACCCGGTGAACATGTGTATCAACAGCCATGGCAGGCAGATCAAATGCAACAGAGGCAATGACATTCGCAGTTTTGCGTCCCACGCCCGGTAATTTCTGCAGAGTCTCAATATCTGAAGGAACAATACCCTTAAAAACCCCTTCAAGCATTTTTGCCATACCGATCAGATGTTTTGTCTTATTGTTGGGATACGAGCAGGACCTGATCAATTCAAAAACCTCGTCTTCACCGGCCAATGAAAGGGATCTGACATCCGGGAACCGTTCAAAAAAGTGAGGTGTAATGATGTTGACCCTCTTGTCGGTGCATTGTGCCGACAAGATGACAGCCACAATTAGTTCATAGGGTGTCTTGTAGTGAAGCTCAGTTTCTGCCACTGGAACATTCTTTTCGAACCATGCAATAACTGATTTAAAACGATTTGCTTTGGTAATTTTCTCGGTCATTGAATGGAAATTATTCGGGGTTGGATTGTGCAAATGTAAAAATACGATCCCATATATGAATACAGTTTGAAAAACGACCCCTCATCATTATTAATCATTCAATACATCTGCATCAGCTTACGTTTAATTCTATTGAAGTGCCTTCGGCATAAAATCAGAAACAGTGCCAATCAAGATGGGTAATATGATGAAGATTCAATCACCGGCCAATTCAGGTTTCACCCTTTATTAAAAATAGTTGAAGATCTTCAACGGTGAGAATAAAATTGAACAGAAACACTTATTCTAATTGTCGGATGGCTGATAGGTTTTATCTTTGAAAAAAGAATGTCAGGGATCCTGATCAAAACAGATTCCGGATTGCAATTCTCATGAATTGAGGTCATCCTGAGATCATTCCGGCAATTACAGTTTCATTTGATAACCCCGCACCGCGTGGATATTCAAAAAAAAGTTATTGGTCTGAGGATATGTGAGATAACTCCGGTTACCAGTAATGAAAATCATTCAAAACCAATACATTATGAAACACCAATTTACGATTGCATTCTGGCTGATCCTCTCTGTATTATTCCATCCTTCTATGGCTCAGACCAGGCAAAAATCAATTGATCAAAAGGTTGATTCCCTGATGCTTTTAATGACTCTTGACGAAAAGATAGGTCAGATGAACCAGTACAATGATGATCAGTCATCGACCGGTCCTGAAACCATCGATGCTGATAAAGCAGGTCAGATTATCAGGGGGGAGGTAGGTTCCCTGATAAACTGCAATGGTACTGAACGAACTGCGGGCTGGCAGAAGGTTGCCATGCAATCGAGGCTGAAAATTCCATTGCTGTTCGGCCAGGATGTGGTCCATGGATATAAGACAACCTTCCCGATCCCATTGGCAGAAGCCTGTAGCTGGGATCTGGATGCAATAGAACGCTCAGCCAGAATTGCTGCAACAGAAGCCAGTGCCGGGGGCATCCACTGGACTTTTGCACCCATGGTCGATATAGCGCGCGATCCACGATGGGGAAGGGTTATGGAGGGTGCAGGTGAAGATCCTTATCTCGGTTCACTGATCGCTGCTGCAAGGGTGAAAGGTTTTCAGGGAGACAAGTTGGGTGATTTGAACTCACTGATGGCCTGTGCCAAGCATTTTGCGGCTTATGGAGCAGCCATCGGAGGCAGGGATTATAATTCTGTGGACATGAGCAACCGGCTGCTGTGGGAAGTCTACCTCCCTCCATTCAAAGCTGCAGTAGATGCAGGCGTGGCTACAATCATGAATTCCTTCAACGACTTAAATGGAATTCCTGCGACCGGTAATCATTTCCTGCAACGCGAAATATTGAAAGGAAAATGGAATTTCCACGGATTTGTCGTGAGTGACTGGGGTTCTGTGGGTGAAATGATCAATCATGGCAATGTTGCTGATGAATATGAAGCTGCGCTGTCGGCTGTAACAGCTGGTTGTGATATGGATATGGAGAGCCGTTGCTATAAAAACAACCTGGCCCGCCTGGTAAAAGAAAACAAAGTTCCACTGGCAACAATAGATGATGCTGTCAGAAGAATCCTGCACAAAAAGTTTGAGCTTGGCCTTTTTGAGGATCCATTCAGATATTGCAACCGGGAGAGGGAACAGCAGGCACTCAACAACCCTGAACATCCGGAAGCGGCCAGAAAGATTGCAGCCAGAAGCATTGTTCTGCTGAAAAATAAAAATCAACTGCTGCCGCTTGGCAAAAGCAATAAAACAATTGCATTTATCGGGCCATTGGTGAAAGCCGTCAGGCAAAACAAAGGCTTCTGGGATGTAGAAGTGCAGGGAGTTGACTCCGGCTTCATTGTCACGCAGTGGGAAGGATTGAAACGTAAACTGGATTCCGGCTCCAACCTGTTGTATGCCAGGGGGTGTGAAATTGAAGGGGACAATAAGGATGGATTTGCCGAAGCCATTGAAATCGCTGAGAAATCAGATGTCGTTATTCTGAGTATCGGAGAACGGCGTGATATGAGCGGAGAAGCCAAAAGCCGGAGTAATATCGGCATCCCGGGTGTTCAGGAAGATCTATTGAAAGAATTGCTGGCAACCGGAAAGCCGGTCGTAGTCCTTATAAACGGTGGCCGCCCGATGGTTTTTGATTATACTGCTGAACATGCACATGCCATTTTGTACACCTGGTGGCTTGGCAGCGAGGCCGGAAATGCCATTGCAGACGTGATTTTCGGTGATTACAATCCATCCGCAAAACTTCCTATAAGTTTTCCGAGAAGTGTTGGTCAGATTCCTGTCTACTACAGTCATTTCAACACAGGACGACCCGCAACCAACGACAGCAACCGTCTATACAATTCTTCATACAACGATCTGTCCATATTTCCAAGGTTTGAGTTTGGTTTCGGGCTCAGCTATACAACATTTGCATACAGCAATCTGCGACTCAGCAGTAAAAAATTAAAAAGCAATGAAACCATTGAAGCTTCAGTGACTATAACCAATACAGGCAGGTTTGAAGGAGAGGAAATCGTGCAATTATACCTGAGAGATAAAGTAGGGTCCATTGTCAGACCAGTAAAAGAATTGAAGGATTTTAAAAAGGTAAGCCTGAAATCCGGTGAATCAAAGACAATCAGTTTCAGAATAGATAAAGAGAAGCTCTCTTTCTTTAACCAAAATCTGGATCGGGTGGCAGAACCCGGTGAATTTATATTGATGATCGGGGCGTCCTCCGCTGATATCAGGCTTGAAGATCAATTTGAACTTCTGCAATGATTACCTGAAAGGAAAGTGGCTGAAGTATGATGGTGTTTTGATTTCGTTACGGGAGCTATTGTTTATTAACCGGCTGTTGCTTTTCGTAGAATTCAAACAATGACAGAATATAAACGCCTGATCCATAGCCAACCATCGGAATGGTTCCGATATAGGCATCATCGGTATCCCTGATGCAGTTGCACCAGATGTTGAATGATTTGAAGTCCTCATTTACTTTTTCCATCTGCAGTTTATTGCTGTACATCTCGGGGATTGTATTATAATTCATAGTTGCCTGACGGGTAACATGGTTGAGTATTTCACCTGCAACATCATCAGAGCCGAACAACATGAAGGCCAATGCTATCCTCAGATTGATGAACACCCATTCCTGGTTTTCATAAGGATCAGAACTGTTTAATCTGACAAAGCCCGGCCTGTTACCTTTTATCTTTAATACCTTGTCATATTCTTCAATATGTGATAAAAACAATGATTTATCCTTAAAGAGCCCATTGGCAAAGACTTCATAAACGCCTGCGTCATAAAATTCATGGTCGGCTCCCGACAGGTCGTTTGCATTTCCTTTCAGAAAACGGTTATCACAGAGCATATTTTTCAGGATGGCCAGCTTTATTCTTTCGGCAGCCATCATATAATTGCTGTTGGGAAACCCGGATTGCTCCAGAATCTGAGCATACTGTTCCAATCCGCGGGCACAGACAGCTGAAGTGAAAGTATATTGCCTGACGGTTTGAAGATGATGCTCCCAGGGGCCCGAATCCGCTTTAATCAATGAATTGGTGTCGATACAATGAATTATTACATCAGCTACCTTTTCACTGACCACGGACTGCCACTTCCTGAGAAAATCAGAATCGCCGCTTCTTGAGACATAATCGGAAAAAGCAATGAGAAAAAGGCCAAAATCGTCGTATTCGATGTTCGGTCCGAACTCGTTAAAATCACACTCCTCTTTGCCATTTCCAAAATACCTGGTCAGGGAAATCTGATAATCTTTACCCGGACCATAATCCTTACCATCTGAAAAAATGTAATGTTTAAATCTGTTGGCAGGCGCTTTGAGCATGAACTCAAGTCCCTTTTTCGCTTCGGCATACATTCCCAGGCGTGTCATTGCCTGAAGCGCATAACTTCCATCGCGTACCCATGCAATATGCCACAACCCAGGTCTGAGAGATGCCAGTATCTGCCCATGTGAAAAAGGAAAGATCTCCTTATCTGAAACCTGCGACATTTTGAGAATTGATATGGACTGTTCCACCACATCTCTCTCTTTCCCTGTAATTTGTTTTGGTATCCGGCATGAAGAAAAAATCCTCTGCATATATGCTGCTTCCTGATCAACCAGTGAAAATGAAGATTGGCCCAGATCAGCCAGCGTTCCTGGTATTACAGTGGAATCGGTATGCAGCGAATCTGTAAAAGAATACAGAAAGTACTTTTCGTAAAGGTTGTCATTGTATTGTTTCAGCATACTGCCGGAACAAGCTTTCCCTGAAATAAGACAGGGTAAATCTTCAAGGGGGGTTTCGAGCAGTGTAAGTCCATGAACAGCCGTCCCGCTTTCAGCCTGGACGTGAAAAGAGAATTGTTCAATGGCAGGTTTTGAGCCTCTTATGACAGCATAAAAAACTTTATCATTTCTGGTGAACGAGCAAAAGTAATATATCGTAAAATTCTCATATTTTACTTCAATCACATGCGTATTTTTCAGGTAACCGGCTTCAACCGGCTTCCAATTGCATTCCGGTTTAATGTTGCCTGTAAATGGATGAACATATTTTGCTGAATCGTAATTGGCAAAAATGTGAGGATAAACATAATCAATCCGGTTTTCCTCTGAGTTATAAACAGCCACAATCAGGCCGTTTGATGTAGTGAGTTTGAAATAGGACCTGACAGAATTACTGATTGCATCCCTTGCATGGGCAGAGAAATGGATGAGAGAGAAAACAAGGGCAGATGCAAGCAAATACTTCTTCATATCCGGTGATTACAGGTTTTTAAACTCTTTTCAGACCAGGAATTCAAAATTAGTAAATTCAACCTGAATTGTAGACTATTCACTATACAATCATGTTAAACCCGCCAGGAAGATTGTCCAAATCCCTATTGCAGGGGATTGCGAGGGGGGAGTGATATAACGCAGGCTCAAATCAATCAACTTATGTAGAATATCCAATAGAGTTGCTGGGAACAGACAGAAGGTCTCCAAACAACCCTGCTCCAGATTCAACATGCTTTTTCAGAATGGAGTACATGATAAAAGGATGTTTCTATACCATGCACTTTGCTTATTCTATTCCTTCACCCTCATAACAGCAAAAAGGCTGAACATCCAGCGGGGCAGGGGGCCAGCCTTGCGTTTGGTCAGATCAAGAAACCAGCCAAGCTTTTTGACCAATGGAATTTTATGTGTTTCAACGAACTCAATCAGTGTACCTTCAGGTGCCTGAATGTAAGAAAAACTGCCGGCAGCTTCACCCATATCAAAGGTGTCCATGTCTTTGGCACTATCTACTGTAAAAGGAAAACCTTTTTCTTTTACTTCTTCGCGCAGGTCATCCATTCCATCAATATCAAAACAGAGGTGAATAAAACCCGGGTCTCCCCATAGACGGCCTTCGAAAATATCGCGGGGAATGCGATCCAGTACCTGGATCAGTTCGATGCATGAAGGACCGAACATCGGACTGAAGGCACCATTTCTCTTCTCTGAATGCCTGAGCAATACCCGGCGTATCTGATGATCTGCCCCCGCAATTCCAGTAAAATCAGCAAATTGAGCTGTCTTATCATAGACAATAATATCGTATCCAAGAATCTGCTGGTAAACCCTGATACTTTCATCAAGGTTTTTAACACCGATCACCGCCCCGAAAATACCGCCATTAAATGATTTCTGTTTTTTAAATACAAAAGGTTCATAGGCTATTTCCCATATATTACCGTAAAGATCATAAAGGTAGAAATGCCTGTTTCCTGCCGGGTCTTCAACGATTTCTGTGATAAGACGCAGGTTCCACTCTTTGAATTGACGGTAGGTTTTTTCAATGTCCGGAGATTTCAGTTTTCCGATAAAAATCCCCAGATCGCCCAATTGCAGATTGAATACAGGATTTTCCGGCTTCTTACCGGTATGCTGCCAGACTTCAAAACCTCCGCCTCCCTGTAGATTGAGTGCAAGGATGGCATGCCTTTCACGGGGCTCACCCTGTGTGTGCGGGAGCATCAGTTCGGCCATAGCAGCCTCTTCGAACATTTTTATATCCATCCCAAAAAACCGGCGGTACCATGAAAATGCTTCCTGTATATTGGTTACACCCACACCCAACTGTTGAATTCCGTTAATCCGTTTTGCCATTTTACGCCACAGGGTTATTTAGAACAAAATATAAAGACATGCTTTTTTCACAATGGTTTAATCCTGGTTGCCAGTTTATAATAGATAGCCGGAAAAAATCTCCGGATCTGAAGCATCAGCAATTCTTTACCACCAACCAGAACTTCCTTTTTCTCCTTTCGCAAACCTTTCAGAATCTGAATGGCAGCTTTTTCCGCAGTTATTCCTTTTGCCTGGCCCGGATCCATTTTCCCGTATTCCTTTCCATACCTGTCGATGGCAAACCTCGAAATATTGGTCTGAATCCTTCCCGGAATCAGTATGCTTACCCTGATATTGTGCCTGCTGTTTTCAGAAAGCAAACTCTCGAAAAATCCGTGTAAAGCATGTTTCGAGGCAGAATAAGCTGAGCGGTAAGGAAATCCGAATTTACCCACAAGACTGGAGGTAACTGCAAGCTGCCCTCCTCCATTGGTAATCATATGCGGAAGGATCGCTTTAGTTAAAGCAACAACTCCAAAGAAGTTGATTTCCATAATTTTACGATCATTTTCCAGGGGAGTTTCAGAAACCAGGGAACGCTGGCTGATTCCCGCAAACTGGTACAATCCGTCAATCCTGATCCCTCCGGACAGAATTTTAATTGCTGTTTCAGCAATAGCTGCAGAATCGGACATATCAAGGGCTACTGCCCTGACCTTAACCCCCATTGAACTTAATGAAGAAGCTAAAGTGTCCAGTCCTGCCTTATCCCTGTCAGAAATGATCAGTTCTGATGCAAATCCGGCAAGACGCAATGAAACGGATTTACCCATGCCCGAAGCTGCTCCTGTTATCCAGAAAGTCTTACCAGTGAAATCCATGATGAACTTACATAAAGTGTGCGAATATATAAAAAATACAGGCTATTTTCATGATTCAGACCTAAGCCCGGGCTATAAATTTGATTCAGGCCCTATACTTAGTAAAAAGATTCCGGAAGATTGTTCACTTAAAAAAAAATCGGGTAAAGAATTTTTGTAAATTGTACCGCCTTTAAATGAACATGGAACAGTTCACGCATTTGAAATTTTAGTCTGGCTTTTTGCAATAGCCTGTTTCAAAGCTTACTGATACAACAACCATATTCTCCCACATTTTTTTCAGCTACATAACCAGATCAACATGAAAAGAATTTTCAAAATCATTTCAATCTTTTTACTGTGTGCAAACATCTCTTATGCACAGTGGAGTAACAATGCCGCTGTTAATAACCCGATTTGTGATCTTACAGGTGAACAGGCAATTCCGAAAATTGCCACCTGCCCGAATGGAGACACCTACATCGGTTATTTTTCAAATGAAAGCGGAAATTACGATGTCAGACTGCAACGGCTCGACAGCCAGGGCAACGAGTTATGGGCCGGTGACGGCATCCTGATCAGCAGCAATGCATCCGATACATGGCTAACCGACTGGGACATGACAGCCGATGTTAACAACCATTGTGTGATGACCTGGCAGGATATCAGAAATGGTAACAACAACGCCTATGCCTACAGGATTTCACCGGATGGCACCCTCGTCTGGGGTCCCAACGGGATTGCACTTTCCAATAATTCAGAATTCAATGCTTCTCCCAAGGTAACCTGCACGGCAGCAGGTAATGCAGTTTTTGCATGGCAATCGGGAGATGTGATCATCATGCAGAAAATCAATGCTGCCGGCGTAAAACAATGGGGGGATGCCGGCATAACCCTGAGTTCATCCAACACTTTGAACTGGCCCCAGCTGATGCCTGCGGGAGCAGACGATGTTTTGATGAAGTATTTTGAGGACAGTGGTCCTCCCAACGCTCCCACCCGTCATGTATTTGCCCAACGGTATGGACCAACAGGAAGTCCGGTGTGGGCAACACCGTCCGTTATTTCCGATGCCGGTGGCATTTCAGCATGGACCCAGATATTCCCTTTTATCAACGATGGCAGTGACGGTTTTTATATAGCCTGGCATGATGACAGGGATAACAATCAGATGGCCTCTGTCTGGGTGCAGCATATCAGCTCCTCAGGTGCGGTACTTTACGGTTCCAATGGCGTTGAAGCCTCTTCGCAGTCGGGAATGAATCATTTCTATCCTTATCTGGCCTGCCCGGGCGGATCAAGCGATGTGTATGTGTTCTGGAACGAAATGAATGGGCTTCAGAGCCAGAAGGGTATTTACGGACAGAAATTTTCATCTGCCGGTACCCGGCAATGGGGTAACACAGGCATGGTATTTATACCGGTGTCTTCAACACAGGTACTTCCGCTTGGAGCCGGAAGTTCACCCGCCGATATGATTGTTCTGTATGATGAATCCCTTTCAGCCTCCGCCTCTGCTCTTAAAGCCATGCGGATAGCCACCGACGGCAGCTTCGTCTGGACCGGCAATTCAGTGAATGTAAGTACAGCAGCTTCTTCAAAAGTTCATACAGTCATCAACGATTTTCAGGACAATCAATGGATTATTAGCTGGGAAGATAACCGGAACGGAGCTTCCGATATATTTGCACAGAATCTTTTACTCGATGGAACTTTAGGTGTTTGGGATCCTCAGTATGGAGGCATACAGGGACAGGTAACCCTTAACGGTGGCTCCGGGAATGTTACTCAGGTAGTTGTAACGGCCGGGAACGAATCTACCTATCCGGATGCCACAGGATATTATGTATTTACGGATATTCCGGTTGGTACCTATACGGTTACAGCTTCATTGGCAGGTTACTATACAGGCACAATAAATAACGTTGTAGTGGTTCAGGATCAGGCAACTCTGGGCATTGATTTTATCCTTGAATCCATTCCAACTACCGGATTTATTGAAGGAAATGTCAGCCTGAGCGGCGGAACGGGTGATGTTACACAAACGCTGGTCTCAGCAGGTTCGCACATTACTCACCCGGATGCTTCAGGAAACTATAGTTTTGAAACCGAAGTGGGTGTATGGGATGTTGAAGCAAGCCTGGCCGGTTATACACCTCAGATCAGGGCCGGTGTTAATGTGGCTCCCGGAGGTACAACACCTGACATTGATTTTGTTCTGTCCCCCCTTCCTACCACAGGGTATATTCAGGGAACGGTAAGTTTGACCGGCGGAACAGCAGAAATAACCCTGGCAACGGTTTCTGCAGGTGATCAGTCAGCCCATCCGGACGACAACGGATTTTATTTCATTGAATTAACAGCCGGCACCTATGACGTTACTGCTGCACACCCTTACACCGACACCCAGGTACTTGAAAACATTGTTGTAGAAGCCGGACTATCCACCACTGGTGTGGATTTTGAGCTGAACGTCAACCGCACCGACCTGGTATGCAAAGCAATTGATCAATACGGATTCCCTGTTTATGATGCCGAAGTCAGCATCACCGGACCGGAAGGAACATACGAAGGAATAATCATAGCCGATTCAATTGTATTTGAAAACGTTCCCTATGGAATCTACGAAGGAACCGCTACCATTTACAATTCACTTCCGGTAAATTCCGATACCCTGATAAACGGAGACAACCATTATCTGGTTTTCGAGTTTTTCCTTGATGCAGCAGTCAATTTGAACTATGATTACAGGGTTTCTGTTTTACCCAATCCGGCAACCAGCGAAAGCAGAATTGTCGTGGGAACAACAATGCCTGTTCATCTGATATTTGAACTCTCTGACGTTGAAGGTAAAAGCATTGGCAGAGCAGAGGTCGGTCATGCAGAAAAAGGAATCCATGAATGGCCTCTTTCTATCCTGACCACCAATAGAACTCTTACCCCTGGGTTTTATCTGGTAAAAGTTTATCTCAACAATACTACAGTTACCAGAAAAATCATCCTTCCGGACAGATAGTTACCCCTGATGCAGGATGATTCCTGTTAATATAATTTCGGAGGCTGTCTCATCAGTTAGTATAGGCTTCGTTCCGATCGCTATCGGAACCGCTCAGCCTGACGTTTGATAATCAATCGATTGTCATATTGTGCAGCTTGCCCGCTTTGGCGGGGTAGTCGAAATATAGACAATTCCTGACTTTTGAGACAGCCTCATACATATCGAACTATCAGGATAATTGAATACCTTTGCATACGATAAACCAAAATCTAACAATAACTTTTTCTGAAATGAAAAAATTCTTCACCCTTATTAAAACCATTTCATTTATCGCGCTGGTACTTTTCAGCCTGTCGGCCTGTAACCGGGGAAAAAAGAGTTCACCGGCCGAAAACCTCCCTCCGGGAACACATGCTGTCAGCGTAATCGAGGTTATACAGACTTCCAACTACACCTACCTGCAGGTTTTTGAGAACGACAGTAAATTCTGGATAGCAATTACCCGCTCAGAAGCCAAGGCCGGTGATGTACTTTATTTCACCAATGCCATGGAAATGAAGGACTTCAAAAGTAAGGAGCTTAACAGGGTATTCCCTTCGATCTTATTTGTAAACGATCCGGGCACAACGCCTCCCTCAGAGAAAAAAATGGCTCAATCCCCGGGAAAAATAACTGCGCAAAGGCTGACTGAAATTTCAGTGGAGCCGGTCAAAGGTGGAATCACCATCTCTGATCTTTACAATAAAAAGGCAGGCTATGCTGAAAAGACTGTTAAAATCCGGGGGGTTGTTGTGAAATACAACAAAAACATTATGGGTAAGAACTGGGCACATATTCAGGATGGCACTGAATCAGGTGGCAAATATGATCTTACCGTCACCACCATGGATGCTCTTGAAGAAGGCAATGTGGTGACTTTTGAAGGTATCATACAGCTTGATAAAGACTTTGGAGCCGGATATGCTTATGATGTCATAATGGAAGATGCCAAAGCCATAGAAATTAAAGCTGACAGTGACGCTACCCTGTAATTTTTTACAATTGGCTTAAGAATAAACCTTGAATAGATAAAATATTAAGCAGAGGCGTAACCCATCGCGTTTCTGCTTTTTATTTGGAAATAACCTCATATTCAGGTTAACAATCTTCAGCTTCGTCCGCCTATAATTGCCTGAGCCGCGATATACCCCATTGAAAAACATCCCTGCAGAAGGAAACCTCCGGTGGGTGCATCCCAGTCGGCCATTTCTCCAATGCAGAAAACAGCAGGAAACTTTTTCAGGGAAAAATCAGGGTTAAGCTCTCCGGTATCCAGGCCTCCGACTGTTGATATCGCTTCTTCGACAGGCCTCAGAGACCTGATGGGGATGGGCAGATTTTTAAGCAGGTAAGTAAAGCTGTCCGGTACGGAAAAAGACTTCTTGTCAGAATAGGCCTTAATCAAAGCCATTGAAGTTGTATTCAGGTTAAACACTGATGCATAGCCGGCTGTACTGACAAGTCTTCCGGTAATTTTTCCCTTCAATTGGTCCGGCGTATTTAGCGGTTTAAAATCAATGCTCATCAGCGGAAGCACATTCCCTGAAAGAATCCTTCTGATTTCAGGGACCAAAGGATATACTGCATTGCCTTCAAGACCGTAATCCGTTATCAGCGCTTCTCCCCTGCTTACTTTTTCATTAATCTTTAATTCTATGTTTTTCAATGGCTTACCAGTATGATAATTTCTTACTGTGTCAGGCCAGTCTATCTCAATACCACAGTTGGATGATTGAAACGGCAAGGTAGTAATGCCTTTTTCATTGATTAAATTTATCCATTCACCATCAGAACCGGTTGTTGGCCAGGATGCGCCACCCAAAGCCAGAATCGCATAGTCAGTCTTAACAGATACCTGACCATCCGGTGTCGAAAAGTTAAAAACCATGTCATGGTTGAAGGAAGTAAGTCTGTGCTTAAGGTGAATAACTACGCCCCCCGATTCCAGTGATTTTCCAATTTTCTTCAAAACATGAGCCGGAGTGATTCCTTTTTCCGGAAAAACCCTGCCACTGCTACCCTCGAAGGTCGGAATACCCAGATGAAACAACCATTCACGCAGTTTCAGGCTGTCAAATTCAAGCAATGCCTTATCAAGAAAACCAACCGGGGAGTATTTCGGTAAAAGAGCATCAGCTGTTAGCCGGTTGGTAAGGTTGAAACCTCCCTTGCCGGCAAGGAGGAACTTCTGTCCGGTCATTTTCTCCTTCTCAAAGAGGTGAACCTCAAATTGTTCAGCCAGCCACCAGGCAGCCATAATACCGGCAGGCCCGCCTCCTACGACGATTACTTTTTTCCTGTTTTTCATTTACGGCCGGCAATCACCTTCAGGTAAAGTTCTTCAACCTCTTTACGGGCCCAGGGTGTCTTCCGAAGAAATTTCAAACCCGATTGAATGCTTGGATTTTCGTTGAAACAACGAATGTTGATATGATACCCGAGTTGATTCCATCCATAGTATTCAACCAATGCATTCAGAATCATTTCAAGGGTTTTACCGTGAAGCGGATTGTTGGTTTGAGTTTCCATGGCTTTTTAATAATCAGTCTGCTAAATCCAATGATAACGGCTCTTTCAGGATAAGGTCAATGGAACTGCATTGGGTTTCCTTTGACAAAAATAACCCAATTACTGTATATTTCAGTTTATACTTCAAAGGTTGTTATTTGTCAGATGCTTTTCCTTAACAACAAACATCACAGGATTACAATCCCACAACAATCTCTCTTTTACCGAGTACCGGAATCGAAATTCTGAGGCCAGCAGTCCTGAACCTGCCTGTTTCTAAGCCCGTAAAAAAGCCGATGTTATAAAAGTAATTACCTATTCCGTAGCCAAACTCAATACAATGTTTATAATCAGGAGTGTAAAGGTAATTTAATAACAAGCTTTCTTCCCACAGACGGTTCCTGACCAGGGGCAACCTTTTCAGTAGCAGGTAAGGAGTTTTATACTCAATATGGCCCTCAGCGTAATAAGAATCTGTGCTGTACCGGTAATAATCCCCCATCTGCATCAGCGGATAAAAGTTTTTGATTCCTGTAACGATTGGTTGTGACTGAAAATGCCTGAATTCATTAAAGAAAATATTCCTTTTGGTCAGGAAATAACCGGCGTTCAGAATATATCCGAAGTTTCCTTTCAACCCTGTTCTGAATTTATGGTCAATGCAAAAATGAACCAGGTCAAAATCTGTTTCAAATCCACCAACAGGTATGCCTTTTCGCCAGCTGAGGGAAAATTCCGGTGTTTGGTTCATCCCTGGCCGGGGAGTCCTGATGCCCTCCCTGATGACATAAAATGGGGTGGGTTTATAGGTAAGGACAATTTCGGAAATGAACTCACGATGATTGGCAAAACGGTAGTGCGGGTTATCAGGTACGTTCGGTTTATATTCCCTCTTTTCGTTGTAAAAAAATGAAAAATCACTGTTATTTTCAGATTTCCGGGCCTCAGAAGCTGATAAGACTGTTCTAAGTTTTAACCCGGTTGCAAGATCAATGCTGTGCTTCAGTTCAATAAAATCCCTGTCGAAGAGCCGCATCAGGTTCTGTCGGAAAAAGAGGGAAGCAACGGTATTCTCCAGTATGGCAGCTCCTCCTGCCGTATTAAAATCAAAACTACCTGTACCGAATTGAAGTCTTAATGAATTCCGGTATCTTCCATTACTGCTGAAGCCAAGTCCGGCAAGCCAAAAGAGGGTCTTCCTGCTGAAAGCGTAACCGGGCCTGACAGAGGCATCCAGGATTGCACTTCTGTTCAGCTTTCGCTGGTAACTCATACCCATTTTGTAAACAAGCCCATCTACCGTATTAAAACTCACGCCGAAGGGGTTCAACAGTCCGTCAGTCCGGAGAAATTGAGTGGTATCGGGCTCAATTCTGCCTCCAAAGAGCAGTGTATTAAATATCTTTTTATTACCGGGATTGGATGTTTTAGCTGAATCGGCCGCTTTTCCAGATTGCCTGAATTGAATGGAGTCGAAAGCCTTGACACTTTTGAGTTCATTGGCTGCCAGTGGAATCGGTCTGACCCTGTTCCAGAAAACAGAATCTGTTTTCCGGGCATTGCTGTCAAAAACAGTTTTGTAATGCTCCACATACTCATGATTATTCCGCAATGAGTCTCTTTTCAGCAATTCCGCTTTCCTGTTGTTGATCCTGGCTAATCTGTATGCTTCTGCTGTTGAAGGATTTTCGATTGACATCAGCCCGGCGGCTTTCTTATCCAGCTTTGCTGTTCTGGCTTCCTTTTCAGCTTCTTTTCTTCCGTGTTTTGCTATAACAGATTCAGCTGTGCGCGAAGGTTTAAGATCGGGTGGATTCACATCCAGCGAATGATACCTGATCGATGTACTATAAAGAAAACCACCGGCATTTCCCAGCAGATCCGCATCTATTTTAAAACGGTTGTTTACCGGCAGCCAGGCACCTTCACGAACTTCACCGTATGACTGATTCAGTTGTATGGTCATTCCCAGTTGCTCGTTAATACTAATGTCAAGGCTGTAAATGCACCAGAGACCTTCAATAATATAGAGATAACCGCTTACAAACTGGGGTCCGTCCCCCTTGGGAATCACTTTGATTTTGTCAACAACCACATCTCCGTATGTATTGACACCCTCATAACGGAATTTATAATAGTTAAACGCTCCGGGAGCCAATGGCGATCTTGCATTGCCAAATGCACCCGGTTGATAAATATTTCCGGAGATAAAGCCGATGGCTCCGGACGAACGGTTTTCATTGCCTCCCGGAAACGTACTGTGAATGGATTTAACCTTCTGCCTTGTTTTATCCGGTGAAGTAAACTCAATCTCATTAACGGATTCTTCCAGATAGGTTCCGCCTTCCCTGATTTCTGATTTCTTCAGATCTTCGCGGGCCATCCATTTTACCATTGCTGATATTTTCCTGATATTCAGACTGCCACGGATATAAACTTCCGCCTTGAAGGATTTGACCATTCCTGCATACAGCGGGGCTTTCCGTATAACCCGGCGCATTATCCGGTAAGCCGGATCTTCACCGCCATCTGAAACTTCCACCTCCTTCAGCGAATAAACCATCCCGGGCAGGATTATCTGCAATGGCTCATTCTGCTGATGAATCTCAATATTCCTGGTAACTGTCTGATATCCCATGCACTGAAATACAAAAGTATATGAGCCTTCTTCAAGTCGCAGTTCAAATTGTCCATCTTCATTGGCTGCAGTTCCAAACGATAACTCTTTGACAAAAACCGTTGAAAAAGGTACAGTCCTGTTTTGCGTATCGGTTATGATTCCATGCAAAACCTGGGCTTTTGACGAAAAGGAAGTTAAGAACACAATTAAAAGCCCCAGAAAACAAATTTTCATATTGCTGTGTTGATTTACAAATATAAGCCTGACATTGGCTTCTTCCTTATGAATACCTGGTTTTTAACAATTTTTAGCTGTTAATAAATATCATACCGGGCACTCAATTTTTATTGATTTTACCCTCCGTTTTGCGCATATATTGCGTATATTTGTGTAACTGCCGTAACTAAACATACTATTCCTCAGCTATTTGAATAAAGATACAATTTAGCCTCATCTTCAGTTATAAAAGAGAAATAATCAAAATACTTTAAATCCGGCCGAATCACTGATTTTCATCAAAGCCGGATACCTTTCTGATATGGCTTGCTTTTCTTCTTTGAGAAGAGTGTATGCATGTTAATTATTTGAGATTTCCGTCCAATATTAAGAAAAAGCTATGAAAACGAAAACTATCTGCAGCGTGATTTTGGTTTTGCAAATGATTGTTCAGCCGGGAATCAGTGGAAATGTCAAGCCATTGTCTTCACCACACAATCCGGAGAATTTTCTGCTGTCAATACAGAACATATTTCAAACTGCAGATAATGTACTGCAATTTGACATTTACCTCCTTGATACCGACATGGACGAACCAATGGAACTTGCCACCATCCAGTTTGGAATTTGTTTCAATACCCAGATATTAAACGGAGCTGCTCAAACTTCCGGAATGACGAGTATAATTCCCGGCTCTTCAGAACTACCGGAAGCAATGCAACCTGTTTCGGTCAATTCATCAACCGGCGGTTTGATCAGAGTGGCCGGCCGGGCAGCACCCGGTTCCGGAAACGGTTTTATAGTTCCCGCATCATCACCGGGGGTCAGGATAGTATCACTCCGTATGGTCAACCAATTGCCTTTCACAACAGGAATCACCCCCGACCTTGTATTCACACCCAGTACAGCAATTACTCCATCCTATGCTACCAGGGTCGCCATTTACCTGAACGGATTAAATACCCAGTTACCTGTAATACCAGGTATCAATGCCATTGTTACCGGGAATCCTGTTCTGGGTCAGGGTAATGATTTGTTACCATTTCCCTTCATGGTAACCGGTGGTGGGGATTATTGCCAGGGAGATCAGGGTATGCCGGTCGGACTGGAATATTCACAATCCGGTGTAGTTTATGAACTTTTCAGAGATGGCTTAACCACGAATCTTACCCTGATCGGCACCGGCACTCCACTTAGCTTCGGGCTACAGCCTGACGGGGTTTATACCATTACCGGCACCAATGAAAACGGAACAACCCAAATGGCCGGATCAACAACCATTGCAGAAGCACCTCTGCCAGTAGTTACAATTTCCGCGGATCAGGACACCTATTGTCATGGCAGCAATGCCACTTTTACCGCAGATCTTGATTTTTCGGGTGAAGTTACTTACCAATGGTTCAGAAACAATGCTCCGGTAGGAACCAATTCTGCGACTTTGACTTTATGGGCAGTTGACGGGGATAATATCTGGCTAAGGGTAACATCTGAACAGGGATGTGCAGCTGTATCAAATACATTAAACCTGGAAGTCTTCATCAATTACGCATCTGTTTATTTCGATATCAATGAGCCCATTCAGCTGGTAGCCGGAGAAGAAATCACCCTGGCACCCTATACTTACAATGCAGGCCTTGAACCAACCTTTGAATGGTTTGTAAACGATGTACAGGTCCCTGTCAATAATTGTGAGCTGACCTATACTCCCGGACCGGCTGATGAAGTGTATGTCAGGATGATCCCCAGCCTGGAGGTTCCATGTCTGTCGGATGTCTATTATTCCAATACAGTAGTGATTTATACTTGTACGGGTCCGCCGCTGGCTTTTGATGTATGGGGGGAAACCAATACCTGCGGAGGGGAATTTTTTTCATTTGGCCTGTCAGATACGGAAATAGGTGTGAAATACTATTTGTTAATGGAGTTCGACGGATTATTTTATCATACACCATATGAATTTTTCGGATCTGGCAATGCCGTTGAAGAATATGGATTTCAAGGCGGAGACTATTATTATCTGGCAGTCAATGCCTGTGATTCCACCTGGATGAACGGACATGCTGACCTCTATCCTTTCGATACCCGGGCAACTGTTTCTGTGTCGGATAACAACATCTGCAGCGGCGAGGAAGTGGTTTTCAATGCGAAATCAAACCAGCCAGAATCTGTTATTTGCACCTATAACTGGGTAATCAACGGAAACTGGGAATGGAACCCTAAGCCGGATGATTTCATCTATACACCCGTCAACGGCGATGTCATTACCGTCTTAATGGCAACGCCTTGTCAGCACGATGATCTTCATTTTCCTGACAATAACAGGATATTGATGATGGTCAATGATTGTCCGGGAATTTCAACCACATGGATCGGGAACAACAGTGAAAACTGGCATGATCAGAACAACTGGGACAATGGAGTTCCGGGCACCAATACCATCGCCATTATTCCGGGTGGCAGGCCCAATTATCCAACCATCACCAGTATTGCAAGATGTAAGTCCATTATTATTGAGCATGGGGGTTCCTTTATCGGAGGTGAGTTTTTAGAACAGCAATCTGCCCTGGTTAAATGTAATATTTCAGATGAAGAATTCCATTTTCTCAGTTCGCCTGTTAACCCGAATCCAATTTTCGGAGAGGTTTTCCCGACCAATCAAAACACTATCTGGGCCCGCAAATACAAAGAACGTTATGGTGAATGGATTAATCTTACAAAATTTGATCAGTTTGAAAAAGCCAAAGGATATTCCATGCAATTGACATTACCCAACACAGCACATTTTATCGGATTACTGAATGGCACGAATTCGTCAACCCACATAGAGAACTACAATACAAGCGGTCTCGCTGACTGGGCCGGCTGGAACCTGCTGGGCAACCCTTTCCCGAGCGCCATAGACTGGGACCTGATACCACATAACTTTATTGAAAATGCTGTCTACGTATGGAATGGTACGCAGTACATATCCTGGAACGGTATTGTCGGTGCTCTGGAAAATGGCATCATCCCACCGATGAATGGTTTCTTTGTAAAAATGACAGCCAGTTACTGGAAAGACTTTACGATCCCTGCCATTGCAAGGGTTCACGGAAATGTACCGTTTTATAGAGAAATTCCTGCTCAGTTGATTGAGATGACTGTATCGGGGGAAGATTATACTGACAAAACGTTTATTCACTTCAATCAGGATGCCACAGCAGCATTCGACCCTGAGTTTGATGCCCGTAAACTCCGGGGCATTGAGCAAGCACCCCAGCTTTTCAGCTATGCTGAAGGAAAAGAGCTCAGCATCAATGAGCAACCTTTCATGGCCGGGACAGAAATTGAACTCGGTTTCAAATGTTCAAATCCGGGTATTTTCAGTCTGAATGCCAAGGGGTTGGAAAGTTTCGGCAAAACCACGCATATCTTGCTCTGCGACCTCAGGGAGAATTTGGTTCATGACCTGATGAAAAATCCTCAATACAAGTTCAACTATATTAAAGGGGAAGATGAACACAGGTTCAGGCTAAAATTCACTGAAATGCCGGCATCACAGGAAACATCGCTTTTCAGTATTTACAGCTTTGATAAAACGATCACAATCAATAATTATTCCGGTCTTCCGGGTGAGGTTTCAGTTTTTGATCTTACCGGCAGGGATATTATGAACACAGGATTCGATTCAGGAAATATAAGCAGTTTCACCCTGAATATCGCAACAGGAACATATCTTGTCAAAGTAGCTACATCAGAAGGTATCCTGACACAGAAAGTCTTTATCAGGTAATCCATCTGAGCATCTGATTTTTAGTTGTTTCCGGGTTTGCGATCATTGCCTCTATTGCACTTGTCAGTACTTCAAGAGTATTGATTTTGTGCAAGTTGAAAAATATTCCTACCAGTTAAACAGAGTTATTACTTACATGAGAAGGTATTAGATCCATCTCCTGTGTAAAATTCATCAAGGCATCTATGAATACTTTCATACTTAATTTACCATCATTACACTTGAATTCTATCGAATAATTTTGTATCTTTAGTTTTTCCATAAAATTATTGGAAGTTTATTTTACTCACCTATTTATACCATATGTCTCACGGCCTCCGGCGTTTTTATCACCCGGAATAGAATAGAATCAATTGCCTGAACAGATCAATGCGAATCAAATGCTTGTTGGTAATATAAAACCGGATTGCCGGTTCCTGTCAATTATAATTTATAGTTACTTGATATAACAAGTCCGGAATGTTGGTTGATATTCCTTCCGGGTAATCTGAGCAGTTCCTGATTAAAAAAAATATCATGAAAACAAAACTGATCCCGATAATGGCCTTATTGGCATTTCTTTACCTGCAACTCATTTTTCCTGCTGTCGCACAGGAAATAAAAGCACCGGAGAGTTTCAGAGATTACTTACTTACCATCAGTAATATTGATCAGATTTCTGAGAATGCTTTCGAATTTGATTTATGGCTACAGGATACAGACCCGGCACAGGTTATGGAATTGATGTCCATTCAAATCAGGATTCAATATGATATAAGCATTCTGAACGGAAATCAACCCACTGCCGGTATGGTATCCACTGTTCCCGGCTCTTCTGATTTGCCATATAATATGCAACTCAGTGCTTTCAACACTGCAGTGGCAGGTCAGATCAGGATTGGCACGCCACCTCTGTATGGTAGCGTAATTACTGTACCTGCTATAGCACCGGGTTTGCGTATATGCCGTTTAAGGTTTACCAATATTGTTCCGTTTCCGGTTAACTCCCAACCCTGTCTTGCATTTTCGCCAGCCACACAATCACCTTTTTTTAAACCCTGTTTATACATTGATCATGGCTCCCCGTGGCAAATACAGGTTATCCCCGGTGAAAATGCCATTGTCATTGAAAATCCAGTGCTGAATCCTGATCCGGATAATCCTTTACCAATTATTTATTCAATAACCGGCGGCGGTGGATACTGCGGAAATGTGCCCGGCTTGCCGGTGGGATTGTCTCTTTCACAGGAAGGGGTTACCTATGAACTTTTCCGCGACAATACCTCTACCTCGCAATTTATTGAAGGCACCGGGTGGTTGGTTGGCTTTGGTGCTCAGCCGGCAGGAACCTATACCATAACCGGTACCAATGATTCCGGCACCATTGCTATGAACGGCATCGCTTATATTTATGAATTACCGGAACCCGGGGCAACGATAACTGCTGATCTTGATACCATTTGTGATGGAAGTGTTGTTACCATTACTGCAGTTGCCACTAACGCTGATGATCCGGTATATCAATGGTATCAAAACAACTTTCCGGTTGGAGACAACTCACCTGTTTATTCCTATACTCCTGGACAAAATGTGTTGCCTGTTCGAGTAAAAGTATCTACCGGTGCTGGATGCAGTGCATTCTCAAATACCCTTAATGTGGTTTCGATCGGGACCGGGATTCAGCTTGATTATTGGCCATTTATAAGTTTGGTTTCAGGTGATCCGGTTACCCTGAGAACCTTCTTATATAATGCCGGAACAGACCCTGTTTTTGAATGGTTTATCAATGGTTCTGCTGTAGAAAATTCTGACACCAGCGAGTTTACCTATATTCCCGGAAACGCGGATACCGTGTTTGTAAAAATGACCGTAAGCCCGGAAATGCCATGCCCCTTAAACAGGTTTGTTATTTCAGGTGAGGTTTATATATATACCTGTACCGGCCCTCCGACGGCGTTTGAAGTTTTGAGTAATGAAGAATCCTGCTGTATGAAAAATATATATCAATTTGGCATTACTGACTCTGAAGTTGGCGTCATTTATTCTCCTGTACCCGCATATGGTGCTGAAGTTTTTGGCACAGGCGAAGCCCTGACATTTGAAGTTGATTCTGAAGGGGAGTATTATATTTATGGAGAAAATGCCTGTGGTTCCACCCCGATGACAGGCACAGCCGTGGTCGCAATTTATTACCGGGATTTATACGTTACAGCCAATGAAAACAATATCTGTTCAGGCTCACCGGTAACTTTTACTGCCTATCCTGAATGCCAGGACACCATTCCATTTCTTTATGAATGGACGGTGGCACCCCTTGATTATGATATTTTTAGAACCATTTGTGGAGACACTTTTACCTATATACCGGAAAATGGTGATCGGGTTTATGCCTCCGTGTATTCATCCTGCGAAAACATCTTCGGAAGCAATCATGTCTTTATGATGGTGAATGATTGCCCCGGTGTTCAAGCGATCTGGACCGGTAATTCAGGAAGCAACTGGTTTGATGCAGGAAACTGGAGCAGTGGCATACCTCAGTCAGATTCTCAGGTAAAAATCCCCGGTGATTGCCTGAATTACCCGACTTTGACAACACCGGCCTCATGTGTAAGCATTATCATTGAGGATGGCGGATCGTTTATAGGCAGTGAATTTCTGGATGAAAAATCTGCTTTGGTCAAATGCAATATGCCAGATCATGAATTTCACTTTTTATCATCACCTATGGGATATCCATTCACATCTTTTGGCAGTGTTTTTCCGGACGATCAGCAAACTGTATGGGCACGTCTGTATGATGAATTCTCAGGTAATTGGATCAATCAGGAAGTTGCTGATTTATTGATAACAACCACAGGTTATTCCATGTATCTGACCCAACCTCACACTGCCCGTTTTTATGGGAAATTAATACAAAACAACTATTCAACAAGTTTAAAAAATAGTAATCCAGGTAATGATCCCGACCGGGTCGGGTGGAACCTCCTGGGCAATCCGCATCCCTGTTCACTCGATTGGGATCTTATTCCGAATACCGCTGCCGAACAAGCTGTCTATGTATGGAACGGGACGCAGTATATTTCATGGAACGGCTCTGTGGGTGCTTTAACCGATGGCATCATACCTCCCATGAATGGTTTTTTTGTAAAAGCACTTGGTAATACAAACCCGGAAATATTAACGATACCATTATCTGCAAGGGTTCATAGCAATACACCCTTTTACAAAGAACTTCACGCAAATATGCTTGAACTTCGGGCTGAAGGAAATAACTATAACGATGTTACCTTTTTCCATTTCAACAGCGAAGCTACGGCAGGTTTTGATGCTCATTCTGATGCCCGTAAACTACGCGGCATTGAAGAAGCACCTCAACTTTTCAGCTATACTGAAGGGAAAGAACTAAGCATCAATGAGCAACCGTTTGTGCCGGGCCAAGTAATTGAACTCGGTTTCAAATGCGGGGTATCAGGCAACTTCATTCTGAATGTTAAAGGATTGGAGAGTTTCAACAACAATGTCATGATTATGCTGGAGGATCAGAAGGAAGGTATTTTTCAAAACCTTTCGGATATCGCGCAATATAGTTTCAGCTACATCGCCGGAGAGAGTGAGCACAGGTTCAAACTCCATTTCACTGAGAATTCATCCAATCCTGATTCTGCAGAAGTCAATATCTACAGCCTTGGTAAAACCGTAATAGTCAATAATTTCACAGGGCTAAGCGGTGAAATCCAGGTATATGACTTTACCGGAAGAATGATCCTGAACAGTTCAATTGATAGCGGAACTCAGAGCAGCTTCACGCTGAGTGCGGCAGCCGGCCCTTACGTTGTAAAAGTTATAACAGCCAAAGGTGTTCATAGCCGGAAGGTTATGATCATATAAACCATAGAGTTTAATGAATCGAACTACGATCAGGTTTAAAAATTCATGAATTATGAAAACAAAACCATTCACATCATTCGCTTTTGGGGTGATGATGCTAACTCATTTAGCCCTGCCTGTCTGTTCACAGGTTGAAAGTTCCCCAAAGATTATGGAGGATTTTTTGATTACCATCAGAAATGTAACACAAACGGCTGACAGTATTTTTGAATTTGATATATGGCTTCAGGATACGGATTCTGCACAGCCCATGGAACTGGCCACTATTCAGTTTGGAATCCTTTATAATCCTGATATCCTGGCGGGCGGCGCTTTCACTCCGCATATGGTTACCGTTGTGCCGGGTTCTTCCCAGTTACCAACCAATATGCAACCCAATAACTCAAACACAAGTATTTACGGTTTGATCAGGGTTGCAGGCAGAACCCCTCCAGGAAATGGAAATGGCTTTATTGTTTCAACAACCGCACCAGGCACCCGGATCTGCCGTTTAAGGTTCACCAATCCTGTTCCTTTCCCTGTATATACTCAACCATGTCTTGAATTTACTTCGAGTACGGTAAATAATCCACTTTATGCAACCAGGGTGGCTGTTTATATAAACAGTATCAACACGCAA